>CAVRXW010000026.1:0-279343 GCA_963725125.1 uncultured Actinomycetes bacterium
GCCGGAAGAGCGGCTGATTCATCTGGGCGTCCCGGCGGGCCGGTAAGGCTGCGGCCCGCAGGTCCGCCAGGGCTCATGCCGCCTAGGACGATAACCCACGCATCGGGGCATGCCCGGACCCCATGGCGTCGATGGAACGCCGGCGAGAGGGCAACCCGCCCCTGGTTGACAGGTCCGGCATCATCTGGACCACCTGGATGCGGGCATCATCTGGACGACGTGGGGAAACCCCGGCCCCAGCTGAGGGTCCCGTCATGATCACGAACTCGTTGCTGGCGGGCACCTCCCGCCACAGCGGTCCCAGACATCACAAGGGCCAAAAAATTACTGATGGTAATTGTGTCGATACATGTTGTCGTTCTGTGATCTGCACGGAGCGTGACCTCGGCGGCGCGACACAGCTTTTTCCGCGAATTCTCAGGAATCCCACCTGTCCTTCTGGCAAGGTATCGCCGATGGCCAAGGGCGGAAGGCCCGTGGCGCCGGGCACCGCCCGGCGCAGGGCCCGGGAGCAGTGGGCCCGGCCATCACGCGACGCGCTGCCCTGCCCCGCAGCGGTCCGCACCCTGGGCGCCCCGCCCCGGAGTGCATGGCCGACGGAAGGACTGCCTTGTCACAGCACCGGAGGCGGAGCCCCGGAAGGAGGCGGCCGCGCGCCGGTCCGGTTTCCTGCTGCCGGTGGCGGCCATGGCCATCGCCCTCATCACCGGGACGACCGTCGCTGGCTACCTGGTCGTGCGGGCCGACCACACCAACGTCGGGGCTGCCTTCGCCGCCGCTTCGCTCCCGGGCAGCCGTGCCATGACCGTGCTGGAGCAGGCGCGCCAGCAGATGATCGTGATGGACACCGCCTCGCACACCATGCACCGGGTCGGCGCCCCCAAGCTCGCGAGCACGGCCAGTGCCATCTCCGCGACGACCGGCAGCGCGACGCCCACCGGTGGCGCTGCCGGCGGCACCACGGTGAACTTCGCCGCCCCCGAATCCGGGCACCGCGCAGTCCATCGCCTACAACATGATGTCGTCGTTCGGCTTCGACCCGAAGACCCAGTTCGGCTGCCTGAATGACATCTGGACCCGGGAAAGCGGCTGGCGGTACAACGCCGAGAATGCCAGCGGCGCATACGGCATACCGCAGGCGCTGCCTGGATCGAAGATGGCCAGCGCGGGCGCGGACTGGCAGACAAACCCCGCCACGCAGATCAAGTGGGGGCTGGGCTACATCAAGTCCATATACGGAACTCCATGCGATGCATGGTCCTTCTGGCAGGCCCACGACTATTACTAGGCGTTCTAGTTAGTTACCCTACGTTGATCTTGCTCGTGATCCTTGTCACAGCCCTTTTCGGCCAATTCCGGAACCGGGGGACCGGCGTGCCCTGCACAATCGGTTGCAGACAGCACCCGGCGTGTGTGATGGTTGCCCCGAGCGACGCGTCGCCTTGAACCTGCGTCACATCTGCGCGCCTCTGCCCTGGCCGGGCGTCTTGTCCGTCGGCCGGCAGTGCCCCGGGTGAGAGCCGAGCGCACAATGCGCCCGACCAAAGGTTATTCGTGTCTGCGCGACACAAGAAGCAGCGCAACCTGTTCACGCACCATCAGAAACTATCCAAGATCACCCTCGCCATGGCGGGCGTCACCGTGATCGTTCCGGCCGCGGTTGTCGCCGGGATCACCACTTCCGGCGCATCGGCCGGAAGCTCACCCTCCCGGCTGGCCATGGCCGGGTCGCCGGCTGGCGCCAGGACCGCGACCGGCCGCCCCGATCCCGGGATACCGCTGACAGACGCGGCCCGTCGGGAGGTCGGCTCGCTCGGGGTCCACCGGGTCCGCGCCCAGCGCGCCGCAGAGCGTGCGGCCGACCGCCGCGCCGCGCGCCGTGCCGCGGCCCGTGCCGCCGCACAGGCGGTCGCCGCGGCAGCGCCGCCGCCGGCAGCGTCCCCCAGTTCGCCGGGTTCCACGGGTGCTGCGCCGCAGCCGTCCGGGAGCCCTCAGAAGATCGCTGCGGCCATGCTGGCGTCCTACGGCTGGTCGTCCAGCCAGTTCGGCTGCCTGGTGAGCCTGTGGAATCTGGAGAGCGGCTGGGACGTCCACGCCGCCAACCCGAGCAGCGGGGCGTACGGCATCCCGCAGGCGCTGCCCGGCTCGAAGATGGCCAGCGCCGGCCCTGACTGGCAGAGCGACGCGGCCACCCAGATCCGCTGGGGCCTGGGTTACATCAAGTCGCTCTACGGGTCGCCCTGCGGCGCGTGGGCGCACGAGCGGGCGGCAGGCTGGTACTAGGGGGCCCAGCTTCGTCCGGGGCTGGCCACCAGTCGGCCCAGGGCCGCTTCACCCTGATGGCCCTGCCGGCCCGCCCCGGCAGGGCCATCGGGCATTCGCAGGCTTCCTGCTTGCTTCCCCGGCATAGGTGGATTGGATCAGCGCGTCAGGACCGCAGGACGGGGGAGGGGGACGCCCGGAGCGCGGCGCAGTTCAGGGCTGCGGGCGGTCAGGGCTGCGGGCGGTCAGGACTGCGGGCGGTCAGGACTGCGGGCGGTCAGGACTGCGGGCGGTCAGGACTGCGGGCGGTCAGGACTGCGGGGTGAAGGCGATCATGGCCTCACCGAACGCCGCCCGGCTGGCCAGCCAGGCCCGCCGGGGCGAGGTCACCGTCAGCTCATAGGGCTGGGCGCCGAGCTTGGTGTCTAGGCGGGCCACCAGTTCCAGCACCTGCTCGTTGCCGGTCCCTGGCCGCTGGTAGGCGAAGCGCCAGGCACCGGCCAGGGTGCCGTGGAACGGAATGGGCAGCAGGGCGATGCGGTGATAGCCGGGGAACGACCCGTGCGAAGCGCTGGCCAGCGAGGCGGCTTCGCGCAGCGGCCCGGGGCCGCCCGGTGCCCCGCGGGTCACGGTGATGGTGGCGTTCGTGGCCGGGTTGCGCATCAGCGTGGTGTCGCCGTGCTGCCGCGTCCGCCAGCCGTCGGCCACCGCGATGGAGAAACCGGCCCGGCGCGGTGCGGACGACACTCGCGCGGTGTACCAGTGGTACCCGGCCGGAAGCGCCATGGCGGGCGGCAGTGCGCTGCTCGCGGCCGTGTGCCTGTTCTCCTGGAGTCGCGCGGCGTGGGCAAGGCCCATGGCAACCAGCAGGGTGGCCAGGACGATGGCCGTTCCGCCGCCGAACAGCAGGGCGCGACGGTGCCGTCCCGGGCGCCGCCGCCGCCCGCCCGGTCCCGTCTTCCCACCCGGCGCCGGAGTCCCGCCGAGCGCCGGGGTCCCGCCGAGAGCCGGAGTCCCGCCGAGCGCCAGAGTCCCGCCCGGTGGCGCGGGTGCGGTGGCCGCCGCGCCCGCCGGTGCCTGGGCGGTCCCGGTGGCGCCGTAGCCGGTCCCAGTGGTGCCGTAGCCGGTCCCAGTGGTGCCGTAGCCGGTCCCGGCCCTAGCCGCCCCGGCCAGGCCAACTCCAGCCGCCGCTGCCCCGGCAAGCCCAGCCCTGGCAAGCCCCGCCCCGGCAAGATCCGCCTCCCGCGGGGCGGGCACGGTCAGGTCAGGATCCGGGGCAGCGACCGTAGCGTGGGATGCCGTCGTCGCGAGCGGTTGCCCGGTGAAGGCTGCGGCACCATCCGGCGCGGCGGCGGGGAACGCGAGCGTGCTGCCGAGCCCGGCTGAGCCCGCGGCTGCGGGCTCGCCCGGGATGCCGCCGCCGGCGGGCCCCTCGCGCACAGCCCCGCCCCGAGCGCCGGAGCCATAATGCGCATCGGCCAGCGCCCCGGCACCAGCACCAGCAGCGGAACCGGCCAAAGCACGGGCGTCGCCCAGCGCAGCGGATCCGGCCAGCGCGCCGGCACTGGCGGCTGTGGTGGAACCGGCCAGCGCGCCGGCGCCGCCCCGGGCAGCAGAAGCGGCCTGTACACCGCTGTGAGCCTGGACGCTGGACCGAGGCTGTGCACCGGCCCCGGTGTCGTAGCCGCTGCACGCCGACGCGAGCAGCCGGCGGGCGGCGGCCGCGTCGGGCCGCACCGAAGGATCACGCCTCATCAGCGCCGTGATCACCGGCCCCAGCGGCCCCGCGGACTGCGCCGGGGGCGGGTCGCCGTGCACGATGTTGGCCAGCACGGCCATCGCGCTGCCCTGGCCCTCGAACGGGCCGCGCCCCTCGACCGCCGCGTACAGGGTCGCCCCGAGTGACCACAGGTCCGAGGCGGGGCTGGCGGGCTGCCCCCGGATACGTTCGGGGGCGCAAAACCCGGGCGTGCCCATGACCATGCCCGCCTGGGTCAGCCCGGGATCGCCGTGCAAGGTGGCGATGCCGAAGTCGGTCAGCACCGCCCTGCCGTCCGGCGGTGATCAGGATGTTGCCGGGCTTGACGTCCCGGTGCACCACGCCCGCCGCGTGCGCGGTGCCCAGCGCTTCGAGCAGCGTCATGCCCATCATCGCGGCGCGGGCCGGCGGCAGCGGGCCGTCCTCGGCCAGGACCTGGGCCAGCGACCTGGACGGCACCAGCTCCATGATGATCCACGGGGTGCCGCCGGCCTCGATCACGTCGTGCACCGTGACCACGCCCGGGTGGCTCAGCCGGGCCGCGACCCGGGCCTCCCGCATCGAGCGCTCGCGCAGCACGTTCTGGTCCTGGTAGGTCATGGGACCGGGAACGCGGACCTCCTTGACCGCGACCTCGCGATCGAGCAGCTGATCGCGGGCCCGCCACACGGTTCCCATGGCGCCGTGCCCGACCGGTTCCAGCAGCTCGTAGCGCCCGGCGACCACGCGTCCCGACCCGGTCACTGACTGCATGGCCGGGAGATTACACCTTTCGGCCAGCCGTTTTCCTGGGAGAGCTAGATAAGAATTCACCCAGTTTTGCTACTAACAACCCCTAGGGGGGCCGGCAGCCGCCTTGTCAATCGTGCGAATCGCAAAACCAGCGTTGATTCGGCATTCAGGCGGGAGCGTTCCTCACCGGCGGCCGATGGTGAGCAGCGGGCCCGATCCTTGGCCGCCCGCCGGGCCAGTGAAGAAATCATTCCCCTTGTCATCGACGATGATGAACGCGGGGAAGTCACGCACCTCGATCTGCCACACCGCTTCCATCCCGAGTTCGGGGTACTCCAGCACATCGACCCTGGTGATGCAGTCCCGTGGCCAGTTTGGCCGCGGCCCCGCCGACCGAGCCGAGGTAGAACCCGCCATGCGCCTGGCAGGCGGCCGTTACCGCGGGCGACCGGTTGCCTTTGGCGAGCATCACCAGGGAACCCCCGGCGGCCTGGAATTGGTCCACATAAGAATCCATCCGGCCCGCAGTCGTCGGCCCGAACGACCCCGACGCATAACCTTCCGGGGTCTTGGCCGGCCCCGCGTAGTAGACCGGGTGATCCCGCATGTACTGCGGCATCGGGTCACCCGCGGACAGTCGTTCTGCAATTTTCGCGTGCGCGATGTCACGGGCGACGACAAGCGGGCCGGTCAGCGCCAGCCTGGTCGCGACCGGGATGCCTGGAAAGCTCGGCCCTGATCTCGCTCATCGGCCGGGTCAGGTCGATGCGCACCACGTCCGCGGTGAGGTCCTCCTTCGACGGCTCCGGCAGGTACCGGGCCGGGTCGGTCTCCAGCCGTTCCAGGAACACGCCCTCGGCGGTGATCTTGGCCAGCGCCTGCCGGTCCGCGGAGCAGGAGACGGCGATGGCGACCGGGCAGGAGGCGCCGTGCCGGGGCAGCCGGATCACCCGCACGTCGTGGCAGAAGTACTTGCCGCCGAACTGTGCGCCGATGCCGATCTTCCTGGTGATCTCCAGCACCTGCTGTTCCAGGCCCTGGTCGCGGAAGCCGTGCCCGGCCGGTGACCCCGCGGCCGGCAGCGTGTCCAGGTAACGGGCCGAGGCGTACTTCGCGGTCTTCAGCGCGTACTCGGCGCTGGTGCCGCCGACCACGATCGCCAGGTGGTACGGCGGGCAGGCGGCGGTGCCCGAGGGAGCGGATCTTCTCTTCGAGGAACGCGAGCATGCTGGCCTCGTTCAGTACCGCCTTGGTCTGCTGGTACAGGAACGACTTGTTGGCCGACCCGCCGCCCTTGGCCATCAGCAGGAACTTGTACTCCGCGCCCGGCGTCGCGTACAGCTCGATCTGGGCGGGCAGGTTGCTGCCGGTGTTCCGCTCGTCCCACATGGTCAGCGGCGCCAGCTGGGAGTACCGCAGGTTGAGCTGGGTGTAGGCGTCGAAGACCCCGCGGGCCAGGTGCTCCTCGTCGCGCCCGTCGGTGAGCACCCCGCCGCCGCGCTTGCCCATGATGATCGCCGTGCCGGTGTCCTGGCACATCGGCAGCACCCCGCCGGCCGCGATGCAGGCGTTCTGCAGCAGGTCGCGGGCGACGTACCGGTCGTTGGGGGAGGCCTCGGGGTCCTCCAGGATCGCCCGCACCTGGCGCAGGTGCCCGGGCCGCAGCAGGTGCGCGATGTCCCGCATGCCCTCGCGCGCGACAAGCGTGAGCACCTCCGGCGCCACCTCGATGAATTCTCTGCCAAACGCTGTCCGTGCAGTCACTCCGCCCGCGGTGAGCAGCCGGTATTCCGTGGAATCCGCGCCAAGAGGCAGTAGTTCGGTGGGCGTGAACTCGGGCATTGAGGCACTTCCTCGTGCGGTGGGGCCGGACGTCCTATGGTAGGTCGCGTGCCGGGCCTGCGACCGGCATGCATGCATGCCACCAGGCGGGGAACCTGGATGGCAGCACCGGGCACCCGGCTCGGTGTACCAGGTAAGGATGGCGGCCGATGAGCATTCCCGAGGCAGGCACGAGTCCGCTGGACATCGATGAGGCGGCCAGGCAACTGGAGCTCGCGATCCACGACGCCCGGGTTGCCTTCGACTGCATCCAGCTGGGTGAGCTCGACCGCGCCCACATCAACGTGATCACCGCGCGCGCGGCGGTCGACGCCGCGGAGAACCTGCTGGGTGCCGCGCTGGGTCAGGGCACGCACCAGCCCGGCGAGGCGTGAGGCCGGGCCCGGTCCGGGGCTGAGCTGATCCGCCCGGCGGAACTGTTTCCCGCACCGGGCCGGTCCCGGGTCTCGTTGTGGTGCATATTAGTGTGTGACTCACACATCAATCTGCGAGACCGAGATCCCGCGGAGAGGAGCCAGCGATGACGGCACGGGCAGAGGGCACGTTCACGGTCACGTCCTGGGCGGAGGACACCTACCAGGAACTTGACGGCCAGGGGAAGCTCACCAGGGCCAAGGTCGGCTACCGCCTCAGCGGCGACATCGAGGGGGAGGCGACCTGGGAGGCGCTGATGTTCTACCGCGCCGACGGCACCGCCGAGTACACCGGCCTGCAGCAGGTGACCGCCCGGATCGCGGGCCGGCCGGGCACCTGCGTGATGGTGGCCGACGGCGCGTTCGCCGACGGCGCGGCGAGCGGCACCTGGCGGGTGATCCCCGGCTCCGGCACCGGCGGCGCTGGCCGGGCTGCGCGGTTCCGGCACGAGCGTCGCGACCAGCACGCCACCCGGCACCTTCACGTTCGACTACGAGCTTGACTGACCAGCCTGCCGCGCCCGCGATCGACCAGACGGCGAACCTGCTCGGCGCGCTGTCGCTGATGATCGCCGACCGGATGGCCGATGCCATGGCCGAGGCGGGCGGCCGGCCGGAGTCGGCGGCCGCCGCGCTCTGCGCGCTGCTGCACTTCCTCGACCGGCCCACCGTGGACCTGCTGCGCCAGGTGCTCGGGCTGACCTCGTCGGGGACGGTGCGGCTGGTCGACCGGATGGCGGAGTCCGGCTATGTCGAGCGCGGGCCTGGGGGCGACGGCCGGTCCACGTCGGTGACGCTGACACCAGGCCGGCCAGGCCGCGGCGGAGCGGGTCGCCGCGGCGCGGGCCGAGGTCCTCGAAGACGCGCTGGCCGGGCTGCCGGCCGAGGACCGGGACGCACTGCGCCGGATCCTGGGCACGATGCTGGTCGGCCTGATGCGCGGGCCCGGGGCGGTGCGCTGGATGTGCCGCCTGTGCGACACCGGGGCGTGCCGCGGCGCCGCGGGCGGCTGCCCGGTCGGCAACGCCGCCCGCGAGCGCTACCTGTCCTGAGCCGCCTGCCGCGGGCCGGGCGATATCGTCCGCCGGCGGGAGAAATGTTCGGATTCGGGGCTACTTGGCGAGCCGGGGGAGCAGGAGCGAAGCCACGGTGATGGCGGCCGTGGTGGCGCCGGCCAGCACGACGAAGTCGAGCGGCGAGGTTGGTCGGCAGCCCGATGAGCAGCCCGCGCAGCGCGTTGACCTCGTAGGACAGCGGGTTCACCTTGCTGATCGCCTGGAGCCAGCCGGGCATGAGCCGCTCCGGGTAGAGCGCGTTGGAGCTGAAGAACAGCGGCATCGTGATGGCCTGCCCGATGCCCATGAGCCGGTCCCGGGACAGGGCCAGGCCCGGCGATGCTCATCGACAGGCAGGCGAAGAACGCCGACCCGAGCACGACGAACACGCCGACGCCGAGGTAGTTGAGCGGGTTGGTGGTGAGCGCCACGCCGAGCAGGGCGGAGAGCACCACGATGACCACGGCCTGGACGATCGACCGGACCCCGGCGGCGAAGGCCTTGCCGGTGATCAGGGCGGCCCGCGGCGTCGGGGTGACCATGAGCTTGGTGAGCACGCCCGCGTCGCGCTCCCAGATGATCTGGATGCCGTAGAAGATCGCGATGAACAGGGTGGACTGGGCGAGGATGCCCGGCGCCAGGTAGTCCAGGTAGGGGAGCCCGTCCGGCGCGGCGATCGCGTGGATGCGGGTGAACGTCTCGCCGAAGATCAGCAGCCAGAGCGCGGGCTGGATGGCGCGCGTGTACATCTCGGTCCGGTCGTGCCGGATCTTGCGCAGCTCCACCCAGCAGAGGGTGACCATCCGGCTGAGCAGCTGGCGGACCGCGGCCAGCGGGGAGTCCTCGGGGAGGACGGGCTCAGCCGAGACGCCGGGCAGTGCGCCGGGCGTGGCGGACGTCACGGATGCCTCCCTGGTCGGCGTCGTCGAGGGTGTCGCCGGTGTAGTGGCGGAACACGTTGTCCAGCGTGGCTTCGTCGCCCAGCTCGGCCTTGAGCTCCGCCGGCGTTCCGGTGGCCCGGATGGTGCCCCGGTGCATGAGCGCGATGCGGTCGCAGTACAGGTCCGCCTCGTCCATGTAGTGGGTGGTCATCAGCACCGTCATCGCGTTGGCCTCGCGCAGCCTGGTGATGAACTCCCACACGTCGGCGCGGGCCACCGGGTCCAGGCCGACCGTGGGCTCGTCCAGTACCAGCAGCCGGGGGGTGTTGACCAGCGCCTGGGCCAGTTCGAGCCGCCGGACCATGCCGCCCGAGTAGGTCTTGACCAGGCGCCCGGCGGCATCGGTCCAGGCCCATGGCGCCCAGCACCTCCGCGACCCGCTGGCGGCGCTGCCGGCGCGGCACGTCGAACAGCCGGGCGAACAGCTCGACGTTCTCGTGCCCGGTGAGCGATGGCGTCGGCCGACAGCAACTGCGGCACGTAGCCGATCATCCGGCGGACCCGCATGGGCTTGCGCGCCGTGTTGATGCCGAACACCGTGGCGCTGCCCTCGGCGGGCTTGAGCAGCGTGGTCAGCATGCGGATCGTCGTGGTCTTGCCCGCCCCGTTCGGGCCGAGCAGGCCGAAGGTCTCGCCCGGCTCGATACGCAGGCTCACCCGGTCGACCGCGAGTGCTGGCCGAAGCGGTAGGTGATCCCGGAGCACAGCACGGCAGCGCTCGGTGCCGGGGAGACGGCCTCGTTCCCGGCGAGGGGCAGGCCGCTGCGTCATGGCCGCCCCAGCTGTTCGGCCAGCCGCAGCAGCGCTGGTGCCGCGCTGGCCAGGGCTTCGACGTCCGCGGGTGCCAGCCGGGCCATGGCGCCGCGGGTGAGTTCCGCCCGCAGGTCCCGGTAGCTGGCCAGCCGCTGCCGGGCCTTGGCCGTGACGCTCAGCCGCACCGAGCGCCCGTCGGCCAGCACCCGGCCGCGGGTCCAGCAGGCCCGCGTCGCCAGGCGCCCGACCAGCGTGCTGACCGTGTTCGGCGCCAGGCGCAGTTCGTCGGCCGCCTCGGCGACGCTGATGCCGGGCTGCGCGGCCACCAGCCGGAGCAGTTCACCCTGGGCCACGGGGAGCGGCTCGGCCGGCCACGTCTGCCGGACGGCGCGGCGGGCCGTCCGGCGCAGCACGCTGATCGCGGCCAGCAGTTCCGCGGCCCCGTCGCCCTGGCCTGCCCGCTCAGCCCCGCGAGCCTGGTCTCTGGTCGCCACTCCGGCGAAAAACTCTTTCACAGAGCTAACTATATACTGCCCATGGCGCGGCTGCTCCAGGGACTCGTTTCGGCGTGAACGCGATCGGCTGCAATCCGGCGGACGGCCGCTGGTTCGCCGCGGGACCGGGCCGGCGGCGGAAGCTGACCGGCCGGGGCGGCCGCTGGGTCAGGCGCGCCCGGTGCGCTCCAGCGCGGCCTGCCCGGTGCTCTCCGGCGTCGCCCGCGGCGCTCCTGCTCCTCGTGCACGTACCGGCCGCCGCGCAGCAGGGACACCCCGGCGGCGATGACCAGCAGGCAGATCGCCATGGTGAACACGATGTTCAGGCCGTGGTGGAACGGGCCGGAGATGAGCTGCGGGAAGAACACCTTGCCGGTGAGCAGGGCGACGTGGCTGGCGGACAGGTGGGCCAGCACGCCGGTCGGGCCGAGCAGCTGGGCGACCGGGTTGTAGCCGAGGAACGCGGCGAACAGGCTGCCGACCGGGGGCAGCGAGCCGATCTTGAAGGCGATGGCGTGCGGCACGCCCTGGGCGGCGAGCCCGTGGGTGAGCGTGCTCGGCAGGGTGGCGGCCAGCCCGGCGATCATCAGCGTGAAGAAGATGCCGATCGACAGCACGAACCCGGAGTTCTGGAACGTGGCGAGCATGCCGGAGGCGGCACCGCGCTGCTTGGCCGGGACGCTGTTCATGATCCCGGCCGCGTTCGGCGCGGAGAACAGGCCCATGCCCGCGCCGGCCACGAAGATCAGCACCGCGAACGTCCAGTAGCTGAAGTCGGTGGGGATGAGCAGCAGGCCGGCGAACGCCAGCGCGGAGACCAGCAGGCCGCCGGAGGCGAACCAGCGGGCCCCGTGCTTGTCCGACAGCCAGCCGGACACCGGCCCGGAGAAGACGAACCCGCCGGTCAGCGGCAGCAGGAAGATGCCCGCCCACAGCGGGGTGTCCTTGAAGGCGTAGCCGTGCAGCGGCAGCCAGATGCCCTGCAGCCAGATGATCAGCATGAACTGCAGCCCGCCGCGGGCGATCGAGGCGAGCAGGGTGGCGCTGATCCCGGCGGCGAAGGCCCGGATCTTCATCAGGTGCAGGTCGAACATGGGCGCGGCGACCCGCGTCTCGACGAAGCAGAACACGACCAGCATGGCGATGCCGCCGAATATGCCGCCCAGCACCAGCGGGCTGGTCCAGCCCATCGAGTGCCCGCCGTAGGGCAGCAGGCCGTAGGTGATGCCGATCAGCAGCGCGATCAGGCCGATCGCGAACGTGACGTTGCCGAGCCAGTCGATCCGGGCCGGGCGTCCGGATGCCGATGCTCGCTCAGGCTCAGGTAGGACCAGATGGTGCCGATGATGCCGATCGGCACCGACACGATGAACACCAGGCGCCAGTCGACCGCGGCCAGGATGCCGCCGAGGATCAGCCCGATGAACATGCCGGAGATGCCGGCCACCTGGTTGATGCCCATCGCGGTGCCGCGCTGGTTGGAGGGGAACGCGTCGGTCAGGATCGCCGGCGCGTTGGCCATCAGCATCGCCCCGCCGAATGCCTGGACCACCCGGAAACCGATCAGCCACAGCGCACCGGACGCCCCGGTCAGCGGGTCGAACGGCAGGAACAGCGCGCCCAGCGCGAAGATCGCGAACCCGGCGTTGTACATCTTGACCCGGCCGTAGATGTCGCCGAGCCGGCCCAGCGTCACCACCAGCACGGCCGAGACGACCAGGTAACCCATCAGCATCCACAGCAGGTAGCTGACGTTGCCCGGGGTCAGCGGGTTGAGCTTGATCCCGCGGAAGATGGCCGGCAGCGAGATGATCACGATCGACGCGTTGACCGTGGCCGCCAGCATGCCCAGCGTCGTGTTGGACAGCGCCAGCCACTTGTAGTTCGTCCCGCGCAGGTTCACGGCACCCCGGGACGAGCCGTTCGGCGCGGCGCCGCCGGGGGCGGTGCCGGGCCCGGCGGCCGTCTCGCCACCGGGTGACGCCCCGCCGGGGGCGGAGCCGTTGTGCCCGCCCGGGCCGTCCTGCCCGGGCACCTTCGCTTGGCCGTTCGCGGACTCGGTCACCGGCTGTGAATCTCCTCGCTCAGCATTAATTGCTATTAGCAAACTAACAGAGAAAGAGGGTCATTCCCAACGTTAACCCAGGTCCGCCGGACAGGCACGCGAGCGGTGTCCGCGGGCGACGGCCCGGTAGCCCATCGAGACCAGCAGCGCGACGCTGAGAGTCAGCGCGAGCAGCGTGGCCAGGTTCGAGCCGACCATGTGCCTGGTGGTCGAGATCCCGGCGAAGTAGGCGGGCGGGATGAACGCGACCATGGCGCATCCGGTCATGCAGAGCACCAGGACCGCGCCGTCCCGGTGCCAGGGCCGGCCGCGCAGCCGCAGCGCGACGATCGCGATCGCGGCCATCACGGCCCACAGCGGGAGCAGCAGCAGCAGGCCCAGGCCCGGCCGGCAGCCGCTGCGCCAGCCAGGTGATCACGATCACCCGGGATTCCAGCGCCCGGCGCGGTAGCCGGCGCCGGCGGGTAGTCGCCGAGCGAGGTGACCCGGAGCAGCTGGGCCTGATCGCGGCCTTCTGCCCGATGCTGACGATGCTGCCCGGGTGGGTCAGCAGGTAGTGCGTGATGTTGGTGTCGGTCAGCTCGCCGCTCGTACCGGGGGAGCAGCGGGTTGTTGCGGACCGAGTCCGTGTCCCAGTAGTAGTGCCCGGCGTACCTGGCCCAGCTGGCCGGCAGCCCGAGCGCACGCAGGTCGGCGGGCGCGTTGCCGGGTTGGTCACGATGTCCGTGAAGATCATGTCCACGGCCTGGATGTGTTCCAGCCGCTGCCCGTAGTGGCTGGTGTAGTTCCAGGTCGCGTAGCCGCCGGTCAGCACCACGAGGAGCGCGGCGACCACGATCGCCGCGCGGCCTCCCGGGTCCGGAACCGGCGCAGCCCGCGCCACGGCCCGCCGCGCGCGCTGGCCAGCACCAGGGTGACGCAGATCGGCACGGCCAGGACCAGGTACTGCTCCTTGGACAGGATCGCGAGAAAGCCCCCGGCCCCGGCCAGGATCAGGCCGCACACCGTCGCGCGCCAGCCGCGGCCCAGGTACAGCACGCCCGGCCGCGACCAGCAGCAGCCCGACCAGGGCGGCGGGCTCGCTGAACGGGCTCGCGAACACGTCGAAGAACGCCGCGTCCGCCAGGATCAGCCAGAGCACGGCCGCCACCAGCAGCTGAGCCCACAACCTGACCCGCAGGCCCACCGCCAGGCTCGCGATCCCGGCCGAGGCGATCACGCACATCAGCAGCCCCAGCGCGATCAGGTTCAGCGCGCCGGACAGTGCCGAAGCACCGGCGTCAGCACGCGGGTGATGACCAGCGGCACGAGTTCCGAGGACGGGTACGGGACGCGCCCGTCGCAGGCGATCTTCGGCACGTACTCGAAGTAGGCGAACCGGAAGAAGCGCGGGATAGCCGTGGGTGACCGGGCCCACACCCAGGCCGCACATCAGCCGGGGGCCGTCCCGGTTGTCCGCCTGGCCGACCGGGTGGGCACCAGGAAACGGATCAGGAACAGCCCGAGCGACCCCGCGAAAATCGACAGCCAGCGCCCGGCGGAACCACGCGGGCGGCGCAACCGGATATGGGCGGGCCGGACGCCAGGGGGCACCGCGGCAGTCCCGGCCTCCGGGACTTTCTCCGGCGCCGTTTTGACACCATTTGGGCCAGCCATGGCGCTGCCTTGGCCTAATATCCCGGCCTGCGCCTGCGGGCCCGCTCCGGCCCGGTCGCGGCCAGTCAGCTCATCGCCAGACACCGGCACCTCTCCGCGCTCCGGCCATCCTATTCGCCGATGATCTGCGTGCCGAAGCAGGCAATGGCGAATAAACAACCACAATTCAGCACCATAACGCCAATGGCGGCCTGCCGCCGTTCATCCTGCTGCGCGGTATCGATGGGGGACATCCGGCTGCCGCGGCGAACGCGGCGCCCCGGGCACGCCCGCAGAGGTGACGGCGCCGGTCCGGGGCGGATAGTTTCGTCAGGTGAGCCCGGCACGCAAACCCAGCGACCTGCGCGCCTCCGACGACGACCGGGAACGGGTCGTGGCCGTGCTCGCGGCGGCGGCAGCCGACGGGCGGCTCACCCTTGAAGAGCATTCCCACCGGGTACAGCGTGCCTACCAGGCACGGACCCTCGGTGATCTGGCCTCGCTGACCACGGACCTGGTGTCGGCCGCGGGCCAGCCGGTCCGGCTCGACGACTCCCGGTCGGTCACCGCGTTCTTCGCCACCGTCCAGCGCGACGGCCGCTGGGTGGTGCCCGACAGGCTGACCGTGACCGCGGTGGGCGGCCAGGTGATCCTGGACATGCGGGAGGCGCTGCTCCAGAGCATGCACATGGTCCTGCACGCCACCCTGGTCGGCGGCCAGCTGCACCTGCTCGTGCCCGAGCGGGTCCAGGTGGTCGTCACCGGTGCCCGGCACCCGGGCAGGGCCGGGCCCGACCTGGGCGGGCGCCAGGTCGCCCAGGCGCCGCCGGGGTCACCGCTGATCGAGGTCCGGGCGGTCACGGTCGCGGGCCGGGTGCAGGTGCATGCCCCGCGCCGGCCCGGGGCACGCTGGCGCGGCAGGTTCGCCCGGCGGCCCACCGGCCAGGGCTGACCCTGGGTGCTCATGTCCCTGCAACTTTCCGCCGGTTCCCGGTCCGCCATCGTCACCCGGCTGCGGTCCGCCGGGTGCGTGTTCGCCGAGGACGAGGCGGAACTGCTCATCGCCGCGGCCGGGACGGCCGCTGAGCTGACCGCCATGGTGGACCGGCGCGCGTCCGGCCTGCCCCTGGAACACGTCGTCGGCTGGGCGGACTTCTGCGGCCTGCGGATAGCCGTGGAGCCCGGCGTCTTCGTGCCGCGCCGCCGTACCGAGTTCCTCGTCCGGCAAGCTACCGGTCTCGCCCCGCCGCGCCCTGTGATCGTGGATCTCTGCTGCGGTTCTGGTGCGGTGGGCGCCGCGCTGGCTGCGGCGCTGGACCCCGCGCAGCTGCATGCCGCCGACATCGACCCCGTCGCGGTGCGCTGCGCCCGCCGCAACATCGGCCCGGCCGGCGGCCACGTCCACGCGGGCGACCTGTTTGAGCCGCTGCCCGCCGCGCTGCGCGGCCGGGTGGACATCCTGGCCGCCAACGTGCCCTACGTGCCCACCGGGGAGGTCGGGCTGCTGCCCGCCGAAGCGCGGCTGCACGAGCCGCTGGTGGCGCTGGACGGCGGCGGCGACGGCCTGGATGTGCTGCGCCGGGTCGCCGCGCAGGCCCGGCTGTGGCTGGCGCCCGGCGGCGGGCTGCTGGCCGAGATCACCGAACGGCAAGAACAGCAAGCATGCGAAACGGCACGCCGCGGCGGCCTGGTCCCACGGGTGGCACGGTCCCCCGAGCTGGCCGCCACGGTGCTCGTCGCCACCAGGCCGGCCGGGTGACGACGCCAGCGCGCCGGCCGGAGCCAGTCAGCCGCAGCCGGTCCGGTGCGTCGCGTAGATGATCACCGAGGGGTTCTCGAACACCTGCTGGTAATGCGCCGGGTCGGCGGCGAAGGCGGGCAGATCGGCGCCGTTGCCGACCCGGTACAGCACGACATAACGCACGTCCTGGTGCACGAGGATGTTCGCGGACTGGCAGGTCTGCGGGTGCAGCAGCACCTGCTGCGAATCGAGCAGCGGGGTCTTGCCGGCGGTGGGCAGGGACCGCGGGTGGGCGATGCGGAACGGGCTGTAGGACTGCAGGCCGGTGTAGCCGCCCATGGCCAGGACGGCCCGGTTGGTGACCCCGGGGTTCAGGTACGGCGTCGAGATGACCGTGCCCCCGGTGTTGTGCCGGGCCAGCCACTGGCCGGCCGCGGCGACCCGGTGGGTGAGCAGTTCGCCCGCGGACCGGTCACTGGAGTTCACCGCGTGGAAGGCCTGGGCCAGCAGCATCGCCGCGACCAGGACGCCGGCCGTGGTGGCGGCCAGCGCGGATGCGGTCCGCGCGGTGGTACCGCGCAGCGGCAGCGAGCGGACGATCAGCCCGCCGCCGAAGGCTGCCATGACCGAGAGTGGCGCGCCGAGGTCACGCTCGAACCGCTGCGGGAACCCGTCCAGCGACGTCCGGCTGCCCAGGTACATCACCACGCACCAGGCGACGACGGTGGCCGCGGTGAGCACCTGTGCCGGGCGGCGCAGGTAGCGCAGGCTCGCCGCGAGCGCGGCGACGCCCAGCAGCCCGAGCCACACGACCGGCGGCCCGAGTTCCTTCAGCAGCGCCCCCTGGGACGCGGGGGACTGGCTGCCGAGCACGATGGACACCGCGCCGCCGGTGGCGGACTTGCCGCCGAGAATCCCGCCGGGGTTGTAGATGTAGATCGCGTAGCACGCCGACAGCACCGCCACCCCGGCCAGCGACAGCAGCAGCGCCCGGATCTCCGGGCGGTGCCGCCCGCGCATCAGGTACGGCAGGCAGATCAGCGCCACCAGGACGAACAGCACCGCCGCGTACAGGGTGGCCACCGAGTGGTACAGCACCGCGGAGGCACCCACCACGGTCACCAGCGCGGCGGAGCGCACCGTCGGGGCCTCGTACACCGTGATCAGCGCCGCGACGGTCATCACCAGCAGGAAGAAGGCGGAGACGAGGTCGGGGTAGCGGCCCCCGGCGAAGCCGTTGAACGCGCCGGTCAGCACCAGCCCGGACACCGCCGCCGCGCCGAGCCCGTACTCCCAGCCCCAGAGCCTGGTGGCCAGGGCGTAGGCGCCGAGCGCGGTGACGATGAGCAGCATCGGCGCCAGCACCGGGAACAGCGCCAGCGGGGTGAGGCCGGCGAACCTGCAGACGACCGCGGTGAGCCCGGAGAAGCCGGGCGGGTAGATCAGGTAGCTGGGGTACTGGCCGTGCGCGAGCATCTGCTCGGCCATGACCGCGTGGGAGAACTGGTCCCCGCCGCTGATGTAGGGCCACTCGAACCGGACCACGCCGGAGTAGACGCGCAGCGCGGTCAGCACCAGGATCACCGCGAGGCCGCCGTCCCGCACCACGGGCAGCGGCAGGCCGAACGGCCGCCGGTCCGCCGCGGGCGCGGCACCGGCCGGTGCGTGCGCCGCTGCCGGGCGGGTCACTGCCGGGCGGCCCGGCGGCGGGGGAGCGGGCGCGGGTTCCGGGTGCCCGGACGCCGCATCGGCCCCCGGCGGTTCCGGTACCGGGGCGGCCGACGCCGGGGAGGCCGGCTCCGGTGCGGGCGGCGGCGCCGACAGGAACCCCGCCATCCCCGGTGACGGGGAGTCCTCCGGCGCGGTAGGGCGCGGCCACGCCATCAGGGCACCGCCGGCCAGCAGTGCGACCGCGATGACCGCGAGCACGCCGGCCGGCGGGCGGTGGTCCGCCATCATCAGCAGGCCGAGGGCGATGGCGGCGGCGACCAGGCCGAGAACCCGCGGGTCCCGGGTCGGCTCGGGCATTCGCAGCACCGGGGCCGCCGTCCCGGGTGCTGGCCCGCGGAGCCGGAAGACGACCAGGCCCGAGCCGAACACGATCAGCACCGATGCCAGCGCCACCCAGAGCGCGACACCGGTGTGGGCGGCCCGGGCCAGGAGCACCGCAACAGCCGGCACCGCGGCCATCGACACCGCGGTGGACCAGGCCAGCCGCTCACCCAGCCCACTGGTCGGCCGCAGCACCGCAGCCCAGAAGTACCCGGGCAGCACGGCCCCGGCAGCCCCGGCCAGCAGCGCGCGGAGCAGATCCGCAACCACGAGACACCGCCGAACATGTGAGTCGGGCACCGGGCACGTGCCGGGCCCGCGATGAGCACCGAAGAAGACGCACCGTACCTTATGCGGTCAAGCTTGCGGCGGGTGCTCTTTTATCTCGCCCTTTGCGCAGGCAGCAACCCGCGCCGCCGGGCTCCGTTGCCCCGTGCCCGCCCCCTGCCCTTCGTGATCATGCCGATCCGGCCGGCCCAGGTTGCGTGCCGGATCCCGATAGATGATCTTGGCCGGGCAGCAGGCGGGCTGCCCATCCATAGACGCCGGACGAGAGGCAAATGAAGCCCGCGGCGGCCGCGACACTGCCAGCGGCAATACGAATGACACCAAAGAAGCGAGACGGCGGTGCGGGCACGGGACAACGGGCATAGTGCGGTCCGCAGAATGGCCGGACGTTGCGTTAGGCAAGCGTGTGGCCCTTGTCGGGGGCCGCCTCTTGTGGCGGAGAACGGTTAGTCGGGGGCTCAGTGATGCGTGACCAGTGCGAGCCATCCCGATGCGCTGCCGGCAACGGTGGCGAGCAGAAGGCAGGCGCCCAGGAGTTTGGCCTTGGCGGCTTCGAGTTCCCGGATACGGGCCTCGTGATCGGGGAGCAGCGCTCGTACTGCGTCGAGATGCACTCGAATCTCGACCATGTTGGCGTCTTCGCCCTCTCGCCTGCCGCGGTCGATCAGGCCCTCCTCGGCTGCGTGGGCACGCGATGCTGCACGTCGTGTTGCCATAAAACTCGCCTGGTTCCTGTAACGGACCGAGGGGGCCCGCCGATCCGCGTAGTTTGGGCTACGCTGTGGGCCTTCTTGCTTTTAATGGACGGGGCTGACTCTACCGATCGCGATGCGGGTGATTGACCGCAACTCGCCGTTTCGCGCCTAGTGGTGTGGCTTACGCCCATAAGCCACGCTACTTCCGGGTAAGCCCCATGGACTAGACTAGAGTTAAGTCCATGACCTGCAGGTTCGTCATATCACAGAATATATGTGCCATTATGTGTGACGCCGCAGCTAGAGTTTTCTTTAAAGGTATCATAGAAACCGCAGGTCAGTGCATGCGAGTCAATGTAGATAGGTCACTAAACCGGGGATCGTTTATTTACCGCTGAGTGTGCCAGCACAGGGCCGTGGTTCACTCGATGACCCAAGCAGCGCTCCTGAGCAGCGCGGGCATGGTCAGTTGCGGTAGAGGATGAGAGTCCGGGAGATGCCGCGGTAGGAGCCCACCGCCCAGGCGCTGGAAGCAGAGACCGCAGCCACGCTGTTCAGGCTGTTCGCGCTGACGCCCACGCTGGGGCTGGGCTGGACGATCCAGCGCCTCCCGTTCCAGTGCTCGACGAAGCAGCTGGTGGGCGCTCAGTCGGTGGAGTCGAAGTTGACCGAGCTGTAGGCGCGCAGCTTCCAGAGCTGGTGCTCGCTGGTGATGGTCCGGATGGTGCCCGACCGGGCCCGCATCACCAGCGAATGGGATGTGGCGCCGCCCGCCCGGTACCTGACCCCGGCCAGCAGTTCCCCGTCGGTGATGCCGGTGGCGGCGAAGAACGCGTCCTCCGAGGCGACCAGGTCGTCGGTGGTGAGCACCCGGTAGAGGTCGTGCCCGGCGTCCAGCGCCCGCTGCCGCTCGGCGTCGTCGCGCGGGGCGAGGCGGCCCTGGATGGTCCCGCCGAGGCACTTGATCGCGCACGCGGCGATGATGCCCTCCGGGCGTGCCGCCGATGCCGAGCAGCAGGTCAACCCCGGTGCCGTCGCGCGCCGCCATGATCGCGCCGGCCACGTCGCCGTCGGTGATGAGCTGGATCCGCGCGCCCGCCGCCCGGACCTCGGTGATGAGGTCGGCGTGCCGCGGCCGGTCCAGGATGACCACGGTCACGTCCTGCGGCGAGCAGCCCTTGGCCTTGGCGACCTTGCCGATGTTGTGCGCGACCGGCGCCTCGATGTCCACCACGTCGGCCGCGACCGGCCCGGTGACCAGCTTGGACATGTAGAACACCGCGGATGGGTCATACATCGAGCCGCGCGCGCTGACGGCGAGCACGGAGATCGCGTTCGGCATGCCGTTGGCGGTCAGCCGGGTGCCGTCGATCGGGTCCACCGCCACGTCGCAGGCGGGACCGCTGCCGTCACCCACCTCCTCGCCGTTGTAGAGCATCGGGGCGTGGTCCTTCTCGCCCTCGCCGATCACCACCACGCCGTTCATCGAGACCGTGTTGATGAGCGTGCGCATCGCGTGCACCGCGGCGCCGTCGGCACCGTTCTTGTCGCCCCGGCCCACCCACCGGGCGGCCGCCATGGCACCGGCCTCGGTCACCCGGACGAGTTCCAGGGCCAGGTTGCGGTCCGGCGCCTGCCGGGGCGGTCTGGGGGGCTCGCTGACCATGAGCGTGGGCTCGCCGGGGATGCCGTCGGTCTGGGGATCTGTCATGGCCGGCGCCTTCCGTCGGAAACGAACACCTCAGAACGGCGCGGCGGGCTCGCTGGCGCCCCGCCTCGTCGGCCGATGCCGCAGTGAGCCGCGCCCTGGCCCCCTCGAGCCACTCTGAGCAGATGATGGCAAGCCGCTCGCCCTGTTCCCAGAGCTCCAGCGACTCCTCCAGGGTGAGTCCCCCGCTCTCAAGCCGCCGGACCACGTCGGCGAGCTGATCGCGCGCCGTCTCGTAGGGGACCGGGGAAGCAGCCTCCGTCACGGTGACAAACCTAGCCGGCGGTGCCCTTGCCGGGCCGGTAGAGCGAGGTCAGGCCGCGTCGCCGTCGCCGGCCGTGACCGGCAGCTGGTCGTCGGCGAACCGCACGGTCAGCCGCTCCCCGGCGGTGACCTCGGCGGCGCTGCGGACCACGCCGCCGCCTGGCCGCTGGACGATGGCGTAACCGCGCTTCAGCGTGGCGGACGGTGCCAGCGCGAGCAGCCGGGCGCGCAGGTGGCCGATGTCGTCGTCGGCGCGGACAAGCTCGGCCGCCAGCGCCCTGCGGCCGCGCTCGGCCAGCGCGGTCACCTGCTCCTGCCGCCGGTCAATCTCCCGCACCGGGTCGGCGAGCACCGGGCGCGAGCGCATGCCGTCCAGCCAGGCACGTTCCCGGTCCAGCCTGCCCGCGACGATCCGGCGGGCCCGGGACCGCAACTGCGCGATCAGGCCGAGCTGCTCGGTCACGTCCGGCACCACCCGGCGGGCCGCGTCGGTGGGCGTGGAGGCCCGGACGTCGGCGACCAGGTCGAGCAGCGGGGTGTCCTGCTCGTGGCCGATCGCGCTGACTACCGGGGTGCGGCAGGCGGCCACCGCGCGCAGCAGTGACTCGTCGGAGAACGGCAGCAGGTCCTCGATCGAGCCGCCGCCCCTGGCGATGACGATCACGTCCACGGCGGGGTCGGTGTCCAGCCGGGCAAGCGCGTCGGTGATCTCGGCGACCGCGAAGTGCCCTGCACGGCCACCTGCTCGACCCGGAACCGCACCGCGGGCCAGCGACGGGCGGCGTTCTCCTGCACGTCCCGCTGGGCCGCCGAGTCGCGCCCGCAGATCAGGCCGATGCACCCGGGCAGGAACGGCAGCCGCCGCTTGCGCTCGGCCGCGAACAGGCCTTCGGCGGCCAGCGCGCGGCGCAGCCGTTCCAGCCGCGCCAGCAGCTCACCGATGCCCACGGCCCGTATCTCCAGCGCGGCCAGCGAGAACGACCCGCGAGCCACGTTGAACTCGGGCTTGGCCCACACCACAACGCGGGCACCCTCGCCGGGCGCCGGGTCTGTCGCCTCCAGCACCGCGCGGGCGCAGATCACCCGCACCGACACCGCGGCCACCGGATCCCGCAAGGTCAGGAACGCGGTACTGCCGCGCTTGGTCAGCTCGGCGATCTGGCCCTCGACCCAGATCCGGCCCAGCCTGCCCACCCAGTCGCCCACCAGGCGGAGCGCGGTGCGCACCGGGACGGGCGACTCAGCGGAGGTCTGCAGTGGCATGGCAACACCACAATGGCACCCCGCCCGGCTCCGGTGCGTGCTATCCGGCGGTGATCTTCGCCAGGCGCCGTTCGAGCATGGTGATCACCGGCTCCCGGCCGGCATGGGCCTGCTCGTAGGCCAGCATCGCCCGGATCGTCGGCGCGTCGAACCCGCGCAGCCGGGCCCGCAGGGAGGCCAGCGAGAGGCCGTCCCAGCCGGGCAGCGGCGGCTCCACCGCCACCGGGTCCGCCTTCGGCGCCCGTGGTGCGGGCACGGCCTTAGCCGCGGGCACGGCCTTAGCCGCGGGCACGGCCTTAGCCGCGGGCACGGCCTTAGCCGCGGGCGTGGCTTTGGCGGCAGGCGTGGCTTTGGCGGCAGGCGCGGCCTTGGTGACAGGCGCGGCCTTGGCGGCGGACGCGGCCTTGGTGACAGGCGCGGCCTTGGTGACAGGCATGGTCCTGGCGGCGGGCGCGGGCGCCGGGCTTACCGGGGCCTCACGGATGGCTGAGTGCTCCGCGACTGCGGGCTCGGCGTGCGTGGTCCCGTTCCGGGGCCCCGGCGCCGTCGACCGCAGGCCCGGCACCGGGGGCCGGGGGCCCGGCGCCGGGGGCCGGTCGGGCGTCCAGACCTGTTCGGCGGCCCGGGCGCGGACCTTGTCGGCGGTCAGCAGGATCTGGCCGATCCCGGCGAAGACCGCTCGGAGCACGACCACGGGAGCCTCTTTGATGCGGTCATTGACCTGCGGGATTGGCATGGTGATTCTCCCTGGCATGCGTGCCTGCGTCGCCGCTGGCGGTCGTGGCGCCAGCGTGTGCGTGAGTTCATTGTCTCGTCTCGTCCCGTTCACCGCACCAGCGGCCCAGGAGTTTGTACGGATAAAGCCCGGCCGGCATCACCCCGGCGGTGGGAGGCAGGGTCCCCGGAGGGCTCGCTTACCATGAGAGGCATGCCTGTCCAGACCCGACGCGTCCTGCTCGCCAAGCCCCGCGGCTACTGTGCCGGGGTTGACCGGGCGGTGCAGACGGTCGAGGTGGCACTCGAGTTGTATGGCGCCCCCGTCTACGTGCGCAAGCAGATCGTGCACAACTCCCACGTGGTCGCGAACCTGGAGAAGCCCGCGGCGCGGTCTTCGTGGAGGAGACCGAGGAAGTGCCGGAGGGCGCGGTCGTCGTGTTCTCCGCGCACGGGGTGGCGCCGCAGGTCCGCGAGGATGCCCGCAAGCGCGGCCTGCACACGATCGACGCGACCTGCCCGCTGGTCACCAAGGTGCACAACGAGGCGCGGCGGTTCGCCGCCCAGGGCTACGACATCCTGCTCATCGGCCACGAGGGGCACGAGGAGGTCGTCGGCACCACGGGTGAGGCGCCCACGCACATCCACCTCGTGGACGGCCCGGAGGAAAGCACCACCACGCAGGTGCGGGACCCGGCCAAGGTGGCCTGGCTGTCCCAGACCACGCTGTCGGTGGACGAGACCCAGCAGACCGTCGCCGCGCTCCGGCAGCGGTTCCCGCTGCTGATCGACCCGCCCAGCGACGACATCTGTTACGCCACGCAGAACCGGCAGGCCGCGGTCAAGGCCATCGCCGGTGAATCGGACCTGGTCCTGGTGGTGGGCTCGCGGAACTCGTCGAACTCGGTGCGCCTGGTCGAGGTGGCCCGCGACGGCGGCGCCGGCGCGGCGTACCTCGTGGACGATGCCTCGGCGTTGCGGCCCGAGTGGCTCGAAGGCGTCAGCACGGTCGGGCTGACCAGCGGGGCCTCGGTTCCGGAGGACCTGGTGGAGGGCATGCTCGCGCGCCTCGCCGAGAGCGGCTTCGACCAGGTCGAGGAGGTCGAGGCGGTGCCGGAGCGGATGCAGTTCGCCCTGCCGCACGAGTTGCGCCGGGCGAAGGCCGACCGCAAGGGCTAGCGCCCGCGCCGGCCGGGCATGGCGCGGCCGGTCAGCCGGAGCCCAGCTCCCGGCGCAGGTCCTGGATGCACCGCGGCAGGCCGCGGGTCCAGGTGATGATCACCGTGAGGACCATGCCCCCGGCCAGCCACGGCGCGACACTCGCGAGCGTGGCCACGCTGCCCACCACCATGGACAGGAACAAGCCTCCCGGCACGGTCATCGCGCTGACGAGGATCACGACGATCAGGAACAGCAGCGGCGGGCTGACCACCACGGTCAGCAGGGCGGCGGTCGCGGCGTACCGGGCGGCGAGCACGCAGCCGGCCACGAAGGCCAGGCCGGCCAGCACCGGCCAGCCCAGCCAGGTGGCCGCCAGCAGGCCGATCAGGAAGACCCCGGTCATGGTCAGCAAGGCCCCGCGCCCGGTGAGCCGTGCTGCCGGGCCAGCAGCCTGCTCGGGCGGTCCGTTAGGTGGCGGCGCCATGGGTGTGGGCCAGGAAAAGCTTGGCCGGTGACTCAGCGACATCCCTGGGGGCGTCCGCTTCGGCCATTCCGGGAGGGTTCGGTTCGGCGGCGGCCGCCGTGGTCAGCTCGGGCGTGGCGGGCGCGGGGACGGCCGGGGCGGTCAGTTCGGGGGCGGACAGCAATCTGGTGGTCTCCGCCACGATCCGCGGTGCCTCCTGGCTGTCCTCGACGAGGCCGAGCTGGGCGAGGCGGCGGGCGCTCACCAGTACCCGGCTCTCCAGGGAGCCGACGGTCTGGTTGTAGGCGGCCACCGCGCCGGTGAGCGCCTTGCCCACCCGGTTCACGTGCTGCCCGAGGCCGGAGATCCGGTCGTAGAGCTCCCGCCCGGCGTCGAACACCGCCCGGGCGTTCTCCGAGAGTCGCCTCCTGCTGCCAGGCGTACTGGGCGGTGCGTAGCAGCGAGACGAGCGTCGTCGGGGTGGCGATGTGCACCCGGCGGGCCACCGCGTGCTCCAGCAGGCCGGGATCGTGCTCCAGGGCCGGGGCGAGGAACGCCTCGCCGGGGATGAAGAGCACCACGAACTCCGGCGCCGTCGGCAGTGCCGACCAGTACGCCTTCGCGGCCAGCCGGTCCACGTGCTCGCGCAGCTGCCGGGCGTGCGCGGTGAGCCGGGTCTCGCGCACGGTCTCGTCCGTGGCCTCGGCGGCCTCCAGGTAGGCCGCGAGCGAGACCTTGGAATCCACCACGATGTTCTTGCCACCGGCCAGGTGGATCACCATGTCCGGGCGCTGTTGCCCGGCGCTGCTGGCCAGCGTGGCCTGCTCGTCGAAGTCGCACCGGGCGCTCATGCCCGCAAGCTCGACCACCCGGCGGAGCTGCATCTCGCCCCAGCGGCCCCGGGCCTCTGGCCGGCGCAGCGCGGTGACCAGGGCCTGCGTCTGCCGGTTGAGGTCGTCGGAGCTGCGCCGCGTGATCGTCATCTGCTCGGTCAGGGCGGCGTGCGACGCGGCGCGCTGCGCGTCCGACTCGCGCAACTGCGCCTCCACCCGGGTCAGCGTCTCCTTCAGCGGCCCGACCAGGCCCTCCACCGCGGCCTTGCGGGTCTCCAGTTCGCCCGCCGCCCTGGCGTTGGCGGCGCTGAACCGCCCCTCCGCCATCTCCAGGAACTGGCGCGCGCTCGCGTCGAGAGCCTGGGCGGACAGCGCCTGGAACCGTTCCGCGAGTTGCCCGTCGACCAGGGCCGTCCGCTGCTCCGCGGCGCGGGCGCGCTCGTCGGCCGCGCTTGCCCGTGCCGCCAGGTCCGCCGCGGCACCTGCCTCCCGGTTCCGTGCCACGAGGAAGCCGATGACCGCGCCCAGCAGCACGCCGATGACCAGCGTGAGCAGTGAGATCACGGTCATGTCGCCATACTTGCAGCAAGCGAGGACAGTTCCCATTCGCCACGCGGGCCCGGGGCCGGCGGGTGCCGATCGGGCCGCGGGCGGCCACGGCCGGGTACCCCGGGCCCCCGCGCGGGCGCACCTGGCCGGGCGGGGGGACCTGGGGCTTCTGGGTTCCCCGGAACCCGGTCAGGTCCGGGCCGGCGCGATCACTTGGTGAGCGTTATGAGGTCAAAGTCGCCAGTGCCCGTGGTGGGCACCTTGAGCGTTCCGGTCAAGATCGTGCTGGCCGTGAACTGGGTGCTGCTGCTCCACGAGGCCACGTCGTAGCTGGTGGACTTCTGGGTGTAGGTCGTGCCGTCCACGGCGCAGGTCTCGGAGCCGGATGTCACCATCTTGGCACCGGAGATCACCCCTGTGCCGGTGACCGCGCCGGACGCCAGGCCCTTGACCGTCAGCGATTTCGCCTTCGAGTTGAACACCGGTGCCGTGGCCTGGACCTCCGCGCCGTCATCGCGGGTCGCCCCGGCCGGGGCCGAGAGGGACACCTTCTTCGTCACGTCGGCGAAGTGCACCAGGTGCCCGGGCTTGCCGGCGGCGATCCCGGCCGCGACGGGCATGGTCTGTATGCCGCCGAGCGCACCGCCCCATGAGGCGAAGGAGCACGGGAGCGGCGGGACGCACGCGCTCTCCACCTGGAGGGTGTTCGGGACGGCGAAGGTCGCCTTCGCGTCGCTGAGCTTCAGCCCCTTCAGGCCGGTGGTGAGCGTGACCGAGCCGGTCAGCGTGCCGGTGTAGTCGGTCTCGCTGCCGGACGAGCAGGTCCCGGCGGAGTGCGCGGTGGGCTTGTAGGTCAAGTCCAGCGAGGCGACCGGGGACAGGTCCGAGTGGCTGTCGATGGTCGCGGCGCCGGTGGCCTGGTTGACCGTGAAGTCGGCGCCCGGCATCTGCATGCCCCAGTCGTGGATCTCGGTGCCGCTCAGGTGCGGGGTCTCGATCAGCACGTCGACGATCACCGGGCCGCCCGAGGATCCGCCGATCAGCGACACCTGCAGCTTCCAGGTGTGGCCGCCGGACGTGATGCCCACGGTGCCGCTGGTGAAGAAGTAGCTCGCGTTCGTCGCCGCCGAGACCGGCGGCGCGACCGCACCGAGCGCGCCCAGGGTCAGGGTCACGGCGGCGGCCGCGCCGAGCAACCGGGGGGCCGTCCGCGTGCGGCGGATCACGGCACGGACCGGCTCATGCCTGTGCGTCATGACAACCTCCCCAGCTGCATGATTGCTGCTCACGCGTATCACAGCAGAACGGGTTGTAACGGGGAAGGCGTGATTTCGTGGTCTCCGGCTGGCCCTAGACTGCCCGGGTGAGCTTGTCCATCGGCATCGTCGGCCTGCCCAACGTGGGGAAGTCGACCCTGTTCAACGCCCTGACCAGGGCGGGTGCGCTGGCGTCGACCTATGCGTTCGCGACTGTCGAGCCCAACGTGGGCATCGTGGGCATCCCCGACCCGCGGCTTAAGGTGCTGGCGGAGCTAAGCAAGTCAGCCAAGATCATCCCGGCCACGGTGAGGTTCACCGACATCGCTGGCCTGGTCCGGGGGGCGTCCGAGGGGCAGGGGCTGGGCAACCAGTTCCTCGCGCACATCCGGGAGACCGACGCGATCTGCCAGGTAGTGCGGGTGTTCGATGACCCGGACGTGAGCCACGTCGACGGTGACGTGGCTCCGGCTCGCGACGTGGAGACCATTTCCACGGAATTGATGTTGGCGGACCTCCAGACGCTGGACAAAGCCTTGCCGCGGCTCGCCAAGGAAGTGAAGTTCTCTAGGGATGCAGAACGGCTTCGCGTGGCTGATGCCGCCGCAGCCGCGGAGCGGCTGCTCAACCAGGGGACCACATTGTCGCAGGGCGCCGCAGGAGCCGGCATCAGGCTCAGTGACCTGCGCGAGCTGCAACTGCTGACGGCCAAGCCGTTCCTGTACGTCTTCAACACCGACATGACCGGCCTGGCCGACGATCAGCAGAAAGAGCTCACTGACCTGGTGGCGCCGGCTGAGCCGATCTTCCTCGACGTCAAGACCGAGGCGGAGCTCGCAGAGTTGCCCGAGGACGAGGCAGCCGAACTCGCGGCCGAACTCGGGCTCGGCGAACCGGGGCTGGACCGGCTGGCCAAGGCCGGGTTCGCCGCGCTCGGGCTGACCACATTCCTGACCACCGGGCCAAAGGAAACCCGGGCCTGGACGATCCGCGTCGGGGCGACGGCTCCCGAGGCAGCCGGGGTGATCCACAGCGACTTCCAGCGTGGCTTCATCAAGGCCGAGATCGTGTCCTACGACGACCTGGTCGCGGCGGGGTCGGTCGCCGCCGCGCGGGCCGTGGGCAAGGCCCGCATCGAGGGCAAGGACTACGTCATGCAGGACGGCGACGTGGTGGAGTTCCGCTTCAATGTGTAGCCGGGAGGCGTGGGGTTTCGGGCGTCCGTTATGCCGCCGCGCCGTCACGCTGTGGGCACCATCGTTCCCCGGTTCGCGCCGCCTGGCTCGGTCACCTGCCCGGCGACGCGGTTGCCCGGCTGTCTGGTTTGTCCCGGTTCGCCGCGCCAGAACGGGGGATATCACCAGGTATGAGCGCTGGAATCGGGCCTGTTCCGGCCTACTGGATGGCGCGGTTTATCTAACGTGGAGTCACCATGGGCTGGCGTCCTGTGACGTGTAACGCGGACATCGAGACCGTTTTGGTGTTATCTGCCCTGATCAGGCAGCAATGTCCTAAGAATCTTAGGACAGGGGGCGCGTCAGCGCCGGCTCCAATGGCGGGGGATGGCAGGCTTGTGAGGTGGCCAAAGGGCTGCCCGAGCAGCACGTTATGGCGCAGAATGGTGCCAACGGACACGGAGAGCACTGCAAGTCGTTGCGGTGCGTGCGCAGGAGCGGGGCGGAGGTGCGATGGTTCGCAGGTCCACCGTTGATCGCAGTCCGCAACCAGACCTGTACAGCGCGGGCTACGGCACGGAGGCCGGGAACCAGCAAGACGGTAAGCGGCGATCGGGCCCGGGCTGGCGTGGCGCCGGAGGCCGCTGGCTGGTCTGGACGTTCCGCGTGGTGGTCTGGGCGGTCCTGCTCATCATCGGCTACCGCGGCGTGACGGCGATCGTGCTGAACGAGACGCCGCCCAGCCACACGCCGGCGAGCCACCCCCCGGCGGGACCGGGCTTCCCGGTCCAGCTGGCGAGCGCCTATGCGCTGCAGTTCGGGCAGGTGTATCTGAACGCCAGCCCGGCCACGGCCACCCAGCGGTCCAATGAGCTCGCGGCGTTCCTGCCACCGGGTGCCCCCGATCCGCAGCTTGGCTGGAATGGCGGCGGTTCGCTCTCGCTTCAGTCGGCACAGGTCGCGGGCGTGCACGTCCAGGACGCCCAGCACGCGGTGGTCACCCTGCTGGCCCGGGTGAACGGCAAGATGATGGAACTCGGCGTCCCGGTCTATGCCAGCGCGGCCGGCCTGGGGATCTCCGGTGAGCCCGCGTGGCTGCCCGCGCCGCAGCCCGTCGCGGCGCCCTCGCCGCCGGCCGTCAATTCCGACAGCGCCGCCGAATCGGCGCTGATGCGGCAGTTGCCCGCCTTTTTCGCGGCATACGCGAGCGGGGATCAGTCCACCCTCGGCCGGTTCCTGGCGCCGGGCACATCGGTGACCGGCCTGGGCGGCACGGTCATGTTCGGCTCTGTCACTGGGGTCACGGCACCGGTCGGCGGCACCGTCCGTCACATTGTTGCCACCGTCGTCTGGGAAGTCCCTGGGCAGGGAGTCAAGGGCACCCAGGCCGGAAACACCACCGCTAACCTCGAAATGACTTATGCGCTGACCATTGTGAGGCAGCATGGCACCTGGTATGTCCAGAGCATTGCCCCCTCCACCCAGGCCGGGGGGCAGCCATGACCCCGCCCCGGGTTGACTGTTCTGGCCCGCTGCCCCTCACAAGGAATCCCCCTCACCCCGGAGTAGGACGATGTCGTTCCATTCGCTGATAGTGGCAGCGCCGCTGTCACTCAACACGTCCGGCCTGGTGTCGTACTTGCAGGGCCTGTTTGGCCCGTTGTTCCTGGGAATCGTCGGAATCGTGGCGCTCTTCTTCCTGTTCACGCGCGAGATCATCAGGTTCGTCCAATTCGTTGTCCTTGCCGTCGCGATCGCGGTGATCTTCTACACCCCAAGCATCGTGCAAATGCTTGCGCAGGGGATCGCGAAAGCGCTGGGTGTCCACTGATCTCCGCGCGAGCATAAGGAGAGCGACCGGTGGAGCTGCCCACCTATACGAGCATCTGGCGGATTGAGAAACGGCTGTACAAGCTCTACGATTTCCGCCTGCCGATGCCGCTGCCGGTTGGGCAGATCGCAGTCTTCACAGCCGTCACGGTGCCCTACATACTCCTCCTTACGCTGTTCGGGCCTCCCGTTCAACCACACGTTGTTCTGGCTGTACGTGCTGCCCCCCGGCGTGCTCACGTGGCTGGCGACCCGGCCGGTGCTGGAAAGTAAACGCCTGCCCGAACTGGTCATTTCGCAGGTGCGCTACCTGGGGGAGCCGTCCACCTGGTGCCGTATGGCCCCGTTGTCCGAGAAGGACCAGGTCGTGATGTTCGGCCGGGTGTGGCGGCGGGCCAGCGTCCCCGGCGCGGCCGAGCAGGAGCAGGCCGCGGGCGAGCTGCCGGTGCCGGAGCGGTCGGCCTTGCCGGTCGCGACCCCGGTGGTGCGGCCGGTCACGGCGCAGTCCACGGTCGCGGATCCCGCCCCGGTGCGGCGGGCTCGCGGGCGGGGCCGGTTGATCCGGCAGCGGCAGGTCCCGGAAGGACTGGTACCGGAGCGGGAGCCCGCCGGGCCGCCACCGGACGAGCGGGTACGGCGGCCCGCCGAGCGGCAGGAACGGCAGTGGGCCCGGGTGGCCGGTTTGTCCCGCCCACGGCCAGCGCCGGGACCGGGCAGGGAGCCCGGATCAGCCAGGGAACCGGAGCCGGTCAGGGAGCGGCCGGTCAGGGAGCCGCGGCCGATCAGGCCGGCGCAGGGCACGCCGGCCGCGGGTGCGGGCTGGGCCAGGGACGGGGGGACGTGGCGGGATCCCGGACCGGGGGGAGCGGCTGGACAGGGACGTCATGCGGGACCGGCCGGGCCGCCCGAGCCAGCCGGTTATGCCGAGCCGGCCGGTTATGCCGCGGCGGCCGGTTATGCCGCGGCGGGCGGTGCGCCGCCCGTGGCGCCGGTCACCGGCGGCCCCGGTACGGGCGAGGACGCGGGCACCGGCTGGCCGTCGGTCGGTTATGGCACATCTGCGGCCGCCCGGCCGGATGAGGGGGCCAGGGATTCAGATGCCGGCCAGGATCCTGGCATCGGCCAGGATCCTGGCATCGGCCAGGGCGCCGGTGCGGGCTGGACCGCAGCCGCTGGCTTGGCGGCGGGCACCGGCTGGCCGGTCGGCTATCCGGCCGATGTGAGCACTCGACCGGGTGCGCCGAACGGGTTCCGCGGACTGGGACAGGATCCCGCAGCAGTGCAGGATCCCGGCGGGGCCCAGGGCCCCGACGCGGCCGGGAACCAGTGGCCGGCCCGCCCGGCCGGCCCGGCCAGGGGCGCCGAGGGACCGCTGGGCACCGAGTCGGTGGCCGGTGCCGGGCCAGGTAGCGCCGCGCCGGTGGCGGCCGGACCGGGCGGGCCCGCGCCCGCATCCGACGGGCCAGAGACGTCACCACCGGCCACGGCAGGGCCAGGAGCGCCAGCGACGCCCGTGCCGGGAACGCCTGTGACGCCCATGCCGGGAACGCCGGCCACGGCAGGGCCAGGAGCGCCGATGACGCCCATGCCGGGAACGGCGGCGACGGCCTGGGCGGGAGTCGCAGCGCCGGGCACGGCGCGGCCTGGCGGTTCCGGGCCGCAACGGCCCGGGCAACCTACGGCCGAGCCAGCCGAGCCAGCCGCCCCGGAGTCGTCTGCCCCGGAGTCGTCTGCCCCGGAGGCACCCGCCCTGGAGTCGTCTGCCCCGGAGGCACCCGCCCTGGAGTCGTCTGCCCCGGAGGCACCCGCCCTGGAGTCGTCTGCCCCGGAGGCACCCGCCCCGGAGCCACCCGCTGCCGAACCTCCCGCCGATCCACGGGCTAGCGCCTCGCGGCCGCCCGCGCCGGTGGTGATCGTCCCGGCGCAGCGGTCTCTGGCGGGCCCGCCGCCGGCCACCCCGGCCCGGCCGCGCCCGGCTCCCGTGGAGCGCGCGCTCAGCGGCCCGGGCGAGCGGCGCACCGCGAACTGGCGGGGCCATGTCACCGTGGTCGCTGGCGGGCGCGGGCCGGGCCGGCCCGACCACGCCAAGGAGGCCAGGGCGCGTGCCGTGCTACCGCTGGACCGGCCCCGGCTGGTCGTGGTGCTCGGCTGCACCGTGGGCGCGGGCCAGACGGTGACCACGCTCATGCTCGCCGACCTGCTGGCCGGGCTGCGCGGGGAACCGGTTGCCGCGCTTGACCTCAACCCGGGCCCCGCGTCCCTCACCGAGCTTGCCCACCTTCCGGCGATCACCGTGAGCGCCCTGCTGGCGGACCGGGCCCCCGGCGCCCACGCGGCGCACACGGCGCACCGGAACCCGGCCGCCGCACGGAACGCCCAGGCCCGCGGCGCCCGCACCCGGGGGCGCCTGGACGTCATCTGCCAGGACGCGGCCCCAGACGGCGGCGCGGCGCTGCCGAACCTGCAGCACGACCGGCTGATCGGCGTCCTGGCATCCCGGTACCCGCTCACGCTTGCGGACCCAGGTGCCGCGGCGGTGGCCAAGCTGCTCGCCGAGGCCGGGCAGCTTGTCCTGGTCGCCCCGGCCAGCCCCGACGCCGCCCGGGCGGTCTCCATGACATGCGAATGGCTGGCAGGCCACGGGTACGCGGCGCTGGCCAGGCACTCCATCGCCGTGCTGAACGGGGTCAGCCAGCGCAGCGTACGCCACGCCGAGCAGGCCGAGCTTGTGCTGCGGGGCAGGTGCCGGGCCATCGTCCGGGTTCCCTGGGACGACCATCTGGCCGAGCCGGAGGCAGAGCGCGGCATCCGGGACAGCCTGGAGGCGACGGACGGGCCGCCGCGGCTCGCCCGGCTGCGCCCGGCGGTGCTGCAGGCCTACACCGCGCTGGCCGGGGTGCTGGTCAGCGCGCTCGCGGATGACCCGGTGCGGCGCAGGGCGGCACGGTGACCGCGCGTACCCGTCGGCGCAGCCGGATGAGCGTCCGCTACTTCGACAATGCGATCCTGCTCACGGAGACGCATGCGTGGGCCTACTACCGGCTGCCCACCCACGCCTACGAGTTCACCACGCCGCCCGAGCGGGAGGCGCTGGCCATCAACATCACGGTCGCGCTGGCCGCGATCCGGCTGCCCGAGGCGGAAGTGCACCTGCGGGTGGCGCACCGGTCCTACCCGGCCGCCCAGTGGGCGGCGCGGCTGGACGCCACCTCCGACGGCGGCCCGGGCTGGCGCGACTACCTCGATGAGATGTACCAGCACGTGTGGGCGAAGGACTTCTGGGCCAAGGAGGTCTACCTCGGGGTGCGGCTGGGCCAGCGGGGCATGCGGGCGCAGTTGTCCGGCGGGGTCTTTTCCCAGTTCATCAACGCCTACCGGGCCAGCGAGCAGGCGCTCGGGCTGACCGATGAGGCGGTGCCCGGCGCCGAGATCGCCAAATGGACCGACCAGGCCGAGCGGCTGGGCCGTGCCCTGGCCGGGAGCGCGCTGCGGGCCAGGCACGCCACCAGCGAGGAGATCGCCTGGCTGTTCCGGCACACCCTGTCGGGGACGGCGGGCGATCCGCCGGCCTCGGCGGTGCGGCGGCACACCTGGGGCGCGGGGGAAATCGAGGCGCTGCTGGAGGGGCAGGTGCACAACGGCAGGACGCTGTTGCGCCTGGAGCAGCCGGAGGGCGAGTCGTGGGCGGCGTTCCTGTCGTTCTCCCGCTTCCCGGACGTGATGAGCTTCCCCGACGGGGAGCCGTGGCTGCATTTCGCCGACTCGCTGCCGTTCCCGGTCGAGGTCAGCTCCCGGATGAAGCTCATCTCCCCGGCCAAGGCGAGCAAGGACGTGGGCCGCCGGCTCGCCCATGCCAGGGACATGGACGCGCACATCCGCGAGGCCGGGGTCGACCTGCCGCTCGCCCTGGCCGAGCAGCTTGAGGCCGCCCGGATGCTGGAGCACGGGATCACCAAGGAGCGGCTGCCGTTCGTCTACGGCTGGCACCGGCTCGGCGTGGCGGCGCCGACCAGGGAACTGTGCCAGCAGCGGGTGGAGGCGCTGGTCGAGCACTACCGCGACATCGGCATCGACGTGGTCAACTCCACCGGCGACCAGTTCAGCCTGCTGCGCGAGTCGCTGCCCGGCGAACGGGTGCACCTGTCGTCCTACGTGCAGCGCCAGCCGCTGTACACGATCGCCGGCGGGGTGCCGACCGCCACCGTCTCGCTCGGCGACCAGCCCGCCGGCGAGGGCGCCGACCACACCGGCGTGACCGAGAACGGCGAGGAGAACCCGGGCTGGGTCGGCCCGTACATCGGCGAGACCATGGGCCGGGCGCGCTCCATCGTGCACTTCGACCCGTTGCTCGCCGCGGTCCGCAACCGGCCTACCGCGGTCGCCATCACCGGCGAGCCCGGCGGCGGCAAGACCACGCTGGCCCTGCTGCTGATCCTGCAGCTTGCGCTGCGCGGGGTGACGATAGCGGTGATCGACCCCAAGGGCGACGCCGAGCCACTCGTCGACGTGCTGCAGGCGCGGGGCCGCAGGGCGCGGGTGCTGCCGCTCGGATCGGCCGCGCCCGGCCTGCTCGACCCGTTCTCCTTCGGCGACGACCTCGCCGCGCGGCGCACCATGGCCACCGAGACGCTGCGGCTGCTGCTGCCCCGGATGTCGGAGGAGCGCGAGTCCGCGATGATCCAGGCGGTCGCCGCGGTAGCCGCCCGGGAGAAGCCCAGCCTGGGCGGGGTGGTCCGGCACCTGGAGGCCTCGTCCGATCCCGCGTCGAAGAACCTGGGCGCGGTGCTGCACTCGATGTCGGAAATGCGGCTGGCGCGGCTGTGCTTCTCGCCGACCGCCGGGCAGCGGATCGACGCCGAGGGCTGGACGACCGTGTTCACCCTGGCCGGGCTCACCCTCCCGGACGCCACCGTGAGCCGGGACGACTTCTCCTACGAGCAGCGCCTGTCGGTTGCCCTGCTGTACCTGGTCTCCCAGTTCGCGCGCAGGCTGCTGAACGGCATGGACCGGCGCATGCCGAAGGCCATTTTCCTGGACGAGGCCTGGGCGATCACGTCGACCCCGGAAGGGGCGAAGCTCGTCCCCGAGGTGTCCCGGATGGGCCGGTCCCGTAACACCGCGCTGATCTTGGTCTCGCAGAACGCTGGTGACCTGCTGGCCGAGCAGGTCACGAACTGCATCTCCAGTGTGTTCGCGTTCCGGTCGTCGGAACGGGTCGAGGTGGCCAACGTCATGGCGCTGCTCGGGGTGGAGAACTCCGCCGACCACCAGGCGGTGCTGCGCGGCCTGGGCAACGCCGAGTGCATCTTCCGCGACCTCGAGGGCCGGGCCGGGCGCATCGCCATCGACCTCATCTCCGAGGAAATGCGCCGCTGGCTCGACACCAACCCGACCCGGGCCCGGCCCGAGCCCAGCCCCGCCGCGACCGTCGCCAGGCATGCCCGGGCCGAACCCGCGCACCACGACGGCACGCCGGAGGCCACACCGTCCACGGGGGACGGGCCGGGGACCGGGCCGCCAGTGCACGTGCCCCCGCCCGCTGGTCACGTACGGGGAGAGCAGCCGCTGGCAGGCGGGGTACCGGATGCCCGGCCGCCGGGAGATCCAGCGCGGGGGACGGCTCTCGGGGGTGAGTTACGCCGGTTCAAGCCGCTCCCGGGCGGGCCCCCGCATTGATCAGGAAACCCGAGATGCCATCACCCCAGGTCACCCCGTATGTCGCTGACTTAGCCACCCCCACGAGGTCCGGAGACCCGGAAATGCCGACGTCCCCCCCGAAGCCCCAGCAGTCGCAGCAGTTCCTGAAGTCCCCGCAGTCGCAGCAGACCCTGCTGCGCGGCCGCCGGGCCCGGCGCTGCGGCCGTGCCGTCGCCCGTCCCACGTGGCGTGCGCTGCTGCTGGCCGGGGCGGTGGCGGCGATGCTCGGCATGCCAGCCGTGGCGCAGGCGGCCGTGGCCCCAGCCCGCGCCGCGCTCCCGGCCACCGCCGTGAGCCCGGCCACCGCCGTGAGCCCGGCCACCGCCGTGAGCCCGGCCACCGCCGTGAGCCCGGCCACCGCCGTGAGCCCGGCCACCGTCCTGAGCCCGGCCACCGTCCTGAGCCCGGCCACCGTCCTGAGCCCGGCCACCAGCGCGCTGCCGGCCGGCGCGCTGAGCCCGGTCAGCACCGCGAGCCGCGCCACCGCCGCGCTGCCGGTCACCACGGCCGCCGCCGAGGTCCCGGCGCAGCCGGCCGCCTCGTCGGGGATCTGCCAGGTTGCCGGGATCGGGGACATCGGCGGCCTGTTCGGGTTCTGCGCGGCCGGGTCCAGCGGCATCATCGGCGACCTGAACAACATCTGCCAGCCGTCGGTGCCCACCCCCGAGTCCGCCAACGGCGGTATCGACGCCCTGATCCGGCCGCCCGCCGGCTCGGGCAGCACCGGCAAGCCCACGCTGTACGACAGCTACGGCATGGCCGGTCAGTCCTGGAACGCCTTCGGCCTGCAGTGCTCGGACATGGCTTCGCTGGTGGGGAACAACATCGCCGGGGTGGTGTTCGACGCGGCCAAGGCGCTGGACCGGGTCACCATCACGGTGTACCAGTCGGCCGCGGGCGAGGGCATCCTGTCCTGGCTCACCGGTGCGGTGAACAGACTGGTCACCAGCCTGGGCAACGCCATCTACTTCCCGTACCTGGCGCCGGTGGTGCTCCTCGGCGCGATCTGGCTGGCCTGGCAGGGGCTGATCCGCAAGCGGGCCAGCCGCACCATCGAGGGCACCCTGTGGATGGTGGTGGCCTGCGCCGCGGCGATCTGGCTGATCGGGGCGCCCGGGGACTTCACCGGGGCCGGCAAGGCCGTGTCCGACGGCATCAGCCAGGCGCTCAACGTGGCCTTCGCCAAGCTGCCCGCGCCGCACCAGAGCAACTGCGTCCCAGTGGCCGGCAAGAGACCCGCAGTCGCCGCCGCAGGCCAACTTCAACTTCTCCAACGGCGGCAGCATCGTCGACAGCAACGCCAACGAACTGTGGACCGTGCTGGTCTGCAAGCCCTGGCTGATCGGCGAGTTCGGCACCTACAACTACACCGTCGGCAAGGGCGCCCCGACCGTGGTGAACAGGTACGGCCGGCAACTGCTGTGGGCGCAGGCGATCGCCGCGAACGAGAAACCCACCGCGAACGTCATCCAGGCCAAGGAGGACGCCTACACCGGGCTGGCCGCCTCGCTGCAGAAGAACGACCCCGCCGCGTACGCCCTGTTCCAGGGCAAACAGTGGACCACCCGGCTGGAGATCGCGTTCGCCGCGCTGTTCGCGGCGCTGCTCGCGGGCGCACTCGTGCTGCTCATCGCGATCACCCTGATCCTGCTGAAACTCGGGTTCCTGCTGCTGCTCGTCGCGGGGCCGTTCTTCCTCATCGTGGGCACCCATCCGGGCTTCGGCCGGGTCATCGCGCTGCGCTGGGGTGAGTTGCTGATCGGCGTGCTGCTCAAACAGGCGGCGATCGCGATCGTGCTGTCCGTGCTGCTGTACGCCTACTCGCTGATCATGGGCACCAGCGACGCGGTGCTGCCCTGGGCGCTGAAGATCCTGATGATCTCGCTGGTCACCGTGGCGGTGTTCATCTACCGCAAGCCGTTCACCCACCTGTTCTCCGCCGTCGGCTACGGCGTCATCGGCTCCCGGGACCAGGCCGACGCCCACCTGGCCCGGGCGGGCAGCACCGCCGCCCGCAACACGCGGGACGCGGCCACCGCCGCGGTGCCCGGGGTCGCCGCCTACCGGGCGGCCCGCTGGGCGCGGCGCAACCCGGCCCAGGCGGCCGGTGTTGCCGCGCAGGTCGCCACGGCCGGGGCGACGGCGGGCACGGCCGGTGCCCTGGCCGGTGCCGCCGCGGCAGGCGGACCGGGCGGCCAGGGTGCGGCGGCGGAGAACGGGGCGACCGAGGCAGGCCAGGGCGCACCGGACCACACGGTGAGCCCTGGTGCCGGGGCTGCCGCGATGGGACGGGCCAGAGCCGGCGCGAACGCCGCGCCGGGCCGCACACCGCCGCCGCTGGACCTGCCGCCGCGGTCGGCGGAGGGCGCGGCACGGCCGTCGGTGTCCGGCTGGGCCAGGAGCGGCGGCAACGGCTCCCTCGGCGTGCCCTCCCAGTCCAGGGCGAGCCAGCCCACGGGCGGGGCGCACCAGCAGGCCCGGTCCGGCGCCCCCGGGCTGTTCGGCGGCGGCCACTCCGGCGGCCAGTCCGGCGGCCAGCAGGGAGCCGGGCGGACCCCGCCGGCCATCCCGGCCCGCGTCGGCACCCGGGCCGCCACCGCGGAGCGCGCCCCCGCCCCGGGCGGCCCCCAGGGCGGCGCCGCCCGCCCGCACCACGGCCCCGCCCGCCGCACCACGGGCCGCGCCACGCACCGCGCCGCAGCGGCCATCGGGCGCGGGTGCCGCGGGCTCTGGCGCGGGACCGGCGGCCGGCAACGGCAGCCGTGGTGACAGGCAGGCCGGCCCGGGCCCGTTCTGGCTGCGCCCGCTGCGGCGCCGGAAGTAGCGCAGCGGCGATGGATCTCACGTCGGCTCAGCGGAAGCTGGTCTTCGCTGCGGTCGTTCTCGTCCTCGCCGCGCTGGGCGCGTTCCTGATCATCCCCGCCACCCTGGACCGCGGTCCCAGCACCGGGCATGGCCGCGCCGTGGGGGACACCGCGCCGCTGCCCAGCACGTCACCGTCGCAAGCCCCGGCCAGCCAGCCGGCCACGGCCTCCGGCGGGCTGGGTGCCACGTCACCGCCGGGGACCGGGCCGGACATCTACGCCTGGCTGCCGTTCAGCCAGGCGGGCCTGGCCGCAGCCGCGGACCTGGTGCGCAGGTTCTCCGCGGCGTACGCCAGTTACACCTACACGCAGAGCACGGCCAGCTACGAACGGCAGCTCAGTGGCATGGTCACCGCGCAACTGGCGGCCGTGCTCGGCCGGGCCTTCGCCACTCCCGGCGTGGCCCAGATCAGGACACAGCAAAAACAGATCGCCACGGGGACCGGGCAGATCACCGCCATCCGCGACTTCGGCTCGAACAACATCACGTTCGTCGTCGCGATCACCCAGAAGGTCACCGGCACCAGGGGCACCACCCGGACCACCACGGACGACGCCGTCACGGTGACCGGTGCGGGAGCAAACTGGCAGGTGGAAGACCTGGAACTTGCCTCAGCGGGGAACACGTGAGGTGGGAAGCCAGCTGGCGCGTGTCGGGGCGTACCGCAGCGGTCGTCATCATCGGCATGGCCGGCCTGCTCGTCCTCGGCCTCGCGCTCGCCGGCGCGGGCATCACCGGCGGCAGCATCCTGTTCGCCGCCGGCCAGGGCTGCGGCAGCGCCGGCGGCGCGGTGGTGACCGCGGCGGTCCAGCCTGCCCCCAGTAAGGCCGCGGGGACCGCCATTCCAGCCAACTACCTGCAGCTGTTCCAGCAGGCGGGGCACACCTACGGCGTGCCGTGGACGATCCTGGCCGGGATCGGCGAGGTGGAGTCCAACGACGGCCGGTCCAGCCTGCCTGGCGTGCACAGCGGCGAAAACGGCTTCGGCGCGGCCGGGCCGATGCAGATCGGCATCGGCGGCGCGGCCGGGAACACCTGGGGCGGCGCGCCGGTCCACCCGGCCGGCGAGCAGGTCCGCGGCGTGGCCACGGACGGCAACGGGGACGGCATCGCCAGCGTGTACGAGCCGGCCGACGCGATCGGCGGTGCCGCGAAGTACCTGCTGGAGCACGGCGTGCTGACCAACCCCAGCGGCGCCATCTTCGCCTACAACCACCTCACCTCCTATATGCAGGCGGTGCTGCACTGGGCGGGGGTGTACGCCGGCGGCGGCTTCACGGTCACCGCGGCCGCGCCCGGGCCGCAGGCCTCCTGCCAGCCGGGCACCACGAGCATCGCGGTGCCGAACCAGGCCGTGGCCGCCGTGATCGCGTACGCGCGCCAGCAGATCGGCAAGCCGTACCAGTGGGGCGGGACCGGGCCGGACGCGTTCGACTGCTCCGGGCTGGTGATGATGGCCTACCGCGCGGGCGGCATCGACATCCCGCGGACCTCGGAGCTGCAGTGGCTGTGGGGGCCCAGGGTCCAGCCCGGCCATGAGGAACCCGGCGACCTGGTGTTCTTCGCCGGGTCCGACGGCACGACCACCTCACCCGGCCATGTCGGCCTGGTCATCGGGCACGACCTGATGATCGAGGCGTACGCGACCGGGTTCCCGATCCGGATCTCGCCCTTCGGCACCAGCAAGGCGGCACCCGGCGACACGAACCCGGTCGGCTTCTCCCGCCCCTGGGCGCATTCCGGCGTCACGCTCACCAGCCAGGCGGCCGGCGGCTGATCCTCCAGGTCAGGGCACGCCCGGCGGGTGGCGCCGCTCCTTGGCGTGGGTTAACGATGGCGGCCATAGCTGCTATTAGGGATCGCAGTCGCGTACCATCCAGCTGGGTCCGGTGTCTGGCCAGCCCGGCTGCCCATTGACGTGGAGCTCACCCTGACCCGATGATCTGATTACTGCTAGTAACCGGCTGGAAGGGGAGCCATGCGCCTGCCGGCCTCGCGCCGCCGCCACGCCCGTCCCGGCCCGCGGCGGTCCACCGTTCGTGCCCTCCTCGCGGGGGCCGGGGGATCGCTCCTGGTCATCGCGCTGTCCGGCTCAGCGGGAGCAGGCGTCTTCGGCCCACCCGGCGCCAGCGGCCCACCCCACTACGTGGCGCTCGGGGATTCCTACACGACCGGGCCGTTCATCCCGGACCCGACCGGGTCACCGGCCGGCTGCCTGCGGTCCACGCACAGCTACCCGTTCCTGGTGGCCGCGGGAACCGGCGCCGCCTCGTTCAACGACGTGAGCTGCCGGGGCGCGACCACGGCGGACATGACCCATGCCCAGTCCGTGCCGCTGGGCACCAACCCGCCAGAGGACAGCGCCCTGTCCGCGAGCACCACGCTGGTGACGCTGCAGATCAGCGGCAACGACATCGGCTTTATCGGCATCATCGAGCACTGCGCCACGCTGAGCCTGACCGACCCGTTCGGCTCGCCGTGCAAGGACCACTACACCTCGGGCGGGACCGACCGGCTCCGCGCGGCGATCAGCGCGGCGGCCCCGAAGGTCGCCGCGGATCTGCGCGGGATCCACGCCGACGCGCCGAACGCGCGGGTGCTGCTGGTCGGCTACCCGGTGATCCTGCCCAACAGCGGCGGCGGCTGCTGGCCGCTGGTGCCGATCGCCTACCGCGACGTGCCCTACCTGCGCGGCGTGGAGAAGGCGCTGAACTCGATGCTCGCCGCCGAGGCCGCCGCGAACAACGCGACGTTCGTGGACACCTACACCGCCAGCATCGGCCACGACGCCTGCCAGGCCCCCGGAACCAGGTGGGTCGAGGGCCTCATCCCCACCTCGCTCGCGGCGCCGTTCCACCCGAACAGGCTCGGCGAGCAGGAGATGGCCCGACGGGTACTCGCCGCCCTCGGCTGACCCTCGGCCGGGCGGGGCGCCTGGCCAGGTTCCCGGCCCGCTGCCCGTCCCCGCCGGCCGGCGTCCTCGTGCTGCCGAACGCTCCCCGGGGCCCGCCGGTGCCGTCACGGCGCCCCCTGGCCCGTGGCGGGCCAGGGAACGGCGTTCATCGTGGCCAGCGCCGCCTGTGCCGCGGCGAACGTCTCGTGCAGCAGCAGGACCGCGCCGGGCCCGCTGGCCAGCGCCAGGGCCGCGCGCAGGGCCGCGCCCGGGCCGCTGGCCGCCTCGATCGTGATGCCGGGGCGGCGGGCCGTCAGCGCGGCGCTGATCAGCTCGGTCATCTCACCGGGCCGCCGCCCGCGCAGGTCGGCGTCCTCGTAGACGACCACCCGGCCGAACCAGTCCGCGATGGCGGCCGCCGTCTCGCCGACCAGGTCGTCCCGGCGGTCGCCGGGCAGGGTCACCGCGGCGACCGGGGTGCCGCCCCAGGCCTCGTGCAGCAGCCGTCCCATGGCGGCCAGCGCGGCCGCGTTGTGCCCGTAGTCGACCATGACGGGCCGGCCGTAGATCTGGTAGACGTTGCCCCGCCCGGGGTTGGCCTGCTCGGCGGTGAACGTGACCAGCGCGCGCCTGATGTCCTTCGCGCTCACCCCCAGGGCACGGCAGGCGGCGCAGGCCGCCAGCGCGTTCGCGATCTGGTGGGCCGCGGAGCCGCCGAACGAGCCGGGCAGCTCGGCCACGGCCAGCAGTTCGTGCTCCTCGCCGCCGCGCGTCTCCACGAGCATGCCGTCCCGCAGCTCGCAGGTCATGCCGCCGCTCATCCGGTGCGCCAGGATGACCGGGTTGCGCCCGTCCAGGCTGAAGTACCTGACCACCGGGTTGCGGGCGCGCACCGCGGGCCGGGCGGCCAGCGCGGCGACCCGGCTGTCGTCGGCGTTGAGCACCAGCGTGCCGCCGGGCTGGATCTCCTCCGCCACCAGCGCCTTGACGTCGGTCAGGTCGTCCAGGTCGTCGATGCCGTCCATGCCGAGGTGGTCGGAGGTGATGTTGGTGAGCACGGCGACGTCGGCCCGGTCGTACCCCAGGCCGCGGCGCAGGATGCCGCCCCGCGCGGTTTCCAGCACGGCCGCCTCGACCGCCGGATCGTCCAGCACCAGTTCCGCCGACCGCGGCCCGGACGCGTCCCCGAAGTCGACCGGCCGGCCGGCCACCTGGACGCCGTCCGTGGTGGTCATGCCCACGGCCAGGCCGGCCTGGCCGAGGATGTGCGCGATCATCCGGACCACGGTGGTCTTCCCGTTCGTCCCGGTCACCGAGACCACCGGGATCCGGGCCAGGGCGCCGGGCGGGTAGAGCCGGTCCAGGATCGCCCCGGCGACGTCCCGGCCCTGCCCGGCGCTGGGCTCGGTGTGCATCCGCAGGCCCGGCGAGGCGTTCACCTCGAGCACCGCGCCGGTCCAGGTGCCGGGCTGCCCGGGCAGGCTGCCCCGGACCGGCGCGGAGATGTCGGCCAGCCGCACATCCACCCCGCACACGTCAAGCCCGGTCACCGCGGCCGCGCGGCAGCACAGCGCGGCCACGTCGGGGTGCACCAGGTCGGTGACATCGGTGCTGCACCCGCCGGTGGACAGGTTGGCGTTCCGGCGCAGCCACACCGCCTCGCCCGGGCCTGGCACGCAGCCGGGCTCCAGTCCCTGGGCGGACAGGCAGGCCAGCGCCTCGCCGTCCAGCGGGATCTTCGTCAGCGGCCGGGCGTGGCCCTCGCCACGCCGCGGGTCGGCGTTGGCCGCCTCGACCAGCGCCTCGATGTCGTGGACGCCGTCGCCGGTCACCGCCGGGGCGCGCACCCTGGCCGCGGCGATCATCCGGCCCTCGACCACCAGGACGCGGTAGTCGGTGCCCGGCACGTACTTCTCCACGATCACCGCCGGATCGGCCTTGGCGGCCCGGTGGTAGGCCTCGGCGGCCTTCTCGGCCGTGCTGACCCCGACGGTGACGCCGCCGCCCTGGCTGCCGCTGCGCGGCTTGACCACCACGGGCGGCCCGAGCCGGGAGAACGCCTCGACCGCCGCGGCCGCGTCCCAGGCGACCGTGCCGGACGGCACCGGCACGCCCGCGTCGGCGAGCAGTTGCTTGGCCAGCACCTTGTCGCAGGCGATGTCCACGCCGACCGCGGAGGTCTGGTCGGTGAGCGCGGCCCAGGCCAGCCTGCGGCGGCTGCCGTAGCCGAGCCGCAGCAGGCTCAGGTCGCCGACCCGCCGGACCGGGATCCCCCGGCGGCGCGCCGCGCCGGCCAGCGCCGCGGTGCTCACGCCGAGCCGGGTCCGCTCGATCTCGGCCGCGATCGGCGCGATCGCCTCCGCTACGGCGGGAGAGCGCTCCGCGATCACGTCCGTGACCACGCCGATGGCGAGGCGCAGCAGATCGCCGGGGATGGGTGAATCCACGGGCTCGTCCTGCGGGCACTCCATCACCACGTCGTAACGGCCGTCGGCGCCGGCCCGCACCGTCCGGCCGAAGTAGACGTCCCGGCCTGCCAGGGCGGACAGTTCCAGCGCGACGTGCTCGGTGACATGGCCGAAGTAGGTGCCCCGGGCCATCGCCTGGCAGAACCCGCCCGCCTCGCCAGCCGCGCAGTGGTGGCCGGCCAGCCCCGGCAGCAGGGCCAGCAGGCGTGCGGCGAACCCCTCGGCGCCGGTGGTCTCCTGCGCGGTCAGCTCGTCGAGTTCCAGCCGCGCCACGGTGACCGGGCGCGCGGTGTAGATGTTCGGGCCGTACAGGCGGCGCAGGTCGGTAAGCCGCACGTCTGCTCCCTGGCGTCATTGGTGGCCGGGCCCGGTCCGGGCCCGGGGTCAGTACCTGGTGTGCCTGGGCCCGATCGCCGGGACCCGGTGGTCGAGGTCGAACTGGCACCCCGCGGGCATGAGGTGCAGGCGCACGTCGAACAGCGTGATCGGGTCGTAGTCACCCGCCGGGTGGACCACGGTGGACCGGTCGGGATCCACCACGGTGGCCACCCCGGACCCCATGACCTCGAACCGGGACCCCTCGACCAGGACGGCGGTGTTCTCGTCGATGCCCACGCCGATGTGGTCCGGGGCGAGCGCCACCGCCGCGAGCAGCCTGGGCAGCCGCCCCCGCTCGGCGAAATGCATGTCGATGAGCACGCCACCGAGCAGGCCGAGGCCCGGCGCGGTCCGCACCGCGGCCGCCGAGACGTCCGCCCGCTGGCCGCCGAGGATCATCGTGCGGCCGAGCGCGGTCGCGCCGGCGCTGGTCCCGGCGATCACGAGCCCCTCGGCGAGCCGCTCGCTGAGGATCTCGTTCGTCCGGGATCCGACCAGCGCGCGGATCCGGGACTGGTCGCCGCCGCTGAAGAAGACCCCGGTGGCGCCGCGCAGGATGGACTCGGCCAGGTCGCTGTCGGCGTCAGCCCGGCCGTGCAGCCGCAGTTCCGTGGTGATCTGCACGCCGAGCTTGCGGAACACCTGCTCGTACTCGGCGTGCACCTCGTCGGGGGTGCCCGTGGCGGTGGTCACCAGCGTGATCCGCGCCTGGTCCCCGCCGGAAAGCTCGATGAACCGCTCCAGCACGCCGGCACCGCAGCAGCGATCCTCGCCGCCCCCGATGATGAAGAGCCGCCCTGCCGGGATCCCGTCGCTCACCTGGGGAAAGTTACCCAAAGTGATCCGTTGTGAACCCAGAGCGAAAGCCTAGCTCCGTATCGAGTCCGGCGCCATGAATGTGGGCGTTCGCGCCAACGACCCCAAAAGTATGTGGGCGCTGGCGTCAGCGCCCACAACCGGCCGGGCCGGGCAGGCCCTATGACGGAGCGGGAAGGCGGGAACCGGGGTCAGCCGGGATCCGGGTCGAGGCGCCGGCCGCGGCGGCGTACCATCGGGGGCTTCGCCAGCTCCTCGGGGATGCGCAGCAACGGGTTGGTGGCGCTATCCACGACCTCGGTCGCCATCTCGAGCACCCGCCGTCCCCTGGCCCGTGCCACCGACCGGAGCAGCTCGAACGCCTGCCGCGGCCGGAGCCGGTGCCGTTCCGCGAGCACGCCGATGGCCTGCTCCACCCGGACCCGGGCGGTCAGCGCGTGCTCTAGCTGGGCGACGGTCTGCTCAAGCTTGCGCGGGTCCGGCGGATCGTCGCCGGCCAGCCCTGCGGCGGCGCCGAGGCTCGGCATCGCCTGCGTGGGCAGTTCGGCGGCCAGCAGGTCGGCGAGCACCATGGCGCTGGTCAGGTCGGAGACCTCCTCGTCGCCGACCCGCCACCCGGTGGCGGTGCGCCGGGCGACCGGCTCGTGGCCGGTGCCTGCCGGGCTCGCGCCGCTGTCCTGGGCGTGCCTGCCCGGCTTCTCGTCCGGCCATCCGGACGGCTCCGGCGTTCCGGGCACCTCGGGCACGGCTGCGCCGCCGCCCGGCCGGGCGGCATCAGCCCTGGGCTGCCGTGTCCGTGCGTGGCGGCCCGGGCCCCCCGTGTCTGCCGTGTTGCCGTGTCTGGTCATTGTCCTAGTGCAAGGGTGGCGAGACGCTCCCGTACCTGCGCGGCTGACGGGTTGGTCAGCGCCGTCCCGTCGGGGAACACGATGGTCGGGACCGTCTGCATGCCGCCGTTCACAGACATCACATAGTCCGCTGCGGCGGGGTCCCGCTCGATGTCGATCTCGGCGACCTCGATCCCCTCCCGCGCGAGCTGGACCTTGAGCCTACGGCAAAAGCCGCACCACGGCGTGGTGTACATAGTTACGCTCTGTGACACCCGCGTCTCCTTGTCCCTTCCCCACAGTATTTCCGCTGATGCAACACCGCGTCCGGCGTTCCGCTTCCCGCGCATGTCGGATGGATACGCGAGGATGACAGCGGTGAAGGAGGTGCGCGGTGGACGAGGGCCCCGAGGCGGTGCTCGCCGCGCTCGACCCTGAGCAGCGCGAGGTGGCACTCGCCACCCGCGGCCCGGTGTGCGTGATCGCCGGTGCCGGGACCGGCAAGACCCGCGCGATAGCCCACCGGGTCGCCTACGCCGTCCGCACCGGCGTGGTGAATCCGGGCCACGTGCTCGCGGTCACCTTCACCACCCGGGCCGCCGGTGAGCTGCGTGGGCGGCTGCGCCAGCTCGACGGGCCGGGCGGCGGGCTGGGCCAGGTCCGGGCGCGCACGTTCCACTCGGCCGCGTTGCGGCAGCTTGTCCACTTCTGGCCGGTGACGGTGGGCGGCCTGCTGCCGGCCGTGCTCGACTCGAAGATCAGCCTGCTGGCCGAGGCGGCCCGCGCGGCGCGGGTGCCGGCCACCGGCCCGGAACTGCGGGACCTGGCCACCGAGGTGGAATGGGCCAAGGTGCTGCAGGTGCGCCCGGAGGACTACGCCGTCGCGGCGGCCGGGCTCGGCCGGATCCCGCCGGTGGACCACGAGGCGGCGGGCCGGGTGTTCGCCTGCTACGAGAACTTGCGCCGGGACCGTCACCTGGTCGACTTCGAGTCCGTGCTGGAACTCACCGCGGCGATCCTGGCCGGGCATCCGGCGGCGGCCGCCGAGGTGCGCGACCGTTACCGCTACTTCATGGTCGACGAGTTCCAGGACGTCAACCCGCTGCAGAAACTGCTGCTGGACGTGTGGGCCGGGGACCGTGACGACGTCTGCGTGGTCGGTGACCCGCGGCAGACGATCTACTCGTTCACCGGGGCCACGTCGGCCTACCTGACGGGGTTCCCGGCGGAGTACCCGCACGCCACCGTGGTCCGGCTGGTGCGGAACTACCGGTCCACACCGGAGGTGGTCGACTGCGCCAACCGCCTGGTGCAGGGGCGGGCTGGTCAGCCCGGCGCCGGCCTGGGGATTGACGGCGGCCCGGCCCTCGTCGCGCAGCGGGCCAGCGGGCCACCGGCCGAGTTCACCGAGTACCACGACGAGGCCGCGGAGGCGGCGGCGATCGCCGGGCGGGCCCGGCAGTGGCTGGACGCCGGGGTGCCGGCCAGGGACATGGCCGTGCTGGTCCGGGCCAACGCCCAGACCGAGCGGTTCGAGCGGGCGTTCGCCGACGCCGGGGTGCCCTGCCAGGTGCGCGGCTCGCAGCGGTTCTTCGACCGGGCCGAGGTGCGCCAGGCGACCGGGCTGTTGCGGGCCGCCGCCAAGAGCGCCCGCGCCCCGGACGAATCGGGAGGATCGGGGCCAGCGGGCCCGGCGGAGTACGTGGTCGCGGAGGTGCGGCACATCCTCGCCGGGATCGGGCTGACCCGGGACCCCCCGGCTGGCCGCGCCGCCAGGGACCGCTGGGAGTCGCTGGCCGCGCTGGCCCAGCTTGCCGAGGACCACTGCGCGGCCAGCCCCGGCGCGGGCCTCGCCGACGTGGTCGCCGAACTGGCCCGCGCGGCCACGGCCGAGCGCGCCCCCCAGGCTGAGGGGGTGACCGTGACGTCGCTGCACGCGGCCAAGGGGCTGGAATGGGACCTGGTCTTCCTGCCCGGGCTGACCGAGGGCAACGTGCCCATCGTGCACGCGGGCACCGACGCGGCGATCGCCGAGGAACGCCGGTTGCTGTATGTCGGGGTGACCCGGGCCCGGCAGCAGGTGCTGCTGTCCTGGCCGCTGGCCCGGCTGCCGGGCGGCCGCGGCAACCGCACCCCGTCCCGGTTCCTCACCGGGCTCCGGCCCGGATGGCGGGAGGCCAGGGCCGCCCGGGCGAAGCCGGCCGCCGGCCAGTTCCAGTTCGCCGACGCCAATCCCGCCCTGGTCGAGGCGCTCCGGGAGTGGCGCCGCGGGGTCGCCCGCGACGCCGGGGTCCCCGCGTACGTGGTGTTCGGTGACGAGACGCTCCGGCATATCGCGGCACAGCGGCCAGCCAGCATCGAGGGACTCGCCCGCATCCCCGGTCTCGGGCCTGACAGGCTGGACCGGTACGGTGCCGCGATATTGGCGTTGTGCGCGACAGCACCAGCACCCGCGCCCGCCGGCGCGGACGAGAAGAAAGCGGGATCCCGGGCATGAGGACTGGGTCGGGCAAGCCGTGACGGACACCCTGGGCAAGCTGCTGGACCTGCTCGATCTGGAGCAGATCGAACTGGACATCTTCCGCGGCCGCAGCCCCGATGACCGGCGGCAGCGGGTGTTCGGCGGGCAGGTGGCCGGCCAGGCGCTGGTCGCCGCGGGCCGGACCGTGCCTGCCGACCGGGCAGTGCACTCGCTGCACGCGTATTTCATCCGCCCTGGCGACCCGTCGGTGCCGCTGGTCTACATCGTGGACCGGGTAAGGGACGGGCGGTCGTTCACCACCCGGCGGGTGTCCGCGATCCAGCACGGCAAGGTCATCTTCACCCTGTCCGCGTCGTTTCATCACGACGAGCCAGGCCCGGATCACTCCGCCGCCATGCCGCAGGCGCCGCCGCCGGAGTCCGTGCCCACGCACCCGGAACGGCTGGAGAAGGCATTCGGCCCGGACGCGGCGAGGTACTTCCGGGAGAACCCGATCGACCTTCGCGTCGTCGGGCCGCTGTCCGTCGAGGCGCAGCGGGACCCGTCCCTGCGCACCGACCGCAACCTGGTCTGGCTGCGTGCCGACGGCGAACTGCCCGACGACCCGCTGCTGCACGTCTGCCTGATGACGTACGCCTCGGACATGACGCTGCTGGACTCGGTGCTGCTACGGCACGGCCTGTCCTGGGCGGACGGCAGCACGACCGGGGCGAGCCTGGACCACGCGATGTGGTTCCACCGCCCGTTCCGCGCCGACCGGTGGCTGCTCTACTCGCAGGAGTCACCGTCCGCGGCCGGTGCCCGGGGCCTGGCCCGGGGCGAGGTGTTCCAGGACGGCCGCCTGGTGGTGTCGGTGATGCAGGAGGGCCTCATCCGCAGCCGCCGCCCCGACCCCGACCCCGCCCCCTGACCCCTCGCCGCCCCCCCGCCCCGCCCCCCCTGGCGACCTTGATCACGGACGATATCCCGCTCCATGCGGGAAATCGTCCGTGATCAAGGAAACCAGCCCTCGCGCCAGCGCTGGCCGGCGTCGCCGGTGGTCCAGATGGCCCGGGGGCCGCTGATCCAGCGGCCGACTGTGGCGTCCTCGAAACCGAGGAAGGATGCCCCCGGTGCCTGGGGAACGAGTTGCGCGGTGCCGGTCACGACGGCGGACCAGCGCAGGCCGCCGTCGGCGGAGGCGAACAGCTGGTAGGTGAACGGGCCTTCGCCGGTCTCCCCGCCGGTGGCCAGCACCAGGTGCGCCGCGCTGGCCGCGGCGATGAGGCTCACCTGGGCCCTGGTCCCGCCCGGGGCCTGGTGCGGCGGCCCCCACGATGAGCCGTTGTCGGCGGAGGTGCGGACGAACGCCGGGCCGGCGCCATTGCGCGGGGCGCACAGCACCGCGGCGAACCCGCCCGGCGCGGCGGCCAGCCCGGCCGCGTCGTGCTCCTGTGGGCCGATGACACGACATGGGTCGGCTTGCCGCTGCCACGTGGCCCCGCCATCGGTGGAGCGGAAGATCACCGTGTAGGCCAGGCCAGCCCCGCCGGCCACATGTCCGAGCACGGGGACATAGATGACCGAGATCCCCTGCCGGACGAGCTGGGCGACGACGCCGTCCGCGGCGCTGGCCGCCGGGATGTGCAGCACGGTGTGCCAGGTGGCCGACCCGGCGGTGGTTTCCTGCACCGCGCGGTCGCACGGGCCGGGGCAGCCGGTGTGGTCGTACACGACCCGGACCACCGTGCCCGCCGACGGTTCCAGCGCTTCCACCGGGCGGCTGGGCACCCGGTGCCAGCTGCGGCCGCCGTCGCTGGTCTGGAACAGGGCAGGCCCGAACAGGTAGCCCACCGTGGCGGTGGCGAACCTCACCTGGCTGACGCAGTCCGCCGGGGCGCAGCCGCCCAGCCCTGAGGGGTCCAGGACCCGGCCGGGTGGCGTGGGCAGTGCCGCCCAGGTCCGCCCGCCGTCCGTGGTGGCGGCCAGGCGTGGGCACAGGTCCCGGCCGCAGGGGACGGCGGCGAGGGCCCAGCCGCGCTGGTCGCTGACCCAGGTCAGGTCCATCAGGAACGAGCCCGCGAGTGGCGAGCCTGCCCGGGCCTCCGCCCGCCCCGCCGTGGCTGCCGGGGCGCTGTCCGCCGTGCCCGGGGACCGATGGGCCTCGCCGGGCGCCCGCGTGCCGCACGCCACCGAACAGAGCACCACGCCCGCCGCGGCCAGCAGGCTCCACATGCGCCTCATAGCCCTGAGACGACACAGCAGCCAGCAAGGTTGGAACCCAGCCCATCCCACGGCCCAGGCCCCGCAGCGCCGGGACAAGCTGGACCGCACCGCCGCCGACCGGCACTTGGTGGCACACCGTGCTACCGCACGGTATCCTCGCGATATGAGCGCGCAGCCGGAGATCACTCAGCCCGAGATCACCCAGCGCGACCTGCGCACCAGATCCAAGGAGATCATGGACGCGGTTGAAAACGGGCAGGCATTCACGGTCACCCGGGACGGCCATCGCATCGGTGAGCTGATCCCGCTCCGCCGCAGGCGCCAGTTCGTTCCCAGGCAGCAGTTCGCGGCGATGTCCGCAGCCGCCGCCACGGTCGACCTCGACGCCTTCCGCGCGGACCAGGAGGCGGCGGCCGATCAGGGCCTCACCAGCCCCTATGCCGGCTGATCGCCCGGTCCGGCAGCCGCTGGCCACAGGGACCAAGCAGCGCCGGTCACAGGGAATGCTCGACACCAACATCCTGATCTTCCGGCGGTGGGTGGACCCGGATGAGTTGCCGGACGAGATGGCAATCAGCGCGGTCACTCTCGCCGAACTGTCGGCTGGCCTGCATCAGGTGCGGTCCGACGATGAGCAAGCCGACTACCACGAGCATGCGGAACGGGCCAGGCGGCTCGACGTGCTCCAGCGAGCCGAGAACGAGTTCGACCCGATCCCGTTCGGCGCCGAAGCCGCCCGAGCCTATGGCCGGGTCACCGCTGCCGTCATCGGTGCTGGCCGCAGTCCGAGGCGGAGAACCGCCGACCTGATGATCGCTTCGACCGCGGTCGCGGCCGGTCTGCCGCTGTACACGACAAACCCCGATGACTTCGCCGGGCTTGATGGCCTGCTGGTGGTGGTCCCGGTCACGCGTCCTCAGGTGCACCGGGAGCGCAGCGGCGGCTGACCATGCCGCCCACGCCGGCGGGGTGGTAAGGCGGGGGATTCCCGGCGCGACAAAAACGTGTCGAAAAACCAGTTGCCGCGTTGGCCTGCGACTTCATAGGCTGCATCCATGTCCGATGAGTGGGCCCACAACGATGCGTGGAAGGAGGTGCCCACGGTGACCAACATCACACCTGGTGGCTTCGCCGTCGCGAGTTCCGCTGCGCGCACTGCCGTCGCCGGCGCGGGCGCCTGTCCGCGGCGCGGGGTGCCGGCTCAGCTCGTCCAGGACGGCAGCGGCTTCGTGGCTGCGGGCACCGCTATGCGTGGCGATGTCGTGCTGGCGCGACCGCGGATGCAGCTCCAGAAGTACACCGTTCATGACCCACGGTGCCGTCATCAACGGCGCCAAGTTGGGTCCGCATAGGGCTTGGGATCCGGTCTAGAAAGACCGGCCTCGATCCCCAAGGCCGCGGACCCGATAACCGGGTCCGCGGCCTTAGTTATGCCCGGGCCGCCGTATCAGCCGAGTGGAACACACGACGAGCAGATCGACGAGGACGAGAGGGGACGGACATGTACTGGCCCGGCACCACCGCCGCGGGGGGCGCGGCGGGGTTCGAGGCAGCACTCGCATTGCGGGTGACGAGGCAAGAGACGGAAGCGGTCGCGTCGCCGCCGGTGACCTCCAGGCCGGTAGGGCAGGCTCTCCCGGGCACCCAGATGCCCGCGCTGCGCAATGCCCGGGACCTGCCCTGCAGGGTGGATCCGGACCTGTTTTTCGCCGAGTCCCCAGCGGATGTCGAAGCGGCCAAGGCCCTGTGCCGAGGGTGCGCCATCAGGATCGCGTGCTTCTCCGGCGCCATGGCGCGCCGCGAGCCGTGGGGAGTCTGGGGCGGAGAACTCTTCCTGCGCGGCGAGGTCATCCCGCGCAAGCGCCCCCGGGGGCGCCCGCGGAAGTCCGAGGTAGCGGCCTGAGAGGCCGTGGCCGGCCCCGGCCGGCCACGGCCGCACCGGCCCCAGCAAAAGCCCGACACGAGCAGAACTGGCTACGAACTGAACCGGCTACGAGCCCACGAAGGGAGGTAAAGCCATGTACGCCCATACCCGGCAGGCGTCGGCACAGCACCGTGCCCTCCTGGCACGGGCACACGAACAGCGGCAGGGGTATCGCGTCCTCGCGCTCCGGAAGGCGGCCCGCCGGGTCGCGCGCGCGGAACGCCGCCTGTACGCCGCCCAGAACGGCGTCCTGCGCGCCCGCAGCGACCTCGCGTCCTGACCGCCCGGCAAGGCCCCGTGACGAAGGAACGGGGCCGCGGGCCAGCGGGGGGCTCCGGGGGTCGTCCCCCGGTGAGCACTCGTCCGACTTCGATGATGGGCCGGTCCCGGTGATCCGGGGCCGGCCCATCGCTACGCCGGGGAACCGTGGCCACCGATTCGGGGAACCGGCAACCATGCTGGTCACGGGCTGGTGATTGCCTGCTTAGGGCTCAGGGTGAAGGCGCCGGCGATGGCCGTCAGCCGGTCGCCGGTGTTGAACAGCGCCGAAGCAGCCGTTGACGTTGTAGAAGTGCAGATTGCTGCCGGTGGTGCATGAGCCGGAGGCGGCCGGTGCCGTCGGCGTAGCGGAACCTCAGGTGGCCGTCGCTGGCGGTGGCGCTGGTGCCGTCGATGACGGCCGTGCACGACGGGCCGGAGAACTGGATCTGCATGTGGCTGATGCTCCCGGTCACGGCACCGCCACTGGCGGAGGAGAAGTTCACATGCCAGGGCAGGTCCGTGGGCTTGAGTCCCCACGTCACGCCCAGCGGGCTGGTGCAGTGGCCGAAGACGGCGGCGGAGATCGAGCCGGCGTCCGAGCCGGACAGCCCGCTGCCGCTCTTGAGCGTGCCGCTGGCGGTCACGGATGTGCATGTGAAGGTGGATCCGGTCGTGGTGTCTTTGAACTTCGCACTCGCGGCACTTGCGGTGAAGGCGCCGCCGGGTTTGATGGTCCAGGTGGTCGCGGCGAAGGCGGCCGTGGCGCCCAGCGTGGCCACGAGCACCGCGGCGGAACCAGCGATCAGCGGGCGTGCGTGGCGCATGCTCACCCGTGTCCTCCTCGCTCGTGGAGCGCACGCGTACCGGCGCGGGGCGACGGCGCCGGAGAGGCGCTCGCCGTGGCCCGGGCCGTCCGGGTCGCTGTCCGGGCCCGCCGGAGTCGGTGTCCCCGTATCCCGGCAGCCACCTGATCATCTCGGCCCGGAACGGCCCCTCGGCCTCCAGTTGGCAGAGCACTCCCGTGCCCGCCGTGGACACCCGGTGGATCAGCACGTAGGAGGGCGGCAGGTTGAGCCGCCGGCTCAGGTTGGACGAGCGCGGGTCGGTGACCCTGGCCGCCTCGCCGCGCAGCCAGTCGCGGTTGAACTTGAACCGCTCCTGGCGGGACGGTTCGGCCATCGGGGCCAGGAACCCGCGCAGCGCTTCCATGTCCACCTGCATGCCGTCGCGGACGAAGCCCTGCCTGCGCAGTTCCTCCTCGGCGGGCGCCAGGTCCGCCCCATCGTGGACCATGCGCACCAGGCGCCCGATGAACGGGGGCATGCCGCCGGGCAGCCGGTCCACGGCGCCGAAGTCCAGGACGCCCAGCCGCCCGTCGGGCAGCATGCGGAAGTTGCCCGGATGCGGGTCGGCATGCAGCATCCCGGCCCGGGCGGGGCCGGAGAACAGGAACCGGACGAACAGCAGCCCCATCCGGTCCCGTTCTTCCTGGCGTGCCGTCGCTGATGATCTTCGACAGCGGGGTCCCGTCCATCCATTCCGAGACCAGCACGTGGCCGGTCCTCACCACGACGTCGGGCACGGCGATGTCGGGGTCGCCCGCGTAGGCGTCGGCGAAGGCCTGCTGCGCTTGCGCCTCGAGCTTGTAGTCGAGTTCCTCCGCCATCCGGGCGCGCAACTCGTCAAGCAGCGGCCGCACCTCCAGGCCGGGCATCAGCACGGAAAACAGCCGTGCCACCCGGCTGAGCTGGGTGAAGTCACTGAGCAGGGCGTTGCCGGCGCCGGGATACTGGATCTTCACGGCGACCCGGCGGCCGTCCTGCCAGACGGCCCGGTGGACCTGGCCGATCGACGCGGCGGCGGCCGGCTTGTCGTCGAACTCGGCGAACTGGTCGCGCCAGTCCGGGCCCATGTCCTGGGCGAGCACCCGCTGCACGGTGCGCGTGGGCAGCGGCGGCGCGGATTCCTGGAGCTTGGTGAGCGTCGCCCGGTACGGCCCGGCGATTTCCGGCGGCAGCGCAGCCTCGAAGATGGACAGCGCCTGCCCGAACTTCATCGCCCCGCCCTTGAGTTCCCCCAGGACCCGGAAGATCTGCTCGGCCGTGCGCTGCTGGATCTCGGCCGCGACCAGTTCGGCGGGCCGCCCGCCGATGCGCTTGCCGAGCCCCCACGCGGTCCGGCCGGCCAGCCCGACGGGGAGGGTGGCCAACTTGGCGGTGCGCGTGAAGGCACGTCGAGGGAGATCGTTCACAGACTCATTGTCGGTCAGCCCGCAAGGTGGCCACCACCCGCCATGGGTGACCCCGGCGGTTAACGGTGCCCCCCGGCCGCCGCGACGAGTTCCGGCACGAACAGCGCGGCGTTGACGGTGCCGGTCCCGCTGGCCAGGTCATAGCCGCTGACGGCGTCGAAGCCGGGCACCGAATGCTCCGCGCCGCCCTGGAGGAACGTCACCGTGTTGGTGCCCGCGGTCACGTCCACCAGCCCCGGGGCGTGGCCGGCGTACATCCGGTACAGGGCGGGGTTGAGCAGGCCGAGACCGTGCCCCGCGTACTGGTCGGCGATGGCCACGATGCCCGCCAGCAGCGGTGTCGCCTCGCTGGTGCCCCCGGTCAGGCTGAAGCCCGCGATGCCGTTCAGCCGGGCGTCCAGGTAGACCAGGGCCGAGCCGTCCACCGCGGCGCTCATCGAGATATCCGGGATGCCCCTGGCCGCGCCGACCGCGGCGGCGACCCCGTTCTGGTAGGCGGGCCGCTTGAAGACCACCGATTGGCCGCCGCCGCCCGCCGCCGGCGTCCCCAGCAGGTTGGTGTCGTTCCACACCGTGTCCGGCTGAAGGTGCGCGCCGCTGGCGGTCAGGTGCATCTGGGTACCGCCGACCGCGGTGACCAGCGGGTCGGTCGCCGGCCAGAAGGCGGCCCGGTGCAGGAACACGGCGGTGTCCGTCTTGAAGTCGGTGGCGCCCTGGTCGCCGGTGCCCGACACGACGCTCACCCCGTGGGCCGCCGCGTTCTCGTAGGCGCTGCGCAGCCCCAGGATGGACGCCACGCTGGGGAAGGTCTGCTCCGCGGTGCCGAAGCTCTGCGAGATGACCGTGCCGAGGCGGTGGCTGATGACGTAGTTCTCGGCCTTGACGATCTGCGGGAACCCGCTGGTGCCCAGGCCCTCGGCGGCCGGGGTCTCGGCCAGCAGGATGTTCGCCCCCGGAGCCATGGCGTGGGCGTATTCGACGTCCAGCGAGGTCTCCCTGCCGAAGCCCACCATCGCGCCGTTCTTTGGGTTGAACGGCGGTACCCGGCCGGCCGCTGGATGACGTGGAAGCTGGGCGGTGCGGGCAGCTTGAACGCCTTGTCGAAGATGGCCAGTTCGCCGCGGATGAACTGGTAGCCGAACGGGTCGACGATGACGATCGTCTCGCCCCTGCCGTCCAGGCCCTTCTTGTAGAGCGGGCCGAGGTCGTAGGCCTGGTGGTACTGGAACGGCGTGTAGCAGGCGAGCCCCTGCTGTTGCTCGCACTGCGCGGTGGTCGGTGGCCTGGCGAACGAGGTGCCGCTCACCAGCGTCATCAGCGGCACCGGGGCTGGGAGGGCCGCCGGCGCGCCACCGGCCGTGGCGCTGCCCGCGATTAACAGGGATCCGGCGATCAGCGCCGGCCCGGCGCACCGGCTGGCAACGCGTCCGCGCATGACGCCTCCTGGAGACTGACGGTCTCTTGCGCACGCCCTCCAGGGCAACTTCCCCTACTTGGCACCCTCGCGAACATTTGCCCGCATTACCAGTGCCGGCGCCAAAATCGTTGGCTCGCCCGGCATCGTTAGCCCGCCGGGCGGCCCAGGGCACAATCGGGACCATGACCGAGATGGCTTCGCTGGTCTTGTATGCGGCCGATCCCGGGGCGACGGCGGCGTTCTATCGCGCCCTCGGCCTCGCGCTGGAGGACGAGGACCACGGCGAGGGGCCGGTGTACTTCGCCACCGAACTGGGACCGGTGCATTTCGCGATCTATCCCGCCGGGGCACCGGGCCGGGCCGGGGAACGCGGCTGCGGCGGCAGCACCTTCCCCGGCTTCTACGTGGCGTCCCTGGACCGTGCGGCCGAGGCGCTGGCCCGGGCCGGTGCCTTGACGCTGACCGGGCATGACCAGATGCCGTGGGGCTGCCGGATCGTGGCCGAGGACCCGGACGGCCGCGCCGTCGAGGTCAACCAGCGGGGGCACTGCCCAGGCTGAGGGCCCGGACCGCGCGGTCACGCCTTGCCGCGCTGCCCGGCGTCGTCCTCGCGGCGGATGTCCCTGGCGAGTTCGGCGGCGGTCCAGGCGGACAGGAGCATGCCGTCGCGGGAGGCCCACAGCCGCCGGGAATCCGGCCCGCTGCAGGCGGTCGCCCAGACGGACCCGAAGTTCCATGCGGGGTACTCCCGCCGCAGCCTCGTCAGGTCGTCATCCATGCGCAGAAGTGTACTACCGTATACGCCCCTACGCGGCCCTGCTGGTCGGTTTACGGCACTTCTCTACGCTGCACATTGTGATCATGAGGGAGGGGCCGACCGCGCCGTGGCGGCAGATCGCGGACATCTTCCGCGCGCGGATCTCCTCGGGAGAGCTTGCCCCGGGTGACCGGCTGCCCTCGATCGCCTCCATCAGCCAGGAGTACGGCGTGGCCATGACCACGGCGCAGAAGGTGATCGTCGCGCTGCGGGATGAGGGCCTGGCCGTCACCAGCCCGATGGGCACCTTCGTGGCGGAGTCATCCGGCCGCTAGCCCGGGTGGCGGCAGTCACACCGCGGGTGCGGCTGCCAGGTGCGGCGGCGCCACTGCCAGCCGGGCAGCACCAGTTCCAGGGTGCCGTTGGTCACGGCCGCGGCGGCGCCCTGGCCGACGAACGCCAGGGCCTGCGCGGCGGCCTGGGCGGCCACCATGGTCGCCAGCACGGTGTCGCAGGCCGGCGGGTCCGCGGCCGTCAGGCTGGCCAGCTGGGCGAGGATCAGCGGCCAGGCGGGATCGTGCTCGGCCCGGGTCAGGTCCAGGCAGCGCAGGCAGGCGGAGCGGCCGGGCAGGACGAGCGGGCCCACCACGCCGATCGCCTCGCTGGCGGCGGCGGCCAGGTGCGGCACCGCCCGCCTGACCAGCGCGGCAGGGAGTTCACGCCGCGGGGTGTCGGCCAGGATGACCAGGTCGGGGCGCCGTCGCGGCCGGGATCGCGGACCCGGTGCGGTGCCCGTCCGCACGGGATCAGCCGCCGCCGGGCCAGCCGCGGCCGGAGCAGCCACCCCGGTGGCCACCACCAGGCCGACGCCCGCGGCGGTGAGCATCCCCGCGATCCATAAGCCGGCCCGGCTCGCGCCGTGCACTCGCACGCAGGCCGCCTGGCGCCGGGCCAGCGTGCGGGCGCCGCCGTCGGCGTCCCCGTGCGCCAGCGATGCGGTGGCCAGTTCGGGCGCCAGCCGGGCCCGGGCACCCGCGGGAACGGCCCCGTAACCGCCCGCCGGCAGGTCGTCGAGTGCCCCGGCCACGGCCAGCAGCGTGAGCACCCGGTCCGCGATGGCGGCGTCCATGCCGAGATCACCGGCCGCGGCGAGCACCTGGCGCCGGTCTCGGCTGCCGTCGAGCAGGCGCAGCAGGTCCCCGGCACCCCGCATCCCGGTCAGCGCGATGGCGCGCCGCGGGTCGATCCCGATCTGCACGGTGTCCCGGTTACGCCATACGGTCGCGAGTCCCGGTTTCAGCGCTGGCCTCATAAGGAGAATGCTCGCGCGACGGTAGGACAGTGGCACGGGGGAGCGTAATGCACTAAACCGGGCAGCCATTCCGGGGCCGCCTGTCGTTGCGGCCAGAGTGCCGGCCGCCAGCCCATATGCCGAGTCCCCGGGCGGGAACCGGGCGCTCCACTGCCGGCGGTTCCCTGCGGGCGGTAGTCCCCCTTCCCCGGTGTGACTACGGCCCGCGCCCGGGGACTCATCCCGGCCGACACTAGGCAGGACGTGCCGCGAGGTCAACCGGCCCGGTGGACAGCGTTGTGGACAACATGGGGAGCGGCCCGGGGATTGTTGTGGACGCCCGTGGGAAACACCTGTGAATTCCGGGATTGCCGGCCCGGCAACGGCCCACTGGGCTGCCCGGCCGTTACCCACCGCCTGTGGACAACGCTTATTCCGCGTCGTTTTGCGGCGTGCCTTCGTCGCCCGGGGTGTCGCCCGGGGTGCCGTCCTCGCCCGCCGCCGCCGCGGGCCCGGCCTCAAGTTCCGACATGTCCAGATCGTTCTTGCCCGCGACGAAACCGGCCGGGTCGTCGAAGTCCGCCGCGGTCGGCAGCAGGTCAGGGTGGGCCCAGACCGCGTCGCGCCCCTCCGTGCCCCGCGCCTCGGTGAGGCCACGCCAGATCGCGGCGGCCTCCCTCGACCGGCGCGGCCGCAGTTCCAGGCCGACCAGCGTGGCGAACGTGTGCTCGGCAGGACCGCCAGTGGCCCGGCGGCGCCTGACCGCCTCGGCCAGCGCCCCGGCCTGCGGCAGCCGGTCCCGCGCGGCGGCGTCGACCACCGTGTCCACCCAGCCTTCGACCAGTGCCAGCGCGGTCTCCAGCCGGGTCAGCGCCGCCTTCTGCTGCGGGGTGTCCTCCGGCCGGAACAGCGCCGCGCCGGACAGCGCCTCCTGGATGGCCTCCGGGTTCGCCGGGTCGATCTGCGGCATCGCGTCGCGCAGTTGCGACGCGTCCATCGTGATGCCCCTGGCGTAGTCCTCCACGGCGCTGAGCAGGTGCGCCCGCAGCCACGGCACGTGCGAGAACAGGCGGTGGTGCGCCGCCTCCCGCAGCGCCAGATATAGCCTGACCTGGTCCGGGTCCACCGAAAGGCCGTCACCGAACGCGGTCACGCCGGCCGGCAGCAGGGCGGCGGTCCCCTCGGGGCCGAGCGGCAGCCCGATATCGGTGGAGCTGACCACCTCGCGGGCGAGCGCGCCCACCGCCGCACCGGTCTGGCTGCCCACCATCATCCCGCCGATGCGGCGCATCATCCCGCCGAGGCCGGACAGGCCGCCGCTGATCGCCTTGAAGGCCTCGCCCAGTTCCGGCGGCAGGCCGGAACCCAGCTCCCCGGGCCCCTCGGCGAGGATGCCGCCCATCGCGTCCACCGCGCGGTCGGCGATCGGGTCGCACAGTTTCGACCAGACCGGCAGCGTGGCCTCGACCCACTCCGACCGGCTCCAGGCCTGCGCGAGGCGGATGCCGGTGGAGAAACTGGTGGCCTCATCCAGCCACAGGTCCGCGAGCCGGAGCGCGTCCACGACTTTTTGCCGGTCGACGTCCAGGACGCTCGGGTCGCCCTCGGCGGCCACCGCGTGCCGTGCCACGTTCTTGGCCAGGTCCCAGTTCACCGGGCCGCCTTGCCAGGTCATCAGGTCTGCGAACTGGCGCAATGCGTCCGCGAACTGCTGCGGGTCGCCGAGCGGGCCGAGCGGGCCCGCCCCGCCGGTTTCATCCGGGGGGCCCCCGGACGAGCCGGATCCGGAACCGGATCCGGGGGGGCCGGAACCGGGCGGCCCGCCGCCGGGCGGGCCGAAGCCGAAGGGACGATCAGCCATCGCCGTGACCTCTCAGGCAGGATGGAAGGATCACACCAGCCACGTTATCTCGGGAGCGGCACACCTTGAGCACCGCACAGGCGCCGGTTCGCCAGGGGCGGACTTCGCCCGCAGTGGCCGTCACCGGCGCCGCACACGGGGTGGGGCATGCGCTCACGGCCTGTCTCGCAGGCTCGGAGCGGGTTCGCAAGGTCATCGCGATCGACGAGCAGCGGGGCGACGTCGCCGGCGTGATCTGGCGCCTGGCCGACGTGCGCGACCCGGCGCTCGCGGGCCGCCTCGCCGATGTGGACGTCCTGGTCCATACCGACATCGACGCCTCGGCCGCCACCGACTACCGGGCCCGGCGCGCCGCCAACGTGCGCGGTGCGCAGACCGTGCTGACCGCCGCGGCGGCCGGCCGCGTGGGCCGGGTCATCCTGGTCACCAGCGCCATGGTCTACGGCGCCCACGCGGACAACCCGGTCCCGCTGCCGGAGTCCGCGCCGCTGCGCGCCGACCCGGACGGCAGCGTCGCAGGGGACCTGCTGGAGATCGAGCACCTGGCCCGCCGCACGCCGCGGGTCCATCCCGGCCTGTCGGTGACCGTGGTGCGCCCGGCAGCCCTGGTGGACGGCTCCGCCGACTCGCTGGCCGCCCGGCACTTCGACTCGGCGCGGCTGCTCACGGTGAAGGGCGCCACGCCGCGCTGGCAGTTCTGCCATCTCGACGACCTCGTCAGCGCGCTGGAACTGGCCATCGCCGGTGAGGTGGCGGGCACCTTCGCGGTGGGCTGCGACGGGTGGCTGGAGCAGGACGAGGTGGAACGGATCAGCGGGCTGCGCCGGATCGAGTTGCCGGCCGGCCTGACGTTCGGCACCGCCCAGCGGCTGCACCGGGTCGGCATCACCCCGGCGCCGGTGCACGACCTGCCGTACCTGGTCTACCCCTGGGTGGTGGACTGCCAGGCGCTGCGCGCCGCCGGCTGGCACCCCGCCTGGGACAACACCGCGGTGCTGCAGGCGCTGATGGAGGCCAGAGCCAGTCATCGCGCGGCCGGCCGCCGCCTGCCCAGCAAGGAAGTGACCATCACCGCCGCCGCGGGTACGGTCGCGGTGATCGGCACCGCGGCGGTGGTACGCGCGGCCCGCCGCCGCAAGCGTGGGTCGTGAGCCAGGTACGGTGGCTGGCGTGGAAGTGATCCGCCTCGCCGAACTGCGCGAGGACCCACTGTCGGTGGACGAGTTGCGTGCCGTGGTCAGCGACCCGGGCGCGGGCGGCATCGCCCTGTTCGCCGGTGCGGTCCGGGACTCAGACCACGGCCGCGGAGTAGCCCGGCTGTCCTACAGCGCGCACCCCTCCGCGGCCGCCGAACTGCGACGGGTCGCCGAGAAGATCGTCGCCGACTACGACGTCATCGCGCTGGCCGCGGTGCACCGCGTCGGCGACCTGGAGATCGGGGACCTCGCCGTGGTGGTCGCCGCGTCCTGCGCGCACCGCGCCGAGGCGTTCGAGGCGTGCCACGCGCTGATCGACCGGCTCAAGCACGAGGTGCCCATCTGGAAGCGGCAGTGGTTCGCAGACGGGTCCAGCGAGTGGGTCGGCGGTGCTTAAGCAGGCTCCCGCGACCCGCCGCCAGCTCACGCTGCTGATCGCGGCGGCCGGGATCGCGGCCGCCGTGGTGGTGGCCGCCCTGCTCCCGGTGCCCTATGTCATCCTGAGCCCGGGCCCGACGCTCAACACGCTCGGCACCCAGAGCGGCAAGGACCTGATCCAGATCTCCGGGCACCGCACCTACCCGACGAACGGCCATCTCAACATGGTCACGGTGTCCTACCAGGGCGGCCCCTCGGACGGCTTCAACGTGTTCACCGCCCTGCAGGCCTGGCTGTCCCCGCACGACGCGGTGGTCCCCGAGCAGGAACTGTTCGGTACCGGCCAGACCCAGCAGCAGGTGACCCGCCAGGACACGGCGCAGATGGTCAGCTCACAGCAGCTTGCCCAGGCGGCCGCGCTGTGCCAGCTCCGCATCCCCTACCGCGTGCTGGACACGGTCACCTTCGTCTATCCGAAGACACCCGCGGCCGGGGTGCTGAAGAGGGGCGACATCATCACCGCGGTGGACGGCACGACGCTGACCTGCCGGGCCAACGCCAGCACGCTGATCCGCGCCCGTAAGCCCGGTGCCCCGGTCCGGCTGACCATCGACCGGCACGGCACCACCCGCCAGTTCCGGCTGAAGACCGCGGACATCAAGGGGAACGCCGTGGTCGGGGTCGGCGTGTTCGAGGACTACCAGTTCCCGTTCCAGGTCAGGATCAGTGTGGGCAACATCGGCGGCCCGAGCGCGGGCCTGATGTTCGCCCTCGCCATCATGGACAAGCTGACCCCGGGCGGCCTGACCGGCGGCCGGTTCATCGCCGGTACCGGGGAGATCTCCGCCACCGGGCAGGTCAGCCCGATCGGCGGCATCCAGCAGAAAATGGCCGGCGCCCGCGCGGCCGGCGCGACCGTCTTCCTGACGCCTGCGGCCAACTGCCCCGACACCCACGGAGCCGTTCCGCAGGGGCTGCGCCTGATCAAGGTGTTCAACCTGGCAGGCGCGGTGCGCGACCTGCACACGCTCCAGACCGGCGGCAGCGTGCCGTCCTGTTAGCACGCGCCCGAGGTCCCGTCCGGCCGCCCGCGGATGACTTTCTGCGTAACGTCCAGCAAGCCTTCAGAAACGGATTCCGATGATCGCGGTAGATTGGCGGCTCATGGACGCCCTTCCGCGCCACAGGCACTGATATGAGGGAGACCGGATGAGCTTCCGGCCGTCCCCGGCCGACCGGCCACCGCCGGGCCGTCCGGCGCTGCGGCTGCCCCGCTGGCCCCGCTACCTGATTCCGGTCGTGGCCGGCCTGGTCGCCCTCGGTGTAGTGCTCACCATCATCGCCGGGGTGTGGACCGACTGGCTCTGGTACCGCTCGGTGGGCTACTCGTCGGTCTTCGGCGTCACCTACGGGACCAGGTGGGCCCTGTTCTTCGTGGTCGGGATCTTCATGGTGGTGGTGACCGGCGTCAACGCCGTGCTCGCCTTCCGGCTGCGCCCGGTGTACCGGCCGGCCGCGGCCACCGAGCGGCCCGGCGTCGACGCCTTCCGCATGGCGGTCGACCCGCACCGGCGGCTGCTGCTGGGGATCGTGCTCGGCCTCATCGGGCTGATCTCCGGTATCACCGCGTCCAGCGCCTGGCGCACCTGGCTGCTGTTCATCAACCAGGTCCCGTTCGGCCGCAAAGACCCGCAGTTCAAACTGGACATCTCGTTCTTCGTCTTCACCTACCCGTTCCTGCGGCTGATCCTGAGCTACCTGTTCGCGGCGGTCTTCCTGGCGCTGCTGGCCGCCGTGGTGGTGCATGTGCTCTACGGCGGGCTGGGCTGGCAGGCCAGGCGGCCGAAGGCCACCATGGCCGCGCAGGCCCAGATCTTCGTCCTGGTCGGGGTGTTCGTCCTGCTGAAGGGCGCGGCCTACTGGGTGGACCGGTGGGGCATCGACTTCTCCCAGCGCGGCGCGGTGACCACCGGCGCGTCCTACACCGACGTCAACGCCGTGCTGCCGGCCAAGACCGTGCTCGCGGTCATCGCCGTGCTGTGCGCCCTGCTCTTCTTCGCCGGGGCGCTCCGGCGCAGCGCGCTGTTTCCCGCCGTCGGGCTGGGCCTGCTGGTGCTGTCGGCGATCCTGATCGGCGGCCTCTACCCGGCGATCATCCAGCAGTTCGTGGTGAAGCCGAACGAGCTTGCCAAGGAGTACCCGTACATCCACCGGGAGATCACGCAGACCCGGGTGGCCTACGGAGTCAGCCGGGTCCAGGTGCGGCCCTTCAACGGGACCAGCAGCCAGGGCTCGGGCACGCTGCACAACGAGGCGGCGAACCTGCCCGGCTTCCGGCTGATGGACCCGGCCGTGGTCTCCCGTACCTTCCAGCAGCTCCAGCAGGTCAAGGGGTTCTACCAGTTCCCCGGCACGCTGTCGGTGGACCGGTACGTGCTGCCCAACGACGGGCCCGTGCCGCAGGACCTGGCGGTGGCGGTCCGCGGGCTGTCCGGCCCGCCGGCCGGCCAGGGCAACTGGATCAACACCCACCTGGTGTACACGCACGGGTTCGGGTTCGTGGCCGCCAGGGAGAACTCCGTGGCCGGCGGCGGCACCCCCGACTACGTGGAGAGCGACCTGCCGCCGCGTGGTGAGCTGGGCGGCTTCCAGCCGCGGGTGTACTTCGGCCGAGGGGAGAACAACTACGTCATCGTCGGCGGGCCGAAGGGCAGGAAGGGCGGCGAGGAACTCGACTACCCCTTCCCGAACGCCAGCGGGCAGAAGAACTTCACCTACACCGGCGGCGGCGGCGTGCCGGTGGGCTCCCCGCTCGACCGGGTCCTCTACGCGATCAAGTTCCGCGAGCTGAACATCCTGCTGTCCGGCGCCATCAACGGCAATTCGAAGGTCCTCTACGACCGCGAGCCGCTGGCCCGGGTCGCCAAGGTCGCGCCGTTCCTCACCCTGGACGGCAGCCCCTACCCGGTCGTGGCCCACGGCAGCATCTGGTGGGTGGTGGACGGCTACACCACCACGGACCTGTATCCGTACTCACAGCGGCTGAGCATGCCCGCGGCCACCACCACCAGCCAGACGCCGAACGGGAGCGTGGCAGGCCAGCCGACCGGCCCGATCAACTACATCCGCAACTCGGTCAAGGCCGTGGTGAACGCCTACACCGGTGCCGTCACGCTGTACCGGTGGGGCCCGCCGGACCCGCTGCTCCAAGCGTGGCAGAACGCCTTCCCCGGCGTCATCAAGAAGACCAGCCAGATCCCGTCCTACCTGCTGCCGCACATGCGCTACCCGCCGGACCTGTTCGAGGTCCAGCGGGAGGTGCTGTCGGAGTACCACGTGCTGAACCCGCAGGCGTTCTACGGCGGGCAGAACTTCTGGACAGTTCCCAACGATCCGACCGGGGTGGTCGCCAACAGGTTCAGCCAGCCGCCGTACTACCTGACCGAGACGATCCCCGGGTACCGGCAGCCGGAGTTCTCGCTGACCACCACGTTCGTGCCGCGCAACCGGGCCAACCTGGCCGGGGACATGGTGGTGGACAGCAACCCGACGCAGCCCGGATTCGGCACGATCCGCATCCTCGCGTTGCCACAGAACGCGGTGACCGAGGGACCGTCGCAGGTGCAGGGCGCCTTTGAAAGCAACGCGGCCGCCTCGGCGGAACTCACCTTGCTGCGCCGCGGCGGATCGATCGTCACGCTCGGCAATATGATCACGATCCCGGTGGGCGGCGGCCTGCTCTACATCGAGCCCGTGTACGTCACCGCCGCCGCGGCCGGATCCACCGGGTCCTATCCCTCGCTGCAGCGGGTGTTCGCCTACTACGGGGGGCATCCGGTGGGCTTCGAGCCGACCCTGGACGCGGCACTCGCGGAGGTCTTCGGCGGCAGCGCACCAGGGCAGCAGGGCGCGCCCGGGGGCAAGCCGGGCGGTTCGGTCAACGCACTGGTGATCGCCGACCTGAGACAGGCGCAGCAGTTCTACACGCAGGCACAGGCCGCCCTGCACTCCGGCGACCTCTCCGCCTACGCTCAGGACATCACCAAGATGGAACAGCAGATCTCCAACGCGCAGGCGGACGCGCAGACTGGCAAGGGGGCGGCGACGACCTCGCCGAAGCCCGGGCCGTCGCCCACCCCGAGCCCCACCGCCTCGCGGTAGCGCGCGGCATGCTCACGGGGACCCAGGCGGAGGGCGTACGCTCGATGGTGGCGGGAGATCCAGGACGAGGGCCGGGCCTAGTGAGCGTTCACATCAGGGCCGGCACCCCGGATCGAGAGGAGCGAGACTGGTCGTGGCGCCTCGGGTACTAGTTGACGCGACCGCGGTCCCCGCGGATCGCGGGGCGCTGGGACGTTACGTCGATGGGCTCGTGATCGCGCTGTGCCAGGCCGGAGCGGACATCGTGGTCGCCTGCCAGCGCGCCGACGAGGAGCGCTACGGCCGGATGGTGCCCAACGCGCGCATCGTGGCCGGCCCCACCGCCATCGCGCACCGGCCGGCCCGGCTGGCCTGGGAGCAGACCGGGCTCCCGCTGGTCGCGCAGCAGACCAGCTCGAATGTGATGCACATCCCGCAGTCCACGATGCCGCTGCGCCCCGGCGTGCCGGTCGTGGTGACCATCCACGACCTGACGTTCTTCACCGAGCCCGACGCGCACAGCCCGATCAGCGCCACGTTCTTCAAGTCCGCCATCCGTACCGCGGCGCGCCGCGCCACCCGGCTGCTGGTGCCGTCCAAGGCCACCAGGGACGAGCTGGTGCGGGTGCTCGGCGCCGACCCCACCCGGATCGACGTCGCCTACCACGGCGTGGACCACGACCTGTTCCACCGGCCAGAGCCCGCGGCGATACAGCAGGTGTCCGACCGGCTCGGCCTGCACGGCAAGCCGTACATCGCCTACCTGGGCAGCCTGGAGCCGCGCAAGAACGTGCCCGACCTGATCACCGGGTGGGTGGGTGCCGTGACCGACATGGAGGACCCGCCGGCGCTGGTGCTGGCCGGCGGCAGCGGCTGGAGCGAGGAGGTCGACGAGGCCATCGCCGGCGTGCCCGCCCGGCTGCGCCTGGTCCGGCCCGGGTACCTCCGGTTCCGCGACCTGCCCGGCTACCTCGGCGGGGCGCTCGTGGTCGCGTTCCCGAGCCGCGGCGAGGGATTCGGCCTGCCCGTGCTGGAGGCCATGGCCTGCGGGGCCCCGGTGCTCACCACGCACCGCACCTCACTGCCCGAGGTGGGCGGTGACGCGGTCGCCTACACCGAGCCCGACCCGGATGCCATCCGCAGCGGGCTCCGGGCGCTGCTCGACGACCCGGCCAGGCGCGCCGCGCTCGGCGAGCTGGAACAGGCCAGGGCACGCGAGTTCACCTGGGCCGCCTCGGCCGAAGCGCACATGGCCTCGTACCAGCGTGCGGCGGCCCAGCAGGCAGAGTAGCCTCCGTCTCTATGCCACAAGACCAGCCCGGCGGCCCCGGGCTTGAAGCCATAGTGCTCGTTGGCGGGCAGGGCACCCGGCTGCGCCCGCTGACCATCGGCGTCCCCAAGCCGCTGCTGCCGACGGCCGGTGTCCCGTTCCTCGCCCACCAGCTCAGCCGGCTGGCCGAGGCCGGCGTCAGCCGGGTGGTGCTCGCCACCGCCTACCGGGCCCAGATGTTCGCCGACAGCCTCGGCGACGGATCGGCGTTCGGGCTGGAGATCTGCTACGTCCAGGAGGACACCCCGCTGGGCACCGGCGGGGCCATCCGCAACGCGGCGGCCGGGCTGCGTGGCGGCCCCGGTGACGCGGTGATCGTGCTCAACGGGGACATCCTGTCCGGGCATGACCTCACCGCCCAGGTGAAGGCGCACCACGAGGCGCGTGCCGCGGTCACCCTGCACCTGGTCGAGGTCGCGGACCCGTCCCGGTTCGGCTGCGTGCCCACCGACGCCGAGGGACGGGTCACCGCGTTCCTGGAGAAGACCCCGGACCCGGTCACCAACCGGATCAACGCGGGCTGCTACGTGTTCCGGCGCGAGATCATCGACGTGATACCGCCCGGGGTGGTCAGCTCGGTCGAACGCAAGATCTTCCCCGAGCTGATCAGCGCGGGCGAGGTCGTCTTCGGCTATGTGGATGCTTCCTACTGGCTGGACGTCGGGACCCCCGAGGCGTTCGTCACGGGGTCGTGTGACCTTGTCCTCGGCCGGGTGACCTCGCCCGCACTGCGTGCCGCGGACGGCCTGCCGGGGGAGCGGCTGCTGCTCGCCGGCGCGGTCGTGGCGCCGGGAGCGTCGGTGGCGGGCGGTACCGTGGCCGGCGCGGGCTCGGTGATCGAGACGGGAGCGCAGGTGACGCGGAGCGTGCTGTTCGACGGTGCGCGGATAGGCGCGGGCGCGCAGGTCATCGACAGCGTGCTGGGCCGCGGTGCGCAGGTCGGCGCGGGCGTGGCGCTGGCCGGCGTCGTGATCGGCGACGGCGCGGTCATCGCCGAGGGGAACGAGCTTCGGGCGGGCGCGCGGGTGTGGCCAGACGTCATTCTCGGCCCCACCTCGGTGCGCTTCTCCACGGACGTGTAGCCCCATGCCCCGCCGGCCGGTGTCCCGTGTGCTGGCCGGGATCCCCGGCGCCCCCCCGGTGGTTCCCTACGCCGCGCACGGCCCCCGGGCCGGGCATGCCGGGCCACCCGCCGGGGTCGCCGTCCCGCCGTTAACGGGCGCGCTGCGGAGGCAATGGGAGCCGCCGTTCCCTCTCGACTGGTCCCGGACGCTGGCGGTGCACCGGCGTGGCGGCGGCGATCCCGCCTACCATGTCGACGCGTACGGGGCCGCGTGGCGCACCTCGCTCACCCCCGACGGCCCGGCCACGATGCGGGTCCACGCCGTGCCCGCCGTGGCGGCCGCGCCAGGCGGGGATACCCCGCCAGGCGGAGCGGACGGGCGGCTCACCGTGCACGCGTCCGCGTGGGGCACCGGTGCGTCGTGGCTGCTCGGCAGCCTCCCCGGGCTGCTGGGCGCCGCCGACGACCCGGCCGGTTTCGCGCCGGTGCACCCGCTGCTCCAGGAAATGTCCCGGCGGCACCATGCGCTCCGGATCGGCCGCTCGGACCGGGTGTTCGAGGCGCTCATCCCCGCGGTGCTGGAGCAGAAGGTGGTCGGGGCCGAGGCGAAACGCGCCTGGCGGCTGCTGTTGCTCCGGTTCGGCGACCCGGCGCCGGGGCCCGCGCCGCCCGGGATGCGGGTATGCCCGCCGCCGCGCACCTGGATCCGCATCCCCTCCTGGGAGTGGCACCGGGCCGGGGTGGAACTGGTGCGCGCCCGCACGATCATCGGGGCCGCGCGGGTCGCCGAGCGGCTGGAGGAGACCGCCGCGATGACCCCGGCCGAGGCGGACCGCCTGCTGCAGACGCTGTCCGGAATAGGTCCGTGGACCTCCGCCGAGATCCGCCAGCGCGCCATCGGCGACGCGGACGCCCTGTCGGTCGGCGACTACCACCTGCCCTCGATCGTGGGCTGGGCGCTGATCAGGCAGAAGGTAGACGACGCGGGCATGTGTGAGCTGCTCGCCCCCTACGCCGGGCACCGGTACCGGGCCGCCTGGCTGCTGGAGCTGAGCGGCCAGGGCCCGCCGCGGCACGGCCCGCGCAACGCCCCCCGCGACTACCGCCGGATCTGACCCGGGTCGTTGTCGTCGTTGTGACCTCCACGATCTGACAAGAGTGTCGCCGCGGTGAGCAGACGATCGAGCAAGACGCGGCCGTCAGGGCGCCAGGGGAACGGGGCCACGTCGGGTTCCACCCAGCCGGTCCTGGCGGCCGGGGAGGCCAGGGCGCGCGCGGTGTAGTGCCTGGTCAGCAGCCGCTTGTCGAGCAGCGCGGGATGCCTCTCGGCGAAGCCGGCGAAGTCTGCGGCTTGCGGCGCGGCGGCCATGTGGTGCGCGACGATCTCCGTCCAGGCCGTGGTGACCGTCGCGTTGAACTTCTGCGGCGCGCGCTGGTAGGCCGCCAGGTGCCGGATCCAGCCGGACACCTTCTCCGCGGCCCGGTCCGCCCCGTGCCGCCGCACCGCGAGGTAGGCGAGGTGGATGTGCTCCCGGTGCCGGAACGCCCCGCCCGGCGGCACGATCTCCGCCAGGACCGCGGCCAGTTCCGCGGGCAGTTCAGCCGGCTGTGCGGCGTGCTGCGGGTCGTGGGTGCCGGCCGGGCCGTGGCTGGGGTGCGGGTCGTGGGTGCCGGCCGGGCCGTGGCTGGGGTGCGGGTCGTGGGCGGTCATCGGGATACCTCTGTCAGCGCGTCGATGAGGGCGTGGAACCCGCCGCGCTGCGCCGGGGTCACCGTGGCCAGCGCCTGCCGTTCCAGCGCGGCGATCGCTTCGGCGGCGCGCCGCGCGGCGGCCAGGCCGTCCGGGGTCAGCACGACCACGAACGAGCGGCGGTCGGCGGGGTCGCTTTGGCGCACGATGTAACCGCGCCTGGCCAGCCGGTCAAGCAGGCTGGTCAGCGTGCTGGGCCTGGTGGCGGTGGCCGTGGCCAGGGCGCCGACGGTCCGGCCCACGCCGTCGGCCATGTTGGCCAGCACGTTGATGTCGGCCGCGGGCAGGTCAAGGTCGGCCAGCCGGGTGGTGAGCGCGTGCAGGGTCGCATGGGTAGCCCGGTGCAGCGCAAGAATGGCGCTGCCCGGGTTCTCGGCGGTAGCTATCACGATATCGTATTATACGATATCGTAGTAGCTTGGCAAGCCCGGCCGGCGCGTACATTAACGGATTCGGCAATCACTGTGAGGTCACATGAGCTTCGATACGCACGCAGGCACCCGTGGTGCCCGCCGCCGGCCGGAGTGGCGGTCCGGTGGGTCAACAAGCTGGCCGCCGGGCGGATCCGCCGCAAGGGCGGCAGGTTCATGGGCTTCAACGCCCTGATCCTGACGACCATCGGCCGCAAGAGCGGCGCCGAGCGGACGAACCCGGTCGGCTGTTTTCCCGGCAAGGACGGCAGCTGGCTGATCGTGGCGTCGGCGGCCGGGGCGGCTGGCAATCCGGCGTGGTACTACAACATCGCCGCCCATCCGGACCAGGTCCAGATCGAGGTCGAGGGCCGCAAGGTGGCCGTGGTCGCCGAGCAGCTTCACGGGGCGGAGCGCGCCGAGGCCTGGGAGCTGATCGTCGCCACCGCGCCCCGGTTCGGTCAGTATCAGCAGAAGACCGACCGGGAGCTGCCGGTCATCCGCCTGGTGGCCCGAGCGGGCTGAGCGGTTCGTGGTCAGGCGCACCCGCGCGGCGGCGGGAGCGCCACGGGGCGCACGGCTGGCACGCCGAAGGCGCACCGTAGGGTGACGGAATGAGCCTTGACGCGCGCAGCCCCGGCGCGCAGCCCGATCCGCCTGCCGAAGACGCACCGCCCAGCACCGCGCTGCGGCGCGCCCTGGCCCGTGCCAGGGACGGCAAGCCACTGGACCAGGGCGAGGCGGCCACGCTGCTGCACGCCCGCGGCGGCGACCTGGAGCGGCTGCTCGGCTACGCGGCCCGCACCAGGGACGCCGGGCTCGCCGCGGCGGGCCGCCCAGGCGTCATCACCTACTCCCGCAAGGTGTTCATCCCGCTGACCCGGCTGTGCCGGGACCGGTGCGGGTACTGCACGTTCGCCACGGTCCCCGGAAGGCTGGACAGCCCGTACCTGTCCCCGGACGAGGTGCTCGCCATCGCCCGCCAGGGTGCCGCCCTCGGCTGCAAGGAAGCCCTGTTCACCCTCGGCGACCGCCCCGAGGACAGGTGGCCCGCGGCCCGCGACTGGCTCGACGCGAACGGCTACGACGACACGCTCTCCTACGTCCGGGCGATGGCCATCAGGGTGCTGGAGGAGACCGGCCTGCTGCCGCACCTGAACCCCGGCGTGCTGGCCTGGCGCGACTTCCAGCGGCTCAAGCCGGTCGCGCCGTCCATGGGCATGATGCTTGAGACGACGGCCACCCGGCTGTTCACCGAGCGCGGCGCCCCGCACTACGGCAGCCCGGACAAGGACCCGGCGGTCCGGCTCCGGGTGCTGGAGGACGCCGGCCGCTGCTCGGTCCCGTTCACCACGGGCATTCTCATCGGCATCGGGGAGACCCGCGCCGAGCGCACCGAGTCGCTGTTCGCGATCCGCCAGATCGGCCGGGAGTACGGCGGCATCCAGGAAGTCATCGTGCAGAACTTCCGCGCCAAGCCGGACACCAAGATGCGCGGCGTCCCGGACGCGGAACTGGCCGACCTGGCCGCGACGATCGCCGTGGCCCGGCTGGTGCTCGGCCCGTCGGCCAGGATCCAGGCGCCGCCGAACCTCATCGGTGACCAGTTCGGGCTGATCCTGTCGGCCGGGATCGACGACTGGGGCGGTGTGTCACCGCTGACCCCGGACCACGTCAACCCGGAGCGGCCGTGGCCGCAGATCGAGGAACTGGCCCGCCGGACCGAGGCGGCCGGGCTGCGGCTCGCGGAGCGGCTCACGATCTACCCCGGCTACCTGCGCGAGCCGTGGCTCGACCCGCGGCTGGCCGCGCACGTGGCCGCGCTCGCCGACCCGGCGACCGGGCTCGCCCGCGAGGACGCCGTGCCGCGCGGCCTGCCGTGGCAGGAACCCGACGGCGGCTGGGGCGAGTCGTCCGGCCGCACCGACCTGCACGTCACGATCGACACGGCCGGGCGGACCAGCGACCGGCGCGACGACTTCGCCGAGGTGTACGGCGACTGGGACGAGGTGGCCACCCGGATCGACCCGGCGGCCCGGCAGGGGAGCGCCGCCCCGGAGCGGCTGCGCCCCGAGGTGGCCGCGGCCCTGCGCGCGGCTGACCGCGATCCCGCGGGCATCTCCGACGCGCAGGCGCTGGCCCTGCTCGACGCCGACGGCGCGGAACTCGAGACCCTCGCCGCACTGGCCGACGGCCTGCGCCGGGACGTGAACGGCGACGACATCACCTACGTGGTCACCAGGAACATCAACTTCACCAACGTCTGCTACACCGGCTGCCGGTTCTGCGCGTTCGCGCAGCGGCGTACCGACGCCGACGCCTACACGCTGTCTCTGTCCCAGGTGGGGGACCGCGCGGCGGAGGCCTGGGAGGCCGGCGCCACCGAGGTGTGCATGCAGGGCGGCATCCATCCCGACCTGCCCGGGACCGCGTACTTCGACCTGGCCGCCGAGGTCCGGCGCCGCTGCCCGGAGATCCACGTGCACGCGTTCTCGCCGATGGAGGTGAGCAACGGCGCCGCCCGCACCGGGCTGTCCGTGCGGGACTGGCTCACCCGGGCCCGCGAGGCCGGGGTGGGCTCGCTGCCGGGCACCGCGGCCGAGATCCTCGACGACGACGTGCGCTGGGTGCTCACCAAGGGCAAGCTGCCCGCCGCGGCCTGGATCGACGTGATCACCACCGCGCACGACCTGGGCATCCCGACGACCGCCACGATGATGTACGGGCATGTGGACACGCCCGCGCACTGGGTCGGGCACCTGCGGGTGATCCGCGGCATCCAGGAGCGGACCGGCGGCTTCACCGAGTTCGTGCTGCTCCCGTTCGTGCACGCGAACGCGCCGATCTACCTGGCCGGCCTGGCCCGCCCCGGCCCCACCCGGCGGGAGAACCGGGCGGTGCACGCCGTCTCCCGGCTGATGCTGCACGGCGCGATCTCCTCGATCCAGTGCTCCTGGGTCAAGCTCGGCGACGACGGCTGCCGCGCGGTGCTGGCCGGCGGGGTCAACGACATCGGCGGGACCCTGATGGAGGAGACGATCAGCCGGATGGCCGGGTCGCAGAACGGCTCGTACAAGACGATCAGCCAGATGGCCGCCATGGCCGGCCCGCTCGGCAGGCCGCTCCGGCAGCGCACCACCCTGTATGAAAAGCCTTCTGCAGAACGGCAGGCCGCGGCTGCCCTGAGCGACGGGGTGTGCGCCTCCGTCCGGGGCGGGCCCACCCGGCTGCCCTTGGTGTCCCGCTAGCCCGCTCCGTGGCGTGCCGGGCCCGCGCGGAGCGCGCTGGGGGCCGGCCCGGTCCGTCGCGCCAGCCTGATTCCGGGGACTGCCTCGTTCGTCCTCGCTGACACAACACCACAACATTCCTTCTGTCCTGGTTGCCACAAGCAGGTCAAAACAAGAGGCTTGGTGGCGTTCGTCGGTCAAAAGCAGGGTGAAACGAACCATAGGAGGGCCTGGATGACAATACGCCGTCGATCTGCGGTGCTCGTCGGCATGGCTGCCGTCGTGCCAGCGATGGCAGGGCTGGCGCTTACCAGTACGCCGGCCGCGTCCGCGCACCCGCTCGGTACGTCCCCGAGCGGTAGCGCGTCCGCGCATACACCGATGAAACCCGATCCGCCGCTGGGCCTTCCGAAGCCGTCGGGGCTGAAGCCGTTCAACGGCCCACCGGGCACGAAATCACCGTGGACGCCGCTGAAGAACCCGCCGCCGTTCAACACGCCCGGCACCATGCTGCTGGAGAGCGACGGGACGGTGCTGGTTCACGATGAGCCGGACAACAACAAGATTGCCGCCACGAGCGCGTGGTACAAGCTCACGCCGGATTCGAAGGGCAGCTACATCGACGGGACGTGGAGCAAGATCGCGTCGATGCCGAACAACTATGCGCCGCTGTATTTCGCGTCGGCGATCCTGCCCGACGGGCGCATGATCGTCGAGGGCGGCGAATACAACGGGTCACAAGCGGAGTGGACGAACCAGGGCGCGATCTACAGCCCGCTGACCAATACCTGGGCTTCCGTCGCACCGCCACCGGGCTGGGCGAACATCGGGGACGCCGCGAGCGAGGTCCTGTCCAACGGCACTTTTATGCTCGAGCAGGCCTGCCAGAACTGCCTGACGGATCCCGAGGCGTCCGTCGCTGATGCGCTGCTCAACGCGAAGACCATGACGTGGAGTGTGATCCCGGCGACAGGGAAGGAGGATCCCAACGACGAAGAAGGCTGGACCCTGGAGCCGAGCGGCCAGCTGCTGACAGTCGAGGTCTGGGCGCTGCCTCAGGCCCAGCTGTTCAACCCGAGCACCGTGTCCTGGTCATTCGCGGGAGCCATGGCCCCGAAGGGCAACCCGGTCGACCTGTTCCCGGTCGTGGAGGTCGGGCCGCAGGCCGAGATGCCGGGCGGCAACACGTTCGTGGTCGGGGGCGGCGCGAGTACCCAAGAGCCGCCCACGAAGTGCACCACGGACGCGAGCACGCAGAACGCGCTGTATCACTTCAAGGCCGGGACGCAGGGCACCTGGACCGCCGGGCCGATGATCAAGCCGATCGGCGGGCAGGAGTTCGACGCCACCGACGGGCCGGGGGCGACCCTGCCGGATGGAAACGTGCTGTTCGACGTGAGCGCGTGCGTGTACAACACGCCGACGCACTTCTTCGTCTACCACGCGAAGTCGAACACGATTACCCAGATCCCGGACGTGCCCAACGCTCCGAAGGACACCTCGTTCGCCACGCGGATGCTGGACCTGCCGAACGGGCAGGTGCTGTTCAACGATGGCCACCACGTGCTGCAGGTCTACACGGCCGGTGGGACGCCGCAGGCGTCCTGGCGGCCTTCGATCACGTCGCTGAGCTCGACGGCGCTGGCCCCGGGGAGCACCTACACCCTGTCCGGCAAGCAGCTCGCCGGGCTGGACCAGGGAGCCGCCTACGGTGATGACGTCCAGGACGCCACCAACTTCCCCGTGGTGCGGATCACCAACGCCGCCACCGGCGTGGTGACCTACGCCCGGACCAGCGGCTGGACGTCGGTGTCGGTCAGTCCCGGCAGGAAATCCTCGACCAAGTTCACCCTGCCGCCGGGCACGCCGACTGGCAAGAGCTCGCTGGTCGTGATCGCCAACGGGATCGCCTCGGCGCCTTCGGCGGTGACGGTCTCCTAACCCAACAGAGCGGTCGTTCCGCGCGAACAACGCGGCGATTTCCAGGCCCGTCCCGAGCATTCGGGGCGGGCCTGGATCTTGGCTAAGCCCGGGCTGGGTTACCCGTCGGTCGCGACGGCCTGGCCGGTGAAGTAGCAGGAGTCGGAGGTCGAGTCGTAGGTCGCGGTCAGCGTGTAGGTCGAGATGGAAATGCCGTTGTCCATTTGCACCACCACCATGTACGGCGCCTCAGAAACCGGGCTGACCTGAACCGACTGTGTGTCCCCGCCGAAGGCGATGTCGCTGGTGCCGTCCTTGTTCCACCAGATCACCTGGGCGGGGTTTCCTTCGTCTACCTCGCTGAATGTCAGCGATGCCCCGGTACCGCCCACGTCGCAGAACGCGTCGGCTATGCCGCTCCCGATCTCCAGGAAGTCGCGGTTGGCCCCAGCACCCAGCGCGGCCCGGCCGACGACGTCCGTGCCGTCGCCCTGGACAAACCCGCTGGCCGTGAGGCCGCCCAGCTTGCTGGCATTCAGGTCAGGCACCTGCACGCTGTTGCTGACCTTCAGCGGCGGGGCGGTCGAGGACGAGGACAGGCTCAGCGCGGTGCCCTTGGTGTTGGTCAGCGTGGACACCGCCGTCGCGGTGTTGGACTTGCCCAGCAGGAAGTCACCGCCCGTGGCGGCGACGGCGGTGCCGGACATCGCGAAGACCAGGGCGACCAGTGAGATCGCGGTAGCGGGAGATGGACGGTGCATGGTGGAACCTCCTCATCAAGGCAGGAATGCACCGTCATTCTCATGCGGCGGGCGGGGGAGTGGACATACCCCTGGCGCGGGAGCCGGCGCTAGCGGGTGACCATGAAGGCGGACGGGTCGCGGGGTGGCCGGTCCGGGGCCGGGGCGGCCGGATGGCCGACGCCGACGGCGCCCATCGGTTCCCATCCCGGTGGCAGGCCGAGGGCCCGGGTGACGACCGGGCGGCAGAACATGGTGCTGGACACCCAGCACGAGCCGAGCCCCTCGACAGCGAGGGCGACCAGCAGGTTCTGCACCGCCGCGCCCATGGCTACGACGAACATCTCCCGTTCGGCGGCGTTGCGCCGGTCATCGGGATACCGGTGCGCGGCCTCCGCGTGCAGGCAGGGCACGATCAGCAGCGGCGCCCGGCGCAGCGGCTCGCCGCGCCGCACCCGGCGGGCGATCTGGTCCTGCGTGAACCCGTCACCGCGCAGGTCGGAGATCCATGCCGCGAGCATGTCATCGAGCAGCGCGGTCCTGGCCGCGGCCGACTCCAGCACCACGAAACGCCACGGCGTGGAGTGATGCGGCGCGGGCGCGGTGACCGCGGCCGCGACGGCGCGGGTGACCGCCGCCGGGTCCACCGGGTCGCCGGTGAAGTCACGCACGGTGCGGCGGGCCGCGAGCACGTCGGCGGAACCGTAACCGGAACATGTCCTCGGCCGCGGGCCGGACCAGCGCCTGGGCACCGGGCCCGTCCGCCTCGGTGACCAGGTCCGCAAGTCCACGGATCACGGCGACGGGGATCCCGGCCGCCTTCCCCTTGACCAGGTCGGCCGCGCCGGCCAGTTCGTCGGCCACCGCGGCGACCGAGACCTCCAGGGCCACGCCGAACGTGTCCGGCGTGCCGCGGTAGTCCCGCAGCGGGGCCACGCCGGCCGCGCCGATCGCCGCGTCCGTCTGCCCGGCCCGCCAGGGGCGGCCCAGGGTGTCGGTGACCAGCACCCCGAGGCGGACGCCCAGGCGGTCCATGAGCGCCTTCCGCAGCCTGCGCGCGGAGCCGTCGGGATCCTCGGGCAACAGCACCACCGTGCCCGGCTGGGTGTTGGAGGCGTCCACGCCGGCCGCCGCGAGGACCAGGCCGTGCCGGGTCTCCACGATCCTGGTCGGGCCGCGGCGGGCGACCACGCGGACCGATTCGGCGTCGATGGCCTGCTCCCGGTCCGCCCGGGCCACCCGGCCCTCCGCCTTGCTGACGATCTTTGAGGTGACCACCAGGATGTCCCCCTCGGCCAGGCCGCTGGCCGCGCCCGCGATCAGCGCGGCCAGGTCCGCGCCCGCGGTCACCTCCGGGATCCCCTCGACCGGGATAACGGTGAACGTCATCTCCTCGCCCCCCGGCGCCGCCGGTGCCGCGGCCGTTCGTGATGAACGTGACGATCATCACTTTCTATGCTGCTGATCGTCACAATCATCACTTTTGCCTCCGGTGCCGGGAGGGTGCTCATCCGCGCAGTTCCAGGGCCAGGTCCAGGGTGGCGCGGGCGATGGCGGCGGTCGCCGCCGGGCTGCTCATGTACAGCGGGAGCGCGCGGACCGTGATGCCGGCCAGCTCCGGTGCGTCGGCCGCGGCCTTGTCCTGCTCGTCCACCAGCCAGCCGTCCAGGAACCCCGCCCCGTAGTGCGCCGCCACCCCGGCGGCGGTGGCGTCCAGGCCGAGCGCGGCCAGGCACTTGTCGGCCATGCCGCGCACCGGTGCGCCGCCGATGATCGGTGATACCCCGACCACCGTCCTGGCGCGCATCGCCTCGGCGATGCCGGGCACGGCGAGGATCGTGCCGATGCTCACCACGGGGTTGGACGGGGGCAGGATGATCACGTCGGCCCCGGCGATGGCCTCCAGCACCCCTGGCGCCGGGGACGCGTCCGCCGCGCCGGCGAACACGAAGCCCGCCGCGGGCACCTGCGCGCCCATCCGCACCCACCATTCCTGGAAGTGCACCGTCCGCCCGCCCTCGTCACCGGCCAGCACGACATGGGTCTCCACCCGGTCGTCCGACATCGGCAGCAGTCGCACCCCCGGCCGCCAGCGCTGGCAGAGCACCGCGGTGACCGTGGAGAGCGGCAGCCCGGCCGTCAGCATGCTGGTCCGGTGCAGGTGGGTCGCGATGTCGAGGTCGCCCAGGCCGAACCAGCCCGGCCCGGCACCGTAGGCGGCAAGCTCGGACAGGACCGCACGGGAGTCACCGGCCCGGCCCCAGCCCTGCTCCTCGTCGATGCCGCCGCCGAGGGTGTACATGACCGTGTCCAGGTCGGGGGACACGTGCAGGCCGAACAGGGTGATGTCGTCGCCGGTGTTGCCGATGACGGTAATCTCGGCGTCCGGTACTTCCGCTTTCAGCCCGCGCAGGAACCGGGCGGCCCCGACTCCGCCCGCGGGCACGGTGATGCGCATGCCGGTAAGTCTGGCAACCGGCCGGGCCCCGTCCCCCCGCACCCCCGGAAATCGGCCCGCAGCACCCCTCCCCGGCCGGTGAATCCCAGGTTTTCTGGCCCGGATTTACCCGTCATCCGGGGCAAGCCGGAGTCAATATCACGGATCCCGCTTGACGTAATGCAAGACACGCGCGTGTAATTTCACTTGTGTAGTTCGCGTCCGCCCCGGGAGGGCGCGCACGGAACGGGGTTCCCGGGAGGGAAGGGAGGTGCGCCGTGACTGAGGTCGTCCCGCTCGGGCTCGACATCTTTGGTATCGGCGATGAGGACGACGCAGGGGGGATGTCCTGGCAGGACATCGCGCTGTGCGCTCAGACCGATCCGGAAGCGTTCTTTCCGGAGAAGGGCGGCTCCACCAGAGAGGCCAAGAAGGTCTGCCGCTCCTGCGATGTCCGCACCGAGTGCCTTGAGTACGCACTCGAACACGACGAACGGTTCGGCATCTGGGGCGGCCTGTCCGAGCGTGAGCGCCGCCGCATCAAGCGCGGCGCTTAGCCCAGAGGGCCCCAGCCTGCTCGCTGAACGAGGCGACCAGGCCTGCTCATCGGCCTTCGGCCGATTCGCCACGGCCCGCAGTACCAACCCGGGGGCCCGAGCCCCCGGACCCCCCAACGCCCCCGGCTCGCCTAACCCCTCCGGCTCACGCCACGTCGGGCTACGGCCGGCCCGCCCATCCAGCGACTCTTAGCCGGGGCTGACAGTTTCATCGGAGTCCGAGATCCCCGAACCCCCTCCCGCTCCCCCCTTATCAAACCGGGTAGCGGCCCCCCAGCCTTGCCTGCGTCCGGGCCACCGCCAGGATCGGCAGGGGGTGACCCCGACGCGGAGTTCTGTCCGCGGCGGGGTCAGCCCCTGGTGATCCCCACCAACCCAGCCGAGGGCGTCAAGCACTGGAGTTCTGTCCGCGGCGGGGTCACCCCGGGTGATCCCCACCAGCCTCGAGAACCCCCTGCCTGACCAGCCAATCAACCAGTTTCCGCAGGCAAAAAGCCCGGACTATCCCCGGGCCATCTTCAAGAGTCTGCCCCTCCGCCAACCCGGCGTTCGCGTATTGTTCACGGCGTGCCCCAGCCTCGCCGGGACGCCAAGGGGGGCGCCCCCGCGTGCCTCGGCAGGACCACTGCGAGCAGCTAGCGGGACCTTGTCACCAGACAGCACGCACAGCCCAGACATCGTTACCGCGGTGATTGTCGCCCACGACGGAGCCGCGTGGCTGCCGCGTGTCATGGACGCCCTGGCGAAGCAGACCAGGCCCGTGCAGCGGGTGGTGGCTGTGGACACCGGCAGCACCGACCGCAGTGGCGCGATGCTCGCCCAGGCGTTCGGCCGGGCCGCCGTGTTCGGCATGGAGCGCGGCACGGGCTACGGCGTCGCCATTGCCAAGGCGCTGCGCCACCGGTCGGCGAACGCCCACGTCCCGCTGACGGGCACGTCCCGGGAGGATCGCACCGAGTGGGTCTGGCTGCTGCACGACGACAGCGAGCCGGCCACCGATGCGCTGGAGAAGCTGCTGGCCGGGGTGCGGGAGGCACCAAGCGCGGCGGTGTTCGGCCCCAAGATCATGGACTGGTCCGACCGGGACATCCTGCTGGAGGCGGGCACCACCATCGACCGGGCGGGCCGCCGGATCACCGGCATCGAGCCGCGCGAGGCCGATCAGGGCCAGCACGACGGCAACCGCGACGTGCTCGCGGTGAGCAGCGCCGGGATGCTGGCCCGCCGCGACGTGTGGGAGCAGGTCGGCGGCTTCGACCCCGGGATGCGGCTGTTCCGGGAGGACACCGATTTTTGCTGGCGGGTGCAGTCGGCTGGTTACCGGGTCCGGGTGGTGACCGACGCCGTTGTCTACCACCTCGAGGCCACGGCCAGGAACCGCCGCGACGCCTCGGCGGCCCAGCATCGCCGCCGCCAGGACCGGCGCAACGCGCTGCTCGTGCTGACCGGCAACCTGCCGACCCGGCCGATGCTCGCCGCGCTCGCCGGCAACCTGGTGCTGTCCACCGTGCGGATGATCTTCTTCATGCTGGCCAAGCGCCCCACGGCCGCGCTGGACGAGCTGGCCGCCTACACCTCGGTGGCCGCCCACCCGGTACGGCTGCTGCGCGCCCGGCGGATCCGGGCGCGCGGCAGCCAGCAGGCGTTCAGCCGCCTGGGCGCAGAGCTACCGCCCGGCCACTCGTTCCGCAAGCTCGCGGAGTACGCCACGAGCACCCTGTCCAAGACGCTGCCCGCCGAGGCCGTGGGCAGCCATCACGCTGCCACCGACGACCCCTCCGACGACGACTCGATGCTGGTCGACACCGGGCTGGCGCAGCGCTTGCTCACCAACCCCGGGGTGCTGCTCTTCCTGACGCTCACCGTGGTCGCCCTGGTCGCGGAGCGGTCGCTGCTCGGCTCCACCCCGCTGGGCGGCGGAGCGCTCGTCCCCGCCTGGGGCGGCGTGTCCGGCCTGTGGCAGGAGTACTTCCAGGGCTTCCACCCGGTGAGCATCGGGACCACCGCGAACGCCCCGCCCTATGTCGCGCTGCTCGCCTTGCTGGCGACCGTCCTGGGCGGGAAGCCGTGGCTGGCGGTGGACGTGATCCTGCTCGGCTGCGTGCCGCTCGCGGGGGTGACGGCCTTTGTCGCCACGCGCCGGGTGACCCGGTTCGTGCCGGTGCGCGTCATCGCGGCGCTCGCGTACGCGCTGCTGCCGGTCGGGATGGGTGCCGTGGCGGCAGGCCGGCTCGGCACCGCCGTCATGCTCGTGCTGTTGCCGCCGGCTGCCGTGCTCGTCGGCCGGGTCTTCACCGCGCCCCGGCGCCGGGCCCGGCGGGCCGCCTGGGCGGCCGGGCTGCTCACCGCGGCCACGGCGGCGTTCGTTCCGCTGTTCTGGCTGATCACCGCCATCGTCATGGGCATCGGCCTGGTCGCGCTGCGCCGCCGTGCCCGGGTGCTGGACGCGCTGATCGTCGTGGTCGTCCCGCTGGTGCTGCTGTTCCCGTGGACCCTGGACATCGCCGGGTATCCGGCACGGATCTTCCTCGAAGCCGGGCTGGCCCGGCCGGGGCTGGCCAGTTCCGCGCTGCCGGCGCGCTCCCTGCTGCTGCTGTCCCCGGGCGGCCCGGGGCTGCCGCCGTTCTGGGTGACCGCGGGCCTGGTCCTGGCGGCGACCGTGGCCGTCGTGGTCAGCGGCCGCCGTCGCCTGGTGCTGGCCGGCTGGGCGGTCGGCGTGACCGGGCTGCTCACCGCCGCGGCGGTGAGCCGGATAGCGATCAGCCAGGCGGGCGCCACCGCCCCTGTCCGCGCCTGGCCGGGCCCGGCACTCGCCATCGCGGGTGCGGGCCTGCTGCTCGCCGTGGTGGCCGCCGGTGACGAGATACCTGGCCTGCTTCGGGCGGGGCGGTGGCGGGGCCCGGCCGGGCTGGCCGTGATCGGGCTCGGCGCCGTGGCCTGCACCGCTCCCGCGCTCGCCGCCGCTCACTGGGTCTCCGCCGGGGTGACCGGCCCGGTGCGTCCCGCCTCCGGGTCGCTGCTGCCCGAGTTCGTCGCGGTGTCCTCGGACACCGGGCAGCGGCCGCGGACGCTGGTGCTCCAGCCGGGACCGCACGGCGGCGTGACCTACCTCGTGCTCCGCGACAGCGACCCGCTGATCGGCTCCCAGGAACTGGCCCCGCCCCCCGCGGCCGAGCAGGCGCTCAGCCGGAGCGTGGCCACCCTCACCGCGCCGTCGGGCAGCGCCATCACCGACCAGGGCCGCGCCCTGGCCGGGTTCGGCATCGGTTACGTGCTGCTGCCGGCCCCGGCGGTCAACGCCGGCCTGGCCCGCCTGCTTGACGACGTGCCCGGCCTGCGGCCGGTGAGCGCCACCTCGGCCTTCCAACTCTGGCGGGTCGTGGACACCGCGGCACAGGTCATGGTGACCGAGCCGGGCGGCAAGGTCGTCCCGGTGTCCTCGGGGCCGGTCGGCGTCGCCGCCGCGCATGCCCCGCCCGCCGGTGGCACGCTCGTGCTCGCCGAGCCGGCCGGTGGCTGGGCCGCGACCCTGAACGGCCAGCCGCTCACGCCCCTCGCGGCGCCGGTGAACGGCTGGGCGCAAGGGTTCCGGCTGCCGCCCGGCGGGGGGACCCTGTCGGTGAGCCACAGTGATATCGGCCATGTGGCCGTGGTGGCTCTGGCGGGCCTGGCCGTGCTCGTGGTGATCGGCCTCAGCATGCCCGGCTCCCGGACTGCCGAAGCCGAGCAGGAGGAACCGGCCGGGGACGAGGAGCTTGCCGGGCAGGAGGCGGGCCGCCGCCGGGCCGGCCACGGCAAGGAGCCCGGCGAGAAGACCCGGCGGCGGCGCACCCCGCGCCCCGGCCAGGACGAGCCACAGTTGCCCCCTGGCACCGAGGTGCCCCGCCAGGCCATCCCGGCCCGGGCCTTCGCCCAGCGCGCTGCTGCGGTGCCGGCAGGCGCGGGCTGGCCGCGCCGGGGCGGGCCGTCCGGCACGGCGGAGCCCTACCCCGGCGACGAGGCCGGTTCCGGCGGGGATGCCTATCCCGGCGGCCCGGCCTATCCAGGTTCGCCGGTGCCGGAGCAGCCTGCTCCGGCGGGCCGGGGCCGCCGGGCGGCGGCCGACCTGACCAGCGAAACCATCGCCTACCGGGCTCCCGCCTCAGACGCGCCGGGCCGGCACAGCCACCGCGCCGGGCCGGATGAGACCGGGCGTGGTGCCGCCACGGACCCGGGCAGGCCACGCCAGGACTACGGCCCGCCTGCCGGGCCAGGGGCCGATCCCGCCGGGCCGGGCCGCGATGCGAGCGGGCCCGGCTACCCGGCCGGGCCTGGATACGACACCGGGCTGCCTCGCCAGGATGCCCCGCGGAGCCGCGGCTTCGGGCCCCGTCGCGCCCGGCGGGACGCCGGCTCTCCCGGTGGCCCCGGCACCTATCCCGGCGGGCGCCGGCCCTTCGGCGGCCGGGCGGCCCCGGAGACCCCCCTGGAGACCGGGCCGGGTGACGGGGCCGGCGACGAGCCGCAGGCCGACAGCGAGGTGCGGGAGCGTTTCGCCCTGCCCAGCCGGCGCGGCGCGGCCGGTTCGGAGCGGGCGGGCCGGTTCGGCCGCGCGGCCGTGGTGCGGCGCCGGCGGCTCCGGCCAGCCGGGGCGAGCCCGCGCGGCCGGGTGCCCGTGGCGGCGGCAGGTACGACAGCGCTGGCGCCCCGGCCGGCAGCCGTGACGGCGGCCCTTACCCGACCGGGTCCTACCAGGAGGCGGGCCACGGCGGGCCAGGTGGCCAGGGCGGCGGTCATTCCAGTGGCCCTTACCCCGGTGGCTCCTATCCGGGGCAGGGCGTTCCTGGCAGCGGTTATGACACCGGTGACCAGCCGAGCGGTTCCTATCAGGGCGGCAGCCGGTCTGCAGGCGGTCCCGGTGGTGGCTACGACCCCAGCGGTCATCCGAGCGGCCCTCTCCCGAGCGGCACGTACCAGGGCGGCCGGCCGGCGGGCGGCGGCTACGACCCCAGCGGTCACCCGAGCGGCCCCCTCCCGAGCGGTACATACCAGGGCGGCCGGTCCTCAGGCGCCCCGCCGGCCGACGGCGGTGCCGGCGGTGGCCAGTCCAGCGGCCCCTACCCGGCTGGTTCCTACCGGGGCGGGCCGGGCGCTCCGGGCGAAGGTTCCCGCGGCGATCAGCCGAGCGGTCCGTATCCGGCTGGTTCGTACCAAGGCGGGCCGGGCGCGCCCGGCGGTGCTGGCGGGGGTCCATCCAGCGGTCCGTATCCGGCTGGTTCGTACCAAGGCGGGCCGGGTGCCTCCGGCGGGGCTGGCGGGGGTCAGTCCAGCGGCCCGTATCCGGCTGGTTCCTACCAGAACGGGCCGGGCGCTCCGGGCGAGGGTTCCGGCGGCGGTTATCCGAGCGATCCCTACGCCAGCGATCCCTACCAGGGCGGCTACGACAGCGGCGGTTACAGCAGCGGCGGCTACGGCGGGAACGCGGGCAGCGCGGGCGGGGCCGGCGAGGCACCCGCGTCCAGCAGGGGACGCCGGGGCCGGTCACCGGGCCACGCACGGGTCTCCAGGCCGGGCGCGGCCGGGCCCGGCCAGCCTGGGCCCGGCCAGTCCGGGCCCGGCCAGTCCGGGCCCGGCCAGCCCGGACGCGGCGCGCCGGCCGACGACGACGGGGCGCTGTCGCCGCTGCCACCGTTGCCGCCCCGCGCCACCCGGCACGGCCAATGGGACGACCCGGCCCAGGACAGCGCGCCGCGCGACGACCAGGGAGATGCTGACTGGTGAGGAGCGTGATCGCGAACCGGGCCATCTCGCTCGCGGTGCTGGTCGTGGCCGTCGCCGCGGTCGCGGGGCTGGCCGTGTGGAAGCACACCCTGACGTTCGCCGCGGCCGCACCGCAGCCGCAGCCGCACAGCGCGCCGGTCAACACCGTGGTCCGCGGCTGCGCGGCCCCGGGCCTGGCCGGGGTGCCGGACTCCCAGGTAGCCCTCGTCGCGAGCCCGGGAACGGGAACGGGCCACGCCGTGGTCAGCCTGATCGGCACCAACACCGGTGCCCCGCTGGCCAGCGTTACCCAGCCCGGGGCCCTGACGGTGACCAAGGTGCCCGCCACCACGGGGGTCCTGCACGGCAAGACCCCGTCCCCCACGGCTTCCAGCCAGCCCGTGGTCACCGTTCCCGCGTCCGGGGGCGTGGTGGTCCAGGCGAGCGGGGCGATGGCCCGGGGCCTGGCCGCCGAGCAGGTCCTGCCCGGCGGCAAGATCTCCGCGCAGTGCGACAGTCCGGGCACCGATTTCTGGTTCGTCGCCCCGGGAGCGTTCACCGTCGCGCACATCCAGCTTTACCTGATGAACGTGGGCAGCCAGGCCGCCGACGTCGACGTCGAGGCCTACACCGATGCCGGGCCGCTCCAGGGCAGCACCGACACGGGCGTGGCCGTGGCACCGCACACCATGGTCACGCAGTCCCTGGAGAAGATGCTGCACGGTACGCGGATGGTCGCGCTGAACGTACGGACCAGCGTCGGGCAGGTCGTGGCGGCGGTCGAGGACACCACCGGCTCCGCGCGCAGCGGGGCCTGGCTGCCCGCGGCGGCCGCACCGGGCACCCGGATCGTCATTCCCGGCATGCCGCCCACCGCGGGCACCCGGCAACTGTTCGTCGCCGTGCCCGGCACCCAGGACGCGCACATCACCCTGAGCGCCGTGACCGACAAGGGGACCTACCACCCCACGGGCGGCGGCGGCCTGGACATCCCCGGCGGCTCGGTGGCGCAGCTCTCGCTGTCTTCGCTGTCGGCCATCTACGGCGCGCTCCAGATCTCGTCCAACGTCCCGATCACCGCGTCGCTGCTGACGCCCGGCGGCCCGAAGGGGACGCCCGGCGCCTTCACCGCCGACACGCCCGCGGTGCAGGAGCAGGGCGTGGTCGCCACGAACGTCAGCGGGGGAGGGGCCGTGTCCTCCCTGGTGCTGTCGGCACCATGGCGGGCCGCCCGGGTCCGGGTCACCGAGATCGCTCCGGGTGGCGGGCCCGCACCGGGCACCGTCGTCACCGTGCCCGCCCAGCACAGCGTCCTGCAGCAGCTCAAGACGCCCGCCGGGGCGCACCGTGGATCGGCCTTCGCGGTGATCATCACGCCACTGCCTGGGTCCGGGCCGTTGTACGCCGGGCGCGTCATCATGAGCAGCGGCAAGGGCGCGGTGCTGCAGTCGGTCCTGCCGGTGTCCAGCGCCCTGACCGTGGTGCCGCTCCCGGGCGTGCAGGGCGGGATGGTCACCCCCGGGCGGTAGGCCGCGCCCCGGCGTGCGGGGCGTCAGTCGCCGGCCGCGTAGCCGGGATCGACGTCTGCGGGGTCGATGCCCAGCATCCGCGCGAACTCCTCCACCACCACGTCAAAGACCAGATCGGCGAGTTCGTCCTCACCGTCGGCGCGCACCATGAGCGGCCGCCGGTACACCACGATGCGCGGCGGGTCCGGCCCGGGATCCTCGGCCTCCGCGCCCGGCGTGGTCGGCGTGATCGGCGCATCCGGCCGTGGGCCAGGGTCGCCGGGTGCGGCCGCGCGGGCCGGGGGCGTGCCCGGGTCCAGGCGGGACAGCGGCACCGGCCCCCGCGGCCCGGTGGCCGGGGCGTCAGCCGGCGGGATCTCCTCCACCGCGAACTCGATGCCCGACAGGTGCGCCTCCCACAGGGGCTCCAGCCGGGCCACGGCCTGCAGCACGAGGTCGTCGAACCGCTCCGCACGGGTCCGGTAGATCGGCACGTCCGGCGGTATCAGGATCCCGCGCAGGCCCCGCCCGTGCCGGTCCCGCCGCTTGATGCGGGCGGGGCGCTGCGGGCTGCCCCCGTCGGCGGTCTGCACAGTTCCCGAGGGTATCCGGCCGGGAACGGGGAGCGTAGGGCACACTGCCAGTGAACTTTTCGAATGCACCGCCGCTACCGGCGTCTTTCCACGGGAGTGCAAGACACGATCACACCGAGTGGCGCTGGTGGTGGCTTTGGCTGTCGCATATCGGTACGGTCTGCCCTTGTGAGTATGTGCGCGGTCCAGCCCTCAGCCGGGTCCGCGCTGCCGGGTTCCGCGAGTGAGGCTGGCTGATGGCGCGTCGGTGTTCCAGGCCGGGATGCAAGCAGGACGCGGTCTACACGCTGACGTACGTTTACCGCGATTCCACCGCGGTGGTCGGGCCGCTGGCCGCCTACACCGAGCCCCATTGCTATGACCTGTGCGACGGCCATGCGGGCCGGCTGACCGCCCCGCTGGGCTGGGACGTGGTCCGGCTGCCTGTGCATGTGGACGAGGCGCTGCCGACCCAGGCCGACGACCTGGAGGCGCTCGCCGACGCGGTCAGGGAGGCGGCGCCGGGTGGCTCGGCGGGGGAACCGGTGGGGCAGGGCATCGAGGTGGGCCGCCGGGGCCACCTGCGGGTCCTTCGCTCGTCCCCGAACGAGCCTGGCGGGCGCTGAGCCGGCGAACCGGGCCCGGCAGCAGCCCCGACCGGTAGGCTCGGTTCTCGTGCATTACGGGCACCTGTGTGGTGCCGGCGCAATGATGTGCCCTCGGGCTAACACGGGAGGCAAGGGCCAGCGTGGGCCAGTATTCGAAGATCTTCAAGTCCTATGACATCAGGGGAATCGTTCCCGATCAGCTGGACGAGACCGTCGCCGAGGCGGTCGGTGCCGCGTTCGCGCGGCTGACCGGGGCGCCGTCCGTCGCGATCATGCACGACATGCGCACCTCCTCGCCGTTGCTGGCGGAGGCGTTCGGCCGCGGGGCCGCCGCGCAGGGCGCGGACGTGGTCGCGGGCGGGCTCGGCTCCACCGACATGCTCTACTACGCCAGCGGCAGCCTGGGCATCCCGGGCGCGATGATCACGGCAAGCCATAACCCGCCCAAGTACAACGGGATCAAACTGTGCCGCAGCGGGGCGAGACCGGTCGGGGAGGACACCGGCCTCGCCGAACTGCGGGACATGTCCGAGCGCGGGGTGCCCGCCCATCAGGGCCGCACCGGGACCGTCGCCGGCCGCGACCTGCTGCCGGGGTATGCGAGCTTCCTGAAGTCGCTGGTCGACGTGTCGGGCATCAGGCCGCTGAAGGTCGCCGTCGACGCGGGCAACGGGATGGCCGGCCACACCGTTCCGCCGGTCTTCGACGGGCTGCCGGTCACGCTGGTGCCGCTCTACTTCGAGCTGGACGGCACGTTCCCCAACCACGAGGCCAACCCGATCGACCCGGCGAACCTCGCCGACCTGCAGCGGGCCGTGCTGGATCACGGCGCGGACCTGGGCCTGGCCTTCGACGGTGACGCGGACCGGTGCTTCGTCGTGGACGAGCGGGCCCAGATCGTCTCCCCGTCCGTCCTCACCGCGCTGATCGCGAGCAGGGAACTGGCCCGGGAGCCCGGCGCGACGATCATCCACAACCTGATCACCTCCCGGGCGGTGCCGGAGATCATCACCGAGCACGGCGGGAAGCCGGTGCGCACCCGGGTGGGCCACTCGTTCATCAAGGCGCGGATGGCCGAGACCGGCGCGGTGTTCGGCGGCGAGCACTCCGGGCACTTCTACTTCCGGGACTTCTGGTTCGCCGACTCGGGCATGCTCGCCGCGCTGCATGTGCTCGCCGCGCTGGGCGAGCAGGACGCGCCGCTGTCGCAGGTGCTGGCCAGCTACGGCCGTTATGTCGCGTCCGGTGAGATCAACAGCGAAGTGGCCGACCAGCGGGCGGCGACCGAGGCGGTCCGGCAGGCCTTCGCCGCCCGCCCCGGCGTCACCACGGACGACCTGGACGGGCTCACCGTGGCCGGCCAGGACTGGTGGTTCAACGTCCGCCCGTCGAACACCGAGCCGCTGCTGCGGCTCAACGTGGAAGCATCCGACGAACCGACCCTCGCCGCGCTGCGCGACGAGGTCCTGCGCATCGTGCGCGGCTGACCGCGCCGCGCATCCGGAGGAGACGCCGTGAAGATAGACGACTGGCTGCTTGAGATCCTGGCCTGCCCGGCCTGTCACGCACCGCTCCGCGAGGACGATGCGGCCAGCGAACTGGTGTGCACGAATACCGAGTGCGCGCTCGCCTACCCGGTGCGCGACGACATCCCCGTGCTGCTGGTGGACGAGGCACGCCGCCCCGGCCGGCCCAGACCGGCGAGGGCGCGGAGTGACCCTGGCGGCAGCCGAGCGCCTCGACGACGTGGCGCTCCTCGAAACGGCCGACCCGTCCAGCATGCTCAGGCAGGTCGCCTCGTCCGCGGCCCAGGTGCGCGAGGCCGCGCGGGCGGCGGCGGATGCCAGCCTCGACGAGCTTGCCGCGGGCGGGCGCCCGCGCGCGATCGTGGTCACCGGGATGGGCGGCTCCGGGATCGCCGGGGAGGTACTCGCGGCCGTGGCCGGCCCGGGCTGCCCGGTGCAGGTGACCACCGTGCACGACTACCGGCTGCCCGGCTGGGTGGGTGCCGCCGACCTGGTGATCGCGGTTTCCTGCTCGGGGGCCACCGAGGAGACGCTGTCGGCCGCGGCGGAGGCCGTGCGCCGTGGCTGCCGCATGCTCGGCGTGGGCAGCCAGGGTTCCCCGCTCGCCGCGCTGGCCGAGCAGGCCAGCGCCCCGTTCATCGCGGTGCACCCGTCGGGCATGCCGCGGTCCATGCTGTGGGGCCTGTCGGTGCCGCTGGTCGTGGCCGCCGCCCGGCTCGGCGTCCTGGACATGCCCGAGGATGCGTACGAGGCTGCCGCCGTCGAGCTGGAACGGGTCGCGTACCTGTGCCGGCCGGACAGCGAGGCCTTCGTCAACCCGGCGAAAACACTCGCGCTGGACCTGTCCGGCACGCTGCCCATGGTCTGGGGCACCTCCCCGCTGACCGGCGTGGCCGCCGCCCGGTTCGCCTGCCAGCTGTACGAGAACGGCAAGTACCCGGCGATCGCCGGCGTGCTGCCCGAGGCCAACCACAACCAGGTGGTCGTCTTCGACGGGCCGTTCGCGGCCGGGTCCGAGGGCATGGAGCCGGGGCAGCGCAGGCTGGACGAGGCGCCGCCGGTGCCGCTGCGGCTGGTGCTGCTCCGGGACACGCACGAGCATCCGCAGGTGGCGCGGCGCCGGGAGGAGTCCGCGCGGATCGCGGCCGAGCGCGGCATCGGGGTGACCGAACTGGCCGCCGCCGGTGATCTCCCGCTGGAGCGGCTGGCCAGCCTCGTCACGCTGATCGACTACGCCTCCGTCTATCTCGCGATCGCGAACGGCATCGATCCGGCGCCGATCGCGGCGATCCAGGAACTGAAGGCCCGGATCGCGTAGGAGGGAACCGGACATTACCGCCGCCGCCGGGCAGGGGCCGCCCGATCAGTCCGGGGAGCGGTCCCCGGCGCCCGCGCCGCCGGCGTCCGCAGGCCCCGAGGGGGCCCGGCAGGCGCCGGATCCGGCAACGCCCGGGCCTGAGCTGCCCCAGCCCGGGCCGGCGGCGCCGGGGCCGGAGGCGCCGGGCCGGCGGGGCCGCAAGCCCCCGGGCAGCGCGCCGGCCAGCCCCCGGCGCCCGGTCATTCGGCGGGCCTGACCGCCGTCGTCGCGGCGCTCGCCGCCAACCTGGGCATCGCGGCCACGAAGTTCGTGGCGTTCTTCATCACCGGCTCCGCGTCGATGCTCGCCGAGGGCGTGCACTCGGTCGCCGACTGCGGCAACCAGCTGCTGCTGCTGCGCGGCCGGAACCGGGCCCGGCGGGACCGGACCGAGGAGCACCCGTTCGGGTTCGGCAGAGAACGGTACTTCTACGCGTTCGTGGTGGCGGTCGTACTGTTCACCGTGGGCGCCCTGTTCTCCATCTACGAGGGCATTCACAAGATCATGCACCCCGAGCCGGTGCACTCCCCGGTCGTCGCGTTCGCCGTCCTCGCGATCGCCATCGTGCTGGAGAGCTTCTCGCTGCGCACGGCGGTGCGGGAATCGAGCGAGGAGCGTGACGGCGAGAACTGGCTCGCGTTCATCCGGCACGCCAAGGCCCCCGAACTCCCGGCGATCCTGCTCGAGGACATGGCCGCGCTGGCCGGGCTGTTGCTGGCGGCCACGGGCGTGGCCCTCACGGTGATCACCGGCAACGAGGCCTGGGACGGGGCCGGGTCGCTGGCGATCGGCGCGCTGCTGGCGTGCGTCGCGGTCATCCTGGCCGTGGAGATGAAAAGCCTGCTCATCGGGGAGTCGGCGGGCGCCAAGGTTGAGCGGGCCATCGTCACGGCGCTGGAGGCAGGGCCCGAGGTGGAGTGCGTCATCCACCTGCGGACCATGCACCTCGGCCCGGAGACGCTGCTGGTGACCGCGAAGATCGCGGTACGGCCGTGCGACCGGGCGGAGCAGGTCGCGGCCGGGATCGACGCCGCCGAACGGCGGGTCCGGGCCGCCGTCCCGATCGCCAAGGTGATCTACCTGGAGCCCGACCTGTACCGCGAGTCCCGCGCGGACGCGACCGACCCGGCGATCCGCGCGGTCCGCCGCCGCCCGCGCCGGTGATGGCGCCGCCTGCCGGGCCGGGGAAACGCCCGTTCCGGCCGGAGTACCCGATCCGCACCGCGCGGCTGCTGCTGCGGCCTTACCGGCCCGGTGACACCGATGCCGTGTATGCCTACCACCGGCTGCCGGAGACTGCCCGGTACCTGCAGAACGAGCCCATGAGCCTGGCCGAGGCCAGGGCCCTGGTGACCCGGCGGATCGGCTCGAGCACCCTGGCCGGCGCTGGTGAGGTGCTGAACCTGGTCGTCGAGCTGGCGCAGACCCGCGTCCTGGTGGGCGACTGCGTGCTGTTCTGGCGCAGCCAGGGGCAGGCCGAAGTCGGTTACGTCCTCAGCCCCGCCCACTACGGCCATGGGTATGCCACCGAGGCGGTGGGCGGGCTGCTCCGGCTCGCCTTCGGGGACCTGGGCCTGCACCGGGTCGCGGCGCGCTGCGACGCGCGCAACACGGCTTCGGCGCGGGTCCTGGAGCGGGCGGCCTGCGCCGCGAAGCCCACCTGGTGCAGAGCGAGTTCGTCAAGGGCGAGTGGACCGACGAGCTGATCTACGCGATCCTGCGCAGCGAATGGGCGGCCGGGCAGGCCCCCGGCTGAGCCCGGTCCCGCCGCAGCGCCACCGCGCTGGCCGCCTGGCAGACTGGCGGTGCCCCGGCCCGGAAGGACGGCATGTTCGAGATTGAGTACCCGATCCGCACCGAGCGGCTGCTGCTGCGGCCGTACGCGCCCGGCGACGCCGACGCCCTGTACGCCTACCAGCGGCTCCCGGAGGTGCACCGGTACCTGTACACGCAGCCGCGGACCCGGTCCGAGGTCGAGGCGCTGGTCGCGGAACGGGCAGGCCGGGGCGCGGTCACCGAGGTGGGCGCCCCGGTCACCCTGGTCGCCGACCTGGCGCAGACCGGTGAACTGGTGGGCGACTGCCTGCTGTTCTGGCGCAGCGAGGAGCACAAGCAGGGCGAGGTCGGGTACGTCTTCAATCCCGCCTACCACGGCCGCGGCCTGGCCACCGAGGCCGTCCGCGGGCTGCTGCGGGTGGGCTTCGAGGGCATGGGCCTGCACCGGATCGCCGGGCATCTCGACGCGCGCAACACCGCGTCGGCGCGGGTCCTGGAGCGGGCCGGCCTGCGCCGCGAGGCGCACCTGGTGGAGAACGAGTTCGTCAAGAGCGAGTGGACCGACGAGCTGATCTACGGGATCCTGCGCCGCGAGTGGGCGGCCGGGCAGGCCTCCGGCTGAGCGTCAGTCCCGCCGCGCCCGGCCGCTGGGCGCGTGGCCTGGCGGCATGCGCAGCAGCCGCAGCGCCCGCTGCTGCTCGAAGTCCAGTGCCCGGGCAGGCGGTGGGGAGATCCGGCCGATACGCCGGCCAAGCTCGGCCACTTCCGCGCGCGCACCCGGTTCCGTCAGCACCTTCAAGCCAAACGCCAGCGCGGCGGGACTGATGTCGTAACGCTGCTCGATCCGCAGCGCGTGCGCGACCGCGGCCAGGTCGTCATCGGCGAACCGGCGGTGGGCCCGGCGCTGGCCGCCAGGGGCCCGGGCCCGGGCCGGGGCCGTTCCGCGCACCGGTGGCAGCAGGCCGAGCATGTCCCGGTACCGGAGCATCCGGGGCGAGGTGCCGAGCCGCTGAGCCGCCTCCGTGATGCGCATGAAGCCAAATCTAACATTTTTGTGTCAAGAACTCACGCCAGCGCGTGCGAGACGGACCCAGATCGCCTACGGTCGGGTCTGTCGCCATGCCGATCGCCGGACAGCCCAGAAACAGGACAGGAGCGGACATGCCCGCGGAAACACTGCCGTTCAAGGTCGCCGATCTCTCGCTCGCGGAGTTCGGGCGCAAGGAGATCACCCTCGCCGAGCACGAGATGCCCGGCCTGATGGCGGTCCGCGCCGAGTACGCCCGGACGCAGCCGCTGCGCGGTGCCCGCATCACCGGCTCACTGCACATGACGATCCAGACGGCGGTCCTGATCGAGACGCTCGTCGCGCTCGGTGCGCAGGTCCGCTGGGCAAGCTGCAACATCTTCTCCACCCAGGACCATGCGGCCGCCGCGGTGGCGGTCGGCCCGGACGGGACCCCCGACGACCCGCGGGGCGTGCCGGTCTTCGCCTGGAAGGGCGAGACGCTCACCGAGTACTGGTGGTGCACCGGCCAGGCGCTCACCTGGCCGGGCGAGGACGGGCCCAACCTGCTGCTCGACGACGGCGGCGACGCGACCTTGCTGGTGCACCAGGGGGCCGAGTACGAGAATGCCGGCGCGGTGCCAGTCGCTACAGATGAGGACCCCGAGGAACTCGCCGTCATCCTGGATCTGCTCCGGGCCAGCGTGGCCGAGAACCCGGAGCGGTTCACCAGGATGGCAGCCGGGATCATCGGCGTCACCGAGGAGACCACCACCGGGGTACACCGCCTGTACGAGCGCGCCACCGACGGCACGCTGCTGTTCCCGGCCATCAACGTCAACGACTCGGTTACCAAGTCCAAGTTCGACAACAAGTACGGCTGCCGCCACTCGCTCATCGACGGCATCAAGCGCGCCACCGATGTGCTGATCGGCGGGAAGGTCGCGGTTGTCTGCGGGTACGGGGACGTGGGCAAGGGCTGCGCCGAGTCGCTGCGCGGCCAGGGGGCGCGGGTGATCGTCACCGAGATCGACCCGATCAACGCGCTCCAGGCCGCGATGGACGGCTATCAGGTCGCCACCGTCGAGGACGTGGTGGCCACCGCCGACATCTTCGTCAGCGCTACGGGAAACAAGGACGTCATCACCGCCGATCACATGAGCCAGATGAAGCACCAGGCGATCGTGGGGAACATCGGTCACTTCGACAACGAGATCGACATGGCGGGCCTGGCCCGGGTGCCTGGCATCCGCAGGGAGAACATCAAGCCCCAGGTCGACGAGTGGGTCTTCGCCGACGGGCACGGGGTGATCGTGTTGTCCGAGGGGCGCCTGCTCAACCTGGGCAACGCGACCGGCCACCCGAGCTTCGTCATGTCCAACTCCTTCACCAACCAGGTAATGGCGCAGGTGGAACTGTTCACCCGGCCGCAGGACTACCGGGCCGGCGTGCACGTCCTGCCCAAATACCTGGACGAGAAGGTGGCCCGGCTGCATCTGGACGCCCTCGGTGTCCGGCTCACCGAGCTGACTAAGGCGCAGGCCAGCTACCTCGGCATCCCGGTGGAAGGGCCGTACAAGCCGGACCACTACCGCTACTGACCCCCGATGCCCGCAGGCGCCGAGCACGGCCCGCACTCCGACATCGCGGACGCGGGCCTGGCCGAGGCCGGCCGGGCCCGGATCGGCTGGGCCCAGCGAGGCATGCCCGTGCTGCGGCTGCTCACCGAGCGCTTTGCCGGTGAGCGGCCGTTCGCCGGGCTGACCGTCGCGGCCTGCCTGCATGTCACACCGGAGACCGCGAGCCTGGTCGGCGCCCTGCGGGCGGGCGGTGCCCGGGTCTTCCTGGCGGCCTCGAACCCACTGTCCACCCAGGACGACGTGGCGGCCGCCCTGGCGGACGCGGGCACACGGGTGTTCGCCCGCGCGGGCGTGGACGCCGTCACCTACGGCGAGCACATCCACCGGGCCCTCGACTCGTGCCCGGACCTGGTCATCGACGACGGCGGGGACCTGGTCGACACGCTGTCCGGGCAGCGGCCGGAACTGGTCCCGGCCGTCCGCGGCGGATGTGAGTCCACGTCCACCGGGGTGCTGCGGCTGCGCCGGATGGCGGCGGCCGGCGCGCTGGCGTTTCCCATGGTGGCGACCGACGCGACCACCACCAAGCGGATGTTCGACAACACGGCGGGCACCGGGCAGTCGGTCCTCGACGCGGTGCTGCGCGCCACCAACATCCTGCTCGCGGGGCGGACCGTGGTGGTGGCCGGGTTCGGGCCGTGCGGGCGGGGCATTGCGGCGCGGGCCAGTGGGCTCGGGGCCCAGGTCATCGTCACCGAGGTAGACCCGGTCCGGGCGCTGGACGCGGTGCTGTCCGGGTACCGGGTGCTGCCGATGTGCGAGGCCGCGGTGGCGGGCGATGTGATCATCACGGTCACCGGTTCGCGGGACGTGATCGCGGCCGGCCACCTGGCGGTGCTGCGGGACGGCGCGATCCTGGCCAACGCGGGGCACTTCGACGCCGAGATCGACGTGGCCGCGCTGGCCGGGGCGGCGGTGCAGGTGACCCGTGACGTCCGCCCGCACGCCGACGAGTACACCCTGGACGATGGCCGCCGGGTGGTGCTGCTCGCCGAGGGCCGTGTGGTCAACCTGGTCGCGGCCGAGGGGAACCCGCCCCAGGTCATGGATGTGTCCTTCGCCGGCCAGGCGCTCGTGCTGCGCTGGCTGGCCCGGGACCACGCCACGCTGCCGGCCGGCGTGCACGGCGTCCCGCCGGACATCGACGAACAGATCGCCCGGCTGACCCTGGAGTCCTCGGGAGCGCGCATTGACACGCTCACCGACGCGCAGCGCGACTACCTGAACTCCTGGCGGATGGCTCCTGACGGCGGCATTGAACCTGGCTGACCCCGCCGGTGGCACGCCCCCCGGCGCCGGGTGCCGCAGTTGCATGACGCGCGGTCTCGGGCGGCGAGCCTAGCTGGGCCGGTATGAGTCCGCTGCCGGGGCGTCGGTATCGGCCGGTGGTTTGGCGTTGATGCGCGCGAAGGTGCGGGCCCGGCTGCCCCGCAACCGGAGGAAGATCAGCGTGACCCCGCCGCCCAGCATGATCATCCAGAAGTTGACCAGCCGGTAGGCGAGCACCGCGGCCAGCGCCCTGGCCGGCGCCATGCCCGTCGCCGCCAGCGCCGCCGTCAGGGCGGCTTCCACGATCAGGAACCCGCCCGGGGTCACTCCCGTACTGCCCGCCACGGCGCCGGCCCCGTAGGCCAGCAGCAGCCCGGCCCACGGCACTGGCTCGCCGGTGGCCTTGATGGCGCAAGCCAGGCAGGCACAGTCGGCCAGCCAGTTCACCACCGCCAGGGCGAACACCTCCCCGTACTGGGGCCACCGGAGGCGGATGCTGGCCAGCTGCTGGAGGAACTCGTCCAGGGCGTCCGGGTCGATCCCGGGCTTGCGGATGATCCGCCGGACCAGGCCGAGCGCCCAGGCGATCACGCGGTTCGCGATGGCCCTGGCGCGCGGGTAGCGCAGCGCGAGGATCACCGTGATCGCCGGCAGTGCGAACACGGCGGCGCCCAGGAAGCCCACCGCGTTCGCCACCGGCGCGCCGCCCGCGAACGCGCCGACCACCAGGACGATCGCGAGTGCCGAGGACGATGCGATGGCGGAGACGCCCAGGGCCCACCCGGTGACCGCGGGATCCAGCCCCCGGCGGCGGAACTGCTGGTAGGAGAAGACCACGGCCAGCTGAGCCCCGGCGAACGGTATCGACATCGACAGCGCGTTCCCCGCGTAGGTGATCGCCATCACCGAGCTGAACCTGGCCTGGTCACCGCCGGCCCGCAGCAGCCGGCGGCGGCTCAGCCCGAACGCCACCAGCGAGACGAGCTCGCAGGCGATCGCCACCAGGAACCAGCGCAGGTCCAGGCTGCCCAGCGCGGACACCGACTGCCCGAGCGCGTGCCGGTCCAGGATGACTATGGTGACGATCACCCCGGCGGCCAGCAGCACCAGCACGGTGCGGACCCACCGGTGCCGCCGCACCCGGGCCCGCGGCGGGCCGCTCCCTGGCGGCACCGGGCCGGCCTGGCCGGGCCCGGCCCCGCCGTCCGGGGGTGTAGCTGCGCTCATAGACATCCTCGACGATGTGCCGGGCCGGCCCGATGGTCAGGCCGGGGGAACGAACCCGCCCGTGGCGGGTGGCTCGTTCCCGGTGGCTTCCCCTTCCCTTGCTACCGCGGTTGGTTCCTGGATAGCTGCCCCCGATGGCGGCCTCCATTCCGCGCCCGGGGGGCCCGCGCCGGTGCCGGGCGGGGCCGCGGTCAGCCGGGCGTGCTCCCGGTTGCGCCGCTCGGTGAGGACCGCGCTCAGGTACGCGACCACCGGCGTGCCCGGCGGCGGCAGCGGGCTGACCTGGGCCCGGACCGAGCCCGCGATGCGCTCGCCCAGTTCGGCCTGCGCGGCCGGGGTGAGCTGAGGCAGCCGGGCCAGGTACCGCCGGGCCGTCTCGGCCGTCTGATCGGTCAGCCCGGACAGCTCCAGCCGGGCCCCCCAGGAGGCCAGCTCCGGGCTCACCGCGGGCAGTCCGGCACCGCCCCGCGCGGCGGGCAGCCGCTGCTGGATCACGAAGGTGCCGGCGAACAGGTCGCCCAGCCGCTTGCCCCGTGCCGACAGCAGGGAGCAGATCAGTGCCGGGCAGCCGAGCAGGAGCCAGATCTCCACCACCTCGGCGAGCCCGCGCACCAGCGCCTGCCGGAAGCGCTCCGGCCCGCCGTCGTCGCTGACCACGCGCAGGCCCAGGGCGAACTTGCCCGGTGAACGGCCCCTGGTCAGCGTCTCCCAGATCACCGGGTAGCCGACGATGACCAGGACTATCGCGGTGAGCGACAAGGCGCCCTCGGTGGCCGTGCTCGACCGGCCGGCGCTGGCCGTCAGCCCGACCGCCAGCAGCAGGGCGAACATCAGGACGAGCTGGATGGTCATGTCGAGGATGAGGGCGAGCAGGCGGCTGGGGAACCGGGCGCACGGCACTTCGAGGACGACAGCCTCGCCGGTGACGACAGCCACGGCAGTCCCCGCTTTCTCATGTCCGGGCCATGAACCGATCTCGCCCGCCCCAAGGCTAATAGGCAGTTGGCCGTCGTGGTCTAACCCGCGGTCCCGAAACGGGCATCCTCTAGCCTGGGCGGTGTGGATCTCGCGGTCTACGCCGCCGCCCACGAGGCGGAGTGGCGGCGGCTGGATGACCTCGTCAAGCGGCGCCGGCGGCTGTCCGGTGCGGAGATCGACGAACTGGTGGCCCTCTACCAGCAGACCACCACGCACCTGTCCACCGTGCAGTCGGCGGGACAAGATCCCATCCTGGTGGCCGCGCTGTCCAGCCGCGTGGCCCGCGCCCGGGCCGCCGTGGTCGGGGCCGCACGTGCCCGGGTGGGGCATGGTCGGCCGGTTCGCCCTGGTCTCCTTCCCCGCGATGGCCTACCGGGCGCGCTGGTGGTGGCTGGGCACCGCGGCCGGCTCGCTGGCGCTGGCCTTCGTCATCGGCTGGTGGGTCGCCCGGTCCGCCCAGGTGCAGGCCGCGCTCCTGCCGCCGGCGCAGGTCTCCAGCCTGGTACACCACCAGTTCCAGCAGTACTACTCCCAGTACGCGGCTACGTCGTTCGCGGCCGAGGTCTGGACCCACAACGTGTGGGTCGCGGCGGAGTCGCTGATCTTCGGGATCGTGCTCGGGCTGCCGACCCTGTATGTGCTGTTCTCGAACGCGGCGAACGTGGGCGTCATCGGCGGGCTGATGATCGCGCACGGCAAGGGCGTCCTGTTCTTCGCGCTGATCCTCCCGCACGGCATGCTGGAACTGTCCGCGGTGTTCCTGGCGGCGGCCACCGGCCTGCGGCTGGGCTGGACCGTCATCGACCCCGGGCCCCGGCCGCGGGCCAGGGCGCTCGCCGAGGAGGGGCGTGCCTCCATCACGATCGCGCTCGGTCTCATCGTGGTGCTCCTCACCTCCGGCCTCATCGAGGCCTTCGTGACCCCGTCGCCGCTGGCCACCTGGGCCCGCATCCTCATCGGGGCGGCCGCCGAGGCCGCGTTCCTCACGTACGTGATCGTGGCCGGGCGCCGCGCGCAGGCGGCCGGGCTAGACCGCGGACATGGCCGAGGCGCCCGACGTGGCGCCCGTGGCCGGCTGACGGCGCACGGCACCCGCAGCCCGGCCACCCCGGGTGCGGCACCGGCGGGACCCGGTGAAGCGCCGCACCAGGCGCCCATCGCATGCCGGTGCGCCCGGGCCCTCAGCGCGCAACGGTCCCGCGGTCAGAGCCGGCCGGCGGCCTTGAGCCCCAGGTAGGCGTCGGCGAGCGCGGCGGGCAGCCGCTCGGGCGGGGCGTCCACCACATGGGCGCCGCGCCGCTGCAGCAGCGCGGAAACCCGCTGCCGCGCGGCCAGGGCCTGCTCGGCCGCCGCCGCGTGGTACACGGCGGCAGCATCGCTACGGCCCGCCGACATCTGCTCGAGCGCGGGATCCGCCACCGCGGCGACCACCACCTCGTGCCGGGCCGCCAGCAGTGGCAGCCGGGGAAGCAGGCCCGCGGTGACCGCGGCCGGGTTGAGGTCGGTGAGCAGCACGATCAGGCAGCGGTGCCGCGCGGTGGTGAGCGCGGCGCTGCCCAGCGCCGCGGCGTCGGTTTCCACGAGTTCGGCCTCCAGCACCGCCATCGCCTGGGCCACCGCGGCCAGCACCGCCGAGCGTGGCACCCCCACGACCCGGGCCCGCACTCTCCGGTCGAACGCCATCATGTCCACCCGGTCGCCGGCCCGGGAGGCGAGCGCCGTCAGCAGCAGGGCGGCATCCATGGCGGCGTCCAGGCGGGGGACGCCGCCGACCCGGCCGGCGGAGGTGCGCCCGGTGTCCAGCATGATCAGCAGCTGCCGGTCACGCTCCGGCCGCCAGGTGCGGACCATGACGTCCCGGAGCCGCGCGGTGGCGCGCCAGTCGATGGACCGCACATCGTCGCCGATCACGTATTCGCGCAGCGAGTCGAACTCGCTGCCCTGGCCGCGGAGCAGCGCGCGGTGCTGGCCGTCGAGCTGGCGCAGCCGGGACAGCTTCTCCGGCAGGTGCCTGCGGCTGTGGAACGGGGGCAGCACCCGGACCGTCCACGGGGCCGGCTGCCTGCCCTGGCGGGCGGCGATCCCGAGCGGCCCGAGCGAGCGGATCGTGACCGCCGCCGCGGTCTTGTCCCCGCGGCGGTCCGGGTGCAGGTCCGTGGTCAGCCAGGCCCGGCCGCCGCCCGCGACCGTGACCCCCGCGCGGGGGGGAGTGGCGCCCGCGCTCGGCTGCCAGGCGTCCCTGACCACGGCGCGCAGCGTCCGCCGGCCCGGGTTCGCCAGCCCGAGCCGCACCGAAGCGTGCTCGCCCAGCAGTACCCGGGTGTCGCCGGAGCGGCTGAGCCGGACCTTGCGCACCGGCGCCGCGAGTGCCACGTCGGCGGCGATCGCCGCCACCAGCGCCAGGTTCACCAGGATGATCATGGCGGCGTTCCGGAACGCCAGGATCAGCAGCGCGCCCGCCGCCGCGGCCAGCGCGGCGCGCCCGGTCAGCGCCATCGCGCGCCCCGGATGGCACCGGCGCAGGCCGCCGGGGAACCAGCCGCGGCCGCCGGGGCCTGGGTCACCGGGGAACCAGTCATGCTCGCCGGGCCCTGGGTCACCGGGGGACCGGGACCGAGCCGAGTACCGCGTCGATCACGCCGTCGGCCGTGGCGCCTTCCAGTTCGGCCTCGGGCCGCAGTTGCACCCGGTGCCGCAGGGTCGGCCGGGCCAGGGCCTTCACGTCGTCCGGGATGACGAAGTCCCGGCCCGCGAGCCAGGCCCACGCCCGCGCGGTGGCCTGCAGCGCGGTCGCGCCCCGGGGGGAGACCCCGAGCCGCAGCGAGGGCGACTGCCTGGTGGCCCGGCACAGGTCCACGATGTATCCGGTCATCTCGGGCGCCACCTGGACGCCGCGCACCGCGGCACGCGCCACCGCCAGGTCGGCCGCGCTCGCTGCGGGCCGGATCCCGGCGGCGGCGAGGTCACCGGGATCGAAACCGGCGGCGTGCCTGGCCAGGATGCTGATCTCGTCCGCCCGGCCGGGGACCGGCACGGTCAGCTTCACCAGGAACCTGTCGAGCTGCGCCTCCGGCAGCGGATAGGTCCCCTCGTACTCGATCGGGTTCTGGGTCGCCGCGACGAGGAACGGCTCGGGCAGCGGCCGCGGGGTTCCCTCGACCGAGACCTGGTGTTCCCCCATCGCTTCCAGCAGCGCCGCCTGGGTCTTCGGCGGGGTCCGGTTGATCTCATCCGCCAGCAGCAGGTTCGTGAACACCGGGCCCTCGCGGAACTGGAACAGGGCCGTCTTCGCGTCGTAGATCAGCGAGCCGGTCAGGTCCCCCGGCATCAGGTCGGCGGTGAACTGCACCCGGGTGCTGCGCAGCGACAGGGTGCCCGCCAGGGCGCGGACGAGCAGGGTCTTCGCCACCCCGGGCACGCCCTCGAGCAGGGCGTGGCCGCGGCACAGCAGGCAGATCACCAGCCCGGTGACGACGGAGTCCTGGCCGACCACGGCCTTGGCGACGCCCGCGCGCACCGCCTCCAGCGCGGCGCGCGGGTCCGGCGCCCCCGGCACCACGCCCGCGCCCGGCGCCACGCCCGCGCCCGGCACCACGTCCGCGCCCGGCGCCACGCCCGCGCCCGGCCCTCCGGCCGGGTCGCCGGCGAGCCCGGCCAGCCACGGGTTGTCTGCTGTCACGGGGTCAGCACCTGTCCCTCCAGAGCGTCCAGGTCGGCGGCCAGCCGCACCAGCGCCGCCTCGTCGGCCGGGACCGGCCCGAACAGGACGGCCCGGATCTCGCCGGAATCGCGCCCGGTCCGGCTCGCCAGCTCCTGGCAGGCGGCGTCGGCCGTCACGTCGCGCGGGAGCCCGAGGCGGGTCACGATCCGCCCCAGCGCCGCGCCGCGCAGGGCGGCGGCGGCCCGGTCCCGCGCCCGCCGGGACCGGTACAGCCTGCCATGGCCTTCCACAGTCTCGCAGGCGCGGACCACCACCGGCAGCGGCTCGGTCACCAGCGGCCCGAGACGGCGCATCCGCCACAGCGCCAGCAGCACCACGACGATGGCAAGCTGGACCGCCACGGCGTAGACCTGGCCGGGGATGAGGCTGCCCACCGAGCGCCGCCCCGGGTGGGCCGCGGCCGGGACGGGCAGCGGGCCGGGCACGAGCCAGACGATCCGCGGGCTGCCCGCGAGCAGGTTCAGCGCGAGCGCCGCGTTGCCGGTGGCACCCAGGTTCGCGTTGGCCAGCGGGGCACCCGTGCCCAGCACGGTGACGACATGGCCGGGTGCGTCGTAGCGCACCAGAAAGGGTGCGGCGGACGGGCCGGGGTAGCAGCGCCAGGCGCCGGGCGCGGCGGAGCGCAGCGGCAGCCCGCCCAGGTCCGCGGCGCCGGCCGCGACCGCGCCGGGCAGCCCGCAGCGCGGCGGCAGGTCACCGGCCGGCCCGGCCGCCCCGGCCGGCGTCACCGCCGGGGCCAGCGCGGCCAGGGCAGCGCGGCCCGGCGCCACCAGCACGAGCCCGGCCGGGAGGCGGGCGAGTTCGGCCAGTTCCGCGCTGGACAGCCGCTGCGGGCTGGTGATGACCAGGGTGGTCCCGCGGGCCCCGGCCTGCGCGGTGGCCGCGGCCGCCGATCCGGCCCTGAGCACGGTCTGGCCGCGGTTCTGCAGCAGCGCCACCAGCGCGTGCGCGCCGGCCGGGCCGGTGTCGTCCGGATCCAGCGGGCCGGTCACCGGCGGTCCCACCTGGAGCAGCGCGACGATCAGCCCGCCGAGCAGGATCAGCAGCACCACCGCCACCGGGGCACGCCACCGGCGCCAGCCCGCCGGCGCCGGCCCGGCCGGGCCAGCCGGGCTGGCGGCGGCCGGTGCGCGCTGGAGGGTGCTGGTCATGGCGTGCCCGCGACGGTTGCGTGGGCCGCGGTTGCGTGCGCCCCGGCGGCGCGGCGCCCGGCACCGATGCGGGTGTCGAGCGCGGTGACCCGGTCGTAGCCCGGCCGGGTGCCCGGCCGCCGCCCGTACCGGACCTCGTCGAACAGCCGGGCCGCGCCGAGCAGTTCGGCCGCGTGCGGCGGCAGGGCACGGGCGGCCTCGGCGGCGAACTCATCGGCGGTCCGCCCGATGCGCGGCATCAGGACACCGCGCTCGTCGAGTTCCGCGGCGATGGCCCGGACCCGCTCGCAGATCGCCGCCGCGTAGTCACCCGACGCGGCCAGCCGGGCGGCCGCCTCGCGGTGGTCGCGCGCGGTGCGGGCCGCGGCGGCGGCACCAGGTCCCACCCGGCGGCGCCGCGCCCTGGCGACCGGGCCGGTCCGGGCCAGGACCGCCATGACCAGGAGGACCAGCACCGCGGCCAGGGCGACGGATCCCCACCAGCCGCCCGGCAGCCCCTGGCCGGCCCGGAACAGCCTGCCCAGCCACCCCAGGACGAAATGCACGGCCCGCTCGGTGAGCGACTGCTGCGGATGGTAGATCGTCTTGGACAGCTCGGTGCGGGCGAGCCGCTGCCCGGCCCGCCTGCCGACCACCGGCAGGCCGCCCGCGGGGGCTGCCGCACGGAGCGCGGGGAGACTGGCGGCGCCGATCACCACGCCGGCGGGTCGGCGGGCGGCGCGCCCGGGCCCGGGCCGAACCCCTGTCCCGGGCCGGCGCCCTGGCCCTGGCCGGCCTGCGGTGCCGTGCCCGCCCGCGCACCGGGGCGCCACAGGGAGGCGAACTCGTCCCCGCTCATCGTGCTCCCTTCGGCCGCCGCCGTCTGCAGGACCAGGTCGAGGCCCTCCCGGCGCATCCGCAGGTCGACGTAGAGCAGGACGGCCACCCCGGCGGAGATCGGGCGCGCCACGGCACCGGCCACGACACCGCCCACGGCGCTGATGAGAATGCCCGCCACGTTCCCGCCGGTGCTGGGCAGCAGCGAGTTGCCACCGCCGGCCATCGCCGCGAACAGGCTGAACGGGATCTGCAGCACGCCGGCCGTGATCACCACGATCAGCCCGGCCAGCAGCGTGATGCCGAACACCCGCCAGAAGCTGCCGCGGACCAGCCGCCAGGACCGCGCGAGCGCCCGGCCCGGGCCCTCCCGTTCCAGCACCACGGCCTGCCCCGCCATCCGGAACATGATCACGAACCAGATGGTGAACACGATCGCGGCGATCGCTCCCACCGCGGCCAGCGCGCCGATCAGTGCTCCCGGGGCGTGCGCCACCGCAAGGATGACCAGCACGATCGCGTAGACCGCCCAGATCCCGATCAGGATCAGCGGGATGAGCAGCGTGACGCCGATCAGGGCGGCCATCCGCGGCCGCGCGATCCGCCAGGCCTCGCCCGCGGTGATCTTGTGCCCGAGCACGCTGCGCCCGATGACCACGGTGAGCAGGCCGGTCAGCACCGTGTCCACGATGAACGCGAGCACGAGGGACACCGCGGCGGTCGGCGCGAGCACCTCCCCCATCCTGGTCAGCAACCGGGTGGCCTGCGCGGTGGTGAGCTGCTCGCCGGGCGTGGGCAGGGTCACCGACCCCACGTAGTGGACCAGGATCAGCGAGAGCGCGGTGGTGATCACCGCGGACGCGGTCAGCAGCAGCGCGGCGATGCCGAGCGTGGCCCTGGGGTTGCGCCTGATGGACGTGAACGCCCCGTCCAGCATCTCGCCGACGCCCAGCGGCCGCAGCGGGATGACGCCCGGCTTCGGTGCCTGGGGCCGGCTCTGCCAGGGATAGGCCGGCGGCTGCCCCGGCCCGTACCCCGGCTGCCCGTGCGCCTGCGGCGGGTACCCGCCGGGCTGGGCATACCCCGGCTGGCCCGGACCGCCGGCCGGCTGGCCGAAGCCCCCGGACGGCTGGGCCTGGCCGGGCTCGAACGGCGGCGGCTGCCCGTATCCGCCCGGCTCCCCGGCAGGCGGGAACCAGGGCTGGGGCTGGGCCCCGTCGCCGCCCTCCCCGGTGCCGCTGGCCCCCGGGGGCACGTTGTCAGTCATGTTTCTCCTTACCGGCACGGCGCATGCCGGTGCCGGGCCCGGCCCGCGCTGGCGCCCATACTCGCACGAAGCCGCCGGCCGGGAAACGGCGCTCAGCCATTCCGGATATCCCTCTTTCCTGCCCCGCCCCGGTGACCGCATTCGACCTGGTGGCCGCGATGACGCACACTCGGGCTGTGGACATCCGCGCGCTGCGCTGGCTCGGCCCGCCGGATGGGCCGGCCGTCGTGCTGCTGGACCAGACCAGGCTGCCGGCCGAGGAGGCCTATCTCACCTGCCGCGACGTCGCGACTTTGGTTGCTGCGATACGCGGCCTCGTGGTCCGCGGGGCCCCGATGCTGGGCCTGGCCGGGGCGTACGGCGTCGCACTGGCCGCCTGCCGCGGCGACGACGTGGCAGCGGCGGCGGACCTGCTGGGCCGGTCCCGGCCGACCGCGGTGAACCTGAGCTGGGGCGCCGCCCGTGCCCTGGACGCCTATCGGGTGGCCCGCCGCGCGGCGGCGGGCGTGGACGCCGTGGCGGCGCGGCGGCTGGGGGCGGCTGCGGCGCTGGCCCAGGCCCGGGCGATCGAGGCCGACGATGCCGCGGCGAGCGCGGCCATCGCCAGGCACGGGCTCGGCCTCGTCGGGGACCGCGCCCGCATCCTGACCCACTGCAACACCGGGGCCCTGGTCTCGGCGGGCGAGGGAACCGCCTTCGCGATCATCCTCGCGGCGCACCGGGCGGGGCGCGTCGCCCAGTTGTGGGTGGACGAGACCCGCCCGCTGCTCCAGGGCGCCCGGCTGACCGCCTACGAGGCCGGGCGGGCCGGCATCCCGCACGCGGTCCTCGCGGACTCGGCAGCGGCCTCGCTGATGGCGGCGGGGGAGGTCGACCTGGTCATCACCGGGGCGGACCGGATCGCGGCCGACGGCAGCGTCGCCAACAAGGTGGGCACCTACGGGCTCGCCGTGCTCGCGCACCACCACGGCGTGCCGTTCGTGGTCGCCGCGCCGGTGTCCACGATCGACTTCGCGGCCGCGGGCGCGGCCGACATCAAGGTCGAGCAGCGGCCCGGCGAGGAGGTCACTATGTTCGCCGGGACCGCGGTCGCCCCGCCGGGGAGCACCGCGCACAACCCCGCCTTCGACGTCACCGGTGCCGCGCTGGTGACCGCTCTGGTGACCGAGCACGGGATCGCGCGGCCCGTCAATGCAGGTACGCTGCGAAGCCTAGGCGCCGGCCGGGGAACGCGAGAAGGTGCCCCAACCGATGTTTCCGTGGAACTATGAGGTCCATGAAAGGCCGTGTGCTTGTCGTCGATGACGACGCCGCCCTCTCCGAGATGATTGGCATCATGCTCAAAGGGGAGGGGTTCGAACCGATGTTCGTCGCCGACGGCGATCACGCCGTGCAGGCGTTCCGGGACACCCGCCCCGACCTGGTGCTGCTCGACCTGATGCTGCCGGGTCTTGACGGCATCGACGTGTGCCGCCAGATCCGTACCGAGTCGGGCGTGCCGATCGTCATGCTGACGGCCAAGAGCGACACGGTCGATGTCGTGCTCGGCCTGGAGTCTGGCGCCGACGACTACATCGTGAAGCCGTTCAAGTCGAAGGAACTGATCGCGCGGGTCAGGGCGCGGCTGCGCCGGACCGAGGACCCGGTCCCGGAGATCCTCCAGATCGGGGACGTGACCATCGACGTGGCCGGGCATTCGGTGAAGCGCGACGCGCAGCCGATCAACCTCACCCCGCTGGAGTTCGACCTGCTCGTGGCGCTGGCCCGCAAGCCACGCCAGGTGTTCACCAGGGAAGTCCTGCTGGAGCAGGTCTGGGGTTACCGGCACGCCGCGGACACCCGGCTGGTCAACGTGCACGTGCAGCGGCTGCGCGCCAAGATCGAGAAGGACCCGGAGCGCCCGGAGATCGTGGTGACGGTCCGCGGCGTGGGTTACAAGGCGGGGCCGGCCTGACGGACAGCCAGACGACGGGCAGGGCAGCGCCGGTGGCCGCGGAACGAACGGGGCCGGCGGCGTGGCCAGGCCCGGCCGTGCGGATCGTGCAGCGGCTGCCGCCCTCGTTCCGCGCGGTGCTCCGGGTCGCCCGGCGGCAGGCCAGCTCGCTGGCTGCGCTGCTGGCCCGCCGCTGGCAGCGGTCGCTGCAACTGCGCGTAATCGGCACCACCCTGGTCGTCTCGGTGGTGGTGGTGGCGGTGCTCGGCATCTTCCTGGTGCAGCAGATCGCCAGCGGGCTGTTCAACAACGCGCGCAACGCGGCCCTCAGCCAGACCTCCGACGGGCTCACGTTCGCCCAGGGGGACCCCTACGTGCAGGGCCCGAACGGGAGCAACCCGTCCGCGCTGATCACGCTCGTCACCGAACTCCAGTCCGGCAGCGGGCAGGGGAACGTCTACGACGTCGTGGTGCTGCAGCGGGGCAACTCGTCCGGGCTGGCCGGTGTCACCGGCAACCAGGAGCTCGCGCCGAGCGTCCCGGCCGCGCTGCAGAGCGAGGTGGCCGAGGAGCAGCTCGACGGGCATGAGAGCACCTTCTACACCGCAGCGACCACGCTGACGGGCAGTGGCCACCAGTCGCTGGGGCCGGCGCTCGCCGTGGGCGTCCCGATCTCCCGGGACGACCAGCTGTACTACCTGTTCCCGCTGTCCGAGCAGGCCCAGGTGATGCGCCTGGTCCAGAACACCCTGATCGTGGCCGGCATCGGCCTGGTGATGCTGCTGGCGCTGATCGTCTCGCTGGTGACCCGCTGGGTGGTGGTCCCGATCCGCCAGGGAGCCCAGGCGGCCAGCCGCGTCTCGGCCGGGAACCTGGACGAGCGGATGGCAGCCCGCGGTACCGACGACCTCGCCGCGCTGGCCCACTCCTTCAACGAGATGGCCGCCAGCCTGCAGGAGAAACTGCGGGAGCTGGAGGAGCTGTCCAGCGTGCAGCGGCAGTTCGTCTCGGACGTCTCGCACGAACTGCGCACCCCGCTGACCACGATCAGGATCGCGGCGGACGTCCTGTTCGGCGCCAAGGACGCACTGGAACCCGCCGCCAAGCGGTCCGCGGAGCTGCTGCAGAGCCAGCTGGAGCGGTTCGAGGCGCTGCTTTCTGACCTGCTGGAGATCAGCAGGCACGACGCCAACGTGGCGACCCTGGACGCGGAGTCCGCCGACGTGTGTGACCTGGTCCTGCGCGCGGCGGCGGACGCGGAGCAGCTTGCCGCCCAGCGGGGCACCAGGATCGAGTTCCGGCTGCCCCCGCAGCAGTGCATCGCCGAGGTGGACCGGCGCCGGGTCGAGCGGGTGCTGCGCAACCTGCTCGACAACGCGGTCGAGCACGGTGAGGGCCGTGACGTGGTGGTGACCGTCGCGGCCGACCGGGACGCCGTCGCGGTCGCGGTCCGCGATCACGGGGTGGGGCTCGGCCCGGGCGAGCACCAGTTCGTCTTCGACCGGTTCTGGCGTGCCGACCCGGCCCGGGCCCGGACCACCGGCGGGACCGGGCTGGGACTGGCCATCGCGCTGGAGGACACCCGGCTGCACTCCGGATGGCTGCAGGCCTGGGGAGAGCCGGGGCTCGGCTCGGTCTTCCGGCTCACGCTGCCGCGCACCGTCGGCGGCCTGCTCGCGGGATCGCCGCTGCCGCTGTCCCCCGAGGCAGACCTGGCCGCCGCCGGGGAGGTCGTCAGCGTGGACTCGGTGACCTACCCCGCAGGCGTCACCGAGCCGGGGAGCGCCGTGCCGGGGAGTGCCGGTGCGTGATCCCCGCGCTGGCCGGTCCCGGCGTCCCGGTGGCCTGACCGCACTGGTCACCGGGCTGGTGGCGGCGGCCGTGGTGGCGAGCGGATGCTCGGTCATACCGGCCGGCAACAGCCCGCAGTCTGCCTCCGCCCCCGCCCCGCCGGCCGGCGCGGGGCCGTGCTGCGGGCTGCTGGTGCGCGGGCCGCAGGTGGGCTGGGATGCCCAGCTGGTGGTTACGTACTTCCTGCTCGCCAGCGCTATTGGCGCCCACGACTACGCCGCGGCCCGGCAGTACCTGACCAAGGGGGCCAGCGACGCCTGGCATCCGGGGTCAGCGGTGACGATCCTGGCGCAGGAACCGAAGCTGTCCGTGCCGCCGGGGCGGGTGAACGGGCCGGTGACCAAGAGCTACGTGGTGGTTTCCGGCTCGGAGCAAGCCAGGCTGAACAGCGCCGGGCAGTACATCGCGGCCTCGGGCGGCGTGACGGCGCCGAACGAGGAGTTCGCCCTGGAATACAGCAAGGGCCTCTGGAAGATCTCCCAGCTCTCGATCGGGGGCAAGATCTCCCACGAGCTGCTGCTCACCAGCTACCTGTTCCACCTGGAGTACACGCCGCGGAACCTCTACTACTACGGGCTGCGGAACGGGAAGCTGGTGCCGTACCCGGTCTTCGTGCCCATCCAGGGCACCAACCCGGCGGTGACCCTGATCAACGACCTCATCTCCGGGCCCCCCAGCTGGCTGGCCGGCGGGGCCCAGTCCGCCTTCCCGCCGGGGTCGCACCCGGTGCTGCCCATCCAGGTGTTCCCCGGCCCGTCCGGTGGCCGCACCGCGGTGGTGAACATCCACGTGCCACCCCAGCCCCCCGGCTTCACTGTGCAGGCCATGGCGGCCCAGCTGGTGGCCACGCTGACCAGCCCGGTGTACAGCACGCCACTGTTCCGCGCCGTCAAGCTCAAGATCAACGGGCGGCCCTGGTCGCCGCGGCACGCCGGGGACACGCTGAGCCTGAGTACCTACCAGCGGGACATCCCGCAATGGGCGGCCGGCGAGAAGGCCTACTACCTCTCCCAGGGCGGCAGCCTCCGCAGCCTCGGCCCGTTGGGCAACAGCGCCGCGGTGCTCAAGGGCGCCGGCACCGCGCCGGTGACGCTGAGCCAGATCGCCGTGTCGCCGGGCGGCAACCACTTCGCCGGCCTTACCGCGCAGGCGAACGACGTCTACACCGGGAACCTGGTCAGCCTGCCCAGCGGGCGGCAGTCGCTGACGCAACTGCATCCCCAGTTCCCCGGCATCAAGTTCACCTCGCTGAGCTGGGACAGGCTCGGTGACCTCTGGGTCACCGGGGTGACCAAGGCCGACGGGCCGGGGGTCTGGGTGCTCATCAACGGGCAAGGGCCCGGCGTCCAGGTAAGCCCGTCTACTTACTCCGGCCGGATCACCGATCTGCGGGTAGCACCGGACGGCAACCGGGTTGCGATGATCGCTGGCACCGGGACGCATGCCCACCTGGTGCTCGCCGCGATCATGCGCGACCACGCCGGCTTCTTGCTGGGCACCCCGGCCCCGCTCCGGCCGATCCTGCCGCCGGTGTCGGCCCTGACCTGGTACGACGAGGATCACCTCCTGGTGGTCACCGGAACGGGAGCCGCGAGCCAGTTGTGGGAGGTGCCGCTGGACGGGGACAATCCCGTCTCGCTGACCAAGCAGCCGGGGATCCTCACGGTCACCGCCGCCGGCCAGGGCAACCCGCTTTATCTCGGTTTCGCCGGTGACCGGCTGCAGAAGGCGGCCGGTCCTAATCAGCCCCTAACCGACATACCGGCTGGCCAGGCCATCATCTATCCCGGATAACCGGCCTCAGCGTCCTGACATCCAGCCTTCCTCAAGCTACGTTCGAGGTATGGCACCCGCCCGGGTCCGTGGTTGCGCCAGGCCGGGTCACCCGCGAGGAGTGGGTGGTCCGTCCCGGCAAGCCGATGCCAGCCGCAGGCGAAACGGCCCACGTAAGGCGACTTCTCGTCGACCGATCACGGTGCGGCTTAGAAGTAAGTCCTGCCCCGCCGGGAGATCCGATATCTCCCGGGCCGGGAGAAGGGCAGTAGTGGCGACAGGCCGCGAACCCCTCGGCAGGCGGATGTGGGGTCGAAGACCAGGTCGGCCGGGCGGGTGCCGAGACCTGGGACCTTACTCGGGATGAAGGGGGTTTCCGGTATGGACATCATCTTCAAGGGCTGGCACACCGATGTGCAGGAGCGGTTCCGCAGCTATGCGTCGGCGAAGATCACCAGGATCACGAAGCTCACCCACAAGGTGATCCGGGTGGATGTGGAGGTCTCCGCCGAGCGCAACCCCCGGCAGTCGGGGCGCCGGGAACGCGTGGAACTGACGATCCTGTCCCGTGGCCCGACCATCCGCGCCGAGGCGGCGGCCGACGACCGGTTCGCCGCGCTGGACCGGGCACTGGCCAGGCTTGAGGAACGACTGCGCCGCTCCGCGGACCGGCGCAAGGAGGCCAGGCACGGCGGCATGCCGGCGGGCCGGATACCGGCCCCGCGGCCGGCGGGCACCGGCCCCCCGGGCCTGGCGACCTCCGCCGCGCGCGACGCCGACGCCAGCCCGTGGGACCTGGGCGCGCCCGGGCCTTCGGGCAACGGCACGGACCCCGGCCGGCCTGGCCCGGAGTGGGCCGGGGCGCCCGCCGCCGATGACGGCCTGCCTGCGGACGACGGCTTCGTCCCCATCCAGATGGAGGGTGACGGCCCGGTCGTGGTCAGGGAGAAGTTCCACGCCGCCGCGCCGGTCAGCGTGGACCAGGCGCTCCTCCAGATGGAACTCGTCGGGCACGACTTCTACCTGTTCCGGGACGAGCAGTGCGGCCTGCCGAGCGTCGTCTACCGGCGGCACGGCTATCAGTACGGGCTGATCCGCCTGGTGGAGCAGACGCAGCCAGACGTGGCGGCCCATGGGGGCCTGACGGTCTGACGCGAGGCAAGGGGCTCGCGGGACGGCCCGGGGGCTGTTCGTCGCACCGCGACATGGTCGGAGTTTGCGCACCTGCGGTACGTCGGCCAGAGTGTGTTCGCAAGGCACTGGTCCGGGCCTGCGGCTTGGCTGGCAGCGGATCCCCTCGCCAGTGCCTGGTACCGCCCGGACTTCAGCGGGCGGACGGAGCGGGCAGGGTCAGGGAGGACGCGATGGCCGCAGATCCCAGAGCCGCGGGCGGGGCACCGGACGCCGCGCGGCAGCCTGAGCCGATCCGTGTGCTGATCGTCGACGATCACGCGCTGTTCCGGCGCGGCCTGGAGATGGTGCTCGCCGAAGAGGCCGACATCGAGGTGGTGGGCGAGGCCAGCGACGGCGCGGAGGCGGTCGACAAGGCCGGCCAGGCGCTGCCGGATGTCGTGCTGATGGACATCCGGATGCCGCGCAGCAGCGGGATCGAGGCCTGCCGGGCGATGAAGGAACTGACCCCCAGCGCCAAGATCGTCATGCTGACGATCAGCGACGAGGAGGAGGACCTCTTCGAGGCGATCCGCGCCGGGGCCAGCGGGTACCTGCTCAAGGACATCCCCTACGACGAGGTCGCCGACGTGGTCCGGGCGGTGCACGGCGGGCAGTCCCTGATCAACCCCTCGATGGCGGCGAAGCTCCTGGCCGAGTTCGCGGCGATGGCCAGCCGCGACGGGACGGAACCGGCGGAACAGGTGCCGGCCCCGCGGCTCACCGAGCGCGAGATCGAGGTGCTCAAGCTGGTCGCCCGTGGCATGAACAACCGGGACATCGCCAAGGAGTTGTTCATCTCCGAGAACACGGTGAAGAACCATGTCCGGAACATCCTGGAGAAGCTGCAGATCCACTCCCGGATGGAGGCCGTCATGATCGCCGTGCGGGAGAACCTGATCGAGTTCGGTTAGGCCCGGGCCCCGGGCTGTTCAGTCGTCGATGGCCTGGTAGGCGCTGGTCCAGAAGTCCCGGAACACGTTCGGCGGCCCCGGGGAGGTCATCTCCCGCTGGGTCAGCAGGATCCCGATCAGCTCCTCGGCAGGGTCGGTGTAGACGGAGGTCCCGGTGCCGCCGGTCCAGCCGAACCGGCCCGGGGTCGAGGCGAGGGTCTTCCGCCGGAGGAAGACCTGGAAGCCAAGGCCCCAGCCGCTGTTGCCGCCGAAGAAGATCCCGTTCTCCGCCTTCTGCTGCTCGGTGAGCAGGTCGGTGGTCATCAGCTCGACCGTCGGCCTGGCCAGCAGGCGGCCCCCGCCGTGGCGGCCCTGGTTCAGCATCATCGTGCAGAAGGCGAGCAGGTCGTCGGCGGTCGAGACCAGCCCGCCGCCCGCGGACGGGAACGCGGGCGGCCGTGCCCAGGCGCTGCTGCGCGGGTCGTCGGTGAGCACCGGCGCCCCGGTCTCCGCGTCGGGCTGGTAGGCGGCGGCCAGCCGGTGCAGGCTGGCCTCGGGCACGTGGAACCCGGTGTCGGCCATGCCGAGCGGCCGCAGGACGCGCTGCGCCAGCACGTCGGCCAGCGGCTGCCCGGTGGCCCGGGCCATCAGCACCCCCAGCACGTCGGAGCCGGTGTGGTAGAGGAACTTCTCTCCCGGCTGGTAGACCAGCGGCAGGCTGCCGAGCCGCTTCATCCACTCGTCCGGCTCGACCGGCGGGCTGCTCGATTCCGGGCTCCAGGCCGGCCTCCTCCATCGCCCGCTGGATCGGGTACTGCCCCGGCGGCGCCATGATCGCGCCGATGCCCAGCAGGAACGTGAGCAGGTCGCGCACGGTGATCGGCCGCTGCGCCGGGACGGTGTCGCTCAGCGGCCCGTCGAGCCGCGCCAGGACCCGGCGGCCGGCCAGCTCCGGCAGCAGATCGTCCACCCGGTCATCCAGCCGCAGCCGGCATTCCTCCACCAGGGTCATCGCCGCCGCGGCCGCGATCTGCTTGGTGACCGACGCGATCCGGAAGATCGTGTCGCGGCGCATCGGCTCGGTACCGCCGGCCTCCAGGGTGCCGATCGCCTCGACGTGCACTTCGCCGCGCCTGGCCACCAGGGCGACCAGGCCCGGCATGTCGCCGGACTCGACGTGGCGGGTCAGCGCCTCGCGCAACCGCCGCAGCCGTACCGGCGAAAGACCTGACGCGCTCATGAGGCGCTCCTTCTCGTGGTGGCCGAGTGTCCCCGCCCAGGGATGAGACGCCGCGGCGGCACCTGATTCATCGGGGCTGACGCCAGGCGTGCCGCGCGGCGAGCAGGGGGATGGCGGCGATCTTCTCCTCGGTCAGCTCCGGCCAGCGGATGGCGGCCTCCGGCCGCGGGGCGCGCCGGTCCCTGCAGTCGATGACCCGGTCCGGGGTGATCACCAGGTCCACCGGGACGTCGTGCTCGGCCAGCGGTATCGTCCCGGCCGGCTGGAGCTGAAGCTCGTGCACGGTGGTCACGGTCACGGTGCCCGGGCCGATCAGGCCCGCCGCGCCGGCCAGCGCGAACTCCAGGTCCCCGAAACCGCCGCCCTTGCCGAGCCGGGCCCCGTCCTCGCCTACCGCGACGGAGCCCATCACCACCAGGTCCACCGGGGCCAGCTCGGCCAGCGTGACCCGGCGGGCCGACCTGGTGGCGCCGCTGATGGAGGCCGCCTTGCGGGGCGAGTCACTGAGGTGGCCGGGATCCAGGGCGAAGAACGGCTCCGGGCCGGCCAGCCGTGGCACGGCCATGTACACGGTCTTGCCGTCCTCCAGGGCGCGCTGGCGCACCGGCAGCTGGGCCGAGTCCGGGTTGGCCTTCAGCGTCCCGGCCCGCTGCCACTCCGGCAGGTCCCGCAGTCGCTGCGCGGCCGCCTCGGCGCCGCTGAAGTTGGGGATCCGCCCGGCCGCGCCGGGGAACCGGGCCACCCGCGCCGCGCTCATCGCGGCCCACACCTGCTCCCGGAGGGCGGCCTTGGCGGCGAGCAGCTCGGCTGGCCCACCGGCGTCGTGATCGTGGCGCTGCGCATGACGGGGCACGCCCCCCATCCTGCCCGACCGGCACCGGCCGCACGGGCTCTAGCCTGTCCGTGGCGGCGCGGAATAGGTGAGGTGGCCGTGAGCGGAGCAGGGGACCAGGCAGAGCCCGGCCAGCACGGCTGGCTGCCAGAGATCGAGGAGATCCGCCGGCGCCGGGAGGCGGCGCGGGCCATGGGCGGCCCACAGAAGGTGGCCCGGCAGCGGGCCGCGGGCCGGCTGCACCGTCCGGGAGCGCATCGAGCGGCTCGCCGACCCCGGCAGCTTCGCCGAGATCGGCGCCCTGACCGGGTTCGCCGACTACGACGGCGACGGGCCGCCTCGTCTCGGTCCTGCCCGCCAACTTCGTGGCGGGAACCGCGCGCATCGACGGGCGCCCGGTGCTGCTCGGCGCCGACGACTTCACCGTCCGGGGCGGCTCCGGCGACGCGGCGATCCACGCCAAGCAGGTCTTCTCCGAGCAGTACGCGAACCAGATGCGGCTGCCCGTGGTGCGGCTGCTGGACGGCGCCAGCGGCGGCGGCAGCGTCAAGATGGCCCAGGACGCCGGCGTACACCTACGTGCCGGTCAACCCGGCCTGGGACGCCGTGGTGGACAACCTGTCCGTCGTCCCGGTCGTGGCCTTGTGCCTGGGTCCCACGGTGGGCCTCGGCGCCGGCGCGACTGGTCATGTCGCATCTGGCCGTCATGGTCGACCGATCTCGGCCAGCTGTTCACGGCGGGGCCACCGGTGGTGCGCGGCGGCACCGGTGAGGACCTCACCAAGGAGGAGCTTGGCGGCGCGGACGTGCACCGCCGCAACGGCACGGTCGAGCGGTTCGCCGGCACCGAGGACGCGGCGTTCGCGCTGGTCCGCGCGCTTCCTGTCCTACCTGCCGGGCAGCGTGCACGAGCTGCCGCCGGTGCTGGCCGTGCGACGACCCGGCGGACCGCCGGGAGGAGGCGCTGGCCACGGCGATCCCGCGCAGCCCGCGCACGCCCTACCGGCTCGGGCCGATCCTGGACGCGGTCTTCGACCGCGGCTCGGTGTTCGCGCTACGCCGAGTACGGCGGCGCGACGGTCACCGCGCTGGCCCGCCTGGACGGCCACCCGGTCGGGGTCATCGCCACCGACCCGTTCCGGGGCACCACCATGTCGGTCGAGGGCGCCCTGGCGGTCACCCGGCTGGTCGACCTGTGCGAGACGTTCCACCTGCCGATCGTCAGCCTCACCGACCAGGGCGGCCTGACCATCGGCCGGGTCGCCGAGGAGCGCGGCACGATCCGGCACGGCGCCCGGGCCATCGCCGCCGTGTACCAGGCCAGGGTCCCGCAGGCCGAGCTGATCGTGCGCCGGGTCTACGGGGTGGGCGGTGCGGGCATCGTCAACCGGCACCGGGCCGGGCGCAGCTGGGCGTGGCCATCCGGGGACTGGGGCTCGCTGCCGGTGCAGGGTGGCGTCGAGGCGGCGTTCCGCGCGCAACTGCGAGCAGGCCGCGGACCCGGCGGCCGAGATCGAGCGGATCCGCCGGGAGCTGGCCGCGGTCAGCTCGCCGTTCCGTACCGCGGAACGTTTCGGCGTGCAGGACCTGATCGATCCCCGGGACTCCAGGCCGCTGCTGTGCGCCTGGGTCCGGGACGCCTACCGGGTCCTGCCCGAGCTGACCGGCCGCCCCGTCCTTCGGCACCCGCCCCTAACCCATCCCTTGCCCGGCCGCCCGTCCGGCCTCCCGGCCCGGCCTCCCGGCCCGGGGGCGCGGGCGGCGATGATCATGGGGAATTGGCTGCTGGGGCATGGCGTGCCCAGTCCGAAACGGCCCCGCGCTCCCTGGCTTCCTTGATCACGGACGATTTTCCGCGGCGGCGGGAAATCGTCCGTGACCATGGGTGCGGTGTCGGCGGGGCGACCAAAACGCCATGATCACGCGCCGGAGGGGCGCGAGCGGGGGGAGTGGCGGGCAGGCCAGGAGGGCAGGCCAGGAGGGCAGGCCAGGAGGGCAGGCCAGGAGGGCAGGCCAGGAGGGCAGGCCAGGAGGGCAGGCCAGGAGGGCAGGCCAGGAGGGCAGGCCAGGAGGGCAGGCCAGGAGGGCAGGCCAGGAGGGCAGTCAGGTGAGGGCGGCGGCCAGGCGGGGGGCGAGGTGGGGCGGGCTGACCTGGCCCAGCTCCACCGAGGTGCAGCCGACCCACTCGGCGGCCTCGCGCAGCGCCCGGCCCATCGGCTCGCAGGCGGCGGCGGTATCCACGGAAAGCTGGCGCGCCACCAGGGTCTTGCCGCGGCGCACCGGGTCCACCCGGCCGACCAGCCGCCCCCCGGCCAGCAGTGGCATGGCGAAGTAGCCGTGCACCCGCCTGGGCCTGGGCACGTACGCCTCCAGGGAATGCTCGAAGCCGAACATCCGCAGCGTGCGCTTGCGGTCCCAGACGAGCGAGTCGAAGGGGGACAGCAGCACTGCCCGGTGCCTGCCCCGCGGAGCGGCCTGGGCCAGGGCGAGGGCCCCGGGGTCGGCCCAGGCGGGCGCCGCCGTCCCGCCCGGGCCGCCGATCACCACCGGGGTGAGCCCGGCCGCCAGCGCCGACTCCTCGACCCGCTGGGCGGGCCGCGGCGTCACCGTGTTGGTGAGGTGGTTCAGCCGCTGGTAGTCCACGAGATCCGCGCGGGTGGCCACGCCCAGCGCCCGGGCGGCCACCGCGGCGAGGTGGGCCAGGCATTCGGAATCGGGTGGATCCTGGCCGAGGAGTTCGCCGGGAAGGACCCGTTCGGGCAGGTCGTAGACCCGCCGCCAGCCGTCCCTGCGCGCGCAGATGACGTCGCCGACGTCCAGCATCCACTCAACGGCGATCTTCGTCTCCGACCAGTCCCACCAGGGGCCGCCGCCCTTGGCGCCGCCGAGCTGCGTGGCGGTCAGCGGGCCCTCGGCCCGCAGCCGGGCCAGCACCTCGGCGCAGGTCCGGTCGTCCACGGTGTGCCAGCGCACGCCCCGGGCCCGCAGCGCGCGCCGCCGGAACCCGTAATACGGCCATTCCTCGATGGGCAGCACGCAGGCCGCGTGGGACCAGTACTCGAACGCTACGGGCGTGCGCGGGTGCCAGTAGGCGCGCTCGATGCGCTCCCGGGGAATGGGCCCGAGCCTGGCATAGGCGACCAGCTCATGGGAGCGGGCCAGGACGCTGATGGTGTCCAGCTGGACCGCCCCGATCCGGCGCAGCATGCCGGGCACGCCGCCGCGCCGCCCCTCGGCCCCCAGCAGGCCCTGGGCGCGCAGCGTCATACGGCGCGCGTCGTCGGGGGAGAGAACCACCTCGGGCGCTACCACCGCGGGACTGACCACAAACCCAGGAGCTTAACCCCGCCCCCCGACATTCCCGCTGCCCCGTGCATTCCGCCAGGGCGGGTGCGGTCCGGTGGGTTTAGTACCAGTCCTCGAAGATGTGGGTGGCCAGGGCCAGCAGGCCGCCGACGGCGCACAGCGCCGCACCCGCCCAGAACAGCCACCACGTCGGGCCCAGGACCAGGCCGAGCCCGCCGATCAGGAATGCCGCCATCATGGTGGACACCGCCACCCACGACACCGGGCGGCCGTGGTGCGAGACCGGGGCGGCCCCGCCCGCGGCGACCGCGCTGAGCTGGCCGCCCTCAGCGGTAGTCCCAGCCACCATGCCGGAACCCATCTGGTCCGCCATGCGCGCTGCTCCTCTCGCGGTACGCGGCGGCGATCCGCCACGGCACGTAACCTCCGGCCCCGAGTGCCCGTGGCCGTCACCTTATTGTGGCGAAGCCAGCTTAGTGCCGTGCGCCCGGCCCCTATGGCTCGGCATCACCGCCTGACTCGCCTACCATGACTGGGAGACGCATACGCCGGGGCACTATTACATCCCGGCGCCCGTTGCCTGGGTGGCGGGCGAAGGCCAGGCGGGCCGCGATCCATCACCGCCGAACGATCCGCGAGGAGCGCGACGAGAAGTGCCAGTCATTATCGATAGGGTCCTGCGCACGGGCGAGGGCAAGATCCTGCGCCAGTTGAGGCGGATCGCTGACCAGGTCAATTCGATCGAGGAACATTTCGTCCCGCTGAGCGACGCGGAACTGCGGGCCATGACCGGCCAGTTCCGCGAGCGCCTGGATAACGGCGAGACCCTCGACGACGTGCTCCCCGAGGCCTTCGCAGCCGTCCGCGAGGCGGCCAAGCGGACGCTGGGCCAGCGGCACTTCGACGTCCAGATCATGGGCGGTGCCGCGCTGCACGGCGGGAACATCGCCGAGATGCGCACCGGTGAGGGCAAGACCCTGGTCGCCACACTCCCCTCCTACCTCAATGCGCTGACCGGCAAGGGCGTGCACGTCGTCACGGTCAACGACTACCTGGCCAAGCGCGACTCCGAGTGGATGGGCCGGGTGCACCGCTTCCTCGGCCTGGAGGTCGGCGTCATCCTCGCCCAGATGACCCCCGAGGAGCGCCGCAAGCAGTACGCCGCCGACATCACCTACGGCACCAACAACGAGTTCGGCTTCGACTACCTGCGCGACAACATGGCCTGGGGGCTGGAGGAGTGCGTTCAGCGCGGCCACCCCTACGCCGTCGTGGACGAGGTTGACTCGATCCTCATCGACGAGGCGCGGACCCCGCTGATCATCAGCGGCCCGGCCGAGCAGAGCGCCCGCTGGTACACCGAGTTCGCCAAGATCGCCCCGCGGCTGCGGAAGTCCGAGGAAGAGGACGACGGCGGCGACTACGAGGTCGACGAGAAGAAGCGCACCGTGGGCGTGCTGGAGTCCGGGGTGGAGAAGGTCGAGGACTGGCTCGGCATCGACAACCTGTACGAGTCGGTCAACACGCCGCTGGTCAGCTTCCTCAACAACGCCATCAAGGCGAAGGAACTGTACAAGCGGGACAAGGACTACGTCATCATGAACGGCGAGGTCCTCATCGTGGACGAGTTCACCGGCCGCATCCTGCACGGCCGCCGTTACAACGAGGGCATGCACCAGGCCATCGAGGCCAAAGAGGGTGTGGTCATCCAGAACGAGAACCAGACGCTGGCCACGATCACGCTGCAGAACTACTTCCGCCTTTACGAGAAGCTCGCCGGGATGACCGGTACCGCGCAGACCGAGGCGAACGAGTTCCACCAGATCTACAAGCTCGGCGTGGTGCCGATCCCCACCAACAAGCCCATGATCCGGGCCGACCACTCCGACATGGTGTACCAGACGTCCCAGGCCAAGTTCGACGCGGTCGTGGACGACCTGGTGGAACGCTTCGAGGCGGGCCAGCCGGTACTGGTCGGCACCACCAGCGTGGAGAAGTCCGAGGTGCTGGCCCGGCTGCTCAAGCGCCGCGGCGTCCCGCACGAGGTGCTGAACGCGAAGAACCACGAGCGTGAGGCCGCCATCATCGCCCAGGCCGGGCGCAAGGGCGCGGTCACCGTGGCGACCAACATGGCCGGCCGCGGCACCGACATCATGCTCGGCGGTAACCCGGAGTTCGTCGCCGACCTGGAACTGCACCAGCGCGGGCTGTCCCCGGTGGAGACGCCCGAGGACTACGAGAAGGCCTGGCCCGAGGCCGTGGAGAAGGCCAAGCGCGCGGTGGCCGAGGAGCACGAGGAGGTCGTCGGGCTCGGCGGACTGTACGTGCTCGGCACCGAACGGCACGAGTCCCGGCGGATCGACAACCAGCTCCGCGGCCGGTCCGGCCGCCAGGGCGACCCCGGCGAGTCCCGGTTCTACCTGTCCCTCGAAGACGACCTGATGCGGATGTTCAACTCCGACAAGGTCGCGCACTTCATGGAGTGGCTCAAGACGCCGCCGGAGGTGCCGATCGAGTCCAAGGCGGTCTCCCGCTCGATCCGGTCCGCGCAGACCCAGGTGGAGCAGCAGAACTTCGAGATCCGCAAGGACGTGCTCAAGTACGACGACGTGCTGAACCGTCAGCGCAAGGTCATCTACGGGGAGCGCCGCGAGGTGCTCGAAGGCGCCGACATGCACGGGCAGATCCGGCAGATGATCGACGAGGTGATCACCGCCTACGTCACCGGCGCGACCGCGGACGGCTTCCCCGAGGAATGGGACCTCGACAAGCTGTGGACCGCGTTCGGTGAGCTGTACCACCCGAAGCTGAGCATCACCGATGTGATCGAGGAGGTCGGCGGTGACCGGGCCGGGCTGTCCCGTGAGTTCCTCATCGAGGTCCTCAGGGAGGACGCGCAGAATTCCTACGACGCCCGCGAGGAGGAACTCACCCCGGACGTCATGCGGGAACTGGAGCGCCGCGTCGTGCTCTCGGTGCTCGACCGCAAGTGGCGCGAGCACCTCTACGAGATGGACTACCTGCGGGAGGGCATCGGGCTGCGGGCGATGGCCCAGCGGGACCCGCTGATCGAGTACCAGCGTGAGGGCTACGACCTGTTCAACAGCATGATGGAGGGGATCAAGGAGGAGTCGGTCGGCAACCTGTTCAACCTCCAGGTCGAGGTCCAGGAGAACCCGATCGTCGAGGACGAGGCGGACGGCGCCGCAGCGGCCCCGCCCGGCCTGCGCCCGGCCCCGCCGGCCGCCGTCCGGCCCACCGGGCCCGCGGCCGGGGCCGGCAACGGTGCCCCGCGCGGCCGGCATGCCGCCGGTGCCCAGCCCGCCGCTGCCCAGGCCGGTGGCGCCCAGGCCGGTGGCGCCCAGGCTGGGGACGCGCAGCCCGGCGGGACCGGGGCGCCCTCGGTCGTCGCCCCCGGGCTCAGCCGCCCGCAGCGGCCCCGCCGGCTCTCCTACAGCGCGCCCAGTGCGGACGGCGGCGGCCAGGTTGAGCAGCGCACCGAGTCGGCCGCCGACGCCAAGTTCGCCAAGGTCGGGCGCAACGCCCCGTGCCCCTGTGGCTCGGGCCGCAAGTACAAGCTCTGCCACGGCGACCCGCGCAACCGCGCCGACGGCTGACGTCCCCGGGCGGCTGCCCGCTCGGCACCGCTGACCCTCAGGCGGCCAAACGCTCCCCGTGGCCGGCCCACGGCCCGCAACCCTGCGGCCGTGCGTGGCTGGCGCATTCAGGAGGGTTGCGCGGCTGATCTGCAACCGGTCGCCCCGTCGGCCCCCGCGCGGCGAAGGCCGTCGGTCCCATGGGCGCTCAGGCGGCCTCCACGGCCGTGCACACCCAGCGGCCGGCCGCACGTTCCCCCGGCCGGGCAGCCTGGTGCGCCCCAGAACCGGGGTGCGGCCCGGATCGCTCCAGCCGGATGGCCAACGCCCTGACCCGGGGCCCGAACCCCACGACGACGGCCATCTCCAGCACGTCCGTGGCGGGCACCGAGGTGAGCACCCGGCGAACCCGCGGGCGCTGTTGCGACGCGAGTTGCGGGCCGAGGCGCCGGATCCGGTCGAGGGCTTCTTCGGTGGTCCACGGCACCATCTGATGCGGCGGCCGGGCACCTGCCAGGGTCTCGGCCAGCACCTGGGCAAAACGGCTCTGCCAGCCGGGCGGCGCCCCGGGTGCGGCGGCCGGGATCCGGGGAACGGCGCGCGTTCCGTCGCGTTCAGGCCGGCCCTCCGGCTGGCCGCTGGCCGGGCCTGGTGCCTCCCCGCCCTCCCGCCGGCCGCTGGCCGGGCCTGGTGCCTCGCCGCCCTGCGGGATTCCGTCCGTCCGGTTCCCGGGCCCCGGTTCCGCGTAGGCCGGCGCCCAGGCCGGTAACCTCCTGCCGCCCGGGTCCCCGGTGACAGGGTCCGCGTCGTAGGGCGGGGCCGGATCCGGGACCAGGCACAACCGGACCGCCGCCGGGTCGGGCAGCGGGCGGCGCCCGCCGGGCGATTTGGGGCATCCGGGCCGTTCGGGGGGCTGTGCGGGCATGGAGACCTCCCGTGAAGTAGGCGCTATCGGGCTGCGCGGCGATCCGGCCGGCTCACGCTCACCGCCCCCGAACGCCTCCGCCAGTCCCTGTTCTACCGCGCAGGGGTGACATTCCGGCCGGTGACCGGCCGCCGCCAGGGGGGAATGCCGTATGCGGAGCCCTGGTTGACTGTGGAGCGGGCAGGAACGTGCCCGCAAGTCACGACCTAGGAGAAGAGACCTGCCGTGTCGCTGCCGCCGCTGGTTTCCCCCGCTGACGACCTGACCGTGGAGGAGGTCCGGCGCTACTCCCGGCACCTGATCATCCCGGATGTGGGCAAGACCGGCCAGCGCCGCCTGAAGAACGCCAAGGTGCTGTGCGTCGGCGCCGGCGGCCTCGGCTCGCCCGCGCTGATGTACCTGGCCGCGGCGGGCGTGGGCACGCTCGGCATCGTCGACTTCGACGTGGTGGACGAGTCGAACCTGCAGCGCCAGATCATCCACGGCACCTCGGACGTGGGCAAGTCCAAGGCCGTCTCCGCCAAGGAGACGATCGCCGAGATCAACCCGCTCGTCACGGTGAACCTGCACGAGGAACGGCTCGACTCCGACAACGCGATGCAGATCTTCGCCGGCTACGACCTCATCGTGGACGGCACCGACAACTTCGCCACCCGCTACCTGGTCAACGACGCCTGCGTGCTGCTGGGCAAGCCCTACGTGTGGGGCTCGATCTTCCGGTTCGACGGCCAGGCAAGCGTGTTCTGGGCCGAGCACGGCCCGTGCTACCGGTGCCTGTACCCCGAGCCGCCGCCGCCGGGCATGGTGCCCTCCTGCGCCGAGGGCGGCGTCCTGGGCGTGCTCTGCGGGACGATCGGCTCCCTCCAGGTCAACGAGGCCATCAAGGTCATCACCGGGATCGGCGAGCCGCTGGCCGGCCGCTGATGATCTACGACGCCCTGGACATGACGTTCCGCACGGTCAAGGTCCGCAAGGACCCCGAGTGCCCGGTCTGCGGCAAGAACCCGACGATCACCGAGCTGATCGACTACGAGGAGTTCTGCGGCGCGGTCTCCGAGGACGCCCAGCAGGCCGTGGCGGGCTCGACCATCACGGCCACCGAGCTGAAGGGCATGCTCGACCGGAACGAGGACATCTTCCTGGTGGATGTCAGGGAGCCCAACGAGTACGAGATCGTGTCCATCCCCGGCGCGACGCTGATCCCCAAGGGGGAGTTCCTGTCCGGTGCCGCGCTGGAACGGCTGCCCCAGGACAAGCGGATCGTGCTGCACTGCAAGAGCGGGGCGCGGTCGGCCGAGGCGCTGGCTGTGCTCAAGGATGCGGGCTTCTCCGACGCGGTCCATGTGGGCGGTGGGGTGCTCGCCTGGATCAGCCAGGTCGATCCTTCGCTGCCGACCTACTGACGAGTAACTCATGCGGCGGGTGGCTTACGGCGGGCCCGCCAAGCCTGCGCCGGGAGGACGGACCGGCCGGGCAGGCCGTACGATTCCGTTGTGACGATGCGGGACGAGCTGGAGAACGGGGGCCCCGGGTCGGGCGGACCGCCAGCCGTGCCACCGTGGGCTCCGCCGGGTCCCCGCGTGCCGCCCGGCGCGCCCGCTGACCGCAGCCTCGCAGGCCAAGAGGGTGCCAGCGCCGGCTCTGCGCAGCCGCGCACGCCGTACCTGCCACGGGCCACGGGCCGCGGGCCCGGCCGGGCCCGCCGCGTGCTGCTGGTGATCGGCCTCGCGGTGGGTCTGGCTGCGCTCGTGGTGTCGGCCGGGGCGGCTGCCCTCCAGTTCCTGCCCCGCAGCTTCAGCCAGGCGCAGCGGCAGCAGATTGCGTCCTGGGAGATAGCCAAGCGCTGGCGCAGCTGGCCCGCCGGGCGGATCTTCCCGCCGGCCATCGACTATTACCTGCCGGGAGCTACGTTCGGCGGCGGCCGCTCGCTGGCCCTCCAGGCGGAGCGTGTCGGCATCGCCGAACAGGCCTCGTGCCGGGACGCCACCGACCAGGCGGTCGGCCCGGAACTGGCCCGGCGCGGCTGCGTGGCCGTGCTCAGGGCGACCTACCAGGACGCCACCCAGACCTTCGCGGTGACCGTCGGCGTCGCGGTCATGCCTGCCTCCTCGGCGGCGCGGGCATCGGCGTTGCTGCAGCCACCACGGCGGCCCGCAGCCGTGGCTGCGGGCCGTGTCGTTCCGCCGCACCACGACGGCCCATTTCGCCGGGCCGGGTCCAGAAGGCTCGGCTGGAGCAGCGCCACGGGCCCGTACCTGGTCCTCGCCACCGTCGGTTACGCCGATGGCAGGCCGTGGCTCAGCCAGGGGCACGACATCTATACCGGGGACGAGATGCGCGGCCTGGCATCCGGGGTCACCCGCTCGGTCGTGTCCCGCCTCGGCGCCGCCCCGCCGGTGCCGCACTGCCCGGGCAGCCCCGGATGCTGAGGCGGGCCTCCCCGCTCCGGCAGTGGCGTACGCTGGCGGCGGTGCTGGCCGCGCTGCTGGCGGCGCCTGCCCTCGCCGTCGGCTCCGCGGGTGCGGCGCAGGCCGACGCCGTACGGCAGCAAGAGCTTTGGGTGCTTAACGCGATCAACGTGGCCGGTGCGTGGCAGCACACGCACGGCTCCGGGGTGACCGTTGCCTTGATCGACAGCGGGGTGAACGGTGCACGTCTCCGACCTCACCGGCTCCGTCGTGACGGGACGTGACTTCTCCGGTGTGGACACGCCGCCGACGAACCCGAACTGGGGCGTGCACGGCACCTGGATGGCGTCGCTCATCGCCGGGCACGGGCACCCGCCCGACGGGACCGAGCGGGATCATGGGGGTGGCGCCCGCGGCGAAGATCCTCTCCATCCGCGCGGTCACCGATCAGGGCGATCCCGAGTACCGCCGCTACCAGCACGAATCCGGAGTCCCGGGTGCAGGGGCACCTCGCCGACGCCATCCAATACGCGGCGAAAAAGGGCGTCAGCGTCATCAGCATGTCCCTGGGGTACCAGGGTGCCAGCCTGCCGGTCCGCGCCGCGATCGCCGCCGCCCTGGCCAAGGGGATCGTGGTGGTCGCGTCCTCGGGCAACTCCGGCGGCGTGTCCAGCGGCCAGCGCGGAAACGCCCCCTACTCCTTCCCCGCCGACTACCCCGGGGTGCTCGGGGTCGGCGCGGTGGCGCAGGACGGCCAGCCCGCCGGGTTCTCCAGCGACAACCTGTCGGTCCAGGTGGCGGCCCCCGGGGTGCGGGTGCCCGCGCAAGGCAGAGACGGGCAGTACTGGCTGGTCAGCGGCACGAGCCCGGCCTGCGCCCTGACCGCTGGGGTGGCCGCGCTGATCAAGTCGGTGTATCCGGCGCTGGCCCCGGCGCTGGTCGTGCAGGCCATCACCGCGAGCGCCAGGAACAGGCCGCAGGGGGGCTATGACGAGGAGGTCGGGTCCGGCACGGTGAACGCCACGGCCGCGCTGCGGATGGCGGCCGGCTGGCCCGCGACCAGGGCACCGGCCACGGCCTGATCGCGGCCGCGCAGTTGTTCGGCGGCGGCACCGCGGCCATCCCGCCGGTTCCCGTGGCGCCGCGGGGCAAGCGGCAGTTCGTGGTCGACTCGCTGGTCGCGCTGGTCTGCCTGGCCTTCGTGCTGATCGTGACGTTCCGCCTGATCGTGACCCGCAGGCCCGCCGGGGCGCTGGCCGGGGTGCCCAGCAGCGCCGGTGGGGGCGGCTGGGCCGGGGGCGGGGCAGCGCGGGGGCGCGCCGGGGGCAGCGCCGCCGGGGGAGCGGCCGGCGGCCGGGCCGGGACCGGGCCGCCGAACCGCCGCTGACCTGCCGGACCCTGGCCCACGGCGGCGGGCTGGCGGGCAGGCCCTGCTGGCCCGGCCCGGGCGGGCCAGGCGCGGGCGAGGCGTGGCCGGACGGCGACGGGTCAGGTTACGGGCGCACCGCGGGTTACTGGGCCCCAGGCGGCTACAAGCCGTCCGCCGGGTACCCGGCACCCCCGGGTTACGGGCAGTACGCGGATTTCCAGCAGCCTGCCGATCCCGGGCCGCCAGGCGGAGTACGGGGCCCCGGAGGGATACCAGGGGCCGCCGGGTTCCGCGGAGTACGGGGCCCCGGAGGGGTACCAGCCGCTGTCGGGTTCCGCGGAGTACGGGGCCCCGGAGGGGTACCAGCCGCCGCCGGGTTCCGCGGGTCGGGGCCCGGAGGGGTACCAGCCGCTGTCGGGTTCCGCGGGGTACGGGGCCCCGGAGGGATACCAGCCGCTGTCGGGTTCCGCGGGGTACGGCGCGCCGGACGGATACCGGCCGTCAGCGGGGCCCGTGCCGCCCGGCGGCTATGCGGGCCGGGCGGCTCCGCGGCGAGCCGGCGGGGCCCGAGGAACCGTCGGGTTACCGGAGACGGCCGGGCTCCCGGCCGCAGGCTCAGCCCGGCTCACCACCGCCGGCCGGGCCACCCAGCGGCTACGGGCTGCCCTCCGGCAACGGGCTGTCGTCCGGTACCGGGCTGTCGTCCGGTACCGGGCTGTCCGCGAGGAATGTGCCCTCCTCCGGCGATGGACGGCCCGGCGATTCCGCGCCGCCCGGCGTCCCTGGCGCACCGGCCGGCTCCGGGTACCGCGGGCCCTTCGAGACCGCGGCCGGCGGTTCCCCCGACGCGAACACCGGCCCGCTCGCCAGGCACCCCCAGGCCACGGAACCTCAGGACCCGGACAGCCGGGCGGCAGACCCGCCCGCGGCCGACGACCCCACCTGGCCCTCCTCCGGCCAATGGTGACCGGGCAGCCCCCCAGACTTCGCCGAACGGGTGCTCCGGGTTACCGAGAGCATCCCGTCCGGCCACGTGATGTCCTACGGGGACATCGCCGAGTACCTGGGTGAAGCGGGCCCGCGCCAGGTCGGGCGGGTCATGTCGCACTGGGGCGGGGGCGTGGCCTGGTGGCGGGTGATCCACGCCGACGGGTCGTTCCTGGCCGGTCACGAGCGGGAGGCGCTGGCCCGCTACCTCGACGAGGGCACGCCGCTGCGCCGCGCCCGCGACGGCGAGGTCAGCGGCGTGGACATGCGCCGGGCCCGCTGGCTCACCCCGGGGCACTGAGCCGCCGGGGCTGCGGCCCGCCAGGCGCCGGCGTAATCCGGCCGCCCGTCCGCCGCGCGAAATGCGGCGCGATGTATCAACAGATGTTTCCCGCGCTCCAGGTCTAGCGAACACGCCAACCAACGAGCCCCAGGCTGCCCCTGCCGAGCGAGGGAACATGTCATGAACCTGCGTACCACCGCACCCCGGCGGCTGCTCGCCGCCGGGGCGCTCGCCTGCGCCGCCGCCCTGGTCCCGGCCGCCGCGCTGGCCGCGCCCGGCGCCACCGCCCAGGCCGGCCACACCGCCACGCCCGCCTGCACCACGTCCGGCCTGGACGTCTGGCTGGACACCCAGGGCAACGGGACCGCGGGCACCACCTACTTCAACCTGGAGTTCACCAACCTGTCCGGAGGCACCTGCACGCTGTTCGGCTTCCCCGGGGTCTCCGCGACCGACCTGAACGGGAACCAGCTGGGCAGCGCGGCCGTCCGCAGCGGCACCCCGCAGTCGGTGACCCTGGCCAACGGCGCGACCACGATCGCGGTGCTGGGCATCCGCGACGCCGGGGCGTTCTCGCAGTCCCAGTGCGGGCTGGTGACCGCGGCCGGGCTGCGGGTGTTCCCGCCGAACCAGACCCAGTCCAGGCGGATCCCGTTCCCCTTCCCCGCCTGCTCCAAGACCGGTCCGCAGTACCTCGAAATCATGCCCGTCGGGTAACCGCATATCCGCATTCGCCCCGCTACCCCACCCCGCGTACGGCCCGCTGCCCAGCCCGCGCTCCGCCTCACCCCGGCCCAGTTCGTGATCATGGCGTTTTGGCTACTCCAGTAGCCAAAACGCCATGATCACGAATCCGGAAACGGCGCTGCCCTCCTTTCCGGAGGCATTTCCGCCCGGATCGGCGCGCCGGGGACGGCAAAGGAGCGCGAGATGTCATAGGCGTCTGCTGGAATGCCTTACTGAGATGAGTGAGCATTCCCCGGCCTATCACCTCGTCCGCCCAGCTCGCCCGGGCGGCCGGGGCACCGGTCCTCGACGCGGCGCAGCAGGACGTCGTGGACCACGTGGGCCTGCCGCTGCTCGTCCTCGCCGGGCCGGGCACCGGGAAGACCACCGCGATCGTGGAGACCGTGGTGGACCGCATCACCAGGCGCGGCATCGACCCGGACCGGGTGCTCGTCCTCACGTTCAGCCGCAAGGCCGCGGAGGAACTGCGCCAGCGGATCACCGCCCGGCTGGGCCGTACCACCCGCGAGCCGCTGGCGCTGACCTTCCACAGCTACGCGTACGCGCTGGTGCGCCGCGAGTTCACGCTGGCCGGCGACGAGCCGCCGACCCTGCTGCCGGGCCCGGAGCAGTTGCTGGAGGTCCGGCGACTGCTGCGCGGCGACGCCGAGGACGGCGGGACGCGCTGGCCGGAGCGGCTGCGGCCCGCGCTCGGCACCCGGGGCTTCGCCGCCGAACTGCGGGACTTCCTGCTGCGCGGGGCGGAGCGCGGGTTCGACGGGCGCGCGCTGGCCCGGCTGGGCCGGCAGCGGGACCGGGATGACTGGGTCGCCGCTGGAGCCTTCCTGGCCCGGTACGACGCGCGGTTCGACCTGGCGCCGGTGCCCGCCTACGACTACGCCGAGATCATCAGGATCGCCGCGGCGCTGCTGTCCCGCGGTGCGGTCCGGGAGCGGGAGCGGAAGGCCTACGACGTGGTCCTGGTGGATGAGTACCAGGACACCGACCCGGCACAGGAGGCGCTGCTGCACGCCCTGGCCGGCGACGGCCGGGAACTGATCGTGGTCGGGGATCCGGACCAGGCGATCTACGCGTTCCGCGGTGCCGACGTCAGCGCGATCATGCGGTTCCCCGAGCGGTTCCGCACGCCGGACGACCGGCCTGCCCGGGTCATCGCCCTGGGTACCTGCCGGCGCAGCGGCACCGCCCTGCTCGCGGCGTCGCGCCGGATCGCGGCCAGGCTCCCGGCCCCGCCCGCCGCGGTGCCGGCGGCCCGCCGTGCAGCCAGCCCCCACGATGGCCAGCCCGGTAGCGGCCAGCCCGGTAGCGGTCAGCCCGGTAGCGGTCAGCCCGGTAGCGGTCAGCCCGGCGGCGGCCAGCCCCGTCCCGGCCAGCCCCGGGCCGCCCGGCCGCCCGGCGGGCACCGCGATCTGCGGCCGCTGCCCTCCGTCCCGGCCGGCACGATCCGGGTCGTGGTCGCCTCCAGCGCCAGCCAGGAGGCCACCGTGGTGGCCGATGCGCTCCGCCGGGCCCACCTGCACGACGGCGTGCCCTGGTCGTCGATGGCGGTCCTGGTCAGATCGGTCATCGGCCAGGTGCCACTGCTGCGCAGGGCGCTCGCCGCGACAGGGGTGCCCTCGGTGATCGCGGGTGACGAACTGCCGCTGGAGGCCGAGCCCGGGGTGCGCCCGCTGCTCCTGCTGCTGCGCTGCGCGCTGCATCTGGAGACCCTCGACGAGGAGGCCGCGGTCGAACTGCTCGCCGGGCCGCTCGGCGGCACCGACGCGCTGGGCCTGCGCCGGCTCCGCCGGGCACTGCGGGCGGCCGCCCGCAGCGCGGGCGAGGACAGCCCGCCGCAGCCGCTGGCCGGCGCCCTGCTCGACCCGCGCGAGCTGACGCTGATCCGACGGCCCCGGCGGCGGACGCCGCCCGCCGGGTGGCCGGCCTGCTGGCGCTGGCGCGGCAGACGGCCGAGGACGGCAACGCGCACGACGTGCTCTGGGCCGTCTGGCACGCGTCCGGCCTGGCGCCCGCGTGGCAGGCGGTGTCGCGCCGCGGGCGGCTCCCGCGGTGCCGCGGCCGACCGCGACCTGGACGCGGTCTGCGCGCTGTTCGACGCCGCCGCCAGGTTCATCGTCCGGCTGCCGCCGGGCTCGGCCTCGCTGTTCCTGGACAGCATGTCCGGCCAGGAGATCCCGGGGACACCCTCGCGCAGCCACGCCCCGGACGGCGATGCGGTCCGCATCCTGACCGCGCACCGGGCCAAGGGCCTGGAGTGGGATGTCGTCGTGGTGGCCGGGGTCCAGGAGGGCATCTGGCCGGACCTGCGGATGCGCTCGTCGCTGCTCGGCATGGACGAGCTGATGGACGCCGCGGCGGGCGTGCAGGTGCCGGGCACCGGCATCGACGCCATGGCCGCGGCCCTGGCGGCCAAGCTGCTCGACGAGGAGCGCAGGCTGTTCTACGTCGCGGTCACCCGCGCCCGCCGTCAGCCTGGTGGTGACCGCGTCCGGCAGCGACGACAGCCAGGAACGGCCGTCGCGGTTCCTGGCCGAGCTGGCCGGGGACGAGATCGAGATCGAGGACGTGGCCGGGGCCGCGCCGCGCTGGCTGTCGCTGCCCTCGCTGACCGCCGACCTGCGCCGGGCCGCCGCCGACCCGGACCCGCCCGCCCGCACTGCGCCGAGGCGGCCGCGGCCCAGCTCGCCCGGCTGGCCGAGGCCGGGGTCCGTGGCGCCCACCCGCGGCAGCTGGTACCAGCTCACCGAGCTGTCCGATCCGGGCCGACTCCCCGTCGCGGCGGACGGCCTGCTGGTCCGGCTGTCGCCGTCGCAGGTCGAGTCGTTCCACCGGTGCGGGCTGCGCTGGCTGCTGGAGGTCGCCGCGGGCGCGGGCTCCTCGGACGTGGTCCGGCACTTCGGCGTCCTCATCCACGCCGCCGCGGTGCTCGCCGCCACCGGCGCCGACGGGCGTCATGATCGACGAGCGCATCGACGAGATCTGGCATCACCTGGACTTCGGCAGCCCCTGGTACAGCGAGAAGGAGCGGGACCGGGCCAGGGTCATGGTGAGCAAGTTCCTCGCCTGGCACCGGGACAACCCGCGGGAACTGGTGGCGGTCGAGCAGAAGCTGTACGCGCCCAGGTCGGCGCGGTGGAGATCACCGGGCGGGTGGACCGGCTGGAGCGGGACTCCGACGGCCGGGCCATCGTCGTGGACCTGAAGACCGGGTCGACCCCGGTGCCGTCCACGGACCTGGACCGGCACCCCCAGCTCGGCGTGTACCAGCTGGCCGTCCTGCTCGGCGCGTTCGAGCGGTTCGGCCTGACCGAGCCGGGCGGCGCGGAGCTGGTCCAGGTGGGCAAGGCGAGCCTGTCCGCCCAGGTCCGGGTGCAGCCACAGGCGCCGCTGTCCGACGACCCGGAACCAGACTGGGCGCGGGACCTGGTCGAGACCGTGGCGGCGGGCATGGCCGGCCCGTTGTTCCAGGCGCGGGTGAACCCGGGGTGCCGCAACTGCCCGGTCCGGTCCTGCTGCCCCGTGCACCCCGACGGCGAGCAGGTGACCCGATGAGCGGGGGCGGGCGCAGGCCGGGGGCGGGCGCGGAGCGCGGCGGCGAGGACAGCACAGCGCGCCTGCGGGGCGAGCAGAGCGCAGCGGAGCGAGGGGGGCCGGGCGGCGTCAGGTACAGCCCCGCTCAGCTGGCCCGGCTGCTCGGGCTGCCCGAGCCCACCGCGGAGCAGGCCGAGGTGATCTGCGCGCCGCTGGAGCCACTCGCGGTCATCGCGGGCGCCGGGTCTGGCAAGAGCGAGACGATGGCCGCCCGGCTGGTCTGGCTGGTCGCCAACGGCATGGTCCGGCCGGAACGGGTGCTGGGCCTGACCTTCACCCGCAAGGCGGCGGCCGAGCTGGGGCAGCGGGTGCGGGCCCGGCTGGCGGGCCTGCGCCAGGCGGGCCTGGACGTGACGGGAGGAGATCCCGCGCCGCCCGGCTTGCCGGACGGGCCAGGGGCGGCCGGCCTGGCCGGTGGCCTGCTCACGGACGGCCCGCTCGGCGGCGGTGCGGCTGGTGGGCCCGGGTATGGCCTGCCAGGTGGCCCGGCCGGGCACGAGGTGGGCGGCGGCCCGGCGAGCGGGCGGCTGGGCAGCCGCGCCGGCGCCGACCTGGCCAGCGGCGCCGTGCTGGGCGCCCTGGACGGCCGGGTGCCTGCCGATCTTGCCGCCGGCGCGCCGGCGGCCGGCGACCTGCCCGGCGACGGCCTGCTGGATGGTGAGCCCGTCGTCTCCACCTACCACTCCTACGCCGCCCGGCTCGTCGCCGATCATGCGCTACGCGAGGCCCTGGAACCCACCGTGCGCCTGATCACCCCGGCCGTCGCATGGCAGACGGCCGCCCGGGTCGTCGCCGCCTATGCCGGGCCGATGGACGCGGTGCACTGGGCCCCGCAGTCGGTGACCGCCGCCGTGCTCGACCTCGCCGGGGAACTCGCCGAGCACCTCGCCGGCCCGGTGAGCGTCGACCAGATCGGCGACTGGCTGGAGGCGGCGGCGCGGGCGCTGCCCGGCGTGCCCGAGCGGCGTCCGGAAGATCCTGGAAACTGCCAGCGCACCCGGGAGCAGCTGCTGCCGATGGTGGCCGCCTATGTCGCGGCGAAGGCAGCGCGGGAGGTCATCGACTACGGCGACCAGGTGACGCTGGCCGCCCGGATCGCGACCCGGCACCGTGAGGTGGGCGTGATCGAGCGGGCCAGGTACCAGGTGGTGCTGCTGGACGAGTTCCAGGACACCAGCTACGCCCAGCTCGTGCTGCTGAAGGCGCTGTTCGGCGGCGGCCATCCGGTGACCGCCGTGGGCGACCCGTGCCAGTCGATCTACGGCTGGCGCGGGGCCAGCGCGGGCAATCTGGCCCGGTTCTCCCGCGAGTTCCCCGCGGGAGCGCCGCCCGGCCAGGGTCGCCCAGCTGGCCACCAGCTTCCGTAACACCGGCAGGGTGCTCGACGCCGCCGCGGTGATCCAGCGGGACCTGCGTGACCAGGTGTCCCGAGGTGCCCCGGCTGGTGGCGCCGCCGGGCCGGGCCGGGCGCGGCGCGGTGGTCTGCGCGCTGCTGGAGACCGCCGCAGGGGAAGCCCGCTGGGTCGCCGAACAGGTTGCGGACCTGCTCCGGCTGCCGGCGGGCATCGCCCCGGACGGCGAGCCCTGGCGGACCGGCCCCCGGTCCAGCCGTCCGACATCGCCGTGCTCTGCCGCAAGCGCTCCCAGTTCGCCCTGCTGCGCGCGGCGATCGAGGCGCACGGGGTCCCGGTCGAGGTGGTCGGCCTGGGCGGGCTGCTCACCGTCCCCGAGGTCGCCGACATCGTGGCCACCCTGCGGGTGCTGCACGACCCGACCGCCTCCGCCGCGCTGGCCCGGCTGCTCACCGGGCCACGGTGGCGGATCGGGCCGCGGGACCTCGTCGCCCTGGGCCGGCGCGCCCGTGACCTGGCCCGCGAGCCCCACGACCCGGCCAGCCCCGGCGGACACGGACACGCCGGGCACGGCCAGGCCGGGCCCGGCCCCGGGGAGCACCCGGCCAGGGGCAGCCAGGCCGGGCCCGGCGCACCTGGTCTTCAGGGCGGCCCCGGGGGCTGGGCCACGGGGGGAGCCGGGGATGCGGGCAGCGGCGTAGCGCATGACAACGATGCGCTGGCGCAGGCGGTCACGGACCTGACCGCGATGCCCGGCAGCCTGGTGGAGGCACTGGACGACCTGGGCGACCGCGAACGCCTACTCGGCGCGGGGCTACCAGCGCTTCGCCGCGCTGGCCGCGGAGCTGCGGGCGCTGCGCGCGCACGTCAGCCGGCCGCTGCCCGACCTGGTCGGGGAGGTCGAGCGGACGCTGGGCCTGGACATCGAGGTGGCGGCGCAGCCGTGGCGGGACCCGGCCGTCGCCCGCGCCGACCTGGACGCGTTCGCGGACGCGGCGGCCGCGTTCGCCGACGACGAGGAGGAGCCCACGCTCGGCGCGTTCCTCGCCTACCTGACCGCGGCGGAGGCGGAGGAGTTCGGCCTGGAGTCCGGCCAGCCGAGCGGGGCCAACGCGGTCACGCTGACCACCGTGCACGGCGCCAAGGGCCTGCAGTGGGCCGCCGTGGTGGTGCCCGGCCTGGCGGCCGGCCCGCGGGCGTCGGTGTTCCCGGCGAAACCGAGGGTCACCACCCGGTGGACCGAGAACCCCCGGCTGCTCCCGTTCGGCCTGCGCGGCGATGCGGAGGACCTGCCGGTGCTGCGCGACCTGGAGGAGGCGTCGCGGGAGCGGTTCACCAGCGCCTGCTCGGAGCGTGAGCTGGCCGAGGAGCGGCGGCTCGCCTACGTGGCGGTGACCCGGGCCGCGTACTGGGTTGCCTGCTGCGGCTACTGGTGGGGCGAGGCCGCGTCGCCGCTGGGGCCTTCGCTGTTCCTGGAGGAGGTCCGGGCCGCGTGCGCGGACGGCTCGGGCACCGTGGCGCACTGGGCGCCGCCGCCGGACGACGGCGCGCAGAACCCGGCGCTCGCCGAGCCCGCCGTCGTGTCGTGGCCGCCGGCCGCCGAGGGACCGCGGTACGCGGCCGTGCGGGAGGCGGCCGCGCTGGTCGGGCGCGAGCTTGCCCGGCTGGAGGACGCGGCCGCGGCGGGCGACGGCTCCGCGGGCGACGGCGCCGCGGAAGACGGCGGCGCGGAAGACGACGCCGCGGAAGACGACGGCACGGAAGACGGCGGCGCGGAAGACGGCGGCGCGGAAGACGGCGGCGCGGAAGACGGCGGCGCGGAAGACGGCGCCGCGGAAGACGGCGGCGCGGAAGACGACGGCGCGGAAGACGGCGGCGCGGAAGACGACGGCACGGAAGACGACGGCGCGGAAGACGGCGGCGCGGAAGACGACGGCGGCGCGGGCGGCGGGCTGGGCGAGGCGGACCGGGCGCTCGTCCGCGCCTGGTCCCGTGACACCGGGCTGCTGCTGACCGAGCTTGCCGAGCGGCGCGGCGGCACCGGGACGGCGGTGCCGCTTCCGGCGCAGTTGTCGGTGTCGTCGCTGGTCACGATGGCAGCCGACCCGGACAGGCTGGCCCAGCAGATCCGCCGCCCGATGCCCCGCCCGCCGGGGCCGCAGGCCCGCCGGGGCACCGCCTTCCACCGCTGGCTGGAGCAGCGGTTCGGCCAGCAGCGGCTGATCGACCCGGCCGACCTGCTGGGCGCGGCCGACGATCTGGCCGACGACCCCGATGACGCCGACCTTGCCCTGCTCAGGGAGCGGTTCGAGGCGGGGGAGTGGGGGGACCGGTGGCCGGTGGACGTGGAAGTGCCGTTCGAGACGCTGGTCGCGGGCCGGACGGTGCGCGGGCGGATCGACGCCGTGTTCGCCGACCCGGCCAGCGGCGGTTACGACGTGGTCGACTGGAAGACCGGGGAGCCGCCGTCCTCGGCGGCCGACCTGCGCGCCGCCTCGGTCCAGCTCGCCGCCTACCGGGTGGCCTGGGCGACGCTGGCCGGGGTACCGCTGGACCGGGTCCGCGCAGCTTTCTACTACGTGCGCCACGACCGGACGCTGCGGCCTGCCGACCTGCTCGACGAGGCAGGGCTGGCCGCGCTCATCGAGGAGGTCCCGCTGGCCGGCCAGGCGGCCGCCGCCGGTAAGCCCGGCGGCAGCGGCTGAGGAGCGCGGCCTGGCCGGCCAGGACGGGCCCGGGCAGCCGGGCAGGCCGGGGCGCGGGTGGTCAGCCCGCCAGGTGGCGCTCCAGGCTCTCCATCTTGGCGGTGAGCGCGCCGGTCACGCCGGGGCGGATGTCGGCCTTGAGTACCACGCTGACCCGGGGCGCCTTGGCGGCGACCGCGTCGACGGCCTGCTGGACCACGCCCATCACCTCGTCCCAGTCGCCCTCGACGGTGGTGAACATGGCGTCGGTGTGGTTCGGCAGCCCGCTGTCGCGGACGACGCGCACCGCGTCCGCGACGTACTCTCCGACAGCGTCCCCCACGCCGAGCGGGGTGACCGAGAACGCGACGAGCATGGCTTTCCTCCTGGGTGCCGCGGGCCGGGCCGGGAGCGGGGTTACGGACCGGCCCGCGGCACCGGTCAGGAAACCGGGAAACTGAAGTAGTGGAGGCTCACATACGGCGGGTCACCGGACGCGCCCGACGAGAACTCCAGGTACACGGTATGGGTTCCGGTGACCTTCGTGATGTTCGCCGGGATGGTGCGCCAGGAGGACCAGCCGCCGGTGTTGGCCACCGCGAAGCTGCCGACCGGCGCGTTCGACGGGTTGTCGAGCACCACCTCCACCAGGCCGCTGACCCCGCCTGCCGCGCCCGAGGCCACCCTCGCGTCGAACTGGCTGGATCCGGTGCCGAAGTTGATCCCGGGATATTCCAGGTAGTCGCCGCCGGCTAGCTGCGCCACCTGGTTGCCGTCCACCCCGGCCGGGCTGCCGTCGCCGGCCGCCGCGGTTACCGAGATCGGCCCCTGCGAGCCGGAGTAACAGTCGGCGGAGATGTCGGCGGTCGCCGTCGTGGTGCACTGCCTGCCGGTCGGCGTCGGGCTCGGCGTGGGCGTCGGCGTGGGCGTCGGCGTGGGCGTCGGCGTGGGGCTCCCGGTCGGCGTGGGCGTCGGGCTGGGCGACGGGCTGCCGCCACTGGTCTGGTAGACCGCGACGTAACCGACGCTCATCGCCGCACCGGAACTGGTCGACGCCGAGGGCGAGGTGCAGCCGCAGACGCCGTTCGGATACCCGCCGCCGATCGCCAGGTCGAGGATCAGGAAGAACCCGTGATCGACCGCCGCCTGCCAGGTGGCCGTACCGACCTGGCCCTCGGTCGCGGTGAAGTAGGCCGTCCCGTTGAGGTACCAGGTGATCGACTCGTTGCTGGTGTTCGTCCGGTTGATGATGACCGAGTAGGTGTTGTAGCCGGTCTGGCAGCCGGAGCACGATTGCAGGCCGCTGCCCAGCCCGGTGGTCTCGTTGCACGGGCCGCCAGGATCGGTCCCGCAGTGCAGCGTTCCGGAGTGCTCCGACAGCGCGTTGACGTCCTCCATGACGTCGATCTCGCCGGTGGACGGCCAGTTGGAGCAGGTCATGGTCCCGGACGTGCCAGCGCCGCTGGCCCGGAACCCGGCACCCAGCATCCAGAAGGCCGGCCAGTAGCCAAGGCCGTTGCCGGGGCCGGGCTGCCTGATCGAGGCACTGACCTCAAGCTCGCCGCCGGCGGGAGCGGCGAAGTTGTCGGCGACGGTTTCGATCCGGCCCGAGGTCCAGCTTCCGCCCGAGTCCACGGGGGTGATGCTGAGGTGGCCGCTGCCGTCCTGGGCCACGTTGGCGGTGGCGTTCGTGTTGCTCTCGACCTCGCCGGTGCCCCAGTTGGCGGCGCATCCGGCGCCGTTGTACTGGGTGCCGGTGTCGTAGGTCCACTGCGAGTCCACGTGCGAGCCGGCCGCGCCGGAGAAGCTGTCGCTGAATACCGTGGACCACCCCGGTGGTGCCGGTGGCACGGTGCTCGCCGAAGCGCGCCAGGCGGACGGCACGACCGTGGCTAAGGCGGCCAGCGCGGCGGCCGCCAGCAGCGTGAGCACGATGCGGGCGCGCCGGGCGGGGTGGCGCCTCTGCAGTGAGCGGGGGGTACTGCGCATGGTGTTCTCCTTTCGCGGACGGGTTGATCACGTTTCGCGGATGGGCAGGTCACCTCGCCGGGCAGCCGCAACTGGCCCGGATGACGAGGTGGGTGGGCAGGATCGCCGCGCGCGCCGGCAGCCGCCGGTCGTCGATGCGCGCGCGCAGTCGCTCGGCCGCCGTGCGGCCGAGATCCCGGAGCGGCTGGCTCACCGTCGTCACGGCGGGGGTGACGATCCGGCTGGCATAGATGTCGTCGAAGCCCGTCACGGCGACATCGCCGGGAACGGTCCGGCCGGCCCGCTGGAACTCCCGCATCGCGCCGATCGCCATCTGGTCGTTCGCACACGCGACCGCCTCGGGCAGCGCCCCGCGGGCCAGCAGGGCACGCGCGGCGGCCGCACCGCTGGCTTCGGAGAAGTCACCGGTCAGCACCGGGCCCAGGTGACAGCCGCGCTGCCCGGCCACGGCCTGCCGGAAAGCGGCCAGCCGCTCCTGCGCGTCGGGCGAGTCGGGCGGGCCCGCCAGGAAGCTGAGCCGCCGGTAACCGTGGCCGCCGATGAGATGCCCGGCGAGCGCGCGGATGCCGGCGGTGTTCTCCACGGTGACCGTGTCCAGGTCGCGCTCGCCGGGGCGGCCGGCGATGACCACGACCGGGATCCGCGTCGCCAGCGTGCGCAGCATGCTCGCGGGCATGATCTCCTCGGCCACGAGCAGCCCGTCCACCTTCCCGGACAGCGACCAGACCCGCCGCTGGAACTGTTCGCCGGCCCGGCCGAACGTCAGCAGCAGCGAGCACTCGGTGCCGCGCAGCACCGACTCCACGGCGTGCACGACCTCGTCCACGAACAACTGGCCGGCCTGCTCGATGTCGATCTCGTCGGTGCCGCGTTCGAGGGCGGCGAGCCCGATGATGTCCTTGCGGCGGCGGCTCAGGCCCTGGGCGGACCCATCGGGCACGAAACCGAGCTGATCGATCGCGGCGCGGACGCGCTGCTGGGTGTCGGGGTGAACCAGCGGCGAGCTGTGAATGACCCGGGACACGGTGGCGGTGGAGACGCCGGCCAGGTCGGCAACGTCGTACACCGTGCTCATGCCGCCTCACCAGCTCTCCGGGCCTGCGCCCGCCCCGCCAGTTCTCCAGGGCCTGCGCTCCTGGCCATCGCCTGGCTGTAAGCGGTTACAACGCCTTAAAAGGCGAGATTAATGGTCGATGTAAGCGCTGTCAATGGCCGATGTGGGCTATTAGGCACCGGAAACTCAGATGAGGTTCCTGGGTGTGCCGGGCTAGCCTGGCCCGATGACGGTGGGTAGCACGGCGGCGGCGGGCGGCGCAGCGGGCATGGCGCGCGGCGCGGCGCCAGGGCTGCGGCTGCGGCCGCCGCGCCTTGCGGACGAGGCAGCGTTCGCGGCCGGCCAGCTGGCCATGGCGGCCGAGGGCTTCACGTTCGGCCTGGGTTACCAGCCCGGCAAGCCGTGGGCCGGTTACCTCCAGGAACTGGAGGACCACCGGCACGGGCGCAACCTGCCGGCCGGCCACGTGCCGGGCACCTTCCTGGTGGCCGACGTGGCGCAGCAGATCGTCGGCCGGACGTCCATCCGGTTCACGCTCAATGCGTTTCTCGCCGAGCGGGGCGGCCACATCGGTTATGGCGTCCTGCCGCAGTACCGCCGCCGCGGGTACGCCACCGAGATCCTCAGGCAGAGCCTGATCATCGTGCGGGCAGCCGGGGCAGGCCGGGTGCTGGTGACCTGTGACCAGGACAACGCCGGCTCGCGTGCGGTCATCGAGTCCTGCGGCGGGGTGCTCGGCTCAGTGCTGACCCTGGACGGCAGGCCGCCGGTGCTGCGGTTCTGGATCGACTGACAGATCACCCGGCAGCCCGGGCCAGCGGGACAGCAGCAGCCAGGCGGCCAGGCCGAGCGGGTACACGAAGTAGCCGACCCGGCTGGCGGGGGCCAGCACGAACAGCAGGGCCAGGCCGAGGGCCAGGCGCCAGCCCGCCCCGTGCGCGTCCTTCGGCGGGCGGACGATCAGCGAGATGCCGATCCCCGCCCCGGCCAGCGCCATCAGCGCCAGCGCGGTCCAGTGCCCCCAGGTCCCGGCGGCCGCGAGTATGTGGCCGGGCAGCATGCTCGCGGCCGGGCTCGCGACCTTGGCCAGTCCCAGCGGGTAGAGCACGGTGTTGGCCAGCGCGGCGGCGGGATGGGCGGCCACGGTGGGACCGTCGGCGACCAGGGCCGCGCCGAGCACCGCCGCGGTGAACCCGGCGACGGCACGCCAGCCCTGGCGGGCGGTGAGCAGCACGGCCACCACCGCCACGGCGGGCCAGGCGGTCGCCTTCATCCCCGCCGCCAGCCCGAGCGCCAGCCCGGCCGCGGCCGCCCAGTGCCACTGGCCCCGCGATCCGCGGGCCGCCAGCGCCAGCCCGAGGCACATCAGCCCGAGCACCGGCAGGTCGTCACCGCCGACCGCGAGCGGCAGCGCGACCACGGGGGAGGCCGTGACCAGCATGGTCCACCACGCCGGCCGCGGCACGCGCACGATACGGAGCGCGGCGCCGAAGGTGGCCAGGAACGCGATACCGAACCAGATCCTGGGGTCGGTCAGCAGCCCGCCGCCGATGACCCGGGGAACGCCGAACACGATCAGCGCGGGCAGGTACGGGTCGTACGCGTGCCAGTTGTGCGCCGCGGCGAGTGCCGCCGGGCTCGCGTAGGGCGTGCCGTGATGCACGAGCATCGCGGCGGACCGGATGATGACCGCGACCTCGGGCTGCGCCATGCCGGTGATCGCCATCGCGGCCAGCGGTGCGGCCAGGGCGCCGCCCAGGCTGATCAGCACCGCGACGCTGACGCCGCGGCGGCGGTCGGCGGCCGCGACCACGGCGGCGACCGTGTAACTGACCGCGCCGAACGTGCCCCATACCCGCTCCGGTGCGTTGATGCTGGTCAGCGCCGTGACGGCGGCGAAGACCGCGGACAGCACGAACAGCGCGGCCACCCAGTCCCGGCGGATCGCGGCAGCCGCCGCCATCGTGCGGGGCCCGCGCCATGGCCAGCCAGGGATGCGGCCGGGACGGCCGGATCCGGGCTCGCTGGCGCCGGCCGGGGCGCTGGTGCGCTCCAGCACGCGGGCCAGGGGCGTCATAGCTCCTGACGCTAGGGCCTCCACCGTGGTGAAATCGTCATCCCCGGGGCTGATCTCATGCCCGCCCGAAGGACGACACCGGTGCCGTCACCGCCGCGGCCCGCTGCGTGCCTACCGCCGCATGTCCCCGGCCGCCCTCCCCGGGGACTGGCCAGCGGCCGCCTGTTTGCCCGCCCGGGAGCGCGGCCTGCTGGCCCGGGAGCGCGGCTTGTGGTCTAGAGTGCCGGGGGCGGTCCGGTGGGGAGGCGTGCATAGACATGGATGTCCGTAGCTACATCGAAGAAAACGCGGGAAGCTTTTTCGGCGATCTGACGCAATGGCTGAGGATCCCGTCGATCTCCGCCGATCCAGCCCGGCACCCCGACGTGCGCGCGTCCGCGGAGTGGATCGCGGCGCACCTGCGCGCGGCCGGGTTCCCCGAGGTGGAGATCTGGGAGACCGGCAGCGCGGAGTCGCCGGGCCTGCCGTCGGTGTACGCGTGCTGGCCCGCCGCGGACTCTGCCGCGCCCACGGTCTGCGTCTACGGGCATCACGACGTCCAGCCCGTGGAGCCGCTCAGCGAGTGGGACTCGCCGCCGTTCGAGCCGGCCGAGCGGGACGGCCTGCTGTTCGGCCGCGGCTCTTCCGACGACAAGGGCCAGGTGCTGCTGCACACGCTCGGGCTGCGCGCCTGCCTGGCGGCGGCCGGGGCGGCCGCGCCCCCGGTCACCCTGAAGCTGCTGGTCGAAGGCGAGGAGGAGTCGGGTTCCCCGCATTTCGCCGCGCTGCTGCGGGACCGGGCCGGCGGCTCGCCTGCGACGTCATCGTGGTGTCCGACACGACGATGTGGGCAGCGGACGTGCCGTCCCTGTGCACCGGGATGCGCGGGCTGGCGGCCGCGGAGATCACGCTGCGCGGCCCGGTGAGCGACCTGCACTCGGGCTCCTTCGGCGGTGGCGTGCCCAATCCGCTGCACGCGATGGCGGGGCTGCTCGCGGGCCTGCACGACGACCGTGGCCGGGTCACGCTCCCCGGGTTCTACGACCGGGTGGTGAGCCTGACCGCGCAGGAGCGGGAACTGTTCGGGCGGCTGCCGTTCGAGGAGAAGGCCTGGCTGGCCGACGCCGGGCACAGCCGGGCCAGCTACGGCGAGGACGGGTTCTCCACCCTGGAGCGGGTCTGGGCCAGGCCCACGGCCGAGGTCAACGGCATGTGGGGCGGTCACACCGGTCCCGGGCCGAAGACCATCGTGCCGCGCCAGGCGCATGCCAAGCTCTCCTTCCGCCTGGTCGCCGACCAGGACCCGGGCGAGGTGCTCGCCGCGCTCGGTGAGTACGTGGCGGCGCACACGCCACCGGGGATCGAGGCGGTGGTCACGCCCGAGGGCCCCGGGGTGCGGCCCACCATCGCGCCGATCGACTCGCCCGCGGTGCTGGCGGGCAAGCGGGCCGTGGAGCGCGCGTTCGGCACCGAGGCGCTGTTCACCCGCGAGGGCGGCAGCGGGCCCGAGGCCGACCTCACCGACATCCTGGGCGCGCCGCTGGTCTTCATCGCCGCCGGGCTGAACTCCGACCGCATCCACGCGCCGAACGAGAAGGTCGACATGGCCATGCTGCTCAAGGGAGCGGAAGCGGTGGCCTACATGTGGGACGAGCTAGCGGAGGTCAGCCTCAGCGCGGGCGCGCGGTGATGCCGGACGGCGCCCCGGCCCGGGATCCGGTGGCGGGCCCCGGGGTGCTCGACGGGCTGAGCCTCTCCAGGAGCGCCGTGGACCGCGCCAGTCACCACCGCGCCGACCCGGCCTGGCTCGCGGCGGCCTGGGCGGACGCGGGCACCCGGGTGCTCGTGCTCGACCACGGCCAGGCCCTGATCAACTTCACCGGCGACGGGGCGGCGCTGGAGCTGACCGCGCCGGGGCAGGCGCCCGAGGGCGTCCGGTTCCTGCTGGGGGTGGACGACGCCGGAGTCGCCTACTTCGGCGTGGACGGCCCCCGGGGCGGCCTGGGCGCGGGCCCGCTCCCGGCTCCCGGCTCGGGTCCCGCGGTGCCGCCGGAGGCCGGCGTGCGGGTGGCCGGGCTGCGCCAGGCCGGGCCGCTGCTCAGCGACCGGGACGCCGGGCTGTTCACCCACGCGGTCGCGCTCGCCAACTGGCACGGGACGCACACCCACTGCCCACGGTGCGGGGCGCCGACCGAGCCGGTGCTGCGCCGGCCACGCCCGGCGCTGCCCGGTGGACGGCAGCGAGCACTTCCCCCGGGTGGATCCCGGCGGTGATCATGCTGGTCCGCGACGACGGCGACCGGTGCCTGCTGGCCCGCAACCGGAACTGGCCGCCCGGCCGGGTGTCGATCCTCGCCGGGTTCGTGGAGCCCGGGGAGTCCCTGGAGCAGGCGGTGATCCGCGAGGTTGGCGAGGAGACCGGGCTGCGGGTCAGCGGGACGCGCTACGTCGGCAGCCAGCCGTGGCCGATGCCCCGCAGCCTGATGCTCGGCTTCGTCGCGCGCGCCGGGGGCCAGCAGGAGATCGTCGTGGACGAGGAGGAGATCGCCGAGGCGCGCTGGTTCACCCGTGAGCAGCTGGCCGCGGCCGTCGCCACGCGGGAGGTGCTGCTGCCGCCGCCGGTGTCCATCGCGCACCGGATCCTCGAGTCCTGGTACGGCGCCCCGCTGCCCGGCTCGTGGTGATCCCGCCGCGGCCCGCCCCGGCTCGCGGCGCCGCGAACCGGGGGGGATGGCGCCGCGGTCCCGGGGGATGGCAGGTGCCCGGCCTCACGACGGCGGGGCGAGCTGGCGGACCGCCGCCACCTCGTCCACGCCCGGCGCGGGGACGATCATGATGACCGGGGTGTCCAGCCCGGTCGCGTGGTACTCGGCCACCCGCTCCCGGCAGGCGCCCGCGGTCCCGTGCACCACAAGCTCGTCCACCACCTCATCGGGAATCAGTTCGAGTGCCTTCTTGCGGTCCCCGGCGGCCCACGCGTCCTGCATCGGCGCGAGCACCTCGCCGCGGCCGAGCCAGGCGTGGAACGCGGCGTAGACCGGCACGGTCAGGTAGGCGGCGATCATGCGGCGGCCGATGGCCCTGGCGGTGGCGGTGTCGCCGGTGGGGACGACGAAGATCCGGGCGATCAGCTCGCAGTCCGGCCCGGCCACCGCGCGCACCGTCGGCACGTCGGCGGGCGCGAGCCAGTTGGTGATCGCCCCGTCCGCGAGGCTGGCCGCGAGCCGCACCATGCCCGGCCGCAGCGCGGCGAGCGCGAGCCCCGGCGGCTGCTCCGGGGGCGGGTCGAGGCGGAACCCGCGGACCGTGAAGGTCTCGAACTCCCCGCTCACCTTCTCCCCGGCCAGGGCCGCGCGCAGGAACCGCAGCGTGTCCCTGGCCCGCTGGTAGGGCCGGGTCAGCTCCAGCCCGTTCCAGTCCGCCACGATCACCGGCGAGGAGGTGCCGATGCCCAGCACGAACCGGCCCGGCGCCAGGGCCGCGCACGTCGCCGCGTTCATGGCGAGCAGCGCCGGGCCGCGGGTGTAGATCCCGGCGATCGCGGTGCCGAACCGCAATCCGGTGGTCCACTGTGCCGCCGCCGCCAGCGGTGCGAACGCGTCCGTGCCGTTGACCTCGCTCGACCAGGCATCGGTATAGCCGAGGTCGGGGAGCGCGGCCACCAGGTCGCGCTGGCCGGGCAGGTGCACACTGCGGAGCGGGAGCGTGATGCCCCATCTCGGCGTCGATTCCATCCGCAACCTCCGTGAGTTGGAGCCCATCATGCCGTGGCGGTCCGGCTCCGGCCCACGACGGTCCCGGACCGGGGGGCCGCCGGTCGCCCCGATGGCCGTGGGATCCGCCGGCCGCCCCGGATCACCTGCGGCGTCGCATCCGTAGAAGAAGCACTTGTACAAAACGAGAGCAGTGCTCTTGACAAGTGCCGCCAACTAGAGAACACTTGTCCTTGACAAGAGCACCGCTCTCTATAACTGGGAATCGAGGAGCCGTCATGAACGCCGAGAGCCAGCCGCGATACGTAGAGCCCAACCGTGGCACCGTCATCTTCAACGCGGCGGTGGCCCGGCTGACCAAGATGGGCATCAGCGTCTACGGCTCGCGGGTGCTGGCCGTGCGCGGTCGCAAGTCGGGGGAGTGGCGGACCACTCCGGTGAACCCGCTGACCATCGGCGGGCAGCGGTACCTGATCTCCCCGCGCGGCAACACCCAGTGGGTCCGCAACATGCGCGTGGCCGGTGGCGGCGAGCTGCGGATCGGGCGGCGGGTGGAGAAGTTCACCGCGACGGAACTGCCCGCACACGAGCGGCCGGAAGTGCTGCGGGCCTACCTGAAGAAGTGGAAGTTCGAGGTCGGCATGTTCTTCCAGGGGGTCGGCCCGGACGCGCCCGAGGACAAGATGCTGGCCATCGCCCCGGACCACCCGGTGTTCCGGATCCGGTCATGACCGTCTGGCCGGCCGGCTCAGGCGCCGGCCTGGGCGCCGGCCCGGGCGCCGCGGGCCTGCTCTGGCTGTGGGCCACGGTGGCGGCCCACGGGCACGGCGACGACCCCGGACCGCCCGTCCCCGCGAGGGGCCGGGACCTAGGCCGTGGGCCCCGAGGACGGTAAGGCTTGGTCGAGCTCCCGCCAGCGGCGGGGGCTCACTGGCTTCGCTCCGGCGGGCCGCATGGGCCGCCGGCGGGGCTCGCCTTGGGCGGACATCCGCGTCGGCGAACAGGCTGATCGGGCTGGATGCTTCGTCAGCCGATGAGGGTGAGGGTGGCCCCGGAGTCGTCGAGGAGCCGGTGGTACCCGGGAACGGCCGGGAAGGCCTGACGCGGCCCGGTGACCCGGGCCCGCGGCCCTTCCGGCCCGGCCAGCGTGGTCCCCTCCGCGTCCACGGCGATCAGGTCGCCGTCGCACCTGAGCAGCACCGGCCCGTCCCGCCGGGCGGAGATCGTCACCCGCCCGGCGCGCAGCCCGTCGAGCACCGCGGCCGGATCCGCCGCCTCGCACTCCACCCAGGTGGCCGGGGTGCCCACCGCGGCCACGTCGCTCGGCCGGTGCCAGTCGCTGCCGCCCACCGGGACCGAGCCGGGGTCCCAGGCCAGCCACCAGGCCAGCGGAGTGGTCCAGCGCAGGTCCAGCCAGCTCCAGTGCCAGACCTCGGCGAGCGGCGGGCGGCCGGTCATCGGCCGCGTCCAGCTCAGCTCGCCGCCGATCGGGTGGTTGACCGACAGCAGCCCGCCCTCCCGCTCGGTGTGCGCCAGCCACGCGTCGGGCGGCTCGCGGAAATCCACCCAGCCGATGTCGCCGAGCGCGCCGGCGTGGCCGCCGTCCGTGGTGACCTCCTGCCCGGGCAGCAGGGTGATCCCGTACCGGGCGCTGGCCGCGGGCAGCTCGGCGTGGTGGCTGACCGTGTTGTGATCGGTGATCGCGAGGAAGTCGAGCCCGTTGCCCGCCGCGAGCAGCGCAAGCTCGGGCACGGTCAGAGCGCCGTCGGAGTGCAGCGTGTGCGTGTGCAGGTCACCGGCGAGCCAGCGCCGCCCCGGCTCGGCGGGCAGGTCCCGGCGCGACGGCCGGTCCCGGCCGGGCAGCGGCGGCGGTGCGGCGGGCGAGGCCGGCGGCGCCAGCCGTCCCGGGGTGCTGCTGGTCTCGGCGGTCACCTGGTAGTCCGCCCCGCCGGCGGGCAGCCGGTAGATGCCGATCACCACCTGCCAGGTGCCCGGCTCCAGCTCGCCCGGCAGGTATCCCGGGGTGGCCGCCTGCGGGGTGATGACGAACTCCCGCCGCGCCCCGCCGGACCAGCCACGGAACCCGGCCGGGCCGAGGCAGCCGAGATCCAGGACGCAGCCCGGCCCGCGGTAGGCCAGTTCCACCCGGAGCGCGTGCGAGCCCGGCGGAACCTCCACCGGCAGGTAGTGCCAGGGGGAGGCGAACCGGTCGGCCAGGGTCCACCGGCCTTGGTGCGTGGTGCGGGGCATGACTCCATCCGACCAGATCGCCGCCAGTGCTCCGGCCGCCGGGCCGCCACGGCGCCGAACAGCTGCAAATCAATAGCAGGTGCGGTTTGTTCGCGATTACGATCGTGGCCATGGACCTGCCCGTGCTGGCACGCCGCCGCGGGCTCCGGTCCCTGCTGCGCCGGGGCCCGCACGACGCGGAAATACTGCGGCTGGCCGTGCCGGCCTTCGGTGCCCTCGTGGCCGAGCCCCTGTTCCTGCTCGGCGACTCGGCCATCGTCGGGCGGATCGGCACCGTGCCCCTCGGCGGCCTGGGCGTGGCCAGCCAGGCGCTGACCACCCTGGTGGGCATATCGGTCTTCCTGGCCTACGGGACCACCGCGGCCGTGGCCAGGCAGCTTGGCGCGGGAAACCGGCGGGCAGCCATCCAGCAGGGGATCGACGGGCTGTGGCTGGCCGCCGGGATCGGCGTGGCCGTGCTCTGCGCGGGCTGGCCGCTGGCGCCGCTCATCGTGCATGCGTTCGGCGCGTCCCCGGCCGTCACCGCCGGGGCCGTCACCTATCTGCGGATCAGCCTGTTCGGCGCGCCGGCGATGCTCGCCGTGCTGGCCGGCACGGGCGTGCTGCGCGGGCTCCAGGACACCCGGACCCCGCTGGCCGTCGCGGTCTGCGCCAGCGTGGCCAATATCGTTCTGAATGCAATTCTTGTGCTTGGCCTGCGCTGGGGCCTGGCCGGCGTCCGCGGCGGGCACCGCCGTCGTGCAGAACGCGGCGGCGGCCGTCTACCTGACCGTGGTCGCACGGGGCGCCCGGCGGGCCGGGGTGGCGCTGCGGCCCGACGCCGCGGGCGTCCGCGGCGCCGCCTTCGCGGGCGCGTCGCTGGTGGTGCGGACGCTCGCGCTGCAGGTGGTGCTCGTCGTGACCACCGCGCTCGCGGCCCGGATGGGCAACGCCGCGATCGCCGCCCATCAGATCGCGTTCCGCGTCTGGTCGTTGCTGGCGCTGGCCCTGGACGCGATCGCGATCGCCGCGCAGGCGATCGTCGGCAAGTACCTGGGCGCCGGCGACGTGGCCGGGGCGCGGGCGGCGACCGCCCGGATGACCGGCTGGGGCGCGGTGTACGGGGTCGTGTTCGGCGCCGTGGTCCTGGCCGCGCGCCCGTTCCTGCCCGGGGTCTTCGCGGCGGCGCCACCGGTGGCCCGGCTGCTGCTCGTGGTCCTGCTGGTGGTCGCGGCGCAGCAGCCCGTGGCCGGCGTGGTCTTCGTGCTCGACGGGGTGCTCATCGGTGCCGGGGACCAGGACTATCTCGCGCTGGCCGGGCTCGCCACCGCCGCGGTGTTCGGCGCCGCCGCGGCCCTGGTCCATGCCTGGCACGGCGGCCTGGTCGCGCTCTGGCTCGCGTACAGCGTGTGGCTCGCCGCCAGGTTCGCGACCCTGACGCTGCGCGCCCGGGGCTCCGCCTGGCTGGTGACCGGCGCCGTCCGCTGACCCGGGGCCCGGCCCGGCGGCCTGTTGACCGGAAGAATTCAACGCTCGTAGAATTCAACAGCCGGTGACATCGAGGCGAGCCGCCAGGGAGCAGCCATGTGGGCGATGATCGTGAAGGAGTTCCGGCAGCTACGCCGCGATCGCCGCACCCTGGCCATGATGATCGTGATGCCGGTCGTGCTGCTCATCGTGTTCGGCTACGCGGCGAGCTTCGACGTGACGACGATCCCGACCGTGGTCGCCGGGCCGCAGGCCAGCCAGGCCGCCGGCCGCCTCACCGCACCCTTCGAGCTGGTGAACACGCAGCCGTCGCAGGGGCGGGCCTGGGCGCAGCAGCAACTGCGGGACGGCCACGCGGCGGTGGCCGTGGTCGCCGGGGCCGGCCGCCCGGCGGTGCTGATCGACGGGAGCCAGCTGTTCACCGCCAGGGCGGCACTCGCGGCCCTGGCCGCCGCGGCCAGCAAGCAGGCCGGCGCGGGGCCGCCCGGCAGCCAGGCCGCCGCCGCGCCTGAGGTCACGGTGCTCTACAACCCCGGGCTTGGCACCTCGGACATCATGATCCCCGGCCTGGCCGGCGTCGTGCTCGTCTTCGTCGGCACGATCATCACCAGCCTGGGCGTGGTCCGCGAGCGCCAGTCCGGCACCCTGGAACAGCTCGCGGTGATGCCGCTCAAGCCGCGCGACGTGTTCCTCGGCAAGATCGTGCCCTACTTCGTCGTGGCGGCCCTGGACCTGGCCATCGTCGTGGGCGTCGGGGTCAGCCTGTTCGGGGTGCCGTTCCGCGGCTCGCTCGCGGTGTTCGCCCTCGGGGCGCTGCTGTTCCTGTTCGTCACGCTCGGCATCGGCGTGCTGATCTCCAGCGTGTCGGAGAACCAGGGCCAGGCCATCCAGCTCTCGTTCATGGTCACGCTGCCGCAGGTGCTGCTGTCCGGGCTGATCTTCCCGCTGTCCTCGATCGCGGCCGGGGTGCGCTGGATCTCCTACCTGCTGCCGCTGACCTACTTCAACGAGATCTCCCGTGGGGTGATGCTCCGGGCCGAGCCGATCGAGGCGCTCTGGCAGCCGTTCGTCTTCCTGGCACTGCTCGGCGCGATCGTGTTCACCCTGGCCAGCCTGCGGTTCCGGGCCTTCCTCGCGCCCGCCGCGCCGCGCGGCGGCGCCGGCCGCCCGCGAAGCGCCCCGAGCAGGACCAGCGCCCCGGCGGCCGGGAGCGCCGCGTGACCGCGCCACGTGCGGCCGGGACCGCTACGTGACCGCGCCGGGAACGGCCGGGACCGCCACGGACTGGTGGGGCACCGAGGACGTGTGCGTCCGGTTCGGGGACACCGTGGCCCTCGACCATGTCTCGTTCCGCGCCGAGCCAGGCCGGGTCAGTGCGGTCGTCGGCGGCGACGGAGCGGGCCGCACCACCCTGCTCCGCTGCCTGGCCGGAGCGCTCGCCCCGGCCAGCGGACGGGTGCAGCGGCCCGCCGCGCTGGCGACCGGGTACCTGTCCGCCGGGTCGGGCACCTACCCGGACCTGTCGGTCACCGAGAACCTGGCGTTCCGCGCCGCCGCCTACCGCGTGCCCGCCGCAGCAGGCCAGGCAGCGCGGCGCCGAACTGCTCGCCCGGGCCGGGCTGGACCGGGCCACCGGCCGGCTCGCCGGGCAGCTGTCCGGCGGCATGCGGCAGAAGCTGGGCGTGATCGCGGCCATGCTGCACCGCCCGGACCTGCTCGTGCTCGACGAGCCGACCACCGGGGTGGACCCGGTCAGCCGGGCCGGACCTGTGGTGGCTGATCGCCCGCGCGGCGGCGGACGGCGCCGCGGTGGTGCTGGCGACCAGCTATCTCGACGAGGCCGAACGGGCCCAGCGACGTGCTCGTCCTCGACGCGGGCAGCGAACTGGCGAGCGGGACGCCGGAGCAGATCGTGGCCGCGATGCGCGGCACGCTGACGGTGGCGAGCGACCCGCGGCCCGAGGGGGAGGCGGGACGGCGCGCCTGGCGGCGGGAGGGGCGCTGGCGGGTCTGGGATCCCGGCAACGGGCACCGCCCGGCCGGGCCGCGTCCGGCCCGACCTCCAGGACGCGGTCACCGTCGGCATCCTCGCCCGGGAGCTGGCCCGCGGCCGGCGCGGGCGAGGAGCCCCGATGACCGAACCGCTGCCCAGGCCGTCGCGGTGACCCGCACCTTCGGGCACTTCGTCGCGGTGGACAACTGTCGACCTCGAGGTGCGCCCGGGTGAGGTGGTCGGCCTGCTCGGCGCGAACGGCGCCGGGAAGACGACGCTGATCCGGCTGCTGCTCGGCCTGCTCGCGCCGTCGGTGGCGAGGTCCGCCTGTTCGGCGAGCCGCCGTCGCGCCGCACCCGGCGGCGGATCGGGTACGTGCCGCAGGGCCTCGGCCTGTACGACGACCTCACCCCGGCGGAGAACCTGGCGTTCTCGGCGGCGGTGTTCGGCGAGGGCGCGGCGGCCGCGCCCAGCCTGCCCGGGCCGCTGCGCCCGTACGGCGTCGACGCTGGTCGGCTCGCTGCCGCTCGGCATCCAGCGCAGCGGCGGCGTTCGCCCAGGCCCTCGCCCACCGGCCCGACCTGCTGGTACTCGACGAGCCGACCTCGGGCGTGGACCCGCTGGCCCGGGCCCGGCTGTGGGAGACGGTGGCCGGCGCCGCGGCGGCCGGCGCGGGCGTCCTGGTCACCACCCACTACATGGACGAGGCCGGCGAGTGCGACCGCCTGGTGATCATGGCGGCCGGGCGGGTGGTGGCCCGCGGCACCGCCGCCCAGATCACCGGGGATGCCCAGGTCAGCGTGGTGGATTCGGCGGCGTGGGCGGCCGCGTTCGGGGCGCTGGAGGCGGCGGGCCTGCCGGTCGCCCTGGTCGGGCGCACGCTGCGGGTGCCCCGGCGCCGCGCCGGACGCCGTCCGCCGGGCGCTCGGTGACCTGCCCGCCACGGTGCACGTCCGCGCCGGCCACCCTGGAAGAGCGCTTCTTCGAGCTCACTCTTTCTGCGGACGCTAACGCAGGCCCAGCCATGACGGCGACCAGCCCGGACCCGTCCGCCGGGGCGGGCAAGGGCACGGATTCCGGTGCGGCCGGGGCGCCCGGCGCCGCCCGCCGCCCGGGGCGGGCCAGGCGTAGCGGCCGCCGCGGCGGTGACAGCGGCACCAGGGAGGCGATCCTGGCCGCGGCCCGGGCCCGGTTCGGGGACCTGGGCTACGACCACGCCACGATCCGCAAGATCGCGGCCGACGCCGGGGTGGACGCGGCCCTGGTGCACCACTTCTACGGCACCAAGGAGGAGCCTGTTCGCGGCGGCCATGCGGCTGCCGGTGAACCCGGGGCAGGTGCTGGACGCCGCGCTCGCGCCGGGCGCCCGCGACGAGGGCCAGAGCCTCGGCGAGCACCTGCTGCGGACGTGCTCGGGGTCTGGGACGTCGCCGAGATGCGGGCCACGTTCCTCGGGCTGCTGCGCTCGGCGCCCACCAGCGAGCAGGCCGTCGTCATGCTGCGGGAGTTCGCTCACCGGCACGATCCTCGGCCGGATCGCCCAGGCCGGCCCAGGAGGCCGCCCCGGCGCCGGCGGCCAGGACGCCGAGTACCGGGCCGCGCTGGTCGCCAGCCAGGTGCTCGGCCTGGGCCTGACCAGGTACGTGCTGGAGGTCGAGCCGCTGGCCCAGGCCAGCGCCGAGGACCTGATCGCCGCGATCGGCCCAACCTGGACCGGTACCTGTCCGGCGACCTGAGCTGACTTGGTTGACTCTGACCTTGGGGCAAACCCCAGCATCGGGTAGACCGGGCATGGTGCCCGGGTGCGAGGAGGCCGGCGTGAGGTTGCTGTCGATCGGTGCGTTCGCCGACGCCACGCGGCTGTCCCCGAAGGCGCTGCGGCTCTACGACGAGCTCGGGCTGCTGCCGCCGGCGTTCGTGGATCCGGCATTCCGGCTACCGGTTCTACGAGCCGGCCCAGCTGGAGCGGGCCCGGCTGGTCGCCTGGCTGCGCCGGCTCGGCATGCCGCTGGCCCGGATCCGGGTCGTCTGCGACGCTCGGCCCGGCGCAGGCCGCCGCAGGAGGTCGCCGCCTACTGGTCCCAGGTCGAGGCCGACACCGCGAGCCGGCGTGACCTGGCCGCCTTCCTCATCGCATCGCTGTCGGGAAGGAAGACCACCATGCCTGGTGCTGCAGCAGGCTCTTGCCATCCGCTACGCGGCCCGGACCGACATCGGCCGGGTGCGCGAGACCAACCAGGACTCCGCCTACGCGGGCAGCCGCCTGCTCGCGGTGGCCGACGGGATGGGCAGCGGCGGGGCCAGGGCCAGCGCGGCCGTGATCGACGCGCTGAAGCCGCTGGAGGCCACCCTGCCCGCCGGGGACCTGCTCAACGCCCTGGAACAGGCGGTGGCGCAGGCCAGCACGGCGGTGGGCGGCCTGGGCGGCGCCGGTGCGGGCCAGAGCCAGACCGGCACGACGGTGACCGCCATGCTGCTGTCCGGGTCCCAGCTCGCCCTGGTGCACATCGGGGACTGCCGCGCCTACCTGCTCCGCGACGGCGAGCTGTTCCAGATCACCCACGACCACACGGTGGTCCAGTCGCTGCTGGACGAGGGCCGGATCACCGCCGAGGAGGCGGCGTCACACCCGCAGCGGTCGCTGCTGCTGCGCGCCATCGACGGCAGCGCCGTGGAACTGGACACCTCGCTGCACGACGCCAGGGCGGGGGACCGGTACCTGCTGTGCTCCGACGGCCTCACCGGGGTGGCTCGGCAGCGAGGTGATCCGCGGCACGCTGCGCGATGTGGCCGATCCCGAGCAGGCCGCCGCGCGGCTGATCGAGGCGGCCAACGCGGGCGGCGGCCCGGACAACGTCTCCTGCGTCATCGCCGACATCGTCCCCGTGGCCGCCCCGGCTGCCCGCTGACCCGCCCGCGCGGCTCCGGCACGGGAGCGGTCGCGGTGTGCGGGGCCCGGCCCGGTGGGCTCAGCCGGTCAGGTCCATGGCGAAGACGACGCCGCCGGCTGTGGGGAGCTGGGTGAAGCCGAGGTGGCGGTAGAAGCCGATCGCGCGCACGTTGGTGGGCAGGACGTTCAGGTGCACCCCGCGGGAGCCGCGCCGGCGCAACGCCTCGGTCAGCGCGGCGATCAGCCGCCGGCCGTGGCCCCCCGACTGCAGCCGGGGGACCAGGTTGATGTGCAGTTCCGACGGGTATCGGCTGGCCAGTTCGCCGGGAGTGACCCAGGGGTGGTGGATGAGGTGCGCCTTGGCCTGCTCGGGGGTCCACCGGTCCGCGGGAACGCTGGCCGGGGGCTCGGGGTACTCGGCGCGCAGCTTCGGCCACCAGTCCCGCTCCAGCCGGGCCTCGAAGTCCTGGGTGTCCAGCGCGCCGATGATGTAGCCGCCCACCCCGGCCGCGTCCTCGGCGACGAAGGCCAGCGACGGCTCGAACAGCGCGTACGGGGCGGCGTGCACGTGGCCGAGCAGCTTGTGGTCGCGGTAGAGCGGGGTCGCGTCGCCGCCGTTGCGGCCGGTCTGCAGGCAGACCCGGTACACCGCGCCGAGGTCGGCGGGCTGGTAGGCCCGGATGGTGACTCGCTGGGTGCTGGCCGGCTCGGGCGCCACCCTCCTGGCATCGTCGTTCATCGGCATCCCCTGACCGTAGCTACCGCTGATCCATTCTGTGCCAACGCCCACGATCCGCGTGGGGCCCTGCCGCCGCTCCGGGCCCCGGCGGTTAGCATGCGTCGGGTGGACCCGCTGCTTGGCACGTGCTCGCTGACGGAACTGCGGCAGCGCAGGAGTCACAAGTGGCGGAACTACCCGCCCGACGTGCTGCCTGCCTTCGTCGCGGAGATGGACTTCGACCTGGCCGGGCCCATTACGGCGGCGGTGACCTCGGCCCTGGCCATCGGCGACTGCGGCTACGCGCACATCGGACAGCTTCCCGACGCGTTCGCCCAGTTCGCGGCGCAGCGGCTGGACTGGGCCGTGGAGACATCCCGCGTCTTCGCGATCCCGGACGTGATGACCGGGATCGCCGAGGTGATCCAGGCCCTCACGCCGCCGGGCTCGGGCATCGTCATCAACCCCCCGGTGTACCCGCCGTTCCGGTTCCGGTTCGGCTTCTACGGGCGGCGGCTCATCGACGCCCCGCTGGCCCGCGGCGCCGACGGCCGCTACGCCCTCGACCCGGACGCGATCGAGGCGGCGCTGAGCCAGCCGGACGCCGCCGCGTACCTGCTGTGCAGCCCGCACAACCCGACCGGCAACGTGTGGTCACGCGCGGACCTGGCGATGGTCGCCGACGCGTGCCAGCGCCACGGCGCCATCCTGCTGGTGGACGAGATCCACGCGCCGCTGGCGCTGGCCGGCTCCCGGTTCGTGCCGTTCCTTGCCATCGATCACGAGCTGACCCGGGCCGAGACGACGTTCACGTTCACGTCCGCGACGAAGGGCTGGAACATCGCCGGGCTGAAATGCGGCGTGGCCGTGGCGGCTGCCCCGGCCGGCATCACCCTGCTGGAACAGCGGTGGGAGGCGCTGCTGGCCAGCCACCTCGGCGTGCTCGGCTCGGTGGCCGCGTTCACCCAGGGGCTGCCGTGGCTGGACGCCGTTCTCGGCCAGCTCGACCAGAACCGCACGCTGCTGTCCGGCCTGCTCGCGGAGCACCTGCCCGGGGCTGGTTATGCCCCGCCGCAGGCGAGCTTCCTCGCCTGGCTGGACTGCCGTGAGCTGGGCCTGGGCGACGATCCGTCGGCGGTGTTCCTGGAGAAGGGCAGCGTGGCGCTGGGCCACGGCCCCGACTTCGGCACCGAGGGGCACGGGTTCGCCCGGCTCAACATGGGCACCTCGCCCGAGCTGCTGGGCGAGGTTGTCCGCCGGATGGCCGCCGCCCGCTAGCCTTCCCCGGGCCCGGCGGCGCGCAGGATGTCGCGGGTCAGTTCCAGCTGCCCCAGGTGCTGGGTGACCTCTTCGAGCACGTGCAGCAGTGCGTGGCCCTGCGAGACGTATTCGAGCTCATCGGGGTATTTGCGGTCCCCGGTGCCGCCGCGCGGCGGCCCGGCGAAGTCGGCCGTGGCGGCGTCGGCGCGGAACTGGTCCTGGGCCTTGCGGGTTGCGGCGGCCAGGCCGGCCACCGGGCCGTGGGCGCGGAACTCGGCGGGCCGGTCCCGAATCACCTCGCGTCCCGCTACTACTTCTCCGCCCCAGAATTCCATGACGCCAAGGCAATGCCGCAGGATCGCATAGGGCGAATTCGCCCCAGCCAGCGCTGGCTTGCGGTTGGCCAGATCATCACCGAGCCCGGTGACAATTGCCGTCATCTGGTCCACGGCGCGGTCGACGTAGCTCACCACTGCATCTGAGATGTCCACCAGGACATCATGACCTACCCACACCCGGCCGGACCGCCGCAATCCGCCCCTGGCGGGGCCCGGCGAGCAGCGCATTTCCGTTATGCAGAAAATGTCCCGTCTATTCATTGTGAGTGGCGCATGTCAGGCTGGTGGGGAGGCCAGCCCCAGGGTCAGGAGGTGGAGGGCCGGATGGGCAGGGACGTTCCCGCAATCGTTGTCAGTCAGGCCGACCGGCGCCGGTACCGCGAGAAGGTCCGCAGTTGCCTGGATGTGCTTGCCCGCATGCTGCGGGAGTCACGGTTCACCGACGGTCCCGAGCAGGTGGGGCTGGAGGTCGAGTTCAACCTGGTGGACGAGGCGGGCTCGCCGGCCATGCGCAACGCCGAGGTGCTCGCCGTGATCGACGACCCGGACTGGAGCCCGGAACTCGGGCGCTTCAACATCGAGGTCAACATGGCGCCGCGGCTGCTGGCCGGGGACGCGCTGGCCGCGATGGAGCGGCTGATGGACGGACAAGTACAACCGGGCCGACCTGCGGGCGCGCCAGGCGGGGGTCCGGCTGGCCATGGTCGGCATCCTGCCCAGCCTGCGCGAGCAGCACACCACCGCGGCGGCGATGTCGCCCAACCCCCGGTACCAGCTGCTCAACGAGCAGATGTGCGCGGCCCGCGGCGAGGAGATGGAGATCTCCATCGAGGGGCCGGAGTGGCTGCTCACGCACGCGGAGAGCATCATGACCGAGGCCGCCTGCACCAGCGTGCAGTGCCACCTCCAGGTCAGCCCGGAACTGTTCGGCAGTTACTGGAACGCGGCGCAGGCGGTGGCCGGAGTGCAGGTCGCGCTCGGCGCGAACTCGCCCTACCTGTTCGGCCGGGAACTGTGGCAGGAGACCCGGATCCCGCTGTTCGCGCAGGCCACCGACACCCGGCCGAAGGAGCTGCAGGTGCAGGGGGTCCGGCCCAGGGTGTGGTTCGGCGAGCAGTGGATCACCTCGGTGTTCGACCTCTTCGAGGAGAACCTGCGGTTCTTTCCCGCGCTGCTGCCGCTGTGTGAGGACGAGGATCCGGTGGCCGAACTGGACGGCGGCGGGATACCGGAACTGCACGAGCTGACGCTGCACAACGGCACCGTCTACCGGTGGAACCGGCCGGTCTACGCGGTGGCCGGCGGGGAGCCGCATCTGCGGGTGGAGAACCGGGTGCTGCCCGCCGGGCCTACCGTCACCGACGTCATGGCCAACGCGGCCTTCTACTACGGCCTGGTGCACATGCTCGCGGAGGCGGAGCGGCCGATCTGGTCCCAGATGTCCTTCGCCGCCGCGCACGACAACCTGATGGAGGGCGCCAGGTACGGGATCGAGGCGCGGCTGTACTGGCCCGGCCTCGGCGAGGTCACCGTCGCCGAGCTGACGCTGCGCCGGCTGCTCGCGCTGGCCCATGAGGGCCTGAGCCGGCGGGGCGTCGACACCGCGGAGGCCGAACGCCTGCTCGGGATCATCGAGCAGCGCTGCCTGTCCGGCCGTACCGGGGCGACCTGGCAGACGGAGACGGTGCACGCGCTGGAGGAGAACAGCGGGCTGGACCGCGACACCGCGCTGCGGGAGATGACCCAGCGGTACCTCAAGCTGATGCAGACCGGCGAGCCCGCGCACACCTGGCCGGTCGCCTGACGGGGCCCCGGGTCAGGCCGGGTACCGGCGCAGGCCCACCGCGTACTCGCAGCCCGCGGCCAGGCCGACGAAGCCGGCCATCTTGCGCAGGAAGTCGTCCGGGTCGAAGTCGCTGCCGAGGCCGTCAAGGTAGGCCTTGTGCTCGCGGAGGGACGCCACGCCCGCGTCGATGGTGTCGGTGACGTCCACGAAGTGCGTGGGACCGGCGGTGGCCGCCACATAGATGGACTTGACCCCGTGCCAGGCCGGGCCGGCGTCGGGGAACAGCCACGAGTTGTCCGCGTCCCGGACGGCGTCCAGCGTGGCGAGGCCGACCGCCCGGTGGTCGGCGTGGTTCACCGGCCCCTCGTCGCCCCAGGTGAGATCGAAGCTCATGGTGATCACCACATCGGGCCGGTGCCGCCGGATCGCCGCGGCGATGTCGCGGCGCAGCGGCACCCCGTACTCGATCAGCCCGTCGGCGTGGCCGAGGAAATCGACGTCGGACACGCCGACCACGGCCGCGCTCCGGCGTTCCTCCTCCTGGCGCATCGGCCCGACCACATCCGGGGCCGTGCCCTCGATGCCGGCCTCGCCCGCGGTGGCCAGCACGTAGGCCACGTGGCGCCCCTGACTGGTCCAGCGGGCGACCGCGGCGGCGGCGCCGTACTCCAGGTCGTCGGGATGCGCGACGACCGCCACGGCGCGGTCCCAGTCCTCCGGCATCGGGTCCATGGTGCCTCCATGATCGCGGGCCAGGCCGGGCGCGGGATGCGCCGTGGCTGTCTGGGTCTCAGCGTGCCACGGTGCCGCCCCGCGGCGCGGCAAGGGGGTGCGGCGGCGCGGCGGCGGCATGGCCGTGGCACCAGGGGCGGACGAGATGAGCGCCCCCGATCGTGACCGGGCTGCGGCCGGGCATGAGAGTGGCCGCCGGGGCGCACGCTGAGCTGCTGGCCCCGGCGGCCCGCGTGCCAAAGCCCCGGCGGCCGCCGCGACACGGGCCGCCGGGGCTTGGCGGATCAGGCACGCAGCTTGCGGCCGATCCAGCTCTCGGCTACTTCACGAAGTACCAGTTCTCCGGATTGATGCCGAGCGTCGGGCTCTGCGGCACGGCGCCCTTGAGGTTGTTGACGACCTCGGTCAGCGAGTACGCGCCGTTCGGCTGGTATATGACCGGCAGCTGCTTGGCAAGGTAGTTCTGCCAGGTGTACATGCCCTGCAGGTTGTCGCTGGTCAGCGTGCCGTTGATGTAGTTGTCGTTGGTCTTGCTGCAGTACCCGCCGGAGTTCGCGATGGCGCCGCACGTGAACAGCGTCTCGCCGGTGGGCGAGTAGTCCGGCGCGAACGTCCAGCCGCCGCCCCAGTTGGCCAGGTCCCAGTCGCACGGGATGTGCGCGACCTTGCAGTTGCCGGCGGCCAGGGCAGTGACCTGGTTGAACGGCTTGGGCAACAGGTTGATCTTGATCCCGACCAGGGACGCGTTGGACTGCAGCTGCTGCATCTCCTGGGCTTCCCACTGGGTGCCGGTGGCGTACGGCATGTTGAAGACCAGCTGGTGACCGGACTTGATCCCGGGCCCGCACAGGCTCGGGTTCGTGCAGGTGGTCACGCCATTCGGCACCACCTTCCAGCCGTGGCTGGACAGCAGGGTCTTGGCCTTGTCCGGGCTGTAGGGGAACACCGGGCCCGCCCTTGAGCTGCGGCGACAGGTACTTCGTCACCGGAGTGTTCCCGACCGGGCCCTGGGTCAGCGTGCCATAACCGCGCAGCGGGCCCTTGATGACCGATTCCTGGTTGAGCAGGTAGGCCATGGCCTGGCGGAAGTACAGCTGGTTGATGACCGGGCCGTTGCCGGTCGTGCTCTGGAAGTTCATCACGAAGTAGTTGATGCCCCAGGGATACAGCGGCGACAGCGTGTAGCCGGACAGCGGGTTGGAACCCGCGGTGAGCGGGCTGGAGCCTGCGGGCTTGGCCGGGGCGTCCTGCGACGGCAGGTACCCGACGTCGATCTTCTGCCCGCCGGCGGCCGGCGACCGCAGCACGTTGTACTCCGCCGAGTCCGTGGTGAACGGTGCGAGCTGGAACTGGCTCAGCGTGGGCTTCACCGGCCCGGAGTACTTCGGGTTCGGCACGAACGTGATGTGACCGTCGGCGTTGAACGCCGACAGCTTCCACGGGCCGTCCACGACCGACCACAGCGGCGAGCGCCACGTAGGTGGTCAGCGCCTTGGACTGGGTGTCGAGGTACTTGTAGACCGCGGCGCAGTCGGCGACCTTCGCCGCGCAGTTGCTGGGCCCGGATGCGGTCTTGTCCCATGCCGGGGGCATCGGGGTGATCTGCGACAGGTCGTTGTACAGGAACCAGTTGTGCGAGTACGCCTTGTTCGTGGTGATCTGCAGCTCGGTGGGGCTGACGACCTTGATGTTGGACACGAACGAGGCCGGGAACCCGCTGTAGGCGCCCCAGTCGGTCGGGCCGACGGCCTTGAGCATGTTGATCCAGAACATCACGTCGGCCGTGGTGACCGGGGTGCCGTCGGACCACATGTAGCTCTTGAGCTTGATGGTGGCGGTGTTGCCCGACCAGGTCGGCGCGCTCGCCAGGCTCAGCGAGGGGTTGATCAGTGGCTGGGATCCGTTACCGAACCAGTACAGCGGCCGGTACATCAGGTTGGTGAAGTACGCGGCGTTGACCACGCTGATGTACGCGCTGCTGGTGAACGGGAAGATGTAGTTCGGCGTGGTGGAGGGGGGCAGGGCGTAGGTGGCCGTGCCGCCCTTCTGCTTCGCGCCGGTGGTGGTGCCGGTGCCGGTGCTGGTGCCACTGCTGCAACCGGCCGCGGCGAGTGCCAGTGCCGCGACCGCGGCGGTTGCCGACAGGTAGCGGCCCAGCCGGGGGCCCCCGGCCAGGCTCGGAACGTGAGGTCGTCTCATAGCTGGCCAATCTGCCTGTGTCCCCTTGGCGGCGGCTTGGCGGGGACTTGGCGCCGGCATGTCACAGGAGCGTGACGAGTCACTTTCGGTTAGAGGCCGGCTCGGGGGGCGCTGCCCCTTTTGTCATGAAATGCCGGGAAGCTACCGCCTAGCATCGGGAAAGAGATGACCTTGACACGCGAGTGACGTGCCGAGGAGGCGGCTAGTGGGGCACAACAGCGTGGTGCGGGTGCTCGGGCCGGTACGGCTCCGGGCCGGTGAAAGCTGGCTGGTGCCCGCGAGCCCGCAGTTGCGCCTTGTCATGGGCCTGATGGCGCTGCGCATCGGTCAGGTCGTGCCGGTCGCGGAACTCGTCGACGCCATCTGGGAGGCCGAGCCCCCCAGATCCGCGCGGGCCAGCCTGCAGGCCCTGATGACGCGGCTGCGGCACCTGCTCAAGCAGGTCCCGGATGCCACGCTGACCCGCTGCGGCGACGGGTACCTGCTCGAACTCGACCACGACCTGGTCGACGCGGAGCGGTTCCGGTCCCTCGGCCGGTCCGCCCGCGCCGCGGCCGGGCCCGCCGCCATCCCACTGTTCGATGCCGCGCTGGAGCTGTGGAACGGGCCCGCGCTGGCCGACGTGCCGGACACCGAGCGGGTCCGGGCCATCCAGCACGGGCTGGCGGAGGAGCGCCTCTCGATGCTGCAGGACCGCCTGGCCGTCATGCTCGCCTGTGGCCGGGAGCGGGAGGCGGCCGCCGAGCTGCCCGCGGCGCTGGCCCGCCACCCGCTGAACGAGCGGCTCGCCGGGATGCTCATGGCTACCTGGTACCGGTCCGGCCAGCGAGCCGAGGCACTGGCCGTCTTCCGGCAGATCCGTGGCCGCCTGGTGGCCGAACTGGGCGTCGAGCCCGGTGCCGAGCTGCAGCTCCTGCATCAGCGCATCCTCGCGGGTGACGCCGGCCTGGCCGGCCCGCTCCCCGGTGCCGGGCAGGCCAATGGCGAGCCCGCCGCACCGGCGAACGGCCGCCGCCCCGCACAGGCGAACGGCCACCAGCCGCGGCCAGTGCACGGCCACCAGCCCGCACCGGCCAGCGGCCAGCCTGGGCCGGCCGACGGCCAGGAACGCCCGGGCGCCGCGCCGGCGCTGCCGGTGCGGCCGTGGCTGGTGCCCCGCCAGCTTCCCGCGGCACCCGCGCAGTTCGTGGACCGGGCCGCCGAACTCGCCCGGCTCGACGAGCTGATCGGCCAGGGCACCGAGCCCGGCGGCGAAACCGGGGTCCGGGCGATCGTCGGATCGCCCGGGGTGGGCAAGAGCGCGCTGGCGACCGTCTGGGCCCACCGGGCTGCCGGGCACTTCCCCGGCGGCCAGCTCTACGTCAACCTCAAGGGCTTCGGCCCGGCCGGCCGGCCGGTCACGCCAGAGCAGGCGGTCCGTGGCTTCCTGCAGGCCCTGGGCGTGCCGGGCGCCGAGATCCCGGAGTCGCTCGACGCGCAGGCGGCCCTGTACCGCAGCGTCCTGGCCGGCAAGCGGGTGCTGGTCCTGCTGGACAATGCCCGCGACGCCGACCAGGTGCGGGCGCTGCTGCCCGGCAGCGGCCGGTGTGCCGTGGTGATCACCAGCCGGGCCCGCCTGGATGGCCTGGTCGCCACGGTGGGCGCGCGGATCCTCACCCTGGACGTGATGTCGCAGGCGCAGGCGCGCGAGCTGATTGCCCGGCGGCTGGGTGCGCCGCGGGCCCTGGCGGAGCCCGAGGCGGTGGCGGACCTCGCCAGGCTGTGCGCCGGCCTGCCGCTCGGCCTGGCCATCGTCGCGGCCCGTGCCGCCGCCCGGCCCGGGTTCCGGCTCGCCGCCCTGTCGGCGGAGCTGGGCGGCGGGGACGCCCGCCTGGACGCGCTGGAGACCGCGGACACCACCAGCAGCGTGCGTGAGGTGTTCTCGTGGTCCTACCGGCAGCTCAGCCAGCCGGCGGCGCGGATGTTCCGGCTCCTCGGCCTGCACCCCGGCCCGGATATCACCGTGGCCGCGGCGGCGAGCCTGGGCGGCACCGGCCGTCCGCAGGCGCGCCGGGCCGTGGCCGAGCTGACCGAGGCGCACCTGCTGACCGAGCACATGCCCGGCCGGTTCACCGGCCACGACCTGCTCCGTGCCTATGCCGCCGAACTGGCCGCCGCGGGCGAGGACGAGGCCGGGCGCGACCTGGCCAGGCGCCGTCTCGGCGACCACTACCTGCACACCGCCGCGGCCGCCGCGGGCAGGCTCTGCCCGGCCCGCCCCGCGGTCAGCCTGTGCGCCGCGCAGCCGGGCACCGTCCCGGAGAAGTTCGCCAGCTACGCCGAGGCGCTGGGCTGGTTCAGCGCGGAGCACCAGGTGCTGCTCGCGGTCATCGACGCCGCCGCGGCGGCCGGCCATGACGTGCGCGCCTGGCAGTTGCCCGCCGTCCTGACCGACTACCTCAACCGCGAAGGCCACTGGCATGACCTGGCGGCGATCGGCAGGACCGCGCTGGCCGCCGCGGAGCGGGCCGGTAACCGGCTCGGCCAGGCCCACGCGCACGCCGCGATGGGCGTCGCCAACCTGCGGGTCGGCTGCTACGACACCGCGCACACCCACCTGCTCGGGGCCAGTGCGCTGTTCGACGAGGCCGGCGCGACCGCCTGGCAGGCCCGTAACCATCTCACCGTCGGGGTGCTGTTCGACCGGCAGGGCCGCCACGACAAGGCGCGGCGGCAGGCGGAACTGGCGCTCAGCCTCTACCAGGGCCTCGGCTACCGGGCCGGTGAGGCGCACGCGCTGGAGAACCTCGGCTGGCACATGGCGATGCTCGGCTCCGGCCCGGACGCGGTGGTCCACTGCCGCCGGGCCCTGGACCTGCACCGCGAGGTCGGCAACCTGGTCGGCGAGGCGCACGCGTGGGACCATCTCGGCTACGCCATGCACCTGACCGGCGACGACACCGAGGCCATCGCCTGCTACCGCCGGGCCCTGGAGCTGCTGCGGGATGTCAGGGACCGGGCCGAGCAGGGCGGGGTGCTGGCCCGCCTCGGCGACATCTACAGCGCGGTCGGGAACAAGGCGATGGCCAAGGCCGTGTGGCGGCGGGCCCTGGCGATACTGGAAGAGCTGCACGACCTCGGCGCCGATGAGGTCCGGTCCCGGCTGGGCGCCGCGCCGGGGCCCGCGGTGCCCAGCGCGTGCTGAGCCTTTACCGTCCCTGGCCATCCCCGCGATCATGAATTGGGGCCGTCGGGGAACAATTCCCTGAGGGGTGCACAGATGGTCTGGGATCGGCGCAGCGTTGCGCTCACCGCACTGGGGGTGGCCGTCGCGGTGGCACTGGCAGCGGGGGGCATTGCCTATGCCATGCGCCACGGCACGGCTGGCAAGCTCGCGTCGGCGCCGAAACCGGCCCCGGCGCAGTCGCGGCCGCCGCCCCGCGGACCGCTGCTGTCCCCGTTCACCGGCGAGCCGGTGCACCGGCTCAAGCGGGTGTTCATCGTGAAGATCGGGAACACCGTCCCGGAGCGGCCGGCCACCGGGCTGGCCAAGGCCGACATCGTGTACCTGATCCCGGTCGAAGGCGGGCTGAGCCGGATCATGGCGGTCTTCTCCTCGCACTACCCGCGGGTGATCGGCCCGGTGCGCAGCGCCCGGCAGGACGACCTGCAGCTACTCCGCCAGTTCGGCCGCCCGGCGTTCGCCTGGTCCGGGGCGCAGCCACAGCTCGTGCCGGTGGTCGAGCACTCACCGATCGTGGACCTGTACGCGGCGACCGCAGACGGCTACTTCCGTACCGTCGACCGGGTCGAGCCGTACAACCTCTACGCCGACACCCGGACGCTGCTCAAGCAGGCCCCGCACGCCAGCGTGGCCCGCAACATCGGGTTCCGGTTCGGCCCGCCGCCGGCCGGCGGTCACCCCCGCAGGGCGGAGTCGGTGTCCTACCCGGCCGCGTCGTTCCGGTTCACCTGGTCACCCGCCCGGGGGCGCTGGCTGGTCTCGATGGACGGCACCCCCGCCATCAGCACCGGCGCAGGGCGGCTGGCCGCGCCCACCGTGGTGATCCAGCGCGTGGTCGTGGGCCTGTCCCGGTTCCTCGAACAGGGCCCGATGATGCCGCCCGATGCCGAAACGGTCGGTTCGGGCACCGCTACGGTGCTGCGCAACGGCGAGGCCTACCACGCGCGCTGGTCCCGGCCGAGCGCCGACGGCGGCACCACGTTCACCACGGACTCGGGCCAGCCGATGACGTTCGCCCGCGGCCCCGTCTGGATCGTCCTCGCCTACGGGCCGGGCTCGTCCAAGTGGCGGGGCGGCAAGCCCGTCCCGTGACCCGCCCCGCGCGCCGGGCCGCCGTGCCGCGCCTGCTGGGCAACCTGCTCGTGCGGTGAGAGGATCGCAGGCGTGGTCGCAGCGGTCTCCCCAGCGCCGGGTGCCATCCGCCTGACCAGTACGAAGGGGCGGTGGGTGCTCGCCGCCACCGTGCTCGGGTCGAGCATGGCGATGCTCGACGGCACCGTGGTCAACGTGGCCCTGCCCACCATCGGCAAGAGCCTGCACACCTCCCTGGAGGGCCTGCAGTGGACGGTCACCGCCTACACGCTCACCCTGGCCGGGCTGATCCTGCTCGGCGGCGCGCTCGGCGACCGGCTCGGCCGCCGCCGCATCTTCGTGATCGGGGTGATCTGGTTCGCCCTGGCCTCGGCGCTGTGCGGCCTCGCTCCCGAGCATCGGCGTGCTCATCGGCGCGCGGGCGCTGCAGGGCATGGGCGGCGCGCTGCTCACCCCCGGCTCGCTGGCGATCATCCAGGCGTCGTTCGCGCCCGACGACCGGCCCAGGGCCATCGGTGCCTGGTCCGGGCTGGGGGGCGTGGCCGGCGCCGTCGGGCCGTTCCTCGGCGGCTGGCTCATCGGCTCGGTCGGCTGGCGGTGGATCTTCCTGCTGAACCTGCCGCTGGCCGCCGTGGTGGTGGCCGTCGCGGTGCGCCATGTGCCGGAGACCAGGGACCCCACCAGCCACGGCCGGTTCGACTGGGCCGGTGCGTTCCTCGCCGCGCTCGCCCTGGCCGGGATCACCGACGCGCTCATCGAGGCACCCGTGCACGGCCTGGCCCGGGCGGCGCTGACCGGCGGCGCCGGGATCCTCGCTGGGGCCGGCTTCGTGCTCCTGGAACGCCGTCGCGGCCGGGCCGGGCACGGCGTGCCCCCCATGCTCCCGCTTGACGTGTTCGCCTCCCGCCAGTTCACCGCGGTCAACGTGGTGACGTTCGTGATCTATGGCGCGCTGAGCGGCACCATCTTCCTGCTGGTGCTCCAGCTCCAGGTGGTCTCCGGCTACTCGCCGCTGGCCGCGGGCGTCTCGCTGCTGCCGCTGACCCTGCTGATGCTGGTGCTGTCGTCCCGGGCGGGCGCGCTGGCGCAGCGCGTCGGCCCGCGCTGGCTCATGACCGCTGGCTGTCTGCTGTGCGCTGCGGGCCTGCTCCTGGCGGTCAGAATTGGCCGTCACGCTGATTACCTGACCGAGGTGTTCCCCAGCGTCGTGTTGTTCGGGCTCGGCCTGTCCGCGACCGTTGCCCCGCTGACAGCCACCGTGCTGGCCAGCGCCGACGTGCGCCATGCCGGAACGGCCAGCGGCGTCAACAACGCGGTGGCCCGGGCCGCGGGCCTGCTGGCCGTGGCCGGGCTGCCGCTGGCCGTGGGCCTGACCGGCGCGGCGTACCGGGTGGCGGCCCTGATGAACCCGGCGTTCCGGATGGCCATGGTCATCTGCGCGGGCCTGCTGGCCGTGGCCGCCGTGCTGTCGGCGCTGACGATCGACAACGACGTGCTGCGCCCCGAGCCGGAGCATCCGGTGGCCCAGCCGGAGTGCCTGACCTGCCTGCCCGATCGGCGCGCCGCCGCTCGAACCGGGAAACCGGGTCGAGGCCCCGGCGCAGGGCCACTAAGCTCGGTTTTCGCCCCGCGCCGGCTGCTGTGCGGCGGGAAAACCAGGACCCACGACGAGGAAGCCCGTACCATGCGCTGGTCACAGATGCACATCCCTACCCTGCGGGAGGACCCGGCGGACGCCGGGGCGCCGAGCCATCGGCTGCTGGTCCGCGCGGGATACATCCGGCAGCTCCAGGCGGGCCACTACTCACTGCTGCCGCTCGCGGTCCGGGTGCGGGCCAAGGTGATCGAGGTCATCCGTCAGGAAATGACCCGGATCGGCGCCCAGGAACTGCTGGTGCCCACCATGCACCCGAAGGAGATCTGGGAGCGCAGCGGCCGCTCCGAGACCATGGCCGAGGTCATGTTCACGTTCACCGACCACCGGGGCGCCGAGAACGTGCTCGCGGTGACGAACGAGGAGGTCTTCACCGTCCTCGCCCAGGAGCTGAACTCGCACAAGCAACTGCCGCAGGCCTGGTACCAGTTTCAGACCAAGTTCCGGGACGAGGCGCGGCCCCGGGCCGGGCTGCTGCGGGTGCGCGAGTTCACCATGAAGGACTCCTACACCTTCGACCTCGACGCCGCCGGGCTCGACGCCGCTTTCGGCCGGCACCGCGACGCCTATCTGCGGATCTTTGACCGGCTCAGTATCCCGGCCATCCCGGTGGCGGCGTCCAGCGGCAACATGGGCGGCAGCGACTCGACCGAGTTCATGTGCCCGTCAGACGCGGGCGAGGACACTGTCGCGTACTGTCCGGCCTGCAACTACGCGGCGAACGTGGAGAAGGCCACCTCCCGGCTGGACGAGGTGACCGACGGGCCGGGGCTGCCCGCTCCGGAGCGGTTCGCCACTCCGGGCGTGCGGACCATCGAGGACCTGGCGACCGGGTACGACGCTCCGGCGGACCGGCAGATCAAGTCCCTGGTCTACGTGCTGGACGGCAAGCTGACGCTGGTGCTGATGCGCGGCGACCACGCCCTGAACGAGCAGAAGCTCCTCGACGCCACCGCTGCGGTGGAGATCCGCCCGGCCCACCCCGAGGAGATCAAGGAGGCCCTCGGCGCGCTGCCGGGCAGCCTCGGCGCGGTCGGGGTGACGGGCCTCCCGGTGCTCGCCGACGAGGCGCTGCGCGGCCGCCGCGACATGGTCACCGGGGCGAACACCGACGACTTCCACCTGCGCGGGGTGGACGTGGGCCGGGACATCACCGTCGGGATCTGGGCCGACCTGCGCGAGGTCGCCGCCGGGGAACCGTGCGTCGTCTGCGGCGAGCCGCTGGACCTGCTGGCCGCCATCGAGATCGGGCACATCTTCAAGCTCGGCTACAAGTACACCAAGGCGTTCGGGGTCACCGTGCTGGACGCCTCTGGCGAGCGCGTGCACCCCATCATGGGCTGCTACGGCATTGGCGTGGAGCGGGCGATGGCCGCCGTCGTGGAGACCCACCGCGACGAGCGCGGCATCATCTGGCCGGTCGCCGTGGCACCGTTCGCCGTGGTCGTGACGGTGGCCCAGTCCGAGGACCCCGAGTCCGCGAAGGCGGGGGAGTCGGTGTACGAGCAGCTCACCGCGGCGGGCATCGAGGTCATCATCGACGACCGCACCGAGCGGGCCGGGGTGAAGTTCCGCGACGCGGAGCTCACCGGGATCCCGTTCCGGGTGACCGTGGGCAAGCGCGGCCTGGCCGACAGCACCGTCGAGGTCACCACGCGCGCCACCGGCGAGACGGTCAAGGTCGGCCATCGGCGACGTCGTGGCGCACCTGCGCGACGCCACTCGCGTCCTGAGCCCCTGTGGCAGCGGCGTCAGCGCTGCTCGCCACAGACCGCGCGGTCGGGCCGGTCCCGCCGCCTGGCCTGCCGCCGGGTGGCCAGCACGCTGGCCAGCGCGGTCATGCCGAGCACCACGACGATGATCGCCAGCGAGAGCCAGGCGCCGACCTGCGGCACGGGTACCGGCCCGATGCTGGTCACGCCGGAGCCGTGCAGCGCCTCGCCGAGCAGCTTGACACCGATGAAGGCGAGCACCACGCACAGGCCCGCCTGCAGGTAGACCAGCCGCGCGAGCAGCCCGGCCACCAGGAAGTACAGGTGCCGCAGGCCGAGCAGGGCGAACACGTTGGCGCTGAACACCAGGAACGGATCCCGGGTCAGCCCGAAGATGGCCGGAATGGAGTCGAGCGCGAAGATGACGTCGGCCACCCCGAGGGCGATCACCAGCGCGAGCACCCCGGCCGTGCCGCGCCGGGTCAGCCGGGCCGCGATGCGCCCCGCCGCCCCCGGGGCCGGGTCCAGCGCCGTGGCCTCCGGTGCCCCGGCCGCGGCCGCGGGGACCCGGCCCGCCCGGCGGCCGTCGCCCGCGCCGGAGACCTGGCCCGTGCCGGTTCCGGCGGGTGCCCGCGCCCCGCTAGGGCGCCGCGCCACCTGGGCCGCCGTATAGAGGAGAAACACGCCGAACAGGTATTCCAGCCACCCGAACCGGTGCAGGGCGGCCGCGCCGGCGCCGATGACGATCGCCGCGCAGCACCACGGCGATGCCGATGCCGGCCAGGACCACACGGCCGTGCAGCCGGTCCGGCACCTGGGACCGGCTGATCAGGATGACGAAGACCAGCAGGTTGTCCAGGGAAAGGCTGTACTCGGTCAGCCAGCCGGCGAAGAACTGCCCGGCGGGCGTGCTCCCCGAGGTGCGGGCGAGCAGCGCGCCGAAGCACACCGCCAGCGCTACCGTGGCCAGCGTCCACCCGGCCGCTTCGGCCATGCTCACCGGGCCGTCCCGGCGGTAGCTCGCCAGCAGGTCCGCGCCGAGCAGCACGACAAGGGCGGCGACAAGCGCCGCCCAGCCCCATGCTGGGACCTGAAGTGGCTGCCGTGGCTACCCGATGGCCCTCGATGGCGTGGTGTCCTCGGCCTTCTCCCCGTCTGTGTCGTTACCTACCGGTCTGGAGCGCGCTGTCCAGGCGGCCAGGACGGCCAGCCTGGCCCGGGCACCTGCGGGGTACCCGGGCCTGTGCGCGGCCAGGCCGGCCGGGCTGAGCAGTGCCCCGGTTGACTGCCCAATCCGGCTGGTGACCGGTGCGGCGCAGGCACGGCGGCGGGGGTCCCCAGGCTGAACGCCGTCATGGTGACCTCCCACCTGATGCCGGGCCCGGCCGTTCCGGGCTCATGCTCAACTATTGCTTGCCGAGCCCATCCAGTCTTCGGGGCTCATCGGCTAAAAGCTGTCCCCCTACCTTGCCTACGTCCGGCAAACTGGGGGAAGCTGTCGGGGCGGTGCCTGCCGGGCTGGGGCAGGCGCGCCTGGCTGGAAGGCGGTGGCTGGAGTGACTGCGCGCGGCAGGGATGGCCGGCCGGACCTGGCCGCGATCACCCTTGCGGCGAGCCGCGAGGCCGGTGGGGTCCCGCCCGGGCTGCTCGGCGACTACCTGCCCGCCGTCGTGGAGGCGTTCGGCAGCGGGCGCCGCCTGACCGCGGTGGAACTGGCCGGCTACGGCCGGTCCGGCGAGCAGGCCGCGGAGGGCGGGGTCGCCCTGGGCGGGCTGGTCGACCTCTACCTGTCGGCGACCTGGCGGCTGTGGCGGGAACTGCCCGCCGACGGCGACTCACCCACCGCGCTGCGGGCCGCCGTGCTGGCCGTGCTGCACGCCGCGGACGACGCGGTGGCGGCGGCCGCGGGCGGGTTCGAGCGGGCCTACCTGTCGGTCGCCCGCCGCGAGGAGGCGGAGCGCCGCGAGTTCTTCGAGGACCTGTTGTCCGGCCGGGGCGGCGTGGCCGACCTGATGGCCAGGGGCGAGCGGCTGGGACTGCGGCTGGCCGGCCCGCACCAGGTGATGCTGGTCGGGCGCCGCGGACAGCGGCGTCAGCGTGAGCCTGCCCGGCATTCACATCGACACCGTGGTCGCCGAGGCCGCGGCGCCGTCCTCCTCGCTGGTGGTGAGCCGCCGCGGCCGGCTGGTGGTGATCGTGGGGACGGCCGGCGGCGACGAGGCGGCCGGGGTGGCCCGGGCGCTGGCCGCCGCGCTGGCCCGCCGGGCGGCCGGCCAGCGCGACGCGGCCCGGGATCCCGCCGGAGCCGGGCCGCCGCCCTGGCGGATCGCCCTCGGCCGGTCCCACCCCGGGCCGAGCGGCGTCGTGCGGTCCTACGACGAGGCGGCCGACGCGTTCGACGTGGCCCAGCGCCTGGGCCTGGCCGACCAGGTCGTCCGCGCCGTGGACCTGCTCATCTACCAGGTGCTCCTGCGCGACAGGGTGGCCATCACCGACCTGGTGCAGACCCTGCTCACCCCGCTGGCGCGGGCCCGTGGCGGCGCCGGGCCGCTGCTGGCCACGCTGGCCGCCTACTACGCCAGGGGCGGTGTCGCGGCCGCTGCCGCGCGGGACCTGCACCTGTCGGTGCGCACCGTCACCTACCGGCTGGCCCGGGTCAGGGACCTGACCGGGCGGGACCCCGCGCGGCCCGCGGACGCGCTCGCGCTGCAGGTCGCGGTCATCGGCGCGCGGATGCTGGACTGGCCCGCCACCCCCCTGGAACGCGAATGAGTTCTGCTGTGGACGGTAACGTTGCTCGCCGCTTGCTTCGGCCACCGGCCTCAGTTCCTGCTCAGGCCGCGCCGGCCTGCTTCCCGGCGATGCTGGCGCGGACCTCGTCCATGTCCACCTCGCGCGCCTTCGCGATCAGGTCTGCCAGCGCGGTCTCGGAGATCGCACCGGGCTGGGCGTAGAGGACCACCTTGTCGCGGATGATCATCAGAGTCGGGATCGACGTGATCCCGAACGACGCGGCGAGCGCCTGCTGGGCCTCGGTGTCGACCTTGCCGAAGACCGCGTCCTGGTGCTGCTCCGACACCTTCTCGAAGACCGGGCCGAACATCCGGCAGGGTCCGCACCATGACGCCCAGAAGTCCACCAGGGCCAGGCCGGCGCCGCCGATCACCGACTCGAAATTCTCGGCGGTCAGTTCGACCGTTGCCATGGTTCCTCCTTGCGGTCACGGGGCACCTTCCATGCCCCCATGGGGTATGGAACCGTGGCGGCTGCCCGGCCATTCCCACGGCCTTGACCTGCTGGTCCCGGGGCGAGTGTGCGCCGCGATGACCATGGAATGATGCGCTGGTCTGGAGTCAGCATTGCTCCGGCAAAGTATCGGAGCCGGCCGCCCGCTGCGCCGCCAGGCGCGGATAACGTCTGCGCAACCTGACAAGTCGGGAGCGCAGATGCGTGACCATTCGGCAGGCCGCCGCCGCCGGCACGGCTATCCGGGTGACCAGCCGCGGCGCGGCCACTGGCGGCACCGCGGCCGCCTGCGGAAGGCCGCCTACGGCTGTGCTGCCTTCCTGACCGTGGTCGTGGTCGTGGTCAGTCTCGGCGCCTATGTGGTGTACCGGCACCTGGCCGGCAACATCAAGGTCGTCAGCGTCAGCGGGCTGACCCACCGGTCCGTCTACGGCGCGCAGAACATCCTGCTGCTCGGATCGCAGACCAGGAAGGGCCAGGGCAAGGGCTTCGGCAGCAACCCGAGCCTGGACACCAGCAACTCCGACAACCTGCTGCTGGTTCACCTCGACCCGACGCACACGCACGCCCTGATCGTGTCCATCCCGCGGGACACCATCGTCTACGAGCCGGGCTGCAAGGCCAGGAAGGGCGTCGGCGTGGGCATCTGGGGCCCCTACCAGGCCGCGATCATCGACGGGGCGATGAACATCGGCGGCCCCTCGTGTGCGGTGAAGACGGTGCGCGACCTGACCGGCGTCAAGCTGGATCACTTCGTGATGTTCGACTTCAACTCGTTCCGCGCGATGGTGGATGCGATCGGCGGGGTCGAGGTCTGCGTGCCGCGCGGCGGTTACCGGGACCGGTGGTCCGGGCTGCACCTGTCCGGCGGCAAGCACCTGCTCACCTACAACCAGGCACTTGCCTACGTGCGGACCCGGCATGGCGTCTCGGCCGAGGGGGATGTCGGCGGCGACCTGCCGCGGATCGAGTTGCAGCAGGCGTTCATCTCCTCGGTCATCCAGAAGGTGAACAGCCAGGGCATCCTGAGCAACTCGCTGCAACTGCTCAAGATCGCCGACATCGCCACCAAGGCGCTCACCGTGGACCAGGGCATGGACTCGGTCAGCAAGCTGGCGGGCCTCGCCAAGAGCCTCGTTCACCTGTCCGCCAAGCACGTCACGCTGCTCACGATGCCGACGGTGCCGGACGCGGCCCAGCCGGGCCGCCTGCTGCCCGAGCAGCCGCAGTCCGACGTGATCTTCCAGATGCTCACCGGCGGCCAGGACTGGCGCCACTCGCTGCCCACGCTGCCGCCCGGGAAGGTGCAGGTGAAGGTGCTGAACGGTACCGGCTTGGCGGGGCTGGCCGGCCGGACCGCCGCCAAGCTGCGCAAGCTGGGCTACGACGTGACCGGGGTCGCCAACGCGGTGCCGACCACGACCACGACCGTGACGTACTCGGGCACCGCCCAGGCCGACAGCGCCTACACCCTGATGACGTCGCTCAAGTCCGCCCCCGCGGCCCAGGACCTGCTGGCCGAGCCGGCCCCGCAGACCGGCACGGCGGGCCCGGTCACCCTGGTCCTCGGGTCTGACTTCGGCGGCGTGAAGCCACCGCCCGCGCCGCGGACCGGCAAGGCCGGCCGCGGCAAGCACGGCCGGGCCAGCCACAGCGCGGCCAGCGGTTCCGGCAGCGGCGGTGGCGGCTACGGCAGTACCACGTTCGTGCAGAGCCGCAATGCCGGGGCCAGCATCTGCTCCGGCCTGCCCGCCGCGGTCAACTCCGGCAGCCCGCCCTGACGGCAGCCCGCCCTGGCTCCCGGCGCGCGGCGCGGTCGGCCCGGGCCGCGGGCCGGGCGCCGTGACGCGTTAGATTCTGCTTACCTATGGCCCGCACGTCCGGGAGCACGCGCAGGGGGGCACGGATGACGCGGTCTGGCACATGATCTGCGTGCTGGGAGACGCGCACCTCGACGTGGTCGTCTCGCTGGCGGGGCCGGTCGCGCCGGAGACCGACACGCCCGCCGTCACCTCGGTGGGCGCCGGCGGGCAGGCGGCAAACGTGGCCGCGTGGATCAGCGCGCTCGGCGGCCGGGCCCGGCTGATCGCGGCGCGGGCGGCCGACCCCGCGGGCCGCATGGTGGCCGACGAGCTCGCCGGCCGGGGCGTGGAGTTTGCCGGGCCCGTCCTGCCGGGGCGGACCGGCGTGGTGGTCTCGCTCTCCGACCACGGCCGGTCCCGGTCCATGCTGACCGACCGGGGCGTGGGCACCGAGCTGGCGGCCGGCCATCTGGCGGACGCCTGGTTCGACGGCTGCACCCGGCTGCACCTGCCCGGCTACAGCCTGCTGCGCGAACCGGTCCAGGGGGCCGCGCTGGCCGCGGCGGCGCGGCTGCCCCGGCCGAGCGTGGATCTCTCCTCCACCGCGGCGCTGCGAGACTATGGCGTGGACCGCTTCCGCGAGCTGCTTGCCGGGCTGCGGCCGCAGGTCGTGTTCGGCACGCAGGAGGAGGCGGATCTGGTGGGGGAGGTGCCCGGCAGCGAGATGGTGGTGAAACTGGGACCGCGCGGGGTCCGGGCCGGCGGGGTCACCCATGCCGCCCGGCCGGTGCGCGCGGTGGATGCGACCGGTGCCGGTGACGCGTTCGCGGCGGGCTATCTGCTCGGCGGTGTCCGCCTCGGGCTGGACGCGGCGGCCCGCGCCGTGACCAGGCTGGGGGCGATGCCGTGACGCGCCCCGGCCAGCCACGGGGCCGGTGCGGCCGCGGCGGGGGCGGCCGGTGATGGCGCTCGCCCCGGTGCTGTCCGACGAGGTGGCCGCGGCGCTGCGGGACGGCGGCCCGGTGGTGGCCCTGGAGACCACCCTGGTCTCCCACGGCTTCCCCGGCCGTCAGGGCATGGACGTGGCGCTCGCATCGGAGGCACGGGTGCGCGCCGCGGGCGCCGTCCCCGCCACCGTGGGCGTGGTGGACGGTGCCGTCCGGGCCGGGCTGACCGAGGCGGAACTGGAGCGCTTCGCGGTGGCGGGCGAGTCCGCCCGCAAGGCAGGCGCCCGTGACCTGGCCGCCTGTGCGGTGCAGGGCGCGCTCGGCGCCACCACGGTCGGCGGGACCCTGGCGGTGTGCCGCGCCGCCGGCATCCGGTTCATGGGCACCGGCGGCACCGGGGGCGTGCACCGCGGCTTCGCCCAGAGCCTGGACATCTCCAGCGACCTGCCGCAGCTCGCGCGGACCGCGGCGATGGTGGTGTCCTCCGGCGCCAAGTCGATCCTGGACGTCGCCGGCCACCGCGGAACTGCTGGAGACCCTGGGCGTCCCGGTCCTCGGCTGGCGCACGCCGCGGCTGCCGCTGTTCTACAGCGCCGGCGGCGGCCCGCCGGTGTCCGCGGTCGTCGCCAGTGCGGCGGAAGCTGCCCGGGTCGCTGCCCTGCATTGGCTGCTTAACGGCACTTCGGGGCTGCTCCTCGCCCGGCCGCCGGACCCGGCCGTGGACCTCGAGGAGATCATCGCCGAGGCGGTCAGCCGGGTACACCGCCAGGGGGTGGCCGGGCAGTCCGTGACGCCGGCCGTATTGTCCCTCGTGCATGAGCTGAGCGGGGGCCGCAGCGTCGAGGTCAACCGGCTGCTGATCGCCGACAATGCGGCACTGGCCGCCGAGGTGGCGGTGGCGCATGCGCGGCTGCCCGGCGCGGCCGGGGCGGTTAGCGGGTAACCGGGCGAACCACGCGCCCGGCCAGCAGAATGGGACCGTCCACCAGACCAGACGCGGGGAGGCGCTCGATGAGGATTGGCGTATCGCTGCAGGATCCGTCCGGCCCGGCCCCGATGACGACGCTGCGCGAGGAGTTGCAGCGCGCCGCCGACCACGGCTTCGCCTCCGCCTGGATGAGCAACATCTTCGGGGTGGACGCGCTGACCGCGCTGGCGGTCGCGGGCAGCCAGGTGCCCGGCATTGAGCTCGGCACCGCGGTGGTGCCCACCTACCCGCGGCACCCGGCCGCGCTGGCGCAGCAGGCGCGGACCGTCGCGGCGGCGGTGGACGGCCGCCTGGTGCTCGGCATCGGCCCGTCCCACAAGATCGTGATCGAGGACATGTTCGGCTACGACTTCGGCAAGCCGATCCTGCACATGAAGGAGTACCTCGCGATCCTGCTGCCGCTGCTGGACGGGCAGCCGGCCGCGTTCACCGGGGAGCACCGTGCGCGCCAGCATCGGGCTGACCACTCCGTCTCCCGGCCGGGTCCCGGTCCTGATCGCCGCGCTCGGCGCCCAGATGCTGCGGCTGGCCGGCACGCAGACCGACGGCACCGTCCTCTGGATGACCGGGCCCGCCACCGTGCGCGACCACATCGTGCCCACGATCACCGCCGCCGCGCAGGACGCCGGGCGGCCCAGCCCCGCGCGTGGTGTGCATCCTTCCCGTCTGTGTCACCGACGACCCGGACGGCGCACGGGAGCGGGCCGCGCAGATCTTCGCCATCTACGGTGAGCTGCCGTCGTACCGGGCCATGCTGGACCGCGAGGGCGCCGTGGGCCCGGCGGACGTGGCCATCGTCGGCGACGAGGACACCGTCGCCGCCCAGATCGGCGCGCTTGCCGACGCAGGCGTGACCGACTTCGTGGCCGGTGAGTACACCCGTGGCGCCGAGGGTGCCCGCACCCGCGCGTTCCTGCGCACCCTGCTCACCTGACCGGAGCGGACGCATTTGTCGTCGTTGCCACAACGACGACATTCTTTTGTCGTGGTTGTGGCAACGACGACATTCGAAGCCCTGCGCACGGCGGGCGGCCGCGGATTGCATGGGGGTCCCAGGCCGCTTCGGGCCTCACGGTGTCTCTGGCGGCGGGTCCAGCCGGCCGTAGTCGTCGTCCAGCCGGACGATGTCGTCCTCGCCGAAGTAGTCGCCGTGCTGGACCTCGACGAAGACGAGCGGGGCCGGGCCGGTGTTGTGAATGCGGTGCGCCGTGCCGCGTGGCACGTCGACGGCGTCTCCGCGCTGCACGGCGATCTCCAGCCCGTCCAGCGTGACAGCTCCCTGACCGGCAACCACGAACCAGTGCTCGGACCGGCGTGAATGCCTCTGGTAGCTCAGGCGCTGCGCCGGGAGCACCTCGATCGTCTTGACCTTGAAACCCTCGCCCTCGGTGAGGACGGCGTAGCTGCCCCACGGGCGGTTAGCATGCTCGATCACCCGGCCATCCTGCCTGCCCGGCGCCGGGCATGTCCGGCGGGCCGCCGATCGCATGGATGGCGCATGCTGGGTACACATTCCCCAGACCGGTGGGAGGGGATCACCATGCGGTTCCGCGACCGATCCGACGCCGGCCGGAGGCTGGCCAGCCGCCTGCAGTTCCTGCGGAACGAGGACGTCGTGGTCCTCGGGCTGCCCCGGGGCGGAGTGCCGGTCGCGGCGGAGGTGGCCCGCGCGCTGGGCGCGCCGCTGGACGTGATCCTGGTGCGCAAGCTCGGCGTGCCTGCCCAGCCCGAACTCGGCCTGGGTGCGATCGGGGAGTCCGATGCGCGCGTCATCAACCCCGAGGTCGTCCGGTACGCCCACGTGAGCGAGGCGGAGATCGCCCAGGTCGAACGGAAGGAACGGGCCGAGCTGGAGCGGCGCGCCCAGCGGTTCCGCGGGGATGTGCCGCATGAGCCCCTGGCCGGGCGGACCGCCGTCATCGTGGACGACGGCATCGCGACCGGCTCGACGGCCCGCGCCGCGTGCCAGGTGGCGCGGGCGCTCGGCGCGGCCACGGTGGTGCTGGCGGCCCCGGTGGCGCCACCCGCGTCCGACCGCACGCTACGGGGCGACGCGGACGAGGTGATCTGCCTGGAGATGCCGGAGCGGTTCCTGGCGATCGGCGAATGGTATGAAGACTTCGCGCAGACCTCGGACGAGGAGGTGGTCGCGCTGCTGCGGGCGGCACGGGCACCGGCCGGGACCGGAGTGACAGCCGGGCCGGTGGCCGTGGATTCGGTGGAGCCAGCGGGCGGCGGGCAGGAGGAGCAGGTGCGCGAGCGCCAGGCGGACGGGCCGCGGGAGCAGGCGCCGGGACCGGTGACGGCCGGCCCCGGGGATTCCGTGCCCGGGCAGGCCGCGCCCGGGCAGGCCGCGCCCGGGGCGGACGAGGGCCGCGCCGAGCTTGACGGGCTGGTGGCCATGATGCCGTTCGCGGCGGGCCTCGGCATCGTCCTGGACGCCGCCGCGCCCGGCGAGGTCCGGGGCCGGCTGGCCTGGGCACCGGAGCGGTGTACCTCCGGGGGAATCCTGCACGGCGGTGTGCTGATGGCGTTCGCCGACAGCCTCGGCGGAGTCTGTGCCTTCCTGAACCTGCCGCCCGGTGCGCTGACCGCGACCACCAGTTCGGCCACGGTGTTCACCCGTGCGGTCCGGTCGGGCGACGTGACCGCGATCACCCGGCCGCTGCACGTCGGCCGGACGGTGATCGTGGTGCAGACGGACATGACCGACGACGCGGGGCGGCGGGTGGCGCAGGTGACCCAGACCCAGGCGGTACTGGCCGGGCCGGGCTGACCGTGCGGCTCAGGCTCCGGGGATCTCGGTACCGCACTGCTGGCAGGTGACCGGCGGGTCGGTGCCGGCCACGGTGCCGCAGGCCGGGCAGACCCTGCGCAGCAGGCAGGCCGGATCCCCCGGCCGGTCGCCGGGGTCGGCGTGCCAGGCCAGCCCCGCCCGCCGCACCTCCGCGTCGGTGCGCGGCTCGGTGTCACCGCTCACTGGCTCTCCCCAGATATGCGGCCAGGACCGCCGCCGGGTCGGAGACGCGGCGCACGCGCACCGCGGTTGCTGCCGTCATCGGGCCCCGTCACTGTGGCGCGGCTTGCCCGCCGGGCAGGCCCAGAAGACCGGCCCGGCGGGCAAGCCAGGCGGTTGGCGACCGAACTGAATCGTAGCACGATATATATATGTGTTGCCGGGTGTGGGCGCGGATCGGTGGTGTGGCGGCGGGCCAGGCGCCGCACACCACCGGGCCGGCCCCGGCGCGTTTCGGGATATAGGGGCCTGGCCTGCGCCGGGCACGCGGACGCTGGGACTACGGTGAGGGAGTGCCCGAGATGTCTGCTGGCGACTTCCAGAACCTGCTGGCGTTCCGCACCAGCCTGCGCCGCTTCCTGCACTGGAGCCAGACCCAGGCGCGCGCGGTGGGCCTCACCCCGGCCCAGCACCAGCTTCTCGTGGCGATCAAGGGCCACTCGGGAAGCCAGGACCCGACGATCTCGGAGCTGGCCGAATACCTGCTGCTGCGGCACCACAGCGTGGTGGAACTCGTCGACCGGGCGGCTAACGCGGGGGTGGTGGCGCGGTCCAGGGACGCCGAGGACGGGCGGCTGACCCGGGTGACGCTCACCCCGGACGGCGAGGCACGGCTGAGCCAGCTCGGCCCCGCGCACCTGGACGAACTTCGCAACCTGGCGCCCGTGCTCGACCATCTCGTCACCGACTGGGTGGCGCACACCGGGCAGCGGGCGGCCCCGGGGCCAGCTAACCGGCGGGCCGGGGTGCCCCGGGAAGCGTAATGCCGGGTAAAAGGCGCCGTCAGGAGCCGCCGGCGGCGAGCTGGCGGAGCCGGTAGCGCTGGATCTTGCCGGTCGCGGTGCGCGGCAGCGTGGCGACGAACTCGATCTCGCGCGGGTACTTGTACGGCGCGATCGCCTGCTTGGCGAAGGCCTGCAGCTCGGCGGCCTTGGCCGGGCCCGCGTCCGCGCCGTCCCTGAGCACGACGTAGGCCTTCACGATCGTGCCGCGCTCGGGGTCGGGGGCGGCGACCACGCCGGTTTCCACCACGTCGGGGTGCCCGAGCAGCGCCTGCTCCACCTCCGGCCCGGCGATGTTGTACCCGGCCGCGATGATCATGTCGTCGCTGCGGGCCTGGTACCAGTAGTAGCCGTCGGCGTCCCGGATGTAGGTGTCGCCGGTGAGGTTCCACCCGTCCCGCACGTAGGCGCGCTGGCGGTCGTCGGCCAGGTACCGGCAGCCGGTGGGCCCCTTCACGGCCAGGCTGCCCGGCTCGCCGTCGGGCACCGGCTTCCCGTCCTCGCCGAGCACCGCCGCCTCGTAACCCGGCACGGCCAGGCCGGTCGACCCGGGCCGGATCTGGTCCCCCTCGGCGGAGATGAAGATGTGCAGCATCTCGGTGGCGCCGATCCCGTCGATGATCCGCACGCCGGTGGCGCGGTGGAAGTCCTCCCACACCGCGCGCGGCAGGTGCTCGCCGGCCGAGACGCACCGCCGCAGGCCGCGCAGGCCCGCGCTGTGGCCGGCCGTGAGCAGCGCCCGGTACATCGTCGGCGCCGTGAACAGCGCCGTCACGCCGTGGCCGGCGACCACTTCCGCCAGCTCGTCCGGTGCGGCCCGCTCCAGCAGCAGCGTGCTGGCGCCGATGCTGAACGGAAACACCACCAGGCCGCCGAGCCCGAACGTGAAGCCGACCGGCGGGGTGCCCAGGAACACGTCCTCGGGGCCCGCCTTGAGCACGTGGCGGCCGAAGGTGTCCTGGATCGCCAGCACGTCGCGGTGGAAGTGCATGGTGGCCTTGGGCTTGCCGGTGGTGCCCGAGGTCGGGGCGAGCAGAGCCACGTCGTCGGCGGCGGTGGAGACGGCGGCGAAACTGGCGTCCCGGCCCGCACAGCGGCTGACCAGGTCGTCGCCGGCGCCGCCGCCATACCGGATCGCCGGGATGCCCAGGTTCGCGGCCTCCAGTTCGGCGGCGAACCGGTGATCGCAGATGGCCAGGCTCGGCGCGGTGATGTCGGCCAGTGCCGCGATCTCCCCGGCCCGCAGCAGGGCCATGGTGGTCACCGCGACGCCGCCCGCCTTGATCACGGCGAACCAGGAGGCGATCAGCCACGGGTTGTTCGGCCCGCGCAGCAGCACCCGGTTGCCGGGCACCAGGCCGAAGTCCTCGGTGAGCACCCGGGCGGCCTGGTTGGCGTGGCGCAGCAGGTCGCCGTAGGTCCACGTCCCGGCTGAGCGTGCGCAGGCACGGGCGGTCCGCGCCGAACCGGGCGATCGTGGCATCCAGCAGCGCCTCGGCGCAGTTGAGCCGGTCGGGATAGCTCAGCCCGCCGAGGTCGAAGCGCAGGTCCGGCCACTGCTGCGCGGGCGGGAGGTGGTCCCGGCAGAAGGTATCGACGTGCGCGGAGGGCGACAGCTCCATTGCGGCCCCTCTTCGTTCGGCACCCGCCCCGGCGGGTAGCACCAGTATTCCCTGTCTCTGACGACAGTCAATGGACCGAGATATCGTGGGCGCGGAGGTGGCGCCGATGAGCCCGTTCCGCGGATCGGTCCCGCTGACGCGGGAGTGGCGGCATTTCCGGTTCGAGTGCGCCGACGGGATCGCCACCGTCACGCTCGACCGGCCGGACAAGCTGAACGCGCTCACCTTCGACTCCTACGCCGACCTGCGGGACCTGCTGGCCGAGTTGCCGCACCGCGGGGACGCCCGGGTGCTGGTGCTGCGCGGGGCCGGCCGGGCGTTCTGCTCCGGCGGGGACGTGCACGAGATCATCGGCGCCACGCTGGCCATGGGCCAGGACGAACTGCTGGCGTTCACCCGGATGACCGGCGAGGTGATCCGCGGCATGCGGGAGTGCCCGATCCCCATCGTCGCCGGGCTGCAGGGGATGGCCGCCGGCGCCGGCGCGGTGATCGCGCTGGCGGCGGACTTCCGGGTGGCCACCCCGGCGGCGCGGTTCGCGTTCCTGTTCACCAAGGTGGGCCTGTCCGGCGGCGACATGGGGGCCGCCTACCTGCTGCCCCGGCTGGTCGGCCTGGGCCGGGCCACCCAGTTGCTCATGCTCGGCGACACGATCGACGCCGCGCACGCCGAGCGGATCGGGCTGATCAGCGAACTGGTGGCCGAGGACGAACTGGACGCGGCGGTGGACCGGCTGGCCCGGCGCCTGGCCACCGGCCCGGCCCACGCCTACGCGCAGACCAAGGCGCTGCTCACCCGCGAGCAGGACATGAGCCTGTCCGCCGCCGTGGAACTGGAGGCGATGACCCAGGCGCTGCTGATGACCGGCAAGGACTACGCCGAGTTCCACGCCGCCTTCACCGCAGGGCCGCGACCCCCGCTGGCAAGGCCGCTGACTGGTCCCCCAGGCGACAGCCGCCGCGCTGTGCCGGTTTAGATCAGCCGGCGGTAGCCGCCGCCGACGGCGCCCGGGGTGCTCTGCCGCAGCGCGGCCCTGCGATTCGCCCGCCGGCTGGTCCAGAGTGCGCCGGCGCCGTACGCCACTGCCAGGGGAAAGATCAGGAGAAGCACATGATGTCCCGGCTTGGCCCCCGCGATCAGGAGGACAGTGGCCACGCTGGCGGCGACGCCGAACACGAAACCCTTGAGCAGCGTGCGGCGGTTCTCCGGCTCCGTCGGCCGTGCCGGCCGTGCCCGTGGCGTGGTGGCGGCAAGGTGCTGGTCAACGCGTGCGGCTATCTCCTGGTCAACCTTCTCAAGGAACGAGGCCACCACCGCGTCGCTGTACTCGGGGCCAAGCTGATGGTGCGCCCCGGCAGCGGCACGAATCTCATCCGGGGAGAGCGGTGAAGTACCCATATGGCCCAGACTAACCGCCACAGCCGCGTTACCGGCCCTGCCACACGCAGCGCCATCAGCGCAATGCGCGTACTGCCACAGGGCGCGATCACGGGGCCGGTACCAGCGGGACACGTCATCTCAAGACCGAAGCGGCCATGCCAGCCTGGCTTCCGTGACCATGGTCCCCGTGGTGCTGACGCCCATGGACCAACCGGTCAGGAATCGAGAAGCGCGGGTCACGGGCCTCACCTAGCGTGACCGGCATGACTTCCATCGAATCCGTCACCCTCGAAGTGGCCGACCTCACGGCCGCCGACCGCTTCTACACCGCCGCCTTCGGCCTGGGCACTCGGGTGCGCCTGCGGGCCTCGGAGGCACCGACGACCGGCTTCCGCGGGTTCACGCTGTCGCTCACGGTGTCGCAGCCGGCCACCGTCAACGGCCTCATCGACGCCGCCCTCGACGCCGGCGCGACGCCGCTGAAGCCGGCCGCGAAGTCGTTCTGGGGCTACGGCGGCGTCGTCCAGGCCCCGGACGGGACGATCTGGAAGGTCGCGACCTCGGCGAAGAAGGACACCGGCCCGGCCACCCGGCAGATCGACCAGATCGTGCTCCTGCTCGGCGTCGCGGACGTGGCCGCGAGCAAGCGGTTCTACGTCGACCGCGGCCTGGCCGTGGCGAAGAGCTTCGGCCGCAAGTACGTCGAGTTCGCCACCGCGTCCGGCCCGGTCAAGCTGGCGCTCTACGGGCGCCGTGCCCTCGCCAAGGACGCCGGCGTCTCTCCGGACGGCACCGGATCGCACCGGCTCATGATCGGCAGCGATGCCGGGCCCTTCACCGACCCGGACGGGTTCGCGTGGGAGGCCGCGCGGACGACCGAGCCGCAGCTAGCGTGACCGGCATGGACATCACCATTCACGCGAGTGCCCTGCCGCACACCGACCCGGAGGCCTCCCTGGCCTTCTATCGCGACATCCTCGGCTTCGAGGTCCGTAACGACGTCGGACAGGGCACGATGCGCTGGATCACGGTCGGCCCCGCCGACCAGCCCAGCACGTCGATTCTCCTGGCGCCGCCAGCCGCCGACCCCGGCATCACCGACGACGAGCGCCGCACCATCGCCGAGATGATGGCCAAGGGCACCTACGGCTGGATCCTCCTGGCCGCCGGGGACCTCGACGGCACCTTCGAGCGGGTGCAGGCCAGCAACGCCGAGGTCGTCCAGGAGCCGGTCGATCAGCCCTATGGGATTCGCGACTGCGCCTTCCGCGACCCCGCCGGCAACCTGGTCCGCATCCAGCAGCGGCCCTGAGCGGCCGGCGAGCGCAGCCATGGACTGCACAGACGCCTACCGCGAGGCGCTGACCCGGGATTACGCAGCCCGGGCGGCGGCGCGGGCCCCGGCCCCGGTGCCGGGCCAGCACCAGGCCGAGGAGGCCGGCCGGGACGGCGCCGCGGGGCGGGCGCTGCGGCACCGCACGGGTCCCGGACCGGACGACCTGGAAGCCGCGGCGCCGGGTTCCGCTCAGTCGCTGTAGGCCACCGCGGCCAGGGTGGGCTCGAGCGGCCCCGGTGATGGCGTGAACATGCGGCCAAGCTCTGGAATAAGGCACCGCCGCGCACACAACTCCGCCCCCGCGGTGGCGTTGTAAGCCGGTCCGGCATGGCTGTCCGCTATGCCGGAATAGTGCCGACAATGGTGGGATCGGGGTCCGTACGAAAGACGCCCGGCGCGGCCGGCCGGTTGACACCGCGGCCGAAGCGCCGCGCATTACCCCGGGACCAGGCGCGCTTTACTTGAACAGTTGCCGGGCGATGATCGTGCGCTGGATCTCCGAGGCACCCTCGTAGATGCGCGGGGCCCGGACCTCCCGGTACAGGTGTTCCAGCAGATGGCCCCGCTCCAGGGCGCGGGCGCCGTGGATCTGCACCGCCGAGTCGACCACGATACTGGGCCGTCTCCGTCGCGAACAGCTTGGCCATGGCGCTGCGCCCGGCCACCCCGGGCGCCCCCGCGTCCAGGGCCGCCGCCGCCGAGTACACGAGCAGCCGGGCCGCCTCGGTGCGGGTCGCCATCTCGGCAAGCAGGTGCGCCACCGCCTGCTGGTCCTTGAGCGGCCCGCCGAACGCGGTCCTGGACGCCGCGTACTCGCAGGCCGCCTCGAGCGCCGCCTGCGCCATGCCCACCGCGAACGCGCCCACGCTCGGGCGGAACAGGTTCAGCGTCCGCATCGCCACCGCGAAGCCACGGTCGGGTTCCCCGAGCAGATCGCCCCGGTCAACGGGCACCCCGTCGAAGGCCAGCGTGCCGATCGGGTGCGGGCTGACCATGTCCAGGTGCGTGCCGGACAGCCCCGGCCGGTCCGCCGGGACCAGGAAGGCGCTGACCCCGCGGGCCCCGGCGCCCAGTGTGGTCCGGGCGAACACCGTGTAGAAGTCGGCCTCGGGCGCGTTGGAGATCCAGGTCTTGATCCCGGTCAGCCGCCACCCTTCCCCGTCCGGTACGGCGGCGAGCTCCAGCGCCGCGGCGTCCGACCCGGCGCCGGGCTCGGACAGCGCGAACGCGGCCACGGCGTCCCGGCGGCCACCGCGGGAAGCCACCGGCGCACCTGCTCGTCGCGGCCGGATTGCAGCACCGGGTAGCTGCCCAGTCCCTGCAGCGCCAGGGCGGTCTCGGCCTCGGTGCACTGGGTGGCCAGCGACTCCCGGAGCAGGCACAGGTCCAGGGCCGCGGCCTCACGGGAGGAGGGCTGCCCGGCCGCCGCACCGGGCAGCGCCGCACCGGGCAGCGCCACACCGGGGAACAGGCGGGCCAGCAGGCCGAGCCGTCCCATCGCGCGCAGCAGTTCCCGGTTGACCCGGCCCGGCTGACCGGCGTCGGCCAGCGGCTGCAGCTCCTCCGCCGGCGCGCGTACCCGCGCCGCGAAATCCTGCTGGGCGGCGGTCAGCCCGAACGACCGGTGACTGAGCCGGGCGCTCAGCGGCGCGAACACGGTCATGACCTGGCTCCGGATCCGCACCCGGGCGCCACCGGGCGTGCGCGGTGCCAGGCACGCCGGTCCTGATCAGCTCCAGCCGGGGCCGCGGGCCGTCGGTGCGGCCGGTCTGCGGCTTGCGGTTGCCCGCGGCGAACTGGTCCGGCCAGGCTCGCGCCCGGGCCCGAGTAGCCCTGGTCCGCCGCGGCGTGCAGGGTCCACTGCGGGTCGTACAGGTGCGCCCGGCCGAGCGCGCAGAAGTCGGCCCGCCCGGCCAGCAGGATCGAGTTGACGTCGTCGTAGGACGAGATGACGCCGACCGCGATCACCGCCACACCGTACTTGCGGCCGATCTCGTTGCGGATCCGGTCCGCGTACGGGGTCTGGTAGCTGCGGCCGAACGCCGGGCGCTCGTCGCTGACCACCTGCCCGGTGGACACGTCGATGCCGTTCACCCCGTGCTCGGCGAACGCCCGGGCGATCTCCACCGCCTCGTCGGCGTCGACGCCCCCGTCGTGCCAGTCGGTGGCGGAGATCCGCACCGTGACCGGGCGCCCGGCCGGCCAGACCGCCCGGATCGCGTCCAGCACCTCCAGCGGGTAGCGCAGCCGGTTCTCCAGCGACCCGCCGTAGCCGTCGGTGCGCTGGTTGGTCAGCGGGGACAGGAACGACGAGAGCAGGTAGCCGTGCGCGCAGTGCAGTTCGAGCAGGTCGAAACCGGCCCGCCCGGCCCGTTCGCGCCGCGCCGGCGAACTGCCCGGTGATCTCGGCCAGGTCGGCCTCGCGTCAGCTCGCGCGGCACCTGGCTGGCCGGCGAGTAGGGGATCGCGGACGGGCCGCACACCGCCCAGTTGCCCTCGCTCCAGCGGCTGGTCGATGCCCTCCCACATCAGCCGGGTGGACCCCTTGCGGCCCGAGTGGCCGAGCTGGATCCCGATCGCCGCGCCGGCTCCGCGGTCGTGCACGAAGTCCACCACCCGCCGCCACGCGGCCTCCTGGCCCGCGGTGTACAGGCCCGCGCAGCCGGGGCTGATCCGCCCGGTCTGCCGACACGCACACCATCTCGGTCATGACCAGGCCGGCCCCGCCGAGCGCCTTGCTGCCCAGGTGCACCAGGTGGAAGTCGCCGGGCAGGCCGTCGCGGGCCGAGTACATGTCCATCGGCGACACGATGACCCGGTTCTTCAGGTGCAGCCCGCCGATCCGGCCCGGCTGGAACATCGGCGGCCGGACGTCCGGCCCGGTCCCGTCCTCCCCGGCGTCCTGCTGCCCGGCGAACCAGCGGTCCATCCCGGCGACGAACTCCGGGTCGCGCAGCCGCAGGTTGTCGTAGGTGACCCGGCGGCTGCGGGTGATGATGTTGAACGCGAACTGCTCGGGCTCCTGGCCGGTGTAGGAGCCGATGTGCTCGAACCACTCAAGGCTGGCCTGGGCCGCCCGCTGGGTGGAGGCCACCACGGGGCGTCGTTCTGCTTCATAGGCGTCAAGAGCCGAGGTGACATCGGGCTGCTCGTGCAGGCAGGCGGCCAGCGCCAGCGCGTCCTCCATGGCCAGCTTGGTGCCCGAGCCGATGGAGAAGTGCGCGGTGTGCGCGGCGTCGCCGATCAGCACGACGTTGCCGTGGTGCCAGCGGGCGCAGCGCACCGTGGTGAAGTTCACCCACCGGGAGTTGTTGCCGGCGATCCCGTGCCCGCCCAGCGCTAGCCCCGACCCCGCCGCCCCGCCCAAGACGTCGGCGCACAGGCCGCGGATGATCTCGATGGACGCCTCGTCGCTGCGGCCGGGAGGCAGGCCCGGCGGCGGCCGCGGCCAGGCCCGGCGAACCCGGCGCGGCGCCACACGTCGTCGCGGGCCTCCAGGATGAACGTGCTCGCGTCCCGGCTGTAGGGGTAGCCGTGGATCTGCATCACCCCGGCCGGGGTGTCCAGGATGTAGAACTTGAACGCGTCGAAGACCAGGTCGGTGCCGAGCCAGATGTAGGCGCAGCGCCGGGTCTCCAGGTCCGGCTCGAGGACGCCGGCCAGCCGCGCCCTGGTCGGCGAGTTGGCCCCGTCGGCGGCAACGACGAGGTCGTAGTCGGCGCGCCAGCGCCGTGGCGTCCGGGGCCGGCGTGCTGAACTCGGACCGGACGCCCAGTTCCGCGCACCGCTGCTGGAGGATGGCGAGCAGCCGGTGCCGGCTCATCGCGGCGAAGCCGTGCCCGCCCGAGGTGAGCACCGTGCCGTGGTAGTGCACGTCGATGTCGTCCCAGCGGGCGAAGTCCCGTTCCATGGCCGCGAACACGGCGGCGTCGGCGTGCTCGATCCCGCCCAGCGTCTCGTCGGAGAACACCACCCCGAAGCCGAACGTGTCGCCGGGCGCGTTCCGCTCCCAGAGGTGCACCTCATGGCGGGGATCGAGTTGCTTGGCCAGCGCGGCGAAGTACAGCCCGCCAGGCCCCCCGCCGAGCACGGCGATACGCACTCCGCTTGCTCCTTCCGGGCGCCTGCCGCCACGATATGTCGCTGTTCATACGACCGTCAATAATTCGACATGCGTTACGCACCCCGCGCAACTCTGCCCCGCTGCAGCCCGCCCCCCGGGGCCGGCGGGGCCAAGACCCCCGCGACGGAGTCGCGGAGGCCGCAGGCCAGCGGGGTTCCGGGTGGTCGCCCCCCGGGTTAGCAGAGTTAACCCTGGTAGGCGACCGTGGCGAAGTCGCTGGGGCTGCCGTATTGGCCGCTGGTCCCGGTGACGATCGCGTTCCCGCCGCTGGCGACCACGCCCGCCGCGTTGTTCTGCGCGCCGGTCACGGCGTACCTGGCGGTCCAGAGCTGGGCCCCGGTGCCGGCGTTGTACGCCACGGTGGCGTAGTCGGCTGGGGTGTTGTAGTTGGCGATGGACGTGCCGGTGACGTACACCGTGGATCCGTCCGGGCTGACCGCGAGGCCGGCGGCGTTGTCGTCCACCTTCGGCGTGCTGTAGCTGGCCTGCCAGAGCTGGTGGCCGGTGGCCGCGTCGTAGCCGATGGTGGTGTACTCGTTCAGACCGCTGGCCTGCCCCGCCGAGCCGGTCACGTACACCGTGGACCCGTCAGGGGACAGCGCGATGCCGGTGCTGCCCGTCGCGCTTGAGGTCACCGGGCCGTGGTAGGTGGCCTGCCACATCTTGAAGCCGTTGGCGGCGACGATGGCTGCCGTCCAGTAGTGCTGCACGGTGCCGGGGGCCATGCTGCCGCCGGTGACATACAGGGTCGAGGAGTCCGGGCTGACCGCCAGTGAGAGATGGAGCCGCCGGTAGGCCTGCTTGAAGATGAGCATCCAGAGCTGCTCGCCGTTGGCGGGGTCCAAGCAGATGATCCCGCTCGATCCGGCGATGAACACCCTCGACCCGTCCGGGCTGACCGCGATGGACGTGAGGGTGTGGCCCACGTGTGGCGGGGTCGCTCTTTGGCTGTCCCACACGGTGGCCCCGGTGGCGGCGCTCAGGGCGATGGTGTCGTAGCTCTTGAACGCGACACTCCCGACGGAGTCCTGGGTCCCGGTGACGTACACCGTCTTGGAATCCGGGCTCACCGCGACCGGGTGGTACTGCGCCATCGACGCGTCGGCGAGCGGCGAGGTCGCCCAGAGCTGTGCGCCGGTGGCGGCGTTGTAGGCCAGCACCAGATAGTCGTTGTGACCGGTGCCCCTGGCGCGGTCACCGGCCACGTAGACGCTGGCGCCGTCCGGGCTGACCGTGATGGCGGGGACGCCCGTGTCGCCCCGGGGATGGCGCCCCATGCCCTGGTACCTGGCCAGCCAGAGCTGCTTGCCGGTGGCCGCGTTGTACGCCACCGTGACCTCGTCCCGCAGCCCGGTCGCCTTCTTCGTGGTGATGCCGGTGACGTACACGACGGTCCCGCTGGGGTTGGTGGCCTCCGACGAGGCGGTGGCGGAAATGAACGGCCCGCCGAACCGCTGCAACCAGACCTGCGTCCCGCCGGGAACCGCGGCACCCCGCTGACCGGCGTCCGCCACGGCCGGTACGGCGACGGCGAAGATCCCCATGGCGGCCACGGCGATGGTGGCACCAAGCCGGTAACTCAAACTCATAACGTCCCCTAACCCTTGCGCGCGATCGTTGCGTGATCGGAACAGATACGCGGGAATCGCCCGATTACCCCGCTATGGGGACGCGGGGGGCGGCTATGAGGTTGACCTGGTGGTCCAGCGCAGGGATGTGCGGGGTTGGTGGGGGCGCGGATCGGCAATGTGACGGGGTTATGGAGCGCGGACCGGCAATGTGACGGGGTTATGGAGCGCGGACCGGCAATGTGACGGGGTTATGGAGCGCGGACCGGCAATGTGACGGCTGGCTGAACGCCTGCCGCCACATCACCGGCCCCCGCTCAGCCGGTTTGGCCTACTACGGCGATGCCCTGGACCTCGACGAGGGCATCGGTGTCCCACAATCGCGATACCCCGACAGCAGCCATCGCGGGATACTCCCGGCCGCAGAGCTGGCGCCAGACCTGGCCGATCTCTCGTGCCTGCTCCCGGTAGGCGGCGAGGTCCACTGCGTAGATCGTGAGGCTGACCAGGTCGGTAGGCTCGCCCCCCGCGGCGCGCAGTGCTGTGAGCAGGTTTCGCAGTGCCTGCTCGAACTGGGGGACCAGGCCACCGCCCACGATCGCGCCGTCCGGGGTGTAGCCGGTCTGGCCGGCGAGGAAGATCTGGCGGCCGCCGGGGGCTGCCACCGCGTGGGAGAAACCCGAAGGCGTGGCTAGTTCGGCGGGGTTGATGCGCTCGATGGTCACGGGGCCGTGATATCACACGGGGTGAGCGTTATCTTGTGCGGATGACGGGCGTGATGGAGGCGACAGGGCGGGGGGCGCAGCCGCGCCAGCTCATCGTGACCGTCTATGGGCTGTATTCGCGGGATACGGATGGCTGGATGTCGGTTGCCTCGCTGGTCAGCCTGCTGGGGGATCTCGGGGTCGATGAGGCGGCCGTGCGGTCGTCCATTTCCCGGCTGAAGCGGCGCGGGATTCTGGTCGCCCGGCGGGCGGGCGGGGCCGCCGGGTACGAGCTGTCCGGCGAGGGACAGGCGATCCTGCGCGAGGGGGATCACCGGATCTTCCGCCGGGAGCGGGCCCGGCTCGGCGACGGGTGGCTGCTCGCGGTGTTCTCGGTGCCGGAGGCGGAGCGGCACCAGCGGCACGTGCTGCGCTCCCAGCTCAGCCGCCTGGGGTTCGGCACGGCCGCCCCGGGGGTGTGGATCGCCCCGGCCTACCTGCACGAGGCGGCCGCGGAGATGCTCGTGCGGCTCGGGCTGTCCGGGTACGCGGACCTGTTCCGCGCCGACCACCTGGCCTTCGGCGACCTGGCCGCCAAGGTGCGCCAGTGGTGGGACCTGGACCGGACCGAGCGCCTGGCCCGCGATTTCGTCGCCGCGTACGAGCCGGTGCTGCACGGCTGGTCCGGCCGCCGGGCCGCGTCCCGTCCCCGTGCGGCGTTCGCGGACTACGTGCGGGTCCTCACCGACTGGCGCCGCCTGCCCTACCTGGACCCGGGGCTGCCCGCCGAACTCCTCCCACCCGGCTGGACCGGCGCGCGGGCCGCCGAGATCTTCTTCACCCTGCAGTCCCGCCTGGCCGGCGCCGCGGGCGAGCACGCCGCCCGGGCCAGCCGGGCCCAGGAGGTGTAGGCCGTCCGGTTCCGTTGTGACGATGCGGGGGTAGGGTCCAGTCTGCCCGGTTCTGGCGGCGCGGGTCCGGTGCCCGGCCCCGGCGGGACAGCGACCCTGCGGGGCTGGCGGCGGCCGGTTCCCCGGCGAGGAGGCCAGGACATGACCAGCACCGCCCCGGTGGCCAGCCCGGTGGATTTCAGTGAGTACGGCGACTATTCGGTGAAGGCGCCGGTGCGCCCCGACGGGGCCTTCGTCCGGCCGCTGTACCCGTTCCAGGGCCGGATCACCGCGGACGGTTCCAGCGGGTTCCCGGCCCAGGCGGGCCGCTACCACCTGTACGTGTCCCTCGCCTGCCCGTGGGCGCACCGCAGCGTGATCGTGCGGTCGCTGCTGGAGCTGGAGGACGTGGTGTCGCTGTCGGTCGTGGACCCGATCAGGGACGGGCGCGGCTGGGCGTTCCGGGACGGCCCGGGCTACGGGCCCGACCCGGTCAACGGGTTCACCCTGCTCCGGGAGGCCTACGAGGCGAGCGAACCGGGTTACGACGGGCATGTCAGCGTGCCCGTGCTCTGGGACCGGGAGACGTCGCAGATCGTCAGCAACAACTTCCCCGACATCACGATCGACCTGGGCACGCAGTTCGGCGCGTGGGCGGCACCGGGCATCGAGCTGTACCCGGAGCCGCTGCGGGCCGAGATCGACGCGCTCAACGACCGGGTCTACGCGTCGGTCAACAACGGGGTCTACCGCTGCGGGTTCGCCGGCACCCAGGAGGCCTACGACGTGGCGGTCGGCGACTTGTTCAGCACGCTCGACGAGCTGGAGGAGCGGCTGGCCGGCCGCCGGTACCTGTTCGGCGACCAGATCACCGAGGCGGACGTGCGGTTGTGGGTGACGCTGGCCCGGTTCGACAGCGTCTACATCACCCATTTCAAGGCGAACATCCGGCGGCTCGTCGACTACCCGAACCTCTGGGCCTATGCCCGCGACCTGTACCAGCAGCCGGCGTTCGGCCCGACCACGAACTTCGATCACATCAAGCGGCACTACTACACGACCCACCCGCACCTCAACCCGCTGCGGATCGTGCCGGCCGGGCCGGTGCTGGACTGGGCCGAGCCGCACCACCGGGACAAGCTCGCGGCGTAGCCGCCCACGGTGTACCGCTAGCACCGATCGCCGTGTCATCCGGCCGGGACGGCCAGGCGTCCCATCAGGAGGAAGCGCCGCGAAGCGGCCCTGCGCCGGACAGTAATGGGGGTCCCGATGCTGAGCACGGCACGAACCGCGAAGGGCAGTTTAAGGCCGGCGCTGGTGGCGGCGGTGACGGCGGGCGTGCTCGCGGTGGGCGCGGGCCAGGCCAGTGCGGCGCCGGGGCTTCCCGCGGCGGCGCGGCCCGGTGCCGCGAGCCCGGCCGGGACGATCACGACCGTGGCCGGCGGGGTCGGCGGGCCGGCCAAGGCCACCACCGTGCCTGTGTACGGCCCGCTGGGCGTCACGTTCGGCGCGGGGCACGTCTACATCGCCGACGGGGCGGTGGTGCGCGCGGTGAACCCGGTGCACGACTGGCTGACCACCCCGGCCGGCACCGGGACATGGTTCCAGCCCATCGGTGACGGCGGCCCGGCCGCGGCCGCGAACCTGTACACGAACGGGACCGCCGTCGACCGTTCCGGCAACCTGGTCATCGCGGACTCCAAGCACTCGCAGGTACAGGTGGTGGCGGCGAAGACCGGGACGTTCTACGGCCAGCAGATGACCGCCGGGCATATCTACCGGGTGGCCGGCCGCAGCACGCCCGGGTTCTCCGGCGACGGCGGCCCCGCCACCAGGGCGCAGCTCCGCAGCCCCGAGGGGGTGGCGGTGGACGCCGCGGGCAACCTGCTGATCGCCGACTCCCGCAACGACCGGATCCGGATGGTGGCCGCACGCACCGGCACGTTCTACGGGCAGGCGGTCACCGCTGGCGACATCTACACGGTGGCCGGCGGCGGGACCGGCGGCCTGGGCGATGGCGGCCCGGCCACCCAGGCGGCTCTCGGCTTCCCGCAAAAGGTGGCGGTGGACGGCGCGGGCAACCTGGTGATCGCGGCCTGGTCCGAGGGCCGGATCCGGGTGGTGGCGGGCAGCACCGGCACGTTCTACGGCGCTGCGATGACCGAAGGCGACATCTACACCGTCGCGGGCGGCGGGACCAGCGACCCCGGCGACGGCGGACCGGCCACCAGCGCCTTTCTGTTCACCCCGAAGGGGGTGGCGGTGGACGGTGCCGGGAACCTGGTGATCGCCGACGCGGTCGGCGAGCGCATCCGGGTGGTCGCGCACAGCACCGGCACGTTCTACGGGCAGGCCATGACGGCCGGCGACATCTATACGGTCGCCGGCAACGGGAAGGTGGGGAATGACGGCGACGGCCTCCCAGCCACGCACGCCCGCCTCAACCACCCGCACGACGTCGCGGTGGACAGTGCGGGAAACGTGCTGATCGACGACTATCTCCAGGCCCGGATCCGGCTGGTGGCCGCGCACACCGGCCGGTTCTACGGCCAGGCCATGAAGGCGGGCCATATCTACTCGATCGCCGGCAGTGACGGTCCCACGGAGTACTTCGGCGATGGCGGCCCGGCCACCCACGCCCTGCTCGGCAATCCCGACGGACTGGCCCGCGACGCCACAGGCAACCTGGTCATCGCGGACAGGTCGAACAACCGGATCCGGGTGGTCGCGGCCGCCACAGGCACGTTCTACGGCCGGGCGATGACCGCCGGCGACATCTACACGGTGGCCGGGGACGGGAGCAACGAGTTCTCCGGCGACGGCGGCCCGGCCACCAGCGCCGGGCTCAACGCCCCCGCCGGGGTGGCCGTGGACGGCGCGGGCAACCTGGTCATCGCGGACACCAGCGACCAGCGCATCCGCGTCGTGGCGGATAGCACCGGCACGTTCTACGGCCGGGCGATGACCGCCGGGGACATCTACACGGTGGCCGGCGACGGTACGGCGGGATTTTCCGGCGACGGCGGCGCGGCCACCAGCGCCAAGCTCGCCATCCCCGGGGGGGTGGCGGTGGACGGCGCCGGGAATCTGCTGATCGCCGACAGCGGCAACAACCGCATCCGGGTGGTCGCGGCCCACACGGGCACGTTCTACGGGCGGGCGATGACCGCCGGGGACATCTACACGGTGGCCGGCAACGGCGGCTTCGGGTTCGCTGGCGACGGCGGCCCGGCCACCAACGCCAAGCTCGCCAGCCCGGCGCTCGCGATCGTGGACGAGGCCGGCAACCTGGTCATCGCCGACGACTCGAACAACGCAATCCGGGTGGTGGCGGCGCGCACCGGCAGGTTCTACGGGCGGGCGATGACCGCTGGGGACATCTACACGGTGGCCGGCGACGCCACGGGGGGATTCTCCGGCGACGGCGGCCCGGCCGCCCACGCCGAACTGTTCGGCCCCCAGGCGGTGACGTTCGACGGCGCGGGGAACCTGGTGATCGCCGACAACGAAAACGGCCGGATCCGGGTGGTGGCCACCCGATCGGGCAGGTTCTACGGTCAGGCGATGACCGTCGGCGACATCTATACGATCGCGGGCACCGGCTCCTTGTCCTTCTCCGGCGACGGCGGCCCCGCCACCGCGGCCGCCATCGGCAGCCCGATCGGTGTGGTGGCTGGCAGCGGAGGCAGCGTGCTGTTCGCCGACGGGGAAAACAACCGGATCCGCATGGTGAGCGGCTGAGGGCGGTGCTGGCGCGAGGTGGCCCGTTGCAGCGGGGCGAGCCGCTCGGTGAGCTGGCGCAGCACCCGGTCGGTGAACCCGGTCCCGACGTGGCCGGCGTAGGCCAGGCCGCCGTCCTCCTGGACCCCGACGAGCAGCGAGCCGATCTGCCCGGACCGGCTGCCGGCGGCTGAGACTCGCTGTCGGCCTCGTAGTCAATTCGCGCAGGTTCCAGTACGTATAGCTGCCGATGCGCGAGCCTGCCGTGCCCGGTCATTCTGGCTGGGTTACCGCTGCCCATCAGCCCGCCGCCCCGCGGCGGAAGCCCGGCAGCGACGGGGTTTCATACGGAGGCAAGTCATGTTCGATACGCAACACTTCTTCCGCGGCGGCGGTGGCCCGCCGCGCGAGCCTGAGGCCGGCCAGGTAGCCGGCGCGGCGCGGCGCCGGGGGCGGCGCCGCCTCGTGCTGCTGGCCGTGGCCGTGGCCGTGCCGGTGGCGGTGCTGGCGCAGGCCGCACCGGCGCTGGCGGCGACGTCCCCCACGGTCAGCATCAGCTGTACGGCCACGAATAACTGCACCGCTGACGGGAGCGGCTTTACGCCGGGCGGCAAGGTGCAGGTCCAGGCCCTGGCGGGGACTACGTCCTTCTACTCTTCGTCGCTGGTGGCCAGCACCCCGACCCGGACCTGCATCACCACCCCGAAGCCGATCTGCGTCACGGTCCCCGGCGGGTTCTTTTCCGCGCCCCTGCCGATCGACTACGGCCTGGCGTGCAACGCCACCGCAGCCGGCACCATGGAGTACACCGATGTCACCAAGGGCGTGACGGTCAGTGAGCCGGTCACGTGGACCGGCCCCTGTGCGCAGCCCACGGCCACGACGCTGTCGATTCCCTCGGGACTGGACACAAGCTGGAGCGCCACTAACCCTGCCCACGTCATGGCGGGATCGACGCAGGTCACATCCGGGACGATCTCGATCACCGTGGACGGGGTCTCCTACTGCTCCTACTCCCTGGCAGGCGGAACCGGATGCACCCTGGCCAACCTTCCGGTGGGGACGTACGAGATCGACGCTTCGTACTCGGGCAGCTCGATCCCGATTTACGAGTCGTCCTCGGCCTCGGTCGCCGTGACCGTTGACCAGGTCCAGCCGAGCGGGCAGCAAAACTCGGGGAACTGGGCAGGCTACGCGGCCTCGGGCGGCAACTTCACCGCCGCGTCGGCAAGCTGGACGGTGCCCGTGGCGAACTGCCTCAGCCCCTCCTTCCAGGCTGCGACGGACTCTGCCACCTGGGTGGGGATCGACGGCTGGGGCGGCAACACCGTCGAGCAGATCGGTACCGACTCCAACTGCGTGCTGGGCAACCCCTCGTACTGGGCGTGGTGGGAGATGGCTCCCAATCTCCCTACCGTCATCGGCGGCGTCACGTCCAGCTACCCGGTTTTCGGGGGCGACTCGATGAACGCCACCGTCACCTATGCCGGCAGCCCGGGGACCTACAAGCTGACGATCACCGACAACAATGAGGGCTGGACCTACTCCACGACGCAGTCGATTTCCGGTGCCGTCGGGGGAACGGCGGAGTGCGCGGTGGAACGGCCGTCGGCCGCCGGGCTGCCCCTCGCCAATTTCGTCACCGCCACCTTCACCAACTGCCAGGCCGCGACCGGCGGCGGCGCGCTCCACCCGATCTGGGACTACCCCAACGACGCCCTGACCATGGTCGGCAGCAGCGACACAATGGCGACGGTGTCCTCACTGTCCAACGACGGGACGCAGTTCACCGTCAACTGGCACAACGGCACCTGACCCGTTACCCGAACCGCGAAACCCCGCCGGCGGACCACATGGCCACCGGCGGGGTTCGCATCGAGAGCTCCCGGATGACCTCGGCCGGGTCCTTGTCGCTGCGCAGGCCCTGGTAGGACGGGGCCCGCATCCGCCCCGCGCGGGTCCAGCTCGTGAACCGGATCTCCGCCACGAGCACCGGTTCGGCCCAGACGGCGTCCCGGGCGTGGTCGGCGGGCAGCGGGGTGGCGAACGGCGAGGTGGCCCGCCGCAGCGGGGCAAGCTGCGCGGTGAGCTGGCGCAGCACCCGGTCGGTGAACCCGGTCCCGACATGGCCGGCGTAGGCCAGGCCGCCGTCCTCCTGGACGCCGACGAGCAGCGAGCCGATCTGCCCGGACCGGTTCCCCTTCCCCGGCCGCCAGCCGCCGATCACCGCTTCCTGGCGCCGCATGTTCTTGACCTTGCGCCAGGTCCCCGGCCGCTTCCCCGGCTCATAGCGGGAGTCGAGACGCTTGGCCACCACGCCCTCCAGCCCGTGCTGGACGGACACCGCCTGCACGCTGGCCCCGGATTCCGTGGTGAACGAGGGCGGCGTCTGCCACGAGGGGCCGTGTAGATCCAAGTCCTCCAGGAGCGCCCGGCGCCGCGCGTACGGCAGTTCGAGCAGCGGTCGGCCGTCCAGGTGCAGCAGGTCGAACGCCAGGTAGGTGACCGGGTACTCGGCCACCAGGTGTTGTGCCGTCGGCGCGTCGCGCACGTGCATCCGGTTCTGCAGCGCCTCGAAGTCCGGCCAGCCCGACTCGCCCAGGGCGACGACCTCGCCGTCGAGCAGCGCGTCCCGGCGGCCCACGGCCGCGGCCAGGCCGCGCAGTTCCGGGTAGGCGGCGGTGACGTCCTCGCCGGTCCGGGAGACCAGCCGCACCCGGCTGCCCTCGCAGTAGGCCAGCGCGCGCACCCCGTCCCACTTCATCTCCAGCGCCCACTGCCCGTCGTCGGGCGGCAGGTCCGGCTCGGAGCGGGCCAGCATCGGTGGCAGCACCTCCGGGCAGCGGCTGCCGCTCCCGGTGCATCATCCAGTCGGTCCCACGGGTCTGGAACAGCGTGTAGCCGCCGGTCAGCCGCCGCCCGTGCAGCATCACCTTGACCTCGCGGTCGGTCCACTTGACCGCCTCGAAGGTGCCGCGGTCCCAGATCGTGACCGTGCCCGCGCCGTACTCGCCGCCCGGGATGCGCCCGGAGAACCCGGCGTACTCCAGCGGATGGTCCTCGGTGTGCGCGGCGAAGTGGTTCACCGCGGGGTCGTCGGGCACCCCCTTGGGCACCGCCCAGGAGACCAGCACGCCGTCGCGTTCCAGCCGGAAGTCCCAGTGCAGCCTGCGGGCGTGGTGCTCCTGCACCACGAACACCCCGGCCCGCTCCTCCTCGGATGCCGCACCACCGGGCTCGGGTGCATCTGGCTCGGGCGCGCCGTGCTCGGGCGGGTCCGGCATCGGCTCGGGGGTGCGCCTGCGGTCCCGTTTTTCCCGGTAGGCGTCCAGGGGGTCCATGCCCAGGGCCTACCCAGGATGCGGCCGCGGGCCACCCACAGCCTCGGCCGACGGCCCGGAGCCAGAGCCGGCTGAAGAGTTTTCCTGGTCACACGATGTTTCACATGGTGCCGGGAGACCGTCGGCTTTGTCAGGCAGTCATCATGGGAGGAGAACCGAAATGCCGATGGTTACGGTGAAGGTGATCGAGGGCGTGTTCACCCCGGAGCAGAAGCGCGAGATGATCAGCAAGATCACCGACACGATGGTCGAGATCGAGGGCGAGAACCTCCGGCCGGTCACCTGGGTCCTCGTCGAGGAGGTCCGCAGTGGGGACTGGGGCATTGCCGGCAACGGCCTGTCCACGGCCGACGTGCACGCGCTGCAGGGGCAGCCGGCGGCTGCCTCCACAGGCTGAGGTTCGCCGCCGGTGAGCGTGCGGGTGCGGCTGCTTGGCCATCCGCGTTTCGAAGACGCGGCCGGACAGCCGCGCCAGCCGCTCCGCGGGCAGAAGTCCTGGGCGCTGCTCGGCCGGGTCGCGCTGGCCGACCGGCCGATGACCAGGAGCGAGCTGGCAGCGGAGCTGTTCGGTGAGGCGGACGATCCGCTCGGGGCACTGCGCTGGTGCCTGGCCGATCTGCGTCGCGGCTGCCAGGACCCACAGTTGCTGCGCGGCGATCCGGTGACGCTGACCGCCGGCTCGCTGTGGCTCGACGTGCTGGCCCTGTGGGAGGGTTCCCTGCCCGCGGCCGAGACCGGCGGGGAGTTCCTGGCGGGCGTGGAGCCGCGGAACTGCCCCGCCTTCGACATGTGGCTGATGCTGGCCCGCGGCCGGTGCGCGGCCCGGTCGATGGAGGAGCTTCGCCAGGCCGCGCTGCGCCTGCTCACCGCGGGGGACGCCGAGGCAGCCGCCGAACTGGCCGGACGGGCCGCGGCCCTGGACCCGCTCGACGAGAGCGCGCAGGAATTGTTCCTGCGCGCGCTGGTGGCGGCCGGCCATCCCGCCAGGGCGGCGGTCCATCTCGCGGCGTGTGAGGCGGCGTTGGCCCGGGAAGGTGTCGTCCCATCCCCGGCGCTGCGGGCCGCGGCGCTGGCATCGCCGGGAGCGCCTGCCGCCGGGCTGCGGGCCGGCTCCGTCGCCCGGTCGCTGCTCCGGGCCGGGACGGCGGCCCTGGACGCGGGATCGGCGGACGCCGGAATCGAGACGCTGCGGCGAGCCGCCGATGAGGCCGAGCGAGCCAAGGACCCGCTGCTGCACGCGGATGTGCTGCGCACCCTGGGTGCCGCGCTTGTGCATTCGGTGCGCGGCTTCGACGGGGAGGGAGCCGTGGTGCTGCACCGCGCGCTCACCGCCGCCCGGGCCGCGGACAGCCAGCGCCTGGCCGCGGACATCCTGCGGGAACTTGCGTTCGTGGATCTGCAGGCCGGGCGGCACACATCCGCGGCCCGCGCGCTGGCCGAGGCGACGGCGCTGGCCGAGGCCGCCGGCGATCCGATGCTGACCGCCAGGAACCTGGCGATCCGCGGCATGAACGAGGCGGACCTGGGTCATCACGACACCGCGGCCACGCTGCTCGCCGCGTCCGCGCAGACCGCGGGATCGGCGGGCAGCGTCCGGCAGGATGCCTGGTCAACCGGCGTGATGGCGCGCTCGCTGTTGCTCGCGGGGCACGTTGACCAGGCCCGCGAGGCGGCGGAGCGCAGCATCGAGCTGTGCGAACGGGAACGCTGGAATGCCTTCCTGCCCTGGTCGCAGGCGATGCGGGCGCACTGCCTGATCGAAGCCGGGCAGCAGGGCCAGGCGGGCGACGACGCGGAACAGGCCTTCGCGCTGGCCTGCCAGCTCGGCGATCCCTGCTGGGAAGGGATGACCGGGCGGGCCCTGGCGCTGCTGGCCCTGCATGCGGGCGACTCGGCCGCGGCCGAGCGGTGGATCATCGATGCCCGGCGGCGCTGTGACCGGGTGACCGACCGCTATGTCTGGGTATCCGGTTTCGTCGCGCTCGGCCACCTGGAGATCGCCGCGCGGCAGCAGCCGGACCTGGTGATGCCGCTGGCCCGCGCCCTGTACCAGGACGCGCTGCGCACCGACCTGCCCGAGTTCATCGCGTGGGCTTTGATCTATCAGGCCGAGGCGGGGGAGCCGGCCGGGCTGCCACTGGCCCGGGCGATCGCCGAGCAGGTCACCAACCCGGCGCTGCGGGCCCGGGCCGAGGCTCTCGGGGCGCTCACAGGCTGAGGCCGGCCGGGTCGGCTCTGGCCGGGTCCGGGCCGGCTTGCGACGCCCGGGTGGGGTCTGATGCCAGCGGCAAGCTGTCACCGGCTGACGGTCACTGGAGCGGGAGTACCTGATCCGCCGGGTAGCACTGCGGGAAGGGCGGCCGCCCGTAGTGCTGGTGCGCCCCGTCGGCGTGGTGGACCGGCCGACGGGGCGCTACCGGACTCCACGGCTTTGGGGGCTGGCGCCAGTGGAGTCCCTATTACAATCACTGGTCAGCCTGACCGTCCGCTGGACAGTAGCTGACTACTCGCTTGATATCCGCCGAACCTAATCTGGATACGCAGCCGCTTCCTGTCTGGCGTGCGAATGGGTAGCCTGACGGCCATATTTGGTCGTCTGGAGTGATCGCCGGTTTTCGTCCGGCCACGAATGGCGGGCCCAGCGGCCATAGGGGGTGGTGGGGGTTGACCAGCGCCGGCCAGGTAACCGGCAGCGATGCGGCCGGCGATCCTCCCGAATCGCCGCGCGTCTTCATCTCCTACGCCCATGACGATGCGGCGCACGAGGAGCGGGTCCGCGAGTTCTGGCTGTTTTTACGAGCGAACTCGATCGACGCGAAGCTGGACCGGCCCGGCTCGGAGGAGCGCCGGGACTGGGCGCAATGGATGTCGCAGCAGGTCCGGTGGGCCGACCGGATCCTGGTCATCGCGTCGCCGCAGTACAAGATCCGCGCCGAGGGTGCGGCCGAGCCGGACCAGGGCCGGGGCGTCCAGTGGGAATCCTGGCTGATCCGCGACCGGTTCTTCGCCGACCAGCGGGCCGGCCTGAAATTGGTACTTCCCGTGGTGCTACCGGGCTGCTCCACAGACGACATCCCGTCCTGGCTGGCGCCGGCCGCCGCGACGTACTACCTGGTAAACGACTACACCGTGCCGGGCGCAGAGACGCTGCTGCGCGCGCTGACCGGGCAGCCGGGGGAGGTTGAGCCGCCGCTCGGGCCCCGGCCAGACCTGCCGTCCCGGGATACAGCCATGCCGCCCCGGGACAGCGGCGCCGTGGCCACCGTGGTCCGGCCGGTACGCCGGACCCAGGTGCTGATCGAGGCCGATCGCGACGAGGATGGGCAGGTCGCCTCGACCGTGTGGCTGGCCGGGTCGCTGCTGTGCCAGCGCGAGGCGCCGGCTCCGGTGGAACTGGCCGGGCTCTGGGAGGCGCTGCGGCTGCCGCCGCTGGCCGCCGCCGATCGGATGGTCGAGGCGGGCCGTCGGCTGGCCGGGATGCTGATGGACGAGGCCGCACAGCGCGCCGTGGCGGCGGAACTGGACCGGCTGGCGCCGGGTGACACCGTGGAGGTGGTGCTGGCCGCGGCGGGCCCGCTGCTGTCCCTGCCCATCGAGCTGATCCGCCTCGTGCGGGACGGTGGCGAGACCGGCCCGCTGGGGCTGATGCCCGGGGTCAGCGTGTACCGCCGCCCGGCCGGGCCGGGCGGCGGTGGCGCGGCAGACCGGCTGCGGTCAGGCCGGCGCCGCCGGGTTCGGCGGGGCCGTTGAAGATCCTGGCGGCGGTGGCGGCGCCGGACGAGACCAAGACGGCCAGCGCTCCGCTGGATGTCGAGGCGGAGATGCAGGCGGTACTGGACGCCGTCGGCGAGGTCGCCGGGCACCGCGGGCGCAGGTGCGGATCCTGGAGGTGGCGTCGCTGGCGCAGATCCGCGAGGCGCTGGCGCAAGGACGCGTACCACGTGCTGCACCTGTCGGCCCACGGGTCAGCGCAGTCGGTGGAACTGGAGGACGAGGACGGCAACCCGGTCACGGTGACCGCCGACGACCTGATGGCGGCGCTGCGCCAGGCGGGCCGGCCGCTGCCGCTGATCGTGCTGTCCTCGTGCTCGGGCGGGTCGGCGGCGGCCCAGGCGATGGCCGCGGGCCTGGCCGGCGGGGCGCGGACCGGGTCATCGCGATGCTCGCCCCGGTCACCGACGGCTACGCCACCATACTGGCCCGCCGCCTGTACCAGGAGCTGGCCGCCCGGACCTGCGCCGGGCAGGCGCTCACGGTCGGGCAGGCACTGGCCCGCGCCCGGTACCTGGCCGAGGAGGACCGGTCACGCTGCGGCGGGGGACCGGCTGCCGCTGCCCGAGTACGGCGTGGCGACGCTGCTGGCCGCCGGCGGCGACGGGCCGCTGGTCGACCCAGCCGCTCGCGCCGGAGCCGCTGGCGGTCGCTGACGGTCCCGGCCGGTGGCAGGTCGGTGCGCGAGCTGCCGGTGGGGGCGCTGATCGGCCGCCGCGCGCAGCTGCGCACCGTCGATGGGGGTGCTGCGCCGCGACCCCGGCCGCGGACGCGAGTTCGGCGCGGCCAGCGGGGTGGTGCTGACCGGGATCGGCGGGATCGGCAAGACCGCGCTCGCCGGGCGGGTGATCTCCCGGCTGCGCGAGGACGGCTGGCTGATCGCCGTGCACGAGGGCCGGTGGAACCCGACCGCCCTGATCACCGCCACGGCTCAGGCCATCGCCGCGATCCTGCCCGGGCACCGACCGGGCGCAGGCAGCGCTGCTGCGCCAGGCCTTCGGACTGCTGACCGACCCGGCCAGTCGATGACGGGCCCAAGCTGGCGGTGGTCGCGAGCGCTGCTGACGCAGTGTCGGCTGCTGGTGGTCTTCGACGACTTCGAGCAGAACCTCACCCCCGGCGGGCAGGACTTCCTCGACCCAGCGTTCGGCGAGGTGATCACCGCCCTGGCGGACGCGGCCGAGACCGGCGGCGCTGCTGGTCACCTGCCGGTACCCGCTGCCTGGCCCGGACCGGTTCCTGGTCCAGGTCCCGTTCCCGGCGCTTGTCGCCGGCCGAGCTGCGGCGGATGTTCCTGCGGCTGCCCGCCCTGGCCGACCTGGACCCGGCCGACCAGCTGCTGCTGACCCGGACGATCGGCGGGCACCCGCGGCTGATCGAGTTCACCGACGCGCTGCTGCGCGGCGGCCGCTCCAGCCTCCGCCACGTCCAGGTCAGGCTCCGCGACCTCGCCCGCGACCGACGGCATCGACCTGCGCCCAGCGCCAGCCCTGGCCCAGGCCCTCGACCAGGCGATGGTCGCTGGGCAGCGCCGACATCCTGCTCACCGAGCTGCTCGGCCTGCTCACCCCCGCGCCAGGCCGCCATCCTGCCCCAGGTCGCCGTCTGCCGCGCCCCGATGACCCTCGACGACCTCGCCTTCGCCCTCACCTCGACCCTGGCACCGAGCCGATGACCCGGCAGCCGCCGGACATGGCGGGCTGCGCGCCGACGCCGACCGGCTCACCGACCTGACCCTGCTCGTCGCCCGGCCCGGACATCGCCATGCACCCGTGGACCGCCGAACTGGTCACCCGCAACACCTCGGCCGACCCGACCAGCTGCCGCCCTGCACGAGCGGGCCCTGGCCATGCGGCTCCGCCGGTTCGAGCAGGACCGCGGCACCTACGAGCGACCTCCTCGACATCCCCCGCCACCTGGCCGCCCTCAGCCGCTACGACGACATCGCCGCCGTCGCCGGGCAGGCCACCCGGATCCTGCCGGGCACCCTGGCCACCGCTCGCCTACCTCGCCGAAATCCGCCCCCTGATCCCCCCAAGTGAGCGAGCCTGGATCATCGTCGCCGACCTCGAAGTCCAGGCGCTGCTCAGCGTCGGCGACCTGCCCGCCGCCACCCGCCAGCTCCAGGCCATCCACCAGCAAGTCCGAGGCCCGGGCCGCCGCCGACCCGGCCAACACCGAGTGGCAGCGCGACCTGTCCAGTCGCCAACAACAGGCTCGGGGACGTGGCGGTGGCGGCCGGGGACCTGGCCGCCGCCCGCGACCGCCTTCCAGGCCGAGCCTCGACATCCGGGCCCGGCTGGCCGCCGCCGACCCGGCCAACACCGAGTGGCAGCGCGACCTGTCCGTCAGCCACGACAAGCTCGGGGACGTGGCGGTGGCGGCCGGGGACCTGGCCGCCGCCCGGGCCGCGTACCAGGCCGGCCTCGATATCGCCTTCCGGCTGGCCGCCGCCGACCCGGCCAACACCGAATGGCAGCGCGACCTGTCCGTCAGCCACGAGAGGCTCGGGGACGTGGCGGTGGCGGCCGGGGACCTGGCCGCCGCCCGCAGGCCGCCTACCAGGCGAGCCTCGACATCGCCGTCCGGCTGGCCGCCGCCGACCCGGCCAACACCGAGTGGCAGCGCGACCTGTCGGTCAGCCACAACAAGCTCGGGGACGTGGCGGTGGCGGCCGGGGACCTGGCCGCCGCCCGGACCGCCTACCAGGCCAGCCTCGACATCCGGGTCCGGCTGGCCGCCGCCGACCCGGCCAACACCGGATGGCAGCGCGACCTGTCCGTCAGCCACGAGAGGCTCGGGGACGTGGCGGTGGCGGCGGGGGACCTGGCCGCCGCCCGCGACCGCCTACCAGGCCAGCCTCGACATCGCCGACCGGCTCGCCGCCGCCGACCCGGCCAACACCGAGTGGCAGCGCGACCTGTCCGTCAGCCACGAAAAGCTCGGGGACGTCGCGGTGGCGGCCGGGGACCTGGCCGCCGCCCGCGACCGCCTACCAGGCCAGTCTCGACATCCGGGTCCGGCTGGCCGCCGCTGACCCGGCCAACACCGGGTGGCAGCGGGATCTGTCGGTCAGCCACAACAAGCTCGGGGACGTGGCGGTGGCGGCCGGGGACCTGGCCGCCGCCCGCGACCGCCTACCAGGCCAGTCTCGACATCGCCGTCCGGCTGGCCGCCGCCGACCCGGCCAACACCGAGTGGCAGCGGGACCTGTCGGTCAGCCATAACAAGCTCGGGGACGTTGCGGTGGCGGCGGGGGACCTGGCCGCCGCCCGCGACCGCCTACCAGGCCAGTCTCGACATCCGGGTCCGGCTGGCCGCGGCCGACCCGGCGAACAGTGGGTGGCAGCGGGATCTGTTGGTCAGCCACGAGAGGCTGGGGGATGTTGCGGTGGCGGCGGGGGACTTGGCCGCCGCGCGGGCCGCCTTCCAGGCGAGTCTCGACATCGCCGTCCGGCTGGCCGCGGCTGACTCGGCGAACAGTGGGTGGCAGCGGGATCTGTTGGTCAGCCACGAGAGGCTGGGGGATGTTGCGGTGGCGGCGGGGGACCAGGCCGCGGCGCGGGCCGCTTACCAGGCCGGCCTGGACATCGCCGTCCGGCTGGCCGCCGCCGACCCTGCTAATGCGCAGTGGCAGCGCGACCTGGCCTATGTCGAGCGTAAGATCCGCGAGCTGCCGGACAGCGGTGCCGAAGGTTGAGCCTGGCTGGCTCCCGCGGCTGTCAAGGCAGGACGGGGGCCAGGTAGCGTCGGGGGTATGTGCCGGAACATTACGACGTTGCGGGGGCTGGAGCCGGTGGCTACCAGCGAGGAGATCGAGGCGGCCGCGCGCCAGTACGTGCGTAAGGTCAGCGGGGTGCAGTCGGCGTCCCCCCGGACGCAGGAGCCATTCGAGCGGGCGGTCGCGCTCGTGGCCGAGGCGACCAGGGTGCTGCTGGCCGAACTGCCGCCGCGCCAGCAACCGCCGCCGACCCTGCCGCCGCTGCGGCGCCCGCGGGGTGAAGGAGCGCGAGCGCGCCCGCCAGGCGCGGGCTGCGGCGACGTACTGATCCGCCGGGCTACCCCTGGCCGGCCGGACGCTGGCGGACCGCCTCGTAGAGCAGGATCGCGGCGGACGTCGACACGTTGAGCGAGTCGGCGTGGCCGAACATGGGGATGCGCAGCCGCGTGCCGGCCCGCTCCAGCCAGGCGGCGGGCAGCCCGCGGGACTCCGAGCCGACCGCGATCGCCGTCGGGCCGGTCAGGTCGGCGGCGGTGAGCGGCACATCGCCGTCCGGGGCCGCCGCCACCAGGGCCAGCGAGTGCTCCGCCAGCCAGGCGAACACCTCGGCGGTACTGGCCGAGGCGACCGGCACCGAGAAGACGGTTCCCTTGCTGGCCCGCACCACGTTCGGGTTCGCCCAGTCGGTCACCGGGTCGGCCGCGATCACCGCGGTGACCCCGGCCGCGTCCGCCGTGCGCAGGATCGCGCCCAGGTTGCCCGGTTTCTCCACGCCCTCGCAGATCAGCACGAGCGGGTCGGTGCCGAGTCGGCAGCGCCGCCAGGCTGGTGTTCACGGCGGGCAGCACGGCGAGCCAGCCGTCGGGCGACTCGCGGTAGGCGATCTTGCCGAACACCGGCCGGCTGACCCGGATCACCTCGGCGCCCAGGCCGCTCACCCGGTCGATCATCGGCTGCGCGCCGGGGCCCGCCAGGGCCGGGCAGACGTACAGCTCCAGGGGCCGGGCGCCGGCCGACAGGGCCAGGCCGAGTTCCTCGTGGCCCTCGACCAGCGTCACCCCGGCCCGGTCGCGGGCCCGCCGGTGCCGCAGCGCGACCAGTCGCTTCACCCGGGGGTTGGCCGGGCTGGTGATCTCCAGGCCGGCCTGCGGGAGGGCGCCGGCTTTCATGGGCCTCATCGTAGGGCCCGTCCCGGCTCCGGCGGCATCCTCGCCGCGCACCTCTGCCGGTGCGCACGCGCACCTCTGCGGGTGTCCATGCGGGCCGCTGGCCGCGCGGAAATCAGCGTCGGGTATTTACTTTCGCTGCATTTGTGGCGCAGTATGTCTTTTGCGGTTACTGACCAGTAGGGTCCGCCGCCTGTTGCAAACATCGCGAGGGGAGACGCGAATGTTCCGCAAAACCCATGCCCTCGGGCTGGCCGCCGCCGTGGTGATCGCGGGAAGCGTGCTCGCTCAAGCGCCACCGGCGTTCGCCAAGGCCCTGGAAACCGGCTATCAGGGGAGTGCCTACGGCACTCAGGTGAACCTCGATTCGACCGTGCAGTCGGGCCGTTCCGCGCTTGCCGTGCTCGGCTGCGTCGCGGAGGCCGGCGTCAGCCACACCAACACGGTTGCGGACGTGGCCGCCCCGCCGGTGCTCACCTCCGGCACGGTTGACACCAGCGTCGCCTCGCAGTCCACATCGACCGCGCTCGCCTCGGCGTCCGCCACCACCATCCAGTCGGTCAGCCTGCTCAGCGGCCTGGTGTCCGCCGACGCGGTGACCTCGGCCAGCACCACCAGCGAGACCAAGTCGACGGGGGCCTTCGGGGTGAGCTCGGCCGGGACCCAGTTCAGCAATCTCACCGTGGCCGGTGTCCCGGTCGGCGGGACGCCCGCGCCGAACACCAAGCTGACCCTGCCGGGCGTCGGGTACGTGGTCCTCAACCAGCAGGCCTCGCACGTTGGCACCGGCTCCGCCGGCCTGACGGTGATCGGCCTGCACCTGGTGGTGACGCTCAGCACCCCGCTGGCCGCCGTGGGCACCCAGATAATCGTGGGCTACGCCACCAGCAGCCTCGGCGGCCCGGTCCGCGGCCTGCTCAACGGCGTGGGCTACGGCGCGAGCGCCCATGTGGGCGGCAACGTCATCGCGGGGGAGCAGTTCCCGCAGCCGATGCCGTGCCTGGGCACCGATGGAAACACGCTGACCAACGCGGGCGTCTCGGCCGGGATTCCCGGTGTGCTTACCACCGGCACGGTGACCGACACCGCCGCGGGGTCCGTGGGCGCAAAGCGGGTGTCTGGCCAGGTCACCGCTACCGTCCAGAGCCTCAACCTCGCCGGCATGGTGACGGCGACGGCGGTCGAGGCAGACGTCACCGCGGCCGGCAACGCGCCGAAGTTCGGCGACACGTCCTCGTTCGCCGGCCTGCAGGTTGCCGGGCAGCCCGGCATCGGTGACAGCATCCCGCCGAACACGAAGGTGCCGCTGCCCGGGATAGGCACGCTGTGGCTGCACAAGGTGGTGCAGACCGGGACGAGCATCAGGGTGATCATGGTCCAGCTCGACGTGACGGTGCCATCGAACCCGCTCGGGCTGACCCCCGGCACCGTGGTCAATATCGCCTCGGCGCAGGTCGGCGTCAACTAGCGGGGACGCCGGCCAGCCCGGACACGCTAGTCCTCGGTGGGGAAGTAGGTGTCCATGAAGTCGTTGCGGAACTTGCCCGCCGGGTCCAGCGCCCTGGCGAGCGCCCGGAAGTCGTCCCACCGGGGGTACCGCGCGCGCACCGCCCGCGGCGACATGCCGAACACCTTGCCCCAGTGCGGCCGCGCGCCCAGTGGCACGAGTTCTCCCTCGATCGCGGCGATCACCGGGCGGACCGCTTCCGGATCGAGGGCCCAGGTGAAGTGGAACGCCACCGAGTCCTGCTGGCAGGCGGTGCTCAGCCAGGCCCCGTCCGCCGCGACCGTGCGGATCTCCGATATCAGCAGCACCGGGGCGAACAGCTCACCCAGTGCCGTCAGGGCCTCGATCGCGGGTACCGCGGCCCGCCGGGGGAGCAGGTATTCCGTCTGGAGTTCGGTGCCGCTGCTCGGGGTGAACCCGAGCCGGAAATGCGGGAGCCGCTCGTGCCATGGGCCGGGCACGCCGCCCTGTGTCGTGGTCGTGGACGCAGGGCTGCCGGGCACCGGGTTGCGGGGCCCGTCGGCGGGCCGGGCGCCGCGCCACGGCCGGCCCGCGGGGAAGGCTGCCGGGTCACCGTCCCGGTGCTTGAGCCACACCTGGCTGTGCCGCCCGCCCCGCCAGTGGGTGAACACGCTGACGCTGTAGGCGGCACCCATGATCTCGTCGAAGTGGCGGGTGAGCTGAGCGGCGGGCAGGTCGTCGTAGACGTACTGGCGCACCCGAAGGCCGGGACCAGGTCCAGGGTGAGCGTGGTGACGATGCCGAGGGCGCCCAGCCCGACGACCGCGCCGGGGAACCGGTCGGCGTCGGCGTCCCGGTCCAGGGTGAGCAGGCTGCCGTCGGCGGTGACCAGTTCCATCGGCGCGGACGGCGGCCGGCAGGTTGCGGTTGCGGTCCCCCGAGCCGTGGGTCGCGGTGGCGCAGGCACCGGCCACCGAGATGTGCGGCAGCGAGCCCAGGTTGGGCAGTGCCCAGCCCGCCGCGTCCAGCCGCCGGCGCCAGGTCGCCGTACCTGACGCCCGCTCCGGCGGTCACGGTCGCCGCCGCGGTGTCGATGTCGGCGACCGGGGGGAGCCCGGCGGTGGAGATGAGCATCGCCCACGGTGTCGGCGATCCGGTTGAACGAGTGCCCGGTGCCGAGAGCACGCGCGTGCGTGCTCCCGGCGACCACGGCCGCCAGTCCCGCGACGGTGCGCGGCCTGCGCACGCGCACCGCGCGGAACTCCACGTTCCCCGCCCAGTTGGCCGGCCCGCCGGGCCGGCGGCGCTGGGTCAGCAGGACGGCTGGGAGCGGACGCGCCCGGCGAACGCGCCCATGGTGCCCGGCCCCACCTTGCCGTACTGCTTGTCACCGCCGAAGGAGCGGCCGTTGTTCATGTTGCCGAACTCCCACACGCACTTCCCGGACACCTTGGCCAGGGTGAAGAACGGGAAGAAGTGCCCGGGGCCCTTCGGCGGCAGGACGCAGCCCTTGCCGGTGACCAGGTTGCAGCCGGTGTTGAACTCGGTGGCGCTGGTGTCGGTCATGAACTGGATCTGCGAGTACCGGTGCCCGCCGCTCGTCGGCAGCCGCTGCAGGAACGGTGTCGGGAACGGGCCGGCCTTGACCGAGTGCGGCCAGTCCGCCCAGTACGGCGAGCCGTCGTAGTCGAGGTCGCCGATGGCGTCGAAGAACACGTCGCAGCCGGTCACCAGGTTCGGCGCCACGGTGCCGCCGTGGGTGTCGCCCTTCTTGTAGCACGGCGAGTCGTCGGGCTCGAACGTCTTGCCGGTGTCCGGGCTGGTCTCGTACGGGCCGTGGCAGTTCTTGTAGTAGGTGTCCTTGAAGCTGCCGGCGGTGAACATGGCCGGGCCCGGTGACGCTGGTGCACGCCTCCCAGTGGCCGATCTCGTACTCGGTGTTGATCATGTAAGGGCCGATGCCCCACGGGATGACGTTCTGCGCCCGCGCGGTGTTGTAGGCCGGCTGGAAGTTGAACGGGGTGCCGGTGCAGGTCGAACGGGTTGGTGTTCATGAACCCGTTCTTGGCCGAGGCGATCATGAAACCGCTCTTGCCCGTGGTGATGGTCGGTTTCCCGCACTTCGAGCGCATGACCCCCGGGGATCTTCGCGTCCCACATGTGGACGGTGATCTTGTCACCCGGGTTCATCAGCAGGGTGTGCGAGTTCGGCGTGAACGTGGCCAGGTCGCCCTTCTGCGGGCTCGGCGGCCCGGTGGGCACGCCGTTGGTCTGGACGTAGGCGAAGTTGACCGGCTCGATGCAGTTGGGGTTGCAGTTGCCGCTGCCGTTGCCCTGGCACTCCAGGCTGTCGATGTTGAGCGCCGAGCACCAGTGCGTGTCGTCGCAGCTCGTGGCGTCCTCGAACGGCGCGAAGCCGGGCGGGTAGAACTGCAGTTCCACGAAGCCCTGGCCGCCGCCGAGGTACCTGCCGTGCGGCGCGTTCTCGTCCGACCGCGGGGTGCACGGCAGCAGCGGCGCCGAGTTCGGGTCGCAGACGGTGGTGGAGAACCACGGCGCGATGGTCAGCTCGAACCAGTGCGTCACGTCCTTGCCCGGGGTCTTCACGGTCGGCAGGGCCACCGGGTCCCGCGGCAGGTTCTCGGTGATGCTGAAGTTGCTGCCCGAGCCGCGCCGGTTGGAGACGAAGCGCATCGACGGCTCGTCGTGCCCGATGTAGTGCCCGTGGTCGAGGAACCTGCCGCCGTCGGATCCGTGCGGGTCCGCGCAGGCCAGGTCGAGCTTTCACGGACCGCTGGATGGGGCTGAACCCGTTGCAGTCAAGCTCGCCCATCTTGTTGGGCTGCACCCCGCCGCCGTAGCCGTGCCGCAGCACCGGGTGCGGGCGCGCCACGGCCCCCGTGGCGGCGGACGCGCTGGTCGTCAGGGCCGGGACCGCCAGCGCGAGCGCGGCAGCGGCGATCAGGGCGGAGAAAACGGGTAGCCGGCGACTCTGCCGGGGCTTCCACATACCGACCTCCTCCTTTGGGATGGTCAGACGTGTTCGCGCGCACGGTATGTCCGGTCCGCCCCCTTATGGCGTCGCCGGGTACCGCGGCGATCGCTTGCGAGAGGCACCTTATCGATCACTCGCGGCCGTGGCGAGACCCGGGGCCGCGCGTCGCCGCAGGGTCACGGCCAGTTGGCCGCGAGCGCCATGATGATCATGAAAAGCAGAAGCAGGGCGACCACGACGGCGGCCATGAACAAGTCGTTCGCTGGCCCACGCTCGGCGGTATGTCGGCCCATACTGAAGCTCTACACCCGCGGGCGCCGTCATGGAAGGGGTATACCGCTCGGCCGGGCCGGCCGGGGGGCGGCGGTTAGAGTGGCCGGGTTGCCAGGCGAGCGGGGGAGGTGGCACGGGCCGTGGCCGATGCGGCTGCCGTGGCCGCCGACTCTGCTGAGCGGTGGCGCGCCGTTCGCCGGGTGCTGACCGCGAACCGGCAGGAACTGGGGCGGGTGGCGGCCGGGCTGTACCCGGACGTGCCGCGGGCCGGGCCGGCGGATCTGCTGTGCCGGGCGCAGTGGCTGCCCGGTGTGCCGCTCGGCCTCGATGAGCTGGTGCTGACCTGGGACGGCGAGCCGCATCCCACGGCGCCGTACGGCACTGCCGCCGAGCACGTCCGCCCGGTGCGGCCCGAGCGGTGGCCGGTACGCCAGCTATGCCGACGCGGTGGCCGCGGTGGATCCACCGGAACTGCTGGAGAACCGGCCCTGCTACTGGCTGCTGGACGCCAGCCTGACCGGCAGGCCGGGGATGCGGTTCGGGGGGATCAGCTACTTCGCCGGGATGGACCTCGGCCACGCCGTCGCGCACGAGCTGGCCGCGGCCTGGGAGCAGCGCGGGAGCGCGGTGCGCATGACCGACCTGCCGCTCCGCGCGCTGGCCGGCGATCCGTGCGCGCTGGCCGCCGGCCGGGCCTGGCCGCCGTCACCACCCTCACCCTGCGCCGTGGCCCGGCCGGTGACGCGTCGTTCGTGCTGCACTGGCGGGATCCCGCGAAGGTGAACCACGGCGGCGGGCTGTACCAGGTGATGCCGGTCGGAATCTTCCAGCCGGTGACCGATGCGGCCGCGGCGATCCGGCACGACCTCAGCCTGTGGAAGTCGATGATCAGGGAGTTCAGCGAGGAGTTCCTCGGCACGTCCGAGGACTACCGGACCAGCGGCGGCCTGCTCGACTACGAGGGCTGGCCGTTCTACCGCCGGCTGACCGCCGCCCGGGCCGGGGGCGGGCTCACCGTGCACTGCCTCGGCCTGGGCGTGGACCCGCTGACGTTCGCCACCGACATCCTGGCCGTCGCGGTCTTCGACGCGCCGCTGTTCGACGCGGAGTTCGCCGGCCTGGTCGCGCGGAACGCCGAGGGCCGGGTCATCACCGGCGACGGCGCGCCGGGGATCCCCTTCACCGCCGAGACCGTCGCCCGGCTCACCGGCGGCCGGGAACGGCTCCAGGCGGCGGGGGTGGCGGTGCTCAGCCTCGCCTGGGAGCACCGGGCCCGGCTACTCGGCTGACTGTGACATCCCCGGGGCGCCGGGCCTGCCCCGACGCGACGCCAGAGCTAAACTTTGCGGAATCAGCAATTTTGCGGTTCACGCAAAAAACTGTACCATGACGTCATGAGCACGCAACCGGCACCGCGGGCCACGGCCAGGCTCGGCCTGCGGGAGCGCAAGAAGCTGGCAACCAGGGACGCTATCGGCGGGGCGGCGTTCTACCTGGCCGCGCACCGTGGCCTGGAGAACATCACGGTCGAGGACATCGCGGCGGCGGCCAACGTCTCGCCCCGTACGTTCAGCAACTACTTCTCCTCCAAGCTGGAGGCCATCTCCGCGCTCGGCATCGACCGCGCGGTCCGGATCGGCGCGGCGCTGTGCGAGCGCCCGGCGGCCGAGCCGCTCTGGGCGGCGATCACCGCGGCGGTGCTTGAGCACTACGACACGGTGCCCAGCCCGCAGGGTGCCAGGCGGGACGGCATGCGCCAGGTCCTGCTGTCGCCGCCGATGCGGGGCGAGTACCTGAAGACGAACGCCGCGATGCAGCGCGCGCTGGCCACCGCGATCGCCGAGCGCGCGGGCCTGGACGCCGGCCGGCGACATGCTCCCGATGGTGCTGGCCGGCGCGGTCACCACCGCCTCGCAGACCGCGGTCCGGCGCTGGTTCGCGGCCGACCCGCCGGTCCCGTTGCGGCCGCTGGTCGCCGAGGCACTCGGCCAGCTGGCCCAGGCCTTCACCGACGCCGCGCGGGCGGTTCAGCCCGGCTGATCGGTGCGCAGCATGCTGTACCAGACCCCGTCCCGGTACGCGCCGTCCCGCCAGCCGATGCTGCGGTGCACGCCCTCCCGGGTGAACCCGGCCTTCTCCAGGGCCCGCTGCTCCGCCACGTTGCCGACCTCGGTGGCCGCCTCGATCCGCTGCACGGTCGTGTGCGCGAACAGGTATCTGGCCAGCAGCCGCTGCGCCTGCGTGCCGTACCCCTTGCCGCGGGCCTCCGGCAGCAGCGCGATCCCGATGTTCCAGTAGTAGTAGCCGGGCGTGCTGGGCACCTTGTGCCAGGTCACGAAGCCGAGCCGGTCGCCGCCGCGGACCACGATGAGGACGCCGATGTCGTCGCTGACCAGCCTGTTCTCCGCCCACCACTGGCGGAACCTGGTGAGCTTGTACCAGCCCAGCCAGGCGAACTCACCGGTCGACAGCCGGGTCCTGGGTGAGCCGTTCCACGATGGCCAGATCGGCCTCGGCGGCCAGCCGCAGCGTGACGTCGTCGTCCATGCCTGCCATCATCCGCCAGCGGCCGGATCGGTGCGCAGCAGGCTGTACAGCGCGCCGTCCCGGTAGCCGCCGTCCCGCCAGAACACGCCGCGCATCACGCCCTCCCTGGTGAAGCCCGCCTTCTCCAGCACCCGCTGCTCGGCCACGTTCTCCGCCTCGGTGACCGCCTCGATCCGGTGCACCGTGGTGTGCGCGAACAGGTACCGGATCAGCGCCCGGTGCGCCTGCGTGCCGTACCCCTTGCCGCGGGCCTCCGGCAGCAGCCCGATGCCCATGCTCCAGTAGTACGACGGCGGGAAGTCCACCTGGTACCAGGACACGAAGCCGAGCCGCTCACCGCCGCTGGCGATCACGAGGACCCCGCCATCGTCGCCGACCAGCCGGTCCTCGGCCCACCCCTGCCGGAACCGGAGCAGATTGCGCCATCCCGCCCAGGCGTACTCCCCGGCCGCGGCCGGGTCCTGGGTCAGCCGCTCCAGGAACGGCAGATCCTCCTCGGCGACCGGCCGCAGTGCGACGGCATCCTCCACAGGGCAATCATTCCTTTTTTCATAACGATCCGCGGGCCGGATCGCCCGCCCGCACGCGCACCGGGCCCGTGGTAACCCTGCGGGATCAGCCGGGCGGGGCGGGCGGGAGCGCGTTGTCCCAGCGGGACTCCAGGCCGGCGAACCGCCACACCGCGATGGCCACGGCCCAGACCACGCCGAACAGCCCCGCGATCGCGAATCCCGCCTTGTTGATGTCGAAGTTGGCCATGAAGTCCCAGAACGCGCCGTGCAGGTGCAGTTCGCTGGTCAGGATGCCGAGCAGTTCCACGGTGCCGATCAGGAACGCCGCGGCGATCGACAGCGCGGTGATGACCAGGTTGTAGTACACCTTGCGCACCGGCCGGGCGAACGCCCAGCCGTAGGCGAAGTTCATGAAGCAGCCGTCCAGCGTGTCGAACAGCGTCATCCCGCCGGCGAACAGCAGCGGCAGCGCGAGTACAGCGTAGAACGGCAGCCCGGAGGTGGCCGCGTACACGGTGGCCGTGAGCAGGACCACCTCGGTCGCGGTGTCGAAGCCGATGCCGAACACCAGGCCCACGAAGAACATTTGCCAGGTGTGGTTCACCGATCTCATGAACCTGCCGAAGAACCGGTACATCAGCCCGCGGGCCTGCAGTTGCTTCTCCAGTTCCGCCTCGCTGTACCGGCCGCGCCGCATGTCGCGGAAAACCCGGGCGATCCCGATGAGCACGATGAGGTTCAGCGCGGCGATGAGGTAGAGGAAGCACGCGGCCAGCCCCGTCCCGACCATCCCGCCGAGCGTCTCGTAGGTCGAACTCGGGTTGACCACGGCGCCGAACACGGTCCGGGCCGCGATCGCGATGCCCGCCCCGACCGCGACGACGATCGTGGAATGGCCGAGCGCGAAGAAGAACCCGGTGCCCAGCGGCCGCTGGCCGCCGGCCATGAGCTTGCGGGTCACGTTGTCGATCGCGGAGATGTGGTCGGCGTCGAACGCGTGCCGCAGGCCCAGGGTCCAGGCCGTGATCGCGACGCCCAGGCCGACCCCGAGCTTGGCGTACTGGAAGTGGTGCGGCATCACCGCGAGGACGAAGATCGCCCAGCCGCTGGCGTTCAGGGCCAGAATCACCGCCGCCATGACGGCAAGCCGCGCGCGCTCGGCGGGGTGCAGCCTGCGGGGCGCTGAAACCGGCGGGCTGTCCACAGGCCATCCTCCACGAGATGCGGGAGGACCGGGGCCCGGCGGACCGCCCTTCCTCCGAGGACCGTAACCGTGGCACAGCGGCAGGCGACCGGGCTCATCCCCGAAAGGGGCTTCACCGTTGCGGGACAGCGCCAGATTCACACTGGACTTCGCTGCCGGTGCACCGCCGCGGCGTAACGCCGCGACCCGGCAACCGTAGGGGCGATCACCTGGCGCTGTCAAAGATCCCGGCCGTGGCCGGCGCCGCGGTGACGGGCGGGCGGCGGCTGTCCTTAGCCGCCGGAGCCGGGCTTGACCACGGCGATGGTCATGATGCGCACCGGCTTCGAGCACGCTTGGGTCTTGTACTTGATGTAGGTCGGCGTGGTCTGGTTCGGCGGGTAGACCTGCAGGTAGTGCGCGGTCACCGGGCCGCAGGTGCTCGCCGGGTAGTTCCCCGCGTCCACGATCCGCAGCAGCGCGTTCCCGGTGGTCTGCGGCTGGAGCGTGACCAGTTGCCGCGGGGTGGTCGGGTCCTCCTTGGCCGGCTTGCCGATCTGGTGGACCGGCCTCGCGGTCTGCAGGGACACCCCGGGATATCCGTACAGGGTGCACGTCACGTTGGAGATGTTGGTGAAGTCGATCGTGGTGTAGACACTGCCGGCCGTGCCCTGGCTGATGCCCAGCTTCACCTGGAGGGACCGGGTCGGGCAGGGCGCTGGCCCGGCCGGGGCGGGCGAGGCGGCCGGCGTGCTGGCCGGGGACGCGGACGCCGGCGGGACCGGGGTCGCCGCCGGGGCACTGCTGGCCGGCGGCGCGTTGCCGCTCGCGGTGGTGCTCGAAGAACTGCCGCACCCCGTGGCGAGGGCAGCGGCGCAGCTCAGCACTACCGCGGGGAACGCCCGCCGGGCCAGGAGCAGGGTTGAGTTCATCACGATTCCTTTGACTGTGGAGGCTCCGTGAGCCGTGTGACAGTTATGACGCCGGCGTTGACTCCCCGGTTGCGTCTTTCCGCGGCGCTGGACAATGGGTACGTGATCGAGATAGAGCCGGAGCGGTTCGAGGAGATGGTAGCGGCGGCCCTCGACGGGCTGCCGCCGCAACTCGGCGAGATCATGCGCAACGTCGCGGTGACGGTCGAGCACGGCCCCGGGCCGCGCGGCCTGCTGGGCCTGTACCAGGGCGTCCCGCTCACCAGCCGGACCACCCAGTACTCCGCGGTGCTGCCCGACCGGATCATCATCTACCGCCAGGCGATCTGCGCGATCTGCGATACCGCGGAGCAGGTCGCCGAACAGGTGCGCCGCACCGTCATCCACGAGGTAGGGCACCACTTCGGCATCGGCGACGAACGGCTACGCGAGCTCGGCTGGTGAGCGGCACGTGCGGGCTTCCTGGCGCCTGTTATTCGTCGCGGTGGACGATGCCCGGAGCGAACGCCGGCAGGCAGACCGCGATGTACTCGGCGCCGTCCTCGCCCGGGGTGCTGTACCGCACCCACTCGCCGGGCCTGGCGTGCACCGCCTGGCCTGCCTCGACGGTCATCTGGCCGCCCTCGAACTCCACCACCAGGGCGCCGCGCAGCACGACTGTGAACTCGTCGAACTCCGGGCGCTGGCCCGGCTCGGCCCAGCCGGACGGGCTGCGCATCCGGGCGATGCTCAGCACCTCGGCACCCGTGCTGGCCCGGCCCACGAACTCGTCGATCAGCTTCGGCGGCTCGCCGGCCGCGGGCACCCGGTGCGGTGCGGAGATCAGTTCAGGCATGCCCGGCAGTATCCCGCATCCCGCAGGGAGCGGGCCCGGGCCGGGAGCCCGCCCGGGCCGCAAGGTCCCTACCGGCGATCTGCCACGATGGTCGGGTGAACCCGCCACTGCGAGTCCGCGTGCGCCCCGCGCGGATGACGGACCAGGCGGCGCTGGCCGAACTGGACGCGCTCGCCTGGTCAGCGGAATCGGGGTTCCCTTCGGTCGTGGGCCTCAAGGACGGCGCCTTCTTCAACACGGCAAACCCGCCGGAGGCCCATCTCGTCGCCGTAGCCGGCGGGCGCGTGGTCGGCTACATCCGGCTCAAGCCGCCCACGACGCTGCTCGAGAACGCGCACGTCATCCAGGTGCAGGGCATCGCGGTGCACCCGGCCGCCCGGCGCAACGGCGCCGGGGCGGGGCTGCTGGACGGGGCGGTGAAACACCTGCGCAAGCGCGGCATCCGCAAGCTGACCCTGCGGGTGCTGAGCACCAACGAGACGGCCATCCGGCTCTACGAGCGGCAGGGCTTCGCCCGGGAGGGGACGCTGCTCGACGAGTTCCTGATCAACGGCAGGTACGTCGACGACGTGCTGATGGCCAAGCGGCTGCGATGAACGACACGGCGCTTGCCGCCTATCTGGACCGCATCGGTGCCGGGCGGCCCGCGGTGCTGGACGCGGCCGCGCTGCGCGCGCTGCACCGGGCGCACCAGCACGCCGTGCCGTTCGAGAACCTGAGCATCCACCTGGGCGAGCGCATCTCCCTGGCCGAGGACGACCTGATCGCCAAGATCGTCACCAGGCGGCGCGGTGGCTTCTGCTACGAGCTCAACGGCGCCTTCGCGCTGCTGCTGGAGGCGCTGGGCGCCCAGGTGACCCGGGTCGCGGCGCGGGTCTACGACGGCGAGGGCCGGCTCGGGCCGCCTGTTCGACCATCTCGCCCTGGTGGTGCGCCCGCCCGACGGCAGCGGCCCGTGGCTGGCCGACGTCGGCTTCGGCGCGCACAGCACCTACCCGCTGCGCGGTGACAGCCGGGACCGCCAGGACGACCCCGGCGGCCGGTTCGTGCTGGCCGATGCCGGCGACGGCGACGTCGAAGTGGCCAAGGACGGCGCGCCACAGTACCGGTACGAGCGGCGGGAGCGGGGCCTGGCCGACTTCGTGCCGACCTGCTGGTGGCAGCAGACCTCGCCGGACTCGCACTTCACCCGCAGCACGATCTGCTCGCGGCTCACCGGTGACGGGCCGGATCTCGCTCAGCGGCCGCACGCTGATCCGCACCGGCGGCGGCGCCCGCACCGAGCAGGAACTGGGCGGGGACGCCGACGTGCTGGCGGCCTACCGGGACCACTTCGGCATCGTCCTTGACGAGGTTCCCAGCGTCACCGCCGGGCGTCTCCCGCAATCGCCTACCGATCGGTAGGGTCTGGCCATGAGCATGCAGCAGCAACTGGCGGACATCGGCCTGAAGACCATGAGCCGGGTGCACCGGGTCGTCCTGCGCACCAGCCACGGCCGCGTGCTGAACTCGGCGTTCGGGATGCAGGTCGTCGAGTTGCACACCGTGGGCCGCAAGTCCGGCCTGCCGCGCTCGACGATGCTCACCGCGCCGGTCATCGACGGCCAGCGGATCGTGCTGGTCGCCTCGAAGGGCGGCGACGACCGGGACCCCGACTGGTACCGCAACCTGATGGCGCACCCCGACGCCGAGCTGACCGTGGACGGCCAGCGGCGGCCGGTGCGGGCCCGGCAGGCGTCGGCCGCGGAAAAGGCCGAACTGTGGCCCCGGGTGGTCGCGGCCTACCGCGGCTACGCCGGGTACCAGCGCCGCACCGAGCGGGACATCCCGCTGGTCCTCTGCGACCCGCGATGAGTGCGGCCCGCGATGAGGAGGTGAGCCCAGGTGAGCAGCCGGCGCGGTGACATCACCGTCCCCGGGCGCCCCGAGGTGCACGAGGTGTCCGCCGGGATCTACGCGTACGTGCAGCCCGACGGCACCTGGTGGATCAACAACACCGGCTTCCTGGCCGGGCCGCAGGGCGTCATCAGCATCGACACCTGCGCGACGCAGCGCCGCACCGAGGCCTACCGGGAGGCGATCGCCGCGGTCACCCCGGATCCGGTGCGCGCCGTGGTCAACACCCACCACCACGGCGATCACACCTTCGGCAACTGCCTGTTCGGCGGCGCGGCCATCGTGGCACACGAGCGGGCCAGGGCGGAGGCCATCGCGTTCGGGCCGCCACGGGAACTGCCGTTCTGGGACGGCCCCGACTGGGGCGATCTGCAGCCTGGACCCGCCGTTCGTCACGTTCACCGACGAGATCGCCGTGCACGCCGGCGACCTGCGGGCGCAGGTCCGCCACGTCGGGACCGCCGCGCACACGACCAACGACTCGATCGTCTGGATCCCCGAGCGTTCGGTGCTGTTCTGCGGCGACCTGATCTTCAACGGCGGCACGCCGTTCCTGCTCATGGGCTCGGTCGCCGGGGCCGTCGAGGTGCTGGAGAACGTCGTGGCGCCGCTCGGCGCGCAGACCATCGTGCCCGGCCACGGCCCGGTCTTCGGCGACCGCGGGCCCATCGACGCGACGCTGGACTACCTCAGCTTCGTGCTCGACGTCGCGGCCCGCTCCCTGGACGCCGGCGTGTCCCCGCTGGAGGCGGCCCGGAGCACCGACCTTGGCCGGTTCGGAGCCTGGCCGGACGCCGAGCGGATCGTCGGCAACCTGCACCGCGCCCGCGCCGAGCTTGACGGCACGCCGCGCGGCGGCCCGATCGACATCGTGGCCGCGCTGGCCGACATGGTCGCCTACAACGGCGGTGCCCCGCTCACCTGCCTGGCCTGAGCCTGGCAGGTGGCTAGACGGCCTGCCAGTCGATGCTCGCCCGGCCTGCCACGTCGGCATGGCTTTGCAGCCAGCGGCGGGCGTACGGGCAGAACGGCACGATCGTCAGGCCCTCGCGGGCCGCGCGGTCCACGGCGGCGGTCACCAGCCTGCCCCCGATGCCGCGGCCCCCGAGTTCCTCAGGGACCTCGGTATGGATCAGGGCAAGCCGGTTCCCGTTGCGGTGGTAGCGCAACTCGGCGAGATGGCCGCCGTCGGAGATCTCGAAGCGGGAGGCGGCCTGGTTGTCGGTGACCGGCGCGGCATCGCTCACCCGGCCATCGTCGCATCCGGGGCCCGGCGCCCCGGGCCCCGGATGCACGTGCGGCGGTCAGCGCCAGGGCCGGGAGGGCCGCGGTGGGCGCGGTGGCCTGGGCGGGCGGGGCGGCATCGGCGGCCGGGGCGGCATCGGCGGATGGCGCGTGACCGGGCCCCGGCCCGCCGGGGACCAGCCCCACGGATCTGCTGGCGCCGGTTCCGGGGCCCCGTCGTCGAAGTCCCAGTCCTCGTCCGCTTCGGCGACGTCGCGGGCCTGGTCCCCGGCCTCCTCGACGGCCTCCTCGGCCAGGTCGGCCCGTTCCTCGGCGTGCTCGGCGGCCTCCCCGGCCCGTTCCGCCCGCTCCCTGGCCTGTTCCGCCTCCGCGCGTAGCTGGCCGGCCCGTTCGACGGCCCGCTCCTGCTCCCGCTGGCCGGCCCATTCCTGGGCCAGTTCGGCGGACTCCTGCGCCAGATCCGCCCGCTCCTCGGCCCGCTCGGCCGCCTCCTCCGCCCGGTCGGACAGGTCCCGTGCCTGCTGCGCGGTGCGCCGCGCCCGGCCCGCGGCCTCCTGGATGTGGAACCCGGCGAGTTGCGCGTCGATCTGTGCCGCGGGCACGCCCGCGGCCCGTGCCTCCTCGGCGTACTGCTCGTCGGGGCTGAGCGCGCCGGGTTCCGGGTCCGCGCCCCCCGGGACCCGCGCTGCACCCGGATCCGGGTCCCCGGCGCCCGGGGCCGGGTCACCGGCGCGCACCGCGCGCCTGGCCACGCTGTACGGCTCGCCGGTCTGCGCCATGCGCTCCCGGGCGGCACTCTTCTGGGCCTTGTTCTGAGTCATGGTCATCTCATCCCCGGCGGGTCGGCCCGCGTCTGCCCGCCCAGGTGTATGAGCATGACGAGAATGCCCGCGAGTCGTAGACCCTTGTCCTCGTCGCCACCACGGCGCGGGCCGGCTGATGGCTCGGAAGCGGGCAGGCGGTGCGCTGCCACTGGATTCGAGGCTACCACCGCGCTGCGGGCGCTCCCAGTCCCGATGCGTGCCACGATCCCGGAGCCGGCGCGGCACTTTCCGCTCAGCGTTAGTGATGAACGTGGCAATCATCACTTTCTATGCTGATGAATGTCACGTTCATCACGAACGAGCTGCCACCGGGGCGCCGGCTGCCTGGTGTGGGGCGGCCGTAGGCTGTCCGGCGTGACCTCCGATGAGCGATGGCTCGCCGCGGCCTGGCCGTTCGTCCGTGACTGGCTCCCCGGCCCGCCCGGCGCCGTGACGGAGATCGGCTGCGGCCCGCTGGGCGGGTTCGTCCCGCTGCTCCGCGCCGCCGGGTACGACGCGTCCGGCATCGACCCCGAGGCGCCGGACGGGCCGTGGTACCACCAGGTGGAGTTCGAACGGCACGACCTGCCCGGCCCGGCCGCGGCCGTGGTGGCATCCGTGTCGCTGCACCACGTCGCCGACGTCGGCGACGTGCTGGACCGGGCCGCGGCGGCGCTGGCGGGCGGCGGCACGATCGTGGTCGTGGAGTGGGCGTGGGAACGCTTCGACGACGCGACCGCCCGGTGGTGCTTCGGCCGGCTGCCCGGGCCATCGGCGGAGCACAACTGGCTGCGGCACCGGCACGACGAATGGCGCGCCTCCGGGCTGCCGTGGCAGGCCTACTGCCGGGACTGGGCGGCGGCGGAGCACCTGCACGCGGCCGGGGACATCGTGGCCGCACTCGACGCGCGGTTCGGCCGGCGGTTCCTCGGCTACGGGCCGTATTTCTTCGCCGACCTGGCGGGTGTCAGCGAGGCCGACGAGCAGGCCGCGATCGATGCCGGGGAGATCCAGCCGGGCCGGGTCGCCTACGTCGGCCACCGGGGCGCCTAGCCACGCAACCGGGCCGGCCGTACCGGACCAGGGCGGCCACGGCCAGGGAGTTGCGCAATGGCGCTAAACGTACCGGGTAGCCGACGCGATCCACCTGCCACGTCGGCTACCCGGCACCCCCCCGTGGCCGTGCAGGACCCTCTCGCGGGGGTTCAGCGCGGCCAATTCAGTTATATCCGGAATCCAAGTGCCAAAGGTCTCCCGGAAAGCCACTCAGGCAGATCCTTGCCGGACCCCGGCCGGGCCATGCAAGAATCCGCACGGCCGGCTGAGGTGCCGGCCGGCCGGGACGCTTCCAGGACGGCGCCCAGCATGACGCGGCCGGCAATGTCGCCGTGGCCGTTACGCCGGCACCAGCTCAGGATGTACCGGGCATGCTCGCCGCACCACCGGTAAACCACCTCGGGGGTCATCTTGAGTTCCGGGTTGTGCTCGCCGCGGTCCTTGATCAACGGTCCCAGATAATCGACTAGCTTGGCGGCCGTGTCATAGCCCACATGCGCCGCGGCGGCCAGCGTTTCATGATTGGCCGCCCGGCCCGAGGCAATCGCCCCGGCCAGCCGTGCGGCGGTCGAACCCCGGCCCTTCCCGAAATAGGCGTGAATTCGCGGAATATCCGGCGGGCTGGCGCTTTTGGGAGATAGCGGGCCGGTAAGGCGGCCGCCCCCGGCGGCGATGTCCACCGCGTCGATCAGCGGCTGCGGCCCGGTCGCCTTGTAGTACACCCCCACGACCTCGGGCTGCTCGGCGGCCTCGTCGAGGTGGTCGCGTTCCGGGCCGTAGCCCTGCGCGGCGAAGATCACCGGTGTCTGCCTGCGCGTCCGCCGGAGCATGTCGAGCACGTCCAGCCCGTCGAATGAATACTCGCAGGTGTAGTCCATCCAGGTGAGGTCGCTGACCACCACGTCGAACCGGAGCCGGTCGCCGAGCGCCCGTTCCACCGCCGCCTGATCTTCGGCTATCCGCACCGTGGCATCGGTCAGGGACTGCCGCAGCAGCGGCTCGATGATCCTGCCTAGCGCAGCGGCGACCAGGAGTCGTGGCCCGTCCTGCATTGTCCTGCCCTTACCTGATAGGGGGCTCTCAACTGAGGGGGCCAGCCGGCCTGCCGCCGTGCTGGCCGTGGCGATGCGCCGCGGGTATGCGTGGCTGGGCGCCTCGGGTTCGCGCCGCCCATGCAGCCGGCCCGCGGCAGGGACGCTCGTGCACGATGCGCGGGCGGCCGTCCCGGCCGTGCGGGCGAACCAGGGATCACAGGCGTACTCGTGCTGCTGCTGCGGGCCCCCCACGGAACCACACGGGCAGGCAGCCCGACAAGGGCGAACGGCCTCAGCGCCCAGCCACCTCCTTCTGGTCCCCGTCACCGGAGACGTTAAGCGGAACTCACCGGCCCGGCAATCGGGAAAACTCCCTAGTCCGGAAAATAGCCAGCGACTGTCCTCGCCGTGGATTCCGTGCTAGGCGCGCCACACTAATGCCCGGCCCGCCTCAATGGTATTGAAACGCCCCACTCTGTATCGATAGCAGATTTTGTGCCCGCCGCCCGTTATCGGATGGCGGTCTCGTCGGGGCGGACCAGCCCGTGTTCCAGCGCGAACAATGTCGCGCCGGCCCGGGTGGATACGCCCACCTTGCCGTACAGCCGCTGAATGTGGTGATCGCAGGTCTTCGGCGAGATCCCCAGCCTGCGCGCGACCTGCTTGGTGGCCAGGCCCCTGGCCAGCAGGCCGAGCACCTCGCACTCCCGCTCGGAAAGCCCGGCCGGCCGGTGACCGGCGGCCCCGGCCGGCCGGGGCGCGGCCTGGCGCGCCGCTGGCCGGCGGGCGGCGGTGCCCGCTGGCCGGCCCGGCAGCGGCTGGCCGGCGGCGGCCAGCACGGCATGCACGGCGTCCGGTGCGAGCCTGCCCGCGGCCGCTTCGGCGGCCAGTTCGCCCGCCGCGGCCGCGGCCGTCAGCTCCGGCCGGTGCGGCCTTGGCTCGCGCATCGCGTGATAGCAGTCCGCCGCGGCCAGCAGCCAGGCCATCAGCGGCAGTTCGGCGGCCCGGTTGCCGCGGTGATAGCCGGACCCGTCGCAGCGCTCACCGTGCGACCCGGCGAGGCGGGCCAGCGGGCGCAGCCCGGCGGCGGCGTCCAGCACCCGCTCGGTGTGATACGCGTGCAGCCGCACCTGCTCGTACTCGTCACGGTTCAGCGGCCCCGGCTTGGCCCAGACGTTGACCGGGACCGCGACCCGGCCGATGTCGTGCACCAGCCCCGCGCGGCGCAGCTTCACCTGGTCCGCCACGGGCAGGCCGGACACCTCGCCGGAGCGTTCGGCGAGCCCGGCCACCCCACGCGAGTGCCCGACCGTCCACATGCTCTTCAGGTCGGCGAAGTCCGCGATCGCCGACAGGCAGGCGTCCAGGCGCGCCTCGGTCACCACCGGCTGCGGCCCGGGCTCGGCGCGCAGCGCGTCGTCCCAGATGGACCGGGCGTCCAGGCCCGCATACCCCGGTTCGCCGAGGGAGAGGAACGTGGCCACCGCCGCTGGGTCCAGCCCGGATCCGGCCCGCCCGGCCAGCACCTGGTCCGCCAGCGCGCGGCCGCCCTGCTGCCAGGCCATGGCCGCGTCCTGCGCCACCTGCATGACCCGCACCGCCAGCGGGATCTGGTCACCGCGCAGCTCACCCGGCATGCCCTTGCCGTCCCAGCGCTCCCACAGGTGCCGCAGTGCCTCCTGGACCTGCTCGGAAAGGCCCATCCGCGCCCCGAGCACGCTGGCCACGTCGCAGTGGCTGGCGGCCCACCTGCGGAACTCGGCGATGCCGCCGAACGTGGACCTGGCCATGGCCGCCGCCCGGGAGAGCCGGGCCCGCTCGGGGTGGGCGACCCGCGCCGCCGTGGCGATCAGGTCCCGCCGGGTCCCGAAGGCCACCGCCATCATCTGCGGCCGCGCCGACAGTTCGTCCCCGAAGAACCGCGCGTCGATCTCACTCTCGGCTGTGCACCCGGCGAAGTGCAGCAGGCCGGTGTAGAAGGTGGTCACCTGGTCGTCCTCGGGCAGGCCCAGCGCGCGGGCGATCCGCACCGTGAGCACCGCCGTGCGCAGCCCGTGTTCCAGCGGCTGGCCCATGGCCAGGTCAGTGGCCAGCGACAAGGCTCCGGCGGCCTCGGCCAGCCGCAGCGGCTGGGATATCGCGGACATCACGCCGATCCCAGGGGCGCGCGCCGGCCGGGGACGGCCTGCCCGCGGGGGAGGCAGGCTCAGCACACCGGGCCGGAACCCCTGTCTTCTTCAGTCATACACCCCGAGCAGGCCGGCGCCGGAATTACGTGCGGTGGGGAGTCCGTATTGCATGGTTCCTAGCCTTCTGGGGTGAATGCGGCGCTTGGCCTGGTTACCTGAGCCGTCGCACCGGCCAGGGCCGGGCGCCTGCCGGGGTTTCAGGCGGCACCACAGGCGGTGCCGGCGGGTGGTGGCGCGGAGTCGAAGCCGACGACCTCGTGACCGCGCAGCGCCTCCAGGAATGGCTGGAAGCTGCCGCAGACCAGGCAGCGCAGCGTGGAGCCGTCGGCCTGCACGTCACTGACACCGGTGGCGCGCGCCACCTGGCGGGCGGGAGCGGCGCCGACGAAGCTGACCTCCACGCGCCGGACCGGCAGCTCCTCAGCCATGGACCCGACGCTAGGAATGGGCGGCGGAGGCCGCATCGGTGGAATTGCCGGCCCGGTGCCTAGCCGGTGCGCGCCGCCCCTGGCCGGGCGGCGCCGGCGGTTAGATTCATGTCATGGCCAGGCCAGCCCGGCGGTTGGGCAACATCCCCGCGGAGGCGACCAGCTTCGTCGGCCGCCGCCGTGAGCTTGCCGAGGTCAGGACCAAGCTGGCCGGGGCCCGCCTGGTCAGCCTCGTCGGGCCGGGCGGGGTCGGCAAGACGAGGCTGGCGATCCGGATCGCGGCGGGCCTGGGCCGCGGGTTCCGCGACGGGGCCTGGCTGGCCGAGCTGGCCGAGGTCACCGATCCGGGCCTGGTCGACGGCGCCGTCCTGGCCGCACTGGACCTGCGGGACCAGGCCGCCGCCGAGCCGCTGGCCCTGCTGGTGTCCTATCTGCGGGACAAGGAACTGCTGCTGGTCGTGGACAACTGCGAGCACCTGCTCGAAGCGGCCGCCGGCGTGGTGACCAGCCTGCTGCGCGCGGCGCCGGGCGTGCGGGTGATCGCCACCAGCCGGGAGCCGCTGTCGGTGGCGGGCGAGCACGTCGTCCCGGTGCCGCCGCTGGAACTGCCTGCCCCCGGCCCGGCCGGGCCGCTCGCCTCGCTGCGCCGGGGCGAGGCGGTCATGCTGTTCACCGAGCGGGCGGCGGCGGCCTCGGGCGCGTTCGAGCTGACCACCGCGAACCAGGCCGCGGTCGCCGACCTGTGCCGCCGGCTCGACGGCCTGCCGCTGGCGATCGAACTGGCGGCGGTCCGGACCCGGGTCCTGTCCGTGACGCAGATCCTCGACCGGCTGGCCGACCGGTTCGGCCTGCTGACCGGCGGGAGCCGTGGCGCGCTGCCCCGTCATCAGACACTCCGCACCACCATCGAATGGAGCCACGACCTGCTCACCGAGGGCGAGCGCGCGGTGCTGCGCCGGTGCTGTGCGTTCGCGGGCCGGTTCACCCTGGAGGACGCCGAGTCGGTGTGCTTGCCGCCGGGCGGCGCGCTGGCGGAGCTGTCCTCGCTGGTGGACAAGTCCCTGGTGATGCGGGAGGACGCGGGCGGGCTCGCCTGCTACCGGCTGCACGAGACCATGCGCGAGTTCGCCGGCCTCAAGCTGCGGGAGGCCGGTGAGGTGGACGCCGTCGAGCTGCGCTGCGCCGAGTACTACCGGTCGGCCTGCCAGCGATTGGCGCTGGAGGGCCGCTACCGGCTCCTCGACTGGCTCGCCTGGGCCGACCTGGAGATCGACAACGTCCGCGCGGTCCTGCAGCGGTGCGTCACCCGCGGCGACGCGGCCCGCGGCGCCGAGCTCGCCGCCTGCCTGGGGTGGTTCTGGATCACCCGCGCGACCACCGAGGGCATCCGGTGGCTCGACACCTTTCTCGCCTTTCCGGACCGCGGCAATACGCAGGCCCGTGGCTGGGCGTATTTCATGCGCGGCTTCCTGGCCGTGCTGAAGGCGGATCCGGCAGGTGCCCGGCCGGCCCTGCATGCGGCGGTGACCGTGGCCCGCGAGACCGGCCAGGGGGAGCTGCTGTCCGAGGCGCTGCCGATGGCCTCGATCGCGGAGAACATGGCCGGCGAGCATGCCGCCGCCGTGCGGCTGATCGGCGAGGCCGCCGCGGCGGCCAGGAGCGCGCCGCACTATCGCCCGGGGGCGGTCGCCGTCCTCCAGGCCCGGGCGCTGAACGGGTTCTTCGCCGGTGACCTGGCCGCGGTAAGGGACGCGGCCGGCGCGGGGGCCCGCCGGGCCAGGGAGACGGGCGACCACTACGCGCTGGGCATCATGCTGCTGAACCTGGGTTCTGCCGCGCTGACCACGGGCGACCTGGATGAATCGGTGCCGCTGCTCGCGGAGGCGCTGCTGCTGGCGCGCCAGATAGACGACCGGGTCGCGCAGTTCTACCTGCTCGACGCGTTCGGCTGCCACGCGGCGCTGGCCGGCCGCGCACGCCGGGCCGCGCAACTGCTCGGGGCCGCGGACACCGTGCGCGCCGAGGCGGGCGCCGAACGTGATGCCGTTTCTCGCGCCGCTGCTGGCCCGGGCCCGGGAAGCGGCGGCCGCCGCGCTCGGGGCGGCGAAGTTCCAGGCCGCGTTCGAGACCGGGCAGCGCCTGGACCGGGACGCGGCGCTGCGGCTGGCGCTGGGCGGGCCGGCCGGGGACGGGGCGCGCGGGGACGGGGCGCGGGCGGCGCCGCGCGGGGCCGGGGCCGGCCCGCTCGCGGCGCGGGAGGCCGATGTCGCGCGGCTGGTCGCCGACGGGCTGACCAACAAGCAGATCGGGGCGCGCCTGTTCATCTCCGAGCGCACCGTGGACAGCCACGTCCGCAGCATCCTGAACAAGCTCGGGGTCGGCTCACGTGCCCAGATCGCCACCTGGGTCGCCACGCTCGGCGATTAGGGCGTGTCCCGTAGATCTATGCCGTCGCGAGCGGCCGCCGTGAAGGGGGATGGGGAGGCGGGTGGGGGATCGCAAGGCGGAGGAGAGGAGGAGCCCATAGTGGTTCTATGGGCGGCGACGACAACGCAGCGAGGCGCCCGTCCGGTGGACGCGCAGCAGGCTGAATGATCTATGGGATACGCCCTGGCGGGGAGCACATCTCGATCCAGCGCAGGTGACCATCCACGACGGCGATGGTCTGCGCCGCCCCGCCGGGCCGCCGTAGCCGCAGCGCGGGACCGCGGCGCTCGGTACGGAGCCGGGAATTCTGAACGTCCGGGCCCTCGATCGACAGCCACCACAGCGGCCCCGTGTCACCGGCCCGCTCGATCGCCGCGTCGAACGCCGCCAGCCGCCCGGCCGGCACATGCAGGCGGGTCGCGGCGTGGAACACCACCCGCGGCTGGCCCGCGGGCAGCGCGCCGGCGATACCGGGCAGCACGTCGACGACGTCGCCGGCCCGCACCGGCGGCGGGTCCGCCGCGGCGAGATCCAGCGCCGCCGCGAGCAGGGCACGCTGGCCATGGTTCTCCGGCCACACCAGCGCCTCCAGCCAGGCCCGTTCGGCGGGATCGGCCGCGTCCACCGGGTGCAGGTCGATGCCGAGCACGCTGGCGATCGCGGGCTGGCGGTCCAGGTCGGGCAGCGGCCCCGGGCCGTGGCATCCGGCAACGAGCTGGACCGGCGACGCCGGGTCCCCGAACTGCCGCCCGTTCAGCTGGTAGCCGTACCGGCCGAACCGGAGGTTGAGCCCGGCACTGGCACCGACCTCGATCACGTGCACCGGCCCGGGCACCTCACCGGCGATCACCGACAGTCCCAGGCGCAGCCCGGCCGCCCGCTGCACCTGGCTGGTCTGCACCAGCCGCGTGCTGATCGTCTTGGCCAGTTCTGCCTCGTGCTCCCGGCAGAACGACACCAGGGCGGGCCCGGCATCCCCGGGCGGCAGCGCCTGCTCGCCGGCTATCGACGGGTAGAACCGGGCCAGCGGGTGCGCCGCGCCGCCGAGCAGCAGCAGGTGCACCGCCCCGAAGAACAGGAAGGTCGGGTACTGGCCCGGCCGCCCCAGGCAGGCCAGGCCGAGCAGCTGATCGGTGGCCGCCACGGTCCGGCTCAGGCACCGGTACAACGGCGAGGTGGTGAACTCGACCGGCTCCTCGAACGCCGCCCGCACCCGTTCGCGGTCCACCGGCCCTCCTGCGTGCCGCCCTGCCCCGCCGCCGCCCGGCCTGCCAGCCCGGCCTGCCAGCCGCGCTTTCCAGCCCGGCCCGCCAGCCCGCCGCCCTCTCCAGCCCGACCCTAAGCCCGGAGGGCGCCAGGGCCGGCCGTGGCCCGGCCAAGTACCGTGTGAATCCCTGGGCCGGGCGAGGCTCCCGAGCACGCGGGACCCATGGCCGAAGAAGGAGGCCGCATGAGCCGGGTAGAGGTCGACGGGGTCGGCATCGACTACGAGGTCCACGGCGCGGGGCGCCCGGTCGTGCTGCTGCACGGTTTCCCGGACACCGGGCGGCTCTGGCGGCACCAGGTCCCGGCGCTGGCGGAGGCCGGCTTCCAGGTCATCGTGCCCGACCTGCGCGGCTATGGCCGCTCCGACAAGCCCGAGGCGGTGGACGCCTACTCGATCCCGCTGCTGGCCGGGGATGTGCTGGCCATCCTCGCGCAGCTGGAGATCGGCAAGGCCCATGTGGTGGGCCACGACTGGGGCGCCGCCCTGGCCTGGGCTCTCGCCGCCTTCGCCCCGGACAACGTCGGCCACCTGGCGGTCCTGTCCGTGGGCCACCCGGCCGGCTTCCTCCGCACCCTGGAGCAGCGGCAGAAGTCCTGGTACATGCTGCTGTTCCAGTACGCCGGCATCGCCGAGCGCTGGCTGTCCGAGGACAACTGGGCGAACTTCCGCGCCTGGGCGCACCACCCGGACGCCGACCAGGTGATCGCCGAGCTGGAGGCCAGCGGCTCGCTCACGCCCGGCCTCAACTACTACCGGGCCAACATCCCGCCCGAGTCCTGGGCCGCGCCACCGTTGCAGCTCCCGCCGGTGCAGTCAGCCACGATGGGCATCTGGAGCACCGGGGACGTCGCCCTCACCGAGGTGCAGATGACCGATTCGGCGGCGAACGTCGCCGGGCCGTGGCGGTACGAGCGCCTGGACGGCCCGGGTCACTGGATGCAGCTCGACGCGCCCGGCGAGGTGAGCGCCCTGCTGCTGGACTTCCTGCCACGCTGAACCGGCGCCTTCATCCCGCCGGGCCGAGCAGTCCCATCGCGACGGCCAGGCGAAGGACGTCGGCGTGCACCCGGTCGTGCCCGGCGAGGAAGGCTGCCGCCAGGCCCGGGGCCAGCGTCCGCACCTCGACTACCTGCTCGCCATCGGGCGGGTTGACCGGGGCGGCGATGACCTGCGCCCGGGCGGCGGCGTAGGCCCAGTACGCGCGCGGGTGCGGCAGATGCGGCCGGTAGGGCTCCGGCCGCAGGCTGTCGGCGATGTGCGCGGCGAAGTACCGTGGCGGGCTCTCCAGCCGTGCGCCTGCCTCTTCCATCAGCTCGCGCCGCGCGAGATCGGCTAGTGATTCGCCCGGCTCACGGGTCCCGCCGGGGAGGAACCGCCAGCCTCCCTCGCTCCGGCAGACGATGACCTCCGCCGCGGGCGTCACCGCGACCAGGTGCAGCCGCGAAACCAGCTCCTGCGGCACCGCGGCCGTGGTGAACTTCAGCCGAGCATCGGCATAGTCCGCATACTGGTCCCCGAACAGGTCCGGGAAGCGCGCGGGCCAGTCGCCGTCGTCGCTCATGTGGCAATGTTTGCAGAGTTGCCCGAGGGCGATCCGCTGCGCCGGGCCCCGAGGAGGAAGTTGAATGCCGCGCCTGGATGTTCAGATCCGCACCGCCGATGGCCACAGCACCGGGACGCTGCACGTCCCGGAGGGAACCGGCCCGTGGCCGGGCGTGTTGGTCTTCGCCGACGCGGGCGGAGTGCGGGCGACGTTCGCGCAGATGGGCGACCGGCTGGCGGGCATGGGCTACGCCGCACTGATCCCGGACATCTATTACCGGGCGGGGGAGTGGGCGCCGTTCGACGTGGCCACCCTGTTCACCGACGAGCAGGAACGGGCCAGGATGTCCGGCCTCGTGCGCGTGCTGACCAACGAGGCGATCATCGCCGATGCGGGCGCCTACGCGGACTTCCTGCTGGCCCGGCCGGAGGTGGCCGGCCCGGCGATCGGCACCACCGGTTACTGCCTGGGCGGGCGCCTCTCGCTGATCGCCGCGGGCGGGCTCGGCCACAAGATCGCCGCGGCTGCGTCGTTCCACGGCGGCAGGCTGGCTGTCGCCGGCGACCCGTCGAGCCCGCACCTGTCCGCCAGCCGCATCACCGCCACGGTCTACGTGGCGGGCGCGCAGGACGATGGCTCGTTCACCGCCGAGCAGGCTGGCCTGCTGGACAGCGCGCTCACCGGTGCCGGGGTGGAGCACACCATCGAGTTCTACCCGGCCCGCCACGGCTTCGCCGTGCCCGACAACCCGACCTACGACGCGCAGGCGAGCGACCGGCACTGGGCGGCACTCCGCGAGCTCTACCGGGCTCACCTCCAGGCCCCCTGAGCGCAGCCAGTGGCCGGCCCGCACCCGCCGGCCCGGCAAAAAGAGTTGGCGACCGGGGTGCGGGGCCTGGATGCTGGGCGCATGCCGTGGACCGCACCGCAGAGCGCCCGCCAGAACCCGCCGTATATCGCCGCAGAGCGGCAGATGCTGGAGGCGTGGCTGGACTTTCACCGCCAGACGCTGCTGGGCAAGTGCACCGGGCTGACCGTGGACCAGCTTCGCCGGCGCGCCGTCCCGCCCTCAAGCCTGTCGCTGCTCGGGCTCGTCCGGCACATGGCCGAGGTGGAACGCGGCTGGTTCCGCCTTCGTGTCGGCGGAGAGGACGCCGGTTTCCTGTTCTCCAGCGAGGCTGACCCCGACGGGGAGTTCGACCACGTCGACACGGCCGACGCCGGGCAGGACATCGCCACCTACCTGCGCGAGATCGACCTCGCCCGGCAGGCTGCCGCCGGCCGGGACCTGGACGACACCTTCTACCACTCGCACCGCGGCGTCGAGATGAACGTGCGCTGGGTGTACGTCCACATGATCGAGGAGTACGCGCGGCACAACGGCCACGCCGACCTGCTGCGGGAACGTATCGACGGCGCGACCGGGTAGTGACGGGCCCGCGGTCGGCCGAACGCTGGCTGCGCATGAGACGGCGCGCCTCGGCTGCCGGCTGGCCGCGGGACCAGCGGTTCTGCAGTCAGCCCCCGCTAGGGATCTTGACAATGGCGGCCGTTGTGGCCTTGACGGTCAGGCTGATTCCCCCGTCCGGGCCACCGGGCAGGGCGCTCCAGGTGCCGGCCCAGGGGGCGCCGCCGGTGATCGTGGCGCCGCCGAGCGTCGCGGTACCCCCCCTGGCATCTCCGGGCTGCGCGCCGGCGAGGGTCATGACCTGCGTGCCCTGACCCCCGGCACCTGGCACGGTGATCGTGACGGCGGCGTCCGCGGCGTCCGCGCCGTGTGCCTTGTTGATGACCGTGACGTAATCCTCGCCCGCGCCGCTGACGCAGTACGCGGTCACGTTTACCCCGGCCGGGTTCTGGATCTGGGCCGGCAGGACCTGCCCGGCGGCGCCGAGCGTGAACGCCTTGATGCCGTATGCCTTCGGCGTGATCACATAGCCCCCGGCGGATCCGGCCGGGTCCGGGATGATCGTGTCGGTGAGCACCCACTGCTTGTTGTGGAAGTTCACGCCCGCGCAGCCGTGCGCCGCCCACCAGTGCAGGTGATCCAGCGCCCAGAGCGCGGCGGCAAACGCGTTGCTCGCGCCCTGCACTCCGCCCAGGTAGTCGTTGGATTCGGTGAGCCGGAACCGCAGGCCAGCCGCGGCCACCGGCGCGAGGTTGTTCGCATACAGCCAGGGATAGGGGGTGTAGGACGTGCCGGCCGGCTGAGTCCCGATCGCCGTGCCGGTCACCCACTCGGGGGACAGCATGTTGCTGATGGCCTGCTCGGCGGTCGTTGCCCCGGGAGATCCCCCCACGTAGTAGTGCTGGGTGACCTCCGCGATCCGGCCGGACGTCTTTTCATCGGCGGCCAGCCGCGCCGTCCAGGACATGCCGGTGTCCTGGTCGGGGGTGTAGGTCAGCCGGTTGTACGCGCCGAGGTCCGGCCCCGACATCGCCGCTCCCGGCGCCGCCGCGCGGACCGCGTCGGCGAAGCCCTGCCAGTGCGCCAGGTAGGACGCGTAGGCGCTGCCCGGCACATCCGTGACTTCCTCGTAGATCGCCGGGTCCAGCTGGTGCCCGGTCCAGGTGTGAAAGTCATGCCAGTCCGGCTCGTTGCCGATGGCGAAGCTGGCCACGTTCCCGCGGTAGTGCTCCCAGATGTACCCGGCCACCCGGGCATTGACCGATTGCAGGTCACTGACCGGATCAGCCGCGGGGTTGAGCAGGCGCAGCGTGTAGATGACCTTGATTCCTGCCGCCGCGGCGAACGCGAACATGCTGTCGATCCCGGTGAAGCCGTCGCTGCCGGTGCCCGCCGGGATCAGCTGGTCCACCGTGCCCCCACCGACCCGCAGGCTGGTCATGCCGAGGTTGCGGAAGAGAGTGAGGAGCGTGGTGTTTCCCGGGCGGAACAGGTTGCCGGTCAGCCCGGCGGTGCCGGGACCGATCGGCCCCCGTTCGAAACTCAGCCCGGCGAAGTCACCGGGAATCACCGGCCCCGGATGCCCGGGATCGATGGTGATCGTGACGGGATGAATGGGCCGCTGGGCCGCTGCTCCGGCCCCAGGGGAGGACCCGGCCACCTCAATCCCCCCCTGGCATGCAGCACGATGAATGACAACGCATCACAACCAGCATGACGCACTGGTGCCCCGGGCGTGCACCCCCCAACCGCCACACGTGCAACTTCGCGAGGCGGTCACCGGGACCGGGCGGTGCGGGCGAGGCCCGGGATGACCACTGCCCCGACGGTGAGATGCAGCACGAGGAGCCCGGTGACCGCGGCCGCCGTGGTCCCGGCGGCCAGTGGGAGCAGCAGGGACAGCGCCAGCACCAGCAGCGCGGTGACCGTCCATATCGTGCGGGCACGCGGGGTACGCCGGTCCAGCACGGCCAGCAGCAGCCAGCCGATCAGCCCGGCGACGAGGGCGGCGCCGATGACCTGGCCGGCCGCGACGATCTGGGGGTGCATGGCGCCGAACCGTACGGTCAGCCGGACACCCAGCAGCGGAACCTCAATCGCCCAGGCGATCGCCGCGGCGGCCGCCCCGCCTGCGATGCACAGTGCCCGGGCCCGGCCCTGCTTGACGTCCGGCGTGGCGGAGGTAGTAGTGGCGGTGAGCATGTGATCCTCCTCAACTCAGGCGCGGCGCCTGGTTACGCCGCCGTGCACGAGGCTGCCCCGCCCCGCCGTAGTCGGGCATCGGCTGGAAGGCGCCGCCTGGCCTGCGCCGCAGGCAGCAGTGCCGTACTCCTGGCGGCGTACTCCGGCCGTCTCCGCAGCGACGATGGCGGCGGCCGCGTGCCGGTATACGCTCCGGGAGTGTGGGGGTCATGAGCGTGGCCAGGCGTGCCGCGGCGCTGGTGGAGCGCCGCGGGCATCGCGCTGGTGTTCGCGCTCACCGTGATCGGCTGCTACGTCGAGGCCAACCCGGTCCACTCCTACGGCGGCCTGCACCTGGCCCGCCATCCGCCGGCCGTTGCCTACCTGATCGTGGCGCTGGCCGCGCTCGCCCTGATCTGGCGGGACCGTGCCCCGGTGGCCGTGTTCGCCGTCACGGTGGCCGGCAGCGTCGCCTGGGCCGGGCTCGGCCAGATCGACGGCGCCGCGCTGGTGCCGGTCATCGTCGCGCTGTACTGGGTCGCCCTGCACCCGCCCGCGCGGGGTCGTGCTCGCGGCCGGGCTCACCGGGGCGGTCGCCATCTTCGTGGCCGAGGGCGTGCTTGGCCCGTTCGGCTGGTTCGGCGGGCCGAACGCGACGATGTGGCCCGAACTGCTGGCGGCGGCCGCGCTCGGCGGCTACGTCGCGGCGCGGCGCCAGTGGCTGGCCGCCGACCGGGACCGCAGGCGCCAAGGCCGACCAGATCCGCGAGGAGGAGACGCGCAGGCGGGTCGACGCGGAGCGGATGCGGATCGCGCGCGAACTGCACGACGTCATCGCTCACTCCATGGCGATGATCAACGTGCAGGCCAGCGCGGCGGCCATGCTGCTGGCCGACGAGCCGGAGCGCGCCGCCGACGCGATCCAGGCGATCCGCGGCGCCAGCAAGGCTGGCCTGCGCGAGTTGCGCGCGATACTCAACGTGCTGCGGCAGGCCGACACCGACCTGCCGGGCCGGCCGTCCCCGACCTGCGCGACGATCCGGGCCCTCGCCGAGGCGACCACCGCCGCGGGCACGCCGACCTCGGTCGAGGCCGACGAACTGGCGGCCCCGCTGCCCCCGCCGGTGGCGCTGGCCGCCTACCGCATCGTGCAGGAGTCGCTGACCAACGTGGTCCGCCATGCCGGCCGCGGCACCGCGGCGGTGACCGTCCGGCAGGACGGCAGCGACCTGCTGGTCGAGGTCGTCAATGACGGCGCGCCCGCGGCCGCCGCGTTCCGGCGACGGTACCGGTACCGGGCTGGCGGGGATGCGCGAGCGGGCGGCGGCCCTCGGGGGTACCCTGGAGGCAGGGCCCCAGGCCGAGGGCGGCTTCGCGGTCCGGGCCAGGCTCCCGATGACGCCCGCGGCCACCGCGGCAGAACGACCGCCAGCCGCCGGAGCCGAAGCCGGGCCGGAGCCGGGGGGAAGCCCGCCGCCCGGCCGATGGCGGGCCCGCCGTGATCAGGGTCCTGCTCGCCGACGATCAGGCGCTGGTCCGGGCCGGGTTCCGGGTGCTGGCCGGCTCGGCGCCCGACATCGAGGTCGTCGGCGAGGCCGCGAACGGGGCCGAGGCGGTGGAGCTGGCCCGCTCGCTGCGCGCCGAGGTCGTGCTGATGGACATCCGGATGCCCGGCACCGACGGCCTGGAAGCCACCCGGCGGATCGCCGCCGACCCCGGCCTGGCCGGCGTGCGGGTGATAATCCTGACGACATACGAGGAGGACGAGTACGTCTTCGCGGCGATCCGGGCCGGGGCCAGCGGGTTCCTGGTCAAGGACACCGAGCCGGAGGACCTGGTCAGCGCCATCCGCGTGGTCGCCCGCGGCGACGCGCTGCTGTCCCCGAGCGTTACCCGCAGGCTCATCGCACGTATCGCCGGGCTGCAGCCGGGCCAGGCCGTCGACCCGTCCGCCCTGTCGGCGCTGACCGGCCGGGAGCGCGAAGTGCTGGCCCTGGTAGCCGCGGGAATGAGCAACGACGAAATCGGCGCGGCCCTGCACATGAGCCCGCTCACCGCCAAGACGCACGTCAGCCGGACGATGGTCAAGCTCGGTGCCAGGGACAGGGCCCAGCTGGTGGTGATCGCCTACCAGACCGGGCTGGTCCGGCCCGGCCTGTCCTGACCAACCCGGGCGGCCAGCCAAGCCCCCGGCGGTGCATCCGGTGGTAGGGCCAGCCGTAGTCCTGGTGCGGTGGCTGGTCGGGGCTCCAGTCACCCTTGGCGCAGCAACGGCTGGGTCAGGCACGTCGGGCCGCCGTCACCCTTCAGCGAGATCTCCGAGCCCGCGTAACAGTGCACCTCACAGCCGTGCCGCTGCAGCGCCCGCCGGGTGACCGGCGTGCCGTCCAGCATGATCACCTGACGTGGCCGGACCGCCAGCACGTTGCAGGCCATCGCCGCGTACTCGCCGGCGTCCACCGCGACCATGGTCACGCCGTGATCGGCCAGGGCTTCCATGAGCGCGACCGGTGCCAAGGGCGGGAACACCACCGCCAGGTCCTCGGCGACCGGCGAGAGGAACGACATCAGATGCAGCACATGCGCCGGGCCGAGGTCGTGCGGCAGGTCCACCGACAGCACGGTGACCCCCTCGGCGGCCATGATCGTGCGCAGCTGCGCCACGCCCGCGGCGTTCGTCCGGTAGCTGCGCCCGATGATCAGCGTCTGCGGGTCCAGCCAGACGAAGTCCCCGCCGTCGGCCCGGGCTGCACCGTCAAGCCGCGCCACCACGGGCACGCCGGCCTCCTCCAGCGCCGTGCCGAGGTGGCCGGGTTCGCCCTGGCGGACCGGCTTGGCCATCTGGAACACCACGCCGCCGCGCTGCGTCACCAGACCCGGATCCCGGATATAGGTGGCGTCGACAAGCTCGTTCAGCGCGCCGGCAACCTCGACCTCGCAGCCCAGGCTGGCCAGCAGCGCGCAGAATGCCTCGTGCTGCGCCATGAGCAGCCCAGGATCGGGCTGCCGCCAGCCAGCGGCAGCGAAATCACCCACTGTGGCAGGCCGCCGGACAAGCACCCGGCGCAGCGGCAGGCACATGGAACTGACGCCATACCGCGGGCCCGGCCCGCCGGCCATCTGACTGGCAACCACGCCGTCACCTCCTCGTTGCTGTGGTCCAGGTGATGGGCAGGCTCTTGACCCCGCGCTGGAAGTTCGATCGCAGGTAGGCGGGCTGGCCCGCGTATCCGAGGGTGGACGTGCGGGCCAGGACCTCATCGAACAGCGCGCGCATCTGGGTGCGGGCGAGGTGAGCGCCGAGGCAGAAGTGCGGGCCGTGACCGAACACCAGGTGGGGGTTGGGGCTGGCGGCGGATGTCAAACCGGTCGGGGTCGGCGAAGACGGCCTCGTCGCGGTTGGCCGAGGTGAACGAGACGACCACCTTGTCCCCTTCGCCGATGCGCTGTCCGCCGAGTTCGCAGCTCGGAGGTCGCCGTCCGGCGGAAGGTCATGACCGGCGTCCACCAGCGCAGCATCTCGTCGACCGCGGTAGGCATCAGGGCCGGATCCGTGCGCAGGTCGTCCTGTGCGCCGGGTGCTCCAGCAGCGCGATGCAGGCGCCCGGCAGGCCGTTGCGCAGGGTCTCGTTCCCGGCCACCGCGAACAGCCAGAACATGTTCTCGAACTCGGCCACCGACACCTGGCCGCCGTCGTCGTCCACCTGAGCCAGCAGGATCGACATCACGTCATCCCCAGGGCGGCGCCGCTTCTCCTCGGCCAGCAGGTGGGCATAGGCGTAGAGGTCCGGCATGCCGTCGCGGGTCCGCGGGTCGGGCATCCGGCCGTCACTGTCCGGCACCGGCCGCAGCGCCAGCGCCTGCCTGGCCATGGGCGTGCCCGCGGCGGGGTCGAACTCGGCCGAGGAGGCATAGTCGGGGTCCTGGTAGCCGATCACCCGGTTGGACCAGTCGAAGAGCAGCCAGCGGTCCTGCTGCGGCACGCCCAGCACGTCGGCCAGGGTGAGCAGCGGCAGATCCGCGGCCACGTCCTTGGCGAAGTCACATTCACCACGCGGGCCGGTGAACACCCGGTCGCAGATGGCCCGTGCGTGACCGCGGATACGGTCCTCAAGCCGGGAGACCGCCCGTGGCGTGAACGACCGGCTCAGCAGCCGCCGCAGCCGGGAGTGATCCGGCGGGTCCATGTTGAGCATCATCTGCCGCACGTAGCCAAGCGCCTGCGGCGTCGCCGGGTCACGGATCTGCGTGGCCCCGAGCGAGGAAGAGAACAGCTGCGGCCTAGCCAGCACCGATTCGACATCCGCGTGCCGCAGCACCAGCCAGAACCCCGGACCGGCGGGCCAGCCCAGGACCGGAATCTCAGCCACCCATACGACCGGAGCCGCTGTTCGCAGCCGGGCCAGCGCCTCGAAGGGCACTCCCGTCGACGTAGGTGGCAGGATCAAATACGACCTCGGTATCGGGTCGGGCAGGCCGCATGTAACAGACCGTACCCAGGTGGCCGCGTGGGTGGGCCGGCTCACGGGGCGCGGTGGCAGACTTCGGCTATGGCGGCGGGTCTGCGGGTCCACGAAGGCGGCAGCGGCGAGCCGCTTCTGGTGCTGTTGCATGGCCTTGGCGCGACGGGCGACGTCTGGGGCGGCTGGCGGCCCCTGCTCGCCCGCCGGTGGCCGGGGCGCTGGGTAGCGCCGGACCTGCCCGGTCATGGTGATTCGCCGCCGCTCGCTGCGTATACCTTCGACGGCTTGGCTGCCGCGGTCGCCGGCGTCGTCCAGCCCGGCTCCCGCATCGTCGTGCTCGGACATTCGCTGGGCGGCGTCGTCGGCCTGGCCCTGGCCAGCGGCAGGTTCGCCGTGCCGGTGCACGCGGTCATCGGCCTGGGGATCAAGGTCGTTTGGACCGATGACGATCTGGGCCGGGCCCAGGCCCTGGCGCACCGGCCGCCGGCCTGGTTCGGCTCGCGTGACGAGGCCGCCGCCCGCTACCTGCGGGTGTCCGGCCTGGCCGGCCTGCTGCCCGCCGACGCCACCGCCGTGGACGCCGGACTGCGTGCGCAGGGCGGGCGATGGCGGCTGGCGATGGACCCGGGTGCCTTCGCGGTCGGGGCGCCCGATATGACGCAATTGGCAGCGCGATCGCAGGCCCCGGTGACCCTTGCCCGCGGCGAGCGCGACCCGATGAACACCGATGAGCAGCTAGCCCGGCTGGGCCCCGCAACGGTCACACTCCCCGGCCTGGGTCACAACGCCCATGTCGAGAGCCCGGAACTATCGATCGCCCTCCTCGACGCCTATCGGTGATCCGCCGGCCGGGTTGTCCGGGGATTGCCGTCCTGCCAGCCCCATCGCCCGCAGCCAGTGCACCGGCGTGGGCATGGCTGGTACCGCGGGGCCGAGCGCGGCGGAGGTGGCCAGGCGCCGCTGCCGGCGCGGGAGATAGTCCGCGGTCAGCGGGTGGGCGGCCAGCATCTCCGCCAGCGACGGATAACACGGCACGCCGTAGTAGCTCACGAGAAGCTCGGCCACGTCGTTTGGGTGCAGGCCCTGCGGCTGGCGATCGGGACGGGCCGGGCGCACGTGCAAGCCCAGGATGCGGGCCTTGCCGCACCGGCATCCCCGGGTGCCGATCATGGTCCGGCCGTAGCCCTGGATGACGCCGATCACTTCGCCCCGCCAGTAGTAGTCACAGCGCCAGGCGTACCGCAGCGCCCAGTACGCCCAGAATCCGCAGCCACATCCAGGCCCGGGCACCAGGTCACTATCGCACGGCAGGGGCCCCTGGCCGTCGCCGCATGCGGCCACGTTCTCCCCGGGCTGCCAGACCCCGCCGAAGACACCGGCCAGCAGGCCCGGCACCACAACGGCGGTGCCGTTCACCAGTGCCTCGGCCGAGGTCATATCCACATGCCACAGCCGCACGGCCGTCACCGAACCGGCCGCCAGCGGCAGGTCACGGCCGCTGAAGCCCGGGACGCCCTCCCCGGCTTGCGCGATCATCCCGGGACCGGCTCCGCCGCCGGCTCTTCGGGCGCCGGCGCGGGCATCTCCTCGGGCAACGGCTCGAACTCGATCTCGGTGATCTCCTCACCGATGTCGCCCATCATCACCGTCTCCGCTGCCGGGCCGCGCCTTACTGACGCCACGCTACTCCCGCCGCCGCCACCGGCAAAGACGGCCGGGGTGAGGCGGCGTCATCCCCACTGGCCGGGCTTGTAGTCACCACCCTGGTTCGCGCAGGTTCACGGTCGCCAGCGGCAGGGTCCCCTCCCCCGCGGCACGGCGGCCCCGGGGCGGCGGCGGCGTCAAAGCTGCCAGAAAGTGCTCTGCGCTGCCCTGGTCGCCGTCCGAGCGTCAGAGGGTTGCGAGCGATCGGGACTTTCAGCCGGGCTGTTCCCGTGGCGGGGCAAGTCCGTGCTGGTAGGCGAAGGTAATCGCCTGGGCGCGGTCGCGTGCGTCAATCTTGGCGAGCAGGTGGTTGATGTGGCTCTTGACGGTGCCTTCGCTGACGACGAGGTGTTCCGCGATCTCGCGGTTCGACATGCCGGTGGCGATCAGTGACAGCACCTCGGCTTCCCGGGGAGTGAGACCCGCGGGAAGAGGTGAGAGCGATCCGCCGGGCCTGGGCCGGCGATAGCGTCGGCGATGGCGTCGACCACGTGGTGCTGAACGGCGGGGTCGATGACCGCGTGGTTATCGAGGACTTGACTGAGGGCGTGGCGGATCTCCGCCCCGCCCGCGTCTTTGGTCAGGTAGCCGCGTGCGCCAGCTCGCAGGGCGTCTATCACGGACCGGTCATCCGCGTAGGTGGTAAGCACGACGACCTTGGTCTCTGGCACGCGCTCACGCAGCAGGCGGGTGGCCTCGACGCCGTCACAGCGGGGCATCCGCAGGTCCATGAGAACGATGTCGGGGAGTAGCTCGGCGGCCATGGCGACGGCCTCGTCACCGTCAGAGGCGGAGCCCACGACTTCGACCTCAGGCAGGAGGCCGAGCACCATCGCCAGGCCTTCACGGACCACTCGCTGGTCGTCAGCGATGAGAACACGCATCGGCTGGCTCACACCGGCACCCGCAACTCCACGCGGAAGCCCTCGCGCGTCATCGCCGTGGTGAGTTCGCCGCCGAGCAGTTCGGCCCGCTCGCGCATCCCGGTCAGGCCGTAGCCGGGGCCGTCGCCGGCCGCTCGCGGCGGTTCGGAGTTCGGCGCGAAATTCTCGACCGTCAGGCGAGTGCGGCGAGGCTCATAACCAAGGTGCATCTCGACCCGTTCCGGGCAGGCGTGCTTGGTGATGTTCGTCAGGGCTTCTTGCGCTACCCGGTACACCGCGAGCCGGGCCTCCGACGGGAGGTCGTATGCCTGGCCGGACACCGTGAACTGGCACGGGACGCCACTGACCTCTTGGAACTGCGCAGCCAGGCTGGCCAGGCGTTCGGGCCCGGGCAGTTCGTCGTCGCGCAGCATCCCGATCGCCCGGCGGGCCTCTTCGAGCCCGGACTTGCCCAGGTGGTGGGCACGCTCGATGATCCCGGCAGCCGGGGATCGCTGGGGTTATCGGCCGCGAGCATCCGGGCGCCTTCCAGTTGGAGCATGAGCCCGGACAGGGAATGGGCGAGCACGTCGTGCATCTCCCTGGCAAGCCGCTGGCGTTCGGCCAGTCCAGCCGCCTGTGCCTGCGCCGCCCGGGTGCCCTCCAGCTCGATCAGGAGCCGTTCGGCTTGGTCGTTGGCCTGCCCGAGCCGTCTTGCCAGCAACGTCATGCCGGGGAAGCCGACGATCGCGATGGCGCTGAGCAGCGCCAAGGCCGGCGAGTCGTGGCTGACGGCCACCGCAACCGCCGCCAGGCACGTGATGCCGGCGATGGACAACGCGATCGGGAAGCGATCTGGCACCCGCGGGGCGAGCAGCACGAGGCCCGCCAAGAGCCCGGCCAGGCCCGGTCCGTCCGGTTGCAGCCTCACCAGCGCCGCCGAACTGGCCAGGAGCATCACGGCGAAGATGATGCGGACCGCCGCCCGGCGATAACGGGCCGTCAGCGCGCCCAGCGTGCCCAGCGCGAACCCGCCCACAGCGAGAACGGCAGCCACGTCGCGGCCCGGAAGCCCCGGATTCCGGCCGCTGCTGAACACGGTCACTGCCACCACGACAAACAGCGGTGGAGCGAGACGGCGCATCCACCGGTGGGTTGCCTCCTGCTGCGCCCGCGCCCTGCGCAGCGTGGCGAGGGCGACGCTGGCCGCGGGGTCTGAGCTCATCTGATCAACGTTACGGCGCGCCGGCCCGAACGGCATCACCTCCAGGGCAGAGCCACGCTCTAACGGTGGGTGGATACGTCTCCACCCACGGTTAGAGCGTGGTGGGCTGGCAAGGTTCCAACCCCGCGCCGAAGACGTTCCGGCCTCCGTCATCGCATGCTCTTACACCAGAGCCCAGCCGGGCGAAGGACCCGTGATGCTTCTTCCCACCGCCGTTGGAAGGATCCGATGACCGCCGTAATCACGAGCCGCTGGGCCGTGGAGACCCACGGGCTCACCAAGCGTTTCGGGGCGAAAATCGCCGTGAACGGTGTTGAGCTCCTGGTCCCCCGGGGATCGGCGTTCGGCTACCTCGGCCCCAACGGCGCCGGCAAGACCACGCTCATCCGGGTGCTGCTGGGATTGACCCGCGCCGACGCTGGCACGATGTCCCTGCTCGGATACCCGGTCCCGCGGCATCGCGACGCGGCTCTCGCCCGTGTCGGCGCCATCGTCGACGAACCCCGGTTCCACCGCCATCTCACCGGCAGGCAGAACTTGCGGCTTCTCGCCGCGGCACGCGAACCGGCCGCGCGGGACCGCATCGGGCCAGCGCTGGAGCGCGTCGGCCTGGCCCACCGTGCCGACGACCGGGTCTTGGAGTACTCGATGGGAATGCGCCAGCGGCTGGGGGTCGCCGCGTGCCTGCTGGGAGACCCCCAGCTGCTCCTTCTGGACGAGCCGATGAACGGGCTCGACCCGGCCGGAATGGCCGGGATGCGCGACATGATCCTCTCGATGGTGGCCGAGGGCCGCACCGTCGTGCTGTCCTCCCACCTCCTCGACGAGGTGGAGCGGACCTGCGACGCTGTCGCCATCGTGGACCGCGGCAGCATCATCCAGCAGGGACCGATCTCCGAGCTGCTGGCAGGGGCGCCGCTCGCGCTTCAGGTCGAATGCTCCGAACCCGGCCGGGCCCGTGCCCTGCTCGCGGGCACCACCCTCGGTGCCCGCATCGAGGCCATGCCATCGGCGCTGGGGCTGGAGATCACGCTGCCTGCGGGCACCGGGCGCGACGTCATCGCCGAAATCAACCGCGTTCTCGTCGCAGGCGGAATTTCCGTCTACCGGCTCCAGCCGGTCCAGACCTCGCTCGAATCGTGGTTCCTGCAAGTCACAAGCAGACTGGGGGACCCGGAATGACAACCATGCCCGCCCACGGCGCGCCCGCGCCGGAGCAGACACTGCCGGATGGCACCCGCCGGTCACTCACGCGACCGCCGGGGATCCGCGATTCCCACCGCCGGCATGATCGCCACCAAGGTCATGGAGCTGCGCAAGCGGCGCGGCCTCATGATCGCCCTCATCGCGGTGAACATCGGGTTCCCGGCGGTCTTCCTCCTCGTTCGCCTGCTCGGCCATGCGTTCGCGCCGTACGCCAACCCACCCGCCGGCGGCGACCAGATCTTCGTGATCCTGGCAGCCGGCTTCTTGCCCACCTTCGACTTCATCGTCGCCATCACGGTGGGCTGTACGGCGGGATCGCGCGACCTCACCGAAGGAATGTTCCGGCACCTGGTCGTGACCGGCCGGTCCCGGCTGGCGCTGTACCTGGCCCGGATCCCCGCCGGACTGGCGATCGTCGTGCCGCTGGTCGCGATCGGCTACACGATCGTCTGCGCGGTATGCGTCTTCGCCGCACCGGCCTTCATCGATGACTCGAACGTGAACATACCTCCCGGCCTGTCCCGCGCCGGCTTCGAGAACTGGGCCGGGAACCACGCCGAGCCGGTCATCTGCATCCCTCGACAACGGGCCAGTTCCGCGGAATGTCACGTGCGCCGGCCCGCCTGGCTGGTCGAAGTCGGCAATCACCCCCGCCCAGCCCGCGCCCGCCGCGGTGGAAGCCCTGGCCATCAAGATCGCCAAGAACAGACTACCGCGGCTACACCGCGATTGTCCGCTACCCGTCGATCTCCCTCGTGATCAAGACCGGCCTGTGGATCGAGCTTGAGGCGACCGTCGGATTCATCCTCGGACTCGGGCTCGCCTCGCTGATGGGGCAAAGAACCGTCCCAGTGATCCTGCTCATCGTGCTTCAGCTGATTGTCACGCCGATCCTTGCCGTGGTTGACATCCCCCATCTGCAGGACCTGCAACGCTCGTTCGTCGGGCTGGCCATGGCGCGCCTGGAACCATCCGGGCTGCCGGTGGCATTCGGGCTGCCGGGGGTAGCCGGAGGCCTCGCGCGCCCCGGCGCCGCGCAAGCACTGCTGCCCGAGTCGGCCACCCAGGCTGCCTGCGTCGTCATCGCCTGGCTGGCGGGCTGGACGATCCTCGGCGCGTGGCGAATGATGACCAGGGACGCCTGAGAAAGCACCGTGCTCACCAGTTCTGTTACGTAGCCATCAGCGCTGCCCGTCAAAGCGGAGCAGCCGCACAAGCCGGTGAACTGACGGCAGGCTCGCCTATGTACCTTGAGATGGCCCGGGGGAAGCGCGAGCGAAGGAGCACCAGATGACCAGCAATGCACGTGGGGGCACCCGCATCCTGGGCAGCCTGCGATCAGCAGATGGCAAGGGCGTCGTGCGCATGGAGGACCGCCACGACACCGATATCGACGACCTGTGGTCGGCACTCACCGAGCCCCGCCGCCTCGCCCGCTGGCTCGGCGAGGTCGAGGGCGACCTCCACCTCGGCGGTGAGTTCCGCGCACGCTTTTTTGCCAGCGGATGGGAAGGCACCGGGCGTGTGGAAGCCTGCGAGCCCCCGCGGCGGCTGCTGCTGCTGACCAAGGGCCTGGACGAGCCGTACGAGCTTGTCATCGAGGCCACGCTGGCCGCCGACGGCGACCAGAGCATCCTGGTCGTCGAGGAACGGGGCATGCCGCTGGACCTGCTCGCCGCCTTCGGAGCCGGGGTGCAGGTCCATGTCGAAGATCTCGCCGCCCACGTCGCCGGGCGGGAGCGCTGCGACAGCGAGGCCCGGTGGAGCGAGCTCCTCCCCGCCTATCAAGACCTGGCGGCCGGCGTCGGCTAGGCACCGGGCCCGGTGCCGGGGTGAGGCCGGATCCGCCGGGCAGCGGCATCCAGGGACCGCAGCCGTCATCATGTGGGCATGGCCGAGCCGTACAACCGCTTCACGGGCCAGAGCCTCGAGCGCCTGACCGCGTTGAGCGACGGCCTGTTCGCCGTCGCCATGACGCTGCTCGTCCTGGACCTGCGGGTGCCCGTCAGCACCGCCGGATCGGTGTACTCCGAGCGCGGGCTTGGGGGGGCACTGCTGAAGCTGGGGCCGAGCTTTGCGGCCTATCTGCTGAGCTTCACGATGCTGGGCACCTTCTGGCTGGCCCAGCACACTCTGCTGAGCATTCTCGGCCGCTGTGACCGGACCCTCACCTGGATCAACCTCGGGTTTTTGTTCGTTGTTTCGCTGTTGCCGTTTTCCACCGTGCTGCTCGCTCACTACGTCCATCTGCGCCTGGCGGTGGGCGTGTACTGGCTGAACATCTTGCTGCTCGGCGCGGGGCTGCAATCGGGCGCCCGGTACGGGCGCAAGACGTTTGTGCCCGTCGGCGCCCAGCAAGCTCGCTCCCGGCTCACCACGTTCCGGCGCCGGATCTTGCTCGCCCAAGGCCTGTACACGCTCGCCGCGCTGATCTGCCTTGTCAGCACCCAGGCGAGCGTGATCGCCCTGGCCATCGTCCAGCTGTACTTCATCGTCTCGCCCCGGCTGCCTGCTGCTGGGAACAGGGCGGCCTAGCGGCAGTACAACGCGCGCGACCAGAAGAAGTGATCACATCGAACTGGTGACCCACCGTGCGTCCCGGCACCCTGCGGAGCGCCCGAGCCCGGCGGGCGTCCCTGACGTGCTCCCGCGGCCAGAAGCTATCCGCGGAGGAGGCCGAGCGAGCGGGCCCGGCTGACCGCCTCGTCGCGGCTGTGGACGCCGAGCCTCTTGTACAGACGTGCCGCTCGCTCCTTGGCTGCCGACCGGGAGACGCCCAGCTTGTCGGCGATTACGGAGAAGGGGACTGGCTGGGGGAGATAGCGCAGCACTTGGGCCTCCGCCATGGTGATCGAGGCGGCCCTGATCCGTTCCCCCGCTTCGTCGGCCGCTTCGACGGCGACCTCGTCGGCAGCGGCGATGGTGGCGAGCGACTGTGCCAGGGACGCAGCGGTCACCTCGTCGGCGGCTTCCACGATGGCGGCGTCTTCGGCTACGGCGTCGGCGGCGGCCTCGTCGGCGGCGGCCACGATGAGGCCAGCCGCGGCCAGCGCCGTGACCGCCTCGTGGGCGGCCGCCTCCTCCACCAGCCCGGCCGCGATCAGCGCCCGGACGGCGTCGGCGGCAGCCGCGGACTGGATCCGCTCCGATTCGGCCACTGCCTCGGCCGCTTCGGCGCTGGCCGCTGCCGCGGTGAGCAAGGCGTCGGCCTCGATAGCCTGGGCCTGGGCGATCACCTCGGATGCCTCCTCCATGGCGGCCACCTCGGCGCCCACCATCAGCCCCATCTCGGCTGTCAGGAAGCCCTCGCCGATCATCATGCCGCCGGTCTCGGCGATGGCGTCGAAAAGCGGGCCGGCCCAGTGGTGCTCGACGAGCAGAAAGGCCAGAGCGGTCCCTGGCTCAAGAGAATCGGCCAGAGCCTGCGCACCGGCCCGGTCAAAGGCCGCCGGATCGTCCGTTGGCGCCGGCACTGCCAGGCCGTCGTTGGTAACAGGCACAACTGCCGCCAGGAGCGAGCCGAAGTCCTCGTCATCACCGATGGTCAGCCGTTCGACGGTGCCGTCCTCGCTTTTGCCGACGAAAAGCATGTCGAGCAGGCGAAGGACTCCCCGGCCGCGGAGGCGGTCGACCTCTGCCAGGATTCGGTCCTCAGACCCCGCGCCACGACTGAAGCTCAACGCGATCACCTGCAGCGGTGCGGTCATCGATGCCCTCCTTGTTCCGGCCCGTGATGCCGCCGACGGTACCACCGCCAGCTTGGGCGTCCGCACTCCCGGGGGTGGGGCGGATAATTGCCAGGTGGCTCTGGTCGCGTTTGCGGCGGCGGCCTGATGCGGCGCGCTGGGCCGCCGGCCGTGGGGAGGCTGCCCACGGCGCCGGGCGTGTACCGGTTCCGGGATGGGTGTGGCCGGGTCTTGTATATCGGCCGGGCCGGGGCGCTGCGCAGCCGGGTGGCCTCTTACTGGTCGGATTTGGGCGGGCGGGGCCATCTGGGCCCGATGGTCGCCCGGATTGCCCGCATTGAAGCGGTCCGCTGTGACTCGGCCCATGAGGCCGCATGGCTGGAGCGCAACCTGCTGGAGGCGTCGCTGCCACGGTGGAACCGGACGCCGGGGGGCCAGGAAAGCGCCGTCTACATCCGGATGGACGCGGGGCCGGTGACGCCGGGCCTCAGGGTCGCATTCCAGGCAGAGCCCGCCGGGCGGGCCCGCTATTTCGGTCCCTACCTTGGCGGCCTGCGGGTGCGGCAGGCGGTCGTTGCGCTGAACCGGATCCTGCCGCTGGCTTATACCGGTACCCGGCTGGGCGGCACGGAACGCGACCTGGCCCGGGTGCGAGGCGTCGCTGACAGCGACCGCGCATCGCTGGCAGGTTCGCTCACCGCGATCCTGGAACGCCAGCCTGCCGCGGTCAGCCGGGCACGCCGTCAGCTGGAGGAGTCGCGGGAGCGCGCGGCCAGCACGCTGGCCTACGAGCTTGCCGCCCAGATCCAGGACGAGATCGAGGCGCTGGACTGGATCTGCTCCCCGCAACGGGTCACCACCATGGACACTGCCAGCCTCACCGCCGCAGGCTGGTCCGGCGGACTGCTGGTCCAGTTCGCCATCCACCACGGCCGGCTATGCCACTGGTCGCAGCGCACATGCGGCCGGCCTGCCGCCGCCGGCGCACTGGCCGCCACCCCGGCGGCATGGCGCGACTTCACCCAGCGCAACGCGGAACTCGCCGCCAGCCTGGCGTCCTCCTAGCAAATAGCTGATGCGTCCGGATGGAGCGCTTCTTTCACTCGTGAGAGGAAGTCGGCCTGTTCGGTGTCGCTGGTGACCTTCATGCGCTGGAACTTGCCGTCGAGCCTGACATCGACGTACAGGTCGCCAGCATCCTCGTGGAAGTGAAGGAACGCCCGGTCAGCCCGGGAGAAGTAGCCGCGCCTGCGCTCTCGCAACTGAGGCAGCCTGCGCAGCTCCACCAGCAGCGCCTCTATCTGATCAAGGTCTTCCGGCGTAGCATGCCGCACGCGTCGAGCATGACGTTGGACGCGAGCGCAGCGCAAGGGCCGACCTCTGCAGCCGCCAGCGTCGGCACAGATCGCAAAGCCCGCCACCCGGATCCGGTGTCAGGTCAGCGGAGCTGGATGATGTCGAGGGTGGCGGCCATGTTGGTCAGGACGGCGGGATGACGGTAGTGGATACCGGTGACCAGCGTCCCCAGCCGCGGTCGCTGCGTCGCCAGTGCGAGCGCGGCGAGCCTCATCAACCCTTCCAGGCACGGGGCCGCCGGGTCGCGAATCGCATACCTCAATCCTTTCAAGCGCCGTCCCCGCTCGCACGCAGGCAGTAACCCGGGTATGGCTCCGGCCGGCTACTCGAGGGGGCGGCGACCGATCGCGCTTGGCTCGCGCCCGGCGAGTAGCCAGCCACCGGTTACGGCTATGAGCGGCATACCGGCGAGGATGAGCAGGAGGTTGGCCACCGGGATGCTGGTCAGCGAGGACAGGGTGTCCAGCTGGCTGGTCCGGAAGAAGCCGATCGCTGCGATGTACCCGGCCACGGTGCCGGCGATTGCGCCGGTGAGTGCGAGCGCGCCCGCGGTGACGGCGGAGATGGCCCGGCGGGCTGTGCTGCCAGCTCCGGTAGCGGTGAGCGTGCGCAGGTCGCTGGCGGTCTCGCTGCGCAGCAATGCGACGCTCATGGCGAGGATGCCGAGGGCGAGCAGGATGCCGAAGACGGTCGCGACGCAACCAGCCCGGACGTGCTGCTGCTCGACCTGTACATGCCCGGACTGGACGGGCACGCCGTGCTCGCCGCACTGCACGACGCGCCGCACCGGCCTGCCGTCGTCGTGCTCACCTCCGCCACCGACGACGAGCACCTCGTCCGCGCCGTGCGCGCCGGCGCGACCGCCTACCTGCTCAAGACCGCCCCGGCCGAGGACGTCATCGCCGCCGTCCGCGCCGCCGCCGCCGGCACCGCCAGTCTCAGCCCCGAGTTGCTGACCCGGCTCACCCAGGCGCTCCGCCTGCTGCCGCCGGACCCGCTACAGCCGCTCTCACCGCGCGAACGCGAAGTACTCCGGCTGATCGCCCGCGGTCACAGCAACCGGCAGATCGCCCGGGACCTGGCGATCGGCGAGCAGACCGTCAAGACCCACGTCCGCAGCATCCTCACCAAACTCGGCCTGCAAGACCGCGTCCAGGCAGCGATCTTCGCCCTCCGCCACCAGACCGGTAGCCGCGAGCACCGGCCGTAACCGCGTCCGCCGACCGTAAAGCTACGCCACGGCGATGGTGATCCGGGATGGGAACGAGCGGGCGGGTGCTGGGAGGCGCAAGGGTGCCGCGCCGGGGGTAAGCGAACCGAGGATGGAACTGTGTGCCGCGCCGGTGGCCGACGGGATCGTGGCGGGCAGGCCGTGCACGGTGAGGAATCCTATGACGGCCATGGTGTAGGCCTCTTTGCCCTGGGCTGACATCCCAAGCTCGTCGAACTCGCGCACGTGGGCCGGCGCGGTAAGCGCGCGAATGCGGGCCATCAGGGTCGGGTTGCGTATCCCCCCGCCGGCCACGAACAACTGTTGCACGCCGTGTTCGCGGCAGGACCGTGCCACAAGGATGGCGGTGAGCTCGGTCAGCGTGGCGAGCAGGTCATCCAGCGGCACCTCCCGCTCGCCCGCCATGGCCCGCACATAGTCGGCGTGGAACAGTTCCTTCCCCGTGGACTTCGGCGGGACAAGACGGTAGTACGGCTCGGTGAGCAGGACGGTGAGCAGGCCGGCGTCTACCCTGCCCCTGGCGGCTCGGACGCCGTCGATGTCCATGCGCTCCCGTCCGTCGGTGGCATCGGCGACTGCGCGGTCCATCAGCGCGCTGGCCGGGCCGATGTCGTAGGCAACGATCTCACCCGGGTCAGACCGGACGGTGATGTTGGCGATGCCGCCGAGGTTAAGCGAGCCGGCGGCCCGGTCGTCGCCCAGCACGAGCAGGGCATCCAGAAGCGACGCGAGCGGGGCGCCCTGGCCACCGCGGGTGATGTCGCGAGAACGCAGGCCGGATACGACCGGCAGGCCGCTGGCCTCGGCGATCCAGGCCGGTTCACCCAGTTGCAGGGTGCCGAGCGCCGTGCGGCTGTCCACCCAGTGATACACGGTCTGGCCATGGCTCGACACCAGAGCGGCCGCGCCGCCCGTGAGCGCCGTATTGGCGTCAGCGGCCACGGAGCCGAAGAGCTGCCCGATTGTGGTGTCCAGGCGGCAGATCTCGTCGACGGTTGTGCGATGCGGAGGCAGTGCCGCGGCTATCCGCGCCCGCAGCGGCGCGGGGATGGGGACCGAGTGCAAGCCCAGCGGGACCAGGACCAGCGTGTCGCCCTCCAGCCGCATCCGGGCGGCGGCGGCGTCGACGGCATCGTAGGACGTCCCACTGATCAGCCCGATCACGGTCATGTTCACTGATGCGCTCCGGTGTATTAGTTAAGGAACTTGCCCCAGTCATGATGATGCGCAGTAGCGAAGTGGGGGACGGCCGGATGGTCATGCTTCACCACGCCCCGGTTGTGCACGCCCGCCAGCGAGAACAGGCTGCCCGATGACCGGTGAAACGAATCCGGGCGCGCTGGCGACGGAGGCAGTTCGGTCCGGCGGTCTCGACCTCGGCGCGACGAGCACGCCGCTGCTGGTCGGGATGATGGCCGATGACATGGCTGATGTCGAGGCGGCGCTTCGGGGAGCCAGCGCGGCGATCGCGCGCGCCATTGACCGCATCGTGGAGCGGATGCGCGCCCGCGGGCGGCTCATCTACCTCGGGGCGGGTACCTCGGGACGCCTTGCGCTCATGGACGCGGCCGAGTGCGTGCCCACCTTCGCCGCCGACCCGGGCCAGGTCCTTGCGCTGCTCGCGGGTGGGGCGGAGGCGGCCGGCTCGGCGGTGGAAGATGCTGAGGACAACCCGCTCGAAGCCCAGCGGCGCCTGGCCGAGCTGAAGCTGAGCCCGCTCGATGCTGTCGTTGGCCTGAGTGCCAGCGGCGTTACGCCGTTCGTCCTCGGCGGTGTGGCCAAGGCGGCCGAAGTGGGTGCGCTGACCGTCGGCATCTCCTGCAACGCGGGTTCCGCGCTGAGCAGCGCGGTCGATATCGCAATCGACCTGCTGGTGGGTCCGGAACTGATCGCTGGGTCCACCCGGCTCAAGAGCGGCACGGCCCAGAAGGTCGTGCTGAACGCGATTTCGACCATCACGATGGTGCGGCTCGGCAAGACCTACCGCAACCTGATGGTCGACGTGCGACCCACCAACGCGAAGCTGCGCAACCGCTCGGCACGCATCGTCGGCTCGATCACCGGGGCTGACGAGCCTGCCGTGCTGGCGGCGCTGCGCGCTGTTGACGGTGATACAAAGGCTGCCATCGTCATGATCCGGCACGGCCTGCCGCCTGCAGCGGCGCGGGCGCTGCTCCAGGAGTGCCAGGGTTCGTTGCGGGTCGCGCTCGGCGAGTGAGGACGGCCAGCCGCGATGAGTGACCTTGTTGTTGCCCTCGACGTCGGCAAGACCAATCTCCGCGTAGAGGTCCGGGAACGCGGTCACTGCCGCCTGCGGGTGTGTGCGGGCGTACGCGGCTGGATGGGCGCGCCAGGGCCGCGGGCGGCCCTGCTCACGCATCTCGCGGAGGTCTGTGGCAGCCTGCCGGACGCACGCTCCCTTCCCAGCGTGGGGGCTGGCATCGCCGGTTATGACTCGGCGGCAGCTGAGGAGAAGGCCGACGTCAGCCGGGCGCTGCGGGGGGCTCTTCCCCGTGCGCGTGTCCGGGTGGCCAGCGACGCCCGCACGGCGCACCTGGGTGCGTTCTGGGGCGAGCCGGGGGCGCTCCTGGTAGCTGGGACTGGAGCTGTGGCGCTCGCCGTGGACCTGGCCGGGGCATCGTACCGGGCGGGCGGGCTCGGTCCTGTCCTTGGTGATGAGGGCAGCGGCGGCTGGATCGGGCGCGAGGGATGCCTGGCGGCGGCACGGAGCATCGACGGCCGCGGCCCGCCCACCAGCCTGGCCCAGCGGTGCGAGCGCACCTTCGGCGTGCCAGCGACACAGCTGGGCGCCCTGCTTGCGGCAAGCCCCAGCCCAGCCGGCCTGTTCGGCCGCTTTGCATCGGACGTGCTCGAAGCGTGGCTGGCAGGCGACGAGCAGGCGGGCGGCATCGCCGAGCACGCGGCGACGCACCTGGCGGCGGCCGCGATCGCCGTGCTGCGCAGGCTCGACGCTCAGATCCGCCAGTTCGCGGTGGTAGGCGGGCTGAGTACCCACGCGGCGTTCGCCGCTGCTGTCACCTCACGTGTGGTCGCCGCCGTGCCCACGGCCATGTGCGTCCCTGCGCGAGGTGATGCACTCGACGGCGCCGCGCTGCTGGCCAGCGGCGCCTCGTAGTACCAACCGGAGAAACCGCTGTCCTACCGTGGATGGATGACCGCATGGAGCAACCTGCCACCCGCGCTGCCGCCGCATGGCACAGTGCTGGCCTGGGCGCGCGGCTGCCGGTGCGATGAGTGCGAACGCGAGTACAAGCGTTTCGTGTCCGAACTGGCACTGCGGGGGCCGCTGAGGCTCCCCGCCCGGCCGGAGCCCCGCAAAATGGACGCCGACACCCTCGCCCGGCTGGAACCGGCGGTGCGCCGGTCTGAGTGCCCCGTGTGCGGCGCACTGCGCCATCAGCGGTGCCGCAACCTGGCGTTCCCCCAGCATTTCGGTCCGACTCATGTTGAGCGCAGAAACGGCCCGTGACCGAGGTCAGCGGCGGCGGCACCGCCACAGCAGATACGTCGGAACCGGAGCTGGCGGCTCGATGAAGCGGTCGGCGTCCAGCCCGGCGTCAAGCAGGGCGTTCAGGAAGGTGGACAGCTTGCGGTGCGTCGCGCCCACCCGGATCCGGACGCCCTCGGGATTGTGGTCCGGCGAGGTCCACCAGCCTTCGCCCTCATAGCCCTCTCCCGGCGGCCAGCTGCTGCGGCCTTTCTCAGTACCTGGAAGGCACGGGTGCACGATCGAGGCGACGAACCAGCCGCCCTGGCGCAGCACCGTCGTCACGGTAGACAGTGTGCCCGCCAGGTCGTCGATATCCATCAACGCCAGTTCGCAGGTACAGCCATCGAACGGCCGCCCGTCCCACCAGGCGGGGTGCCGCGCAACGTCGGCGCGGACATAGGCGATGTCCTCAGGACCGATGGCGCGTGCCTTGCTGAGCATGGCGGCAGAGACGTCGACTCCGACAACATCCGCCCCCAGCCGGGCCAGATAGCGGCTCATCCGGCCCTGCCCGCAGGCGATGTCCAGCACCCGTTCGCCGGTCACGGGAGGCAGCAGGCCGGAATGTGCCGCGATCAGTGGCGGCCTGTCGCCGATCCATTGTTCGTACCACTCGGCGAACCCGTCGTACCTCGCCAGCGCCTGTGCCACGCTCCCACGCTAACTGCCCGCGCTCCTTCGTCCCGGGCCGGGTGACCTCCTGTAGCCGCTTGACAGCGTCGGCCAAGACTTCTACCGTTATACCAACATCATAGAATAATGTGATGATAGAAGAAGGCTGATGTTCCGGTTCCGGCTCGACAGGTCACGGGAGCAGAAATGAACGGTGCACGGATCTGGCGACGTCGGCGCGCGGCTCGCGGAACGTGGGCGCACGAGAGCGATCGAGCGGCCCGGTCCAGGTCTCATCCGGGGCGGTGGCGCACGGCGCACCCGGCTGGGTGGCGTCGGCTCGCGGGCGTCGTGGCCGTGAGCGTCACCGTCGGCGCCGGCCTCGCCGCCCCCGCCGCGGGCGAGGTGACCAGGGGCCAGGTGACCGCGAGCCAGGGGAGCAGCACCCGGTATCAGGCGACGATCGTACGTACCGCCTACGGCGTGCCGCACATTACCGCGGGCGACTTCGGCTCGCTCGGCTACGGCTACGGCTACGCGCTGGCCAGCGACGACCTGTGCACGATGGCGCAGGCCTACGTCACGGTCGAGGGAGACCGGTCACTTTACTTCGGCCCGTATCGCAATGCCCAGGCGCCGGGGGGCGGCCAGGTCAGCAACCTGGACAGCGACATCTTCTGGCGGTCGGTCATCGGCCGCCGGGTCATCCCCCGGCTGCTCGCCGTGCGCACTGGACCTGGCGCCATCAGGCCACCGGTGCGCCAGTTGATGACCGGTTACGTCGCGGGCTACAACGCTTACCTCGGGTCGGTCGGCGGCACCCACGGAGTCCCCGATCCGGTCTGCCGCGGCAAGGCCTGGGTCAAGCCGATCACCGCGCTTGATGCCTACCTCGTGGTCTATCAGCTGGTCGACATCGAAGGCTTGTCCAACCAGCCGGAAGCGCTCGCGACCGCGCAGCCGCCGGCCGTCACGAAGAATGCCGGCGCGTCCCCGGCCACGGCGCCGGCCCTGTCCGCGCTGGCTTCGCGGGTGGTGCGCACCGCGCCAGGCACCGACGGGCTGCCCAGTGAGTCACAACTGCACAAGCTCGGCCAGGCCCCGTCAGACCGGCCCGGCCCGGGCAGCAACGCGATCGCCATCGGCTCGGCGGGCACCCGCGACCACCAGGGTGGCCTGCTGCTCGGCAACCCGCACCTGCCGTGGCAGGGCGCGCTGCGCCTGTACCAGGTGCAGTTGACGATCCCCGGCACGTTCAACGTCGAGGGCGCCACCGTCGTCGGGATCCCGATCGTCGTCATCGGGTTCACCGCCTCGATGGCGTGGAGCGAGACCACCTCGCGCTCGTGGACGGCCACGCCCTACCAGCTCACGCTGGTCCCAGGCCATCCGACCGAGTACGTCTACGCCGGCAGTACCGTGCCCATGACCAGCCAGACCGTCACCGTGCCCGCGCAAGCCCACGGCGCGGTCCGCGAAATCAGGCACACGGTCTGGTTCACCAGGTACGGGCCGGTCGTCAGCTTCTACCAGGGACCGGGGCTGCCGTGGACGTCCAAGACCGCGTTCGCGCTGGCCGACGCGGACGCCACCAACCTGCGGCTGCTGAACCAGTTCCTGGCCATCGACCAGGCACGCTCGGCCACACAGGTGCTGTCGGCACTCAAGAAGTACCAGGGCGGCCCCTGGAACAACACGATCGTGGCCGATGCCAGTGGCCACGCCCTGTACGCCGACGTCCTGCCCGTGCCGCACGTGACCAACGCGCAGGCGGCCCGGTGCGACACGGCGATCGGCGCGCAGACGTTCAGCCAGTTGGACCTGCCGGTCCTGGACGGCTCCCGGCCGTCCTGCGCGTGGGGCACCAGCCCGGACGCGGCCGCGCCCGGGATCTTCGGCGGCGACGAGGAACCCACGCTGATGCGCCGCGACTTCGTGGAGAACTCCAACGACAGCTACTGGCTGGCCAACCCCCTCCACCCACTCACCGGCTACCCCCGGATCTTCGGGGACACCGGCAAGCGGTGGGGTGCCCAGTTCATCGACCAGCAATACGACCTGCGCACCCGCAGCGCCCTGACCATGATCATGCGGCGGATCGCGGGCGCCGACAGGGCAGGTCCCGCCGGGTTCACCTTCGCGGGCCTGAAGGACCTGATGTACTCCGATATCCAGTACGGGGCCACCCTGGTCAAGTCCCAGTTGGTGGCGATGTGCCGGTCCTTCCCCCACGGGCTGGCCCCGACCAGCGGCGGCGGCACGATCCCCGTCGGGAACTCCTGCGATGTGCTGGCCGCCTGGAACGGCAGGGAGAATCCCGGATCCCGTGGGGCGGTGCTGTTCGCCGGCTTCTGGGGCAACGCGCTGAACCTGCCGGGCGGCCCGTGGTCGCATCCGTTCCAGGTCACCGATCCGGTCCACACCCCCTACGGGCTCGACACCGCCAGCCCCGCGGTGCGGCAGACCTTCGGTGACGCCTTGGCACAGATGCGCAGCGACCGCCAGCCCTACGGCATCGCGCTCGGCCAGGTGCAGTACGTGCTGCTGGATGGCCAGCAGATCCCCCTGCCCGGCGGGCCCGCCGATCCCAATGGCGAGTTCAACGCGATGTATGTCAGCCCCCCCGGCGCGGTCCCCCACCTGGGCTCCAGCTATATCCAGGCCGTCAGATTCGTCAACCGGGCCTCCGGCGGCTCCTACCCGCAGGCGGCCACGGTGCTGGCCTACTCCGAGTCGGACAACCCGGCCTCGCCGTACTACGACGATCAGACCAAGCTGTTCTCCCATCGCCAGTGGGCGACTGCCTACTTCTCGCCCGCCCAGGTGGCCGCGCACGCGATGTCGACCACGGTCGCGTCCAGCGCCCGCTAACCAGTGCCCCCGAGTGAGGGCACTAGACCGTCAGGATGAACTTGCCCGCGGCGGCGCGGCGCTCGAACACCCGGTGGGCCTGCGCGGCCTGTTCCAGCGGGAAGACTTCGGTCACCCGTACGTCGATGGTGCCGGAGGAGATCAGCCCGGCGGCCTCCAGCAGCGATGGCCTGACCAGGCCAGGGTCGCGCAGCGGAAGCTGGCCGCCGGAGAACCCGAGGTACCCGGCGCAGCGGGCCCGCATCCAGGCAGCGTCCGGCACCACTTCCGGCTCGCGGGAGATGTTGCTGTAGGTGACCAGCCGCCCGAACGGTGCAAGCAGCTCGAAGGACCTCGCCCGCACCTGGCCGCCGACCGGGTCGAGCACCACGTCCACGCCCCGGCCGTCCGTGGCCGCCAGCACGCCCTCGGCGAAGTCGGCATACCCGAACACGTGGCCGTAGCCGTAGCCACGGGCGAACTCGGCCTTCGCCGGGCCGGAGGCGGTGCCGAGCAGCGGCCGCAGCCCAAAGTGGCGGGCCAGCTGGCCGGTGACCGTGCCCACCCCGCCGGCCGCGCCGTGCAGCAGCACGGTCTCCTCCGGCAGCACCCGGGCCACCCGCCGCAACAGCATCAGCGCCAGCGGCACGGTCACCAGCATGCCACCGGCCTCCGGGCGCCCGGCCAGGTTCTCCGGCAGCGGGATGGTCAGGTCCGCGGCGGCGCGCACCACCTCGGCATACCCATGGCCGCGGGTGAGGGCGGCCACCGGCTGCCCGGGGCTCAGCCCGGTCACCCCGGCCCCCACCCGCCGGACGGTGCCGGCGACCTCCACGCCGGGTACGAACGGCACCACGCCCAGGCCATCGCCGATCCGGTTGCGGACGTCGGTGAAGTTGACCCCGGCGAACCCGACAGTGACCGTGACCTCACCCGGGCCCGGTTCCGGCTCCGGCAGATCCGCGAGAGCCAGCACCTCCGGGCCGCCGTATTCGGATACCACCACCGCCCGCATAGGACTCCCCTCACAACCAGACGGCCGCCCGCCGATGATCTTGCAGTGGCACCTGCACTCGCAATGGGTCGAGTCCGGTGCTACGTGTGCTGTTGTCTGCCGCGGCCGTTCACGAGGTGCGCAACGACGACCCCGTCTCAAGCAGGGTCTTGAGGCTGGCCAGGACGGCGGGCCAGCCCTCGGAGATGGCCGGCAGCACGGCGCTGCCCGGCGCGAAGCCGTCGTGGGTCACCGTGAGTTTGACGACACCGTGGCCCACGTCCTCGATGTCGAAGGCGACCTTGGAGCGGGCTTCGGCGCGCCAGGCCGCGGCGGTCGCCTCGTCCATGCCGACCGCTGCGGCCCACTGGGGGGTGATCGTGTGCCAGGTATAGGCCAGCCGGTGGGGCGGATGGGACTCGAGGATCACCTGGCCGGGGCCGCTCACGACCAATCCGACGTCGTCGTGGGCCATCTCGTAGGTGGAGCCCTTCTTCCAGTCCGAATGGAACGTCTTCGGACCAGCCCTCTGGTGCCGCCAGTAGCGCTTCATCAGCGCAGGGTCGGTGAGGCCCTGCCACACGCGCTCGGGAGTCTCCTGGATGTAGGTCGTGTAGACGAAGGCGGTCTGCTCGCCCTTGGGGCCCATGGCGGTGACCTCCGGTGCGGTAGGTGGGATCGGTCTTGCACTACCCGCGTCCGGGTGCACGCACGCACGGGAGGGCTGCGATGGCATCCCCCGGCCCGACCCGGCCGCAGCCACCGACTTCGCCTACGTCAGCAAGCGAACGGCGCCGCAGCATGATCCGCCAGCATCATGGTCACCAAGCGTGGCCGACCGGGTATGAGCACGCGCGTTGAACCGCTATGGGCGAACAGCCGGCGCTCAGCCAAACCGCCTGATGAAGCGCCCGGGGCGCCTCACGCTCTAGCCGACGCCAGGGCGGGGTACGACAGTTCCGGGGCGCCGAAGTCACCGGTCGCCTCGCTAGCCCGCAGTTCGCCTGCGATGACCTGATGACCCTTTCACCAGGCAAAACGTGGATGGCTATCTGGAGGGCCCAGGGGCCTGCGTCGTCTCCAGCGGGCGGGGCTAACCGCAGGCCGGGCCGCTGCGTCCGGGCCCGGGCAAGCTGGGTCGGGCTTCCTTGTTTGACGGGCCTGGATCGGTGACACTGGCCTGATGGCCAAGCCGATCGATTGGCAGCGACTGCTCGTTGACGGTTATGAGCCACTAAAGCGGGCCCAGCGGATATTCCGTCACCTTCCTAGTGATCCCCGCTGCAAGCTGTGTCAGAACCCGTTCGGAGGTGTTGGCGGCAAGCTGTTCGGCTTGGTCGGCCGCAAGCCGTCCCGCAAGAACCCGAACGTGTGCCAATACTGCTTCGACCACCTGCCCACAGGGGGAATCGAAATCGACCTCGGCGTGCTGTTCGCCGATGTCCGCAACTCCACCGGTATGGGCGAAATATCCACGGCTACCGAGTTTGCCGGGCAGCTCAACCGCTTCTACGCCATAGCCACCGAGGTCCTTATCCGACATGATGCGCTCATCGACAAACTGATGGGGGACGAGGTGATGGCGCTGTTCCTGGCCGGGGTCGCCGGCCCGGAGTACCGCAGCAAGACTGCCCATGCGGCCATCGACCTAGCATCAGCCACAAGCGAGCTGCCTGTCGGGGTGGCAGCCAACGCAGGCGTGGCTTTTGTAGGCAACGTCGGGTCTGGAACCGTGCTGGACTTCACCGCCCTAGGCGACGCCGTCAACGTCGGGGCCCGCCTCCAGTCCTTCGCCTCTGCGGGGGAGGTGGTCTTGTCATCCGACCTTTACCACCTGATCGCGCCAGCCCATCCCGGCGCGCGGACCGACGTTCTACAGGTCAAGGGCCGGGCCGAACCGGTGCACGTGGCGGTGCTCGACGTCACAGCTGGAGGCCAGCCGTAACTAGCGGCAGCCCAACTACGGTGCGCTCGAGATACTCCGCAGGGTTGTGGCTCCCAGGGATTGACCTGTGCAATTAGCCCGGTCATCGGGTCACAGCGTTGTCCGCGGGTCGCTAGCGTGGCCGGATGCTCGGTGGAGGGTGGGCAGAGGCCGCGGCGCTGGCGGCAGCGTTCCTGGTCGCGATGGTGGCGACGCCCGCTGGGATCTCCGGTGCGGTGCTGCTGCTGCCTTTTCAGGTCAGCGTGCTGGGTACGCCGAGCCCAGCGGTCACCCCGACGAACCTGCTCTACAACGTCATCTCCACTCCGGGCGCGCTCTACCGGTACTGGCGCCAGGGGCAGACCGGCGGACGCCTGGCTCTGGTATTGATAGCCGGCACCCTGCCCGGAGTCATCGCCGGGTCGGTCATCCGGGTGGAGCTGCTGCCTGGCCCGAGGGTGTTCGGGATTGTCGCGGCGGCGTTCTTGATTCCGCTGGGCATGTGGCTGGCGCTGACCAGGCCCGCGCCGGCGGGCAAGCGGACGGGACCGCGGCGGGTGCTCCCCGCGGGCGCGCTGATATCGCTGGCGGCCGTGGTCGGGTGTGTCGGCGGCATCTACGGCATCGGTGGTGGGTCGATCTTGGCACCGATTCTGATCGGCTCCGGGCGGCCTGCGAGCCAGGTAGCACCCGCCGCTTTGGCGTCGACGTTCGTGACCTCCGTTGCCGGGGTGGTGACGTTCACCGTGCTGTCCTTGCATCAGCCGGGCTCGGTCGCCCCGGACTGGCCCACCGGCATCGCGCTCGGCGCGGGCGGGCTGGCCGGCGGGTACGCCGGTGCGCGGCTTCAGTCCCGGCTACCCGAACTGCTGATCCGCCGCCTGGTCGGCGTTCTGGTCATCGCGATCGGAGCCCGCTACCTATGGGCGAGCCTGGGGTAGCGCGGGCCCGCACAGCTAGATCAGAGGGCCGGCCGCGGTTAGCCGCCGATGGCGGAAACGGCGGCGGTGCCCGGAGATTTCATGCAAGCTCTACTACCTCATCCAGCCCGGCCCGCAGGTCATCGGCGAGCCTGCCGGGGTCGGTGACCGCGAGCGTGTCGCTGTTGATACCGATGCAGCAGTCCCCGTTGTGCGAGATGAGGGTGATCATCGCGGCGCAGCCTGGCAGGGGGCCGAACGGGTACATCTGGGTGATCCGCGAGCCCGCGATGTACACCGGGAAAGGCACGCCGGGGATGCTGGAGACCTGGACGTCGTTCTTGCTGGTCAGCCGGCCCGAGACCGTACTGACGACCGGTGCGGGCAGCCAGCCGATCACCGGGGCCAGGGCGGCAGGCACGGTATCCGCCGCCGCGGAGCTGGCCGCGCGGGCAGCCAGCACGAACTGCCGCACCGCGGCGATCCTGGCCGCCGGGTCGGTCTCGGCCAGGGGCGCGGCGAATCTGGCGCCGGTGAACCGATTCCCGCCCTGCGGGTCGTCCTGGGCGCGCAGGCTGATCGGGAAGCCGACTGTGAGCCGGTCCACCGGGGCGCCCTGCTGCTCGTGGTAGCGGCGGAACCCGCCGATCACCGCGGCCAGCAGCCCGTCGTTGAGCGATCCGCCGGCCGCCTTGGCCCCGGCCTTGAGGTCGGCCAGTGGCACGTCGATGAAGTCGAAGCGCCAGTCGCCGCCCCGCCGGGCAAGCAGTGCCGAACCGGACGGGGCGGCCGCGCCCTGGCCGGCCAGGCGGACCGCGGACAGCGCCTGCCCCGCTGCCCGCGAGGCCGCGTCCCACGGCCGGGTCAGTGTGCCGAGCGCCCTGGTGCCCTGGCGCACCGCCGCCATGGGGGTGGCGCGGACCGCGTCGGCGATCTGCCCCGCGAACAGCCCGGTGCGCGACCCGCTGCCGGCCACCGGGACCGGGGGCTCGGGCCGGTCCGGGTCGTGCTCGGCCGTGCGGCTGTGCAGCCGCATCATCAGCTGGACCGCGCCGAGCCCGTCGGTGACGCTGTGGTGGCTCTTGACGACGAACCCGGCCCGGCCGTCGGCCAGGCCCTCCACCAGCAGCGACGCTGCCACAGCGGGCGGTCACGGTCGAGCGGAGCGGCGGCGAAATCCTGCACCAGGTCGAGCAGTTGCCGCAGCGTGCCCGGGCCGGGCAGCCGGACCCGGTGCAGGTGCCGGGACAGGTCGAAGTCACCGGCCGTCACCCAGGCCGGGGTGCCTAGGGCGAGCGCGGGCTCGAGCACGCGCTGCCGCATCCGCGGCACCATGCGGGAGGCCCACTCGTGCGCGGCGAGCAGCCGGTCCCAGTCCGGGGCGGGGTCGAGCAGTTCGAGCAGGCTGACGTTGACGCGAAGCCGCGGGTCCGCCGATTCAGCCCGCCACATGGCCGTTTCCAGCGGATTCATCCGAGGGGAGGCGCCCCAGTCCAGCGGCAGCGCGGGCGGCGGGCCCGGAACCGGCCGGCGTGCGTGGCTGTCACCTGCCCGGTGCCGTGGGCGGGCCAGTTGGCCAGCGTCGCCAGGTACTGCCCGCGAACCTCGTGGATGTGCTCGTCCAGGCCGGCCGGGTCCCAGCCCTCGGTGGCGACCGGGGGAAGCACCGCGATCTGCACCGTTCCCGCGTGGATCGTGGTGGCGCCGCGCCACATCAGCTCGCCGGAGTTGCGGATCACGATCGGCACGATCGGCACGCCCGCCTGCATCGCGACGTGGAACGCGCCCTTCTTGAACGGCCCGAGTGCCGGGGTCGCCGACCGGGTGCCCTCGGGCGCGATCACCAGCGAGATGCCGTCGCGCAGCTTCTGCACCGCCGGCTCCAGGGCCTTGCGCGCCTGCGCGTTGTCCTGGCGGTCCACGAACGCCACGTCGGCGAGCCGGAACATCAGCCCGAAGCCGGGGCTGTTCGCGAGTTCCTTCTTCGCGACGCCGGTGAACCCGCCGCGCAGCAGCTTGGCCAGGATGAGCACGTCAAGCTGGCTCTGGTGGTTGAACAGGAACACGGCGGGCCGGGCCGCGAGGTGCTCGGCGCCATGGACGTCCAGCCGTACGCCGGCGAGCACGCTGCCCAGCTCGCCGGCGAGCGTGGTGCCGAGGTCGACGGCCTCCCGCCGGGATCCTGTGGCCGCGCCCAGCACCATGCCCGCGGTGAAACCGCCGAGCATGCCGGCCAGCCCCGCTGCCGTACGGGCGATGTCGGCTGCCCCGGCCCGGCGGGAGCGGAACCTGGCCACCGGCCATCCGTAGTGCCGCGCCGCCTCGGCCAGGTGCCGGCCGGGGTTGATGGCCCGCGACCGCCCGGCGGCCCGCAGGAACGGCACATCCTCGTCGCCGTTGGAGTAGGCGTAGCTCTGCGGCAGATCGATGCCGTGTTCCCCGGCGAACGCGTGCACCGCCGCCGCCTTGCCGGCCCGCCACAGCAGCGGGCCGCCGGGCCGGCCGGTGCAGATGCCGTTCACGATTTCCACTGGTGAAACAAGAATGTGCGATACGCCCATCGCCCTGGCCGTGGGTTCCACCTGGAACCGGGTGGCGGAGGAAGCAAGGACCACGGTGTGCCCGGCCCGCTGGTGTGCCCCGACCAGGCGCCATGCCTCGGGGTACAGCGCCCCGGAGATGCCCTGCACGAACAGCCGCTCCCCGAGTTCGGCGAGTTCGTCCTCGCTGCGCCCGGCCCAGGTGTGCATGCTCAGCACGGTGAACTGCTCGAAGTCCTCCTCGGTGGTCACGCCGCGGATGCCGGTGAGCAGCATCCGTCCCAGGTCGGCCGGTGCGACCTGCAGCGACCTGCAGGTGATGGCGGGCGAACGCGGACAGCGAGTAGCCGTCGATCAGGGTGCCGTCGAAGTCGAAGAACGCCCCGATGTGCGCGCCTTTCGGCCCGGCCTCGACGTCGGCGATCAGGTCCCGTTCCGACCACGGCCCGGCGGGTGGCTGGCTAGGGTTCGACACCGATCGCCTCCCGTCGGCCTGCGGCATCGATCTCGTCGATCACGATCAGCCGGGCCACGTCGTCGTGCAGGTCGCCCGGCGAACACCAGCCTCCGCTGGGCCAGATCGTCACCGCCGGGGCCGAGCAGGTCCAGGTTCGCGGCAAGCTTGACCGCGCTGGCGAACAGCTCCCGCGATAGCGACTCCGGCCCGTGCAACCGCCCCTGCAGCAGCATCTGCTGGCCTACTCCGGCGCACTCGTCGAGGAACTCGCGTTCCGCGAACGGGTGCCCCGGGCGGCCGCGCGGCGAGCCGTTCGGCGACCACGAGCTGCGCGTCGAGGAAAGACCGCAGCACCCGGTTGGCCACCAGCAGTTCCGACCGCTCCAGCACCGCGCGCCCGTCGGCCACCGTCTCCCAGCGGGGATCGAGCCGGTCGAGCTCGGCCTGGAGCACCGGCCCGGTAGGCCGTCTTGTCCGGGAAGAAGAACTCGAACTTGAGCTGGTCCCGCAGCCGCATCCCCTCGTCCCACCGGTCGGCGGGTGGACTGAGCAGTACCAGTTCCGCCACCGCCCGGTCGAGGAAATGGTGGATCGCGCTGTTCCGGTAGAACGCCGCGACCAGGTGCTGGCCCCGTTCGATGGCGTAGACCGGCTCCTGCCCGCCCGCGTAGACGGTGACCACATTCTGCTGCGACAGGGCGCCGAGCACCCGCTGCACCCCGGCGTCGGTGTCCAGGATCTCCCGCGAATGCGGCAGCCCCCGCTCGGCCAGGTAACCGCGCAACGGCTCCAGCACGCCGCGGACCTGGCCCAGAGTCAGCGCGCGATCGCGAACCCCCAGCAGGGCCAGCGTCACCAATGCCGTTGCCGTCACCGGGGTAACCCGGTTGATCCGGACAGCCACCTCGAACGCCACCTTCTGCAGCGCCAGCCGCCAGGCGTCGTTGGGTGGGGTGGTGGGGTCAGGGCCAGCAGAGCGTGGGGTGGTGGGGTCAGGGCCAGCAGAGCGTGGGGCGGCGGGGTCGAGGCTGGCAGAGTCGCCGTCAGGGCCGCCAGGCGGCAGGGCCGCGTGCAGCGAAATCGGTTCGGCAAACCGGACGTGGACCGTGCCGATCCGGGCAAGCTGGCCCCGCGCATAGGCCGCCAGCCAGCCGAGGCCTTCCGTCTTCTTCGCGGCACCGGCCTGCTCGGCGGCCATGGCCGATACCTCGCGGAGCTGGTCGTAGGTGATCGCCACCGGCACTAGCCAGGCGTCCTCGGCCCGGCCCCGGGCGACGGCCTCGGCCACATAGGCCAGCAGGCCATAGCGCGGCGGACGCAGCTTTCCGGTCCGGGATCGGCCGCCCTCCATGTACCACTCGAGGTTGAAGCGCTTGGCGAGCAGGAAGCCGAGGTACTCGCGCAGGGCCAGCTTGTAGATCTCGTCGTCGCCGAAGCTGCGCCGGATAAACACGACGCCGGCCCGCCGGGCCAGGGGGGCGATCGGCCAGAACCGGAGGTTATCGCCACCGAGCACGTGGTTACGGGGGAAGTCATGCTCGGCCAGGACATCGGCAAGCAGCAGCGGGTCGGCGTACGAGCGGTGACTTGGCAGGAAGACCAGGGCGTGCTCGCGGTTCAGCGCCCGCAACCAGTCCAGCCCGGCGGTGTCGACCTGCACATCCCACGCGTAGGCGTGCAGCGGGCGCAGCGTGCTGGACAGCAGATCGACCGCGATCGGGCTCATCGAGGCGACCAGACTGTCCAGGTCCGCCTCGGCGCGCCCCATCGCTTCCTGCTCGGCCAGGCCCAGCCGGGCCGCGAGCCGGGCGACTTCGGCGCGGAAGTGCGGGCTGTCCTCGATCGCCTCGGTGACTTCCTTCGGCACCTTGTACCGGTACCCGAGCAATGCCCGCTCGGAGCGGTCCAGCGCGAGCCTGGCCTGCCGGGATACAAACTGAGCGAATGAGCCGGTGCCACCCCACCGGCCGCGCAGCGCGGCCACGGTGGCGGGCTCCGCCACCACCATCCGGGCCCGGTCCGGCTCGCGCCGCACGATCCGGTTCTGCCAGAACCCCGGCGGCCGCCGCGGGTTGACCTGCGACAATACGTCCGACCAGCGGACCCGGCGTTCGCCGCCCCGTTCGCGCGGCAGCCACGCGACGCGGACAGCGATGACCATCGTCTCCGGTACCGCCCGGTCCAGCGACCGGGCGAGGCCCGGGCCGTCCAGCGGCAGCACCGCGGACGGCTGCAGGTGGCCGTCACGCAGCCATCGCACGACCATCGCGCGCTCAGCCGCGCTCGCCGACCCGGCCAGCAGGACCAGCGCCTCGCTGCCAGCAGGCTGGCCGCCCGTCGCGGGCTGCGCTGACTGAGGACCGCCCATGCACGCCCTCCCTCAGTCATATCCTCGCCCATCGGCGTATCACGATCACCCCATCAAGCCCAGCGGGTGCCATCTGGCCGGTCGCGTGGCCTTCATAAGGATCGCGCGGATCACCAGTGGTGAGGTACCAGCTGCGCCCCCCGAAGGGATGGACCGCCCCGAGAAGCCTGAGGAAGCGCAACGGGCACACTGCAGCGGCTTTCAAGACCAGTGTCAAGGCCAAACATCGGGTCAGAGCCGTCTCGTGGTGAACAGGTTGTTCCCGTAGACCGCGTCCAGTTCCGTCCGCTCGGTTTCGGTGAACCCGACCTTGGCCAGTACACGGCGAGAGGCGGTGTTCCACTCCCAGACCGTGGCCCACAGACGTTCGTACCCAGACGATCTCGCCCAGTCCAGAACCGCCAACGAGGCCTCGGTGGCGTATCCCTGACGCCAGACTCGGCGTAGCAGCTCGAACGCCAGTTCCGGTTCCCCGTCCGATCCTCGTCCGCTGTCGATCAGCCCGCAGTAGCCGATGACGTCACGAGCGGCCTTCCGCTCGACCGCCAGCAACCCGATCGACGATGGCTGGTTAGTGCGGATCCAATCCTCGAGGTCTGCAACCGTGGGGTGTCCGTCCGCGTCGATTCGGCGGTGCGGCGGCACTCGTGGATCACGTTCGGTCCATAGCTCATGCAGGACGACAGCCTCGGCTACCCGCCAAGGTCTGAGCAGCAGGCGACCCGTCTCGAGCACAACCTCGCGGCCCGGAGTCGCTCCACCTGCCATGACAGCAACCTCTCACCGGCGAGCGGCAGCCGTCGCGTTCTGACCGCCGATGACCAACCCGCAGGATTAGCTGCCGCGAAGCGGCTGGCCACGCTGCGTGCTTGAACGTTTGGCAATCAGCGGCCGTATCCCTTGGTGAAGGGGCAACCGGATATCAAGGAGGGCTCCGCATGCTCGGCACATTCCACCGAAAGGCGGCGTTCACCGTCGCGGCGGCGCGCGCCGCGGTCGCCTTGGGCGCGGGCCAGGCGTTGGCGGCTGGCGGCTGTAAAGACCCACGTCGCCCGGCTCCTCGCCAAACTCCAATTGCGCGACCGGGTCCAGGCCGTCATCCTGGCCTACGAGACGGGCCTGGTTAGCCCGGAGCAGTCCAGGCCCGCTGCTGGGCCGGCCGACCGCGCGAGTCGCGGAGAATAGCCGGAGAACCCTGGAACCGGTAGGCACAGCTGCGAGCCGCCCTTGTCGCGGTCTCACCGCGGCGCCAAGCCGATCGCTGTACTTGCGCGTTGGCGTCCGGGCAGGGCTACGCGCGTGCCGCGGGCGGTCCGGTAGAGCCGCGCTCACGCAGGTGCGGTGGCTGGACAGTACGGCGGCGGTAGGGCTTTCCCTCGATAGCGGCGAGGATGAGCCGGACGGCGGCCCTGACGATCCGGTCGATATTCCAGTCCATTGTGGTGAGCGCGGGTGTTAGCAGCGCAGACATCGGATGATCATCGTAGCCGGAGACTGACACCTCGTCAGGGATGCGCAGACCGAGTTGGCGGGCGGCTGCGTAGGCGCCATAGGCGATGGAGTCGGCGAAACAGAACAGGGCCGTTGGCCGGTCTGCCTTCGAGAGCACCTCACGCGCTACCTCGGTTGCTGCCGTGAGCGCGGGCGGTGAGCTGATAATGCTCACGTCGAGGCCAAGTCGGTCGGCTTCTGCGGTGACGTGGATGTCGGCCGGGCGGTCCGGTGTGCTTGGCTGGGTTGGGGTCAGCACACCGATTCGCTGGTGGCCCAGCTTGTGCAAATGCTCCAGGGCAAGTGTCACCCCAGAGCGGTTGTCGAACACCACCTCACCAGCGGCCAGCCCACCATGCAATGCATCGCCGATCGACACTACGGGCAAGCTCTCCGCCAGTTGTGACCATCCCTCATCCGAGGGGTCGAGCGGTTGCACGATGAGACCGTCCACCCGCTGGTCCCTAAGCTGACGGGCAAGAAGTAGCTGCCGTACGGGGTCGCCGGCGGCGTCCACGAGCAGGACGTAGTGGTCACGGGCCAGCAGCGCGCTGCCGATGCCGACGCCGAGCAGCTGCTGCCACAGATCCTCCAGCGAACCAAAGAGCAACCCCACCGTGCCGGTCCGGCCGCTGGCCAGGGCACGAGCGATGCGGTCGACGTTGTATCCGAGCTCAGCTGCGGCCCGGCGCACCCGCTCCTGCGTCTCCTCGGAGGTCTGAATACCCCGCAAGGCGTACGAGACAGCAGCAGGTGACAGCCCCGTCGCCTCTGCCACCTCGCGGATTGTCGCGCGTTTGCGTTGCTGCGGCACCGTTCCAGCCTAGGATCAGCTGGCTTTAACCAGCTTAGTTGTCGCGACCGCCGGGCCGGCTCGCCACGCTGTGACAAAAGCCTAGTGGCAGTCGCTGCGCTCAGCGGCCATGGCTCTTGACGCAGGCGATACTGAAGCGGTTCACTGAAACGGGTAAGTGAACCGCTTCAGTGAACCGGATCAGTTGGCGCCAAGGCCGTCGTTCGGCCTCCTTCTGACCTGCCTCGCGACCGGCCCAGCGATGACCGGAGGAGCCTTGTGCACGTCGATATCCATCAGCATGTCTGGCCGGGTGCGCTGATCGAGGAATTGCGGCGGCGATCACAGCCACCGCGGCTGGATGGCTGGACGCTGCTTACCGCTGGCGAACCGCCCTTTGTGGTGAATCCGGCAGATCACGACGTGGGGCGGCGGGCAGCACTAGGCGCCCGCGATGGCGCTGGCCGCGTCGTCATCGGCTTGTCGAGCCCTCTCGGCATCGAGTACCTGAGGCCTGAGGAAGCGGAACCGCTTCTTGACGCTTACCACCACGGAGTCATCGAGCTAGGTGCCCCATTCGCTGGCTGGGCCACGGCTTGCCTCGCGGCGATCGACGCGTCTGACCTCGGCAAGCAACTCGACCGCGGGTTTGTCGGGCTCCAGCTACCCGCAACCGCGCTCGCCGACGAGTCCGGCTACCGCTGGTGCAGCCCGTTGCTCGACGTGCTCGCCGAGCGGGACCTCCCGCTTTTCATCCACCCTGGGCCCGTGGCCGGGGCGAGAACGGGCAGCCCGCCGTGGTGGCCCGCCCTCGTCCCTTACGTTCAGCAACTGCACGCGGCGTGGTTCGCGTTCCGCGCCCACGGCCGGCCGGCCTATCCACGGCTACGGGTCTGCTTCACTGCGCTGGCAGGTCTCGCACCGTTGCATGGCGAGCGCCTGGCCTCCCGTGGCGGAGCCGACCCGCTGGCGCGGGGTGTGATCGATGCGCACATGTTCGTCGAAACATCCAGCTATGGCAATCGTGCTGTCGACTCCATACTCCGTGTGCTCGGCGTTGACATGCTCATATTTGGCTCCGACCGGCCATATGCGCAGCCCCATCCCGATCTTGGCCTCGGCGGCGCTGCCCGCCATGCGATCCATGTGACCAACCCGGCCCGGCTGCTTCAGGGCGACCGGCTGCCCCAGGAAGCCGGACCTGATCGTGCACAGGAGGAGAGGAGTGACCGCGATGACCTTTTCCGCACTACCCGCCCGGTGTCTCGACCGGCACGAACTGGCTGAGCTTGTCGAGGAGTTGGCCGCCCGCCGGGATTTGTGGAGCGATCAGGTTGCCTATCCGGGGGAGCGGCGGCATTACGCCTCGATCCACCGCGACGAGTACGTAGACATCTGGCTCATCTGCTGGTCTCAGGGGAACGACACGGGCTGGCACGACCACGACATCTCGTCTGGAGCGGTTCACGTGGTGCGGGGCACGCTCATAGAGTCCAACCCCCGTATCGGAGGCGTGCACGCGCAGACGGTCATCGCCGCAGGCTGCTCGTTCTCCTTCAGGCCTGATCATATTCACCGCCTGACCGCTGAGGCTGGGCAGGCCATTTCCCTGCATGCCTATTCACCCCCACTGTGGCGGCTCGGTCAGTACACCATCGATGACGATGGTGTGATGCGCCGCGTATCGGTCTGTTATGCCGACGAACTCCGCCCGCTCGATTCGCCGCCTACCGTCCAGATCGCGTAGTGCACTCCTGGCGCGCCTTGGTGGGGGGCTTGCCGGTGATCGGCGCGGCTCTGCGGCCAGGCATGGCCCGTCGCTGCCTGTGCGGGTTGGTCGATGGCCGCGGATAAGTGATCTCGCTGCCGGGTGAGGTGACAGCGGTGTCCACGCTCGCCGCACATGCAGCGTTCGGGCTTGCTGTCCAGCTCGGCGGTGTCGTGGCCGGCCGCCCGGGGCATGGTCACGTGCGACCTGGGTCTCAGCGCGCATCGAGGGTAACCACGAAACCGCTGGTCAGCTGGGGTTTGGGCTGGTCTGGCGAGTGCCCCCGGCAGGATTCGAACCTGCGCGCGCGGCTCCGGAGGCCGTTGCTCTCTCCCCTGAGCTACGGGGGCTCGGGATTCCGCAAGGCTACCAGTCCTGGCACGCATGCCGGGCCGTCCGCGGACCGCACCGAATTTGCTGGGCGGCCCTTCGCCTCTACCGGTCCGGACGGAGATCGTGCGGGGGCAGGTCACGGCGGGCGGGGCGGGGCCGGCGTGTCGCGCCGCCGGCCGTCCCAGGTCGGTCATCCCGGACCGTACATCCGCGTTTCCGGCGCGGGCAGTCGCGGGCAGTGCCACGAAGACGCTACCCTCGCGCCCGTGGCGCAGGGACTGGGACGCGTGCTCGTGGTGGACGACGATGAGGTGATTCGTCAGCTCATTGCCGTCAACTTGACCCTGGAAGGGTTCGACGTCGCGACCGCGGTAGACGGCCAGGATTGCCTGGACAAGGTCGCCGCGATCGACCCGGACGTGATCACGCTCGACATCATGATGCCGAGGCTGGACGGCTGGGTGACCGCGAGCCAGCTCCGGCGCAACCCGGAGACCAGCGAGATCAAGGTCGTGCTCATCACGGCGCGCGCCCAGGAGGACGACAAGGCGCGCGGGCAAGCAGATCGGCGTGGACGCCTACCTGACCAAGCCGTTCGACCCGTCCGAGATGATCCGCGTGGTCCGGGAGCTGGCCGGTCACCCGCCTATCGCCGACGCCGGCTAGGCGCCGGCGCCGCGGCCGGGCCCGGCCGGCGGCCGCGGGCGCGCCGGAGTCGGCGCGAACCGGCAGACCGGCGGCGCGGAACAGGGCCTACCCACTGGTGCACCGTCGAGCTGGGACGGCAGCGCGTCAGCCCCGAAACCCAGTTCCGCTGGCGAGCCCCGCGAACCGGGCCCGCGGGATCGCGCGCGCCAGCGCGCTCGCCACGGTCGGCCGCGCGCTCCTCGAACGCGGCCGTGACGAACTCCGTGTAGTCCCGCCGCGACGCCGGGTCCACCAGCGGGGGAGCACGCCGCGTCACGATGAGCACCGCCGCGTCCACCCGTGGTCTCGGGCGGAACGCCGCCGCCGGAATCCGTGCGCCGGTGCCGAACTCGAACCACGGTTCCCAGCACGCGTTCAGCAGCGTGCCCCGCCCCCCGGTGCCTCTTTTCCGCGCCACCTCCGCCTGGACGATCATGTCCGCGCGGGCAAGGGCATCGGCATCCAGCAGATGGCGCAGGATCTTCGTGGTGATCCCGAACGGGATGTTGGCGACCACCCGGAACGGCTCGGCGGGCAGCGGTGTCGTCAGCACGTCGGCCTCGACCACGGTGACCGCGGGCCAGGTGGCGAACTTGGCACGCAGCCGCCGGGCCAGCGCCGGATCGCGCTCGATCGCCAGGACCCGGGCTCCCCGGCGCACCAGCGCCTCGCTGATCAGGCCGTTTCCCGCGCCGATGTCGACCACCAGGTCGCCGTCGCCGACCCCGGATCCGCCACGAGCGCGTCGATCGCGCGGCGGTCGACGAGGAAGTTCTGGCTGAGCACCCGGCGCCGGACGGCTCTGTCAGGCATGCGCCGAGCGTAGCCGCCGCCGGAGCGCGTTAGCCTGCAACCGTGCTCACCGGGGACCTGGACCGGCTGCTCGCGGCGGAGATCAGCGCCCTGCCGCCGCGCCGCGATCACGACCGCGGGGACCTCGCGACGGCGGGGACCTGGCAGCCCGCCCCGCCGGACAGCGCGGTCCGCGGCCAGGCACGTACGCCACGCCCGTCGCGTTCCGGCTGGCGGACGGCATCGCGGCGAAGGCCGCAGCGGATCGCGAGGACGCTCGCGGCCGCGCTGCGCCGGGCCGACTGGGTCTGCTCCGCGACCGTGACCGGCGGCTACCTGACCGTGACGGTCACCCCGGACGCACTCGCCGCGGCTCGCCGTCCGCATCACCACGGCCGGGCCCGCGTGCGCGCGCAGCACGGTGCTGGCTGACGCGACGTTCGCCGCTCCGCCAGAGCCGGACCTCGCGATCGGCACCGGACTGGGCGGAGGCACGGCGGCGTCTGGCCGGCATTCATGTCCGGCCGGCTGGCCGAGGCGGCCGGCGCGTTCACATTTCCCTCCCTTCATGCAGAACGAAACCCCGTGCGCCGGCCTCCGCCCGAGGCCGCGAACCAGCTCCGTGGCTGACGCCATCGCCTTCGCCGGATCCGGCGCCATCAGCTACGCGCTGGCCCGGATCCCGCCTGGCACCCCGCCGGAGGTGGACCCCGGCCACGCCGCCGCAGCGCCGCCTCGACAACCCCGCCTATGCTGTCCGGTACGCACACGCGCACGCCGTGTCCACCCTGCGCCAGGCCGCTGACCTCGGCCTGCGCCTGGGGGAGGCGGCGGAGTTCGGCCCGCGGCTGCTCGCGCACCCCAGCGAGCAGGTGGCTGCTCGACGAACTGTCCTGGCTCCCCGAACGGGTGGCCGGGGCGGCGCGGCGGGCCCGGCCGGACATCTTCGCGCAGGTACCTGGAACGGCTGGCCGGTGCGTACTTCGACTGCCAGGAGCAGTGCCCGGCAGTGTGGCCGGGCATGGCGGCGGGCGGCCGCGAGATCGTCGCCCGCCTCTGGCTGGCTGCCGCCACGGCCACCGCGCTGCGCGCGGGCCTGGACCTGCTCGGCGTGGACGCGCCCGACCGACTCTGATCCGGGGTAACCCAACCAGGAGGAGAACCCAGTGAGCCGGACCGCTCACCCGGCCGGGCCACGGCACGCGGACGTGCTGCCCGCCGAGCACCCGCCCGCGCCCCCGGCCGACCTGAACGCGCTGGACCCGGCGATCTGGCCGCGCGGCGCGCGGCGCGCGGACGGGGCCATCGCTGTGGGCGGGGTCGACGTGCGTGACCTGGCCGGGCAGCACGGCACCCCGGTGTTCGTCCTGGACGAGGAGGACTTCCGCGGCCGGTGCCGCGACTTCGTCCAGGCGTTCGGCGAGCAGGCGGCCGTGTTCTACGCGGCCCAGGCGTTCTGCTGCCGGGCGGTGCTGCGCTGGGCGGCCGAGCGAGGGCCTCGGCGTGGCCGTGTGCACCGGCGGGGAACTGGAGGTCGCGCTGGCGGCCGGGGTGGACCCGGCCATGATCACCATGCACGGCAGCAACAAGCTGCTGGCCGAGCTGGAGCGCGCGGTCGCCACGGGCGTGGGTCACGTGGTGGTCGACTCATTCGAGGAGATCGCCCGGCTCGCCTACGTCACCGAGGAACGCGATGGCCTGACGGACGGCGGCCAGCCGGTGGAGCTGCGTAATGCAGCGAAAAAGAGCGGGGCGGGGCGGCCGCCGCGCGTCCTGGTGCGGGTGACCACCGGCGTGGAGGCGCACACGCACGAGTTCGTGGCGACGGCGCACGACGACCAGAAGTTCGGCTTCTCGCTGTCCTCCGGCGCGGCCGACGAGGCGGTGCGCCGGGTGCTCGCCGCGCCGTCGCTGGACTTCGCCGGGCTGCACTCGCACATCGGCTCGCAGATCTACGACACCGCCGGGTTCGACGTGGCGGCGCACCGGGTGCTGGAACTGGCCGCGCGGATCCGCGACGGAGCACGGCGTGCAGATCGGCGAACTGGACCTCGGCGGCGGTTTCGGCATCGCCTACGTGCCGCGAGGACGACCCGGCCGACATCAAGGTCGTCGCGCAGAGCCTGCAGGAGATCGTGCGCGCGCAGTGCGCGGCGGCCGGGACTCGGCACTGCCCCGGCTGACCGTCGAGCCGGGCCGCGCGATCGCCGGGCCTGGCACCGTTACCCTGTACGAGGTCGGGACGATCAAGGACGTGGACGGGCTGCGCAGCTACGTGAGCGTCGATGGCGGGATGAGCGACAACATCCGGACCGCGCTGTACGGGGCGGAGTACACGTGCGTGCTCGCCTCCCGGGAGTCGGCCGCGCCGCCGATGCTGTCCCGGCTGGTCGGCAGGCACTGTGAGAGCGGGGACATCGTGGTCAGGGACACCTACCTGCCGGCCGACCTCGCGCCGGGGGACCTGGTCGCGGTGGCGGCCACCGGGGCCTACTGCCGCTCGATGGCCAGCAACTACAACCACGTGCCGCGGCCGCCGGTGATCTCGGTCCGCGACGGCGCGGCCCGAGTCCTGCTCCGCCGGGAAACCCACGAAGACCTGCTCAGCCTGGACGAGGGATGAACCGTCATCCACAGCCGTTGAAGGTGGCCCTGCTGGGCTGCGGCATCGTCGGCTCCGAGGTGTACCGGCTGATCAGCGACCAGGCCGCCGACCTGGCCGCCCGGATCGGTGCTCCGGTGCAGGTGGCCGGGGTCGCGGTGCGCCGCCCGGGCCGCACCCGCGGCGTGGCCGTGGATCCGGGGCTGATCACGACCGACGCCACCGGCACTGGTCAGCCGCGACGACATCGACATCGTGGTGGAGGTGATCGGCGGCATCGAGCCCGCCCGGTCGCTGCTGCTCACCGCGCTGGGGTCCGGCAAGGCCGTGGTCACCGCGAACAAGGCGCTGCTCGCCGAGGACGGCATGACGCTGCACGACGCGGCCCGCGCCGCCGGGGCCGACCTGTACTACGAGGCGTCCGTGGCCGGGGCGATCCCGCTGCTGCGGCCGCTGCGCGAGTCGCTGGCCGGGGACGCGGTGCACCGGGTGCTCGGCATCGTCAACGGCACGACCAACTACATCCTCGACCAGATGGACACCTCGGGGGCCGGCTTCGCCGACGCGCTGGAGGAGGCGCAGGCCCTCGGTTACGCGGAGGCCGACCCGACCGCCGACGTGGAGGGGTTCGACGCCGCCGCCAAGGCCGCGATCCTGGCCGGGCTCGCGTTCCACACCCGGGTGGGCGCGGCCGACGTGCACCGGGAGGGGATCACCGGGGTCACCCCGGCCGACATCGCCAGCGCGCGCACGCTGGGCCACGTGGTCAAGCTGCTGGCGATCTGCGAGCGCGGCGACGGCGGGGTCTCGGTGCGGGTGCACCCGGCGATGATCCCGCGCGCGCACCCGCTGGCCGGGGTCCGCGAGGCCTACAACGCGGTGTTCGTCGAGGCGGAGTCCGCGGGCAGGCTGATGTTCTACGGCGCCGGTGCCGGCGGCGTGCCGACCGCCAGCGCCGTGCTCGGCGACATCGTCGCGGTCGCCCGCAACCGGCTGGCCGGGACCCGCGGCCCGGACGCGACGACCTACGCCGACCTGCCCGCGCTGCCCATGGGCCAGGCGCTGACCCGCTACCACGTCTCCCTCGACGTGGCCGACAAGCCGGGTGTGCTGGCCCGGGTCGCGGAGGCGTTCGCCAGCCACGACGTGTCGATCAAGGCGGTGCGCCAGGAGGGCCGTGGCGACGACGCCCAGCTCGTCATCGTCACGCACGTGGCGCCCGACGCGGCACTGGCCGCCTGCGTGGCCGACCTCGGCGCCATGGACGCGGTCCGCGCGGTCGCCAGCGTGATGCGGGTCGAGGGGGAGAGCGACGAATGACATTCCAGCATGACGGGGGCGGCATCATCCGCCGGTACGCCGGCTGGCTGCCGGTGCCGGACGGCGCGCCGGTGATCAGCCTCGGCGAGGGCGCCACCCCGCTGATCCCCGCGCCGGTGCTGTCGGCGCAGACCGGGTGCGAGGTCTACCTCAAGGTCGAGGGCGCCAACCCGACGGCCTCGTTCAAGGACAGGGGCATGACGGTCGCGGTGAGCATGGCCGCCGCCCAGGGCGCGAAGGCGGTGATCTGTGCCTCGACCGGCAACACCAGCGCCAGCGCCGCCGCGTACGCCGCCCGGGCCGGGCTCACCTGCGCGGTGCTGGTGCCGCGCGGCAAGATCGCTCTCGGCAAGCTGGCCCAGGCCCTGGTGCACGGCGCCCGGCTGCTGCAGGTGGACGGCAACTTCGACGACTGCCTGGAACTGGCCCGCAAGCTCGCCGCCGACCACCCGGTCGCCCTGGTCAACTCGGTGAACCCGGACCGCCTGCGAAGGCCAGAAGACGGCGGCGTTCGAGATCATCGAGGCGCTCGGGCGACGCCCCGGACGTGCACTGCCTGCCGGTCGGCAACGCCGGCAACATCACCGCCTACTGGATGGGCTACCGCGAGTACGCCAAGGCCGGGAAGGCGACCCGGACGCCGCGGATGTTCGGCTTCCAGGCCAGCGGGGCCGCGCCGATCGTCGGCGGGGAGCCGGTGCTCGCGCCGGTCGACGATCGCGACCGCGATCCGGATCGGCAACCCGGCGTCCTGGCGGCTGGCCGAGGAGGCCAGGGACGCGTCGGGCGGGCTGATCGACTCGGTGACCGACCGCCAGATCCTGGCCGCCTACCGGCTGCTGGCCGCCAGGGAGGCGGTGTTCGGCGAGCTGGCGTCCGCCGCCGGGGTGGCCGGGCTGCTCCAGGCCAGGGAGAACGGGCAGCTCGACGCGGGTTCGGTGGTCGTCTGCACGATCACCGGCAACGGGCTGAAGGACCCGGACTGGGCGGTGTCCGCCGCGCCGCAGCCGGTGACGATCCCGGTGGACGTGGCAGCCGCGGCGACCGCGCTCGGGCTGGCCTGATCCGGTGAGCCCGAGTGAACTGGGCAGCGCGGTCGGCCGGCACCGGTCCGGTGCGGGTTCCCGCGACGAGCGCCAATCTGGGACCAGGTTTTGACCGCTCGGGCTGGCGCTGGCGCTGCACGACCAGGTCGGAGGCCCGGGTCACCGGCGGCGGGCTGGCCATCGAGGTGTCCGGCGAGGGCGGGCAGACCGCCGGCGCGGGGGAGCGGCACCTGGTCGTCATGGCCATGCGCGCCGCGTTCGCCGCGATGGGCGGCCAGCCGCCGGGATCGCGCTGCGCTGCGTGAACGCGATCCCGCACGGGCGCGGGCTCGGCTCGTCGGCGGCCGCCGTGGTGTCCGGGATGCTGGCGGCGCGGGCCCTGGTGGCCGACGGGGCCGACCGGCTGCCGGACGCGGACGTGCTCGCGCTCGCCGTGGACCTCGAGGGGCACCCGGACAACGTGGCCGCGTGCCTGGCCGGCGGGCTCACCGTGGCCTGGCGGCCGGCGGGGCCGGTGCCGGGGGCGCCTTCCATGGCCATCCGGGCCCCGGCGCTGACGTGGTCCGTGGCCGGCGGGGCGGCGCGGCGTGCGCCTGCTGCGGCTCGACGGTGCTCGCCATCGATCACGCGCCGTGGCCTGCGTGGCGCCCACCGCGCTGGCGACCCACGAGGCGCGGCAGGTGCTGCCCGGAGCTCGGTCCCGCACGCCGACGCGGCGGCCAACGCGGCGCGCAGCGCGCTGCTGGTGGCCGCGCTCACCAGCGACCCCGCGGTGCTCTTCGACGCGACCGAGGACTTCCTGCACCAGCGCTACCGCGCGCCGGTCATGCCGCAGACCGCGGATCTGCTCGGCCAGGCTGCGCCGGGCCGGGGTCGCGGCGGTCGTGTCCGGGGCCGGGCCCAGCGTCCTGGCCCTGACCTGGCGGACAGCCAGCCAGGGCCGGAGGTCGTGGATTCAATCGCCAGCGGAAACGGGTATCTCCTGGCGTGTAATCCCCCTCGACGTCGACCGGCAGGGCGCTACCATCCAGCCCGGCCGGGCGGCGCAGTCTTCCAGGCACGCGGCAAGGACGATCCTTGAACCAGGCGCCGGGGCCAGGCGTGCTCCCTGCGGGAGGGTCCCCGCAGGGCCGGGTGGCTCACTCCGCGACACACGGACCACCGTCAGGGGAATGCCGTGGGCTCTTATGGTGTTAAGCTGGGTGCTGCACCAGGTGCCCCGCCGTCGGGGCAAGTGCTCGCCCGTCATCTGCCGCGTTCCCGGCTGCATGGTCGGCTGTGGCCGGTGATTCCCTGTCAATTCTTCGGACCGCCTCTTCCCCTCCGCCTACGCGGACTGCGGGATGTGGCATGAAGAAATGCGACAGGACCCGAGGTTCTGGGCGAGCCAGCTGTGCCTGGACCGGCCAGGCTCTCGTGCTCCGGGGGCAACCTACGGGGCCAGGACCCCGGGGCCAGCAGTACCTCGAGACGGCGCCAGCCCGCAGCTGGTGTACAACTTGGCCCGGTTAATTCACCGGGCTGCAACATTGGGTCGTCCGGCTC
>CAVRXW010000027.1:0-313341 GCA_963725125.1 uncultured Actinomycetes bacterium
TGCCGAATCGGGCAACCGCCCCCCCGGGGCACCTGTGGCGCTGGGAACTCGATCCGGCCAGCCCATCACGCACCCGGGTCACTTGCACCTACGACTGGACCCAGCTGACCGACCCCAAGCGCTTCGTGGTCGCCCGGGCGACCACGGCCGACAAGCTGCGGGCATCGCTTGACGGTCTCGCGGCCCTCGCCGAAGCGCCCTGACCGCCCGCCGCCACGCGGCGGCCACGGCAAGATACGGTGCCCATCCTGCCTCTCTTGAATCGCAAGGTCGGGCGGGCACAGGGGCGCCGGTCCGGGCGGACGGCGTCCAGCCGGCAGCGTTCGGGTGATATCCGGGCCTGGGCGAAAGAGCATGGACTGGCGGTCAGTGAGCGCGGCCGCATCCCGGCCAGTGTGGCCGAGCAGTACCACGCCGCGGGCGGCGGGGGCTGACACAGGGCACACGTGACTGCACGGCAGGCAAGTCATCGCCCGGTCGGCGGCACCCATGTGGGCCACCGGTGTCAAGAGGGCATAGCGGTTTAACCCGGTGACTTGTGCGGCGTCGCCGGGCTGGCCTGACTGTTCTTCGGGATCTTCCTCGTAGCTGCCGGTCACGCCGCCGTGCGGGAGGAGTCCAGCTATCAGCGCCCGGAGCCGCGCAGCGGCGAGGACGAACGAGCTGGACGCCGGCGAACGGCGGGCGATCATGGTTAGCGAGGAAGGGTCCTTTCGTGCTGGCTTGTGGGAGGGTCGTGCGTCCCCGGCGTGGCTGGCGGAGTGGTCTCGCAAGCACCCATTCGGCGTCTCGTCATGTAGCGGCGGGACGCCATGACCAGGTGTCCGGGGACCGGGCTGCTCAGTCAGATGATCGAGCGCGGCCTGGTGGCCGGCTCATGCCGCTGGAGCGAGCGTGCCCGGGGCTTGGTGACCCTCCCCCGTCTGCGGGTGCCTGCCCGGCGGTGCCGGGGAAGCTGGCAGCCGTCGTGGTAGCGGGTGCCTGGCCGGCCTGCGCGGCGGCGAGCAGGTGGTAGGCGCGGGTGAGCAGCTTGCGGGCGATCGCGATGGTGGCGATCTTCTTCCCGCGCCGCTTGGCGATGGCAGCGTAGGTGGCGGCGAACTCCGGGGAGCGCTTGGCGGTCTGGGCCGCCTGGTTCAGAACCCACCGCAGCCACGCCGAGCCTTGCTTGGAAATGTGCCCGTGCCGGACGGTCAGGTCCGAGCCGCGGACCGTCGGGGTCAGCCCGGCCCAGCTGGCTAGCTTGCGGGCGCTTGCGAAGCGGGTGATGTCGCCGATCTCGGCGAGCATCACCAGGGCGGTGAACTCGCCGACACCGGGCAGCGTCGTGAGCACCTTGACCCGCGGGTCCGCCTTCGCGTGCTGGCGCACCTCGGCGTCAAGCCGGCCGATCGTGACCGCGAGCGCGCCGGGGAACGTCAGGCTGTCAGTGACGATCTCCCGGGACACCGGGGGCAGCGGCAGCTCGGCGAGCCAGCCGCGGCCCGGCCCGGTCCAGTAGCTGCCGGTCCTGTCGTAACCGTGATCGGCGGCCACCGCGTGAATCCGGTTCCGCAACTGGGTACCGAGCCGGACCAGGCTGGCCCGGTGCCGCAGCAGGGCGCGGAGCTGACGCACCGGCGGCGGCGCGATCCACGCCTCAGGCAGCAGGTCCGCCCGCAGCAGCTGCGCCAAGATCGCCGCGCCGGCCCTTGTCGTTCTTCAGCCGCGCCGAGGCGATCGCCTTGCACCGCAGCGGATGCACCAGGTGCGGCTCAAACCCGTAATCCTCCAGCAGCTCCACCAGCCAGCCCCACCCGTAGGCGGCCTCGAACGCCACCGGCGTGCCGGCCCGGCAGCCCGCCGATCAGCTTCAGAATCGGCTCCTGGCCGTTCACCACGTTCCGGTTCAGCTGCACCTGCCCGTCCCCCGGTGACCACCGCCACCTGGGACCGCTTGCGGTGCACGTCGATTCCGACATAGACAGACATTGCCGGGCCTCCTTTCCCGAGCTCGTACCTTTCACCCGGAGCGTCCCGCTACCGGGCTGAGCAGGGAAGGGGGCCCGGCCCTCATAGGGTCAGATGAGCGCGAGGATCGACGAACTCCCTTAATTACGCCGCCCAAGTCCTCGACCTGGACGTTCGGGTCGGCACAGGCCAGGTCGATCGTGTCGATGCCAGGTGCCGCAAACCGTTGTTACCGGCTCACGGAAACATCACCCTTGCGAGAACGGCGGCGAGGGGCGGGATCAGATCTTGGTGCGCATGACCCACCGCCACTTCGCGATCTTCCGTACCCGCGTGAAGCCGTATTGCGCATACAACTCCTCCGGTCCTGTGTGCAGAGATAGCCGCCACGCTGCGGCGGCCGCTGCCCGGTCTGCTCCGGATAGGCCTCGACGACGCCGCCGCCAGCCCGCTTGATCTCGTCGAGTGCCGCCGCGACCGCAGCGGCGGCAACGCCCTTGCCGCGGTCCTTCGCGTTAGTGAAGATGCAGCCGATCCGCCAGTCCGGCGGATCGCCGGCCCCTCGGTCGTAGGCACCCCGGTTCTTGACATTGGGGAGTTCCAGCGGCGAGCCGAACTGGCACCAGCCGACGCAATGGTCACCGTCGTAGACGAGCACCTGGTGGACCGTTCCGCGAATCACATGCCGACGCTTCGCCTCCCGATTTCCTTCCCGGGTGTGGCCGGCACCGACGCCCTCCGGGTGGAATCCCATGCACCAGCAGCCACCCCACACGCCGTTGCTGACCTCAACGAGCGCGGCGAAGTCGTCCCACGTCTCCGGCGTAAGCATCCGAGTCGTGAATGTCATACCGGCAGTGTGACCCAGCGGTCTGACATGGCGCGACCGCGGCCAAGGCGGTTACCCCGGACCCCGCCCGGCAGATTCGCCGAACCAAAGCGATCGCTAAGATCGGCACCTTCTAGGAAGTGCACAGCCGCGCAGAACAGGCAGAACTGCTTACACCCGTCCAACGACTGTCCCATCACCGAAGAGCAGGGCCGCGATCCCTGCCAATCCGGTCACGGTCCATGCAAAGCGCCCCCGCGAGCGAGGACGAACGGCCTGGACGGTCGGCAGGCACGCAGATCCTGCCGGACCGGCGACCTCTGGAGTTGCCTTGAGACACCCACCACGGTCACGGAACGCGGCTGAGCGCATAGCACGGCTGCCCCTGATCCGCTCGGCGGTCATCCGTCACGCTCGCGCCCAAGTCCAGGACTTCCAGCACCGCCCGGAACCGCTGCTCGGCCACACCCAACTCCACCAGTACCCGGCTCCCTCCCTGCGGCCAACCAACTGACCGCAGGCAACCCCCCAGGCAGCACCAAAAGCCCGCAAGCAGCACGGGGTGCCGTGAACCAACCGGAACTACTGTCACCCACCTACCGGAACCGCGCCGGCAACCAGTCACCCGTCCGTTTCCGCGCCAGACCCACGGCCGCAAGCGGCGCCCCAACGTGTTCAACAGCTCACGTAATGATCTTGGGCTGCCCTGTCGTCGCGGACTAATCCGTGCCGCCGAGAGTCGCTGAGCAGCGTTCATGGCGACGGTCAGATGACGGTCAGGTGATCTTGAAAGCGCCCACAGCAGGCCCGAAACTGGAGCCTGACCTGCTGGTTTGTGGAGCCCCCTTACGGAATCGAACCGTAGACCTTCTCCTTACCATGGAGACGCTCTGCCGACTGAGCTAAGGGGGCGCGTGTTTAGTTGTCTGACCTGCGGTTTCGTGCCTCGTGGTGGGAACCTTAGGCCCTGTACAGCGGTGCTACAACGTCTAAATCTAGTTGTACCAAGGCCGACGCTCGCACCAACGGCCTTGGAGAGCTTAGCGGATTGCTGGGCTCCCGGCGCCTCACCTCAGAGGCAGCCAGCCTGTCCCCACGCACGATACGTGCCTATACCGACGACGGCGCCCTCCTGGCCAGGTTCCTGACCGCTACGGGGATGCCAACGGCGGCCAGCAACATCCGCCGTGAGCACGTGGAGGCGTTCATCGCCGCCGAGCTCGACCGCACCGCACCCGCGTCCGCCGCCACGCGCTACCGCTCGCTGCAGCAACTCGACCGTGCGCTCTGTGAGCGGGGGCCTGACGCCGCGCGTCGGGGACTATCCAGTAACCAAGGCCCACCGCGGATGGTTGGGGGCGAACGCCGATGTACAGCTCTGTCCGAGGGCCGTGTCGGCCCGCGCGTCGGCCATGACCATCGCCGATGCCGGCGTCGAGGCGGCTCCTTATCCCCGCCGGGTTATCCCGGTGACCACCCATGCCCGACCAAGGGCGCTGCAATACAAAGCCACAATGACGAGGACCAAAGCACGTTGCAGCGCGGCACTCTGGGTGTTCGCCACGAGCGCTACGGCGAGGACGAGCTGCACTGAGTAGCCCCCAGCCGAAATCGCTGCGAAGGCGATATTCAGCGTTCTGGTTTGAGAGCTGCGGGAGAAATTTCCAGCCCGCTTTGCCCTCGGTATCAGCCGTCTGGTGGCCAGCAGGCCGACCGTCGCCATTGCGAGACTTGAGAGCCCGAAGACGACTGAGCCCCCGGTCAAGGCCACGATCGAGACGATGAAGATGTCCACCAGGGCAACAAACGCGCTCCCGGCCAACACAGTTCGCAGCTCCCGGGTTGTGGGGTTCGCGTCATCCGCGTTGACGACCGATACGGCGACGACCAGCAACCCCAAGATGGCAGCGGACGCGCCCGCGCTTGTGATGAAGAAGCTCTCATAGTGGCCCACCACAACGCACCCTATCGGGCATCGGCGGCTATCTTGCTGAGGCCTGCCCGACGCTTCCGGAGCTGGAGGCCGAGCGGGATCTGCTGTACGCGCGGCCGGCGGCGACAGGCGACTTCCGCCGCGGGTCGGTGAGCGAGCACTACCGCAAGTGCGGCAAGCCGAACTGTGCCTGGCCTGTCCCTTTAGACAGGAGCAACCATGGCAATCGGGAACATCGTGCTCGTGCACGGTGCCTTCGTGGACGGATCGGGCTGGCAGGGCGTCTACGACCACCTCGTCGCTGACGGCTACCGGGTAGCAGTCGTGCAGAACCCCACCCTGTCGCTGGCCGGCGACGCCGCCGCCACCCACCAGATCCTCGACGGCCTCAGCGGCCCCGCCGTGCTGGTCGGCCACTCCTACGGCATCGCCGGCGCCGGAGCGGCGGCCTCCGGCGATCCCGGGCAGATGGCGACACCGATAACGGCTAACAACGCCATAACCGGAACACTTCGACTACCCTGCGTAGGGCAGCGTAGGGATGCGGGCGGCAGAGGGGACGGACGGTGGAGCCATTCGACCCGACCAGGCCGAACATCGCCAGGGTCTGGGACTATCTGGCTGGGCGGCAAGGACAACTTCGCAGTCGACCGCGAACTCGCGCAGAAGATGCTGGAGGTCAACCCGCTCTCCGCGCAGATGGCCCGCGAGAACAGGCGATTCCTGGGGCGTGCCGTCAACTATGTGGCAGCCTGCGGCGTCCGGCAGTTCATCGATGTCGGCGCCGGTCTGCCGACCGCGGTGAACACGCACGACATCGCCCAGGAAGTCGACCTCTGAAGCGCGGGTCGCGTACGTGGACAACGACCCGATCGTGATCTCGCACGCTCGCAGCCTGCTCGCCAAGAGCCCCGGGGTGATCGCGGTGCCCGGCGATATGCGCAACCCAGAGCAGCATCCTTGCCGACGGCGGGCTGGCGGAACTGATCGACCTGGCCGAGCCCGCGTGCGTGATCCTCTCCGGCGTCCTGCACTTCGCCGATGCCGGGACAGCCCGCGGGGTGACCGCCACCTTCGCCCGGGCACTCGCCCCCGGCAGCTACCTGATCGTCTCCGTCGGTTCCGGCAACCCGTCCGAGGGGAAGAACTTCACCTCGGCGTACACCGCCGCGCGGATATACATCCACTCCCGGGAGGAGATCCTGGGCTTCTTCGACGGCCTCGAACTCGTGCCCCCGGGCGTGGTCTCGGTGCGGGGCTGGTACGGCGACGCCCGGCACCGAGACCTGAAGCCGCGCACGGCGACCTTCCTCGGCGGAGTAGCCCGCAAGCCATGAGGCGCCAAGCCGGGTCAGGGCGCGGCGAGGGCGGTGAACGCGGCCAGCACCCGCGGCCACCACGGGGACAGTGGGTCGATGACATCGAAGTGCCCGGCACCGGGCAGTTCGTCCAGCACCGTGTCATCTCCTGCCGCGCGAGCCCGGGCGGCATAGTCGCGGCTCATGCCACACGGCACCCGGTCGTCGGCGGAACCATGGACCAGGCGCACCGGGCAGCCGGCCGGCAGCAGCTGCATCGGATCGGCCAGGAGATAACGGTCCGGATGCCGGCGGGGACCGCCGCCGAGCAGTGCCCGGGCCGCGCCCTGGCCTAGCCGCAGAGCGTGACACGCGGGCATGTCGCTGACCGCGGCGAGCGCCACCACGCCGCGCACCTGCCCGCCGGGCGCCCGCCAACTCGAACCGGGCGGAAGCCGGTGCCGGCCCGCGGCCCACAACGCCAGGTGCCCGCCGGCCGAATGCCCGGCCAGGAGCACCGGCCCATCGCTGATCGGCTGAGCCCCGGCGGCCTCCCTGACCAGCGCCGGCAGCGCGTCTACCGCAGTGGCCACGTCATCGAATGTCCCGGGCCAGCCGCCGCCGCGCTGGCCGGTCCGGCGGAACTCCGGGACGCACACCGCGAACCCGGCGGCCGCGAGCGCCGTCGCGAGTGGTCCGGTGTGCGCCCGGTCAAAGGCTGCTCGCCAGAATCCTCCGTGCAGGAACACCACCAAAGGCGCCGGTCGCGGCCCGGCCGACGAGTGCGGCAGGCGCACGTCCGCGACGTGATCCGGCCCGGGGCCATAGGAGATCACCAGGTCCGGCGGGGGCGCTGGCCTGGACAGCACGTCAGATGTCACCGAGCCTCCACGTCTCACGACCGGTCAACGTCTACCACCGCCGAAGGACGCAGCCGGTGCCAGGACGCAGCCCCACCCTCGTGCGCAACCGCTCCGAAATGAAACAGGCCGCCCGCGCGCGACCGGCCCGCCCCGGGACCCGGCCTGCTATGGCCCCACTCCCCCAGGTCAGGCCATATTTCTGTCATGAAAGTGTATTTTCTTCCCCGACCAGGCAAACTGGAACTCCGGGCCCGGGGGCGGATCGAGGTGTCGAGCTACAGTGGCTGGGAATGCTTAGCGCGTTGACACCCGAGCAGCGCAATTGCGAATATCCCCGACGACGATGACGAGAGCGCGACGATGACGACCAAACGGCTGGCACTGACTCCAGCGGTTGGCCTGTTTGCCGGGCTTTCCGTGGTTTCCTACGGTGCGGTGAGCATGCTCATCACCGGTGTGCACGGTACTCGCCAGGCGAGCACGAATCCGTGCTCGTCCTCGGCCACTGCCAGTCCCACCGCCTCCACCAAGGCGCTGACGCGTCCCGCAGCGCGCACGGGGGCACGGGCACAACACCCGGCGGGCATGCCGGTGCTCCTCGCCGACGCGGTCCGCCTCAGCTCGGCGAAGACCAGCAGCCAGAGCCCGCTGCCGAGTCCCAATGCGAGCGTGCCGCCGCTGCCCCAGCCCAGCCCCGGCATGTCGGCCACGCCCGCGCCGGGCGGTAACCTCCCGCAGCCAGAGCCGAACAAGACCGGCGGGTCCAAGGGAGGGCTGACGCCCGGTGGGACGCTCAAGTCCCCGATCGCCACCCCGACGGGGACGCCCACCCCGACCGGCACGCCCACCCCGACGAGCACTGCCACCACTCCCCCGCCCGGGACGCTGTGCATGACGGTGCAGACGCTGAACAGTGTCAGCGCCGTGGATCCGAACACGAAGATCGGGTATGCGATCTTCGTCTGGCTCACCAGCGGCGGCGGTGGTACCGCCAAGATCACGCTCTCGGCGAAGCCGAGCAGTGTGAGTCCCACGTTCTCCGTGTGTGCGCCATCGGGCAAGTCCAAGTGCACCGTGAGCGGCCTCAACGCCGGGAACAAGGTCGAGGTGCAGGCCGAGCTGGCGGCACCGGCCCGCCCGGCCAAGCACGTCACGCTGACCGTCACGGCAAGCTCGGCGCAGGCGTCGAACTCCGCGACGGCGTCGGCCACCGTCGACATCAAGCCGAAGAACTCACCGAACCCCACCTCGTCGCCGACGCCGGGCGCGGGCGACGGCGGGACGCTGCCTGCGGTGGGACTGCCCAGCGGAACCACCATCCCGGGCCTGGGCCTGGGCGTCCAGCCGACCGGTGACCTGGGCTCAGCGTTCCCGCAGGTGTCCCCGTCGCCCGGAGCAACGGGGACGGCGGCGCAGCAGCAAGAGCACTCGGCCCAGGCGGTCGAGGTTTCCGCGGGCCTGCCGCTCGACGTGCGGCTCATCGGCGGGCAAGTCATCGGGCTGGCCGTGCTGGCCGCCGCGGTCACGATCGCCGTCGCCCGGCTGTCCTTGCGCCGGCAGCCGCCGCGGCACGGCGAGGACAGCACAGGTTCCTGACGGCCCCCGGCGCCCGCAGCGCTGCTCGCGCCTTCCGGCCTGCGCCGGTTTCCTGCCGCCTAGGCTCTTGGCTGCGCTACGCTCCCCGGCGCTGACCGGGCCCGCCGCGCACCGGCGTTACCTGGCCGGCCGCTCGACCGAGGGCCGGATCGCACGCATCTGCGCCGCCAGCTGGGACAGGCCCATGGTCGGTGAGGCCACGACCCCGAACGTGTCACCGTCCGCCCAGGTGCACAGCGTCACACTTCCTGCCGCGCTGCCCCGGGCCTCCACACAGGCGGCCTGCCCGCCCAGGGATCCGGGGCTGGTGGCGGCGGCCCCTTTGAACTGGGCGGTGAAGCTGGAGACGAACCCGGCGGGCGACTCGCCGGCCAGGTTCCCGCCGATGAACAGGAAGATCTGCGGCGGGGCGCTGCCGGACACCCCGGCGGTGTTCTCGTAGACGGCGGACACCACGTGGCTGGCCTGCCCGGCGCTCTTGGCGATGACCTGCTGCTGGAGCACCTTCGCGTTCATCTGCTGCTCCAGCTCCGGGCGGCGCACATAGGAGCCCAGCCGGGACGGCGCGACCAGCACGTGGGACTTGCCACTGCCTCCCGAGAAGACCTTCAGCGCGACCGCCGCCCCGGCCACGAGAACCACGACCACCACGACGGCCAGCACCAGGGTCCTGGCCCAGCGCTTGCCGGCCCTGGATCCGGACCTGGCGGCCCGGGATCCGCGGCCGGCCCGTTCCCCGGCCGCCACGGGATCCGGGGCTGCCTGCCCGTCCCCGCCCCGGCGGCGTGACCTTCCCCCACCCAGCCGGGTACCGTCCGGCTCCTCGAACTCGGCCGGCGGCGCCGCGGTGTCCGCATCCTGCGCCGTGACGGCGGCCTCGTCCCAGCCCGGGGCACGCCGGCGCCCCGCGGGCCGGCCAGGGAGTGGACGACGGTCGGTCTCGCCGCGGCCGGCCGGCGCGTCCCTGCCGGGGAGTCGGGGGCCGTCGATCCCGCTGCGGCCCGGCGGTGCGCCGCGGCCGAGCACGACATCGCGGCCCAGCGGGGCCGCACCGTCCGGCGCGGGCGCCTGCTCCGGCCGGCCACGCCGCCCGCGGCGGCCACGCTCACCGGCTCCCCGCGCCAGTGCTTCCTGCTCGCGGCCGTCATCCGGGCCCGGGCGGGACCCGTGGCGGCCGCCACGCCGGGCGCCGGTGATCTGGTCCGGCATGGGTGCGCCCAGGTCGGCGCGCGGCGCGTCCATGCCAGGTTCGGCACGCCCGCGGCCCGGCCGTACGGCTCCGGGTGCTCCGGGGCGGCCGTCCCAGCCGGGGCCGCGCTCGCCGGGGCCGGGACCTGGATCGCCGGCCGGGCGCCGCGTTCCGGGTGGCCATGGAGCCCCTGGCCCGGCGGAAGGCCCGGATGTGCGGGGACCGCGACCGGTGTCCGGCCGGGCCCGGGTGCCGGTGCCCGGCCCGGTCCGGGCCTCGGACGGGCGGTCAGACCAGGGCCGCGGCCCGAACCTCGCATCGGGGCGCGGGCCGAACCTGGTCTCCGGGCCTCGGCCGGCCGCTGAGTCCTGGGCACGGCCGAAGCTGGCATCCGGTGCAGGGCCAGCCCGGTCCGGTCCCGGCCCAGCCCTATGGCCGCCGGTGCCCGGCCCGGCACCGGAATCCGGCCCGGGGCGGGCGCCGGGCCCGGGGCCGAACCGCGGATCGGCATGACGCGACCGCCGCGGGCCCGCGGCCGGGTCCGCACGGTCCTGCGTGCCGGGCGGGGCAGAAAGCGGAATGCCGGGCGCCACGCCGTTGCCCATAGCCCGGGGCTGGCCGGGACCCGGTTCGGGGCGGAGACCGGGCCCGGAACCAGGCCCGCCGCCAGGCGCTAGGCCACGCCGCGGACCAGGAGCGCTACCGGAGGCTGCGCCGGGGCCTGTATCCCACGGCCGGGCACCGGGCACGGAACCAGGGCCGCCGCCGGATCCGGGGCCGCGGCGCGGGCCGGTCCCGGGGTCCCGTCGCGGATCGCCGCCCGGGGCCACACGCGGGCCGCTGCCGGGATCCCACCGTGGGTCGCCGCCGGGCACCCCCCGCGGGTCGCCGCCCACTCCGCGCGGATCGCCGCCGGGCACCCCCCGCGGGTCGCCGCCCACTCCGCGCGGATCGCCGCCGGGCACCCCACGCGTGCCCGGGATCCGGCGCGGATCGGTCCCGGGGACCCGGGGCGGGCCGAGCCCGGATCGTGGGTCTGCGCCCGGGTCGGCCCCGGGCACGGAACGTCCCGCCGCGCGCGGATCCCGCCGCGGATCGCGGGGCGGGCTCAGCCGCGGATCCTGGCCGGCGCCCCGGCCCGGCCCGTCACGGCCCGCCGCGAGCGGGTCGCCGCCGTAGCGTGCATCGCCGTCCTGGCCGAACTGGGGATCACCGCGCCCGGCCGGCCGGTACTGTCCGCCCGGATCGGCCGCCCGGCCATCCCAGTCGTCGTCAGGGGCAAGGTCATGATCGGAGCCACGGCCTGGAACGGGCAAGCGCCAGCGGGAGTCCCGGGAGGGTCCCGAACCGCCGTCGCTCATGCTGGCCTCTCCAGTCCCCGACATCTCGCGGGCTACGCCGCGACCTCCCGGAAGTCCCTCCATCATGAAGCACCCACGCAGGGGCCGCCCCCGTTTTCGGCCCGACCGCCCCCCGCCTTCGGCCTGCTGAGACCGTCCGTCCCGCGCGCACCAGCCAAGGGCGACCCGCCGTCCCCAGCGCCCTCCATAGCGTGACCATGGCCCGGGTTACGCCCTCATGGCGGGCCGCTTTCGCCCCCATCCCGCACCCAGGCCAGCCTCCCGGACCCACTTCCCGCTTGCCCTCCCACCCCGCCTGCCGATGCGCGAGAGCGGGCGGCGATGGACTGGCAGAGGCGTTCAGCCGGCCGCCAGTCCATCGCCGCCCGCTCCAACGTCCATCGCCGCCCGCTCCCACCTGCCCCGCTAAACACATACCGAAAAAGCGACCGGCCGCCCCCTTGACGTGCACCCTCAGACGTCTAGCATGTCAGTATCCTGCCGACGGTATACAATCTGAGGAAGTGGCCTGTGTACCACGAACTCACGGTCTGGTCGCGCGGAATCATCATGGACAAGGAGGCGCGTGACGTCTCCTCGTGCATCGCGACGGCCGCTCGCGCCCTCGGCTTCCACGCCGACAACGTCAGCGACTACGTAGACGACCCGGACCGGACGAACTGCCTGGTCCGCCGGTACGCGCGGTTCGGCGACTCGCCGATCGTGGACCGGTTCGTGTATGAGAACCCGCACCCGGACTGGGTGGTGCCTGGTCGAGGAAACGATCATCAAGGCGGTCAACTTCCTCCGCGGCACCCCCGAGCGCGGCGGCGTTCTTGTGATCAACTCCAAGCGCGACCCGGAGTACCTGCTGAAGTTCCTGCCCGACGAGATGAAGGCCAAGCTGGCCAAGTTCGTCGTGGTGGACGCGGTCGGTCTCGCCGAGCAGCGGGGCAGCAGCCCGTGGATGTTCGTGCGCAATCTCTCCGAGCTGGCCTTGGACCGGATGTCCACCGAGGGCGCGGAGGAGCGGCTCGCGATCGGGATGGGCATCGCCGCGCCACTCATCGGGGCGCTGGTAGCCGCCACCGGCGAGCTTCCGGTGGACGCCGTCGCCGACGTGGTCGCCGACCGTGACGCGATGCTGCGCGGCGTGGCGCACCACAGCGTCGTCGAATTCGCCGCGCCCGCCACCGGACCGGCCGGGACCACCCAGGCGGACGGAACCGCACCGACCACCGCCGCCGCCGCACACGCTGCCCGCTGACCGCGCAACGCCGAGGAGTTCCCATGTCTGTACGCGGCACCCGGATTCCGCCGCACCTGCAGCTCCCCATCGCCGGAGTGACTCCCCCGCCGACGGAGAAAGAAGGCCAGCGGCTGTTCCCGACCGGCAACTTCCGGTTCTACCGGCCGGTGTACCGGGACAAGACGCCGCCGTGCAACAACGCCTGCCCGACCGGCGAGCAGATCCAGAAGTACCTGGACTTCGTCAAGCACGAGCGCTTCCTCGACGGCTATCTCACGATCTGCGAGGACAACCCGATGCCGTCGGTCACCGGCCGGGTCTGCTACCACCCGTGCGAGACCGCGTGCAACCGCGCCGAACACGACGAGCCGATCGGAATCCGCAGCGTGGAGCGGTTCCTCGGCGACTACGGGCTCGCCCTTCCGGAGAACCCGATCGCCGGCGGCCTGCCCGGCCTCAACGGCACCACCGTGGCGATCGTCGGTTCCGGGCCCGCGGGCCTGGCCTGCGCCTACCACCTCCGGCGGCGCGGGTACGCCTCGGTGATCTTCGAGGCACTGGAGAAGCCGGGCGGCATGCTGCGGGCCGGCATCCCGCACTGGCACCTGCCGGAGGAGATCCTGGACGCCGAGATCGCCAAGCTGCTGTCGCTCGGCGGCATCGAGATCCGCTGCGGCGTCCGGGCCGGCGAGGACATCTCCTGGGAAGAGCTGCGCGGCTACCCGGCCGCGTTCCTGGCGCTGGGCCAGGACGTCGGCCGCCGGCTCCCGGTGGACGGCATCGGAGCCCGCGGCGTGGTCGGCGCGCTGGAGTTCCTCCGCGAGGCCGGCCTGGGCCGCCCGATCACCGTGGGCAGCCAGGTCCTGGTGATCGGCGGCGGCAACACCGCATCGGACGCAGCCAGGTCAGCGATCAGGCTGGGCGGCGGCCACGCGACGATCGTTTCGCTGGAATCTGAAACGGAACTGCTCATCGTTCCAGAGGACCTGGAGCAGGCGCGGGACGAGGGAGTGGCGTTCACCCCGAACACCGCGCTGGTGCGGGTGCTGTCCGCCGACGAGCACGTCACCGGGGCCGTGGTGTGCGACGCCGCGCTGGCGAAGGACGAGAGCGGGACCGTGGTGCCGCGGCTGGTGCCGGGCACCGAGCGGGAGGTGGCCTGCGACACCATCATGATCGCGATCGGCCAGGTCCAGCAGCTCGCGTGGCTGCCCGAGTACCTCAGCGACGGCGGGGTGATCACCGCCGACGAGCACGGCCGGGTCGAGGGCAATGTCTTCGTCGGCGGCGACGTGATGCGCGGCCCGTCCATGGTGGTGGACGCGCTCGGCGACGGGAAGCGCGCGGCACGCGACATCGACCGGCTGCTCACCGCCCAGGAACTGGCCGGCGAGCCGGAGGTCGAGGTCATGCCGTACCAGGGCCTGAACCCGGCCTACTTCCGGCACGCGCCGCGGACGCCGATCCCGCTGACCCCGCCGGAGCAGCGCCGCGCCAGCCAGACGGTCGAGGTCACCCTCGCTTACAGCCTCCAGGAGGCGGTCGCCGAGTCGGACCGCTGCATGAGCTGCGGGGTTTGCAACGGCTGCGACAACTGCTACATCGTCTGCCCGGACGTGAGCGTGCTGCGCGACGCCCGGGAGAACGGGCACTACTCGATCCGCACCACGTACTGCAAGGGCTGCCTGGTCTGCGTCCAGGAATGCCCGACCGGCTGCCTGGAGAAGGTGCCGGAACTGGACTTCGACGACCCGGCCGACGTGGTCCGGATGGAGACCGCGTTCGCGCCCTACGACGGCGCGCACGCCGAGCAGTCGGCGTTCACCAAGCAGCTCATCGAGGAGACCATCGCCGAGTACGACGCCGCGCGCTCCGGCGGCAACGGCAAGAGCACTTTCACGCCGAACGGAGATTCCGGGGTGAGGTCATGACCACGGTCCATGTGGAGGGCGCCTGGGCGCAGGAGCCCGACTACGGCCCGGGCAGCCGGACGCCCGACGGGATCAAGCATGCTCGCCGACCTGGCCGGCACCCGCAAGCGGCTGAACGGGTGCGCGGCGGCGGCCTACGCCGCGATGTACGCGAACGTGGACGTGATCACGGCGTACCCGATCCGCCCGTACACCGCGATCATGATGAACCTGTCGCAGTTCATCGCGGACGGGCTCCTCGACGCTGAGTACATCGTGGCCGACGGGGAGCACTCCCAGCTCTCGGCCGCGTTCGGCGCGGGGTCGTGCGGGGCGCGGGCGTTCACCGGGTCCTCCGGCGTCGGCGTCACCTACGCCTACGAGATGTACTCGATCATTTCCGGGGCGCGCATCCCGATCCACATGTCGATCGCCGACCGCACCCTGGACCCGCCCGGCGACTTCGGCTCCGAGCACACCGACGCGCTGTGCACCAGGGACATGGGCTGGCTGATGGGCTGGGCCGCGACCCCGCAGGAGGTGTTCGACAAGACGCTGATCGGCATGGCGATCGGCGAGGACCCGCGGGTGCTGCTGCCGCAGATGGCGGTGCAGGACGGGTACTTCGTGTCGCACATCGCCGGCGAGGTGGAGATGCCGTCCGCCGCGCAGGTGGACGCCTACCTGCCGCCGTACCGGCTGCCGTTCCCGCTGGACCCGCGCAGGCCGCTGTCGCACGGCCCGCAGATCCACCCCTCGCAGGGGCCGCCGCTGCAGCTCGAACGGGCCCGGGCGATGGAGGACGCGATCCCGGTGATCAGGGAGAAGACCGACGAGTTCGGCCGCGCGTTCGGCCGGCACTACGCGCACTTCGTCGAGGAGTACATGCTGGAGGACGCCGACATCGCCATTGTCATCTCCGGCGGGCACGCGGTCACCTGCCGGGCGGCGATCCGGCTGCTCCGGGAGCGCGGGATCAAGATCGGGATGGCCCGGCTGATGTGGATCCGGCCGTTCCCCAGCGACGACCTGCGGGCGGCGCTGCGCGGCGTCAAGGCCGTCGGGGTGGTGGAGACCAACCTCGGCCTCGGCGGCTCCACCTACGGGGGCATCCTCGCCCCGGACGTGACCACCGCCCTGTACCACGCGGAGAACCGCCCGCTGGTGACCTCGTTCATGGCCGGGCTCGGCGGCGAGACCGTGCCCGCGGCCGAGTTCGACTGGATGGCCGGCAAGCTCACCCAGGCGATCGAGCGCGGCGCGGTCGAGAAGCCCGCGCACTGGGTCGGATTCGAAGACTGACTAGCCCATGACCCCACCGCCCCACCCAAGGGAGCCACCGATGGCCAAGGAAGTTATCCGCCAGCACCTCCCGCTGCTGGAGGAGGAGGGCCGGGGCGCCGCGACCGACGACATCGCGGGCCGCGACCGTCACTACCTGCCCGACACCCCGGAGGAAGACCCCTACCAGGCCGGCCACCGCACGTGCGCCGGCTGCGGGCCCGCGATCGAGTACCGCTGGGTGCTCAAGGCGGCCGGCCAGGACACGGTGGTGGCCGGGCCGACCGGCTGCATGTACGTGGCGAACTCGACCTACCTGTGCACCCCGTACACGGTGCCGTGGGCGCACACGCCCATCGCCAGCGGCGGGTCGTTCACCGCGGGCATGGCGGCCGGGTACGAGGCGCTGATCAGGAAGGGCCGCCACCCCGGCCCGTACCCGAACATCATCGTGATGGCGGGCGACGGCAGCGCCTCGGACATCGGGCTCGGCTCCATCTCCGGCGCCCTGTACCGCAACCACGACGCGCTGTTCATCTGCTACGACAACGAGTGCTACGCGAACACCGGCATCCAGGTGTCGCCCGACCACGCCGTACGGCGAGCATGACCACGTTCACGCCGTTCGGCAAGGCCATCCCGGAGGGGACCAGGCTGCCGCCGAAGAACCTGGCCAGGATGATGGCCGAGGGGCACCCGCACTGCTACGTGGCCACCGCCACGGTCGGCTACCCGGTGGACCTGATCAACAAGACCCGCAAGGGGCTCAACCACCACGGCGCGGCGTTCATGCACTGCTTCACGCCATGCCAGAAGGGCTGGGTGTACCAGACCTCGATGACGGTGGAGATCGGCCGCCGGGTCGTGGAGGCGGGCCTGTTCCCGGTCTGGGAGTACGACCCGGAGGAGCGGAAGTACCACTACTTCCACCCGCCGGTGCAGCGCCCGGTCACCGACTACCTGGCCATGCAGGGCCGGTTCGGGCACATGCTGGCCGAGCACATCGCGACCATCCAGCAGCAGGCCAACCGCAACTGGGAAACGATCGGCATGGACGTGCCCGCCGCACTGCGCGCGGGCGAGGACCCGGAGCACCACAAGCGAATGCGCGACGAGTCCTACTCCATGCCGCTCAACCGGGGCGTCGGGGCCTAGCGCCGCCGCCCTCGTCCACACCCACCGGCAACCAGGACCCCGGGGAGCCACCGCCCACAGACCAGCAGCACCAGGGACGGCGATGCCCGCACAATGGCAGATCCGCTTCGACGACGGTCACCAGCAGCGTTACCTGCCCGACCGGCAGGCGGTGCTGCGTTACGTGCTGGCCGTCGGGCCCAAGGCGGGCACCCCGCGGTTCGAGGTGTTCCGCGAGTCGGACCCGATCGTGCTGGGCGACGGCTCGCCCGGCGGCCGGGCGTTCGCGCTGGTGGAGATCATCGACCTGGCCCGGCCAGGGGAGGTCGAGCGACTGCGGGCGGAGCTGGCCGCCGCGGGCGCGCGGCCGCCGGGAGGGCAGCCATGACCGGGCCGGGCAACGGCAACGGCAGCGGGCCGGGCAACGGCAGCGGGACGGAACCGGGCGCACGGACGATCATCCCGCTGATGGCGGGCGTGGCCCGGCCGCGCGGCGAACGGCGGGTGCTGATGCGCGCGGCGGTCGTCGAGGTGGTCGGCCACCTGGTGCTCAAGGCCGTGCCCCCGGCCGATCGCTCACCGCTCTTCGACCAGGCACGGGACCTGCTGACCGAGGCTGGCTGGGGGCTCGACGAACTCTTCGAGGCGGCGCACGACGGGCCGGCCGGCAGCGACCTGTTCCGGGTGCTCGGACTGGAGGAATGAGGCCCGGCCCGTAGCGGCGGGGCCGAATCTGGAGGCGGACATGGCGGACCGGCGAGGACTACCGCGACCACCGGAAACCGCACGGCCTGTGCCAGGGATCCCGCGGGCCGCCGGCCCCGGCGGATCAGGGGCGCCACGCGGACACCTGCCAGCGACCGGCGCGACGCCCCTGCCCTACCCGGCTGGGCCACGGGTCACGACCCGCGACCAGTCAGCCGAGACCTACGCGAACCCTCCGATCCGTCCCGCGGTCCACCGCGGGACGGATCCACGTACACCGGGCCTGGCTCCAGGAACCGGGACTTAGCCCACTCGAGTCGCATACGAGAGGAATCGGTGGCGACCGATGGCCGCAGTTAGCGGAAGCGTAGCTTTCCAAGAAGTAACCAACTCAACCGGCCGGGTGTTCCGCGTCGGTGAGACCCCCAGAGACGATCCTCGGCTGCGGCCGCTGGGTCCCGATCATGGCGGCGTGGCTGGCCATGTGCCTGGCCGGCCTGCTCGAGTACACCTGGGGCGCGCTGAACGGCTCCCTGGCCAAGGTGCACGACTGGGGACCGGGACCGGTGTTCTGGGCGTTCTCGTTCTTCGTCATCTTCGAGTCGTTCGTGCAGATCTTCACCGGGGTCCTGCGCAACCGGGGGTACCTCAACGTCCGGTGGGCGATGATCATCGGCGGCATCGTCTGCGGCGTCGTCGGGTACGGCATCCTGGCGCAGTCCACCTCGATCTGGGAGGCCTACGTCGGGTACGCCGTGCTCGGCGGCATCGGCTCCGGGATGGTGTACTCGAGCTGCATCAACATCGTGGCCAAGTGGTATCCGGAGAAGAAGGGCTGGCGGACCGGGTTCGTCAACGGCGGCTGGGCCTACGGCGCGGTGCCGTTCATCTTCGCGATCGGCGCGGCCAGCAGCGGCGGCGGCGCCATCACGATGAGTCCAAGCACCCTCAAGCACTACATCTGGATCCAGGCGATCATCATGACGGTCGGCATCTGCGGGGCCGGGTTCTTCATGAAGGACCCGCCGAAGAACTGGTGGCCCAAGGAGATCGACCCGCTCAACTGGCAGAAGAACAGCACCCGCGACCTGCGGAACAACCCGCCCGCGCTGCGGCACTACAACCTGGGCCAGATGTGGCGCACCCCGCAGGCCAAGTGGATCGGCATCCAGTACGCCCTGTACATCGGCTGCTCGCTGTTCGGCGTCGCGTACTACTACGGCTTCGCCCAGGCCGAAGGGCTGGGCACGGCCGCGGCCGTGGTCGGCTTCGCCGGCTTCTCCCTCGCGGACGGGCTATTCCGGCCGGTCTACGGGTACATCTCCGAGTTCATCGGCCGAAGAAGGACGATGATCTACGCGTACTCGGGCAACGTGGTCTTCCAGTTGCTCGCGTTCTACGCGGGCTCGGCCCACAACAAACCACTGTTCGTCATCTGCGCGGTCATCTCCGGCGGCCTGTCCGGCGCCAACTTCCCGATGACCGCGGCCCTGGTGGCGGACTACTACGGCGAGACCAACAACGCGATCAACTACGGCTCGATCTACGCGTTCAAGGCGCTCGGCGGCAGCTTCGCCGGGGGTGTCGCCGCGCTGATCATGACCGGCACCCTGTACGGGAACCCGAACTTCCATTGGATACGCGGCTTCTACTTCGGCGCGGCGCTCGGTGCACTGGCCGCGCTGACCGTCGCCTTCCTGTGCAAGCGGCCGACCGAGGATCAGATGATCGCCGCGGTGCGCAGGGACGAGGCGAAGGAGGAGGCGCGAGCCAAGCCGGCCATCGCCTGACCGGCCGGCACGGCCGTGATCGCGGACGGTTCCCTGCCGCCGGCACGGGGATCGTCCGCGATCATGGGTGGATGAGCCACGGGACCACGGCAACGGAGCGGCGATGACCGGGCGCTTCCCCTACGAACTGCGGCTGCCGCTGGCCCCGTACCGGTTCGAGTGGCGGGACGAGCCCGCGGTGGACGCGAGCAAGCACGCCACGGACTCCTACTCGGAGGAGCGCTACACCCACGCCGACGGCACCACCACGGTGATCAGGGAGTACCGGTCGGACGGCACGTTCCACATCATGTCCGACCGGGGCGAGATCGAGCTGATCGACAACGCCCAGGACCCCTACGCCGCCGACCCGGTCAGCGTCGTCCGCCTCCCCTGAGCTGTGCCCTCCGGCCGCCGGGCCCGGCCGGGATCGTGGTCGGTGTGCCAGCGACCACAAAAGAATGTGGTCGGCGTGCCAGCGACCACAAACGTCCGGCTCAGGCGGGGCGATGGTAGGCGTTGCGGGTGCGCTCGACGTGGCTGCGGGCGACCTTGGCCGCCTGCCCGCCGTCACCGGCCTCGATCGCCTCGACCATGGCCAGGTGCTCGGCGCACGACTCGTGCTCGCGCATCGGCGCCACCAGCCGGTAGTACCACCGCGTCCGGCGGCCGACGATCGCGCTCAGCTCGGCCAGGACGGCGTTGCCCGCGATCTCCGCCAGCGCGGCGTGGAAGCTGTTGTTCAGCGACACGAAGCGCTCGGTGTCACTGGCGGCCACCGCGGCCTCGCCGTCGCGGCAGATGGCCCGCAGCCGCGCCACCTGGTCCGCGGTCACGGCCCGCGCCGCCAGCCGGGCCGTCTCCACCTCCAGCAGTTCCCGCACGTCCAGGAGCTGGTCCACCTCCGTGTCGGTGGGCACGTGGACGAAGGCGCCCTGGTTGGGCCGCAGGTCCACCCAGCCCTCGGCCTCCAGCCGGTGCAGCGCCTCGCGCACCGGCTGGCGGCTCACCCCGAGCTGGCGCGCCAGTTCGGTCTCCACCAGGTGCTGCCCGGACGTGAGCCGGCCCGCGATCACCAGCTCGACCAGGGCCTCGTAGACCGACTGCCGCAGCGGCACCGGCCGCTCCACCGGCCGGATCACCGGTCTGCCCTCGCGGATCCGCCCGATCATGGACATGTGCCACCCCCACCGCCTGAGGCCCCAAGCATTTAGGTTGTTGTATCCAAAGTACTCCTGGCCGCGGTCCCCGTGGAGATCGGGTTTGACGTGCGGCGGCGGCCACCCCGGTCTTGGCGGACGGCATCCGGATGCACAACGATAGCGGGATGACAACTAGCGTGCGGGGCGTCATCGCCCGAGCAAAGGGAGAACCGGTCGAGGTCACCACGGTGCTGGTGCCCGACCCCGGGCCGGGCGAGGCGCGGGTGCGGGTGCAGGCGTGCGGCGTCTGCCACACCGACCTGCACTACCGGGAGGGCGGCATCGGGGAGGACTTCCCCTACCTGCTGGGCCACGAGGCGGCCGGCGTGGTCGATGCCGTCGGCCCCGGGGTGACCGGCGTCGCCCCCGGTGACTTCGTCATCCTGAACTGGCGCGCGGTGTGCGGCCAGTGCCGCGCCTGCAAGCGGGGCCGCCCGTGGTACTGCTTCGCCACGCACAACGCCACGCAGAAGATGACCCTGGAGGACGGCACCGCCGCTGTCGCCCGCGCTGGGCATCGGCGCGTTCGTCGAGCAGACCCTGGTCGCCGCCGGCCAGTGCACCAAGGTCGACCCGGCGGTGCCGCCGGAGGTGGCCGGCCTGCTGGGCTGCGGCGTGATGGCGGGCCTCGGCGCGGCGATCAACACCGGCGGGGTGAGCCGGGGCGACTCGGTGGCCGTGATCGGCTGCGGCGGCGTGGGCGACGCGGCCGTGCTGGGGGCGTACCTGGCTGGCGCGCAGACGATCATCGCGGTGGATGTCGACCCGCAGAAACTGGAGTGGGCGCGCCAGTTCGGCGCCACCCACGTGGTCAACTCCCGCGAGGCCGACCCGGTGGCCGAGATCCAGGCGCTGACCGGGGGCAACGGTGCCGACGTGGTCATCGAGGCGGTGGGCCGCCCGGACACCTACCGGCAGGCGTTCTACGCCAGGGACCTGGCCGGCACCCTGGTCCAGGTCGGCGTGCCGACCCCGGACATGCGCATCGAACTGCCGCTGCTCGACCTGTTCGGCCGCGGCGGTGCACTCAAGTCCTCCTGGTACGGCGACTGCCTGCCGGAACGCGACTTCCCCATGCTCACCGGGCTGTACCTGCAGGGACGGCTGCCGCTGGAGAAGTTCGTCTCGGAGACGATCACGCTGGACGGCATCGAGGACTCCTTCGCCAAGATGCAGCGCGGCGAAGTGCTCCGCTCGGTGGTGAAGTTCTGACCCAGCCCGAAGCCCGGATCGCGATGTGGTCCGGCCCGCGCACCGTCTCGACCGCGCTCATGCGGTCGTTCGGGAACCGGCCGGACACCGTCGTGGCGGACGAGCCGCTGTACGCGTTCTACCTGGCCAGGACCGGGATCAGTCACCCCGGCCGCAACGAGATCCTGGCCAGCCAGCCCAGCGGCTGGCGCGAGGTTCTCGACGGCCTGGTCACGGCACCGCTCCCGGCGGGCAAGAGCGTGTACTACGGCAAGCACATGACCCATCACCTGCTGCCGGAGGTGGACCGGGCGGCACTCGCCCCGCTGCGGCACGCCTACCTGCTCCGGGATCCGGCCGAACTGCTCGCCTCGTACGCCCGGGTGCGGTCGGCGCCGACCCTGGCCGATCTCGGGATCGTGCAGCAGGCGGAGATCTTCGACGCCTACCCCGGCCCGGTGATCGACTCGCGCGACCTGCTGGAGAATCCGGAGGGGATACTGCGCGCGCTGTGCGCGGCGCTGGGCATCGGCTTCACTCCGGCGATGCTGTCGTGGCCGGCCGGGCCGCGGGAGAGCGACGGGGTGTGGGGCCCGCACTGGTATGACAGCGTGTGGCGGTCCACCGGCTTCGGGCCCTACCACCCGCCCCGGCAGGCGCTGCCGGCCGGGCTCGCCGAGCTGGCCGGGCGCTGCCGGCCGTACTACGAGCGGTTGCACGACCGCCGCCTGGTGGCCGCCGGGCACTGAGGCGGCGCCGCAGACGAAGGAGGAACCCGTGCTCCAGGCCCTGGACGAGCGCAATCTCGACGTCATCGTGAACGTGGGCGGCCGGCTCAGCCACCGCAGCGAGGCGGCGGTCAGCCCGTTCGACTCCTCGGTGCAGGGCGGGGACGCGGTCTGGGAGGGGCTGCGCCTGTACCGGGGGCGCATCTTCCGGCTGGACGAGCACCTGGCCAGGCTGCGCCGCTCGGCGAAGGCGATCGCGTTCGAGACCGTGCCCTCCGACGAGGAGATCGCCGAGCAGGTGCGCCGGACCCTGCGCGCCAACGGGATGACCGACAGCGTGCACATCAGGCTCACCCTCACCCGGGGCGAGAAGGTCACCAGCGGGATGGATCCGCGGCTGAACCGGTCCGGCCCGACCCTGATCGTGCTCGCCGAGCACAAGCCACCCGTCTACGACCTGGCCGGCATCACCCTGATCACCTCCAGCGTGCGGCGGCCCCAGCCGGACTGCCTGGACCCGAAGATCCATCACAACAACCTGCTGCCCTCGATCCTGGCCAAGATCGAGGCGAACGCCGCCGGCGCCGACGACGCGGTGATGCTGGACCACCGGGGATTCGTTGCCGAGACCAACGCCACCCACCTGTTCCTGGTCACCGGCGGGCGGCTGGGCACTCCCGCCGCGCTCGCCTGCCCGGAGGGGATCACCCGCGCGGCGGTGCTGGAACTCGCCGCGGCAGGCCGGCCTGGCCTGCGACGTCCGCGACTTCAGCCTGACCGACTTCTACACCGCCGACGAGGTGTTCGTCACCGGGACGATGGGCGGCCTGGCGCCGGTCACCACGATCGACGGCCGCACCATCGGCGACGGCAAGCCCGGGCCGGTGACGGGGCGGCTGCTGGAACTGTTCGCGGACCTGGTCGCCCGGACCGGGACGGCTATGGTGTGACGCCATGGCCGCAGGGCACACTGAGTCTCATGACGGAGGCGGTGGCAGTTCCGGCAAGCTCGTTGCCCGGCGGCGTCGAGATGCCCATGATCGGGTTTGGCACGTGGCAGCTTCGCGGCCGGGCGGGACGCCAGGCGATTCTCGCCGCCCTGCAGGCCGGTTACCGGCACATCGACACCGCGACCATGTACGGCAACGAGTCCGAGGTGGGCCGCGCGCTGGCCGACAGCGGCGTGGGCCGGGACGCGGTGTTCCTCACCACCAAGCTGCCGTCCAGCCGCGCCGACCAGGAGCGGGCCACGCTGGCCGCGAGCCTGCGGGCCCTGGGCACCGACCACGTGGACCTGTGGCTGGTGCACTCGCCGCCGCCCGGGCGCAAGCTGTGCCACGTCTGGCAGGAGTTCCTCATGCTGCGGGACCGAGGGCCGGGCCCGCGCGGTGGGGGTGAGCAACTACTCGCTCGCCCAGATCGACCGGCTGACCCAGGTATGCGGCGAGGCGCCGGCGGTCAACCAGATCCCGTGGAGCCCCGCCCGGCACGACCCCGCCCTGCTCGCCGCGCACGCCGAGCGGGGCGTCGCGGTGGAGGGCTACAGCCCGCTCAAGGGCACCAACCTGGCCGACCCGGTGCTGGTGGACATCGCCAAGGCCCACGGCGTCACGCCCGCGCAGGTGGTGCTGCGCTGGCACATCGAGCACGGCATCACGGTGATCCCGAAGTCGGTGAACCCGGAGCGGATCGCCGCCAACTTCGACCTGATGCGCTTCTCGCTGGAGCCGGACCAGGTAGCCAGGATCGAACGCTCTCCCGGCGCTGAAGGCCGCGCCCCGGGCTCGATCGCTCGTGGGTCCGCGGCGCACCGGGTCAGGGCGGGGCGGTACCGCGGCCCACTCCCGGCGCTGGCCTGGGACGGCCGTCGTTGAATGCGCGACTCTCCATGCACGGCCCGGCGGCGTGACCGGTTCAGTCCGCTGCGGCTGGCACTATGTGAGCATGTCCGTGGTGTCCGTGGGCCCGCTGTGGCACCACCTCGCGGTCTGGGCCGACCGGCAGGGCCAGCCGCCGTCGCACGTGCTGATCCTGGGCACCGGCCTGCTCGCGGCGGCCGTCGTGGCCTCGCGCCGGGCGTGGCCGGTGGCCCGCACCGTGGTGACCATCGCGCACGAGGGCGGCCACGCGCTGGCCGCGGTGGTGACCGGCAGGCGGCTGCACGGGGTGCGGGTGCTGCACACTTCCGCCGGGGTAACCATGACCACGGGCAGCCCGTCCGGCCCGGGCATCATCCTCACCGCGCTGGCCGGCTACCTGGCCGCGCCGTTGCTCGGCCTGGGCGGCGCTGCGCTGCTGGCTACCGGGCACCTCAAGGCCGTGCTGCTGCTCAGCCTGGCGGGGCTGGCCGGACTCGCGTTCGCCATCCGCAACGCCTACGGGTTGCTGGCCGTCATGGTCGCGGGGGCGGTGATCGTGGCGGTCCTCTGGCAGCGGTCCGCCGTGGCGGCCGCCGCGCTCGGGTACGCGATGACGTGGCTGCTCTTGTTCGGCGGGGTGCGCCCCGTGCTCGAACTGCAGCGCGACCGGCGCCGGCGCCGTGGTCCCTCGAACGACGCCGACCAGCTCGCACGGCTCACCGGCCTGCCCGGCGGACTTTGGACCGGCGTGTTCTTCCTGGTCGCCGTGGGCTCGCTGGCCCTGGGCGGCTGGCTTCTCGTGAGCTGACGGTGCTGGCACGGGCGGGCTCACCGGACCCCTGATCGCCCCGGACCCAGGCGCGCCTGGCGTTCCGCGGCCGCCGCGCGCACCAGGTCCGGCTGGAGGGCGGGGACGCCTCAAGCGACTCGTACTGTTACTCGTCCTGACGGGGCGGTCGCTTCGTATGCTGTCCCCTTAAGTTCGGTGCGGTCGGCGCGCTGACCTGGGCCTAGGGGAAGAACATGGTGACGCGGGACACCGCCTGGGGCGATGGCACGCCCTGCTGGGTGGACCTCGGCGTGACAGACATCGCGAAGGCGAGCGCGTTCTACGCGGAACTGTTCGGCTGGGAGGCACAGCCAGGCCCGCCGGAGGCGGGCGGGTACACCGTCTGCCGCAAGGACGGCCGGCAGGTGGCGGGCATCGGGCCGAACATGGGACCGCCGGGCAGCCGCCGGCGTGGACCACCTACCTCGCCGCCAGCGACGCGGCCGGGACCGCCGGGCGGATCAAGGCGGCCGGTGGCCAGTTGCTGATGGGACCCATGGACGTCATGGGCCTGGGCCGGATGGCGCTGGCCACCGACCCGGGCGGCGCGGTGTTCGGCCTCTGGCAGGCCGGCGCAGCACACCGGGGTCCAGCTTGCCAACGAGCCGGGCTCGCTGACCTGGAACGAGAACCTCAGCCGGGACTTCGACGGGAACAAGGCCTTCTACGAGGCGGTGTTCGGCTACGAATACGGTGACATCGGCGCGACCGGGTTCCGCTACGCCACGCTGAAGACCGGTGGCAGCGAGGTCGGCGGGATCGGCGAACTGGACGGCAGCCTGCCCGCGACGGTCGCGGCGCACTGGTCGGTCTACTTCGCGGTCGAGGACACCGACGCGGCCGTCGCCACGGTGAACGGCCTCGGCGGAGCCACGGTGCGCCCGGCCTGGGACAGCCCCTACGGCCGGATCGCCATCGTGGCCGACAACGACGGCGCCGCCTTCTCCCTGATCAGCGCCCCCACAGACACCAACTGACCCACCAGTCCCAGCCCCGGCGGCTCGCGGGCCCGCCGTCCGCACCTCCGCCGTCCCCGGCCTCCGCCGTTCGTAGTGATCATGGCGTGTTGGCTGTTCCAGCTGGGCAGCCAAAACGCCATGATCACGAACTGGCGAGCCCCGGGCGAGGGGGCGCGGACCGGGCGGAGGGGTCAGGGGGTGGTGACGGGGATCCTGGGGTCCTCGGACATCAGCCGGCCGGCCGTGCGCTCGGCGGTGCCGCGCGCCCAGCGGCCAGTGGTGACCAGCCCGGCCACCAGCACCAGCGCGCCGGAGCCTGCGACGATCAGCCAGCCGGCGTGGCTGGCCGGGACGAAACCCGTGCGCAGCGAGCCATGCAGCGCCGAGGCCACCGCCGACCCGGTCAGCGCGACCCCCAGCGAGCCGCCCACCTGGCGGCTGGTCGAGGCCACGGCGGCGGCCACCCCGGCCTGGCTGCGGGGCATCCCGGAGACCGCCGTGTTGCTGATCGGCGGGTTGACCATGCCGTTCCCGATGCCGAGCACCACGTAGGCCAGCATCAGCCAGGCCACCGGCGTCGCGGCCGTCACCCCCGACATCATCAGCGCGCCGGCCGTCGTCATCACGCCCGCCACCAGCAGCGGTATCCGGGGCCCGCGCTGGCCGGTGATCCGCCCGGCCAGCGGCGCCAGCAGTACCGTCATCGCCGCCATCGGCAAGGTGTACAGGCCCGCATGCAGCGCGGAGAGGTGGCGCCCGTCCTGCAGGTACAGCGTGTTCAGGAACAGGAACCCGGCCAGCGCCGAGAACGCGGTGATGGCGATCACCACCGCCCCGGTGAACGGCGCGCTGCGGAAGAACCGCAGGTCCAGCAGGGGCTCGTCGCGGCGCGGCTCGTAGATGCCCAGGCCGGCCGCGGCGAGCACGGAGAGGCCGAACAGGCCGAGGATCAGGCCCGAGCTCCAGCCGTGGCGCGGTCCCTCGATGATCGCGTAGGTGAGCGAGGCCAGCATGACGATGATCAGCACCTGGCCGACCGGGTCCACCCGCCGCGCGTGCGCGGCGCGGGACTCCGGCACGGCGAGCGCGGTCGCCACGATGGCCGCGATCCCGATCGGGATGTTGACCCAGAAGATGCCCCGCCACCCCACGGTGGCGACGAGCACGCCGCCGAGCACCGGGCCCAGCGCCATGCTGAGGCCGAACACGGCACCCCAGACGCCCAGCGCCCGGGCCCGCTCGCGGTCGTCGGTGAACGTGTTGGCGATGATGGACAGCGCCACCGGGTTGAGCATCGACCCGCCGATGGCCTGCATCGCGCGGAACGCGACCAGCCAGCCCAGGCTGGGCGCCAGGCTGCACAGCAGCGAGCCGAGGGTGAACGTGGCCAGGCCCACCTGGAACGTGCGCCGCCGGCCGACCCGGTCCCCGGTCGATCCCGCCAGGATCAGGAAGCTCGCGACGACCAGCGTGTAGGCGTCCACCGTCCACTGCAGGCCGGACACCGCCGCGTGCAGGTCGCGCTGGATCGACGGCAGCGCGATGTTCACGATGGTGCTGTCGAGGCCGACGATAAAGAGGCTGGAACAGCAGATGGCAAGCACGAGCAGGCGGCGCTTGCGGCTGGGTTCCGGCACTAATTCCTCGCTGTTCGGTAGCAACGCCAGTACTTGTGAACTTACAACTAACTTCCGGACGGCAGCCTTGCCTGTGTCCAAGGTCACTCTGCGTGGTTGACTGCGGTCATGGCCCCTAACCCGCCGCCGGTGCCAGGCCCCGCAGGCCCGGTGCCAGGCCCCGCGGACCCGGTTCCGGTGTTGCGGTACCCGGCCCGGCGGCGATGACACAGCCCGGGCCGGGCGCCGCCAGCGCGGAACTGACGGCGCGGGGGCGGCAACTGCACACCCCGCTGCGGCAGTTCCTGCGCACCGAGACCGGCAGCGCGGCCGTCCTGCTGGCCGCCACGATCGCCGCGCTGGTCTGGACGAACGTGGACGCCGCGCTCATACCAGGCGCTGTGGCGGACGCCGGTGTCGCTGCGGCTGGGCGGTTTCGGCGTGTCCCAGGATCTGCACGGCTGGCTGAACAGCGGCCTGATGACGTTCTTCTTCCTGGTGATCGGGCTGGAGGCGCGCCGCGAGTTCGACATGGGGGAACTGCGCGAGCGGCGCCGGATGGCGGTGCCGCTGGCTGGCCGGGCTCGGCGGGATGGCCGTGCCCGTCGCGATCTTCCTGGCGGTCAACGCCGGGCGGCCGTCGGCGGGCGGCTGGGGCACCGCGATGTCCACCGACACCGCCTTCGCGCTCGGCATGCTCGCGCTGGTCGGGCCGAAGAACTCGGACCGGCTGCGGAGCTACCTGCTGACGTTCGCCGTGGTGGACGACCTGACCACGATCGTGGTCATCGCGCGTGGTCTACAGCCACCACATCGACGTGCCCGCGCTGCTGGCCGGGCTCGCCGCGCTCGGTGCCGTCTTCCTGGCCAGGACCGGCGGGCCTGCGGCCACGGCGTGGTGTACGCCGGGCTCGGCCTGGCGGCGTGGGGGGCGTTCTTCAGGTCCGGGGTGGACCCGGCGGTCAGCGGCATGGTGATGGGCCTGCTGACGCCGGCCTACCCGGCCGCGCGCAGCGACCTGGAGCAGGCCACCGCCCGGGTCCGCCGGTTCCGGGAGCAGCCCACGCCGGAGATGGCCAGGGCGGCCAGCATCAGCCTGTCGGAGTCCATCTCCCCGAACGGCCGGCTGCAGGACACGTTCCACCCGTGGGCGAGCTATGTGATCGTGCCGTTGTTCGCGCTCGCCAACGCCGGGCTGGTGATCAGCGGCGCGTTCCTGGCGCACGCGTTCACCTCGCCGGTGACGCTCGGCATCCTCGCCGGGTACGTGGTGGGCAAGCCGATCGGGACGGCGGGCGCCGCCTGGCTGGTGACCGCGGCGAGCCGGGGCAGGCTCCGGCCGCCGGCGGGCTGGGCCGCGGTGACCGGCGCGGGCACGATCGCCGGCGTCGGGGTCACCGTGTCCCTGCTCGTCGCCTCGCTGGCCTTCCATGGCGAGCAACTGGACCGAGGCCAAGGCGGGCGTGCTGGCCGCGGCGCTCGTCGCGGCGGTGCTCACCTGGGCGGTGTTCCAGGTGACCAGCCTGCTGCCGAAGCGGATGCGGCTGCGCGCGCTGCTCGGCACGGCCAGGCGGCGATCATCGACCTCGCCGCGCCGGTCGACCCGCGCCGGGACCACATGCGTGGCCCGAAGGCCGGCCCCGGTCACCGTGGTCGAGTACGGCGACTTCGAATGCCCCTACTGCGGCCGGGCCGAACCGGCCATCCGGGAAGCTGCTGGCCGACTTCGGGGACGTGCGCTACGTCTGGCGGCACCTGCCGCTCACCGACGTGCACCCGCACGCCGAGCTCGCGGCCGAGGCGGCGGAGGCCGCGGCCGCGCAGGGCGGCGTTCTGGGAGATGCACGACACGCTGCTGCGGCCACCAGGACGCGCTGCGGCCGGGTGACCTGGTCGGCTACGCCGCCGAGCTCGGCCTGGACGCCGAGCGGTTCGCCCGCGACCTGCGCACGCACGCCTACGCGGCGCGGGTCGCCGAGGACGTGGACACCGCCGACCTGGGCGCGCGTGTCCGGCACGCCGACGTTCTTCGTCAACGGGCAGCGGCACCACGGGGCCTACGACATCGACTCGCTGTCGCAGGCGGTGCGGACCGCCCGGGCGGTGGCGGCGATCGCGCGCTGACCAGGCGGGACGCGCGGCGCGGGCGGCATGGCCGGGTGCGCGCCCGAGTCGCGGCACCGTCGACGGTCCGGGTACCGTTGGCGCACAGGCTCGCGGGATGGAAGACCGGCTCTCTGCCGGTTGTCATCCGTGACGAGGCCAACGCTGGTGGGAGGCTGTGAGCATGGTGCCGGATGCGGGGGACCTTTACCAGGTCGACCCGGGTGCGGCGAAGCTTGACGGGGCGATCCTGCTGCACTACCTGGACGGGTTCATCGACGCCGGCGCGGCGGGCCGGCTGCTGACCGCGCACCTGATGGGCAGCCTGGACCACGAGGCGGTGGTGACGTTCGACGTGGACCGGCTGATCGACTACCGGTCACGCCGCCCGCCGATGATCTACGACAAGGACCACTGGGATTCCTACGAGGCACCGGAACTCGCCATCCACCAGGTGCGGGACAGTGCGGGGAAGACGTTCCTGATGCTGACCGGCCCCGAGCCGGACCACGAATGGGAACGGTTCACCAGTGCCGTGGCGAGCGTGAGCAGCCGCCTGGGCGCCGAGCTTGTGCTCGGGTTCCACGGCATCCCGATGGGTGTCCCGCACACCCGCCCGCTCGGCGTGACCGCGCACGGCACCCGGCCCGAGCTGGTCCGCCGGATCCCGGCCGATCGTGGACCGGCTGCAGGTGCCGGGCAGCGCGGCCTCGCTGCTGGAGCTGCGCCTGGGCGAGGAGAACCGGGCGGCGGGCGGCTTCGCCGTGCACGTGCCGCACTACCTGGCGCAGGCGGCCTACCCCGCGGCGGCGGTGGCGCTGCTGGAATCCGTGGCCAGGGCCACCGGCCTGGCGCTGCCGGACGAGGCGCTGCGGGACGCGGCGCGGCGCACCGACGAGGAGATCGCCCGCCAGGTGGAGACGTCCGACGAGATCAGCGAGCTGGTGCAGGCGCTGGAGCGACAGTACGACGCGTTCGTGGATGCCGCCTCCGGGGAGGGGCTGCTGGCCGAGCCGGGCGCGGAGATGCCCACCGCGGATGAGCTCGGCGCCCAGTTCGAGCGCTTCCTGGCCGAGCAGCAGGGCCGCTCCGACACACCAGAGCCCTGAGATTCAGCGAACACTCACTGGCGGAGGCCCGGCATGCTCTTCCCTACGTCGCTCGTGGGCAGCTACCCCCAGCCGGACTGGCTGATCGACCGTGAGCGGCTGGGCGACCGGTTCCCGCCGCGGGTGCGCGCCCGGGAACTGTGGCGGGTGAGCCAGGACCACCTGGCCGAGGCGCAGCGGGACGCGACGCTGCTCGCCATCCTGGCCCAGGAGCAGGCCGGCCTCGACATCCTCACCGACGGCGAGATCTGCCGGGAGAGCTACTCCAACAGGTTCGCGACCGCCCTGGACGGGGTGGACATCGACAACCCCGGCACCGCGCTGGACCGCAGCGGGCACCCGAACCCGGTGCCGCGGGTGACCGGCCCGATCCGGCGCAGGCACGCCGGTCGAGACCGAGGACGTGACGTTCCTCCGGGCCAACACCGGCAAGACCATCAAGATCACCGTGCCGGGCCCGTTCACCATGGCCCAGCAGGCGCAGAACGACTACTACGCGAGCACCGAGGAGCTCGCGCTCGGCTACGCCGAGGCGGTCAACGAGGAGGTCAGGGACCTGTTCGCGGCCGGGGCCGACATCGTCCAGCTGGACGAGCCCTACCTGCAGGCCCGCCCGGAGGAGGCCCGCCGCTACGGCGTGGCCGCGCTCAACCGGGCGCTCGCGGGCGTCACCGGCACCACGGCGGTGCACCTGTGCTTCGGCTACGCGGCGATCATCCACGACCGCCCGTCCGGGCTACTCGTTCCTGCCCGAACTGGCCGCCGCCGAGTGCGACCAGGTGTCGATCGAGACCGCCCAGTCCGGCCTGGACTGCTCGGTGCTGGCCGCGCTGGCCGGCAAGACCGTCATCCTGGGCGTGCTCAACCTCGGCGACCACACCGTGGAGACGCGCCGACGACGTGGCCGCCAGGGTGCGCCGGGCGCTGCCCTACGTCGCCGCCGAGCGCCTGGTGCTGGCACCCGACTGCGGGATGAAGTACCTGCCGCGCGACGTCGCGTTCGGCAAGCTGTCCGCGATGACGCAGGCGGCCGCCGGGCTGCGCGCCGAGCTCGGCGCGTCCTGACCGTCAGCCGGTCAACTGCCGGCCGGCAGCAGACGACGACCGACAGCCCGCCCGGGTCACGCGACAGGTCCGTCTCGCCGGACAGGCCGCTGCCGAAGATGCCGACGGACTGATCGTGACCGACTGCCGCCGAAGACAGCGAACCCGAGGAGGGCGAGACGCGACAGGCCCGACGGGGCCGGATTCTCGATGGTGTAGCCCGACACCGTCGCCGCCCTGGGCGGTGAGCGTGAACGAGCCGGTGTAGGCTCCCGTCGGAACTCAGGGTCAGCGTCACCGGGCCCGGCGACACCGCCAGCGTGCCCGGAGACGGCGGCGGCGGTGACGGCGTCGGGCTGGCCGGCGGCGTGCGACGCGGCCGCGGCGTCGGGTTCGTGCCGCCGCGGCGACCGCCACCCGGCGACGAGACCGAGGGCGTGCGGCGATCCGGACACCGTGATGGTCAGGCCGGGGTCCCTGCCGCCGCTGCCGCTGCCCGGGTGGTGCCGCGGACGCGGCGACACCGCGGTGCGAGCCCGGACGTCAGCGGCGCCGGTGACGGCGGCCGGCCCGATGGTCGCCGCGGTCACCGCCGGCGGGCCCTTGTGGTGCAGCGCGTCCAGCGCGAAGACGGTGCCGGCGCCCAGCAGTAGGCCGCCGCGATGCCGCCACGCACGCCGCCACGGTCAGCGTCCGCACCCCGTACACCCGGCGCGGCGCGGCGACCGGCTCGGGGAAGCCCGACCGGTCGAACGGCTCCGCCCGGCGGACCACCAGGTCCCGGTACCCGGCCGCGACCGGCGAGACGTCGTCGACCAGCCGGAACACCTGTTCCCGCAGGCCGGCCGGCAGCGCGACCATCGGCAGCATGCTGAGCAGCATGGCCGGGCTGAGCTCGCGGCGCTTGCGCTCGCCGCACACCTCGCAGCGCTCGATGTGCCGGTTGACGCGCTTGCGGAGCAGGATGGTCAGGTCGCCGTCCCAGCCCGCGAGGATGTCGTCCAGTTCCGGGCAGTACTCCCGGCCGGCACGGGCCACCAGCAGTGCGCCCAGCGAACCCTCGAACTGGTCGCGCGCCCGGGACACGAGCGCGTGCGCGTGGTTGCGGGACACGCCGAGAGCGTCGGCCAGGTCGTCACCGTCCAGCACGTGGCGCAGGTTCAGCTCGATGACCTCACGGTCGGACGGATTCAGCCCGGAGAGCGCGTCGACCACGAGGTCGCGCAGCTCCTCCCGCTCCGGCCCGAGCTCCATGTCCGGATCGTCGGAGGTCACCTCAACCGCCGCGTCCAGCGGAGCGGACAGCCCGCGAGCCCGCAGGCGGCGGAAGCACTCGTTGCGGGCCACCGCATACATCCATGGGCGGAGCCGGTCCGCGATCGCGCAGCCCGTCCAGCTTGGCGGCGGCGATGACGATAGGTGTCCTGCACCGCGTCGGCGGCATCCGGCGGGTTCACTGAGCAGTGTCCGGCAGTAGGCATACAGCCCCGGTGCGTAGTTGTCGTAGGCGGCAGCGAGGCCAGCAGGGTCTCCTGCGACAATCGCTGCGACGATCTCCCCGTCTTGCACGGTCTCACGGTAGTTCGTCCGGGGTACTTGCTGCCACCTGGTCTCAAATCCGTTATCCGCATGACGCCCTCCCGACGTGTGATATAGGCCTCTTTGGCCCTCGGGCGCGGCAAGGCCGCGCGGGCCCAGCGGGCCCGCGCGGCCGCCCCCGCGGTCAGAGGGAGGCACAGTCGGAGTCCACCGGGACCTGGTTCGACCAGCGGCCGGACACCACGTCGTAGGCGATCGCGTAGTCGTTGGTGGTCGAGCCGGGGACCTGCGAGCAGTCGCCGAGGTCGGTCCGCGCCGCCAGCGACCCGCCCGGGAACCCGCCATAGGAACCGGCGACAACCAGTCCGGACCACAGCACGGTGCCGTCGTCGCGGCGGATCTGCAGCACGACCGGGCCGTAGTTGAAGTGGTCGCCGTTGATCTGGATGTCCGGCCCGCCCCAGCCGCCCTCGGTGATGCTGCACACGTTGCCCGAGCAGTTCTGCTGCGGCGGCTGGGACGGCGGCTGCCAGTCGCTGATCCACAGCGAGAGCAGCGCGCCGCGGTAGTTTGCCTGCGCGTTGTCGGCCACGGCCTGGGCCCGCTCGGCCGGGGTCACGCACACGTAGTCGTCGGGGACGACCTGACGCCACACGTAACCCTGCTGGCAGGTGTACTGGCCGTAGGCACCGCCGCCGGCCTGGATCCGGCCCTGGGCCGCCGCGTTGTCGGCCGCCGCCTGGCTACGCTGCCCCGGCGTGACGCACACGTAGTCGCCGGCGTACGCCTGCCGCCAGACGTAGCCCATCAGGCAGGGAACGCCGGGCAGGCCGATGGTGCCGGACGCGGTGGGCAGCGTGGGAATCGTGGGCAGCACCAGCCCGTGCGGGAAGGCTGGCGTCAACGGGCCGAGCACCTTGTGCGGTGTGCTGGGCGCGGGCCCGCCGGACCCCGAGCCACCCGAACCGGAACCACCCGAACCGGAACCACCGGAGCCCGATCCCCCGGAACCCGATCCCCCGGAACCGGAACCGCCGGACCCGGACCCGGCCGAACCCGAGCCGCCGGACGCGGAACCGGAGCCGCCTGCGTGGTGGCCATGGTGCCTGTGGTGGTGCCCATGGTGCGGTCCGGAAGCCTTGGCCCCGGCCCGCGCCCCCGCCGACACCGTGCTGCCGGCCGCGGCGCCCAGCAGCCCGGCGTGACCGGGCAGGGCGAACACGATGCCAGTAGTTGCCGCGGCGACCACGCCGACCGCCGCAGCCGCGCCCTTGAATGAAAGCAAACATGTCCGGTCTCCTCCGCCACGCCTGCCCGCGGCCTGCGGCCAGCGAGCGATGATCGATGCGACACCGGTAAGAGACCGGCCCGGGGCGGCGGCCAACAACTTTCGGGAGAACTTTTTCCGCCGGTCCGCGAGCGGCCGGGAAACGGTCAGCGGCCGGGAACGGTCAGCGGCCGGGAACGGTCAGCGGCCGGGAACGGTCAGCGGACGGGAACGGTCAGCGGCCGGGAACGGTCAGCGGACGGGAACGGTCAGCGGCCGGGAACGGTCAGTCAGCCGCCCCGAGCGGGCGAGGTCAGCGGACGGGAACTGTCAGCGGCCAGGAACGGCCGGTCAGCGGGCCGGAGCGGGCGAGGTCGCCGGGAACGGCCGGCGGTGCGAAACGGGCGAGGTCAGCCGGCCAGTTCGGCGTACAGGTGCGCGGTCTGCGCGGCCACCGCCGGCCAGCCGAACTCGGCGATCGCCCGGTCGCGCCCGGCCCGGCCGAGCGCGGCCGCGCGGCCCGGATCGGCGATCAGCGTGTTCAGCGCGCCGGCCAGCGCGACTGGGTCGCCGGGCGGGACCAGCAGCCCGGTCTCACCATCGCTGACCACCTCGGGGATACCGCCGACCGCCGACGCGACCACGGCCGTGCCGCAGGCCATCGCCTCCAGGTTGACGATGCCGAGCGGCTCATACAGCGAGGGGCAGGCGAACACGGTCGCGTGCGTGAGCAGCTGGATCACCGCGCGCTTGGGCAGCATCTCCGGTATCCAGATGACCCCGGACCGCGTCGCCCGCAGGTCCGCCACCAGGCCCTCGACCTCGGCGGCGAGTTCCGGGGTGTCGGGCTGCCCGGCGCAGAGTACGAGCTGGGCGGCCGGGTCCATGGCGGCCGCGGCGCGCAGCAGCACCGGGACCCCCTTCTGCCGGGTGATCCGGCCGACGAAGATCACCGAGGGCCGGGCCACATCCACCCCGTAGGCGTCCAGCACGTCGGTCGCCGGGTCCGGTGCGTACTCGGCGGTGTCGATCCCGTTGCGGATGACCCGCACCCGGTCCGGCGGCACCGCTGGGTAGGCGGCCAGCACGTCGTCCCGCATGCCCGCGGACACCGCCACCACGGCGGCGGCGGACTCCACGGCCACCCGCTCGCACCACGAGGACAGCGCGTAACCGCCGCCGAGCTGCTCGGCCTTCCACGGCCGCAGCGGCTCCAGCGAATGCACGGTGACCAGGTGCGGGATGCCGTACAGCAGCGAGGCCAGGTGACCGGCCAGGTTCGCGTACCAGGTGTGCGAGTGCACCACGTCGGCGGACCCGGCGGCCGCCGCCATGGACAGGTCGGCGGACATCACCCCGAGCACCGGGTTCGCCCCGGCGAGGTGATCCCACGGCCGGTGCGCCACCGCATCGGGCCGGTCGGCGCCCTGGCAGTGCACCGTCACGTCGACCAGGCTGGCCAGCTCGCGGGCGAGGTAGGCGACGTGCACCCCGGCCCCGCCGTACACCTCGGGCGGGTACTCGCGGGTGAGCAGGGCGATGCGCAGCCGCGGCGCGGCTGCGGTCACTTGGTGACCTCCTGGCCCTTGCCGACCACGGTGATCCCCCCGGCGGAGACCAGGAACCCGCGCGCCCTGTCGTGCACCTTGTCCACGCCGACCTCGGCGCCCTCGGGCACCGTGACGTTCTTGTCGATGATCGCGTCACGGACGACCGCGTGCCGGTGGATCTCGGTGTTGTGCAGGATCACCGAGCGCTCCACCGTGGCCCAGCTGTTGACCCGCACGCCGGGCGAGAGCACCGACTCGCGGACCGTCCCGCCGGACACGATGACCCCGTTGCTGACCAGGCTGTCCAGGGCCCGGCCGATCCGGTCCCCGGAGTCGTGCACGAACTTGGCCGGCGGCTGGGACGGCACGTGCGTGAGGATCGGCCAGCGCTCGTTGTACAGGTTGAACACCGGGTGAATGTGGCACAGGTCCATGTGCGCGTCGAAGTAGGAGTCCAGCGTCCCGACGTCGCGCCAGTAGCCCTTGTCGCGCTCGGTCGCGCCCGGCACCTCGTTGGTCGCGAAGTCGTACACCTGGGCGAGGCCGTTGGCGACCATCATCGGGATGATGTCCCCGCCCATGTCGTGCTTGCTCGCCGCGTTGGCCGCGTCCTTGCGCAGCGCGTCCACCAGGACGTTGGCGTCGAACAGGTAGTTGCCCATGGACGCGTACGCCTCGTCCGGGCTGTCCGGCAGGCCGGGCGGATCGGCGGGCTTCTCCAGGAACTCCTCGAGCCGGTGAGCCGTCCTCGGCGGCCCGGATCACGCCGAACTCGGTCGCGTCCAGCCGGGGCACCCGGATCGCCGCCACGGTGACCCCGGCGCCGCCCGCGACGTGCTGGTCGATCATCTGCCGGGGATCCATCCGGTACACGTGGTCCGCGCCGAACACGACGACCAGGTCGGGCCGCTCGTCGAAGATCAGGTTCAGCGACTGGTAGATCGCGTCCGCCGAGCCGGTGTACCACTGCGGGCCCAGGCGCTGCTGCGCGGGCACCGGGCGTGACGTAGTTGCCGAGCAGCGAGCTCATCCGCCAGGTGGTCGTGATGTGCCGGTCCAGGCTGTGGCTCTTGTACTGGGTGAGCACGCAGATCCGCAGGCACCCGGCGTTGACCAGGTTGGACAGCGCGAAGTCCACCAGCCGGTAGAGGCCGCCGAACGGCACCGCTGGCTTGGCCCGGTCCTCGGTCAGCGGCATCAGCCGCCGCCCCGCACCGCCCGCCAGGACGATTCCCAGCACCCGCCGGTCTGCCACCACGCACCTCGCCCAAGGTCGCGCTCACGTCGCTGTGAGGATGACCGTCGCCACCTATTATTTTGCATTACGCATTGACCGGGAACAGCTATGACATTGAGTTCACCTGGTGCACCGCAATGCGGCCCCCGGATGAAATACGCCGTCAGTCAAGGTTTCCCCAGGATGCTCGCGGCAACCCCGGCAGGCAACCCCGGCATCGTGGCCGGCCCGGTCACCTGGAGCACGCACCTGATCGGAACCCACCCCGCGACCTCCGTGCCCCCGCGTACCCCAGCGCCCTTGGCCCGCGTCCCCAGGCGCCGCTGGGCCCCGTGTTCCCCCGGCTCTCTTGGGCCTGTCCTGCCGGGCATGGCGACCGGGGTGTCGCTGCCCGAACGGCTGGCCGCGACGCGCGCCCAGATACGGCGGGACGCGGGCCAGGAAAGCTGGCTCAGGCGCCCGGGCGGGCGTGCACCACGGTCGCCGTCCACCAGGGTCAGGTCCACCTCGGCCAGGGCGATCTCGCCGGTGGGCTGGGCGAACAGGTCGCGGTCGAGCACCACGAGGTCGGCGCGCTTGCCCGGCTCGATCGAGCCCGCGTCCCGCTCATCGTGGTTGACGTAGGCGGAGCCGATGGTGAACGCGGCGAGCGCGGCAGGCAGGCCGATCTGTTCGCCGGGCAGGAAGGGGGTGTCGGTGTCCGGGCCGCGGAACGGGTACTGCGGCGCGCTGGTCCGGTTCACCGCCGTGTGCATCTGCCACATCGGGTTCGGGCTGGACACCGGCCAGTCGCTGCCGAAGCACAGTTGCGCGCCGGAACGGGCCAGGCTGCCGAACGGGTACTGCCACGCGGACCGCTCCGGGCCGAGGAACGGCAGGGTCAGCTCGGTCATCTGCGGCTCGTTGCTGGCCCACAGCGGCTGGCAGTTGGCCACCACGGAAAGGTCGCGGAACCTGGGCACGTCCTCGGGATGGATGACCTGCAGGTGCGCGATGTGGTGCCGTCCCCGCGCTCTGCTGGCCCCGCCCCGCCCAGGCGCGTTGGCAGCCCGGGCGGCGGCGATCGCGTCCAGGGCCTCGCGGACGGCCCGGTCCCCGATCGCGTGGATGTGCACCTGGAACCCGCGGGCGTCGATGGCGGTGACCGCCTCCTTCAGTTCCTCCGGGTCGAAGAAGCTTGTGCCCCCGCCCTTGCGTCTCGTGGCCGTGGCCATCGAGGTAGGGGCTCAGCATGGCGGCGGTGAAGTTCTCGCAGACGCCGTCTTGCATGATCTTCACGCTGGTGGTGCGGAACCGGGAGCCGTCAGCGATGGACCGTCGTCCGGTCAGAAAATCGAGTTGCGACAGGCCGGCCGCGCGCTGCCACCAGAGCGCGCCGGTGACCCGGGCGGTCAGCAGGCCCCGGCGCTCGACCTCGCGGTACGCGTCGAAGCAGTCGGGCACCACCGCGTACTCGCCGACGATCGCCTCCTGCCAGGCGGTGATGCCCAGCGCATGCAGGTACCGCTGGCCCGCCAGGATGCCGGCCACCTGCTCGTCGAGGGTGACCGCGGGCGCCACCCGCCGGATCAGGTTCATCGCGCCCTCGTGCAGCGTGCCCTGCGGCTCGCCGGACGCGGTCCGCTCGATCCGGCCGTCCGGCGGATCCGGGGTCGCGGCGTCGACCCCGGCCAGCTCCAGGGCCCGCGAGTTCACCCAGGCGCCGTGGTGGTCGCGGTTGGACAGGAACACCGGCCGGCCGGGGACCACGGCGTCGAGATCGTCCTTGCTTGGCACGCCGCCGGGGAACACATCCATCCCCCAGCCGCCGCCGGCGATCCAGGCCGCGCCGGGATTGCGGTCCGCGTAGCGGCGGATCGCCGCCAGGTAGCCCTCGCGGGTGTGCTCGCCGGTCAGGTCGCACTGGCTTTGCTCCAGGCCGCCGCCGGAGGCGTGCACGTGGGCGTCCTGGAATCCGGGCAGCAGCATCCGCCCGCGCAGGTTCACCACCTCGGTGCGGGTGCCCACGTAGGGCCGCATGTCCGCGTCGGTGCCCACCGCTGCGATCCGGCCATCCGTGACGGCCACGGCCTGCGCCCAGGTCCGTGCGGCGTCCACCGTGTAGACCGCTCCCCCGGTCAGCACCAGGTCAGCATGGTCCCCGGTCACTAATCGCCCAGCTCGGCGCGGCGGCGGGACACGTAGTCCTCCAGCTCGGCACGGATCGCGTCGTCCAGCGGCGGCGGCTCGTACGCTTCCAGCGTCTTGGCGCAGATCTCGCCGGCCCGGCACCATCGCGTCCTTGCCGCCCTGCTTCAGCCACCGCTCGTAGTTCGCGGTGGAGGACAGCAGCGGCCGGTAGAAACAGGTGCGGAACCGCTCCATCGTGTGCGCGGCGCCGAGGAAGTGGCCGCCGTGGCCGACCTCCTCGTGCGCGCCGAACGCCAGCGACGCCTCGTCGATCTCCAGCGGGGTGAACTGCACCCGCAGCATCCGCAGCAGCTCGATGTCGATGATGAACTTCTCGTAGCAGCTCACCAGGCCGCCCTCCAGCCAGCCGGCGGCGTGCATGACGAAGTTGGTGCCCGCCAGGAACGTGGGCAGCAGCGTCATCAGCGCCTCGTAGGCGGCCTGCGCGTCCGGGGTCTGGCTGGAGTTGAGCCCGCCGCCGGTGCGGAACGGCAGCCCGTAGTGCCGGGCGAGCTGCCCGGTGCACAGCAGGCCGATCGCCGACTCGGGGGTGCCGAAGCTGGGCGACCCGGACTGCATGTCGATGTTGGACAGGAACGAGCCGAAGATCACCGGGCAGCCGGGGCGGATGAGCTGGGCCAGCGCGATGCCGGTGAGCGCCTCGGCGAGCTGCTGGGCCAGCGCGGCCGGGATCGCCACCGGCGACATCGCGCCCATCAGCAGGAACGGGGTGAGCACCACCGGCTGGTTCGCCGCGCAGTACTCGAACTGGGCGTCCAGCATCCGGTCGTCCCAGCGCAGCGGCGAGTTGCAGTTGATCAGCGAGATCGTCGCGGGGGTCTGCTCGATGCTCGCCCTGCCCCTCTCCAGGCCACCGAACAGGATCGAGGTCATGTTGATGGTGTCCGCCGCGTTCGGCCCGGAGACCACGTTGCCCATGTAGATCTTGTCGGTGACGGTCTGCAGGGCGTAGATCATGTCGAGGTGCCGGGAGTCCAGCGGGGCGTCGTTGGGCTCGCAGATCACCCCGCCCGCGGAGTCGAGTTCGGGGAAGGACTGGGCGAGCATCGCCATCCGGCGGAAGTCGTCCAGGGTGGCGTCCCGGCGGACGTCGCCCTCCCGGACGAACGGCGACCCGTACACCGCGCCGAACACCATGTCGTCGCCGCCGATGTGCACGCTGTTCGCCGGGTTGCGGGCCTGCACGTCGAACTCGCGCGGCGCCTTGGCGACCTGCTCCAGCACGAACTCGGGGTCGAACTTGACCACGTCGCCGTCCACCTGCTGGCCGGCCTTGCGGAACAGTTCCACGGCCTCCGGCTTGGCGAACTGGACGCCGATCTCGCTCACGATGCGGCGCCAGCCGCGCTCCAGCACCCCGACCGCGTCGGCGGAGAGGATCTCGTATCGCGGCATCGTGTTGCGGAACATCGCCACCTGCCTCTTCCGGCTGTCCCGGGCGTCCCGGGGCGCGGCCGGCGCAGCCTTGACCGGCCATAGACCCCGATCGTAGGATCACATAGTAGAACAGAGTTCCGCAACGTGGAACTGGCAGAGCAGAACTGGCAGAGCAGAACTGGCAGAGCAGAACTGGCAGAGCGGAACTATGCGGCCCCAAGGCCGCCCAGCGAACCCCACACAGGCAGGCACGTGGTGAGCAGCCCGAACGGAACGCAGGCGGTGGACCGGGCGGCACGGTTGCTCACCGAGGTGGTGCACTCACCCGGCTCGGTCACGTTCACCGAACTGGCCGCCGCGACCGGGCTGGCCAAGAGCACCACGTCGCGGCTGCTGCTGGCACTGGAACGCAACGGGCTGGTCCGCCGGGACGACGGCGGGCCGGTTCCGTCCCGGCGAGATGTTCGTCCGGTTCGCCTGGCGCGGCGGCGCCGAGGCGGGGCTGACCGAGGTCGCCCAGTCCTACCTGGACCGGCTCGGCGCGGGCCACCGGCGAGACGGTGAACCTGGGCGTCGGCCGGGACGACATGGTCGAGCAGATCGCCCAGGTGGACAGCGTGTACCTGATCGGCGCCACCAACTGGCTGGGCCGGGCGGTGCCGCTGCACTGCAGCGCGATCGGCAAGGTGCTGCTCGCCTACGGCGCGGCGACGCTGCCGCCAGGCCGGCTGGAGCGGCGCACCGAGCAGACCATCACCAGCCGGGCGGCGCTGGAGGCGGAACTGGCCGCGGTCCGGCGAGCGCGGCTACGCGGTCATCGACGGCGAACTCGAACCGGGACTGGTGGCGGTGGCCGCCCCGGTCTACCGCGACGGCGGCGCGGTGGTCGCCGCGCTGTCGGTGTCCGGCCCGGGGAACCGGCTGACACCCGGCGCGGGTCGCCGACGTCGCCCTGCCACTGCATGGCCCAGGCGAGCGCCCTGTCCGCCGTCCTCGGTCACCGGCCGGACGTCACGCCGCCGGCAGCACGCCCAGCAGCAAGCACAGAAAGAAGGTGCCGCGTGACACCCGACGAGCTTCTCAAGCAGCTTTACGACGACACCCTGGTGGGCAACGGCCCCGCCGTGCTTGAGCTGACCAACGCCGGCCTGGGGATGGGCCTGGGCCCGGAGACGCTGCTCTACGACGCGCTGATCCCGGCGCTGGAGGAGGTCGGCGCGCGGTTCGAGCGCGGCGACTTCTTCGTGCCGGAGATGCTGATCGCGGGCAAGGCGATGGCCGGGGCGCTGGAGATCCTCCGGCCGCTGCTGGCCGAGACCGGCGCCGCGACGATCGGCAAGATCGTCATGGGCACGGTCAAGGGCGACGTGCACGACATCGGCAAGAACCTGGTGAACATCATGTTCGAGGGTGCCGGGTTCGAGGTGATCGACCTGGGCGTGCAGGTGGCCCCGGAGAAGTTCGTCGACGCGGTCCGCGAGCACCAGCCCGACATCCTCGGGCTTCTCCGCGTTCCTCACCACGACCATGCCGATGTTCAAGGCGAACATCAACGCGCTGGAGAAGTCCGGGCTGCGCGACCAGGTGATCGTCATGGTCGGCGGCGCCCCGGTCACCCAGGAGTACGCCGACGTGGTGGGCGCCGACGGGTACGCCGCGGACGCCTCGGCGGCGGTGGTCCGGGCCAAGGAACTGATCACAGCGGCGCCGCGCCGCGCTGCCCGCGTAGGCGGCCCGGCGTGGACACCGTCCTCTCCTCGGCCGGCAAGCAGGTCGTGATCGGCCCCGGCCAGCCGTTCTGCATCATCGGCGAGCGGATCAACCCGACCGGGCGCAAGGCGTTCCAGGAGGAACTGCGGGCCGGGGACCTGTCCCGGGTGGAGACCGACGTGGCCCAGCAGGTCGCCGGCGGCGCCATGGTGCTCGACGTGAACATGGGCGCGCCGCTGGCCGACGAGGCGGAGCTGATGTCCCAGGCGGTCCGGCTGATCCAGGGCCTGACCGACCTGCCGCTGGTCATCGACTCGTCGATCATCGAGGTGCTCGACGCGGGCCTGGCCGCCTACCAGGGCAAGGCGCTGGTCAACTCGGTCACCGCCGAGGACGACCGGCTGGCGGCGATCCTGCCGCTGGTGCAAGCAAGTACGGCGCCGCGGTCATCGGCCTGCCCAACGACGAGGAGGAGATCCCGGAGGAGCCGCGGCCGCCGGGTGGAACTGGCCCGCAAGCTCATCGACGTGGCGACCGGCAAGTACGGGATCGCGATCGAGGACATCGTGATCGACCCGCTGGCCATGCCGGTCGGGGCGGACACCGGGCACGGGATCCGGACGCTGGAGACGATTGCGCTGCTGCGCGAGGAGTTCGGCGTGAACATGACGCTGGGCGCCTCGAACGTGTCGTTCGGCATGCCGGACCGGCACGCGATCGGCGCCGCGTTCCTGCCGGTGGCGATCTCGCACGGCCTGACCAGCGCCATCATGGACGCCCGCGCGCCGCAGATCGTCCGCGCGGTCAAGGCCGCCGACCTGCTGCTCGACCGGGACCCCTGGGGCGCGTCCTGGATCGCCGCGCACCGGGCCCAGCAGGCCGCCGCGGCACGACGGCCACGGTTGCGGCGGCCACGGCTGCCGCGCCCAGGCTGCGCCGTGACGAGTGCCGAAGACGCCAGCCCCGCGGCCACGGACACCGGCCCCGCGGAGCATCCCGGCGCCCCGGTCCGGGTGGACCTCGTCTTCGAGCCCGGCGCCCGGCGGGTGCGGGTACCGCACGGGGTGACCCTGTTCGACGCCGCGAGCTGGAACGGGATCGCGATCGACTCCACCTGCGGCGGCCACGGCACGTGCAAGAAATGCAAGATCCGGGTGCTCGACGACGGCGCGGGGACGCCGTCCGCGCTGGACATCCGCGCCTTCACCCCGGATGAGCTGCGGCAGGGGTGGCGGCTCGCCTGCCGGGCCCTGGCCACGACCGATACCCGGGTGGACGTGCCGCCGCTTGTCACCAGGCCCAAGGCGGCCACGGTCGGGGTCGGCCGGCAGGTGATCCTGCGCCCCGCGGTGCAGAAGCGCTACCTGGAACTGGCCGAGCCGTCGCTGAGCGACCAGGTGACCGACGCCGAGCGGGTGCTCGCGGCGCTCGACGACCTGGAACCCCGCATCGACCTCGGACGTGCTGCGCACGCTCGGCCGGGTGCTGCGCGCCGCGGACTACAAGGTCACCGCGGTGGTCGTGGACGACGTGCTGATCGGCGTGGAGCCCGGCGACACCTCGGCCCGCCGCTTCGGCATCGCGTTCGACCTGGGCACCACCACGGTGGTGGCGACGCTGCTCGACCTGTCCACCGGGACCCCGGCCGCGGTGGCGTCCGTGCTCAACGCGCAGCAGCCGTTCGGCGCGGACGTGATCAGCCGGATCAGCGCGACGATGCTGGACCCGGCGGCGCTCGACCGGCTGCGTTCGCTGGCGCAGGAGACCCTGGCCGGGCTGGCCGCGGAGGTGTGCGCGGCGGGCGGCGCGGACCCGGCCGAGGTGTACGAGGTGGCGCTGGCCGGCAACGCGACCATGACCCACCTGGTGCTGGGCATCGACCCCGAGCCGCTCGGCATGGCCCCGTTCATCATGGCCACCCGGCTGTTCCCCGAGGTGCTCGCCGCCGACCTCGGCGTCGCGGTGCACCCGCGGGCCCGCGCCGTGGTGTTCCCCGCGTTCGGCGCGTACGTGGGCGGCGACATCACCGCCGGGCTGCTCGCGTCGGGCATGGACCGGGACGCCCGGATCCGGCTGTTCGTGGACATCGGCACCAACTGCGAGATCGTGCTCGGCAACCGGGACTGGCTGCTGGCCACCGCGGCGCCGGCCGGGCCCGCGTTCGAGGGCGCGGCGATCCGGTGCGGGATGCGCGCGGCCGACGGGGCCATCGAGGTGGTCACGATGACCCCCGGACGCCTGCGAGCTGACCGTCATCGGCGACGCCAAGCCCGCCGGGCTGTGCGGCTCCGGGCTTGTCGACGCGGTGACCGGGCTGGTCAAGCTGGGCCTGCTCGATCCGTCCGGCCGGTTCGTGCCCGAGGAGCAGGCCGCGGCGCTGGCGCCCGGGCTGGCGGCCGGCTGACCCGGCTCGGCGAGGAACGGGTGTTCGTGCTGCACTGGCTCGGCGCGCCGCGGCGACGTGGCGCAGTCGATCTACCTGTCCCAGCGTGACGTGCGGGAACTCCAGTTCGCCAAGGCGGCGATCGCCACCGGCTGGCGGATCCTGCTGGAGGAGGCCGGCCTGGACGCCGCGCGACATCCAGCAGGTGCTGCTGGCCGGCTCGTTCGGCAGCTACCTGTCCCCGGCAAACGCGATCCGGCTCGGCCTGGTCCCGGAGATCGGCGTGCTGCGCGTGGTGAGCGCCGGGAACGTGGCCGGCGAGGGGGCCAAGATGGCGCTGCTCTCGCTGCGCGAGCGGGCCGCCGGGCTGGCGCTGCTGGAGGAGGTGAGGTATGTCGAGCTGTCCGACCGCGCCGACTTCAACGACCGCTTCGTCGCGCAGTTGCCGTTCCCCGGCTGAGGCGCCGCTACTGGTCATCGCCTGCGGTGCCCTGGGCGGCCACTTGCGGGAGATCCTCGCCCGGCGCGGCTGGCCGGCCGAGCTGCACTGCCTGCCCGCCGTGCTGCACAACCGCCCGAAGAAGATCACGATTGAGGCCGAACGATTGGCCCGCGCCGCCCTGGCCCGCGGCCAGCGGGTCGCCGTGGCCTATGCCGACTGCGGCACGTACGGCGCGCTGGACGAGGTGTGCACCCGGCTGGGGCTGCGGCGGCTGCCGGGGCTGCACTGCTACGACGTGCTCGCCGGGCCGGAGCGGATGCGGGCGGTGTTCGAGGACGAGCCGGGCACCTACGTGCTCACCGACTTCCTGGTCCGCAGCTTCGAGCCGGACCGTGCTCGCCGAACTGGGGCTGGACCGGTACCCGGAGCTGTGGCCGGACTACTTCGGGCACTACCGCCGCCTGGTGTGGCTCGCCCAGGACCCGGAGCCGGGGCTGGCGGCGCAGGCGGAGCGGGTGGCGGCCAGGTTCGGCCTGCCGCTCACCGTGGTGCCGACCGGGACCGCCCGCCTGGAACGGGAGCTGGAGGCGCTCGTCACCGGGGACGGTTTGTGGTCGGAGTGCCAACGACCACAAAGGAATGTGGCCGGAGTGCCAACGACCACAATCGAAGCCGCGATCCGGAGCGGGCCGGGCGCCGGAGCGGGCCGTGATCCGGGGCGGGCGGGACCGTTTGTCGTGGTTGCCACAACGACGACACAAGTATGTCGTCGTTGCCACAACGACGACATACGGCTGGCCGCCGGGGGCCCGCCGCGCCCGTCCGGGGAGCGGGCCGTGATCCGGGGCGGGCCGTGGCGCGGCGGGCTGGCCAGCGCCTTGCCGCTGCTGGAGCATCCGCGGTACGAGGTGTTCCCGGCCGACCGCGTGGCGGACGATGTGACGGCGTGGGTGCCGGCCGGCATGACGGTGACCGTGACCGCCTCCCCCACCAAGGGCCTGGACGCCACGCTGGACCTGACCGAGAAGCTGGCCGGGCTCGGGTATCAGGTGGTCCCGCACCTGTCCGCCCGGCTGGTGCGCGACGACGCGCACCTGGCCGATCTCGCCGCGCGGCTGATCGCCTGCGGGGTGGACGACGTTTTCATCCCGGCGGGTGACGCCGACCCCCCGGCGGGCCGTTTCGACAGCGCATTGTCTTTGCTCGAGCGGCTGGCCGAAATGGGCAACCCTTTTCCGCGGACCGGGATCACCGGGTACCCGGAGACGCACCCGCGGATCGGCGACGACATCACGATCCAGGCCATGTGGGACAAGCGCCGGCTCGCCGCCTACATCGTGAGCAACCTGTGCTTCGACCCGGCCACGGTGCGCCGGTGGATCCAGCGGGTCCGGGCCCGTGGCGTCACGCTGCCGCTGTATGTCGGGCTGGCCGGGCCGGTGGAGCGGGCCCGGCTGCTGCGGATGGCGGCCAAGGCAGGTGCCAGCGAGTCCGCCCGGTTCCTCGCCGGGCACGTGGAGTGGTTCCTGCGGTTCGGCACGCCCGGCGGCTACCGCCCGGAGCGCCTGCTGGCCAGGCTGGGCCCCACGGTCAGCGCACCGGCCGCCGGCGTCGCGGGGCTGCACCTGTTCACCTTCAACCAGGTCCAGCAGACCGAGCAGTGGCGCAGGGAACTACTCGCCCGGGCAGGTGACGCGCACGCCGCGGACCGGAATCTGGCTACGTAAAAGCAACTCGAAATCACATGTAGTAATTGCGGGAAATACAATCGCTTGCACTGTCCCTGGCCCGGAGTCCCGTTTCCGTTTTCGTTCCGTGATGTGAAATCGGCGTGTATAACCGGCGTGAGGTTTGGTTGACATCGCCCGGGAAGCCCCGGCGGACACATGCGGGTCGGTGACCAGACAGCAATGAGCGACAGGTACCCAGACGGCGCTCCGGCGCGGCCGGGAGAGGTGACCTGGCCGCTGCTGTCGGGCCTGATTCCGCAGCTAGCCGACTCCCCTGTGCCCCGGCACGAGACCGGGCTCGGCCTGGCGGCCAGCCTCGCTCCGGGGGACACCGCGGTGCTGATCCCGGCCGAGGAAGCGAGCCGGACCCTGGGCGGTCTGGGCGGCACCGGCAAGACGCAGCTTGCCCTCGCGGTCGCGCACGCCCTCTGGGACAGCGGCGCGCTGGACCTGGTCGTCTGGCTGACCCCGGCCAGCCGGGACGCCGTGCTGACCGGCTACGCCCAGGCCATGGCGGACCTGGGCGGGCTGACCGCCGACGGGCCAGAAGCGGCCGCGGCGCAATTCCTCGACTGGCTGGCCGAGACCGACCGGCCATGGCTGGTGATCCTCGACGATCTGGCCGACGCGGCCGTTCTTGAAGGCCTCTGGCCGCACGGGCCGCAGGGACGGGTGCTGGTCACCAGCCGCCGGCCCGACACCGCGGTGCGGGCGTACCGCCCGCGCGCCATCGAGGTGGGACCGTTCAGCCCCCGCGAATCGGTCGCATACCTGTCCGGCAGGCTGCACGCCGACCCGGACCAGTGGATCGGCGCGCTCGACCTGGCCGGCGACCTCGGCTACCTGCCGATCGCGCTGGTCGCAGGCTGCCGCGCTGATGGCCGACACCGGGCTGGACTGCCGCGAGTACCGGGCGCGTATCGCCGACCGGATGCAGCGCCTGGCCGGCGGCGCGACCGGGGACTACCCGTCGATCGTCGCGTCCACCTGGGCGCTGGCCACCGAGTTCGCCGAGCAGATACCGCCGGCCGGGCTGGCCCGCCCGGCACTGACCCTGGCCGCGCTGCTGGATGCCAACGGCATCCCCGGTACGGTGCTCACCAGCCAGGCCGCCTGCGCCTATCTCACCCGCTACCGGCGCGGCGCCCCGGTGGACGAGATGCAGGCCCGCGCCGCCCTGTACAACCTGGCCCGGGCGGGCCTGGTCAGCATCGACACCACCAGCGCGGCACGCACCGTGCGGGTGCACAGCGTGGTCCAGGCCACCGTGGCGCAGAACCTCACCGCGGCGGAAAGCGACGAGGCCGCGCACACCGCCGCCGAGGCGCTGCTCCAGGTCTGGCCCCGCGGCGATGTCCCGGCCTCGTTCGAGCAGGCACTGCGCGACTGCACGGCGCGGCTGGAGGAAGCCGCCGGCCGGGCGCTGTGGCAGCCCGAGTGCCATCCGGTGCTGCTGCGGGCGGGCCGCAGCCTCGAAGCGGGCGGGCTCACCGCGGCCGCCACCGGCTACTGGCAGTGGATGCTGGAAACCAGCCAGGCCGAGCTGGGGCCCAGCCATGCGCACACCATCCTGGCCCGGGACCGGCTGGGCGCGGCCCTTGAGGCGGCGGGGCGCCCGGACGACGCGGCGGAGGTGTACCAGGAGTCGCTGAACGAGCGGCAGCGGATACTCGGCGCGAGGCACCCCGATACCGTCGCCGTCCGCGCGAACCTGGCCCGGGCGTACCGGTCGGCCGGCCGCTCCCAGGAGGCGATCCGCCTCGCCGAGCGTGTCGTCGCCGAGTCCGAGCAGGGCCGGGGGGCGCGCCATCCGGACACGCTGACCGCCCGCGAGGAACTGGGCGAGGCCTACCTCGGCGCCGGCCTGGGCGACCAGGCCATCGCCACCTTCCAGCGCACCCTGGCGGACCGGGAGCGGGTGCTCGGCCCCGGGCACCCGGACACCGTCGCCGCCCGCGCCGACCTCGCCCACGCCTACCGCGCGGCCGGCCAGCCGGCCAAGGCGCTGCCGCTGTACGAGCGCATCGTGACCGACCGGGAGCGCGCGCTGGGCGCCGACCACCCGGAGACCCTGGCGGCGCGCGGCAACCTGGCCTATGCCTACCGCACCACGGGACGGCTCAAGGATGCGCTGTCCGCCTACCGGCACACGCTGGCCGGCCGGGAGCGGGCCCAGGGCCGGGGCCACCCGGACACCATCACCGCGCGCGGCAACCTGGCCGACGCCTGCTTCCTGGCGAACCGGTACAAGGAGGCCATCCCGCTGTACGAGCGCACGCTGGCCGACCGGGAAGCGCTGCAGGGCCCCGACCATCCCGACACCATCACCGCGCGCGGCAACCTGGCGTCCGCCTACCATTCGGCGCGCAAGCTGGCCCAGGCCATCCCGCTGTACGAGCAGAACCTGGCCGACTGCGACCGGGTGTTCGGGCCGGACCACCCGGACACGCTGACCTCCCGCAGCAACCTGGCGCACGCCTACCACACGGTGGGCCGGTACACCGAGGCCCAGGCGATGTTCGAGCGCACGCTCGCCGACTCCGAGCGCGCGCTCGGGCCGGATCACCCGCTCACCCAGACAGCGCGGGAGAACCTGGCGGCCGCGACCCGGACGTGAGCCTGGCAGGATTGACCTCGCCACGGCGGCGCACACACAGAAGAGTGATCTCATGCTGATGACGGAGACATTCGCGTCGGCGGTCGCGGTAATCGTGCCGATCTTCGCGCTCGCCGCGGGCGCCGAGGCACGCGGCATCAGGGAGCGGCTGCGCCAGCCCGACCCGCAGTGGGAGCGGGAGTTCGCCGCCTACAGCGCCGAACACGACCTGGACATGACCCAGGGGCCCGGCGAGATCGTCGCCTACCTCAAGGGCGTCCCCATCATGTCGACGCTCTACAAGGTGGAGCGCGGGTGTGGCGATCGGCGGCGCCATCGTCTGGCTGGTGGTCTTCCTCATGCTCGGCATCACCGAACTGAACTGCCTCATCTGGCTGGCCGACGGTGCCGTGGGGGGGAATCCTGGCCTGGCGCAGTTCTCGGTCGTCTCCATCGGCCTGGCGATGCTCACGCTGATCCTGGCGCCCGTGGTCTACCTGGTCATGCCGCTCGCGCTCCCCTTCGACCTGATCCCTGAAAGCCTGAAGGAGGCCGTGGGACCGAAGCTGGACACGCCGCGCGGGCGGGGTTTCGTCAGGCAGGTACTCACCGAACTCGAAGGCGCCATCGACCGGGCCAGCGAGACCTACACGGAGAAGAAGCCCGCGAATCCGCTGGCCAGGAAGCGCCCCGGGAACCGGATCAGTAACCGGGCGGGGGGCCGACCGCGGCGGCCTCGGGGCCGAACGCCTCGACGTATCGCGGGTGCACCTCGGCCCAGCGCTGCCCGGGCTGGAAAGAAAGCTCGCCCTTGTCCAGGTCGTCGGTGAGCCGGTCGAGGCACTCGTGCCAGCACCGCCGCATCCCGCGCCGCCTTGCCCAGCTCGCCAAACGTGTCCAGCAGCGTGAGCGTGCACCCATCGGAGCCGCCGGCCAGTTCCAGGCGGATCACGTCGGTGCCCCAGCGGAACTCCACCAGCGACTGCGGCTGGCAGGCGAGCACCTCGCCGTCGAAGTCCGGGCCGCGGCCCTCCGGGCTGGAGAAGGTGAGGGCGCCGCCCACCACCCATTCGCCGGCGACATGCTGCGGGAACCAGGCGCGCATGTGCTCCGGCTCCGTGATCGCCCGCCACACCCGCTCCTGCGGATGCGCCAGTTCGCGGGTGAACCGCAGCCGCCACTGCCCGCCGAGGTCTTCCAGCTTGCCTGTTGTCATCGCCCTTCCCCTGTCTCGTCCTGGCCCATCTGGTCCAGGTGCCGTTCGAGCCTGTCCAGGCTGGACTCCCACGCGGCACGGTAGGGAGCCAGCCACCGGTCGAGTTCACGCAGCGGCCCCGGGCTGAGCCGGTAGAGCCGGCGCTGCTCGTCGACCCGCACCCGGACCAGACCGGCCTCCCGGAGCACCCGCAGGTGCTTGGAGACGGCCGGCTGGTTCATCTGCAGCCGGGCGACCAGTTCGGTCACCGAGCACTCACCGCCGCGCACGAGGTCCAGAATCTGGCGCCGCCGCGGCTCCGCCAGCACTTCGAAAACCGAGGTCACGCACTGAGTATGCCTATCTAAGCATATGCTTGTCAAGGAATACGACAAGGGCGCTCAGGCGGGCACCCGCAGGTGCCCGCCTGGCGCCAGGCGGGATCGGGCGGCTCAGCGCCCCGGTCGGTTAGGTGCCGGACAGGTTGCTGATGAAGCTGGGCCCAGGCGCACCGACCCCGGTCATGCTGTCGTAGCCCGTGGCCGTGCTCAGCGTGTTGTCCCGCGTGGCACAGTTGCCGGTCCCGTCGCAGTACACGATGGGGCCCTCGTAGGTGAGCTGGCGGAACGAGTCGATCGAGCCCTTCACCCCGGGACCGAGGTAGGTGGACGCGTGGTCTACCCGGTACTGGCCCTGGTTGCCACCGGGCACGATGTCGGTAATCGCGCCCGACCGGGTGACCAGGCGGTAGATCGCCGGGTTGGCGAACCCGATCGCCGCACCGCCCGCGTCGATCGCGGCCTGGTCCGCGTCCGCTATCACGCCGGCCAGGAGCGGTGAGGCGAGACTGGTCCCGCCATAACGGGTCTCGGAGTACCGGGCCTTCCCGTTCGGGAACGTCTGGTGCAGGCCGATGAGGAACCCGGTCGCCGGGTCGGCGTCCATGGAGATGTCGGGGTTCACCCGCATGAGGCTGGAACCGGTGAGGGCCTGGTTCCGCAGCGCAAGCGGGGCGGGCACCACCGGCGCCTGGTACCACGGCTGGGTGTAGTTGTAGCTGGTGAACCCGCCGCTGCCGCCGTCGAAGGAGGCAGGCAGCCAGGTGTTCAGCTGCGAGGCGGTGCAGAGGATGTTCACCAGGACCTGCGTGCACTTGAACGACCGGCCGGTGGCCCAGCCGAGCTGGCCCGTCTGCTGGCCGTTCTTGCCGACCTGTAGTGACGTGCCACCCACCGAGGTGACGAACGGGCTACCCGTCGGGAAGTCGGGGGAGGAGAAGCCGAACAGGTCGAAGTTGTCGCCGTTGTCCCCGGAGGAGAACTGGATGGTTATCCCGGTCGTGGCGGCGAGCATGAAGATGTCGTTGTAGGCGTTCTGCGTCGCGGGGGTGTCGAGGAGGTCGCCCGCGTCATCGCCCCAGGAGTTGGTGACCACGTCGGCCAGCCTGTTGTCGATCACGGTCTGCTCGGCCGCGAACAAGCCGGTGTTCAGGCAGTTCCTGGCACCGACATACAGAATATGGGCGTCCGGCGCCGTCGAGTGGACCGCCTCGACATCGGATCGCCTGCGCGGTCAGCCAGCCGCTGGCACCGCACAGGGTCTGGTTGTTGAAGGGCAGGGCCAGGCGCTGGCTGAAGCCCGCGTTGCTGAACGGGTTGCCCGCATCGTTCCTGGCGAAGTACGTGGTCGCGTCGCTCCTGATCGTGGCTGAGCCGTAGGCGTCGATGATGGCCACGGTGACGCCTCGCCGGTGTTGGCCGAGGTGACGTTATAGGCCGAGCGGAACTGGCCGGGCTTGTAGCTGCACACCTGGTAGGGCACCTTGACCGGGTAGCCCTGGCCGAACGGCGGGCGCACCGTAGCGACCTTCTGCCGTAGCAGGTACTACACGGCGGAGAAGTGATGAAGGCGGCCAGGGCCGAGGAACGGGTTCGTAGCCGGTGCCGGGCTCGCGGTGGCGGCGGCGGCGTCAGGCGTGGCGACGTTCTGGTTGACGCCCATGGCACCGATCACGCTGCGGCCGAGCGACGCGGGAACCGACAGTTCCTTCGTGGCCAGGCGCACGGTGCGGCCGTTCAGCTTGAAATTCTCCAGCTTGGTCCCGAACGCCCGCTCCACCTGCGCGGCGGTACCCGACGCGGAGACGGTGATGCGGTCCTGGACACGCTGCCGACCCTGAAGCCCGCGCCGGGCAGCCACTTACGGGCACTGGCGAACTGGCGCGGCCGGCGAGAACCTCGACTCCCACTGGGCCGTGCTGAGGTAGTGCCGGTAGCTCGGGCTCCCGGGGGTGCTGACCGCTCGGACCAGCGCCGCCGCTGCGGCAGCCTTGCGTAGTTTGAGCACCAGCGCGAAGTCCACCCGGGCGGACCCGGCCACGGCGCCAACCGGGCGCTGACGGGCCTTGGCCGAGACGACACTCCCCGCCAATACTGTCCGGGCGGAGTGGAGGCGGCTCCCGCCGCCGACGCTCCGACCACCCCGCTGACCGTGGCCAGGCAGAGAAGAGCAGAAGCTCCCGCTGCGACCGCTGCAAATCTGCGTCGCGTGCGCATTTACAACCCCCTCAGGGAGATGGATGACGGTGCCGTTGCTGTTGACGGCACATGGTGCAGGCGACCGGCGCACCTGCCGGTGATCGATGCGGCAGCCGAGACACGGGCCAGCATGGTGCCGGGCCTGCGGGGTGGGAGACGGTATGCTCCGGCCGACCGGACAGCCATCCTCCGGACCCGGGTGCATGGTCACGCCTATGTAGGCCTCTCCCGATCACCTCTCGAACGCGTGACCATGTTCCGCGACGCGTGCATGAGGTAGCCGCTTTGCGATCCGTCCGATTCAAGCACCACCAGCCACGATTGTCACGGTCTTGCCTGCCTGTCTTTCGGCTTGCGTGAGATACCGCCCGCCACTGCGCACCACGAGGTGACCGAGAGCGCTCAGGCCGAGGCGGTCAGTGCGATCCGGAACGGGCCCGGAGGGCGGCGACCAGGGCCGGGATCACCTCACCGAGGTCCCCCACGCACCGCATAGTCCGCGTGCGCCAGGATGGGGGCCCCGGGATCGGTGTTGACCACCACGATGTGCTTGGCGCCCGCGCACCCGGCCATGTGCTGGATGGCGCCGCTGATCCCGCAGGCCAGGTAGAGCTCCGGGGTGATCTTGGTGCCGGTCTGCCCGACCTGCTGCCGGTGCGGCCGCCAGCCCTCGCTGGTCACCACCCGGGAGACCCCGACCACGCCGCCGAGCAGGCCGGCGAGTTCCTCCAGCGGGGCGAAGCCGTCCGGGCCGCCGACGCCGCGCCCGCCGCCGACCACCACTCGCGCGGTGGCGAGCGACGCGCCGGAGGTGTGCCCGGCGGTCTCGACGGCGCGCACCCGCAGGTCGTCACCGTCCAGGACCGGGGCGTACGGATGCACGGGCACGCCCCCGGGCACGGGCTCCGCGACGGTCTGCGCCGGGACCGCCTCGGTGGCCACCGTCATCAGCGCGGGCGAGCCGGCCAGGCTGGCCTCTTCGAGCAGCAGGCCCGGCCCAGCGGTGCCGGACGAGGAGGTACGTGCCGTCGCCGCCGCGCTCCGCCTGGACGCAGTTCGCCGCCATCGGCTGGCCGGTGAGCGCGCCGAGGTAGGCCATCACCTCGTTGCCGCGGTCTGTGGCCGCCGCGACCACGGCGGACGCGGCGGTCTGCGCGGCCAGCCCGGCGAGGGCCCGCGCCCAGGCCCGCGGCGCGTACGCCGGCCAGGTGCCCGGGCTCGACGACGTGGGCGCTGGCCGCCCCGTACGCCGGCCAGCACGTCGCGGGGAACCTGGTCCGCGGGCCCGAACAGCACGGCCGCGACGCCGGCCGGCCGCGCTCCCGGCCCCGCGGCGCCGAGCCCGCCGCCGCGCCTGCCAGCCCGCCGCGCCGCGTGCGGAGCGGGCCAGGCTCCGGGCGAACGACAGCGCCCGCAGCGACGCGTCGGCCACCCCGTCGGCGTCGTGTTCCACCAGGCACAGCACGGTCATGGCAGCAGGCCCCATTCTTCGAGCACACCGAGCAGCGCGGGCACGGCGTCCGCGCCGGTGCCCAGCACGGTGGCCTGCGTGCGCTCGGCCGCGGGCACCCGCAGGGACCGCTTGCGCAGCCCTTCCTCGCTGCCACTGCGGCTCGTGCCGCTCGATCTCCGCCCGCTTGGCCCGCAGCCGCCCGGGCAGCGACGGGTAGCGCGGCAGGTTGATGCCCTCCTTGACGGAGATCACGGCGGGCAGCGCGAATTCGAAGGTCTCCTCCCCGCCGCGGTACTCCCGCCTGGCCCGTGGCCACGGTCCCGGTGCCGGCCTGCGCGATCTCCAGGTTCTTGATGCCGGTGACGCACGGCCAGCCGAGAGCATAGGCCACCCGGATGCCGACCTGGTAGTCGCCGGTGTCGGCCGCCTCGTTGCCGCACAGCAGCAGGTCGTAACCCGGCCCGCTGGCGGCGTGGCGGCGCACCTCGGCGACGATGGCCCCGGCCGTGGCGATCGGGCCCCATTCGCCGCCGTCGGTCTCCAGCAGCACCGCCCGCTTGGCCCCGAGCGCCAGCGCCTCGCGGAGCTGGTCCGCGGCGGCCGGCGGCCCCAGGGTGATCACCGAGACGGTCCCGCCGAGCCGCTCGGTGATCTGGACGGCCTCCTCCACGCCGCACTCCTCGTGCGGGCTGATGGTGAACCCGGACAGCCGGGTGTCCACCTCCTGCTCGTCCGGGGTCAGCACGATCTTGCCGCCGACCATGGGCACGCGCTTGACGCAGACGCCGATCTCCATCGCGCCTCAGCTCCGCACCCGGGTGTTCTCCGGGTCGAACAGCGGCGTGGACCCGGCCACCGCGACAGTGACCGGGATACTGCTCACCGAAGCATTCGACCGCGAGGTGGTTGCCCTCGCGCGCCCGCTCCGGTGGCAGGTAGGCCATCAGCAGGTGCTTGCCAACCGACGGCCCCGCGCCGGCGCTGGTCACGTACGAGGGACGGCCGGCCCCGTCGACCAGGCGCTCGCCGTCGGCCGACAACACCGGCTCACCGCCGAGCATGTAACGGAGCTGGCCGTCGGCCGAGGCGTGGTCGTCGACGGTCAGCGTGCACAGCACCGCCGCCGGCGGGGTGTCGCGCTGCGCCAGGTAGGCCTCCTTGCCGATGAACGGCTGCGCCTTGACCCGCGGCCGGGTCATCCCGGCCTCGACCAGGTTGTAATCCGGGGTCAGCTCGTTGCCATAGGCGCGGTAGCCCTTCTCCAGCCGGCCGGTGGTGCCGTACACGCCGATGCCGACGGGCACCAGGCCGTGCGGCTGGCCGGCGTCCCAGACCGTGTCCCACACCCGGGCGCCCTGCTCCATCGGCACGTACAGCTCCCAGCCCAGCTCGCCGACGTAGGAGATGCGCGACGCGAGCACGGTCACGCCGCCCAGCTCCACCTCACGGCACGTGCCGAAGCCGAACGCCTCGTGGGACAGGTCGCCCAGGGTGACCGGCTGGAGCACGTCCCTGGCTCTGGGCCCCCAGACGCCGAGCGTGGTCCAGGCCGAGGTGAGGTCGCTGAGCTGGGCTCCCGGCGGCAGGTGGTCGGTGAACCACTTCTTCTCTGCCATGCCGGTCGCCCCGCCGGTGACCACCCGGAAGTGCTCGGCGCCCAGCCGCATCACGGTCAGGTCGGCCTTGAACCCGCCGCCGGCGTCCAGCAGCGACGTGTAGATCACCCGGCCGTGGCGGACGTCGGCCTGCGCCACGACCAGCGACTGCACCGCGTCCAGCGCCGCCGGGCCGGTGATGTCGAAGACCGCGAAGGCGGACAGGTCGACCAGGCCGCAGGCCTCCCGCATGGCCAGGTGCTCGGCATTGATGATCGGCGACCACCACCGGGCGTCCCATTCGGCCGTGCGCTCGCCGAGCCGTCCCGCGTACCGCGCGAGCAGCGGCTCGTTGCGAGCCGTACCAGTGCGGGCGCTCCCAGCCCGCGGTCTCGAAGAACACCGCGCCGAGGTCCGCCTCGCGCTGGTAGCAGGGACTCACCCGGAGCGGGCGGCCGGACTCCCACTGCTCGGCCGGGTGGACGATGCCGTACATCTTGTTGAAGCCCTCGCGGGCGCGCGCCCCGCACGTGGGCGACGGTCTGCTGGCAGGGGTAGAACCGGGCCACGTCGGCCTCGTGCACGTCGACGGTGGGCACCCGGCCCGACATCAGCTCGGCCACCACCCGCCCGCAGCCCGGGCCCTCCTTGATCCAGCTCGCCGCGGCCGACCACAGCCCCTTGACCTCGGGCATCTCGCCCAGCAGCGGGTGGCCGTCGGGGGTCATCGAGATCAGCCCGTTGATCGCGTAGCGGATACCGGCCCGCTCGTCACCCAGCAGCTCCGGCATCAGCTCCAGGGCCTCGGCGAGCTGCGGGTCGAAGTCGTCGGCGGTGAACGGCATCTCGGTCGGGGACAGTGCCGCTTCCTCGTTGGACGGGATGTCGTCCGGGCTGACGATCATCGGCCGGTGCGCGTAGGAGCCGACCTCCATGTCGCCGCCGTGCTGGCGCTCGTACATGTTGGTGTCCACGTCCCGCACGATCGGGTAGGAGATCTCCCCGGCGGTGCCAGCGAACAGCGCGATGGGCCCGACACTGATCATCTGGTGCACGATCGGGGTCAGCGCCAGCCGCGCCCCGGCCATCCGGGCGATACGGGGGCTCCAGACGCCGCAGCAGATCACGCAGATCCCGGTCTCGATCTCGCCCGCGGTGGTGCGGACGGCCCGCACCTGCGGCCTGCTTCCGGTGTCGGTGGTGTCGATGCCGAGCACCTCGGTGCCGGCCAGCACGGTCAGCGCGCCGGCGGCCTGGGCCTCGCTCCCGCATCAGTGTGCCGGCCCGGAGCGAGTCGACCACGCCCACGGTCGGGAAGTGCCCGCCGCCGAGGATCATCGACTCGTCGAGGTACGGCACCAGCTTGCCTATCTCGGCGGGCGTGACCAGCGCGGCGGGAATCCCCCACGCCTTGGCCGCGGAGCAGCGGCGGCGCAGTTCGGCCATGCGCCGGCGGTGCGGGCCACCTCGATCCCGCCGCTCTGGGTGAACACCCCCAGCTCCTGGTACTGCTCGGTGCTGTCGCGGGTCAGCTCCATCATCATCTTCGAGTACTCGATGGGGAAGATGAAGTTGGACGCATGCCCGGTGGAGCCGCCCGGGTTGGGCATCGGGCCCTTGTCCACCAGCACGAGGTCGCGCCATCCCAGCAGCGCCAGGTGGTGGACGAGGCTGTTGCCGACGATGCCCGCGCCCACGATCACGGCGCTGGCCCGGGGGGGCGACCCCGGAACCCCCGAGGGCCCAAGGCCCCGTTCCTTCGTCACGGAGCCTTGGCCGCTGGCCCGGGCCGGAGTCTCAGTCATGCCGCTGCTGCCCGCCAATCTCTCGTATCACTGCACTATCTCCCCATACCGCCCGGCACGGACACGGCCCCGCCGCCGGACTGCTGGCGGCGGGGCCGGGTGTCATGCCGGGCGAGACGATGCCGTTTCCTACTCGACCGGGATCTCCTTGTTGATCAGGCCGAGGTCGATGCCCTGCCGCCGGCGGATGACCCGCGCCAGCAGGAAGATGACGATGGCCAGCAGGTACATCGAGCCCATGTAGTACAGCGAGTCCCGCTTGTTGGACCCGTAGAGGTCGTTGGTCAGCCACTCGTAGAGGCAGAAGCCGAGCAGCCCGAGGGTGATCCACCCGGACGCGGGCACGATGGGCACCCCGAGCACCTTGATCTTGCTCGCCGGGCGACGCCTGCCAGAGATCCGGCTTGCGCCACGGCAGGATGACCACCGCGATCGAGCTGAACGTGTAGGTCACCGCGATGACCAGCGTCGCGTCCAGCGTGTAGGTGACGAACGTGCTGTTGTAGGCGTAAATGGCGCTCAGCCCGACGGCCGGGAGCAGCATCAGGATCAGCGAGTAGAACGGCACCTTCCGCTTTTCCGACACCTCGGCGGCCCGGTCCGGGCAGCACCCGGTCGAAGGCCGCGGCGAAGATGACCCGGGTGGAGGACAGGAACAGCGTGCCCACCCAGCCGAAGAACCACAGGCTCATCACCAGGATGAGCACGACCTGGAACGCGGTGTTGTGCACCAGCCAGCTTGCGAACATGAACGGGTACGGCCAGATGCCGAACTGCGGCGTGAGGTTGTTGTCCAGCGCGTTGAGGTTCTGGTAGAAGTCCCAGCCGAAGGTCTTGGCCATCAGCAGCAGGAAGACGACCGTGCAGATCACGGTGATCCACAGGCCGGCGAACATGCCGGTGAACACCCGGCGGAAGTCGCTGGCGCCGCGGATCTCGCCGTAGAGGGTCGACCCCCAGTTCGGCCACAGCAGGAAGAACATCAGGAACGGGACCAGCAGCATGGTCGGCCCCAGCGGGCCGAAGCCCAGCGACTGCGGCACGTAATGGATCTTGTGTGCGGCCAGGTTGGTGGCCGCGTAGGCGTTGTGCACGCCGAAGATCTTCTGCGCCTCCAGGTTGAACGAGCTGATGAAGCTGGCGTGCGAGTTCACCAGCAGCAGCACCACGATGACCGCGAACCCGATCATGCCGCCGATGAAGCACCAGCGCTGGATCTTGGCATAGCCGGCCATCCCGATGGAGACCAGGACGCCCGCCACCGCGATCGTGATCAGCGAGATGACGAACACGCCCGTATGGGTGCCGAACCAGGCGTAGCCCCCGGTCGGCCAGGTCCACTTGAGCGTCGCCCACAGCGGCTCGAACAACTGGACGGCCAGGATGTTGCCGTAGATCGGCGCCCAGAGCCAGAGGATGAACCACCAGCCCGGTCACCGACATCACGAAGCCGATGCCGCTGCCCAGGATCCGGGTCTGCCAGACGTAGTCGCCGCCGGCCCGCGGGATCGTCACGATGAGCCCGGAGTACGCGATGACCAGGAACGAGACCCAGATTCCCGAGATGATGACCGCGGTGATCAGCTGGCCGGTCGGGAACGCCGGCCCGGCGAAGGTGAACTCGTAGATTCCCAGGGTGACGAAGTTGGTGGCCAGGCACGCATAGATCATCGAGTCCCTGACCGACCAGCCTCGGACAAGACCGGTGGCCTTGCGGAGGAAGAGTGCGGGTCTCTCCTCGCCGAGTGCCTCAGTCGCCATAACTTGCCTCCCATGTGGGCTGATCCGGGGCGTGCTATCACCGGCTCGACGAGTGAGCCGGCGGCGGCAGCGCTCAACCGTTCACGAGAAGGTATTTAGTGACCTTGCCCTTCTTCGCGTTCAGTTCCAGCAGCGCTCCCTGCAGGACGCCATCACCGTAGACGCTGCCTGGATTGATGGCGAGGGTCCTGCCCATTTTCTTGATGCCACGGCTCTCGTGGATGTGGCCATGCACAGAAAGCATCGGCTGATAGCGAACGATTGCGTCCCGGACGGCCTTGGATCCGACCGGTTTCATCACCGCTCCGCCGTGGATCGGGCGGAGCGTCGCGTCCAGGGCCGGCGCCTCGTCCAGGCCGGTGCCGTAGGGCGGGGCGTGGAAATTGAAGATGGCCCGCTCCATGTCCGGCACCAGCTCGGCGACCGTCTCGATCCGCGGTGCCAATTCCTCTTCCGGCGCCTCACGGAAGGTGTCCCACGGGGTCGGGTTGGTCCAGCCCATCGGACACGAGGTGGAACCCGTCGAGATCGAGCATCTTCCCTTCGGCGAATGTCACCGATGGCGACGACTCGATTACCGGATCGATCTCGAAGAAGTCGTCGTTGCCGCCATTCAGGATGCACGGCACCTGGCCGCTGCCGAGCTTGGTGTCGGCCATGTCCAGCCAGCGGTCCAGGGAGGACAGCATCTCGGTGCCGAACCGCTCGTCGACCGCGCCCTCCTCCTTGCTGAGGTGGTCCAGTTCGTCCGGGCTCATCAGCGCCGGGTACGAGCCGCGGTTGCGGATCTGGGTCTGGATCTTCTCCAGTTCTTCCCTGGACTCGATGCGGCGCCGTCTCGCCGCCGAACACCACTTCCCAGTACCCGTTGTGGGAGGTGATCGGGACCATCACCTTGCCGGTGACGTCGCCGCCGAGGATGACCAGGTCAGCCTTGTAGAAGGCGGCCGCGTTGAGGAACTTCCGCCAGCAGATTTCCGAGCCGTGAATGTCGGTGGCGAAGAAGACTCGCACCGGGACCACCTACGCCTTCCCGACGCACCCTGCGCAACTGACGTGCGCTCTGTGCAACGTGTAGCACTAGCGGGAAAGCGCGTCAAGCAGGACAGATCCCTCAATGTGCGACTTCTTCGGGCAGTTCGTACCAGCGGATCCGGTCGCCCACGTGGCCGCCCGGAGCTTCCACTTCATCGACTTGGGCGTGCTCTCGGCGACGCCGAGCAGTTCCCGCGCCTGGGCCAGCGGGTCATACGGGGCGTCCGGCGGCACCAGGCCGGGCCGCTCGGCGACCAGCGCGGGCAGCTTCTCCAGGTTGCCGGTCACCGTCCGCCACCAGCCCCAGTCCGCGCCGAGCAGCTTGCCGAACCGGTCGGTGTCGATGGCAGGCCCTCCGCGCCGCGCCGAGCGGGCAGCCCGGCCAGCAGATGGACGATGTCGTGCAGCGTCCTTCTCGTTCAGCTCGACGATCTGGAGCTTGGACAGCAGCACGTCGACCGCGTCGATCGTGAACGGCTGCCGGGAGAACGCGGGCCGGAAGTCCAGGGTGTGGCACATGGTCAGCCGGTCGACCATGACGTCGATGGGGCGCCCGGAGGGGGCGTTGAAGTACATCTGGCGGTCGCCGTTGAGGTTGTTGAACCTGCGGTCCGGCTCGCAGCCCGCCCCCGCCAGGTATTCGGCGACCTTCTTGCGCTCCTTGGCCACGCAGGCGAAGTCGATGTCCTGGCCCGCGCGCTGCCGTGGCGGGAACTCGGGGCAGAGCACCCGCACCGCGAGGCCGCCGAGGAGCTTGAGGCCCAGCGAGGCGTCCGCCGCGCCGCGGGCGAGCCCGAGGGCCTCGGGCAGCGGATCGTCGGCGGGGGAAGGGGCGTCAGCCGCAGCGGGTGTCGTCATGCCAGCCTGCTCTCACATCGCGGGCGGTACCCGCGGTGGCACCGCCCGGCCCGGTACTGCTCAGCGAGTATGCCACGATGGGTCCCGAAACCGGGCGGCCGCGGCGCGACACTGCCGGTGACCGGCGCAGGGTGCCGCCACTGGTTGACGGCCCCCGGCGGCCTCGCCATCCTGGTTGCATGACCGAGGCCCAGGTTGCAGGCAACGCAACCTATCAATCGGCCGAGCGGGTGCTGGCGCTGCTCAAGAGTTTCGATGACACCCGGGTGGAACAAGGGGTCACCGAGATCGCCCGCGCGCTCGGCGTGCACAAATCCACCGCGTCGCGGCTGGCCGCGGCCCTGGAGCGGACCGGCTTCCTGACCCGGACCGGGAAGCGCTACCGCCTCGGCGTGGAGGTCATCAGGCTGGGCACCCTCGCGCTGCGCAGCTTCGACCTGGTGGCCACCATGCAGCCGGCGATGGAGAAGCTCTCCCAGCGGACCGGGGAGACGGTCAACCTCGCCGTGCCCGACGGGGCGGATGTGCTCAACGTCGCCGAGGTGCCCAGCACCTACATCCTGAGCTGCTCCGGCGGCTGGATCGGCCGCCGCACCACGCCGCACGCGGTGGCCAACGGCAAGGTCCTGCTGGCCTACGGCGCCCTGCCCCCGCCCGGGACGCTGGAGCGCTACACCGCGCGGACGATCACCAGCGCCGCGGGGCTCGCCAGCGGAACTGGCCACGGTCCGCCGGGACGGCTACGCCACGGCGGTCGCGGAGCTGGAAGAAGGGCTGGTCGCGGTGGCCGCGCCGGTCTTCGACCCGGCCGGGACGTGCGTCGCGGCGCTGTCCGTCTCCGGCCCCGAGTTCCGGATGCGGCCCGGGACCCTCGACGCCCTGGGCCGGTTGTGCGCCAGCGCCTGAACCGCCGCATCGACGTTGCCAGCGAAGCAGCCGCGAGGGGGGCCGATGAACACTGAGTACCAGATCTGCGTGGGCGGCACGTGGCGGGAGGGGCGCGCGGGCACGATGGCGGCGGTCAGCCCGTCGTCCGGTGCGGCGTTCGCCTCGGTGGCCGTCGCCAGCCCGGCCGACGTGGACGACGCGGTCGCGGCCGCCGGTGCCGCGCAGCCGGCCTGGGCCACGCTGTCCGCCTTCGAGCGGGCCACCTGCTGCCGGGAGGTCGCGGCCGCGATCACCGCGCGCGCCGAGGAGCTGGCCCGCGTGCTCACCGAGGACCAGGGCAAGCCGCTCGCGGCCGAGGCCCGCGACGAGGTCACCGAGCTGGCCGAGTACTTCCGGATGGCCGCCGAGGATGCGATACGCCTGCCGGGGGGCGCACCGCCGTCCACCTCCGCGGCGCGGCGGGTGGTGACGATGACGGTACCGCTCGGCGTGGTCGGCGTGATCAGCCCGTGGAACTGGCCGTACACGATGGGGGCGGAGTTGTTCGCACCGGCCATGGCGGCTGGCAACGCCGTGGTCTGGGTGCCGGCGCCGACCACCTCGGCGTGCTGCGCGCTGCTCGCGGAGATCATCACCGCGGCGGGCATCCCCACCGGGGTCTTCAGCTTCCTGCCCGGCCCCGGGCCGGTGGTCGGCGACGCCGTGGCCGGTCACCCTGGCGTGCACGGGGTGGGCTTCATCGGATCGGTGGCCACCGGTGCGAGCGTCGCCGCCCGGGCGGCGGGCAAGACGCAGCTCCTGGAACTGGGCGGCAACGGGCCGATGGTGGTGCTGGAGGACGCCGACCTGGGCCTGGCCGCCGAGGCGGCGCTGGAGGCCGCATACCTGTGCGCGGGCCAGAGCTGCACGGCCGGGGAGCGCTTCCTGGTGCACGCCACCGTCCGCGCGGAGTTCGTGGAGCGGGTGGTGGCAGCCACCAAGGACCAGATCCGGCTCGGGGACCCGTTCGACCCGGCGACCACCATGGGCCCGCTGAACAACGAGCCGACGGCGGCCAAGTTCGACCGGCACGTGGCCGGCGCGGTGGCGCACGGCGCGCGGCTGTGCTGCGGTGGCGGCCGCGCGGCCGGGTTTCCCACCACGCTGTTCGCCGAGCCGACGGTGCTGGACGGGGTCACGCCGGACATGGAGATCGCCAGGGAGGAGACGTTCGGCCCGGTGGTCCCGGTTATCGAGATCGGCTCCGCGGCGCAGGCGCTGGAACTGACCAACGCCTCTGCGATTCGGGCTCACCGCCGCGGTGTTCACCGAGGACCTGGAGCGCGGGCTGGCGTTCGCCGAGCAGGCCAGGACCGGCTGGGTGAACATCAACGCCTCGACCAACCTGTGGGAGTCCCACCTGCCGTTCGGCGGGCGGTCCGGGTCGGTGAGCGGGCGCGGCCGGGTCGGCGGCCGGTTCGCCATGGAGACCTTCACCGAGCCCAAAACGATCGTCTACCCGGCACCCCGATACATCGACGCCGACGGCAGAGTCGTCGGGCTGGCGTGACCAGCCCGAGCGAGCCGCAGCCACCGCAGAGCGGTGCGCCCGGGACGTGCGGGCCCGGAGCCGCCATGCCGGGCGGGCCGCACGCACCCGGAACCGGCCCGGACGGGTACCTGGACATGCGGGTCGGCGAGTTCCTCGAGGTGCTCGCCGCCGCCCGGCCGGACCCGGGGGGCGGCTCCGCTGCCGCACTCGCGGTCGCCTTCGCCGCGGCCCTGTGCGCGATGACGGCGGAACTGTCGGCGCACCATCTGGCCCAGGCTCCACGGCTCGCGGCGGACGCGCGCGGGCTGCTGCGCCGGGCGGCCCCGCTCGCCCAGGCCGACGCGGACGCCTACGGCGGCGTGCTCGCCGCGCGCCGGGCACCGGGCCAGCCGGCCGGGCAGCCGCGTGAGGAGCGGGTCGCCGCCGCGCTGGCGCGGGCCTGCGAGGTGCCCCTGGAGGTGGCCGAGCTTGGCGACCAGGTGGCCGCATTGGCCGCAGAGATCGCCGGCCGGGGCAATCCAGCGGTGCACGGTGACGCCCTCACCGCCGCCCGGCTGGCCGCAGCCGCCGCGCAGGCGGCCGCGGCACTGGTGCGGATCAACCTCGCGGGCACGCCGGACGATGCCCGGGCCGCCCGCGCGGCACGCCTGGCCGCGCGGGCCGCGCACTGGGCCGACAGCGCGGAGAGCGCCACCGGCGCCTGACGGCCGTTATACCTCCGGCGGAGCCAGCCACCAGTCCTGGCTGCTTCCACCGGTGCAACCCCGCGCCTGACGGCCGTTATACCTCCGGCAGCCACCAGTCCTGGTTGGGGCCGCCGTTGCAGCTGTAGATCTGCATCTGGGTGCCGTTGGCCGTGTTGAGGCCCGGGTCGTCGAGGCACAGCCCGGAGGCCTGGTTGACCAGGCTGCCGTTCGGCCCCGGCGTCCAGACCTGGGTGCTGCTGCCGTCGCAGGTGTTCAGCACGGCGAGCGCGGTCTGGAAGGTGCCGGCGGTGTCCAGACACAGGCTGGCGTTCTGGAACGTCCCGTCGGCTGCCATGGTCCACTGCTGCGGCTTGGAGCCCACGCAGGCCTGGAGCACGGCCTTGCCGCCGGCCGCGGCGTCCAGGCACGGGACGTCGCCGTTGCGCTGCTCCTCGGTCGGGTACACCGAGCCGACGGCCGGCGGCGCGGGCGACGCCGGGGCGGCGGGCAGCGGCCAGGACTGCTCGATGCTGCCGTCGCACGTCGCGATCTGCAGCGCGGTGTTGTTGGTGGTGCTTTCGCCCGGATCGTCCAGACACAGCCCGGAGCCCTGGTTGACCAGACTGCCGCCGGCGCCCTGGGCCCAGGACTGGGTGCCGCTGCCGGCGCAGGTGCCCAGCACGACGGCGGTACCTGGTGCGGTGCCGCCGCCCTGGGTGTCCAGGCACAGGCCGTTGATCTGGATGGTGCCGCCGGGCTCGACGGTCCAGTTCTGCTCGGGGTCGTTCTGGCACGTGGTGAGCTGGACCGTGGCGCCAGGGGCGGAACTGTTGCCCGCGTCGTCCACGCACATGGCCGCCACGCCGGCGGTGCTCTCGTCAGTGCCGCCCAGCCTGCCCTGGCTGAAGATCCCGGACATGATCGACCCACCGGGCACCTGGGGGGCGGTGCTGGTCAGCGGGAAGATCGCGTTGTACGAGTGGTAGGCGCCGCCGATGCTGCTGACGTTCGTGCCGACCAGCAGGCCACCGTTCGACTTGGCGTAGCTGCCGGCCGGGAACAGCACCAGCGAGTCGACCCCGTACCCGCGTGAGGTCTGCGGGTGCCACCAGGGCAGCGCCAGCCCGGTACTGGGGTCCAGCGCGGTCAGGCCGTTGACCAGCACCGCGTTCGCCTCGCACACGAAGTTGTTGCCGCATTCGTTGTTGATGAACCGGTCGTGCCCGCCGATGTAGACCGCGGAGCCGGACACCGCGACGGCGTAGAGCGAATCGCCGCCGGCGTAGTTGACCCAGGTCGGCTGGACGTCCGTGCCGGTGGCCCCGGTCTCGAACCGGGCCGTCGCGTCGCAGATGCTCGGGCCGCCCGCCGACTTGTACCCGGTGGTGGCGACGACGAAGTAGGAGCCGTCCGGAGAGGAGTCGATGGCGCGGATCTCGTCGTGCTCGCTGGAGCAGTTGTTGGCCAGGATCGGCGCGGACCAGTTGTCCAGCGTCCCGGTGGCGCCGAGGCCACCACCGGTGGATAGCAGCGCGACCCGGGGGATGTTCTGGGTGTTCATCTGAAGGAACGTCCCGCCGATGATCAAAGTGCCGCCATCAGGGGTCAACGACATGTACTCGACCTGGAGCGGGTCCTTGGTGATCGGGTCGCCGAGGGTGAACGTGAACGACCCGTCGGGCGCTCCGGTGGTGGCGTTCAGCCGGGCGATGTCCTTCTCCTGGGCGATCCCCTTCTTGATCAGCGTCCGGAAATTGCCGCCGACGTAGAGGGCGGTCCCGCTCAGCGCGAGGGCGTGCACCGTGCCGGACAGCGGCGCGGCGAAGCCGGAAACCACCTGGCCGTCGGTGAGCTGGCCCGGGGTGACCGAGAGCTGGACCAGCCCCGGCTCGCTCACGCCGTTCACCGTGGTGAAGCTGCCGCCCACGTAGACCGTGTCATTGGGCCCCGCGATCACGCTGTACACCGGGCCCTGGTCGAGCACCGGCGCGAAGTTCGGGTCGATGGTCCCGGTGCCGAGCTGATAGGCGAAGATGTCGTCCCTGGTCACCAGGGTTCCGGGAGCGCAGTGCGCGTCCGCCGCCGGGCCTTCCTGGCACGCCTGGGTGAACGCGCCCACGACCACGACCTCGCCGTTGACCACGGCCTGGCTGTAGATCGTGTGGTGCTTGCAGAGGCGGTTGCCGGGGCCGAACCACTGCGGGTTACACGACGGGCTGCCCGCGAACACGTTGGGCGTCCACTTGACCGGCGCCTGTGAGACAAGGCCGGGAAACGCGATGGACGAGGGGGACAGCGCTGGCGAGGCGGCGGCGGCAGGCCCGGCGACCGCGGCCGGCGCGCTCAGGGCGAGCAGCCCTCCGCTTGCCAGCAGCGCCGTGACGGTCGCGACCGCAGCCGTGACCCAACGTCGTGGTCTCATGTGCCCCCCAAGTAGGTGCTCCCTCACATGACGCCCGAGTAGCCAGGAAGGATTACCTTTTACGAATAAGTTCGAAAACCCCGCGAACTATGAACTTTACCTCGTCAGGGGACTTACTTCGCGGTGATTACCTGGAAGGTGGCCAGGTCAGGGTCGGCGGCGTAGGCGATCCGGCCGCCCTGAGCCTTGGCGGTGCGCAGCGCCGCGAGGGCATCGGCGGTGATCACCTCGCCCGGCGCGAGTACCGGGATTCCCGGTGGATAAGGAGCCACTAGTTCCGCGCTGATCCTGCCCACGGCGGCATCGGCCGCGACGGTTTCGTTCGGTGCGAAGAACGCCTCGCGCGGCGGGATCGCCATCTGTGGCGACACCGACCAGGCAGGGGACGGCTCGGGGCGCCTGGCCGGGCCGCGGCGGCGCTCGACCGAGGCCGCGAGCGTGTCGGTGAACCTGGCCACCGTGTCCTCGGTGTCGGCGATGGTGATGATCGGGATGATCATGTCCCGGTCGCCCAGTTCCACCGGCATGCCGGCGGCGATCAGGTCGGCCTCCACCGCGTAGCCGTCGGCCCCGGCGCCGGCCAGCAGCACGACCAGCTTGGCCGGGTCCACGCCGGGCCCGGCGAGCACGGCCACGCCGGGCACCTCGGCCAGCCGCCGCCGGGCGGTGGCCACCAGTTGCAGCAGCCGGGCGCACAACTGCTTGCCGTCGCGGGCCAGCAGTGCCCGCGCGGCGTCGATGCTCGCGGTGATCGCCCCCGCCGGGCTGGTGGTGTGGGTGGCCTCGAAGGCCCGGTCCAGCCGGGCCCGGTCGAGCAGCTGGGTGCGGGCGAACACGAGCGCACCCTGGGTGGCGGCGGGCAGCGCCTTGTGCGCGCTCGTCACCATCCCGTCCGCGCCCGCGGCGATCGCGTGCGGCGGCAGGTCGGGGTGGAAACCCAGGTAAGCGGCCCAGGCGGCATCCACGATGAGCGGGACGCCCGCCTCGTGAGCGGCATCCGCGTGCCCGGCGAGGTCCCCGGTGGTGCCCACATAGGAGGGATCGCCGAGGAACACCGCGCACGCCCCGGGGTGGTCAGCGAGGGCGCCGCGTACCGTCCGGACCGCGACGGCGCCGGGCAGTCCCGTGGCCGGATCGCGCTCCGGCAGCACCCAGACGGGGCGCAGGCCCGCCAGGACCAGCCCGAGCAGCAGGGACCGGTGCAGGCACCTGGTGACGATCACCTCCTGTCCCGGGGCGCCGACGGCGAGCGCCAGCGCCTGGTTGCCGTGCGTGGAGCCGGCCACGGAGAACCGGCACCAGTCCGCGCCCCACAGCCGCGCGGCCCGGGACTCGGCGTCGGCGAGCAGCGTATCGGCGTGCTTGATCGTGTCCACGCCGCCGTAGAGCGGGGTGTCCCCGGCCACCACGGCCCCGGTCAGGTCATGCCGCTGCTTGTGCCCGGGCGTGCACATGGGCGTGAGGTCGCCGCGCTCGGCCGCGGCGGTCGACTCCAGCCACCCGGCGAGCAACGGGGCGTCGGCGCGCAGCCCGAGCGGATCGCGGGTGTCGGTCACTGAATCAGCAGGTCGAGGCACGAGGGTAAGTCTGCCTGACGTCCGGGGCCCTTCCGCAAGATCTCTCGTGCTACGGAGCCGCTGGACTCATTGCGCGGGGGCGGGGCTGACGCCGTGCCGGTAGAACTCGACCGGCTCCGCCGCGAGCGGGGTGCGGCCCAGTATCAGGTCGGCGGCCTTCTCCGCGATCATCATCACCGGGGCGTAGATGTTGCCGTTGGTGACGTAGGGCATCACCGACGCATCCACCACCCGCAGCCCGGTCAGCCCGTGCACGCGCATGCTCCCGGGGTCCACGACGGCGCCGGGGCCGGTGCCCATCTTCGCCGTGCAGGACGGGTGCAGCGCGGTCTCCCCGTCGCGGCGCACCCAGTCCAGGATCTGCTCCGCGGTGTGCACCGCCGGGCCCGGCGACAGTTCGCCGCCGTTGTAGGGGGCGAACGCGGGCTGGCTCAGGATGCGCCGGGCGATCTGGATAGCCTCGGCCCATTCCCGCCGGTCGGTGGGGGTGGACAGGTAGTTGAACCGCAGCGCCGGGTGTACCGAGGGATCCTTGGACGTGATCTTGACGGTGCCACGGGAGTCCGAGTACATCGGGCCGATGTGCACCTGGTAGCCGTGCCCGCCGGCCGGCGCCGAACCGTCATAGCGGATCGCGATGGGCAGGAAGTGGAACATGAGGTTGGGGTAGCCGACGTCGTCGTTGCTCCGGACGAACCCCCCGGCCTCGAAGTGGTTGGTCGCGCCGGGGCCGCTGCGGCCGAAGAGCCAGCGCGCGCCGACCATCGGCCGGTTGCGCCACTTCAGCGCCGGGGCCACGGACACCGGCAGCTTGGACGCGTACTGGACGTACACCTCCAGGTGGTCCTGGAGGTTCTCGCCCACTGCGGGCAGGTCGGCGACCACGTCGATGCCGAGCGCGGCCAGGTCGGCGGCGGCGCCGACGCCGGACAGCTGAAGCAGTTGCGGCGTGTTGATCGCGCCGCCGCAGACGATGACCTCACCGGCGCGCGCCTGCTGCACCGCCCCGGAACCCCGGCTGTATTCGACGCCGACCGCCCGGGTTCCCTCGAACAGGATCCTGGTCACCAGGGCGCGGCAGACGACCTCCAGGTTGGGGCGGCTCATCACCGGGTGCAGGTAGGCCCGCGCCGCGCTGAGCCGCCGGCCCCGGTGGATGTTGCGGTCGAACGCGGCGAAGCCTTCCTGCCGGTATCCGTTGACGTCGGTGGTCAGCGGGTACCCTGCCTGCCGCACCGCCTCGAAGAACGCGGTGAACAGCGGGCTGGACGCCGGCCCGCGTTCGAGCACCAGCGGCCCCTGAGCGCCCCGGTACTCATCGGCACCGGCCAGGCAGGTCTCCATCCGCTTGAAGTACGGCAGGCAGTGCGCGTAGTCCCAGTCCGCCATGCCCGGGTCGGCGGCCCAGCGCTCATAGTCGAGCGGGTTGCCCCGCTGGAAGATCATCCCGTTGATGCTGGACGAGCCGCCGAGCACCTTGCCGCGGGCGTGGTAGACGCGGCGGCTGTTCAGGTACGGCTCGGGTTCGGACTCATATTTCCAGTCGTAGAACCGGCTGCCGATGGGGAAGGTGAGCGCCGCCGGCATGTGGATGAACACGTCCCAGCGGTAGTCCGGGCGGCCGGCCTCCAGCACGAGCACCCGGGCGCCCGGGTCGGCGGACAGCCGGTTCGCCAGGGCGCTGCCGGCCGAGCCGCCGCCCACGATCACGTAGTCATATCGCGCCTGTGTCATCAGCTCTCCCCGGGAACAGGCCCGCGCGGCGTATGGCGCAGTTTTCCCGCGCATTACGCTACCGGCGTGGTGACCTCGCCCAAAGACCCGAACGATGCCCCGGCAAGCTATCCGCAGTCGGGCTTCCCCCACGTGCCCGGCTCGGCCGACATCCTGCTCATCCGGCACGGCCAGTCGGAGCCCTACGTGCCCGGCACGCCGTTCCCCCTCGTGGGCGGGCACGCGGACCCGGCGCTCACGCCGGGCGGGCACGAGCAGGCCGCACGCCTGGCCGACCGGCTGGCCGGCGCCGGGATCGACGCGATCTACGTGAGCACGCTGCGGCGGACCGCGCAGACGGCGGCGCCGCTGGCGGCCCGGCTCGGCCTGACCGCCCAGGTGGAGCCGGAGTTGCGCGAGGTGCACCTCGGCGACTGGGAGGGCGGCGAGTACCGGCAGCGGGTGGCCGAGCACGATCCGGTCGTCCGGCAGGTTTTCGAGGCCGAACGCTGGGACGTGATCCCCGGCGCCGAGACCTCGGCGTCGCTCGCAGCCAGGGTGCGCGCCGCGATCGACCGGCTCGCCGCCGGGCATGCCGGGCACCGGCTGGCCGTGTTCACCCACGGCGGCGTGATCGGCCAGGCCCTGGCGCTGGCCAGCGGGTCCCGGCCGTTCGCCTTCCTCTCGGCGGACAACGGCTCGATCTCCCGGCTGGTGGTGATCGAGAAACACTGGATCGTCCGCGGCTTCAACGACACCGCCCACCTCGGTAACTGAACGTGGCCTGAGTGGCATAACCAGGCCCGGCCGGCCCTGCCCGGGCCGGCTGTGGGCACCGCCCAGGCCGGGACAAAAGCCGTTGAACCGAACCGGCGCGGCCTACGTGGTACAAGGCATAGGGAACAGCCGCCGGGCGCTGCGCAACCCCTCCTTGACGCGGCCCGGCGACAGCCCCGGAGCGGTCGTGGCTACCCCGAGAGCTGCGGCCGCTCCGGTCTCTGTAGGCCTCCCCGGTGAATTCGCCCGGCTCTGTGGTGAACCTTGCACCGCGCGGTGTACGTGATACCTGGTTGCGGCCGAATTTTCCGGCAGAAAGAGGCGGTGGCGTTTATGAGGTTCACCCTCCGGCGGGCGTCCGGGCGCAGCGGCATGTCCTGGACCACCCGGGCGGTCGTGGCAGCACTTCTGATCAGTGGATCCACGGTGACCATGGCGGGCATCGCCTTCGCCCAGACCGGCCCGGCCAGGACCGGCACCAGCGCGATAGTGGTCAACGAGGCGACCCGCACCGGGTTCGGCAAGATCCTGGTGACCCCCAAGGTGGGCATGGCCCTGTACACGAACCCGGCCGGGTGCAGCGCAAGCTGCCAGAGCATCTGGCCGCCATTGCTCATGCCCAAGGGCGCGACCATGCCCAAGGGCGCGCCGTGCCTGGGCACCGCCAAGCTCGGCACGAGGCTCCAGGTCACCTACCACAAGCTGCGGCTCTACACCTTCACCGGGGACAGCGGGCACAGCGTGAACGGCAACGGGGTGGCTGGCTTCCACGTCGCGAAGGTGATCACGTGCACGACAACGGCGCGCTGAGCTGAGGCCAGCGCGCGGACATGGAGCGGCCGCGGCGACCACGGCGCCGCGGTCGCTCCGCCGGTAGCTTAGGACAGTTGCCCGGCCACCAGCGGGGCGAGCAGGTCACCGTGCTCCGCCACCCGGTCCAGCACCTCGCCGCTGGTGAACACCAGGTCTTCCGGCTGGCCGCACCGCGCGACCTCGTCCCAGGTCACCGGCGTCGACACGGTGGGCCTGCTCCGGGCGCGCAGCGAGTACGGCGCGATCGTGGTCTTGTGGGCGTTGTTCTGGCTCCAGTCGACGAGCACCTTGCCCGGGCGCAGCGATCTGGTCATCCGGGAGACGACCGCGCCGGGGTGCTCGCGTTCCAGGTGCTCGGCCAGCGTCTTGGCCATCGCGCTGGCGCCGTCCGAGCCGGTCCCGGACAGCGGGGCGAGCAACTGCAGCCCCTTGCCGCCCGAGGTTTTGGCGAACGCGTCGAGGCCCGCCTCGGCCAGCAGTGGCCGCAGCCAGCAGCGCCACCGCGCAGCATTCCACGATGGTCGCCGGCGCGCCGGGGTCAAGGTCGAACACCAGCAGGTCCGGCTCGGCCACCTGGGGCAGCCGCCACATGGGGGTGTGCAGTTCCAGGCCGGCCAGGTTGGCGGTCCAGATCAGGGTGGGCAGGTCGCCGGCGATGACGTAGCGCACCCAGTCCCTGCCCGAGGTGGAGCCCGGCGCGGGCAGCCGCTCGGTGCGCACCCAGTCCGGCCGGTGGTCGGGCGCGTGCTTGTTGTAGAAGTGCTGGCCGGTCACCCCGTCCGGGTAGCGCTTGAGGGTCAGCGGCCGGTCGGCGATGTGCGGCAGCAGCACGGGCGCGATGCGCAGGTAGTAGTCGATCACGGCACCCTTGGTGAACCCCGTGTCCGGGTACAGCACCTTGGCCAGGTTGGTCAGGACCAGGTTCCGGCCCTCGACTTCGACCGGGACCTTCTCGGGGTCGGGGCTCATGCCGGTCGCCCCTTCCCGCCTGGCTGAGGTCGGCTGCCGCCTGCCCGTCTGAAGTACCCGGACGCCGATCATGCAAAACGAACCCCGTCCCTGCCTGGTCCGCGGTGCCGCCCCCGCACGCTGCCTGACGTGGTTATTTACCGGCTGAAAAGTAAATGTGGATATTCCCCGAAATTCGGCCATTCGTTATTAGCCCGTTTTGCCGCCCGCCGCCGCTCGCGGCCAATCAGATATGATCGTTATCGCCAGGCTGGAATTACAAACCCGCGCAGCAGGGAACTGCCGGGCATTTACCGGGGGGCGGCGCGGGTACCTGGCCGGACGCGCGGCCGGGGGTGGTTGCATTGAACTGGCGGCCACGCGCGATGGCTGGTTATGCCGCGTGGATTCTGGCGCTTACCGCCGCCTATGCCGTGTTTCCTGGCCTGCGCGCAACGGCCTGGGCACTGATCGGCGCCAGCGCCGTCACCGCCATTGTGGCGGGCGTGGCCAGGCACCGTCCCGCGCGCGGCGAGCCATGGCTGCTGCTAGCCGGGGCCTGCGCCTGCATGGCGGCCAGCCAGGCAGGATTCCTGATCACCAGGGGCGCCCCCCGGGCCGGGGTGCCCGCTGCGTGGCTCGCGGATGGCGTCGGCCTCGCCGCCTGCCCGCTGGCGGTCGCCGCGCTGGCGCTCTTCCTCCGGTGGCGGGCGGCCGGGCGGGCGGGGCAGAGCGTTCTGGACGCTGCAGCGCTCGCGGCCGGTTGCGGCTTCGCCTGCTGGCTCTGGTGGGTGTTCGCCCGCGGCACCGGCGCGGTCACCGTGAACCGCGCCTTCGCGGCCGCCTTCCCGCTGGGTGACGTGCTGATCCTCGCGCTGGCAGCCCGGCTGCTCGCGGCCCGGCCAGCCCGTGGGCGGCAGGCCTGGCTGCTCGCGGCCGGCGCCGCCGGGCTGGGCGTGTCCGACCTGGCGTACGCGCTGGGGCCACTGCATGGTGGGCCGGCCGCGGCGATGCCGGTCCAGCTGGGCTGGGCGCTCTGTTTCGGGGCCTGGGGGGCGGCCGCACTCGACCCGGCCATGACCGCCCTGACCGTGCCGGTCCCCGGCCGGCCGGCGGGCACCGGCGTATCCCGCCTGGTCCTGCTCGCGATCGCGGCCCTGGCCGTGCCGTTCGCCCTGGCCGCGCTGGCGGCCCAGCACCGGCCAGCGGACACCGTCCCGGTCGCTCTCGGGGCAGGCATCTTCGGCCTGGTCGTGCTCGCCTGCCTGGCCGAGGCGGTGCTCTGCTACCGGCGCGCCCTGGGCCGTGAGCGGGCCCTGCGGCTGGCCGCGGCGGCCTTCGCGGCCGCGGCGGCGCTTGAAGACGTCGCGGCCGCTGCCCAGGCCGCGGTCGACGCGGCGGCTGGCCGGCACTCGCTGCAGGCCGTGCTGGCCCGGCGGGAAGGTGCCACGCTGCGGCCGGTCCGCCCCGCGCGGGCCGGGGCGGGCCTGTCGCGGGGCGGCGCGGGCCCGGCGCGGGGCGGGGCGGGGCTGGGGCGGGACGGGGCGGGGGCGAGGCGGGGCGGGGCGGGCCTGGCCGAGGGCGGGGCGGTCCCGGCGGAGGGCGGGGCGGTCCCGGCGGAGGGCGACGCCGGGGAGCCGGCGGGCGACCCGGTGCTGGCCGGGCGGCATGAGGGCGCGATGAGCACCTGGCTGGCCTCGTCCGCACTGCCACGCCCGGTGCTGATGCCGGCCGGCCCCGCCGGAGCCTGGGACGACGCGGGGGTGCTGCTCTGTCCGCTCCTGGCCGGGGACGGGCCGCCGACCGGCGCGCTGGCCGTGTTCGGTAAGCCCGTGATCCTGGCGGCGCGGGCAGCGACCCTGGAGGTGATCGCCGGGCAGGCCGCGCTCGCGGCCGGGCAGGTGACCCGGAGCGCCGAGGCGCGCCGCGAGGACAGCAGAGCGTACGTGCGCGCCGTGGTCCAGGACAGCTCCGACGCCGTGCTGATCGTCTCCGGCGACGGGGTGGTCGACTACGCGACACCGGCGGCAGAGCGCCTCTTCGGCACCGCCCACGTGGCTGGCACCCGCCTGACCAGCCTGGTCAGCCCCGCGGACCGGGACACGGTCGCCCGCGCGTTCGCCCGGATGCGCGACGGCACGGACGCCACGGCGCCGCGAGACTGGCTGGTCACCCGCCCGGACGGAACCCCGGCGGAGGTCCGGGTCAGCTACCGCGACCTGCGCGGTGACCGGATGATCGCGGGGCTGGTGCTGACCCTGCGCGACGTGAGCGAGCAGCGCTCGCTGCAGCGGGAACTGACCCACCGGTCTTTCCACGACGCCCTGACCGAGCTGCCGAACAGGTCGCTGTTCACCGACCGGGTCTCCCGGGCGCTGGCCCGGCCGCGGCGCGCGGGGACGGCCATGGCGGTCCTGGTGGTGGACCTCGACGACCTCAACGTGGTCAACGACAGCATGGGCCACACCGTCGGCGACGAACTCCTGGTGGCCGCCGCGGGCAGGCTCACCGCGCTGGCCCGCGGCCAGGGCACGGCCGCCCGGCTCGGCGCGGACGAGTTCGCGCTCCTGGTCGAGGAGGCCGACGGCGACTCGGCCGTGGAGCGCTACGCCCAGCAGATCGTCGAGGCATTCACCGAGCCGTTCGCCCTGACCAGCGGCCCGGTGATCGCCACGGCCACGGTCGGGGTGGCCACCACGGGGGACAGCACCGACGCCGGGGATCTGGTCCGCCACGCAGACCTGGCCCTCTACGCGGCGAAGGCCGCGGGCAAGCGGCAATGGCGCCGCTACCGGCCGGTGCTGTCGGCCGGCATCGCCCGGCGGCGGGAGCTGAAGGCGGCGATCGAGGACGCGGTCAACGGATCCGCCTTCACGCTGGCCTACCAGCCCATCGTGGTGCTCACGACCGGCGAGATCGCCGGTTTCGAGGCGCTGGTGCGGTGGCCGCACCCGCGCTGGGGGATGATCCAGCCCGATCAGTTCATCGCCCTGGCCGAGGAGACCGGCTACATCGTGCCGCTTGGTTCCTGGGTGCTCCGGCAGGCGGTGAGCGACCTGGTGGCCTGGCAGCAGCGCGTCCCGGGCCGGGCCCCGCTGTATGTCAGCGTGAACGTCTCCGCACGGCAGTTCCGCGACCCCGGTTTCGTCGCGGGCGTCCGGCAGGTGCTGTCCGAGTCGGGCCTGGTGCCGTCGCTGCTGCAACTGGAGCTGACCGAGAGCGTCCTGCTCGGCCGGGAAGAGCGGATCCAGGCCGAGCTGACCGAGCTGAAGCAGCTCGGCGTCCGGCTCGCCATCGACGACTTCGGCACCGGCTACTCGTCCCTGAGTTACCTGCGGGAACTGCCGATGGACGTGCTGAAGATAGACAAGTCGTTCACCGACGGCATCGCCACGTCCCCCGGACGGCTGGCGCTCTGCGAGGTCATCGTGCGGATGGCCAAGACGCTCGGGCTCACGGTGACGGCCGAGGGGATCGAGAGCGAGGCGCAGCGGGAGCTGCTGATCTCGCTCGGCTGCGAGACCGGCCAGGGCTACCTGCTGGACAAGCCGATGGCAGCGGCCGAGGCAGAAGCGCTGGTCCGGCGCGGCGTGATCCCCCCGCTGCACGCCAGCACCCGCTCAGCCGTGCTGGCCGGCAGCCCCCGGGACCGGCCGGCTCCAGGCCCGCCCGGGCCCAGGTAGCGCGCGCGGCAGCGCCATCGTGGCCCTGCGTATCGCTACAGATAGTAATTAAGCGCTATAGGAGCGTCACCAATGGGTAGATCCTGAGCCAAGGGGGCGCGGCCGGAGATGGGCACCCCGCGGGGCAGGGGACATAAGAGGCCAATGCAATCACGTACGCGGGGAAACGCAGCAAGACACGTTGCCACGGCGGGCCTGGCGATCGTCACCGTGATCGCATGCGCGGGCGCGCTGTCCACCTGGCGTTACGAGAACGCCCTGTCGAAGGCCTCGGAGGCGGTCGGTTCGAGCAACGGTGCACGGCTCACCGCGGCCCTGGGTGCCACGTTCTGGCACGAACGACTGACGGTGGAGCACTACCTGTTCAACCCGTCCCGCAACTCGCTGCGCCAGGTGGCGGCCCTGCAGGCCACGTTCGACACGCTGGCCGCGCAGGTTGACCGGCACGCGTTCCCCAGCGAGGACATCTTTCTGGAGCGGGCGAGGAGCGCGGAACGCCACTACTACGACATCTTCACCAGTGAGCAGGGCGACGCGAACCGTTACCACACCTACCTCGGCCTGCAGCCCGCATTCGCCGCGGCCGGCCTGCTCAACGCGGCGGCGGCCAAGGTGCCACCGCCGCTGAACAGCCTGGACAGCCTGCAGGTAGGCCGCGGCGTCGCGGCCGCGGCCGACGCGGCGGCCTCCAAGAGCCAGGCGCTGACCGTCGGGATCCTCGCCATCGTGCTCATCCTCACGGCCGGGATCGCCTTCCAGTTCTACGCGCGCCGGCTGCTGCACCGGTCGGCCGGGCGCCAGGACCAGCTCATGGAGACGCTGGGGCGGCTGTCCGACCGCAACGCCCTGATCGAGCGGCTGCGCTCCGCCGCGGGGGTGCTCGGCGAGCTGGCCAGCGAGCTCCGGGCCACCTCGGGCACCGCGGCGACGTCGATGAACGAGCAGTCCGAAGCCATCGCGGACACCTCGGCCACCATCGAGGAACTCGCGGCGGCGTCCGGCTCGATCGCGGAGAACGTGCGGTCGGTGGCGGACGCGGCCAGCCGCACCGGTGTGACGATGCGGGACATGCAGGAGAAGGTGGAGGCGATCGCGGTGCGGGCGCTGTCGCTGGGCGAGCGGGCGCAGAAGATCGGCGAGATCCTCGAACTGATCGACGACATCGCCGGCCAGACCAACATGCTGGCCCTCAACGCCGCCATCGAGGCAGCCCGGGCCGGCGAGGCCGGCAAGGGCTTCGCCGTGGTCGCCGCCGAAGTCCGCAAGCTCGCCGAGCGCTCACTGCGCTCCACCGAATCGATCAGCATCATCGTCGCCGGGGTCCGCGACGAGACCAACGCCACCATCATGGCCACCGAACAGGGCACCCGCCAGGCCCGCGAGGTCGGCGACCTGATGACCTCCACCGCCACCATGCTGGGGGAATCCCTGCTCGCCGCCCAGCAGCAGAAAACCGCCGCCGACCAGGCGGACGCCTCGATCCTGCAGATCCGCCAGGGCGCCGACCAGCTCGCCACCGCCCAGTCGCAGCGGGCCAGCACCGCCGAACGGCTGGAAACCCTGGTCGACGAGATCGAGACGGCGCTGCGGGTGGGCAGCCAGGTGGGGGCCGACGACTGACGCCGAGATGTTAACGGCGAGTAACTGAATGGATACGAAGCGCCCGTAACGGGTACGTCTCGCAAGGGGACAAGGCCCGGCACCTGCGGGCATCACGGGGGCGAGGAACCGCACGGCATGCAGAACTACCTACGGGCCAATTCCACGCGCAGGGTCGCCACGGTGAGCCTCGCGGTCGTCACCGTGATCGCCGCCGTCGTCGGCGTGACCATCTGGCGCTACCAGAAGGCCCATGCGGACGGGGCCGCCGCGGTCGACACCGGTCATGACGCGAGCAACACCAGAGAACTCATCGCCCTGTTCTGGCACGAGCGCGAGGCGATGAACGAGTACATGCTGGGCGCGACCCGGGGCCTCGCCAGCGAACTCGGCGGGGCCCGCCAGGCCTTTAGCCAGACGGCCGCGGTCATCACACCGCCGACCGGCAGGGCCGCCCAGGCCCTCAACCGGGCACGCGCGGGGAACACTACCCTCTTTGCGGCCTTCCAGGCCGTCAAGGGCGCCGCGGGAACCACGCCGGCCCGCCAGCGGGCCGCGAACGATCACATCGTGCTGGCCGAGCCGGGGGTGTACGGACCGCTGAACGTGCTGAGCCACGAGGAGAACCGCTTCGTCGCACAGGAGGAGGCGGGCGCGTCCGCGGCGGCCGCGCAGGCGCTCGCCGTCGGCATCACCGCGGCGGTGCTGGCGGTACTGGCCGGCCTGGGTTTCGCGTTGTTCGCACTCCGGCTGCTCGATCAGTCCCTCCGGCGCGAGGGGGAGCTGAAGTCCACGCTGAAGCGGCTCAGCGGTTTCCTCGGCCGGCTCAGGTCCACCTCGTCGGTCCTGGGCGAGGTCGTGGGCGAACTGCGGACGTCCGCGAAGGACGCGGCAACGGTGACCAATGAGCAGTCCGCGGCCGTGGCGGAGACCTCGGCCACCATCGAGGAACTCGCGACCACGGCCGGCGCCATCGCGGACACCGTGCACACCATGGCGGAGGCCGCCAGCCGCACCGGTGTGACGATGCGGGACATGCAGGAGAAGGTGGAGGCGATCGCGGTGCGGGCGCTGTCGCTGGGCGAGCGGGCGCAGAAGATCGGCGAGATCCTCGAACTGATCGACGACATCGCCGGCCAGACCAACATGCTGGCCCTCAACGCCGCCATCGAGGCAGCCCGGGCCGGCGAGGCCGGCAAGGGCTTCGCCGTGGTCGCCGCCGAAGTCCGCAAGCTCGCCGAGCGCTCCCTGCGCTCCACCGAATCGATCAGCATCATCGTCGCCGGGGTCCGCGACGAGACCAACGCCACCATCATGGCCACCGAACAGGGCACCCGCCAGGCCCGCGAGGTCGGCGACCTGATGACCTCCACCGCCACCATGCTGGGGGAATCCCTGCTCGCCGCCCAGCAGCAGAAAACCGCCGCCGACCAGGTAGACGCGGCGATCCTGCAGATCCGCCAGGGCGCCGACCAGCTCGCCACCGATCTTGCCCAGCGAGCCGCCACCGCGGAACGGCTGGAGACCCTGGTCGACGAGATCGAGGCCCTGCTGTCCGAGGACCAATCGGGTCCTGGTCCCGTCATGGCCAACCCGCCCCGCGCCCCGGCGGCCGCCCCGCGGCGGCCCGCGCCGACGGCCAGGGGCCCGCTTGGCGGGGTTCCGGCGGGCGCCGCGGAGACGCTGCCGCTGGCCCGGATCCCGGAAGCCGCCCATGACCGCTTATGTGCGCTTCCGGGTGGCCGAGGAGGCCTACGCGGTCTCGGTGCTGAACGTGCTGGAGGTCGCCAGCCTGGGTGAGGTGACCCCGGTGCCCGGAGCGCCCATCGAGATCCTCGGGGTGCGGAACCTCCGCGGCAAGATCCTCCCGGTCATCGACCTGGCGGCGCTGCTCGGCACCCGGCGCAGCCGGCCGGCCGGGCGGCTGCTGGTGACCGAATCGGAGGAGCTGCCAGGCGGGCCTGGCCATCGACGAGGTCACCGAGGTTGGTGCAGCTCGCGGACCTGACCGAGGAGGCCGAGTCCGCCCTGCTCCTCGGCACGATGCTGGATGACGGTGACCTGATCGGGGTGCTGAACCTGACCGCGGTGATGGACGCACTGGGGGTTCCGGCATGACCACGCCCGACTTCGACGCCGAGCTTCTTCAGCTGTTCCAGGACGAGACCACCGAGCGGCTCGACGACATGGACGCCGCCCTGCTGGCGGCCGAAACCGGGAACGTGCCCCCGGACACCATCGACGCGCTGTTCCGCAACGCCCACACGATCAAGGGCGCGGCCGGGATCCTTGGCTTCAGCGACATGGCCGCGCTGGCGCACGCCGCCGAGGACATCCTGGCGGTGGCACGGTCCCGTAAGGCTTTCCACCCGGACCTCGCGGCGCCGCTGCTGCGCGCCACGGCCGCCCTGCGCGCGCGGGTGGCGGGCGCGGCCGAGCCGTTCGACGAACTGATCGCCGACCTCAAGGCCAGCCTGGCCGTGCTGGAGACCGGTGGCGCCATGCCCGCGGCGGCCGGAGGCGACGCCGCGGCGGCCGGAGGCAGCGACGCACCGGCCGGCGGTGGCGCTGCGGCGGCAGGGACCCGCACCGGGGCGCAGGCAGCGGCGGAGGGCGACGGGACCACGGCGGCGGCCGCGGACCTGGAGCCGGCACCGCTGGCAACCGCGGGCTCCTGGGCGGCCAGGGCGGGCACGGGCAGGCCGGCCAGCCTGCCGCAGCCGCGGCCCGCATTCGGCCCGGGCAACAGTGCGCTGGCGGTTCCCGTCGCGGCCGCACCACCGCCCCCGCCCGCGAGCCAGCCGCCGGCCGCGGCGCAGCCGTCAGCCCCGGTGCCGGCCGCGGCCCCGGCGGCCCGTGTGCGGGACGCCGGGCGCCGCTCGGTGCGCGTGCCGGCGGAGAAGATCGACCATCTGCTCGACCTCGTCGGAGAGGTCATGCAGGACCGGCGCCGGCTGGCCCATGCGCTGGGTGCGGCCGATGGGGTGCCCAGCGACGCAGCGGACGAACTGAGCGCCGGCGAACGGATGCTCGACGAGCTGAAGGACTCGGCCGTGGGGATGCGGACCCTCCCGGTTTCGATGATCACCGGGCAGCTGCCGCGCGCCATCCGCGACCTCGCCCGGTCGATCGGCCGCGAGGTCGAGCTCACTGTCGTGGGCGCGGAGACCGAGCTTGACCGGGTGATCCTGGAAAGCCTGTCCGAGCCGCTCACCCACCTGCTCCGCAACTCTGTGATCCACGGGATCGAGCCCCCCGGCGAACGTGCGCAGGCCGGCAAGCCTGCCTGCGGCCGCATCGAACTGCGCGCGATCCCCCGGGGCGGCCTGGTGGAGATCACGGTCTCCGACGACGGGCGCGGGGTCTCCCCGGAGATCGTCGAGGAGGCGCGGCAGGAGGGGTCGCTGGCCGACGTCCTGTCTCGTGCCGGATTCTCCACGGCCGGGGAGGTGACCGACCTGGCCGGGCGGGGCGTGGGCCTGGACGCCGTCAAGGCCCACGTGCACTCGCTCGGCGGCAGGTTCGAGGTCACCAGTGAGCCCGGCCACGGCATGACGGTCAGCCTGCTGCTTCCGGTCGCGCTCGCGCTGCTCAAGGTGCTGCTCATCCAGCGCGGCGGGGCGGTCTACGGCCTGCCGATCGCCGGGGTGGAGGAGGTGGTGACCGTGGAGGCCACCACTACGCTCCAGGGCCGGGCCAGCCTGGACCTGCGTGGCCGGTCGCTGCCCGTCGTCGACCTCGCGGCGGTCATCGGCGCCGATGCCCCGCCGCTGCCGCCCAGGCCGGCCGCCCTGGTCCTCACCGCCGAGGGGCGCTGGCTGGCCGTGGCCTGCGACGCGCTGCTCGGCGAGGAAGAGGTCGTGGTCAAGCCGCTTGGCCCGCTCCTGGCCGGGGTGGGCGGGTATCTCGGCGCGGCGATACTCGGCGACGGGGGGATCGCGCTCCTGGTCGAGCCTGGCGCGCTCATCCGGGGCCACCGCCGCGCCGCCCGGGGCGGGCTGTCCGCATCGCCACCGCTGGTCAGGGTCGCGGCGGCGGCACGGACCGCCCTCCCGGGGAATGCCCGCCCGGCGCTCGCGGCGGGCCCGGTCGCCGCCGTGGCAGCCGGCGGCCCCGCCGCCACGCCGGCGGCCGCCACCACCGAGCCGGCCAAGATCCTGGTGGTCGAGGACTCGTTCATCGTCAGGGAACTGCAGCGGTGTGTGCTCGAATCGGCAGGCCATCGTGTGGTCACCGCGAGCGACGGCCGTGAGGCGCTGGACACGCTGGGCAAGGACGAAGAGATAGAACTCGTGGTCACCGACCTGGAAATGCCCAGGCTCGGCGGCCTGGACCTGACCCGGGCGATCCGCGCCGACGAACACCGTTCCTCGCTGCCGGTCGTCATGGTCACCTCACGAGGTTCGGAGGAGGATCGCCGCTCGGGCATGGAGGCAGGCGTCGACGCCTACATCGACAAGCAGGGTTTCCAGCAAAGCGCGCTCCTGGCAACGATCGACCAGCTCCTCGGGCGGTGACTCGGTGGCCGCCGCGAGCGTGCTGATCTGCGAAGATTCGGGGACCTACGCGGCCGCGCTGCGGCGGACCCTGGAGTACGACGGCGACATCAACGTGATCTGCGTCTGCGCCAGCGCCGAGGAGGCGCTGGCTGCGCTACGCCGGCTGCGGCCGGATCTCATCACGATGGACGTCGAACTGCCGGGCATGGACGGGCTGGCCGCCGTCGAACTGATCATGGGCACCAGGCCGATGCCGATCATCGTGCTGTCGTCGCACGTGGGACCGGGCAGCAACAAGGCGGCCGCCGCGCTGGCGGCCGGGGCGCTCGACGCCGTGGCCAAGGACGACCTGGATCTGGCGCAGCCCGCGAGCATGGCCGGGGCCGCGTTCCGGCAGCGGATCCGGGTGATCAGCCACGCGACCGTGATCCGGCACCCCCGGGCCCGGCTGGCCGCCCAGGCACCGGCGCCCGGCCGGCCGCGGGTGGCCTCGGCGGTGGGGATCTGCTCGTCGGCCGGCGGGCCGCCCGTGCTGGCCCAGGTGCTGGGCGGGCTTCCGGCCGGCTACCAGGTGCCGATCCTCGTGGTACAGCACATCAGCGCCGGGTTCACCGAGAGCCTTGCCCACTGGCTGAACCAGAAGTCTCCGCTCTCGGTCCGCGTCGCCGAGGACGGGCAGCCGGCCGGGCCCGGCGTCTGGATCGCGCCGGAGGGTTCCCACCTGGTGCTCAACGAGAGCGGCCTGCTGACCCTGGACCGGACCACGATCGCGGGCCACCACCGCCCGTCCGGCGACATCATGCTCACCAGCATCGCCACGGCGGCCGGCCGGCGCGGCGTCGCCGTGGTGCTCACCGGGATGGGCAACGACGGCGCGGCCGGGACCGCCGCGGTCCATGCGGCGGGCGGCCTCGCGATCGCCCAGGACGAGGCCTCCTCGGCGATCTACGGCATGCCGAAAGCGGCCTTCGAGCGCGGCGTAGATATGGCGCTGCCACCGGACCAGATAACCAAGACCCTGGCGGCGCTCCGCTACCAGCCGCTCGGTGGCCTGCGGTGACCGGAGCGCTCACCGCACTGGCCGCGCTGATCCACCGCACCACCGGCATGACGGTGCCACCGGGCAGGGAAACGGCGCTGCGCCTCGCGGTGGGCCGCGCCGCGCCCGGGCTTGAGCCGGAGGACTACCTGCTCGCCACGAGGGACCCGGTCTACGGTCCCGGCCTGGTCGACCGGCTGATCGACGAGGTCACGGTGCACGAGACGAGCTTCGCCAGGGACATGCCCCAGCTCGGCACGATCGACTGGCGGGCCCTGCACCGGGCCGCCCGCGCGGTGGGCTCGGATGTCATCCGGGTGTGGAGTGCCGGGTGCGCGACCGGCGAGGAGGCGTACACCCTGGCACTGCTCGCGATGAGCGCGTTCGCGCCCGGGACGCCCCCGGTCGACATCCTCGGCACCGACATCTCGGGCGCCGTGATCGCCGCCGCGGAAACGGGCTGCTACCGGCCGCGGGCGGTGCGGGCACTGGAACCGCAACTGCGCAACCGCCACCTGGAGCGGCAGGTCGACGGCACCTACCAGGTTTCCGGCCGGCTGCGCTCGCTGGCCCGGTTCGGCCGGCACAACCTCATCCACGACCCGTTTCCGCCGCCGGGCGAAGCCCGGTTCGACCTGATCCTCTGCCGGAACGTGCTCATCTACTTCGAGCCCGCCCTGGCCCGCCAGGTCACCGACCTGCTGAAAAGCTCGCTGCGCCCCGGCGGCACGGTCATGCTGGGGGCGGCGGACGTGCTGCAGGTGAGCCCGGCGCGCACCGGGGAGCCACGCCCGCACCAGCCTGGCCCGGCCCGGCCCGCCGCCGACCGGCCCGCCGCCGACCGTGCCGCCGCCGACCGTGCCGCCGCCGGCCGTCCCGCACCTGGGCCGGCCGCTGAGGCGCCGCGGCAGGCGGTGCGGGTGCTGCCGCGCGGGCCGCTGCCGACGGGGCAGCGGGTACTGACCCGCGACCAGCGGCTGACCGCCACCCTGACCGCCGCCGCCGCCGGCGACCGGGACGGGGCACTGGAACACGCCGCGTCGCTGGTCGAGGCGCATCCGCTGGACGCCGACGCCCATTTCCTGCACGGCCTGGTCGCGCTCGAATCGGGCGACCCGGCGAAGGCCAGGGATGCCCTGCGGCAGGCGCTGGTCGCCGACCCCGCGTTCAGCATCGCCGCGTTCACCCTGGGCCGTGCGTACGACGCACTGGGCGACGGGACGGCCGCCCGGCGCGCCTACCTGCAGGCCCTGCGCAACCTCGACCCGAACGACCGCACGCACGAGTCGCTGCTCCAGCAGGTCGACGTGGCGGACATCGCCGCGGCGTGCCGGGCCCGGCTGGACGAGGGCTGACGAGGGCCCGGCCGTTCGGCTGGATCACACGAAATCATCAGCATTCCTGGACCGGATCCCAAAGTGCGGGCGATGGACTTTCCAGTGGCGGGCCGCCCCGGAGAACCCAGGATCCCCCGTCCGCCGGGGTGTCCCGCCGCCAGAGCTGTGTTGGCCCCGGGGGGGCGACCCCCCGGAACCCCCCGCTGGCTCAACGCCCCGTTCCTTCGTCACGGGGCCTTGGCCGTGCTGGCCCGGGGGGCGACCCCCCGGAACCCCCCGCTGGCTCAAGGCCCCGTTCCTTCGTCACGGGGCCTTGGCCGTGCTGGCTACGACGCGGGGCTGGCGTCCTGAGCGAGTTGCAGCGCCTGCTGGGGGAACCAGGCCCCCGCGGCGGGATCGGTGATGCCCCACAGCGGGTCGAAGAGCTGCTGCTGAGCCGCCGTGGCCGGCCAGCTGGGCTGGCTGTAGGCGGTGTAGTCCCAGGCGCGCACGCCGCCGGCCGCATCGCACTGGCCGTCGGACTCACCGGGGATCTTCACCCAGAGGTAGGCGTCGAGCAACGGCGTGCCGGTGTTCGCGGTGGGCCGCAGCCCGAGCCCGGCGCCGGGCGGGTTGCACCAGTTGCCGCCGGCCAGCGTGGAGATCACGCTGGCGGGCTGGCTGTACGGCGCGCTCGCGTAGGCCTGCATGTCGTTCGGCCCGTTGCCGTTACGGCTGCTGTCGATCACGAAGTGGGTGCTGGCCACGGCGTCACCCATGTTCTGCGCGTACCAGGCGGTGGTGAGCCCCCAGGTGCTGAAGTCGCTCTGGGTCGCCGGGTAGTACTGGCTCGCGCAGGCCGACGGGTTGTTGTAGAAGGCGTTGGCCGGGTCGGTAACCATGGCGATGCAGTCGGAGATCCAGGTGCCGTAGTCGATCAGTTCCGGGGTCGGCTGGTAGTTGGAGACGTTCAGGAAGAACCCCTGTGCCTGCTGGACGTCCGCTTCCAGGAGGCGCTGGGTGATCGTGCCGACGGACTGCCATGCGCTGTGCGTACCGTCGAGGTACACGCTGGCACCTGGGTCCTGCTCCAGCGCGCCGACCGCGTAGCCCAGCTCGGCGATCCGCTCGGCGTCGGTGAAGGGGTAGACCGAGGAGGGCAGCCCGCAGCCGGACGGCATGTTGCCGAGCGCGTCCGGCTCCAGGATCACCACGGCCTGGCCCTGCCCGATCCCCGCCGCGAACGCGCTGATCCAGGCCTCGTAGCCGGCCTCGTCCAGCGCTCCGCCCGCCGAGTACTGCGCGCAGTCACGGCCGGGGATGTCGTAGGCGACCAGCACCGGCACGGCGCGCTCGAACGCCGCCTGCAGCATCGTCCGCCGTACCTGCGCCTGCACCTGCGCGGGCGTGCCGCCGTCGAACCAGACCGCCTGGGGCGTGGCCACCATCCGGGCCAGCAGTGCGGCGTCGCTGAAGTCACCGCCTTTGAGCAGCTGGATTTCCTGCTGAACGGCGCCCTGGTCGGGCGGTGGCACGAAGAAGCGGGTGCCCGTGGCGACGGTGTGCCCGTCTCCCGCGGGACGGGATCCGGCGGGGCTCGCCGCCGCACCGGGCATTCCGGCGGCGAGCGTCACGGTGGCAAGGGCCAGTGCCGCGGCGACGGTGGCTCCCGTCAGGCGCAGCGCACGCGGTGCGGGGGGCATGCGCATAGTCACTCCCGTAACAGGTCTGAGAATTACCGGGAATTGTTTCGGTTTGACCGTAACAACGGGCACGAGGGGGGTCAATGGCCGTCGCGGCCCTAGGCCAGCAGAGCCGCCCAGCCGACAGAGCGGGTCCGGGGGGTGGCTCCCCCGGGCTAACAGGGCCCCGGCCCGGTGACGAAGGAACCGGGCCGTAGGCCACCGGGGGTTCCGGGGGTCGCTCCCCCGGGCTAGCTGCGGCCAAGGCTCCCGCGACGAAGTCGCAGGAGCCGTAGGCCACCGGGGGGCTCCGGGGGGTCGCCCCCGGACTAGCAGGGCGCGGTGGAGTCGCGGATGATGAGCGTGGTCTCCAGCTCCACCCGGAGCGGCTCGAACCGCCGGTTCTCCACCTGCCGGAGCAGGATGCTGACCGCGGTCCGCCCCAGCTCGGCAAGTGGCTGGCGGACCGTGGTCAGGGCGGGAACCACGATCAGCGACTCGCTGGTGTCGTCGAAACCGACGACCGACAGGTCGGCGGGCAGCCGCAGCCCCCGGGCACGCGCCGCCTGCATGGCCCCGATCGCCATGCTGTCGTTGAAGGCGAAGATGGCCGTGGGCCGCTCCGCGGTGTCCAGCAGCGAGGCGGCCGCCTGCTGGCCGCCGTCGATCCGGAAGTTCGAGTGCCGCACCAGCGCCGGGTCCGGCAGCACCCCGGCACCCGCGAGCGCCGCGTGGTGGCCGCGGAGCCGCTCCTCGCTCGCCGCCCAACCCTCCGGGCCGCTGATCACGCCGATCCGCCGGTGCCCGAGGCCGAGCAGGTGGCGGGTCGCCTGGGTGGCCCCGGAGGAGTTGGCGGACGAGACCACCGGAATCCCCACGGCCAAGTCCCTGAGCGGGTCGACGACCACGAACCGGTACCCGTGGCTGGCCAGCGCGCTCAGTTCCGCACCGGACTCCTCCGGCAGGACCAGGATCGCGCCGTCGGTCTCGCCGTGGGCGAGCCGGTCCAGCAGCGAGGCCTCACGCGCACGGGAGTGCTTGGTGGGGCACAGCACGACCCGCATGTCGTGCTCGTACAGCGCCTCGGCCGCACCGGAGAGAATCGAGGCGAAGTAGCCGGGATGCACCAGCGGCATGGTGACGCCGATCAGCCCGGTGCCCGGGCGGTCCTGCGCCTGCCTGGCCCGCGGGCTGCCCGGGTAACCCTGCTCGCGCAGGACCCGGGACACCGCCTCCCTGGTCTGGCTGGACACGTCCGAGTGGCCGTTCACCACCCGCGAGACGGTCGCGATCGAGACACCGGCCTGCTCGGCCACCTGCCTGATCGTCACCCGGGCGCGGCGCCCGTCGTGGCTGTCTTCGGCCTGCACACCAGCATTGAAGCACTTCGCCCGCGCGCCGCCTCCAGCCGCGCCGCAGGCAGCGAGCCTGCCCGGGGCGGTGACCGGGCCGCCGGGCGGGGCCTGCAGGCCGCCGGCCTGCCCCTAGCCGCGGATCACGGCTTCTTCGCGACCCCGCCGACGATGGCTACCTCCGCGGCCAGCGGCCGCAGGTCGCTGCCCTGCGGCCGCCATTCCGAGACCACGACCAGGCCCGGGTCGACCAGGTCCAGGCCCGCGAAGGCGAGTTCGGCGACCTCGTCGGTGGTGCGCAACTGGAACGGCACTCCACCGGCCCGGTAGGTGCTGGTCCAGGCCGCCGCCCCGTCCGGGTTGAACTCCGGCGAGCCGTGCGAGACGGTCAGGTAGCTGCCCGGCGGCAGCGCGTCGAGCAGCGTGGTCACGGCCCGGGCCGGGTTCTGCTCGTCCGAGACGAAGTGCAGGATGCCGACCAGCATGAGCGCCACGGGCTTGCTGAGGTCGAGCGTCTCGAGCAGCGCCGGGGCATCCAGGATCGTCTCTGGCTCGCACAGGTCCGCCTCGATGTAGGCGCTGCGGCCCTGCGGGGTGCTGGTCAGCAGCGCCCGCGCGTGGGCAAGCACGATCGGGTCGTTGTCGACGTAGACCACCCGGCACTCCGGCGCCTCCGCCTGCGCCACCTCGTGCACGTTGTTAGCGCTGGGCAGGCCGGTCCCGACGTCCAGGAACTGCCGGATGCCCGCCTCGGCCACCAGGTAGCGCACCGCCCGGCCGAGGAACGTACGGTTCTCCCTGGCCGCGGTGCGGCCGGTGGGAATGGCCTTGATGGCCTTCTCCGCGGTCTCGCGGTCCACCGCGAAATGGTCTTTGCCGCCGAGCAGGTAGTCGTAGATGCGGGCGGCATGCGGCTTTGAGGTGTCGATCTCAGCCTGCATCAGTCACAGCTCCGGTATTTGCCACTGCGCTCCGGTATTTGCTACTGCATGGGCGCCCTCGGCCCTGGCCATTTCCCCCGGGGGTCAGCCTACCGTGCAGCGTCCGGCACAATGCCCGCATGACAGCGCAAGCCGCCGCGGCAGGGTGCGTGTTCTGCGACATCGTCGCCGGGCGCGGGCCGGCCAGCGTGGTGCACTCCGACGAGACCGTGCTCGCGTTCCTGGACATCCGGCCGCTGACCACCGGCCACCTGCTGGTGATCCCCCGCTCACACGCGTCCTACCTGGCGGATCTGGACCCGGCCGTGGGCGGGCACATGTTCGGCGTGGCCCAGCGGATGGCGGCCGCGCTGCGCGGCTCCGGTCTGCCGTGCGCGGGGGTGAACCTGTTCCTCGCCGACGGGGAGGCGGCGTTCCAGGAGGTCTTCCACGTCCACCTGCACGTGATCCCGCGCAACCCCGGCGACGGGTTCCGGATCCGGGCGAAGTGGCGCCGCCCGGCCCGCGCCGAACTCGACTCGGTCGCGGGCCTGGTGCGTGACGGCTAGGCGCAGGGGTCACCTCACCTGACCTGAGTTCGGCCACGGTCTGGCCTTGATCGTGGCTGAACTCAGATACGTCCGGCCACCGATCTCACCATCGTGTGACCCGCCTGTCCGCTGGTGGATCGGCTGGTCGTGTCATTCGGCCGTGCCTCCGCAGGGACCGGAAGCGCCGGGTAATCACGAGCGCGGCGACGCTGGCCACAAGCAAGGCGAGCAGGATGACGGAGACAATCGGCCAGGGGGATGCCGGGCTTCCCAGCGGGGCCGGGGAAGGTGATCGTCGCCGCGGCTGATCGCCTCAGCAGGCCGCTCGTGAGCCAAAGGCGTGCTCGCCAGGGACCGTCTGGGAGACCCTTGCTGAGCGATACGGTCACCGGCTGTGAGGCGCCGGGCGCGATCATCGCTCCCAGCCTGGCTGGAAAAGGTCCAGCGTGAAGGTCGCCGGGTCCGTGGCTGAGGTTCAGAGAGCCGCTGATGGCGAGCGTGCTGCTGCCACTGTTGTGGATCTTGGCGGTAACGAGCGGCCGCCCGGCAGCCGAGCGCTTCGCAGCGAGTGAGTCGATCGTGAAGTTGGGCGGCGGTGCCCCCCCGGGCCCGATCGAGACATACATCCGGACGCCGACTCGGTTGACGATCTTGACGCTACCTTCAGCCGACGGCGCGGAGACCTGGGCCCACAAGACGGCGTACCGCTCGCCGGGTGACGCGTCGCCCGGCACGTTGATCGTCAGAATGTCCGATGCCCCGGTGCCCGGTGGCAAGCGCATGACGTGGCGACTCACCGACGTCCATCGTGAGAGTTCGTCCTGGCCATGATCGGCGGCACCGAAGGCGAACGTGCCTCGAACGATCCCGGCCGCAGCCGGGTAGACCGTGATATCCGCCATCGCCGTGGTGGTGTTGCTGATCTCGACACGGCGGCGGATGCTCGTCCCGGGTGCTACCCGTGCGACGACATACAGGCGGCCCAGGGCGTCCCTCTGCCCTCCTGGCACACCGATCAGGCGGATGCCGATGCCTCCCCCGCCTGGCAAGGGGTGATGCTGTGCTGCTGCGAGCGCACCGGATGCCGGGAGGACAGTCCCGGCTATCAGCGACAGGGCGGCCAACCGGCCAAACACGGTTCACGCTCCCCTGGATCAGGCGACCGAGTGAGTGACCGTGGCCACGTAGACGCCAGGCGCGAAGTCTCCCGGCACGAGCACCGAGAGAACCGGGTTCCAGCTCGCTGAGCTAATTCCGGTGCTCGCGCCCGTCACCACTGGTGTTACCCCGGTCAGATCCGATGCCGCGACCGCTGTCGCGGTTACGGTCGGGGACACCGTGATCGTGCCAGCGGCATAGCTGACGTTGCTGGCAGGATCGGCGGGCCCAGCCGTCGGGGTAAATGCGGTGGAGATCGCGGAGGCTGTCCAGGTGGTCGTGCCGCCGCGCTGGTCGGTGACAGTGACAACGCCAAGGGAGCCGGTCATATCGGTCGAACTGGCGGAAGCCACCTGCGATCCAAGCGACACGCCGACAGTCGGTGCGCTAATGGACAGTGCCCCCGCCGTCAGCGTGAAGCTGACCGGCGTAGAGGAACCCGCGGCGCTGCAGAGAATGCAGACGGCTACGGACGCAACCGCGAACACACTTGCACGGAAAATGGATCTTCGCATTTCGATGCCCCCCTCATGCCTGCGAGCATAGATGACGGTTCGAGGTTCGCCGATTGGCGAATCATGCTCGATTTATTCGATAATTGTGATGAACATACACAACCCTCAATAATTTAGATAGAGCTGCAAGAATCTATTATGGTTAGTAGCTATACGGAGATTAAGGTCTATATCATAGTTATTCATCCCTGGATATCCTGAATAAGCTGCGGAGGCGCGATGAAAGCCCGGGCAGTGCCTGCTCGTGGTGGCCCGGATGACGCGGAATCCGTGCAAGCGGCATAGGGGGTGGCGGCCGGTGGCACTAACGGGCCGGCTGGCTACCATGGGCCGGTGGCGGACCGGGCGATCGACTTCCATGTGCACCTGCCGACTCCCGACTGGCTGGACGGCAGCATGGCTGGGTATGTCGAGGCGGCGGAGGCGTACTTCCGCGCGCCGGTGCAGCGTGATTCCCTGGCGGGCCTGGCGGACCGGTACCGCGGCCTGAACGTGCGGGCGGTCCTGCTGGCCTGGGACGCGGAGACCGCCACCGGCCGCCCGCGGGTGCCGAACGAGACGGTCGCCGCCGCGTGCCGCGATTTCCCCGACGTATTCACCGGGCTCGGCTCGGTGGACCCGCACAAGGGCGACGCGGCGGTCGCCGAGGTGGCCAACATCGCCGCGCTCGGGCTGCGCGGGGTCAAGTTCCACCCCTCGCTGCAGGCGTTCGCCCCCGACGACCCGGCCTATTGGCCGGTCTTCGCCGCCTGTGAACAGCACGGCCTGCTGGCCCTGTTCCACACCGGGACCAGCGGGATCGGCGCGGGCCAGCCCGGCGGCCAGGGCATCAGGCTGGACTACGCGCGGCCGATCCTGCTGGATCCGGTGGCGGCGGCGCACCCGCAGCTGACCGTGGTCGCCGCGCACTTCGGCTGGCCGTGGCACCTGGAACTGGTGGCCATGGCGCTGCACAAGACCAACGTCTACATCGACATCTCCGGCTGGTCGCCGAAGCGCATCCCGGCGGAACTGGTCCGCGAGCTGCGCGGCCGGCTATCGGGCCAGTTCCTGTGGGGCAGCGACTTCCCCTTCCTCACCCCGGAGCGCTGCCTGGCCGAACTGGAGGCCCTCGACCTGCCCGAGCCGGTTCTGGCGGCGGTGCTGCACGAGAACGCGGCGCGGATCCTCGGCCTGGACCAGGACTAGCAGCGGAGCGCACATGGACTTCTCGCTGACCGGTGACCAGGTGCTCATCCGGGACGCGGTCCGCGAGGTCTGCACGCAGTTTCCCGGCAGCTACTGGCGCGGCCTGGAAGCGGAAGGCGCGTACCCGGCGGAGTTCGTCGCGACCATGACCAGGCTCGGCTGGCTGTCGGTGCTCATCCCCGCCGAGTACGGCGGCGGGGGCCAGGGGGTGACCGAGGCGGGCATCATCCTGGAGGAGATCCACCGGTCCGGCGGCAACGCGAACGCCTGCCACGCCCAGCTCTACACGATGGGCGCCCTGGCCAGGCATGGCAGCGCGGAGCAGAAGCGGCGCTGGCTGCCGCCGCTGGCCGCCGGGGAGCTGCGGCTCCAGGCGTTCGGGATCACCGAGCCGGACGCCGGCTCCGACTCCACCAAGATCGCCACCCGCGCCGACCGGGACGGTACGGCATACGTGATCACCGGCCAGAAGACGTTCATCAGCCGGGCGGAGCAGACCGACCTGATGCTGCTGCTGGCCCGGACCGGCCCGCCGGCCGAGGCCGACCGCACCGCCGGGCTGTCGCTGTTCCTCCTCGACCTGCGCGAGGCCGGCGCGACGGTCGAGACGCGCCGCATCCCGATGATGTTCAACTACCACACCTACCAGGTGTTCTTCTCCGGCCTGCGGGTACCGGCCGGGCACCTCATCGGTACGGAAGGCCGCGGGTTCCGGCACGTCCTCGACGGTTTCAATGCCGAACGATGCCTTCTGGCCAGCGAGGCCATCGGCGATGGGCTGTTCTTCCTCGATCGCGCCAGCGAGTACGCGTCCCGGCGGGAGGTGTTCGGCAGGCCGATCGGGGCCAACCAGGGGGTGGCGTTCCCGCTGGCCCAGGCCAAGGCCCGGGTGGAGGCGGCAAGCCTGCTGCGGTTCAAGGCGACGTCGCTGTTCGACGCGGGCCAGCCGTGCGGGGCGGAGGCGAACATGGCCAAGCTGCTCGCCTCGCAGGCCTCGGCGGAGGCGGGCAACGCCGCGATGCATACCTTCGGCGGCAACGCGTTCGCGGCCGAGTACGACATCGAGCGCAAGTTCCGGGAGACCAAGCTGCTGGAGATCGCCCCGGTGAGCAACAACCTGGTGCTGGCCTTCCTCGCCCAGCACGTACTGGGCCTCCCCCGCTCCTACTGATGTGCTGGCCCCGGGGGGACGACCCCCGGAACCCCCGCCGGCCCGGGGACCCTCCGGTGGCCGCGGCCAGCACCGGAATGGCCAGGCAGGGGGGTCAGGTCCCACAATGTCTGACATGACCGACCTTCTCGCGTCAGGTTTTCGATGACCGCCGTTCTGCCGCTGGCGGCGGACGAAGCGCCGGCCCCGCTGCTGACCGTGTCCGGGCTCGAAGTCAGGTTCGGCGCCGTCCGCGCGCTCGACGGGGTCGACCTCAGCGTCCGGCCCGGCGAGCTCATCGCGCTGGCGGGGGAGAACGGCGCGGGCAAGACCACGCTGGTGCGCTGCATCGCCGGTGACATCGCCCCGGCGGGCGGCGAGATCTTCCTGGCGGGCCGGAAGGTACTCGCCGATCCGCGCGCCGCGGCCCGCCAGGGAATCGGCGTGGTCTGGCAGGACCTGGCGCTGTGCGACAACCTGGACGTGGCGGCCAACATCCTGCTGGGGCAGGAGCCACGGCGCCTCATGCTCTCGGAGAGCCGGTTCCACGCGGCCGCGGCACAGGTGCTGGAGAGCCTGCGGATCCCGCTGCGGGACACCACCCGGAGCGTCGGGACCCTGTCCGGCGGCCAGCGCCAGCTTGTCGCCGTCGCCCGCGCGATGCGCGACCGGCCGCTGCTGCTGGCGCTGGACGAGCCGACGGCATCGCTCGGCGTCCGGGAATCGGCCCAGGTCGAAGCGCTGATCGTGGGCCTGCGCGAGCAGGGCACCACGATCCTGCTTGCCTGTCACGACATCGAGCAGATGTTCCGGCTGGCCGACCGCATCGTGGTGATGCGGCAGGGGCGGATCGTGGGCGACCTCGAGCCGCGCAGCACCCACCCCGACGACGTGGTCGCGCTGCTGTCCGGGCAGCAGATGGACTCCTCCGCACGCCGCCAGCTCAGCCGCCTGCACCGGCTGGCCGACCGGCTGGCGTCGGCCGATCCTTCCTCCAGCCTGTCGCTGATCCTGTCCGCTCTCGGTGCGGCCCTGGGCACCGAGCGGCTGTGCATCCACCTGGTGGCCGACCAGTCGCTGATCTGCGCCGCGTCACTCGGCCTCTCCCCCGGGCAGCTCGCTGGCTGGTCGGCGCTCCCGTTCGGCCCGGCGGGCGGCCCGGTCGGGCTGGCCGCGTCGCTCGAGCAGCCAGTGACCGAGGCAGATATCCGGGCAACCGCGGCACGGGCCGGTTACGGCGGCCTGCCACCGGCCCCGGGCATCACCGGCTCCTGGTCCGTCCCGGTCATGGGCCCGAGCGGGCTCAGCGGGGTCATCACGGTCTTCCGCCAGGACCACCGGCCACCGCAGCGCGACGAGCTGGACCTGGTCACGCTCTACGCCGGGTACGCGGCGAGCGCGCTGGAGCGGGACCGGCTGCTTGACCAGGTGACCGCGCGGAACCGGGTGCTGGAAACCATCCGCGAGATGCTGGAGACGCTGGCCGGCCCGATCCCGGTCGCCGAGGGCCTGTTCGTCGCGATCGAATCGCTGCGGCGCGGGCTGCGGGCCGACGAGGTGGCGCTGCTGACCCAGCCGGCCGGGGACCCGCCGCGATGGCGCGCCTTCACCGGGCCGATGGGCCGGGATCCGGGGTCGGCATCGCCCTCGCTACGCCAGACAGCGGAGCAGATGCTGGCCGACGCGCACAGCGCCGGCGTGACCGGCCAGGACGGCGCGGCCAGGCAACTGCGGCGCAGCCACGGCCGCCGGGGGCTCGCCGCCACGTTCCTGGCGCCTGGCGGGCCCACGGTGCTGCTGGCGAGCTGGAAGGAACTGCGCGCCACCAAGGACGAGACCGCGCTGATGGAGGACGCCGCGCACTCCCTGCGACTCGCGCTGGAGCGCGAGGAGGCCCTCCTCTCGCACCAGGAGGCGGCGGCGCTGCGCCGGTCGCGGGAACTGCAGCGCGGCTTCCTGTCCCGGATGAGCCACGAGCTGCGCACGCCACTGACGGCCATCCGCGGGTATGCCTCCAGCCTGATGCAGCCGGACGTGACCTGGGACGGTGACTCGCAGCGGCGCTTCCTGGACCGGATCGCCGCGGAGTCGGCCCGGCTCGGCCGTCTGGTGGAGGATCTGCTCGACTTCTCCGCGATCGAGTCCGGCATCATGCGGCTGCAGCGGGACTGGTGTGACATACCGCTGGTGCTGGAGGCGGCCATCGCGTGCCTGCCGCCGGCCGACGCCGCGGCGGTCTCCGTGGACAGCGAGCCCGGCCTGCCCCCCGTGTGGGCCGACCACGACCGGATGGAGCAGGTGTTCGTGAACCTGGTCAGCAACGCGGTCCGGCACAACCCGCCGGGGACGAAGGTCCGGGTCACCGCGGTGGCGGCGCGGCCGCCGAGCGAGGTGGTCATCAGCGTGATCGACGACGGCACCGGCATGCCCGGGGAACTGGCGGCGGCGGTGTTCCACATCACCCCGCAGCGCCGCGTCCCGAGCGCCGGGCCGGCCTCGGGCTGTCCATCGCCAAGGCCATCGTCGAGGCACACGGCGGCAGCATCGCGCTGCGGCCTCTGGAGCGCGGCACGTGCTTCCGGATCTGCCTGCCGGTGGAGGCCATCGACCGTTCCGGCGCCGAGGACGGGCAGCGGGACACCGACCCCGCCGGCGTGACCGCCGGCGGGGCCAGGGCCGGAGCGGTGGCGCCGTGACCGAGCCCGCCAGGAACACCCGCGCGCTCGTGGTGGAGGACGACCCGAACATCGTTGACCTGATCAGGTCGAACCTGTCCGTGCGGGGCTTCGACAGCGTGGTGTCCGCCGACGGTGCCCGGGCGCTGCAACTGCTGGAGACCGAGGAGCCGGACATCGTCCTGCTCGACCTGATGCTGCCCGAGATCGACGGCTTCGAGCTGTGCCGGCAGATCCGCGAGCAGTCCAGCGTGGCGATCATCGTGGTGTCGGCCCGCGGCGGGGAGCGGGACAAGGTGACCGCGCTCAACGTGGGCGCCGACGACTATATGACCAAGCCGTTCAGCATCGAGGAACTGCTGGCCCGGATCACCGCCACGCTGCGCCGCACCAGGCCCGCCGCCTCGACCGAGCCGGGGCCGCCGATCGTCACCGCGGGGAACATCGAGATCGACCTGGCCAGCCAGCAGGTGACCAGGGACGGCCAGCCGGTGCACCTGACCCCCACGGAGTTCGCCCTGCTGCGCGAGCTTGCCACCAACCGCGGCAAGCTGCTGACCCACGCCCACCTGCTACGGCGCGTGTGGGGGCACGGGTACGAGACCGAGACCGAGTACGTGCGGGTGTACGTCCGGCGGCTGCGGGCCAAGCTGGAAGCCGACGGAAGCACCCCGCTCATCCTCACCCAGCCGAGGGCTGGCTACCGCTTCGCGCCGGAGTAAGCCGGGGATGAGCCGCCGCCCGCACGCCGCTTTCCCCGCCCCCGCGCTCCGCGCCCACCCCCGCTCTGCTGCGGGCCGCCGTTCACAGTATTTTTATGGGGCGGCCATGATGTTAAGACCGTGTTCATTCCCCTGGGCCTACTCTCAGGGCAACGCCTGCGACTGCAGCTGTGGCTGGAACGGGCACGGGACTCGCCCGGCCCGGGCTGGAGTGTGCTGCTTGGCCAGCGTGAATGATCAGGGCTAGCGCACGAAGCTCACGAAGCGCGGAACGCGCTGCTGACGGGAGGACTTCGGTCCTTGGTAACTACGAGACACACGTGCTATACGTCGTGCAATGTCCGCTTATTTGGGTGCCTTCACGCGAAAGGGGCGTGGGTAATGCAACTGGGTAACAGAGGTAAGGGAGGTCGGCACGGCAGAAATGGCCGCCTCGGCCGGGTGGGCTGGGTGGGTCTGACGGCCGTAGCTGGCCTGATAGCCGCGGCCTGCGGATCGTCGTCCTCGTCGACACCGACGACGTCCGGCGGCTCGAACACGATTCCAACGCTGACCACCAGCTCCTTTACCGTTGACATAGCGTCGACGATGGCCAAGCTCAAGCCGCTGACCAAGTTCGCGACCAAGGGAGTCAACAGCCTGCAGGTGGGGGTGATCCTGCCCGACACCACGTCGTCGACGCGGTACGTTGACTTCGACCAGCCGTACCTGAACGATGCCTTTGCCGACGCCGGGTATACCCAGGCGCAGTTCCGGATCGACAACGCGCAGGGCAGCGACGCGACCGAGCTGGACGATGCCACCGCCGACATCAACCTCGGCGCCAAGGTTCTCGTAATGGACCCGCTTGATGGCCCGACCGGCGTAGCGATCGCGCAGCTTGCCGAGTCCAAGGGCGTCACCCTGATCAGCTACGACCGCGCCACCTTCCAAGGCCACAACACCTACTACGTCAGCTTCAACAACCAACTCGTGGGTCAATTGATCGGCCGGGGGTTCGAGGCCTGCGTTTCGTCCTGGGGGATCAAGAAGCCCCAGGTCTACGTCCTGAACGGCGGCGAGGACACCGACCCCAACGCCATCTCGTTTGCCTCGGGCTACAACCAGGTGGTCTGGGGCCAGACGGCCAAGACAGTCGCAGCGGGCGCGACCAACAGCCTCGGCTACAAGCTGGTTGGCGAGAACTTCGCCCCTGGCTGGGACAACACCAAGGGCGGCACGATCTTCCAGCAGGCGTTCACCGCAAACAAGGCGATCAACGCCACTATCGAGGCCAATGACGGACTCTCCAATGCGGTGATCACTGACCTCAAGGGGGACGGGGTCAAGCCCAAGACGGTCCCCACCACCGGGCAGGACGCCACGGCCCAGGGCATGGCCTGGATCCTCGAGGGCTACCAGTGCGGCTCCGTGTACAAGGCGGTCTACAAGGAGGCCCAGGACGCCGTGGCGATGGCCACGATCCTGCTGGCCGGCGACAAGGTGCCTGCGGGCCTGCTGAACAATACGACCACCGACCCGGCCAACCCGAGCATCAAGGAACCGGCGTCCCTGCTGACTCCGGTGTGGGTGACACAGGCCAACATGGAGGCGACAGTGGTCAAGGACGGCTTCGACCCCGCTGCGACGATCTGCATAATCGCGGGTGCGAGCCTCTGCGCCAAAAATGGGATCTCGTGATCATCTGATCTGGGGAACCTCGACGGGGCTCCCGTCGAACGCTCCTCCTCAGCCGGGGTGGCGGACCCTTCAGCAAGGGGTCCGCCAACCCCGCCCTGGCGAGGAGCGGCGGGAGCCCAACCTAGACAAGGCTACTGACGGATCTTCAAGATGACTGAGATGAACGAGGCCCCGAACGGCGCGAGCCGCAGTGGGGACGGGGTAGAACCCCTGGTGAAGCTGCGGGGCATCGACAAGCACTTCGGACCGGTGCAGGCGCTCTACGGGGTGGACCTGGACCTGCCCGCAGGCCAGGTGACCGGCCTGTGCGGGGACAACGGTGCCGGGAAGTCTGTGCTCACCCGCTGCATCGCCGGCGTGCACCAGCCGGACCATGGCCAGATCTACTTCGAGGGGCGCCCGATACACATTCGGAGCACCCGGGACGCCGCCGCGCTGGGGATCGAGACCGTCTACCAGGATCTGGCGCTGGCCGACAACCTGGACATCGTCCAGAACATGTTCCTCGGCCGGGAGCTTTTGCGCCGCGGCTTGCTCGACGAGGACTCGATGGAGCGGGGCGCGGCCGAGACCCTGAGCACGCTGCGGGTGACGACGGTGCGCTCGATCCGGCAGCCAGTGGCCTCGCTGTCGGGAGGTCAGCGGCAGGCGGTGGCCGTGGCCAAGGCAGTGATGTGGAACTCCAAGTTGGTGCTGCTGGACGAGCCCACCGCCGCCCTCGGGGTGGTGCAGACCCAGACAGTCCTGGACCTGATCGAACGGCTCCGGGACCGCGGGCTGGCGGTGATGATGATCTCCCACAACCTGAAGGACGTCTTCGAGGTCGCGGACCGGATCGCGGTGCTGTACCTGGGGCGGATGGTGGCCGAGGGGCCGGCTGCGGACTTCGACCGGCAGAGCGTGGTGGAGTATATGACGACGGGTAGCTCCAGCGGGCGGCCGTTCGAGCCTGCCGGATCCGCCAGTGGCGAGGGCTGAGCCCATGGCCTGGATCGGGAAATCCCCGTGACCGCGGACCCCGGCGAGACTCCGGCCGAGACGGCGGGCGCTGGGACGGCGGTCGACCTCACCGCCGCCCCTGAGGCTGCCGCGGCCGACGTCCCAGCCGAGATCCTCGCCCAGTCGCTGGGCCAGTACCTGCGGGCCTGGTGGATCGGTGTCCGCGGTGGCAACAGCGGTGTCCTGCCCGTGGTCCTGGCCATGGTGCTGGTCGCCGTCACCTTCGAGATCGTCACCCCCGAGCACGCCTTCCTGCGGCCGAGCAACCTCGTCTACATTTTCGGGCTGAGCACCGTGTACATGATGCTGGCGATGGCTGAGACGGTGGTCCTGCTCCTTGGAGAGATCGACCTCTCGGTCGGCGCGGTCGCGCTTGTCGGCGGCGTGATCGCCTTCAAGCTGGTCCAACAGTCGGGGCCGGACTGGCCGTGGTGGGCAGCCGTGCTCGCCGCGCTCGCTTGCTGCGGCGTGATCGGTGCGCTCCAAGGGACGTTGACTGCCCGGCTCAAGATCCCATCCTTCGTCGTTACCCTGGCTGGGTTCCTCCTTTTCTCGGGAATCCTCGTCGTCGTCCTCGGCGGGGCCAACGGCTTCTTGACCGTCAGCTCTTCGGTGGCCAATCAGCGCGTCATCTATGACATGGTCCAGGGGGTGATCGTCCCCGTCGCCGGCTGGGTCGCCCTGGCGGTGGTGGTCGGGGCCGCTGGCGCGGCCCTCTGGCTACGCGGGGCCGCGAGGCGACGCCAGGGCCTGGTGACTCCCCCGGCCAGCCTGACGGCAATCAGGATCGCCCTGGTGGCGCTGGTCGGGGTAGGTGTGGTGCTGATCTGCACGGTCAACCGCGGAACCCCCCTGGTGACGGTGCAGGGAGTTCCGTGGGTGATCCCGATCGTCCTCGTCGTCCTTGGCGCCTGGACGCTCCTGCTCCAGCGGACCCGCTTCGGCCGCTACGTCTATGCCATCGGTGGCAACCCTGACGCGGCCAGCCGCGCCGGCGTCAGCCTCGCCGCCATCCGCACCTGGGCGTTCGCGTTGTGTTCGGCGACCGCGGGCCTCGGCGGCATACTGCTCGGTTCGTTTTTCTTCGGTGAGTACAGCACCAATACGGCGGACCCTGGTCAGCTCGTCTTGTACGCGGTCGCCGCCGCCGTCATCGGCGGGGTCAGCCTCTTCGGTGGCCGGGGCAAGGCAATCCACGGTTTTCTCGGCGGCCTGCTCATCGGCGGCATTGCCTACGGCGTGTCCCTTCTCAACTTGGGCACATTGGCCACGCCGTTGGAATACATCGTGCCGGGCGCCGTGCTCCTCGCCGCAGTGCTGGTTGACGTGCTGTCACGTCGCGGGACCGGGAGCGTGACCCGTGTCTGACCGCCCCATGACCACGGACCCGGGAGAGACCCCGAGCGGGACGGCCGACGCCGGGACGGTGGTCGATCTCACCGCGGCCCCTCAGGTCGCCGAGGCCGACGTCCCACCCGAGCTCCTCGCCCAGTCGCTGGGACAGTACGCCCGGGCCTGGTGGCTCCGGGTCCGCAGTGGCAACAGCGGTGTCCTGCCGGTGGTCCTGGCCATCGTGGTTGTCGCCGTCAGCTTCCAGGTCGCGAACTCGAACTTCCTGTCGGCGCTGAACCTGGTCAACCTCTTCAAGCAGAGCACCGTGTACATGGTGCTGGCGATGGCTGAGATCTTCGCCCTGCTGCTCGGAGAGATCGACCTTTCCGTCGGCCTGGTCATGGCGTTTGGCAGCGTCGTGGTCGCCGAGCTTGTGCAGCCGACTGGCGCGAACTTCCCGTGGTGGGCGGCAATCATCGTGGCGTTGCTCGTTTGCTCCGCGTTCGGCGCCATCCAGGGATCGCTCGTCGCCCGGCTGAGGATGCCGTCGTTCATCGTCACTCTCGGCGGGCTGCTGATCCTGGAGGGCGTGGCAATCATCATCCTCGGCGGGTCGCTCGTGAGCATCGGCAACTCGCGGTTCAACAACGAGGTCGTCCTCTACGACATCTTCTATGGGCAGTTCGACCCGGTGGTCAGCTGGATCGTGCTGGCCGTGCTGGTCGGAGCCGCTGGCACCGGGCTCTGGTTGCGGGACGTCCGCAAGCGCCGCGCCGGCCTGGAGACTCCGCCGCGCAGCCTCACCGCGCTGAAGATCGCCCTCATGGCGGTGGCGGGAATCGCGGTCGTCGCCATTTGTAACGTCAACCGGGCCCACTCCGGGACGATCGAGGGGGTCCCCTACATCATTCCGATCGTCCTGGTCGTGCTCGCGGCTTCGACGGTCCTGCTGCAGCGAACGCGCTTCGGCCGCTACGTGTATGCCATCGGCGGCAACCCCGAGGCGGCGCGGCGAGCCGGGGTCAGCCTGCCCACCGTCCGAACCTGGGGCTTCGTCCTCGCCGCCCTGACCTCTGGGATCGCCGGGGTGCTGTTCGCCTCGTGGCAGGTCTCGCTGACCACCAACATCATCAAGACCGCCAACAGCTACGTGCTGCTTGCGGTGGCCGCGGCCGTTATCGGTGGCACCAGCCTCTTCGGCGGCCGGGGCAAGACCATTCACGGCGTACTGGGCGGCCTCGTCATCGGTGGCATCTACAACGGCCTTTACCTACTTAGCGTGCCGAGCCAGTGGATTGACGTCGTGGTCGCCGCGGTGCTACTCGCGGCGGCGACCATCGATGTCCTCTCCCGCCGGGGCGCGCCGCGCCAAGCGTGACCTCAGCGGAAGCCGACGGTGAGCCCGTGATGAGTACCACCGGCTGGAGGCGTGATGCGGTGACCGGCACCCGCCGCCCATCGTCTTGGGATCTGACCGCCGCCAGGGACAAGACGATCCCCGACGTGGCCGGGCCCGGGCTGCGGGTGCTGTTCTCCGGGATCAACCCGGGGCTGTACTCGGCGGCCACCGGCTACCACTTCGCCCGCCCGGGGAACCGGTTCTGGCCCGCGCTGTACGCGGCGGGCTTCACCGACCGGGTGCTGCGCCCGGATGAGCAGGAGGACCTGCTGCCGCTGGGCCTGGGCATCACCAACGTGGTGGCCCGGGCGACCGCCCGCGCCGACGAATTGACCGCCGACGAGATCCGGGCCGGGGGCCGGGTGCTGACCGCCAAGGTCGCGCGGCTGCGCCCCCGGTGGCTGGCGGTGGTCGGCATCACCGTGTACCGGACGGCGTTCGGCCACCCGGGGGCGACGATCGGGCGGCAGGACGAAACGCTGGGCGGTGCCCGGGTCTGGGCGCTGCCCAACCCCAGCGGCCTCAACGCGCACTGGGACGACGCCGCCCTGGCCGCCGAGTTCGCCCGGCTGCGCGAGGCCGCCGCCTGAGGGCGGGGCCAGCACCCTCCCGGCCCGCCCCGGATCCCGTTGTCCCGCCCGGAGCCTGACCCGGCACTCCGGCGCTTCTCCTGACCCGGCCCGGATCCCCGGGGCGGCCCGGGCCGGACGGTTGCGGGTCTGTGCGTAATGTTCAGGGATGAAGAAGGGCGGCCGTGACCCGCTGCCGCCCTCGGACGGCCACAAGCCCCGGGGAGAGTTCCGATGACATCCACGCAGGACGGACCGGCCCGCGCTGACCTCCAGCCCACACTGGCCGCGCTCGTTGCCGCCCACGCCGAGCGGCTCAACGCGGCGCTGGCCGCGATCGCCGGGCGCGGCTACTGGTCCGCCTATCCCGAGTCGCCAAGCCCGCGGGTGTACGGGGAGGGCACGGCGGAGGCCGGGAAGGCCGCGTTCGAGGCGCACCTGGGCAAGCCGCTGCGCCTGGGCCAGCCCGGGGCGGACGGCCAGGTGGGCGGCGAGGTGTCGCCCTATGGCGTGGATCTCGGCGTCAGCTACGAGCACCTCGGCGCGGACGCGCTGATCGCCGCGGCGACCGCGGCACTGCCCGGCTGGCGGGCGGCGGGCCCGCGGGTCCGCGCGGCGGTGTGCGTGGAGATCATCGACCGGATCAACGCCCGCAGCTTCGAGATCGCGCACGCGGTCATGCACACCAGCGGGCAGGCGTTCGTGATGTCGTTCCAGGCCGGCGGCACGCACGCGCAGGACCGGGCGCTGGAGGCGGTCGCCTACGCCTATGCCGAGCAGACCCGGCACGCCGACACCGCGGTGTGGGAGAAGCCGCAGGGCAAGCGGCCCGCGCTGCGGATGGAGAAGACATTCACCCCGGTCCCCCGCGGCATCGCCCTGGTCGTGGGCTGCACCACGTTCCCGACCTGGAACGCCTACCCGGGGCTGTTCGCCAGCCTCGCCACCGGCAACGCGGTGATCGTCAAGCCGCACCCGGGCGCGGTGCTCCCGCTGGCGATCACGGTGTCCGTGGCGCGCGAGGTGCTCGGCGAATACGGTTTCGACCCGAACCTGGTGCTGCTCGCGGCCGAGGCCCCCGGCGAGGGCCTGGCCAAGGTCCTCGCCGTCCGGCCGGAGATCAAGATCGTCGACTTCACCGGGTCCACCGCGTTCGGGGACTGGCTGGAGGACAACGCCCGCCAGGCCCGGGTCTACACCGAGAAGGCCGGCGTGAACATGGTGCTGATCGAGTCCACGTCCGACTACGCGGGCATGCTCGCCAATCTGGCCTTCTCGCTGGTGCTCTACAGCGGCCAGATGTGCACCACGCCGCAGGACCTGCTGGTGCCGGCCGAGGGGATCGACACCGACCAGGGCCACAAGGACGTCGCGGAACTGGCCGCGGACCTGGGCGCGGCGATCGACGCCACGATGGGCCCGGATGCCCAGGCGGTGGAGTTGCTCGGCGCGATCGTCAACGACGGGGTGCTCGGCCGGCTGGACGCCGCCGCCGCACGGGCCACCGGCGCCGGGCGGGTGGCGGTGCGAAGCAGGGCCATCGGGCACCCCGGGTTCCCCGGTGCGCGGGTGCGGACCCCGCTGGTGGTGCACGCCTCCGCCGACTCGCCGGAGATCTCGGGCGAGTGCTTCGGGCCGGTCTCCTACCTGGTGTCCACCCCCGGTGCGGAGGCCTCCGTGGCCCTGTTCCGCCAGGTCGCCGGGACCAAGGGGGCGCTGACTGCCAGCGTGTACTCGACCGACGAACGGTATCTGGGCCAGGTGCGGGACGCGGCGCTTGACGTCGGGGTGGCCCTGTCGGAGAACCTCACCGGCGGGGTGTACGTCAACCAGACGGCCGCGTTCTCCGACTTCCACGCGACCGGGGCGAACCCGGCGGCGAACGCCAGCTACACCGACGGCGACTTCGTGGCGGGCCGGTTCCGCGTCATCGGCTCCCGCCGTCACCTGCCCGGCTGACCAAACCGGGAGCCGGGTGCCACCCGGGCCCTCGGGCAGCCATTCCTGCACCCCATGGCCGGGTATCGCCCGGATCACGGTGCGGTCATCGTGCGGCGGCACGCCCCCCGGCCGAAAATTGCCGCGGTGCGGGGGGCTGCAATCTTCCGGCGACATTGTCACAATGGCTCGGAATCGGTACGGCCGGGAGGTGGGCATGCCCGCTGGCGGACAGCGCAACCGGGGGGTCGCGGCTGGGCGGGCCCGGCCGCCGTCCCAGGGACGCGCGCCGCGCGCACCTGGGCTGGCCCGCTGGTGGCGGGCCAGGAGCGAGCGGGCGCAGGTGCTGCTGGCCGGCGGGTCGGCCGTGGCACTGGTCGCGGTACTGGCCCTGGTGGTAACGGCCGTGGTGCCGTCGCCCACGGCGGTCCGGGCGCGCCAGTACCTGGCGTTCACCGCCTGCCTGCTGACCGGTTCCCAGGGCCTGGCCAGCCCTCAGGCCGCTCTGGCCTGGGCAGGAATGCAGGAAGCGTCGCTGGCCACCCGGGCCAAGGTGGAGTACCTGCCGGTGATGTCCGGGTCCACCGAAGCCGCCGCCGCGCCGGTCCTGGCGAGCCTGGTGCAGCGGCACTGCAACGTGGTGATCGCGGCCGGGAGGGCTCAGGTGTCGGCGCTGGTGTCGGAGAAGGCACGGCCGCCTGGAGTCCGGTTCGTGGCGATGGGCGGTGCGCCCGCCGGGTCGGGCGTGCTGACGGTGCCCGCCTCGGGCAGCGGCGTCCGGCCGGCCGTGGACCAGATCATCACCTCGGCGGTAGCCACGGCCGGGTGACCTGGCCGGGTGACCTGGCCATTCCGTGATCGCGGCCAATCCGACCATTATGTAATGGATCGGTAAAGGCAGATTTTGGGAATCCTTGCCTTGTCGGCAAGCCCACGCAATGTCACGCTTACGGCGTTTGCCCTGTGGGTGCGGAGGAGCGGGTCATGCTGACTGGCTGGTGGAACCGTACTGACAAGACGAGGCGCGAGTGGCCAGCGCGTTCGGCGCGCCGCACGAGGCGCCTGGTCCGGCTGGCCGCGCTGGTGACGCTCGGCTGGCTGCTTCTCGCCGGCTGGGCGCCCGCCGCCTCGGCGATGCCGATGCACTGGCCCACCGTCCCGCTGCCGCAGTTAAGAGCCTGGCTGGCCGGGTCGCCGGCGCTGCGGATCCCGCACCAGCGCGGCGGGACCGCGGCCGGCAGGCGGCACTATGTGCCCGCCTCGGCCACCGAGGCAGGCCGCGGGGCCGGCCAGCCGCCCGGGCGCGGGCCCGGGCAACTGCCGCCCTTCCGCCGCCGCGCTCCGGTGTTCAAGCGGTTCCGCACCGGGCCGGGCAGCACGGCCGGGTTCAACGCGGCAACGAGCCGGCCGGTGAACTCGGCCAGGTCCGCCACGGCCGACATGTACCGGAACGCGGACGGGAGCTACACCAAGATCGTGTACCCGGCGGCGGTGAACTACCGGTCCGCAACGGGCTCGTATCTGCCGATCAACACCACGCTGGCGGCCGCCGGCCACCGGTGGCAGGAAACGGCGAACTCCATCGCGGTCAGCGTCGGCGCGCTCGCCAGCGACCCCCGGGCCGGCTTCGTCGGCTTCACCCGGGGCGCGAGCCTGGGGTATGGGCTGGCGGGCGCCGCACCGGTGGCCGCCACGGTGACCGGCTCGCAGGCCGCCTACCCCGGTGTCCTGCCCGGCACCGACCTGCGGGAGACCGCGGCCACGGACGGCATCGGGGCGTCGCTGGTGCTGCACTCCGCCGCCGCGGCGAGCACCTGGCTGTTCCCGTTGCGGCTGCACGGGCTGACCGCGACGCTGGCCAGCGACGGGTCGGTCGCCCTGGCGGGGCCGTCTGGCAGTGCCGCCGGGGTCATCGCGCCAGCGGTCGCCACCGACTCCCGCCTGAGCACGCAAGCCGGCGGCCAGGCCCGCACCGGCACGGTCAGCTACCGCCTGGTCCCGTACCGGGGCGGGCTGGCCCTCCAGGTCGGCCTGGACCGGGCATGGCTGGCCTCCCCCGCCCGCGCCTTCCCGGTCACGGTCAGCCTGCGCGTCAGCGGCCAGTCCGGCGCCGCGGGCACACCCGGCGCCAGCTACCTGGATTCGCGGTACCCGGGCGACCACGCCGATGCGACGTCCCTGGAGGTCGGGACCGACGATGGCGGGGCGGACCAGGACCGGGCGTTCTTCCACTTCACCGGGCTGACCGCCACCCTGCCGGGCTATCACATCGTCGCGGCGTCGCTGCACCTGTTCAACACCTGGGCGGCGACCTGCCGCAGCCCCGAGCCGGTGCAGGTCCACCAGGTCAGCTCCGCCTGGCCGGCCGGTGGCCCGCTGTCCTGGCCGGGCCCGGCGCTGGGCCGGGAACTGGGCAGCCTGGACGTCACCGCGAGCACTGCCGCCTGTACCAACACCCAGGCACTGGGCACCCAGGGCGGCTGGCTGGGCGTGCCGCTGAACCGCGGGCTCGCCGCGCTCAGCGCGGCGGCGCGCGGGCCCCGGTCAGGGATCGGGCTGGCGCTGACGGCGGGCGCGCAGGACTCCAGCCAGTACAAGCAGTTCGACGGCAGCTCCGCGGCCGGCACCGGTGACCTGCCCTACCTGGCGGTGACGGCCGCCCAGGACAAGCCGCCGCAGATCAACGCCCTCTATCCGACGAACAACTACAACTCGACCTCGCTGACGCCGGAACTGATGGCCTCGGGCAGCGACCCGGACAACGGGCCCGACTCGCTGACCTACCAGTTCACCATCGACACCGCCAGCGGCAAGATGGTGGACCAGTCCAGCTGGAAGAACAACCCGCACTGGGACGTGCGCAGTGGCGACCTGAAGTGGAACCAGACCTACTACTGGTACGCGATGGCCTACGACGGACAGGACTACAGCACCGTCAGCATCGTAAATTCCCTGGCGACCCCCGTGCCCCAGCCCGTCGTCACGTCCGGGCTGTCACAGAACACCGGCGGCCAGGGCTTCGACCCGGCGAACAGCGACTACACGACCAGTGCCACCGATGCACAGGTGTCGGTGATCGGCCCCGCGCTGGCGATCGAGCGGGACTACAACAGCGCGGACCCGGTGGCCGACGCCTTCGGGGCGGGCTGGTCGAGCGTGCTGGACGCGCGGGTGTCCCCCGGGCTGCAGGACTCGAACGGGAACCAGGACACGGTGCTGGTCACCTACCCCGATGGTGAGCAGGTCGGCTTCGGGGCGAACGGCGACGGCAGCTACACCGCGCCGCTGGGCCGCTACGCCACGCTGGCATCGGTATCCGGCGGCGGCTACGCGCTGACCGACAAGAACGACACCGTGTACGTGTTCACCCAGAGCCTCGGCTCCGGCGTCTACGGGATCACCTCGATCACCGACGCGCTCGACCACGCCCTCGACTTCACCTGGAACTCCTCCAACGAGATCACCACGATCACGTCCGTGGCGGCCGGCCGGTCCCTGCACCTCACCTGGGGCAGCGTCTTCCTGCGTGGACGGGTGATCTCGGTGACGACAGATCCAGTCACGTCAGGTAACCCGTCATCGGCCCTGACCTGGACCTACAACTACCAGCTCGGCGACGAGCTGCACCAGCGTGTGCCCGCCCGGCACGACCACCGCCTGCACCAGCTACACGTATCAGTCGGGCACCGGATACCCGGCGACGGTCCTGGACACCGGGCCGCACTCGTTCTGGCCGCTCGATGACCCGTCCGGGGCGGCGAGCGCGGCCAGCACGGTGCTGGTGAACGAGGGGACCGACGACGCGGCCTACACGGGCGTGACGCTCGGGCAGGCGGGACTGCTGCCCGGATCGAACCAGACCACCGCCTCGTTCAGCGGCACCTCGTCGTACGTGACCCTGCCGTCCAGCATGGCGTCCGGGGCGACCTACCAGTCCATCAGCCTGTGGTTCAAGACCCCGGCCGGCGGGGCCGGCGGGGTGCTCTACAGCAACTCCACCGATCCGATCACCAAGGGGACCACGCCCACCAGCTACACACCGGAGTTGTACGTCGGCAGCAGCGGCGAACTCTACGGCGAGTTCTGGGACAACACGCTGCTCCCGATCCATACGACCACGGCGGTGAACGACGGGAACTGGCACCAGGCCGTCCTCACCTCCTACAACGGCTCCAGCGGGAACATCGAGGCGCTGTACCTGGACGGCAACCTGGCCGGCACGCTGTCCGGCACGATCGCCAACACCAGCCAGGACAACGGGTACGTGGGCACCGGTTTCATCGGCGGAAGCTGGCCCGACGAACCGTACGAGCACGCGGGCGTCCAGACCGGCACCCCGTGGAACTTCACCGGCCAGATCGCCGACGCCGGCTTCTGGGACCGGCCGCTGGACCCCACCGAGATCACTGCCATGTACCAGGCGGCGACCAGCCCGGATGCCCTGCTCACCCAGCTCACCCGGCCGTCGGGCAGCGTGTACGCGAAGGTCGCCTATGACCCGGGCACCAGCGCGGTGACGTCGGTCACCGACGACAACGGGGGGACCTGGCAGATCAGCCCGCCTGCCGACACCGGTTCCAGCCAGGTCTACGCCTCCTCCGTGCTCGGGCAGGGGCCGGTTGACTACTGGCGGCTCGGAGACTCGGGCACCTCGGTGGCGGTCAACCAGATCGTGGGTGGAGGGGCCGCGACCTACAACAACGTCAGCCAAGGGGTTTCCGGGCCGTTCTCGGACGAGAGCGCGGACTCCTTCGACGGCAAGACCTCGAACATCTCGCTCCCGCAGGGCCTGGTGGACACCGACGGGGGCCAGTCGGTCAGCCTCTGGTTCAAGGCCACCTCCGGCCCGGGGATCCTGTTCAGCTACGCGGCGAACCCGCTCACCGGCAGCGCTCCGGCCAACTACACGCCCGCCCTGTACATCGGGAACGGCGGCTACCTGCACGGGGAGTTCTGGAACGGCAGCGTCAACCCGATGGAGACCAGTTCCGGGGTGGCCGACGGCAAATGGCACAACGTGATACTCACCGCCTCCGGAAGCTCGCAGACCCTCTACCTGGACGGCCAGAAGGTGGCCAGCATGTCCGGGACGATCTCCCAGCCCGGGCCACAGCCGTATGACTACATCGGAGCCGGGTTCACGGGCGGCAACTGGCCCAACGAGCCGAACAATGGAAACAGCGCGGCGCCGGAGTACTTCAGCGGCTCGATCGCCGAGGCCTCGTTCTACAACACCCAGCTGTCGGCCGCCCAGGTCGCGGAGGAGTACGGCGCCTCGAAATTCTCCAGCGGGCTGACCCCGGTCCAGACCGTGCACGTCACCGACCCGGGCGGCAAGACCATCACCTACGTGATGGACCCGCTCAACAGCAACCGGGTCATCTCGGAGACCGATGGGCTCGGCAACACCACCACCTACGGGTACGACACCGGTGGCTTCCTCTACAACACGGTGGACCCGGACGGGTTCGAAACGATCACCGGCCATGACATCCGGGGCAACCTGGTGTCCGAGACGACCTGCCAGAACCAGGCGGGGAACACCTGCTCCACCGCGTACTACAGCTACTACCCCGACGACACCTCGTCGCAGCTGTCCCCGGACCCGCGGAACGACATGATGCTCACCGAGCGTGATGACGGCTCGTCGTCAGACACCGATAACACCTATAAGACCAGCTACACCTACGACAGCTCGGGTGACCTGACCCAGGTCACCACGCCGCCGGTGGCGGGGTTCCCCGATGGCCGCACCACCACCATGACCTACACCCCCGCCGGCGGGAACACCCCGGCTGGCCTGCCCCTGACGGTGACCTCACCCGGTGGCGCGACGACCACGGCGCAGTACGACTCCGACGGGGACCTGGCTCAGGTCACCAATCCCGACGGGCTGGTCACCGAGTACACCTACGACGAGATCGGCCGGCTGCTCCACCAGACGGTGATCTCCAACTCCTATCCGGGCGGGCTGACCACGACCTATGCGTACAACCCGGTAGGCGAAGTGGTGAGCGAGACCAATCCGGCGGTGACCGACCGGGTCACCGGTGCCGTGCACACCGCGCAGACCACCACCGTCTACGACCCCGACGGCGACGTGACCTCGCAGACCGTCGCCGACACCACCGGCGGCGACGCCTCACGCACGGTCACGAACACCTACAACTCCCACGATCAGCTCACCGCCTCGACCGATCCGGCCGGGGCGACCACCAACTACACATACGACGCCTACGGGAACCTGAACAGCGAGACCGACCCGGCCGGCAACACCACCGACTATGCCTACGACGCCGATGGGAACCTGCTGACCGTCACGCTGGCGAACTACACGGGAAACCCGGCCAACCCGCAATCCCCCGCGCCACTGGTGGAGTCCTCGCGCGCCTACGACCCGGACGGCCGGCTCGCCAGCATCACCGACTCGATGGGGAACCAGACCAGCTACGCCTACCTCGACAACGGGCTGCTCGGAGCGGTGACCCGCAGCGCTGCCGTCGGCAACGGGCTGTTCGCCGTGCAGAACAACACCTACAACGCGGCGAACCAGCTCATCCAGCAGGTGACCAACAACGGGGCCACCACGACGGCCTACGCGGTGGACGCCGCGGGCCGGAACACGGCGGTGACCGTGGATCCGGCCGGGCTGGACCGCACTACGACCTACTCCTACTCCCCCGACGACCAGGTGGTGAACCAGACGCTGACCGGCCCGGCCAGCACCACGCCGGTGCAGTCCACGAGCTACACCTATGACCCGATGGGCAACATGACCTCGCAGTCGGTGTACCTCAAGGGGGGCGGGGATCCGGCCCTCACCACCACCTGGGCCCTGGACCAGCGGGGCCTGCCGACGTCGATGACCGACCCGAACGGCAACACCACCTACTACACCTACGACGAGGCGGGCCGCCTGGCGGTGACGACCAGCCCGGCGGCGCCCACCCAGGTGCACGGTGGCTCGGTCACCCAGACCAGCCCGGTCACCATGACCGGCTACGACACGTTCGGCGAACCGGCCGAAAGCGACGATCCCGACGGGAACGTCACGGTGACCGCCTACGACGCCGACGGGCGGCCGGTGTCGGTCACCCAGCCGCCGTACACCCCGCCCGGATCGTCGACGCCGATCAACGCGGTCACCAGCACCGCCTACAACAGCCTGGGCGAGATGACGTCCCAGACCAGCCCGCTCGGCGGCAAGACCAGCTACACCTACGACCAGCTCGGCGACACCACCGCGGTCACCGCGCCGAACGGCGGGGTCACCAGCTACACCTACGACACCAACGCCGACCAGTTGTCGGAGACCGGCCCGACTGGTGCCGTCACCGACGCCACCTGGGACTTCATGGGCCGCCAGCTGACCTCCACCCAGATGGAGCGCTACCCGTCGGCGGCCGCGTACACCGCCCAGTACGCCTACGGCACCGGCGGGTGGCTGTCGTCGCAGACCAGCCCGGACGGGGTGCAGACGTCGTACGCCTACGACGCGGCAGGCGAGCAGACCAGCGTCACCGATGGTGCCGGTAACACCACGAGCTACGGCTACGACCCCGCGGGACGGCTGACCACCACCACCTATCCCAACGGAACGGCCAGCACCAACACCTATGACCAGGCCAGCCGGCAGATCGGGCAGGCCGACCTCTCCAGCGCCGGCACGGTGCTGCGGTCGGACAGCAGCGCCTACGACGGCGACGGGAACCTGCTGTCCTCGACCGACTACAACGGGAACACCACGAGCTACACCTACGACGCGGACGGACGGCTTTCCAGCGAGACCCAGCCGGTCACCGCGACGTCGGGGATCACCACGTCGTTCGGCTACGACGCGGCGGGGAACCAGACCCTGTACATCGACGGGAACGGGAACGACTGGTGGACCACGTACAACTCGCTGGAACCTGCCCGAGTCGCAGATCGAGCCACCCACCACAGCGCAGCCCGCACCTGCGGCCGCGGCACCTTCACCACCTCCTACGACGCGGACGGCAACCCGGTCAGCATCACCGAGCCCGGCGGGGTCACGACGATCACCAACACCTACAACACCATGGACGAGCTGACCGGGCAGTCCGGGACCGGCGCCGGCGCCCCACCGCGTCCCGGTACTTCGGCTACGACCAGGCCGGCAACCTGACCTCGGCCAGCACACGCGGCCGGGCGGCGCCGCCACCGCGAGAACTTCACCTACGACGACCGCGGGCCTGCTGCTGTCCGCCACCGGCGCGCGCGGGTCACTCGTCGTTCGCCTACAACGGCGACGGGCTGGTCAACTCGGTCACCGACGCGGCCGGGACCACCACCTACACCTACGACAGCGACGACCGGCTCGCCACGCTCGCCGACCCGGCTGACCGGTACGACCGCGTCCTACCGCTACAACCCGCTGTCCCAGGTCACCCAGATCAACTACGGTGCGGGCAACGACACCCGCACGTTCGGCTACAACAGCCTGCACGAGCTGACCACCGACACGCTGGCCACCGTCCGGCGGCCAGGCGGTGGCGTCGATCAGCTACGGCTACGACCCGAACGGCAACCTGACCTCGAAGACCACCAGCGGGTTCGCGGGCGCGTCCGCCAACACCTACACCTACGACGAGGCGAACCGGCTGACGTCGTGGAACAACGGCACCACCACCGTGAACTACGCCTACGACGGCGCCGGCAACCGCATCCAGGCCGGGAACGAGACCTGACCTACGACGCCCGGGACGAGCTGACCGCCCCGGCCGACGGGACGGTCACCACGTACGCCTACACCGCCCGCGGGACGCTGAAGTCGGTCACCAGCCCGAGCGGCACGGTCAGCTACACCAGCGACGCCTACGGCCAGCCGGTGACGCAGGGCACCCAGTCCTTCACCTACGACGCGCTCGGCCGCGCCGTGTCCGACAGCGGGACCGCCGGGTCGTACACCCTCGGCTACGTCGGGCAAAGCAACCAGGTCGCCTCCGACGGGACGTCGACCTACACCTGCGATCCCGACCGGCGACGCTGACCGCGATCGGCACCGCCGGCGGGACCACCGCGCAGGGGTGCTGGCCTTCACCGACCAGCACACCGACGTGGTCGGGCCAGTTCACCCCGGCGGGCGCCGCGCTGTCCGGGTCGGCCAGCTACGACCCGCTCGGCGACGGTCACCGCCGGCTCGCGGGCTGGCGGGGAACCTCGGCTACCAGTCGGGGTGGACCGATCCCGCGACCGGCCGGGTCGACATGGCCGCACGCTGGTACGACCCGGCACCGGCGAGTTCACCAGCCAGGGACACCGCGATCATCGAGCCCGGTGCCCGACCCGGCGGCAGCCAACCCCTTCGCCTACGCCGGCGACAACCCGCTGACGGCCACCGACCCCACCGGCCACTTCCTGGTCGACCTTGGTGGGTCATCCGGCGGCGGCCACACAAGCCGGGGGTCCTCGCATTCCTCCGGGTCGTCCGGGTCGTCAGGGTCGTCCGGGTCGTCCGGGTGCTCGGGGTGGTGGAACTTCACCTGCGAGGCGTCCCATGTGTGGCACCACTACGTGGCGCCGTACATCCACCACGTGGTGCACATCGTGGTGGTCACCCTGGCCGACGGGCTGCGGAACGTCGTCGGCCTGCTGTCGGATGCCGTGGCGGCGGCGGGGCACCTGTCCCGGGACGTCGCCACCTCGCTCGCGGACGCGGCCCGGCAGGGAGTGCACGCGGTCGCGGCGGGGGTGCGGGCCACCGTGGCGGCCGGCGCCGCGGTGACCCATCATGTGGCCCGGTGGGCATCCAGCGAGTACCACCAGGCCACACACGCCGTGTCCGATGCCTGGCACGCCGTCGCCCACGCCGCGAACGCCGTGACCAGCTTCATCAAGAACCACGCCGCGACGATCGCCTCGTTTGCCGTCTCCGCCGCCGTGTTCGTCGGCTGCGAAGCCGCACTCGGGGTGCCGACCGGCGGGGTGGGCGCCCTGGCCGGGGCCGCCGCCTGCGGCGCCCTGGCCGGCGCCGCGGGCAACGCGGTCTCCTACGGCATCACCGCCGCCCAGACCGGGGACTTCTCCTGGACCGGGCTGACCGACTCCGCGGCCACCGGCGCCCTCGCCGGTGCCGTGGGCGGCCTGGCCGGCGGCCTCGCCGCCTCGGGCCTGTCCGCCATCGGGGACGCCGCCACCAGCCTGCTCAGCGACGGCGCCCAGTCCATCGCCGATGACGCCAGCACAACCGCGGCGGCCACCGGCACCGACGACACCGCCGTCCTCGCCACCTCCCCCGACAGCGCCGACGTCACCGGCGCCGCGGAAAACTCCGCCCTCTCCGACGCCCCCGACGAGGCGGGCCTAGGCCCGTCCTGCGGCGGCGCCAGCTTCACCGCGGCCACCAGGGTCCTGCTCGCCAGCGGCGCCGCCGTCCCCATCGCCGCCCTCCACCGCGGCGAGAAGGTCCTGGCCACCAACACCAAGACCGGCAAGACCCGGGCCGAGACCGTCGCCGCCGTACTGGTCCACCACGACACCAACCGCTACAACCTGACCGTCCGCACCGCCCACGGCACCGCGATCATCCACACCACTCGCACCCACCTGTTCTGGGCCCCCGCCGCACACCGCTGGATCAAAGCCGCCGCCCTGCGCCACGGCACCCACCTGGCCACCCCCGGCCATGGCAGCGTCACCGTCACCAGCGGCCACACCCCCCGCACCCGGACCGGCTGGATGTGGGACCTCACCATCCCCCGCGACCACGACTTCTACGTCACCGCCGGAACCACAGCAGTCCTGGCCCACAACTGCGGTGACGCAGGATCCGGAGCGGCACCCGACGAGGGATCCGGCGATACACCCAGCCAAGGATCCGGTCCAACATCGGATGACCTCCGCGCTCAGGCGCGAGACCTGTGGCAGCAGTCAACGGGCAGGAGAGCCATTTGGGATGGGCTCGTCATACACCACGAGGTGCCCTTGGAGTGGCGGGGCATATACTCCGGTGATATAAATAACCTCGATAACCTGACTGGAATGCTACCAGAAGATCATGAAGGTATCACCGCGGCTTGGCGCGTATGGAAGGTTGGGCTTGAAGGAGTAGATCCAACCGAAGAACAACTGCTGCAGCAAAGAGACTACCTCCGGCAAATCTATGGACCGCTGATGGAGCGACCCTGATGACCGAACCCGCAATCGGAGAACTGATAGCTCTTGCCCATCGAGTCCCGGCCCCTTATGACCAGGTCTTCGCGGGAGCAAGCGAAACGGATCTCGTTGCCTTCGAGTCCCGGGTCGGACACATTGTGCCTCCCGGGTTCCGCGCATGGCTCCGGACTGTTAATGGGGCTATGATAGGACCTGGAGGAGTATTTGGAATCCGGGATCCAAGCGACATTCTGTCCATCGAAAGGCACCTGCGAATATATCCGCAATGGCGCCAGACGGAGTGGCTTCCGGTTGCGTCAGACGGCCTTGGAAACTACTGGGTGACACTCCCACTGGGACCGGACGGCTCTTCGGACTGGGTAGCTTTTGTTGATACACATCAGGATCCTGGCGTAGTCGACAGGTACGTGGCCAGTAGCTTCCCGCGCTTCATGGGCTTCCTGTTGCAGTCCGAACTTGGCGAGACACGCTGGCCAGGCGATAAGGAATACGACCTTCGGCTCGATCCTGCATTGGCAAGCGCACCAGCAGAGAAGTCTGCCTGGACACGTCGTTGAATCGCGATGACTCATGGAGCGCGCTGGCTACCGGGGCGCTGGCCAGTTTCGGTGCCTATACCGAGCCTCGGGATGGTCTCGGGGATGGCCCCTTCAAGCTAGTCTGCTCGCTCGGCAAGCCGGCCACCTCTGAGAAGGAGGAGGTGCTAGTCCGACCGTCGGTGAACTTCGATCGGCCGGGCTATCAGATGCGCACCAGATCATTCAAGATGCAGCAGTACGCGACGTCCCCGGGTACAAGACCGGTGAGGCACCCGGCGTGCAGTTGGAGGGGCCATCGACGCAGGCCGGGATACCTCACTACGAGGCGACCCAAGTTCAGCGCACAGCCGGGATCGGGGAACCTAGATTACGCCAATAGATGCTGGCGAACGACCAGCCTTTCATGTCGCAGCTCCTCTCTGGACTTGCGAAGAGGGAAGGTCCGATCTGACGCTTGAGCTACATCTAAGGGAGTCGCCGGCGCACGTATACGAAACGGAGGTGCTCGACATTCGCGTCATGTGACCCTGAGGCCTGATAGCTCTCCCCAGAATACTAGGCGGGGAACCGAAGGTGCCCCAGCAGCGGGACTTTGAGATCCTTGATGCGGATCTGGATCTCCTGGAACGGGCAAGGCGGAGGAGTCGATGGCAGAGAGGACGTCCAGCCGTGCGCTGGGGCCATGCTCTGCAATGAGTAGAGCCTCGGCGCGCGCGAAGAACACGTCGAAGTGACAGGCCTTCATGTGTCCGAGATCGCCTGAGCGGATCGAGTCGAGGAGCGCCGGGCTGGCGCCACCGCCAGGTTGATGACGCAGCGCAAAGACTCAGCAGTGCTCCATGACGACGACTGCACATTCACGACCGCCCAATCGCCCTGCGAGTTCGCCAATCGCCACGTTGAGCCCGATCCCTTAAACCCCGCGGCGCGTGCCGCCGGTCCCACGATGTCCCGAAGCGCCGCCCCGAGAGCCACCTGCGCAGTCATGCGGTCACCTTGCCAGACGGCGCCGGTCCTCGGGTCAGTGGCGGCGGGCCAGGAGGGTGAGCAGGTCGTAGATGACGGTCGCGGCGGCGATCGAGGTGATCTCCGCGTGGTCGTAGGCCGGTGCGACCTCGACCACGTCGCCGCCGACCAGGTTGAGCCCGGTCAGGCCGCGCAGCACGGACAGCAGTTCCCGGCTGGTCAGGCCGCCGGCCTCGGGGGTGCCGGTGCCGGGCGCGAACGCCGGGTCGAGCACGTCGATGTCCAGCGACAGGTAGACCGGCAGGCCGGCGGTCCGCTCGGTGATCACCCCGATCACCTCGCGCACCCCCATGACGTCCACGTCGCTGGCCCGGATGGTGCGGAAGCCGAACCCGGCGTCGTCGTCCAGGTCGCCCCGGTCGTACAGCGGGCCGCGGATGCCGATGTGCACCGAGTGGTCCTCGACCAGGAGTTTCTCCTCGAAGGCGCGGCGGAAGATGGTGCCGTGCGTGACCGGCGCGTCGAAGTAGGTGTCCCAGGTGTCCAGGTGCGCGTCGAAGTGGACCAGCGCGACGGGGCCGTGCTCCCGGGCCACGGCACGCAGCATCGGCAGCGCGATCGTGTGGTCGCCGCCGATCGCGATGACGGTGCGGCCGCCGGTGACCAGTTCCGCCGCGTGGGCGCCGATCTGCTCGACCGCCGTGTCGATGGAGAACGGCGTTACCGGCACGTCCCCGGCGTCCACCACCTGGATCTCCCGGAACGGGCTGCAGTCAAGCTCGACGTGATGCCCCGGCCGCAGGTGCCGGGACGCCTGGCGGACGGCCATCGGGCCGAACCTGGCCCCCGGCCGGTAGGACGTCCCGTTGTCGAACGGGACGCCGAGGATCGCGACGTCGTACCCGGAGACCCGGTCGATCTCCGGCAGCCGGGCGAAGGTGGCCGCGCCTGCGAACCTGGGCACCAGGCGGCCGTCCACCGGCCCGACCGGCGGCCGCGGCGCGGGCGTGTCTTGGCTCTGCTCTGGCATGGGAGGCCTCCTGTGCGTGGGTAGCCGGGCGCCGGGACGGCCCTCAGGCCCTGGTGCGGGTGACGCCGCCGTTGGGCTGGAGCACCTGCCCGATCACCGCGCTGCCCCCGGGCCCGGCCAGGAACGCGACGGCGCCGGCGATCTCCTCGGGGGCGGCGAGGCGGTGCACCGGGATCTGGTCGCGGTACCGCTGGCGCATCTCCTCCAGTGTGATCCCGGCGTCGTCGGCGTCCACCCGCAACTGCTCGGTGTCGATGAACGACGGCGCGATGGCGTTGGCCAGGATGCCCTGCGGCCCCAGTTCCCGGCCCAGGCCCTTGGTCAGCGCGATCAGCCCGGCCTTGGACGCGGCGTAGGCGGTGGCGTTCGGGTGGCCGATCACCCCCCACCCGGACGCGATGATCACGATGCGGCCGTGCCCCGCGGCGCGCATGCCGGGCAGCACCGCCTGGATGAGCCGGAAGTGCCCGGTGAGGTTGACGTCGATCTGGTGCCACCACTGGCCCGGGTCGGCGTCGAGGAATGGGCTCATGGCCATGGCCGCCGCGTTGGCCACCAGCACGTCCACCGGGCCGAGGGCATCGGCAACGGCCCGCACCATGGCGGGCGCCGCGTCGGCTGCGGAGATGTCGGCGGGCACGGCGAGCCCGCCGATCTCGGTCGCCAGGCCGGTGAGCCGGTCGTCGGCGGCGATGTCGTTGACGGCGACCGCGAACCCCTCGGCGGCCAGGCGCAGCGCGGTGACCCGCCCGAGCCCCTGGGCAGCCCCGGTGACCAGTGCCACCTGGCGCGGCAGCCGGCCGTTCCCGCCCGCGGCCATCAGATCACCGCCCCTGCGTTGGGCGAGAGCACTTCCCCGCAGTACATGGCGCCCTCGGTGGCCAGGTAGTAGACCGGCTGCGCGATCTCGCCCGGGGTCACCAGCCGGCCCAGCGGCAGCGTGGCCAGGTACTCCGGCTCGCGCCACAGCGAGTCCGGCGCGAGCAGCGGCGTGTCGGTCGGGCCCGGCGCCACCGCGTTGACCCGGATGGCCGGTCTGCGCGACCTCCATGGCCAGCGACTTCACCAGGCCGAGCACCGCGCCCTTGGCCGCCACGTAGTGCAGGTCGGTCGCGCTGCCGGCCAGCGCCAGCTCGGAGGAGATCGCCACGATCGAGCCCTCGCCGCGCGCCAGCATGTGCGGCAGCACCGCGGCGAACGTGTTGACCGTGCCGCCGAGGATGACCGCGAGCATCCGGTCCCACTGCCCGTGGGTGATGTCGGCGACGTCGATGCCCTCCTCGTAGTACCCGGCCGCGGTCACCGCGAGGTCGATCCGGCCGAACCGCGCCGCCGCCTCGTCCACGGCCGCGGTCACCGCGGCCCGGTCGCGGACGTCGGCGGTCACGGACAGGTCGGCGTCGCTGCGGTGCAGGTCGATACAGGCGATACGCCAGCCCTCGCGATGGAGCAGTCGCGCGCACGCCAGCGCCGATCCCGCTGGCCGCACCGGTGATGACGGCGGCGGGCCCGGTGCCCGGCGGCATCATGTGTCCTCCGCCTCGGCCGCCACCGATGCCGAGCGGCGGGCGTTCGCGGCGTCCGTGGCCGGCCGGACGGTCCGCATGACGATCAGCCCGCCGAGCACGCCGAGCACCACCGTCATGATGATGCTGCCCCAGTTGAGATACCACTCGGTGTTGACCGGCCTGGGCCACAGCAGGTTGACGATCTCCGCGGTCAGCCAGATCACGGCGATCGCGGTGATCGCGCGGATGGACCGCGCTCCCCACGAGTCGGCCGTGGGTGACTGGCCGCGCCACTGCTTGTAGCCCAGCGCCAGGATCGGCAGGTAGTAGGACAGGATGTAGCCGAACGCGGAGAACGACACGAGCAGCGCGAACACCTTCGACGCGCCGCGAAGATCAGTACCCCGGCGATGATCGACGGTCAGGCCGATCGCGTACCTGGGCAGGTTCTCCCGGCCGGAGAGCTTGCCGAGCACCTTTGCCCCGGGCAGCAGCCGGTCCCGGGCGCTGGCCCAGATCGCGCGGGTCACCGCGGTCTGCACGGCGATCATGCTGGAGGTGAACCCGATCGCCAGCGCGACCAGCAGGGTCCGCCCGGCCCCGGAGCCGTAGGCGTGCTCCAGCGTGGTGGCGATCGGGTTGGCGTCCTTGCCGGAGACGGCCGCGGCCATGTCCGGGATCGCGAGGACCAGGCCGAGGCAGGCGACGATGACGAGCACCCCGCCGACCGCGAGCGAGAGCACCATGGCCTTGGGCAGCACCTTGCGGGACTCCTGGACCTCCTCGCCGATGGAGGCGCCGGCCTCGAAGCCGATGAACGAGTAGGCGATGTAGGCGACCGGGAGCAGGAACGGGCCGACCAGCCAGCCGGCGCCGTGACCGGTGCCCGCGGCGGTGAAGATCACCGACAGCGGGTTGACGCGGTGGGCGATCAGCAGGGTGATGCCGATGCCGGCCGAGGAGATCAGTTCCGCGGCCAGCGCGATGTAGATCAGGCCCTTCAGCAGCCGCCCGCCGAACAGGTTGGCCACCGAGCCGAACAGCAGCACCCCGATGGCCACGAGTTCGATGGTCGCCTGGGAGGGCGCGTTCACGCCCGCGGCGCCGAGGATGTACGGGGCCGCGGCGAGCGGCAGGACCGCGAGGGTGAGGGTCAGCCCCCACATGTAGGCCCAGCCGGTGAACCACCCGTACACCGGGCCGATCAGCTCGCGCGACCAGGCGTAGACGCTGCCCTGCAGCGGCCATTTGGACACCAGGTTCCCGAACACGCCGCAGACGAACAACTGCCCGATCAGCACCAGCGGGAACGCCCAGAGGAACGCCGGCCCGGCCGCGACCAGGCCGATGGCGAAGACCGTGTAGATGCCGACGATCGGGGACAGGTCGGCGAAGGACAGGCCGAACGCCGAGCGGAACTTGAAGTCTCTGACCGGCTGCCGCTCCAGCGGGTCCTCAGTGGTCAAGCTGTCAGTCATGGCTGTCCTCTCGCGGGGCTTGCGTCAGTCAGGCGGGCGGGCGACCCAGTAGGCGGCCTCGGGGATGACGGGCGGCGGGCAGTGCCGGGGCGGCAGGTTCAGCGACGCGGTGTGCCTGGCGACCTCGGCGACCGTGGTGATCCACAGCCCGGGCAGGTCCTTCATGCGCTCGATCAGCAGTTCCAGTGCGTGGGCGCGGGACGGCCGGCCGGACAGGAACGGGTGACAGGTGAGCACGAACGCGGCGCCGATCCTGTGCATCGCCTGCAGTTCCAGGGTCCACATCTCCAGCGCCTTGGCCGGGCTCTCGATGAGCCCGGAGCCGGTCAGCCCGGGCAGGAAGGCGTACTGCTCCCAGTCGTCCAGGCCCCAGGACACGGGCACCTCGGCGAGCGTGGCCGCGCCTGGCCGTGGCTCGGCCGCCAGCAGGTACGGGTGGTCGGAGTCCATCAGGCTGGAGTCGTAGCGGAAGCCGCGCTCGGCGAGCAGGCCCGGGGTGTGGTAGTTCAGCTCCCACATCGGGGCTCGGTAGCCCTCCGGCCGTACCCCGGCCACGTCCCACAGCGCGCGCAGGCCGAGGTCGAGCATGTCGCCCTCGGTCTTGGCGTCCATCCCGATGGTGTTCTCGTGGAAGTAGCTGTGGTGCGCGATCTCGTGCCCCGCCTCGGCGATGTTGCGCACCACGCCGGGGTAGCGGTGCGCGGAGTAGCCGGGGACGAAGAAGGTGGCCCTGATGTCGTGCCGGGCCAGCAGGGACAGGATCCGCGGCACCCCCACCAGCGGCCCGTAGGCCTGGTGGCTCATCGGGCTCATCCGGTGCACCGAGGTGATGTCCGCGGTGAGGATGGCCGCCTCGGCGTCCATGTCGAAGGTCAGGCAGGCGGCCGCGGTGACCCCGTCCGGCCAGGTGATCGGCGCCGGCGGCGCCGCCGGGCTGGCGAGCGGATCGGCACTGCTCATGGGTGGCTCCGGTGCTGGTCGTTGCCGGTCAGGATAGAGATGATCATGGAAGGAATCATCGGACCAGGGCGCAAAACCGGGCAAGCTGTTCATACTGGGGTATGAGCACGCGCACGGGCCGGTGAGCCCGGTGACAGGGCCGGTGCGCCCGCTCCGGCGACGGGTGGGCCGGGCCGGAGGGCCGGGGCGATGGCGATAACCGTCGGTGAGCTGCTCCTGCTGCCGCACCTGCAGATGAGCCTGGCCGCCGGGGAGAACGGCCTGGACCGGGAGATCACCTGGGTGCACACGTCCGACCTGCCCGAGCCCTGGGCGTGGCTGGGCTCCGGGGAACTCCTGCTGACCAACGGGACCGGGCTGCGGCCGGAGGCGGCGGAGCAGGCCCGGTTCGTGGACCGGCTGGCCGAGGCCGGCGCCAGCGGGCTCGGCATCGGCCTGGGCATGTCCGGTCCGCCGATCACCCCCGAGCTGTTCACCCGGGCCGGGGAGCGGGGCCTGCCGGTGGTGACCGTGCCCTACAGCATGCCGTTCACCACGGTGGTCCGCGCGGTGGCCGACGCCAACGCCCGGGAGGAGTCGCGCCAGCTCGGCCGGGTCGCCCGGGTGTACGAGCTGCTGCGCACGTCGGTGCTCGCCGGGCGGTCCGGGCCGGAGCTGATCCGCAGGCTCGGCCAGGAACTCGGGGTCCGGCTGCTGCTGGTGGACCCGGCGACCGGGGATTCGGTGTTTGGCGACGGCGAGCGTACGTCGTTCGCGCAGGCATTGACCACGAACTACGCGATGCACCAGGGCGTGGTCCCCGGGGTGGCACGGCTGACCCGCGACGGTGCCCCGCCGGGGGCGGCGGGCGCGGCCGGGGAACGGCGCGGTGCACGCGAACCGGGCGGAGCCGGGGAGCCTCCCCCGGCCGGGGAGCCGGGCGCGGTGGCCGTCGCCGTGGCCGTGCCCGGTGATCAGCCCACCGTGCTGATCGCCGAGCCGGCCAGCCTCCCGCTGCCCAGCCTGGTCCTGCTGCACCACATCGCCACCGGCGCGGCCCTGGAGATCGCCCAGCTCACCGCGGACCAGGACCGGCAGCGCAGGCTCGGCGAGCAACTGCTCGCCCGGCTGCTGGACCGCCGCATCGACCCGGGCGTCGCGGAACCGCAGATCGCGGACGCCGGGCTGGACCTGTCCGTGAGCGTCCTGGCCACGGCGCGGGCCGGGCCCGGGGAGACCGATGCCGGGCTGCACCGGGCGCTGACCAGGTCCCGGATCCCGCACCTGGTCCTCGCCCGGGACGGGATGATCCAGATCGTGCTGCCGGAGAGCGCCGTGGCCCCGGGGCTGACCACCGCGCTGCCCGCGATCGGCGCCAGCGGCCGGATCCGCGGCGCGGGCCGGCTGCCCGAAGCGGCCCAGGAGGCACGCTGGGCCCTGGGCGCCGCCGAGGCGGAACAGCGGGGCCTGGTCCGGTTCGGTGATGAGACCTCACTGCTGCTGCCGCGCAGCGCCGCCGAGGCACAGGCGGTCGTGTCCCGGATCCTCGGGCCGCTGATCGAGCACGACGCCTGCCACGCCACGGACTACCTGAGAACCCTGCGCGCCGTGCTCGACCACGACCGGTCATGGCAGCTCGCCGCGCAGGCGCTGCACATCCACAAGCAGACGCTCGGCTACCGGATCCGCAAGATCGAGCAGCTCACCGGGCGGGGCATCAGCCGCACCGAGCATCTCGCCGAGTGGTGGTTCGCGCTGCGGGCCCACGACCTCCTGGACAGCGGCCACCCGGCGCGCGGACGCCCCTGATCACGGCACTACCACCGCTCCACGGGCAGCACTGCCGTGATTACGGACGATTACCCCGCGGAAAACGCCCAAGTTATCGCCCGTGATCATGGAGGTGGGCAGTCCATGTGATGGGTCAGCTCCAAAGCGGCGGGGGCTATCACCAGCTGGCTGGGTAGCCGGCCGGAAGAAGCCCGTGCGGAGGCTGGTTGCGGTTGGGCGCGGCGGGCACCCCCACCGACTGGAGCAGTTCTTCGAAGTCGAGTCCGACCCGGGTGGGGTACGGGCCGAGCCCGCCGATGGCGCCGGCTTGCGGGAGTTGCGATTCGGCGGACAGGCCGGTTGGCTGCGCCCACCCGGTTTCGATGCCGTCGCCGCCGTTGAACATGGTGCCGATCACGGTGGCGGGCGACACCCGCTGGCCGACCGTGACGGCCGGGACGATGTCCTCAGCCACATAGACCATCAGCCCCACCCCCGGGCCGTCGGTGAGCTGGTAGGTGATCCATCCTCCGCCGGGCCAGCCGAAGTTGTCCGCGGCCGCGCTGGTGACGACCGCGTCGCCGAGAGCATAGACCGGGCCCGCCCCGGCGAAGTCGACGCCCTCGTCGATGCGCTCGCGAACCAGCCCTTTGACCGCGCGCAGCGGGTTACGGTAGTTGCCCCCAGGACGGTCCCCGACGGCGGCACCGACGATCTCGGGGCGGCCGGCCGAGGCAGTCGGCCATACCGACATGCCGCCGACCGCCTTCGCCAGCCACGCCCCCGCCCAGGCTTGTGGCTGCGCCCGCAACTGGACCGCCCCCGCCCAGCTGCAGGCCACCGCGACCACGCTCGCCACGGCCATCGCAGCGGCCAGGGCACGCGTGCCCAGCCGCCCAGCCGGTGACCGCCTCCGGCGCTGAGCCGCCGCGCCGGGGCGTGCCCGGGTAGGGTTCGAGTGCCGGACGCGCTCGGTGGACACGATCGCCCCCTCGTTCTGGCACTGGGGCCGCGCTCAGCTGCCACCCGGCAGCCAGCCCATCCAGCCGCCACGCCCCGGCACAGCGCGGGCTCCACGTCGGCCAAGTCGCGGGCAGGCACCCAACCGGGTGCTGCTGATGCACAAGGCTGCACCACACCCGCCCGCCACCGGGCCGGAATCACCCAACACGCAGATACTGCTACGTCACGTCCATCTCCGAGTGTCAGGTCGTGAATGCTGTCATCCGGATCGAGACGAGCAGTCCCGGCAGTTCGACGCCGAGCTTGGCGACGTAGCGGGTCGGTGACTCGGACGGGAACCACCGCGCGTATTCCTCGTTCAGGCCGGCGAAGTCGGCGGGGTTAGTGAGCAGTATTCCCACCTCGATGACGTCGTCCAGGCTGGCGCCGCCGGCCTGGAGAATAGCCTCACAATTCGTCAGCGCCTGTCGTGTCTGATCTTGGATCGTGTCTCCGGCAATGCTGCCGGTGCTCGGGTCGATGCCGACGATGCCCGAGACGAGTACGTGCGGTCCGGCCTTGACTCCCTGGCTGTAGAGCGGCGAACTCGGCGCGTTCGCGGTCGCGATGATCTGCCGTGGCATGACGGTCCTCCCCGTTTCTGCTCGATCAATGCATCACGGCAGGATCGCAGGCTTCGCTTACCCCAGCGGTCAGCTGCGGCTCTCGGGAGCTGGGAGGGTCTCCGCGGCGACGGCGTCGATGGCCTGCAGGAGGGCGCGGACGCTAATGGGCTTGGTGAGGTAGGCATCGGCCCCCGTCAGCGCCAGTCGTCGATCAGGTAGCTGTCGCTGTGGCTGTAGCCCGCGTCGTTCGGCCGGTGCATGCTCACGCCCAGCATCCTGATGCGGAACCCGCGCCGGGCGAGGGCCTGCCAGGCCTTGTCCCGGCCCGCGTTCGCACCGGCCGCCAGCGCCGTGGCGCCCTTGTCGGCGGCCAGCCGGTGGCAGGCGTCCAGCAGCAGCCCGAAGTGCCGGGCGGCGTGCTGCCCCGGCCGCACCGCGCCGAACTTGACGTAGCAGTTGCCGCCGCCGGCCTCGGTGCCGGCGCCGACGTGGCAGATGGCCACGCCCTGGAGCGCGGCCGTGTCGTCGATGAGGATGACGTCACCCAGGCCCTGGTTCAGCACGGACTCGATCTCCCGGGTCAGATCCAGACCCGGGTAGACCGCATCGGTGAGGTCCCGCACGGACGCCAGGGCAGCGGACCGGGCGGGCCCGGCCACGTCGGACATCCTGGTGCCCGGGTGGGCCCCGGCCGGCGGCGCGGCGGGCATGGACATGACCGCGGTGAGGAACCGCGGCCAGAAGCCGAACCGCTGGTACAGGCCGATATGTAGGGCGCTCTGCGCGAACGTGAACAGGCCGGCGTGGCGGGTCCCCCAGGAGTCGAACAATGCGACGGTCGGCTCCATCAGCAGCTTGGCGACCCCCTGGCCCCAGCACGGCGGATCCACGCTGAGCGGGCCGAAGAAGCCCACGCTGCCCCAGTTCGCGAGGAAGTTCGACCCCACCAGCCGGCCGTCGCGAACGGCCGCGAATGCCGCGCGCGGGTCCGCGTGCCAGCGGGTCCTGACGAACTCGGCATCGCCGAAGAACTGCCGCGGGTCAGGTGCCCGGAGAAAGGTGCCGAATGCCATCCGGAAGACCCGGTCGGCGTCCACCAGATCGGCTTCGGTCAGCGGCCGGACGGCCGCGGGCGGCACCTCTGCCATCGCTCCCCCTCACGTGCGTGGCCGGCCCCGCGGTGCCGCAGGTTCGCGAAACGGCGGGCGAAGGCCTATCCGAGGCAGGAAACTACAGGAGCCACGAACGAACCCCAGCCACGCGGGAAATGCCGGCCTCCGCTCGAAATCTGGTTCTAAAAGCCATCAATTATGTGGATATGACATGAACGAACGGATGAGAGACTCGGCGTTCGCTTCCAGTATCAACCCGAGCTGGAGCGGGGCCGTGGGCGGCTACTACGGCGGCCCCGACGCCTACAACGTGTGGGACCCGGGAGCCTGGCGGCAGTTCCACAAGAACCGGAAGCTGCCCATCTGGGTCGGCGGCCTGGACGGCGAGGGCGAGGGCAAGCAGGCGATCCATGCGCTCCGCGCCCTGGGCGTCCCTTCCGGCGTCTACACGGTCATCGACATGGAGGCCCGGGTGGACAAGACCTACGTGCAGAACTTCGGCAACACGGTGCAGGCGGCCGGGTACAAGGTCTGGGTCTACGGCGAGGCGTCCTCGGTGTTCGGCAATCCCAGCCTGAACGGGTACTGGGTGGCCGACTATGCCGGCAAGGGGCCGTTCATGTACAACCATGCGAACGTACGGGCCACGCAGTACGCCAGCGGGCAGGAGTACGACAGTTCCGTGGTGCGGGACTGGACCTACAACTCCGGGCCCTGGTGGGTGTAGCGCCGGATCGTCAGGCCACCTCCGCCGCGGCCCGCGTGATCAGGTCGGCCGACTGGCCGGGGCCGAGGGCCTCGGCACGCAGGTGATCAAACACCGCCCGGTAGCGCCGGACCTCGTCCGCATCTTCCAGGAAGAGGCTGCCGGTGAGGTGTTCGAGGTACACCACCGTGGCGTCGGCCGGGTCCGCGAACTCCAGCATCGTGAACGGGCTGACCGGCTGGACGTGCGCCGCGGTGCGCAGCGGCAGCACCTGGATCGTGAGGTTCGGCCGGCCGGCCAGGCTGGCCAGCCGGCGCAACTGGGCCCGCATGACCGCAGGGCTGCCGACCTGCGCGCACAGCACGCTCTCACCGAGCACGACCTGCGCCTGCGGCGGGCTGGCCTGGTCGAGGATGGCCTGGCGCTGCATCCGCAGTGCCACCTGCGCGCCGATGTCCACGCCGGGGCCGGCCTGCGGCGCGCCCCGCAGCACCGCGCGGGCGTAGTCCTCGGTCTGCAGCAGCCCGGGCACCACCATCGGCTGGAAGTCACGCAGCCAGACGGCATCGGCCTCCAGCCCGACGTAGGCCTCGAACCAGGGCGGGAGGGCCCGCCCGTAGGCGTGCCACCAGCCCTTGCGCCGCGCGTCCCGGGCAAGCTGCACCAGGGCGTCCGCCTCGGCGCCGGTCACGCCGTAGATCTCCAGCAGTTCCCGCACGTCGCCGGGACGGGCGCCGATCCGCCCGGTCTCGATGCGGCTGATCCGGGTGCCCGAGCACTCCAGCCGCCGCCCCACGTCCTCGCAGGTTAACCCGGCCCGCTCGCGCAACCGCCGCAGTTCGGTGGTCAGGCGCTTGCGGCGGACGGTAGGACTGGGGGTAGCCATGCTTCCTCCGAGTGTCCTGTGCCGGGAAAGGCGGCCGGGTGCGAACAGAACCAATGCGCATCATACATAAACGAACGTTGCGCTACAGCCCCAATATGGGGCATGATGTGAGATCAGTACTATTTCGCATAGTACGTACCTAGGGCGAAGGGCCGCGCACCGCATGGGGATGCCAGCGCACCAGGCGAGCCCGCCCGGCGACGCCGCCCAGTGGCCGTATCACTCGTTCCTGCCCCTGGGGGCCCTGCCGGGCGCGATTCCGTGTGCCCGGCTGCACACCACGGCCGTGCTGTGGGAGTGGGGCATGGAGGCACTGGCCCAGCCCGCGGAACTGGCGGTATCCGAACTTGTCACGAACGCCGTCCGCGCATCCCTCGACGCCCGGCGGGCCAGGCAGGTGCCGGGCAGCGCCCCGGCCGGCCTCCCGGTGGTCGCGCTGCGCCTGGCCGGTGACCACCGGCACCTGCTGGTGGAGGTAAGCGACCACGACCCGCATCCCCCGGTCCCGACCGCGGCCGACCCGGAACGCGACGGCGGGCGCGGCCTTTTACTGGTCGAGGCGGTCAGCGAACGGTGGGGGTTCTACTACCCGGCCACCGACCCGGCCTCGGCACCGCCGGCCGCGGCCCGGCACCAGGCGCAGGCGAATGGCTCGCGGCCGCCCCGGTGCTGCCGGACGGCGACGGGGAACTCGGCAAGATCGTCTGGGCGCTGCTCTCCCCGCCCTGAGGCGGCGGCGCTAGGAGCAGCCGCCGTGGGCGTTGTAGAAGTCCGGCCCGTTCAGGCCCGGCCCGGTGATCTGCGGCCGGTTGCCGCCGCCGCCCGCCGGGTAGGCCGTGTCGAACCACTGTGTGAAGAACTGGCTCAGCCGCGCCCGGCAGGCGCTGGTCGGCACCGGCAGCCACTGGGCGAAGGCGGCCTCCCACTCCGCTTCGGTGATGAACGACCCGCCGTAGCTGCGCTGGACCTGCTCCAGCGCCTGGGTGAAATTGCCGTGGCCGAGGATCTGCCGCAGCGCTATGTAGGCGGCGCTCGGCCGCGCGTACGTGGCCGAGCCCGAGAACAGGCCGAACGGGTCGGGATTGGACGGCGCGGCCGTCCAGAACGAGCCGTTGGACGCGTAGATCTGGTTGAACTGCCGGACCAGGCTGGCCTGGAACGCGGCCTGGCCCTTGGCCGAGTACGGGCCGCCGGCCTTGTCCTCGGCCAGCCGGGCGGCGTACAGCTCCTCGGCGAGCGTGGCCATGCCCTCCTTGTAGAAGGTCATGCGAAAGTTGTTCTCGGTGACGTTGTCACCCCACCACTGGTGCATGTTCTCGTGGTACAGGACGTCGGTGTTGATGAACCCGCCCGCGAACGTGATCATCGTCTGCATCTCTTCCTCAAAGCTGGCCGGCGGGGTGCCGACGACGACGCCATCGGAAGTGAACGGGTAGGTGCCGCTGAACTGGCTCTCGAACTCGGTGATGTTCTGCTGCTGGTTCATGATCGCCAGGTTCTTCTTCCGCTGCTGCGCGGGGATCGCGCTGTCCTGCGCCTCGTAGAACATGACGCCGTTGTCGGCGGCCCGCTCGGTCAGCCGGAAGTTCCCCACGCTGTCCTCGACCAGGTAACTGGCGACAGGTGCGGGCGAATGCCAGGTCCAGGTGACCGAGCCGCCGGGGAACTCGGCGCTGACCGGGTTGCGCTTGACCGAGACCAGCATGCCGTTGGCGAGCACCGTCTTGCCGGCGCTCACCGTGTCGGCGAAGTCATAGGTGGGCTTCGCCGCCGGGTAGTCGTTGAGCGGCATCCAGTCCTGCGACCCGACCGGCTCGGTGGTCACGAACCCGCCGTCCGGGGCGCGGAACCAGCCCTCCGTGGTGCCGTCCCCGTCGTTGTGCACGCCGGGCCTGCCCGTGTAGCTGACCGTCACGGTGAACACCGACCCGCTCGCGAGCGGCGCCGCGGGAGTGATGACGAGCTTGTTGGCCGGGCACTGCGTGCCGTCCAGTGCGTCCGCCGCGGTATGGGTGCCGGGCAGCTCAGGTGAGCAGGCGGGTGGCAGCGGGTTGTGATCCGGGCCGCCGACGGGGTCGTGCTGCGACGCCTCGTGCGCGGCAGGGTTGGGGTCGTTCTGCCCGTTCGGGTCACCCGGGTAGGTGGGCTGGACGAACGTGAAGCCGGCCGGCTGGCCGTTCACGGCGACCGACTGCACGGTCATGTCCGGGCCGGCCTTGGTGTTGGCGGACTTGCGCTCGAAGTCGAGGCTGAAGCTGCTCAGGCACTGGGTGGCCTGGTCGGTGAGCACTACGCGGTTGCCCGGCAGGAACCGGTTCGTGGCGGCGTCGTAGACCAGGTGCACGAGGGTGTGCAGGCTGGTGTAGCCGCCATTGCCGGTCTCCGGGTACAGGTGCGAGCCGGGCGGCGCGAGGGTATGCGCCCCCGCCGAGCATGCTCCGGTGCCATACGCAACAGCGGGGGCGGCGGCGGCCGGGGCGGCCAGCCCGGCCCCGGGCAGGACAAGCGCCGCGGCCGCCATCGTGACCGTGATCCTGAGCCAGCGCCCGGTCATGGCGGGCCTCCTTCGGGTCGGCGCCATCGCAGTGCCCCCCACATCCTGGCCCGGCTTGCGTGCTTTGGCCATGATGGCCCGTTATCCGGCCGGGCCGCGCTGGGCCCCGTCCCATTCGGCGGCCAGCCGAGCAGGGGCTTTACGGCGCCATGACTCTTCGAGAAGTTCGGCCACCCGGTCATCGGCGGCGGCCGCGATGTGGACCCGCACCCCACGGACCCGCTGCCCCCACAGCAGCGGCTCGAACGCCGCCGGATCTTCCGCCACGGCCGCCCGGATCTCCTCCTCGGCCACGAATACGTGCAGGTACTCGCCGCTTGGCGGCACCGTGGCGAAGATCTTGCCGCGGACCCGGAACGAGGCCGCCTCGAAATGCGGCTCCTCGGTGACGGCGGGGAGCGACAGCGCGAATCCCCGGGCCTGCTCAAGATCGCCCATGAGGTCAGACTAACCGGGCGGCAGCGGCGTGCGCCCGGCCCGCATCGTTGATTTCTCCCGGCGCCTTTTCCGGCCATTGGGCGATCGTGCGCAATTCCCGCGCTTGCTCTCGCATCGCGAAAGCCGGCACGCGCCTTTTCTTCGCGTCATTTACCGGTGCGCGCCGCCCGCGCGACCGGGTAGGCTTCTGCTGTGACCTGCCTCCGGGCCACCGTCACAGTTTCCTGATCGGCAGATAACGCGCTGTGATCTAACCGGGAAATACCGTTCTGTGATTTAGCGGAAAACAGTTTTCCGTTACCTCACTTTTAAGCTTTAGTTCACCCGCACGGCACTTCATTCTTGGTCCCTCCCGGAATACGTTCGGCTCTGGTACGCCCACAGCAACCCAGATCGGAGAGGGCACACCATATGCGCAAGGTGATCGTCGCTGCGGCATCCGCAGCCATCCTGGGAACGCTTGGCCTCACGGCCACGGCCCAGGCACAGCCCGCCGGCCACATGGCCGGCCGGGCCGACCCCGCTGTCTCGGAGACGGTCGTGGCCGGCATTCCGGCTGCCTTCGAAGTCACTGACCATGCCAGCTCGGCGTGCACCTGGACCGTGACCGGGCTGCCAGGGCCGGTGACGGCCGGCGCCGGCCTGGCCAACAACTGCACCGACCTGATCGATGGCGTCTTCCCCACGGCGGGGACGAAGCACATCACGGCCAAGGCCACCGCCGGTGGCACGACCACCACCTTCACGATCACTGTGACCGTCAAGGCCTCCCCAGGCGAGAACGACGCGGTGGGCGTGGGCTCGGACACGATCACCCCGCTGACCGACGCGCTGTCCGGCGACTTCAACGGCACCGTGTCCAGTTCGGCCACGCACGAGTACAGCTGGGACGCGGTCAACCCGATCACCGGGGCGATCGGCGACTCCATCCCGGAGAAGGCGGACTGCTCGAGCATCCCGCGGCCGGACGGCTCCTCGGCCGGCATCAACCAGCTCGCCACGTTCACCACGAGCACCAGCGGCCCGTACTGCACCAACTTCGCCCGGTCCTCGCGGCCGCGCGGCTCCAGTGACCCGGCATTCGGGCCCGGCGGCGTCGCGTTCGTGAACCTGGCCGGCGACGCGGTGAGCTGGTCGCACCAGAAGACCTCGAACGCGCCCGCCAGCCTGACCCCGACGCAGCTCAACGAGATCTACACCTGCTCGGTCACCAACTGGTCCCAGGTCGGCGGCAAGAGCGGCACCATCGCGCCGTTCCTGCCCCAGTCCGGCTCCGGCACGCTGTCGTTCTGGCTGGCCGCGATCGGCGTCACCACGCCCGGCCCGTGTGTCAGCAACAACAACAACGTGCTGGAGGAGAACGAGGGCGTCAACCCCGTCCTTCAGACCCCCGACGCGATCTTCCCCTACTCCGTCGGTGACTTCATCGCGCAGAGCCAGCACTCCGACAAGTGCCTGAACACGGCGTGCACCGCGAACTCCAGCGGCGTGATGTGTAAGCACACCCCGCAGAAGAACAAGTTCTTCTGCGACGTCCACGGCACGATGGTGCTCGGAAAGATCAGCGGCATCTCGCCGATCACGGGCACCGGCAGCACCGAGACGATCAACACCTCGTTCCCGTCCACCTTCGACCGGACCCTGTTCAACGTGGTCCCCTACGACCCGTCCACCAGCGACCACATCCCCGGCGCGACCAGCCCGGTCGGGGGCGTGAACCTGGAGCAGCTGTTCGGCGCCACCGGCTACGACTGCACCAACGCCACGGCGAAGGCCGACATCGCGCACTACGGGTTCCTTACGATCGCGACCTGCGGCTCAACCAGCTAGTTCGCTGATCACGCAGCACCCACACGGGAGTGGTGCCGGGCAGCCCCCGGCACCACTCCTTGTGTTATCAGGGCCGCCGCGGCGTGCCGCGGGTCACCACTCGACCAGCGTCCAGATCTCCGGCCGCGGCAGCCCGCCCGCGTCCAGCGCGGCGAACCTGCGGGCGGCCTCCTTCAGGTGGCCCATCGCCTCGTCCCGCTGCCCGCTCGCGTGCAGCAGGTCGGCCAGGTTGGTGTGCAGGGCCGCCACCCGGTGCTGATCGCCAAGTTCGCTGCCCAGGCTCCAGCGCCTCGGTGGCGCAGGCCAGCGCCTCGCCGGCCCGGCCGGTGTCGGCCAGCAGCCGGGCGAGGTTGTTCAGCGCGGCCGCCGCGGCGCCGGGGTCGCCGAGTTGCCGCGCCTCCGCGAGGCTGGCGCGCAGGTGCTCCTCGGCCGCGCCGGCGTCGTGGTCCCTGCGCCGCGAGCATGCCCAGCACGTTGTGGGCCTGGGCGATCGCCGCCGGGTCGGCGGCCCGCCCGGCATCGGCCAGCGCCGCGCGGCCGAGCCGCGCCGCCCGCTCGTGCTCGCCGAGCCGGTAGGCGACCACCGCCCGGTCGGCACCGGCCCGCGCACGGCCGCCGAGGTCGCCGGGCGGGAGCAGGTCCGCGGCCGCCGCCAGGTGCGCGTCCGCCAGCGCCCAGTCGCCCAGCCGGTGGTGCACCTCGGCCAGCTTGTGCTCGACCGCCGCCGAGGTGACGTGATCGCCGTCGCTGCCCGCCGCGGCGGTCTCGTACGCGGCGAGCGCCTCCCGGTAGCGGCCCAGCACGGTGAGCACGTCACCCACCGCGATGCACCCCGGCACCTGCGGGTAGCCCAGTGCCAGCGCCTGGCGCAGGTGCGCGTGCGCCTCGGCGTGCGCATACAGTTCCCGGGCCCGGGCGGCTGCCCGCCACCACCACCCGGCCGCCTCGGCCTCGCGGCCCGCCCGCTGCAGGTGCCCGGCGATGACCGCGGCGCGGACCGAGAGCGGGTCCCGCTCGTACCGGGCGCCGAGCACGTCCGCGGCCCGTCCGTGCAGCAGCCGCCGCCGGGCCAGGCTGGCCGACTCGTAGGCGACCCGGCGCAGCGCCTCGTAGGGGAAGTCGTAGCAGGGCGCCCCGCTGCCGTCGGCGGGCGGCAGTTCGCGGAGCAGGAACCTGGCCACGGCCTCGTCGAGCGCCTCCACCGTCTCGGCCTCGCCGCGGCCGCTCACCGCGCGCAGCAGGTCCGCGTCGCAGCCACTGCCCAGCACGGCCGCGGTGGACAGCATCTGCGCGGCGGGCTCACCGGCCGACGCGCAGCCTGCGGCCGAGCAGCCCGCGCACCGAGTCGGGCGGGGACCAGGCCTCTCCGCCGTGCCTGCGGGCCGCGCGCGCGCGCAGCGCCTCGGCGTACTCACGGACCAGCATCGGCAGGCCCCGGGTCTCGGTGAGCATCCGGGCCACGTCCGGCTGGGGCAGCCCCGCGGCGCGGAGCACCTCGGCGACCTCGGCGGCACTCAGCGACCGGGGTGCCACGGTCCTGGCATGCCCGGACTCGCCCGCCTCGGCGAGGGCCGCATGCAGCCCGCGCAGTCGTTCTGCATGTTCCGGGCGCCAGCTGACGACCAGGAGCACCGGCCAGCCGGCCAGCCGGCGCACCAGGTATGCCAGCAGGTCCACCGACGGCCGGTCGGCCCAGTGCACGTCCTCGACGATCAGCACACCCGGGTGGCCCGCGGGAGCCGCGGCAAGCTGGAAGGTGGTCCGGATGGCCGCGTACAGCCGGGCCAGGGCCAGCGGGCTGGACAGCGCCGGCGCCGGGGCATCCGGCTGTTCGGCGGCCAGTTCCGGGGCCAGCCTGCCGACCGTGACGGCGACGTGGCCGGGCAGCCGGGCGGGCAGGCCGGGGCTGGCCGACGCCGGCCGACCGCAGCAGGTCGGCGGTCAGCGCGAACGGCAGGCCGCTCTCGCCGTCGTGGCAGCGGCCCTGCAGCACCGCGGCCCCGGCCGTGTCCAGGCTGGCCTGGAACTCCTCGATCAGCGCGGTCTTGCCGGAGCCCGGCTCGCCGACCACCGCGACCACCTGGCCGCCGGACCGGGCGCTCACCTCGCGCCCAGGCCGCGCCGAGCATGCCCAGTTCCTCGGCGCGGCCGACCAGCGGCCACGCGGTGCGCCGCGCCGGGCTGCCCGGTGCCGGAGGCCGCCGGGATGGCCGGGCGGGCGGCCGCGGCACCACGGCCGGCGGTGCGCCCGCCCGCCCGCCTGGCGCCGTCCCTGCCCGGCAACGGCTCCAGGCGGCCCGCCCGGATGTCGTCGTAGAGCCGCGTGGTCTCGGGCAGCGGCCGCACCGCCAGCTCACGGTCGAGTATCCCGGACCAGGTCGCGGTACTGGCGGACCGCGGCGGAGCGCTGCCCGGTCCACGCCAGGACCCGGATCATCGCCTGGTGCGCGGGCTCGTGCATCGGGTCGAGGGACAGCCAGCGGCGGACGTGGTCCAGGGCCTGGTCCGGGTCGCCGGCGGCGACGCAGCGCGGCGACCAGCCGCTCCAGCGCATCCGGCCAGCACCTGGCGCAGCCCGTCGGCCGCCGACGACTGCCAGTCCTCGAACTCGGGGCATTCGCGCAGCGAGAACCCGGCGAGGAAGTCGTCGCGGTAGAGCCGCGCCGCGCGCTCCAGCGAGGCCACGCCGGCCGGGCCGCGAGCGCCTCGAAGTCGGTCACGTCCACCCGCATCCCGCCGGGCCGCAGGCCGACCGTCGCGCGGCTGATCACCAGGCCCTCACCGACGGCGGCGGCGGTGACCGAGAGCGTGCGGCGCAGTGAGCCGCGGGCCCTGGTGGTGTCGGATTCCGGCCACAGCAGCGCGGCCAGCCGGTCCCGGCTCTGGTCACGGCCCGTGACGCCGAGCACGGCGAGGAGGGCGACGGCCTTCTTGGTGTCGAAGCTGACGCGGGCCCCGTCCCGCTCCACGACCGGCGGCCCGAGCAGCGCCAGGCTCAGATCTGCCACCGAGGTCACCGTAACGCAAGGCGTGAAAGTCAGGCCGGGATGCCCAGTGTTCCGTAACGATCCCGTAGCGGAAGCTCCGTAGGGTTGGTCTCACCACACGGAGCCATCAGGGCGAGGGGCACAGCATGCTGCAGCGGCTGGGAAAGGCCCGGTCGGCCCGGGGCGACCCCGCACCCGTGGCCGGACCGGCCCCGCTGGGGGCGAACCGAGGACGCCGGCAGCGCCGGCCGAGGTGCCCGGCCGGACCGGTCCCGGGTGAGCTGAACGGGGCATCCCCGGCCAGCGCGCCGCGGCCGGCCGCGCGAGGACCAGCCGCTGCCCGCGAGGCACCCGGCGCCCCGGCCCCGGCAGCGCCGGCGGAGCGCCAGCGCCGCGCCGGGCTGCCCGCGGACTTCGATCTCGCGGCGCAGGACCCGCTGCGTGCCTTCCTGCTCAGCCAGGCGGGTGCGGTGGACATCACCCGGCTCGAACTCGCCTCGCCCGCGCTGGCGATGCTGAAGAAGGCCGGGATCGTGCTGGTCGTGCCGCTGGTCTCGTCCGGCGAGCTGATCGGGCTGCTGAACCTCGGCCCGCGGCTCTCCGAGCGGGGCTACTCCGGCGACGACCGCCGGCTGCTCAGGGCGCTGGCCGGATACGCCGCGCCGGCGATGCGGGTCGGCCAGCTCGTCCGCCAGCAGCAGGCCGAGGCCCGCGACCGGGAGCGCATCGAGCAGGAGCTCAAGGTCGCCCAGCTCATCCAGCAGCAGTTCCTGCCCAAGAGCGTGCCGGACCTGCCGAGCTGGCATGTGGCCGCGTTCTACCGGCCCGGCCCGGACCGTCGGCGGCGACTTCTACGACTTCATCGCCTGCCGGACGGCCGGCTCATGATCGTCATCGGGGACGTGACCGACAAGGGCGTGCCCGCTGCCCTGGTGATGGCGAGCACGCACGCGCTGCTGCGCGGGGCGGCGCCCCGGCTGATCTCCCCGGGCCAGGTTCTCGCCCACGTCAACGACCTGCTGTGCGTGGACATCCCGGCGCACATGTTCGTCACCTGCCTGGCGCTGGTCCTGGACCCGGCGACCGGGCTGCTGGAGTTCGCCAACGCCGGTCACGACGTGCCCTACGTCCGCACCGAGGGCGGCGTGGCGGAACTGCGGGCCCGGGGGATGCCGCTCGGGCTGATGCCGGGGATGGAGTACGAGGAGAAGACCTTCCAGATGCGGCCCGGCGACTCCGTCCTGCTGCACAGCGACGGCCTGGCCGAGGCGCACAGCGCGGACCGGGACATGTTCGGTTTCCCGCGCGTGCGCGCGCTCGTCGGCCGGAGCGCGGGGGGCGAGGCGCTGATCGACGCCTGCCTGGCCGAACTGGCGGCCTTCAGCGGGCCCGGCCACGAGCAGGAGGACGACATCACCCTGGTGACCCTGGAACGCAGCCGGGGCGCTGTCTATGCGGAGGGCCCGTCATGACCTCGATGACCAGTCCCAGCTTCCGCCGGCTCGCGTCGTTCACGGTGCGCAGCGAGCCAGGCAACGAGCGCATCGCCCTGACCCAGGTGGCCGAGGCGGTCGCCGGGGAGGGCCTGTCCCCGGGCAGGCTGGAACGGCTCAAGACGGCGGTCGCCGAGACGGCCATGAACGCCATCGAGCACGGGAACCGCAACCAGCCCGAGGTCCCGGTGGATGTCGTGGTGACGGTGGCCGATGGCGACATCGTCGTCACGATCACCGACCAGGGCGGCGCCCCGGAGGAGGCCGGCCCGGCCGCGGAACCCGATCTGGCCGCCAAGCTCGCCGGGGAGCAGGCACCGCGCGGCTGGGGGCTGTTCCTCATCCGCCACATGGTCGACGCGATGGACGTGACGACCGAGGGAACGCGGCACACGGTCCGGCTCGTCATGCGGGCCGGCGGCGCCGACGGCGGCCCGGACCGCGGCGCCGCCGCAGAAGCTGGAGAAGGAGGCCCGCGTGAAGACCACGTGTGAAGCCGACGTCCGGATGCTCCCGGGCGGTGCCGTCATCGTCCTGTCCGGGGAGATCGACGGCCACGCGGCGGACATCCTCACCGCGGCGTACGAGCGTGCCGTGGCCAGCGGGGATCCCGCGACCGTGGTACTCGACTTCGCGGCGGTGCAGTACATCAACTCGACGGGCATCGCGCTGATCGTGAGCGTGCTCGCCCGGGCGCGCTCACAGCGCCGCTCGGTGGTCGCCAGCGGGCTGTCCGACCACTACCGCGAGATTTTCGACATCACCCGGCTCTCGGACTTCATCGAGCTGTTCCCCAGCCTCGATGGGGCGGTGAGCCGGCTCACCGAAGCGGCCGGCTGACGCCGGCGCACGCAGGCCGGCCACGCGCCGGGGGGTCATGGCACAAGGGAGGGGACCAATGAGCGAGCCAGCAGTAGTCACGATGGACGTCCGCCAGGCGGGCGGCGCGGTGGCGGTGGTCGATATCAAGGGAGAGGTGACCGCCGCCTGCGAGCCCGTGCTGATGTCGGCCTACGAGGAGGCGAGCGGCGGCGGCGCGGCCCGGGTGCTGCTCAACTTCACCGGGCTGGAGTACATGAACAGTGGTGGCATCGGGATGCTGGTGACCCTGCTGGTGCGGGCCGGGCGGCAGCACCAGCAACTGGCCGCCTGCGGCCTGTCCGAGCACTACCGGGAGATCTTCGAGCTGACCAGGCTCGACGAGGCCATCACGATCTACGTCGATGAGGCGTCGGCGCTCGCCGACGCGGTGAGGTGAGCGGGCCATGAGCGACCAGGCAGTACCGGAGAGTGTGGCCGGCGCCGAGCAGATCGGGCTGAGCGCCAGGGAGGCCAAGTCGGCCGTCCAGCGCAGCGACGCGGGCAACTGGGCCGCCAAGGTCGAGCGCCTTGCGGTCGAGCAGCGCGACGGCGTGCGCGGCACGAACGTCGCGGGCCGCCGGCTGACCGGCCCGGTCCAGGGTTTCGGCAAGATGTGGGAGAAGAGCTACAGCCTCAACGCTGGCCAGGCCACCACCCCGCAGGACGCGATCGCGACATGGAAGGCGCACTTCCCCGAGTTCTGGCCCAAGGGCAACCGCTTCGCCGGCGCCCTGGCCGGGATCAGCCCCGGCGACGTCGCGCTGCTCGACCTGGCGATGGGCGGGGTCAAGCTGTCCACCGGCGTGTTCGTGCTGTACGCGGACCAGGAGTCGTTCACGCTCATGACGCCGCAGGGGCACATGTTCGCCGGCTGGATCACGTTCTCCGCGGAACGGGCGGGCGAGGCCACGATCATCCGCGCGCACGTGCTGATGCGCGCCAACGACCCGCTGTACGAGATGGGCATGACGTTCGGCGGCCACGCCAAGGAGGACCGGTTCTGGGCGCAGACCCTGACCGCGCTGGGCACCCGCCTGGGCGTGCCGGATCCCCAGGTCGAGACGCGGAGCACCTGCGTGGACAGCCACCGGCAGTGGCGGCACGCCAGCAACGTCTGGCACAACGCCATGCTGCGCTCCATGCTGCAGACACTGGCCACCCCGATTACCGCACTCCGCCGGCGGTTCCGCCCCGCCGCGTGATGCGCGCGCCAAGCCGGCGTCACCAGGTGGTTTCCATGCCAGGTGACGTCGACGCGATAGTCGTCGGCAGCGGGCCGAACGGCCTGGCCGCGGCGGTGACGCTCGCCGCGGCAGGGCTCCGGGTGCAGGTGATCGAGGGCGCGGCCAGCCCCGGCGGCGGCTGCCGGACCGAGGAACTCACGCTCCCCGGCTTCCGGCACGACGTGTGCTCGGCCGCACATCCGCTGGCGCTGGCGTCGCCGTTCTTCCGGCGCTTCGACCCGGCCGCGCAGGGGGGTCGGGTTCGCGCATCCGGAGGTGGTGTACGCGCACCCGCTGGACGGGGGCCGCGCCGCCGTGGTCACCCGTTCGGTGACGGACACGGCGGCACACCTCGGCCAGGACGAGACCGCGTACCGGCGGCTGATGCGGCCGCTGGCCGACGGGGGCAACGCGGTCGCCGACGCGGTCCTGTCGCCGATGCGCCGCCCGCCGGGCTACTCCGGCGTGCTCGCCGCGGGCGCGCTCGCCGCCTATGCGCGGCTGGGCCTGCGCTCCGCCGCGGCAGTGGCCAGGAGGTTCCAGACCGAGGAGGCCCGGGGCCTGTTCGCCGGCGTCGCCACCCACGCGATGCTGCCGCTGACCGCGCCCCCCACGGCCGGCGTCGGGCTGCTGCTCGGCTCGCTGGCCCACACCGTCGGCTGGCCGGTGGTGGCGGGCGGCAGCGCCCGGCTCACCGACGCCATGGCCGAGGCCGTCGTCACCGCCGGCGGCCAGGTCGAGACCGGCCACTGGGTACGGTCGCTGGCCGAGTTGCCGGCGGCGCCCGCGGTGCTGCTGGACATCTCCCCGCGCGCGTTCCTCACCATGGCGGGTGAGCGGCTGCCCGCCAGCTACCGCGACGCGCTGGCCAGGTTCCGTTACGGCGCCGGCATCTGCAAGGTGGACTTCGCCCTGTCCGGCCCGGTGCCTTGGCAGAACGAATCAGCCCGGCGGGCCGGGACCCTGCACCTCGGCGGCGGGTTCGAGGAGATAGCCGCGGGCGAGGCCGCGGTGGCCCGCGGCGAGCACCCGGCGTCGCCGTACGTGCTCGTGGTCCAGGCGGGGGTGGCCGATCCCACCCGGGCCCCCCGCGGCCAGCACGCGCTGTGGGCCTACTGCCACGTCCCGGCGGGGTCCACGGTGGACATGACGGCGCGGATCGAGGCGCAGATCGAGCGGTTCGCCCCCGGGTTCACCGACCTGGTGCTGGCGCGGCACACCAGGACCGCGGCGCAGGAGGAGGCGATGAACCCGAACTACGTGGGCGGGGACATCGCCTGCGGCGCGCAGACCGTGCGCCAGGTGCTGGCCCGCCCGGTGGCCAGGTGGAACCCGTACCGGACCCCGTTGCGCGGCGTGTACCTGTGCTCGTCGGCGACCCCGCCCGGTCCCGCCGTGCACGGCCGCTGCGGCGAACTGGCGGCGCTGACCGCGCTCCGCGACGTGTTCGGCGTCCGTGAGCAACCGGACCTCGACGTGCTGCGGCCCGGCCCGGCCGCGCATGTGGCGGGGCCGCAATGACGAAGCGAACCGCGCCGCCGCGAGCCCGGCCCGCCACGCTGGCCGCCGCAGCGTTCGCCGGCCTGCTGCTCGTCCTCGCGGCCGCCGCCGTGCCGCTGTCCCGGCTGGCACACCAGAACCTCAACGCCTCCAACGGCTCGGTGCCAGTCTGGATCTCCGCCGCCTACGGCGCGGTGGGCCTCGTTGTCGCCTGGCGCAAGCCCGGCAACCCGCTCGGCTGGATCTTCCTGGCCGGGGCGGGTTTCAGCACGATCGCCGAGGACGCCAGCTTCTACATGGTGGCCGACTACCGGCTGCGTCATGGCGGGCTGCCGTTCGGCTGGGTGGCGGTGCTCACCCAGCCCGGCTGGGCGCCCTCGATCGCGCTCCTGGGCGTGGCCGTCCTGCTCTTCCCGGATGGCCGACCCCCCTCGCAGCGCTGGCGGTGGGTGCTGTGGGCCTACCTCGCCATGGCCGCGCTGTGGACCGGCGGCACGGTGGTGGTCTCCCTCGGCGCCATCGCCGGGCACCACATCCGGGTGGACTCCGGCGGGAACCTGCTCGCCCTGAGCGGCAACCTCAGCGGGCCGGACGCATGGTGGGGCGTGCTGCAACTGGTGTTCTTCCCGCTGCTGGCCATCTGCTGGCTGGCGTCGGTGGCCGGGCAGGCCGCCGGCTACGCCCGCGCGTCGGGTGAGCGCCGCCAGCAGCTGAAGTGGCTGCTGGCCGGGGCGGTGACCGGCGTGGCCTGCGTGGCCGGCAGCGCGATACTGCCCGTGGCGCTGGGGCGGCCCCTCCCCGGGGTGGGCCCCACCGTGGCCGCCACCGGCCTGCTCGCGCTGCCGGTCAGCATGGGCGTGGCCATCTTCAGATACCGCCTGTTCGAGATCGACCGGATCGTCTCGCGGACCCTGGGCTACGCGATCGTGACCGGGCTGCTCGTCGGCGTGTACGCCGGGCTGGTGCTGCTGGCCACGCACGTGCTGGCGTTCCAGACCCCGGTGGCCGTGGCCGCCTCCACCCTCGCCGCGGCGGCGCTGTTCACCCCGGTCCGCCGCCGGGTCCAGCATCTGGTGGACCGCCGGTTCAACCGGGCCCGCTACGACGCGGACCGCACCGTCGCCGTCTTCGCCGGGCGGTTGCAGGATGCCGTGGACCTCGACACGGTCCGCGCCGACCTGCTCGCCGTCGTGGGCCAGGCACTCGAGCCCGCCCACGCCTCGATCTGGCTCGGCGGCAACCCATGACCGCGACCCGCGCCGCGACGGCGGAGCACACCCCGCGCGGGTCCCGGGTGCCGTCCGCGGCGGCCTGGCTGCGGGTGCTCGGCGGCCTGGCGGTGCTGTCCCTGGCGGCGATGATCCCGCTGTCCTTCCTGTCCGGCCAGGTATTCAACGGCGCGGTGCCGCTGGTGATCGGCGTTCCCTGCGCGGCGGTCGGGATGCTCGTCGCCCGGCGCCAGCCGGGGAACCCGATCGGCTGGCTCTTTCTCGTGATCGCCGTCTGCCTCTTCCTGAGCACCGATGGCGGGGACTACGCCTACCTCGGCTACCGCCTCGGGGACCACCTGCCCCTCGGCATCGTCGGCGTGCTGCTTGACCAGGTATGGGGGCCCGGCCTCCAACTGCTGTTCGTGGTGGTCCTGCTCTTCCCCGATGGCAGGCTGCCCTCGCGGTTCTGGCGGTGGGCCCTGCGGGCGTATGGCGTGATCTATGCGGCGCTGCTCGCCGCGGATGCCGCGGCGACCGCTGATGCCCTGATCGGGCACCCGGTCCGGGTCGATTCGTCCGGTGGGCTGTCCGCCGTCGACAACCCGGCCGGCTGGTTCAAGGCTGTCCAGAGCCCGCTGACCGTCGCGTTGCTGGTGCTCTCGGTGAGCTTCATCGTCCGTCAGGTGCTGAGCTGGCGGCGCTCGTCCGGTGAACGGCGGCAGCAGCTGAAATGGCTGGCCAGCGGTGCGGCCATCAGCGTTTTCAGCGTGGTCCTCGCGACCTCTGGCGGGGGCGGCTCCGCGACGTTCCTGCAATGGGTCAGCCCGTTCGCCTGGTTCGGCATCGCCGCGCTGCCGGTGGGCATCGGCATCGGGATCCTCAAGTACCGGCTGTACGAGATCGACCGGATCATCAGCCGCACCCTGGCCTACGCGATCGTCACCGGGCTGCTGATCGGCGTCTACGCGGGGCTGGTGCTGCTGGCCACGCATGTGCTGGCGTTCCAGACCCCGGTGGCGGTGGCCGCCGGCACCCTCGCCGCGGCGGCGCTGTTCACCCCGGTGCGCCGCCGGGTCCAGCACCTCGTGGACCGCCGGTTCAACCGGGCCCGCTACGACGCCGACCGTACCCTGGCCGCGTTCGCCGCGCGCCTGCAGGACGCCGTCGACCTGGACACCGTCAGGACCGACCTGACCGGCGTGGTGCACGCCGCCCTGGAACCGGCGCACGTCTCGCTGTGGATCCAGGAGACACAGCCGTGACCGCGGTGCCCCGGGCGCGCCGGCGGGCGGTGACGTCCAGGCGGATGGCAGGCGCGCTCGCCGGGCTGGCGCTGCTGCTCGTCGCCGCGGGAGTGGCGCTGATGGCCGTCACCGGGGACCTCTCGGTGTCGGCCGGGGGAGGCACGCTCGCGCTCGCCATGACGTTCCTCGCGACGGGTTTCCTCGTCGCCCTGCGCCAGCCGCGCAATCCCATCGGCTGGCTGCTGATGTGCACCGGGATTTCGGCCGCGTTCACCACGGCGGCCGGGCTCTACTCACTGCTCGACTACCGCTTCGCCCACGGCTCACTGCCATTCGGGCCGGCCGTGTTCCTCGGCGAGAACGCCTTCTGGCCGGTGGCGGTGCTCACCGGCATGGCAGCGGTCCTGCTGTTCCCGGACGGCCGGCTGTCCAGGCCGTGGCGCCGCGCGCTGTGGGCCTACGTGGCCGTCGCTGCCCTGGTGCTGGTCTCGCAGGCCATCCCGGCGGGGGCGGTCGCGGGTGCGGGCGACCTGAGGGCCGTGGTGACCGGCCATCTCGTCACTCCGCCAGGAGGAGCCGCTGTGCGGTTCCTCGCCTCCGGCCTGCCGGTGCTGGCGGTCGTACCGTTCTGGGTGGCCTGGATCGTCCGCCAGGTGGCCAGCTTCCGGCACGCGGAGGGCGACGTCCGGGAACAGTACAAGTGGTTCACCGCCGGGGCGGCGGTCAGCCTCGTCGGCATCGTGGTCCTGACGGTGGCCGAGTCGGACGGCGGTTCGGGGCTGGCCAGCGTGGTGAATGCCGTCGCCATCTATGCCACCGGCGTGGCGTTCCCACTTGGCATGGGCGTGGCGATACTGCGCTACCGCTTGTATGAGATCGACCGGATCATCAGCCGCACCCTGGCCTATGCGGTGGTGACCGGCCTGCTTGTCGGCGTCTACGCCGGGCTGGTGCTGCTGGCCACCCACGTGCTCGCCGTGCACACGCCGGTCGCCGTGGCCGCCGCGACGCTCGCCGCCGCCGCCCTGTTCACCCCGCTGCGCCGCCGGGTCCAGCGCGTGGTGGACCGGCGGTTCAACCGGGCCCGCTACGACGCCGAGCAGACCGTGGCGGCGTTCGCCGCGCGGCTGCAGGACGCCGTCGACCTGGACACGGTCGGCGCGGACCTGGCCGGCACGGTGCAGGCCGCGCTGGAGCCCGCCCAGCTGTCGGTGTGGCTCGCCGGCGACCGCCGGTGACCCGGGGCGGGCGCTACCCCGCGGCGGCCTTGCGGGCCCGGTAGGCGGCGACGTGCAGCCGGTTGCCGCAGGTCCGGCTGTCGCAGTAGCGCCGCGACCGGTTGCGGGACTCGTCCAGGAAGACATCGCGGCAAGCCGGTGACGCGCAGCTGCGCAGCCGGCCGCTTTCCCCGGAGACCAGCAGTTCGGCCAGGCCCATGGCGAGGTGCGCGGTGATCCGGTCGGCCATCGGCGCGGCCGGGCGGGACACGTGGATGTGCGGGCCACGGCCGTCGTGCGACACGATCCGCGGGATGGCCCCGGTCTCGGCGAGCAGTGTGTTGATCATCCGCACCGCGGCCGGGATGTCGCCCGCCCCGCACGCGGTGACGACGGCGTCCAGCCGGCCCCGGTAGGCCCGCAGCGCCGCCACGTCCCCGGCCTGGGCGCGGCCGCCGAGGCCGTAACGGCGGCCGAACGCGGCCACGTCGGCCACCCCACGGAGCCCCTCGCCGTCGCCGGACCGGCCGGTGTTGACCAGCTCGACCGTGGCGGCGAGCGCCTCAAGCAGGTCAGCACCAAAACCTTTTTGACTGCTGACAGACTGCTCTGGCAGGGTGGAGGCCATGTCAGCACCGTATGCCAAGACGGTCATGACCAGCAACGGCAAAAGCCTGGCCCGCCGGGCCGGGAACAGGCCCGGCGCGGCGGCGGGCGGCCCGTCACCCGTCCTGCTGGCCAGTCTCGGCGCGGCGTGCATCTCGGCCTCGGCGGTGCTGATCAAGCTGGCCGACACGGGCGCCGCCACCGCCGCGTTCTACCGGTGCCTGCTGGCGCTGCCGTTGCTGGCGGTGCTGGCCGCGCTGGAGCAGCGCAGGCGCGGGCCGCGGCCGTGGCGGGCCCGGCTCGGGCCGGTGCTCGCGGGCGTGTTCCTGGCCGTCGACCTGGTGCTGTGGAACCACGCGATCGCCGACCTCGGGGCCGGCATCGCCACCGTCATCGGCAACCTGCAGGTGGTCTTCGTCGTCGCCGCCGCGTGGGCGCTGTTCCGGGAGCGCCCCGGCCGCGGGTTCTTCCTCGCGCTCCCGGTGGTGCTGGCCGGCGTGGTGCTGGTGTCCGGGCTGGCCGACCACGCCCCGGGCATCCGGTCGGCCGGCGGGATCGAGTACGGCCTGGGAACCTCGGTCGCCTACGCGGCCTTCCTGCTCATCCTGCGCCATACCTCCGCCGCCACGCCGCACGTGGCCGGCCCGCTCGACCGAGGTGACGGCGGGCGCCGCGGCCGGCGCGGCAGTGCTCGGCCTGGCTGTTCGGCGGCTTCGCAGCTGCACATCGGCTGGCACTCGCTCGGCTGGCTGCTGGTGCTGGCCCTGACCAGCCAGACCGCCGGGTGGCTGCTGATCACCTCGTCGCTGCCCCGGCTGACCGCCGCGCTGTCGTCGCTGCTGCTGCTCCTCCAGCCGGCCGCCTCGATCGTGCTGGCCGCCATCGTGCTGGCCGAGCGCCCCACCATGCTGCAGCTCGCCGGCGCGGTGCTGGTGTGCACCGGCGTGCTCGCGGCCTCCCGGGCCGCGACGCGTCCTGCTGCCCTACCGGCGCCCGAGCGGGACCTGGAACCCCCGGTAGGCCAGGAACACGATCACCGCGAGCACCGCGATCGCGATCGCCCACCGGACGAGCCTCCAGATCATCGCTCTCACCCCGTCACTACGCACAGGCTCCATGGCCCGCGCTCCCGATAGTCTCACCGCTGCGCGGCCTCGGCCAGCGACGGATCCTGGGGTGCGGATCTTACAGAGCGATCCAGTCGGTCACGATCGCCGGGCCGGTGCCACCGGGCGCCGGCCGCAGCCGCAGGCTCGCCGGGCCCGGCGGCAGCGGGCCGGACCGGAACCGGCCCAGCTCGTCCACCTCGACCGTGACCGTGTCCCGCGGATGGCGGATCTCCACCGTGGCACGCTGCGGCGGGGCGATCTGGCCCAGCACGGTGCGCCCGTCCCCGGCGCTGGTCACCTCGCAGTCGATGGTGATCCCGCCGACCGCGAAGGAGACCAGGCGCTGACCGGGCGAGCCGCGCACCAGCGACGCTTCCTCGGTGTCGAGCAGCGAGTCGTAGACCAGTTCGGCGAGCGCGGCGTCGAGGTCCCGCCAGCCGAAGGCGTCCACCGCCGCCCGGACCAGGCTGGCGGTACCGGGTCCTGGTCGGCCGCCAGCCGCCTGAGCTCGTCGTCTTCAAGCTCGTCGTCTGGCTGGTGCATGTCTGGGTCTCCGTCTGCGCTGATGGCGTCAGTCATGAAGAGGGTGACAGCCCGTCCCTGATACCTGCCACCAGTTCGTCGCGAAGCCGCTGCAGGCAGCGGGCCCTGGTCGGGCCGATGCTGCCGAGCGGCAGGCCGAGCGCCGCGGCGACCTCGGCGTAGCTGGGCGGCGGCGAGGCCATCAGGACCCGGAGCAGCTCGCGGCAGCGGGCCGGACAGCCGGCCGACCGCGCGCCACAGCGCCGCGGCCCGGTCCGCGTCCTCGCGCTCCTGTTCCGCGCGCAGGACCGCCTCCTCGGTGGGGTTGTCCGCGACCGGGCGGGACGTCGAGCCGGTCGATGTCGTCGGTCGGGCACCGTCCGGCCGGCCGAGCGCAGGCTCTGCAGGCACTCGCGCCGGGCCGCGGTCGCGAGCCAGGCACCGACCCGGTCGGGCTGCTCGATCCGGCCGATGTGCTCGGCCAGGCGCAGCCAGGTGGTCTGGAACACGTCGGCCGCGTCGGCGTCGCCGAGCCGGAAGGCGCGGGTCACCGACCACACCAGCCCGCTGAACCGTTCGACCAGCCCGCTCCCAGGCAACCTCGTCACCGCCGGCCGCGCCGTGCACCAGCTGGCCGACGTCATCCGTCCACGCTTCGCCTCCGTCCCAGCCGTCCACGCCGCTGGTCACCCGTGGCACCGCAGGCGGCCTCGCACTCGCCGCTGGCGGCGTCCATCGGACTGCCCGCAGCCGCAGCACGCCAGCCGATCAGCCGCAGTCGCCGTGTCGCACGGCCACAGCACGGGCCCTACCCCGGGCAGCTGCTGCGCACGCGCCTGGGCCAGCAGCGCGCCGGCCGCCTGGCGGCCGTTCTCGCCGGTCCGCGAGATCCGGGCGGCGATCAGCCCGGCCACCAGCGGCGCCGCGAACGACGTCCCGCTCCACCGCGCCATGCCGTGGAAGTGGTGGTACGTGGCCAGTATGCGGCGGTTCGCGGTAGATGTACCTACCGTGCGCATAGGCGTTGACCAGGCCCTCACCCGGTGCGTACACGTCGACCCAGGGTCCGTAGTCGCTGAAGTAGGCCCGGGCCCGCCCGTTGGCCGCGATCGCACCGACCCCGACCACCTGCGGGAAGGCGGCGGGCCAGAACGGCCTGCGGGTGGAGTTGTTGCCGGCCGAGGCGACCAGTACGACGCCCTTGTAGTGGCGGTAGGTGTCCCAGAATGCCTCGAAGCTCAGCAGCGGCAGGTCCTTGCGGGTGGTCCCGCCCGCGGACAGGTTGATGACGTCCGGCGCCTAGGCCGAGTGCCTGTGCCGAGCCGGAGACGATTGGTGCTCGGACGAGCGCGCCGGCCTTGTCGAAGTCCCTGGTGACCTCGCACCTTCGCGGCCGGCGCCATGCAGCGGGCGACGCCGGCGACGAACGTGCCGTGGCCCGTGTACTCCGGGATGATCGTCGCCCCGCCCTGGTGGTGCAGCGGATCCTCGGTGCCGGTGACCCCGGCCAGCCACGGGTGGGCAGCGCCGGCGTCCGTCAGCAGCCCGGTGTCGGTCACGTAGATGAACACGCCGTTGCCGCCGCCGTCGCACTCACCCGGGTCGGGCGGCGCGTCCGGACGGCACGCTCCTCGGGCTCGGTCGCCGGGCAGGCCCAGACCGGGGTGACCGACAGGATGTGGTTCGGCGTCGCAACACCCACGCCGAGACCTGGCGTCGATCTCGTCCAGGAGCCGGGGGATGTCACGGTTGCCCACCGAGTACGAGGCTCACCCCCGGCAGCAGGCCCTCGACCCGGGCGAACTCCTGGCCACGCTCGTCGGGCTCGTCCTCATGCCTCCAGCAGACCGGGCCACCTCGGCCAGGTACGCGTCGCGGACCAGGATCACGCCGCGCACGTAGAGGTAGTCGAGGGTGCCGTCGCCGAAAAGCTGTCTTCCGAAGATGCCTTTCCCGAATGCAGCCGCCAATTAGGTCAAGCTGAATTTCCAGCTTTGTAAGCGGGTGCTCACCCGCCGTCTCCGAAGATTCCATTGCAAACCTTTGTGTTCATCCGTGCCCGACGCTGTTCGCGCTGCTGACCAGCCGACTTGGCTGAAACTATTAGGCACCTCGCCCCCCCATTGTCGCGTGGACCACGCGAATGGCCAGGTTTAACATCTGTGGTATGGCTGGCGCCCCGCGGACCCGGCGGCGGGGACCGCCCCCGGCGCGATCCTCGACTTGCTACGGCTGGCGAGCGACCGTCCCCGTGAGGCCCTGGCCCGGGCGCACGCGATCCTGGCCGCGGGCCCCGCCCCCTACGAGGCCTCCGTCGCGCACCAGGCGATCGGCATGCTACACCGGGAGTTCGGCGAGCATCGGCGCAGCCACGGCGGAACTCCGCACGGCGGTGCGCCTGGCGCGGGCCGCCGGGTCCGCGAGCGGGAGGCCGATGTCCTGGCCACGCTGGGCGTCACGCTGATCTACCAGGGCCACAGCCGCCGCGGGCTGGCCGCGCTGGGCTCGCTCGCTCACCCTGGTCGCCGGCGCCGGCCGCGGCGCGCGTCCTGGTGCGCCGCGGCATCGCGCTGTGGGTGCTCGGCCGGCACGCGGGAGGCACTGGATGACCTGGGCCGCGCGGTCCGGGTGCTGCGCCCGGCCGGCGACACCTCTGGGAGGCCCGGGCGCCGACCACGCGGGCGCTGGTCCATCTCGCCAGCGGCTGCCGCGCACCGGGCCGAGCACGACCTGGGCCGGGCCGACCACTTGTTCGCCACCACCAGCCAGGACCTCGAGGTCGCCTACACCTGGCACAATCGCGGGCTCGTCGCGTTCCGCTCCGGCGACCTGCCCGCGGCGCTGGCCTGCCTGGACGAGGCCGGCCGCCGCTATCGGCCGCTCGCCGTGCCGCTGCCGGACCTGGTCACCGACCGGTGCGCGGTGCTGCTGGCCGCCGGGCTGCCCGCCGACGCCCTCGCGAAGACGGATGCCGCCGGAGCAGGCTCTCCGGCGCGCCGGCCGTGGGCCACGAAGCGGGCCGAGCTGCTGCTCGGCGCGGCCCGGGCCGCGCTGGCCGCCGGGGAGCCCGAGCCTGGCCGCCACCCGGGCCGAGGCCGCGCAGCGCATGTTCACCGCGCAGGGCCGGCCTGGTGGCACACTCACGCAGGCCTGCTGCTGCTGCAGGCGCGCTGCGCGGCCGCCCGCCGTCGGCCCGGCTGCTGCGCCACGCGGTACGCAGCTCGCGGCCGACCTGGACGCTGCTCGGCTCCGGCGACGCGGCACAGGCGCGGCTGCTGGCCGGGCAGCTCGCCCGGCGCCCTGGGCCGCCCGGCGGAGGCGGATGCCGGCAGCTCGCCGCCGCCGCGCAGTCCGGCACCGCCGGGTGACCGCGCTGGCCCGCGCCGCAGGGCTGGCTCGCCGAGGCGCTGCGCGCCGATGCCGCCGGCGACCGGCGGCGGCTGCTGGCGGGCCTGCCGGCGCGGCCTGGCCATCCTCGACGAGCACCAGCTCACCCTCGGCGCCTCCGAGCTGCGGGCCCAGGCCACCGCGCACGGCGCCGAACTCGCCGCGCTGGCGCAGCGGGCCGCGCTGGGGACCGGCCGGGCCCGGCTGATGCTGACCTGGAGCGAGCGGTGGCGGGCCACGGCTCACGCGGTTCCGCCCGCCCGCCCGGCCGACGACGCTGCGCTGCAGGCCGACCTGACCGCGCTCCGCGACGTGACCAGCCGCCTGGACCGGGCCCGGGTCGCCGGGCGACCCGGCCGGGCACTTCCAGCGCGAGCAACTGCGGCTGGAAGCCGCCGTCCGGGCCCGGGTGCTGCATTCCCGCCATGACGGCCGGGGCAGCGCAGGGGGACGGGGAGGCGGGTGGGGTTCGCGCCGGGGAACTCCTGGGCCGCGCTCGGCGAGGTGACCCTGGTGCAGATCGTCGCGATGGACGGTGACCTGCACATCCTGGTCTGCGGCGCGGGCCGGGTCCGGCACTTCCGCGGCGGCCGCGCGGACGACGCGGCCCCGAGGTCGACTACGCCCGGTTCGGCCTGCGCAGGCTCGCCTATGGCCGCGGGCGCGGGCCCGGCCGGGGCGGCCCTGGCCACGCTGGAGGCCAGCGGCCGCCGGCTGGAGGCGATCCTGCTCGGCCCGGCGGCCAGGCACCTCGGCGACGGCCCGGTGGTCGTGGTCCCGCCCGGCCGGCTGCACGCCGTGCCCTGGGCGCTGCTGCCCTGCGCTGCGGGACCGGGTGGTCAGCGTCGCGCCGTCGGCACGGGCCTGGCTGCAGGCACTGGCCGTGCGGCCGCCGGATCGCGCGGCCCCGGTGTTCGTCCGCGGGCCCGGCCTCGGCACCGGCGGCGAGATACCGGCGCTGGCAGCCGAGTACCCGGACGCCATGGTGCTCGGGTCCGGCACCGCCACCGCGCGCCGGGTGCTCGGCGCCCTCGACGGGGCGGGTCTCGCGCACATCGCGGCGCACGGCAGCTTCCGGGCCGACAGCCCGCTGTTCTCCTCGTTGCACCTCGACGACGGCCCGCTCACGGTGCTACGACCTGGAACGGCTGCGCCGCGCCCCGTACCGGGTCATCTTCTCCAGCTGTGACTCCGGGGTACTCGCCCCCGCGGGCGCCGACGAACTGCTCGGCCTGGCGCACAGCCTCGCGCCGCTCGGCACCGCCGGCATCGTCGCCAGCGTGGTGCCCGTCAACGACCGGGCCACGGCCGCGCTGATGACCGCGGTGCACAAGCACCTGCGGGGCGGGGCCAGCCTCGCCCAGGCGCTGCGGCTCGCCCGCGACGGCTGCGAGGACGACCCGGTCCAGGCCGCCACCGCCTGGTCCTTCCTGGCCCTGGGCCCGGCCTGACGCGCCCGATGTATTTATCTGGCCCACTCCTCCTCTGTACAAGTGCGAGCCATTCCCGCTGGGGGGGTTCAGGGTTGGCTCTCTGGCGCACCGATGCCCGGAGAGCCTGGCGCGCACCGGACCGGCCAGGCGGGGGCTGACCGGCGCCGGCGACGCCGGCATCTCTCCTCATCCGGCGCGCCGGCCCGGCGGCGTTCGCGGGGGGCCGCCGGGCCCTCTAGCCCCGGATGACTTCGCCGGCCGGACGGCGGCCAGCCCCGGACCCACTTCCCGCTGTTCTTCACCCCACGGCGCAGTTGCGCAGCACGGGCGGCGGCAGACTGGCAGAGGCGTTCAGCCGGGTGCCGGTCTGCCGCCGCCCGTGCCCAGACCCGCACCGGCGCGAGCGTCGTAGGCGGCCCGGGCCGCATCCACCTCGGCCAGGTGCGCGTTGGCCCAGCTCACCATGATGCCAGCGGCGTCCAGCAGGGTGCCGCCCAGCGGGGTGAGCGCGTACTCGACCCGCGGCGGTATCACCGGGTACATGGTCCGGGTGACGATGCCGTCCCGTTCCAGGCCGCGCAGCGTCACGGTCAGCATCCGCTGGCTCACCCCGTCGATGCTGCGCTTCAGGGCGGTGAACCGGTGCGGCCCGTCACCGAGGTGGAAGATCACCTGCAGCGACCATTTGTCACCGACGCGTTCGAGGATCTCCCGGATCCGGCATCCGCTCATGACATCGCCACTAGCTGTCATGGTTACCTCCGAGTGACTAAGGCACTCATATGTGCCGTCTTGTGCCCAAAACGCCGCTCTGCCGAGGATAGGTCCGCGCCGTTCTTTATAGGAACCGCGTCACCATCCAGCACCGTTCCGCTTAAGCATCCGGGAGACACGATGACGGCACCGGCTGTCGAGTTCGAGGGTTACGTCGCAGGCACCTGGGAGCTGGATCCCGTCCACTCCTCCATCGGCTTCGTAGCCAGGCACCTCATGGTCAGCAAGGTCCGCGGGCACTTCGGCAAGTTCCAGGCGCAGATCGTCACGGCGGCGAACCCGCTGGAATCCTCGGCGACCGCGACCGTCGACCTGTCGTCGGTCGAGACCGGCAACGAGATGCGCGACAACGATCTGCGCTCGTCAAACTTCTTCGACGCGGCGACGCACCCGCAGATGACGTTCGCCTCCACCGGGATCCGCAGCGACGGCGGCGACTTCGTCATGGACGGCGACCTCACCATCCGCGGCGTGACCCGCCCGATCTCGCTGACCGTCGAGGTCAACGGGTTCGGCCCGGACCCCTACGGCGGCACCAGGGCCGGCTTCTCGGCGCATGGCGAGATCAACCGCACCGACTTCGGCGTCAGCTTCAACGCCCCGATTCCCGGTGGCGTGATGGTCAGCGAAAAGATCCAGATCGAGATCGAGGCCGAGGCCGTACTGAAGAAGGACGACTGACCAGCCGCGCTTGGCAGAGCTGCACGTACCGGCCGGGCGTCATGCCGAACGCCGCTTTGAACGTCCGGGTGAAGTGGGCCTGGTCGGCGAAGCCGGCCGCGAACGCCGTTTCCGCGAGTGGCCGCGCGTCACGCAGCCAGCCCCGGGCGACCGCGAGGCGCCGCATCACCGAGTACCGGTACGGGCTGGTGCCGTAGACGGCGCGGAACTGGCGTGCGAACTGGTAGCGGTCCAGCCCGGTGACCACCTCCATCTCGCTCGACTGCACCATCGCCAGCCGGCTCCGCAGGTAATCGCGGCCGCGCTCGACAGCCGGCAGGTCGACCCGGCAGCGCAGCGCGCTGGTGTGCCCGGCGGCGCTGGACCGTAGCAGGCCCTCCGCCAGCTGGAGCACCAGAGCGTCAAGCGCCAGCGGCTCGGGCGCTCGCGCGAACGCGGTACGGACCACTCGCGCGAGGACCGCGTCGTCGGTCACGGGGGAAGCGAAGGGCAGCGGCGCCGGCTTTCCCACCAGGGCTGGCAGAGCGGCGGCGATCCGGTCCGGGTTGACATAGATCTGCCGATAGCCGAACAGGCCCGGCCCGTCCGCCCTGCCGTCGTGCAACTCGTCGGGATGCAGCACGAAAACCTGTCCCGGGATGCTGCGCTCCACCGTGCCCCGGTACTCGAAGGCCTGGACTCCCTCCTCGGTGACGCCGATCGCGTAGACATCGTGCCGGTGGCGGCCGAACGGCCGGCCGCGCAGCCGGGCACGGAACAGTTCCACCCCGTTGACCGGCCCGGTGGCGGCCACCCACTCGCCTGGGTCGCACGATCGTTCAAGACCAGCGCCGACCGCGTCACCCAGGCTGGGGGCCATGGCTCAAATCTACGGAGCGCCGCGTGGATGTGCTGCATGACCCGGCCCAGGTGATCGCGTTCGTGACGTTCTCGGCGGTCGTCGCCGGAACCCCCGGCCCCAGCAATGCGCTGCTGACCGCGATCGGTGCACGGGCCGGCGTCCGGCGTGGTCTCGCGAGCCTGCTGGGGCAGGTGACCGGGATGGGCGCGATGCTGTTCGCCATCACCCTGGGACTGGGCAACGTCCTCCTGGCTCATCCACTGGCCCTGGAGATCCTGAAGTGGGGCGGGGCAGCGATGCTCTGCTGGATGGCCTGGCGGATCGCGACCGCGGGGCATGCCGAAGCGGCCGCGAACGCGCCCGCCGGATTCCTCGGGATGGCGGCCTTCCAGTGGGTCAACCCCAAGGGGTGGCTGGTCGGCGTTGCCGCCATCGCCACCTTCCTGGACCGGCGGGCCGGCGATGCCCTGGCGCAGGCTGCCGTCTTCGCGATCCTGTTTACCCTGGTCGCTTTCCCCAGCTGCCTGCCCTGGCTGGCGTTCGGCGCCGCGCTCCAGCGCTTCCTCGGGACGCCACGCGCCCGGCGCATCCTCAACGGTGCCATGGCGGCACTGCTGGCTGCCGCCACGATCCTGCTGCTGTGGACGCACTATTGACTGCGCGCCAGGCCCCGCCCTCGGCTGTTAACGCGGCCGCGTCCGGGCCGGGCGGCCTTACCGGGGAAGTGCACTCGTGTAACGCCCGGGGCTCCGCGCGGGACTGAAGGTGATACGCCATCCATCCCGCGAGGAGAACGCATGACAGTCCCCAGCCGCTCCGGCCACGCCCGGGCAACGGCACGCACGATTTTCGCCGCCGCGGCAGCGGCAACTGCGGCCGCCGTGGCGCTCGCCGCCCCGGCCGCCGCCGGCGCCGCCACGGCGCACCGCCAGCCCACCGGCCAGGCCGGCGCCGTGTTCGTGCAGACCGACAACACCGCCGGCAACCAGGTGGTCTCCTATGCCCGGTCGGCCTCGGGCACGCTGACCCTGGCCGGCACCTACGACACCGGCGGCCTGGGCGGGCAGCTCACCGGGTCGGTCGTCGACCACCTGGCCTCGCAGGGCTCGCTGTGGTACGACGCCCAGCAGCACCTGGTCATCGCGGTCAACGCGGGCAGCAACACCGTCACGGTGTTCGGGGCGCACGGCACCCGGCTGCACCAGCGCCAGATCATCGGCTCGGGCGGGCAGTTCCCGGTCAGCGTCGCGATCCGCGGGAACCTGGTGTACGTGCTGAACGCGCTGCGCGGCGGGTCGGTGCAGGGCTACCGCCTGTCCCCGGCCGGCCACCTGGCCTTCCTGCGCGACTCGCACCGGCGGCTCGGCCTGAACCAGGCGGCCACCCCGCAGTTCACCAACACCCCGGGGCAGGTCGCGTTCTCACCCGGCGGCACCCAGCTCATCGTGACCACCAAGGCCAACGGCAACGACATCGACGTGTTCGGCGTGGCGCCAGGCGGGCGCCTGTCGGCCAGCCCGGTGGTGAACGCCGAGGGCAGCACCGTCCCGTTCGCGGTCGCCTTCGACCAGGCGGGGCACCTGGTCATCGCCGACGCCGGCACCAACGCGCTGTCCACGTTCACGCTCGGCGCCGACGGGACCGTGACGCTGATCGACTCGGTGGGCAGCAATCAGGCGGCGACCTGCTGGGTCGCGCCGGCCGGCGGGACGCTGTACGCCTCCAACGCCGGCAGCGGCAACATCAGCGGGTACACCTCCAGCGCCAGCGGCCAGCTCACCCTGCTGGGCCAGACCACGACCGACCCGGGCACCGTGGACGCCACGGCCAGCCCTGGCGGCCAGTTCCTCTACGTGCAGACCGGCGGGAACGGCATCGTCGATGAGTTCAGCGTCGCCGCCGGCGGCGCGCTGACCAGCGTCGGCAGCGTCACCGTGGCGGGCGCGGTGGGCGGCGAGGGCATCGCCGCCTCCTGATCAGGCACAGCACACCCGGCGGGCGGGCGGATCGCCCGCCCGCCGGGCACTGCACAGACGGGAGGCCTAGGCTGTCCGCAGTGGACTCCGGCACCGACTCCGAACTGCTCGCGGCGCTGCGCGCCGGTGACGAGCGGGCGTTCGTCACCCTGGTGCGCCGCCATCACGCCGCGATGCTGCGCCTGGCATGTTCATTTGTGCCCAACGTGGCCGTGGCCGAGGAAGTCGTCCAGGACACCTGGATCGGGGTACTGCGCGGCATCGGCGGGTTCCAGGGCCGCTCCTCGTTCCGCACCTGGCTGTTCCGGATCCTGGTGAACCGGGCCAGGACGACGGGCGTGCGGGAACGGCGCACCATCGCGGTGGGTGACACCACCGCGGTGGGCGAGTCCGAGGCCGCCGTGGCGGCGTCGAGGTTCGACGCCGGCGGCAGCTGGCTTTCCCCGCCGGAGCGGTGGATCGAGGAGGCCGAGGACCGCCTCGAAGCCGGCAAGCTGGCGGACTTCATCCGCACGGCTGTCGAGGACCTGCCCGGCCGCCAGCGGCAGGTCGTGATCCTCCGCGACATCGAGGGCCTGACCAGCGAGGAGGTGTGCGGCGTGCTGGAGCTCAGCGAGGGCAACCAGCGGGTGCTGTTGCACCGGGGCCGCAGCCGCCTGCGCCAGGCCATCGAGGCCGACTTCGGGAGGCCGTCATGATGCGGCTGCGCCTGCGGGGCCGGGAGCTGGTCTGCCAGCAGGCGGTCGAGCTGGTCACCGGCTACCTGGAGGGCACGCTCGCCCGGGCGGACCGGCGCCGGTACGAGTCGCACCTGGCCGGCTGCCCGCACTGCACCGAGTACCTCGCTCAGATGCGCAAGACCATCGAGCTCACCGGCACCCTCACCGCCGACGACCTGACCCCGCAGATGCAGGACGACTTCATCGCCCTCTACCGCCAGTGGCGCGAGGACCGTCCCACGGATTGACCAAGGCGACCCCGCTCGGGGCGAGATCGGCGGTGTTCCTGGTGACCAGGGTCAGCCCGTGTGCCCTGGCTGTGGCGGCGAGCAAACCATCGATGACAGGCAGCGGATCCGGGGCGTTCAGCCGTCCCCACTGCTCAGCAACGGCCGCGTCCACGGTGATGATGTGATCGGCGTAGCTGAGCTGCAGGCCCTCCAGCCAGCGCTCCAGTAGCTCCGCCTGCTCCCGGTCCTTGCGGCGCAGCCGCTCGATGCCTTGGCGGATCTCGCCGATCGTGAGGGCGCTGATGAAGATTTCCGCGGTGGCGAGCGAGTTGTACCAGGCGAGTACCTGCGGGTCCGGGCTGCGTTTGCGGATTTCGGAGATCACGTTCGTGTCGAGCAGGTAGGTCATGGCCGGTCGGCCCAGTCGGTGCTCCGCGGATATTCGGTGACCCGGTCCAGCTCCAGGTCGTCAAAGGCAGGCCCCGATCGGAGGTAGTCGGTGAACTCGACGACCTCGCCCCTGAGACGGCGGTAGTCAGCGATGTCCACCACTACGGCGATCTCCGCGCCGTGCCGCGTGACTATCTGTGGGCCCTCTGCGTGTGCGGTACGAATGAGTTCGCTGAAACGCTGCTTAGCGTCCTGAACCTGCCACCGCATAGCGCTCCCGCCCAGAATCTAGACTGTCTAGACAGACTAGCAGCTGCTCGGCGGGCGGGCCCGGCCTGCGATGGTTAGTCGGCGACGGCGAGGATGACGTCGGAGGCCTTGATCACCGCGGTGACCTCGGTGCCCTCGGCCAGGCCGAGCTGGCGGACCGCTTCCACGGTGATGGAGGCGACCAGGCGCACCCCGTTGGCCACAAGTTCCACGTTGGCGATGGCCTCGCCGGTGTTGATGCCGGTCACTCGTGCTGGGATCTGGTTCCGCGCACTGAGCTGCATGATGGGACTCCGTGACTCTTCGACGGTGCTTACCGGCTTCACGGTATCGCCGCCGCCGCCCGCGCAGCGGGACCCGCCACGCATGGCGGGTCACCGCGCGGGCGTGGGCCGGCCCCGGGGAGCGTTCGGCATGATCTGTGCGGTCAGGACGGGAACGCGGCCTGCGCCTGGCGCCGCAGCCACGACGGCGGCTGGGCGCATTCGGCGGCCATCGCGTGCCAGGTCCAGCCGGCGGCCCGGCGGCTGGCGACGTAGTCGGCCATGCTGTCGAAGCCGAGGCGGGCGGCGACCCGCGCGGCGCGCTGGTGCGCCTGATGCCGCTTCGCCGCGTGTGCCGTCCGGGCGAGGCCGTGGCGGCGCAGCGCGGCCTCCACGGTGTGGTGCGTCAGGCCGGCCTTCGCCGCGATGGCGTTCACGGTCCAGTGCTGGACGAAATGGCGTTCCCGCAGGTAACCGGGCACATCCGGGAAGCCGAGCCGGGTCAGGGTGGGCTGCCACCTGGCATCAAGGCGGTGCGGGCGGCGGCGGCGCACCGCCTCGGCCGCGGCCGGGTCCACGCAGGCCAGGTGGCGCGACAGCCAGTCCTTGTTGAGCCCGGCCTCCCGGCTGATCGCCGCCAGGCTGGCGCCCTGCCCGATCCGCGCCAGGACGTAGCTGCCCAGGTCGGGGTACCCGTACCGGCTGGCCACCGCCGCCGCGACATCGGCCAGGTGACGGCTGGCGCGGTCCCGGTTCGCCCGGGCCACCACGGGGGCCGGGACGGTGGCCAGCGCGGCCAGCGCCTTGCGGCGGCGCTGCTCCGGCATGCGGCGGCCCCGGGCCGCCCGGGCCGCGTCGCGGGTCAGGTCCCCGGCGCGGGCCCGGTCCCGGCCCGCGGCGCTGCCCTGGCGCATCGCTGGCTCGAAGACCAGCCGGGATGTCAGCGCGGTGGCGCGGAGCTTGCGGGTGTCGGCGCCTTCCAGCGGCTGGCCGCGCTCCAGGCCGAACGCCTCGCAGTAGGCCAGCTTGGTCCACCCGTGCGCGCGCAGGTGTGCGGCGACCGACCGCAGCGACCGCCCGCACAGATGGCAGGTGACCAGTGCGCCGCTGACGATGACCTCGCCGATCGGGGCGTAGTACACCGTGCCGTCCGCCAGCATCCCCACGGGCGGCCGGTACCGGAACTCTGCACTGATCAGATCGGCGGACATCACCGGCCTTTCTGAGGGGCTAGGTAGTCACAAAGAGACTACCCACTTGCAGCTCACCCGTCACGGGGTTGCTAGCTGCTTCGCTCAGAGCGTGTGTCGGTTAGCGTATGTATGTTCTAGAAAGTAGGCTGGACGTGTGAGTCTGGCCGAGTGGGCGGATGCGCGGGGCGTCCATGTACGGAGTGCCTGCCGGTGGTACCGGGAGGGAACGTTGCCGGTTGCGGTGCGGAGGGTCGGGTGCCTGGTCTTGGCGTCCCCCCGGGCCGCGACCGAGGCGGCCTGGAGGGCTGATGGTGCTGGCCTGTACGCGGGGGGTGTCCTGGTACGGCCAGAGGTCCGGTTTGGAGGGGCGGTTAGCGCGGCTGTCCGCTTGGGCGGCGGAGGCGGGGCTGCCGGTGGTGCGGGTGGAGGCCGGAGTTGGGTCTGGGGTGGGCGGGTTACGGGTGAAGGTGCGCAGGCTGCTGTCGGATCCGGTGGTGACCGTGGTGGTGGCCGGGCACTGGGCCGGCTTGGGCGGGTGAACACCGAGCTGGTGGAGGCGGCCTTGTCCGCGGACAGCTGCCGTCTGGTGGTGCTCGGTAGCTGCGAAGTCACCGGCGATTTGGTGGCCGGCATGGTGGGGGTGCTGGCTTGGTTGTGTGCTGGGCTGTGCGGGCGCCGGTCGGCGCGGAGCCGGGGGGTGCAGGCTGTGGGCTGTGCCCGGCAGGACGTTGGGCCTGAGGCTGTGAGGCTCGGGGCCTGCGGCGGTGGCGTGTGAGCGGGCTGCGGCAGATCGCTGAGCCGTTCGTGGTGGCGCCGCCGGCGGGCACGCGGGTGCGGACCCGGCTGCGGGTGTCCGGCGTTGACGCTGCGGTGCTGGGTGAGGTGGGCGGGTATCTGGGTTCGCTGGCGTCGGCGGACCTGGCGGCGCGGTGCGCGGAGGGCAGGCTCGATGCGCAGCAGCGGGGCGGTCGCGGCAGGTGCGTAAGCAGGAGCTGACCGCGAAGTCGTCCTCCCGCTGGGCCGGGGCGCTGACCCGCACGAGCGAGGACGCCTACCAGCTCGCGCACCGCAACCTGCTGGCCGAGCGCCGCTGCCTGCTGGCCCGCATCCAGCGGATCGAGGCTCGGCTGGCGGTGACGGCGGGGACGCGGGCCGGGCGGGTGCGCGGCTACCCGGCCGCCGCCGAACGGCATGCCAAGACCATCCGCATCCAGGCGTTCCGCAGCAGGCTGGCCGACGTCGAACAGCAGCTGGGCACCGGGCGCGTCAGCGTGTGCCGGGGCGGGAAAGCCCTGCTGCACATGCGGAACCACCTCGCCGAGGCCGGCCTCACCGAAACCCAGTGGCGGATGCGATGGGCCGCGTCCCGGCTGTTCATCACCGCCGACGGGGAGAAGGACAAGACCTGGGGCAACGAAACGATCCGCTGGAACCCGGACCGGAACTGGCTGGAGATCAAGCTCCCCGCCCCGCTGGCCCCTCTCGCCAACCGGCCCCACGGGCGTTACCGGCTGTCTTGCCCGGCCGAGTTCACCTACCGGGGCGGCGATGTTGCCGCGCAGGCCGCGACCGGGGCCGTCCGCTATGACATCGCCCTGGACCCCGCACGGGGACGCTGGTACCTCAGCGCATCGTGGAAGACGCCACCGGCCGAGCCCCTAACGCTGGCGCAGGCCCGGCAGGGCACCGTCGTCGCGGTGGACGTGAACGCCGGGCACCTCGCGGTGGCGGTGCTGCGCCCCGATGGTAACCGGGCCGGTACCCCCTACACCATCGACCTGCCACTGGCGGGCCTGCCATCGGGCACCCGGGACGGGCGACTGCGGGCCGCGATCACCACCATCCTCACCACCGCCCGCGAGCACCGGGCCACTGCTGTGGTGATCGAGAACCTCGACTTCGGCGACGCCCGCCGCCAGGGACGCGAACGCACCGGCAACCGGCCCTCACGCGGACGCCGGGGCCGGGCGTTCCGGCACCAGATCGCTGGTATCCCCACCGCCCGGTTCCGTGACCGGCTCACCCACATGGCCTGCAACACCGGCATGGCCGTGATCGCGGTGGACCCGGCCTACACCTCCCGCTGGGGAACGCAGCACTGGCTCGCCTCCCTGCAACAGCACCACCCCAAACTCACCGGCCACCACGCGGCAGCGCTGGTGATCGGCAGACGCGGACTTGGCCTGCGGGCTCGCCGGCGTGCGTCAGGGAACCTACCCGCACCAGCGGATGCGGCTGCGCCCCCAAGGGCTAAGTCAACCCAGGCACGCCCCGGGACCCACCCAAAGACCAGGACCGAAACCAGGAAACCCGCCCCCCCGACGGGCCCACGGCAGCCACCAGGCACTAAGACCCGAAGGCCCCGACGGACCACCGCAGGCGACCAGGCGACCCAAGACCGTTCGGGGCCGCCCACCAGACAGGACCCCTCCTGCCAGGTGACTAGGAACGGTATCCCTCCGGCACCGGCCACGACAGGCCCGCATGCCCGGTACGCGCTCCTCTAGGCTCTCAACCATGAGCGGGTGGCCTACGTTCTCGCTGCCGGAGTGGACCGTGCTCGCGGTGGTCAGCGAGCAGCCCACGCACGGCTTCGCCATCGCCCAGCTCACCGCGCCACAGGGCGAACTGGGCCGGATCTGGCACATCCCCCGGCCGGTCATCTACCGGTCGATCGGGCGGCTGCAGGAGGCCGGGCTGCTGGTGCCCGGGGCCGTGGAATCCGGGCGGGGCCCGCAGCGGACCATCTATTCGGTGACGCCGGCCGGGAGTGCGGCGGTGCGGCACTGGCTGGACACGCCCGTGGCGCACATCCGTGAGGTCCGCTCGCACCTGCTGCTCAAGCTGGCCCTGCTGGACCGCGCCGGGGGCGACCCGAGCGGGCTGCTGCAGCGCCAGCGGGAGGCGCTGGCACCCATCGCGGAGGCGATCAAGACGGAACGCCCAGGCACCCACGGCTTCGACGCGACCCTGCTGGCGTGGCGCCGGGCCACCACCGCCGCGACGCTGGCCTTTCTCGACGACCTTACGCAGGCGACTTCGCGCGCAGGATCCCGATGAACTCGCGCATCCAGAGCGGGTGGTCGGGCCAGGCCCTGGCCGAGACCATCTGCCCGTCGATGACCGCGGCCCCGTCGACGAACTCGGCTCCCGCCGCGGCCACGTCGGGGGCAAGCGCCGGGTAGGCGCCGGTCCGGCGGCCCTGTGGGTGCCGGCGCTAGCCACCAAGGCGCCGCCTGGACCGGCAGCGCGCCCGACCGGCCGCGTGGCTGCCGGGAACGACGCGTGGCGCCGGGAACGAGAGGGGCCGGGCCCAGGTGGGCCCGGCCCCTCTCGCCTGTCCGGTGGGTGCTATTTGCGCGGTGCCTTGGGCTTCTTGACCTTCGGCGGCAGCGCGCTGACATGGGTGAGCGCCCGCTCGACCCAGTGCGCCGCCACCTCGGGCGTGGCGCGCCAGGCTTCGGGCAGGCTGGTATAGCCGCCCATCGGGCGCTCGGCCGGCCCGAAGGGGCCCGACCCGTCGATGCCCTCCAGTTCCGTGCGGCCCGCGTCGTCGAGCCGGACGCCCACGGCGGGGCCGAACAGCCCGGCGAACATGTTCCCGTGTACGAAGGCGCCGAGGTTGCCGAACATCGGCTTGACCTCGACCGACGGGTCGCCGGGCAGCACGGACCTGAAGAAGTCCTTGTCCGCCTCAGTCGGCTTGGGTATTTCCATGGCCGGTTTCCTGCCGCGCAGCCCGGCCGGCCTACGCCGGGGGCTGGAAGAGGCTGAACACGGCCCCCTGCGGGTCGGTGACCACGGCCATCTTGCCAATCGGGGTGTCGAATGGTGCCACCATGACAGACCCGCCCAGCTCGGTGATCTTGGCCGCGGTGGCGTCCGTGTCCACGACCGCGAAGTACACGTGCCAGTGGTTCGGCACGCCCTCCATCTGCGGCTGCGTGGTGCCGGCGACCTCCTTGCCGCCGACCTGGAGCAGGGTGTACTTGCTGCCGCCCATGTCCGCGGTGGCGGCGGTCAGCCCGAGGACCTGCTCGTAGAACGACACGGCCGCGGGGTCGTCGGTGATCAGCTCGTTCCAGATCACCGTGCCTGGCTCGTTCACCAGCCCGGAACCGATGTGCTGGCCGGCCTGCCACAGCGCCACGGCAGCGCCGCTCGGGTCCATGACGAAGGACATCCGCCCGGCATCCATCACGTCGAAGGGCTCCATGGCGACGGTGCCGCCGGCCGGGCCCACCTTGGCGGTCGCCGCGTCGATCGAGTCGACGGCGAGGTAGGTGTTCCACATCGGGGGCGCCCCGGCAGCGGCCAGTTCCGGTGACTGCGGCGCGATCGCGGCGATGCTCGCGTCGCCGAGCTTGGCGATGGCGTAGACCGCTCCCCCGTCCATCGGCTGGTCGTCGTAGGTCCAGCCGAACAGCCCGGCGTAGAAGGCTTTCGCGGCGGGCTGGTCGGTGGTCTGCAGGTCCACCCAGTTCGGCGTGCCCTGTGCGTAGGAATCACGTGTTGGCATGACATTCCCCTCTCCTGGAGAAGCGCGCATCCGCGGGGAAGCCGCGCGTCAGGTTGTCAGGTGCCGGCTGATCCACGGCCGGCCCGCGCGGTCCGGAACCCCCTGGTGAGCGCGCAAGATCCTGGTGTCCCGCAGGCCGGCGGCCGGTGCGAATCCTCCCGCGCGGGTGCAGGATCACGTTCGTGACACTACCCGAGGCCTGCGGCGAGCCGCCGGACCAGGGCATCCTCCAGCGCGGGGTTGTGCATGCCGGTGACCGCCGGGCCGCGCGACTGCCGGGCCGCGGGCTGCCGGCCGCCGGGGCCGTGTGGCCGCCGGGGCCGTGTGGCCGCCGGTGCGTAGGCTGCGATCGTGGCGAAGACCCCCGATGACATGATGGGCGCGGTGCTCGGGTCGCTGACCGCCCGCACCGGACGCTCGCTGGAGCAATGGCTGGCCCTGGTCGAGGCCTCCGGGATCGACCCGCTGGACCAGAACGCGGTGCGGCGCTGGCTGCGATCCGAGCACGGTGTCCCGCAGAACAGCCAGTGGGCCATCGCCGATGCCGCCGCCCGGGCAGCCGGGTGGGTGCGGCCCAGCGTCGAGGAGTACATCGACAGCCAGTACCGCGGCGCCAAGGCGGCCCTGCGCCCGATCTACGACGCTCTCGCCAGCGCCATCACCGGGCTCGGCGCGGACGTGAGCGTGGCGGGCCGCGGCGGGTACACGCCGTTCGTCCGCGGCCGGCAGTTCGCGGCGGTCGCGGCGGCGGCACGCGACCGGGTGGATCTCGGGCTGCGGTTCACCGACCCGCCGGCGAGCGGGCGCCTGCAGCCGGCCAGCGCGCCGGGGCAGGCCACCCACAAGATCACGCTGCGCAGCGTGGCCGACGTGGACGACGAGGTACTGCACCTGGTGCGCGTGGCCTACGACCAGAACCTCTGACTCCTACCGCTGAGCGGCTGATCTCGGTACATTTCGACCAGGGAGCAGCGCGGCCCGGCAGCCGGGCCAGCCACCTCCCGGGGGGACGAGATGGGCATACTGACGCGCGCGGGGGCAGGCTGGCACGGCAGGCGGGGCACCGCGCTGCTCGCCGGAACAGCTCTGGCACTGATCACGGTCGCGATGCCCGCCGGCACCGCGGTCGCGTCCAGCCAGCTCTGGAAGATCCAGAAGACGGCTAACCACACGGTGCCGAACGGAGCGGCCGGGGCGGTGTCGTGCCCGTCCGCCGGTGCATGCGAGGCGGTGGGCGGCTACCGCAACACCTCCGGCGTGAGCGCCCCGCTGGCCGAGGGCTGGAACGGCACGGCCTGGACACTGCAGGCCGCCCCGATCCCCGCGGGCGCTAACATCTCGGGCCTGGACGCGGTGTCCTGTACCGCGGCGGCCTCCTGTGAGGCGGTCGGCTCCCAGGCGGGCAGCTCGGGGACGACGGCGCTCGCGGAAGCGTGGAATGGCACGGCCTGGGCCGTCCAGTCGATCCCCGACCCGGCAGGCGGTGCGGCCATCTCACTGACCGGAATCTCCTGCGCCTCGGCGGATGACTGCGAGGCGGTCGGTAACTACAACAGCTCCACCGACCCGGCCATCCTGGCCGAGAGGTGGAACGGGACAAGCTGGAGCATCCAGGTCATCCCCGACCCGGGGGCGTCCACCTACGCCACTCTGAGCGAGGTGTCGTGCCCGGCGGCCGATGATTGCGAGGCGGTGGGCGCCGACAGCCTGGGCCCATTCGCCGAGGTGTGGAACGGGGCCACCTGGAGCGCGCAGTCCACTCCGGCCCCCGCCGGAATCAGCTCCCCTCAGCTGGAGGCAGTCTCGTGCGCGTCGGCTACCTTCTGCCAGGCCGTTGGGTCCGGCGTGAGCACCGCCTCGCATTTCGTGGCGCTGGCCGAGGAGTGGAACGGCACGTCGTGGAGCGGCGCGCTGCCGCCCGACCCCGCCGCGAACACCACCGAACTGCAGGGCGTGTCCTGCGTCTCTCCGAGCTTTTGCGCGGCGGACGGTTACACCACGAGTTCCGGCACCGGCACCCTGGGCGAGGGCTGGAACGGGACGTCGTGGGCAATCGAGCAGATACCCGAGCCCGCAGGCACTACCACCGCTGACCTCCTCGGGATATCGTGCGCCGCCGCCACCGCCTGCGAGACGGCCGGCGAGGCCACCGTGCCAGCCATTGCCAACGTGCTGATCGACGGGTGGAACGGGACCTCGTGGACGCTCCAGGCCCCGGTACAGCCCCTCGGGGCCACGTCCAACTCCTTCAGCGCGGCGTCGTGCGTCTCGGCCACGGACTGTGAGGCGGTCGGCTCCTATGACAACGCCTCGGCCGCCCAGGTCACCCTGGCCGAGGTGTGGAACGGGACCTCGTGGAAGATCCAGGCCACGCCCAACCCGGCCAAGGGATCCACCATCACGCTCACCGGCGTGTCCTGCGTCTCGGCGAGCTTCTGCGAGGCCTCCGGCTCTAATGAGAACGGCTCGGCCGCGTTCGCGGAGAAGTGGAACGGCACGGCCTGGCAGCACCAGTCCGCCCCGGGTACGGGGGGCCTCGCAGCGGTGTCGTGCGTGTCGGCCAGCTTCTGCGAGGCGGTCGGGACGAAGGTAACCAAAACCGGCACCGGCCCGTTGGCGGAGACGTGGAACGGGACCGCCTGGAGCACGCAGGCCATCCCCGCCCCGGCGGGTGCTTCACTGAGCGCCGCGACGGGCGTCTCCTGCACCTCGGCGAGCTTGTGCGAGGCGGTCGGCACCTACAACGAGAACACCGCGTTCGCCGCTATCTGGAACGGTTCTTCGTGGAAGCTGCAGACGGTCCCCTCCCCCACGGGCGCCGTCGCTACCGTGCTCAGCGGAGTATCGTGCCCCGCCGCTGGCGCCTGTGAGGCGACCGGTCTCCAGGAGAGCAGCTCCGGTTCCGGGCCGCTGGCGGAGGTGTGGAACGGGACCGCGTGGGCGGCCCAGGCCACGCCGCTGCCCGCGGGATCGGTCGCCGGGTCACTGGCCGGGGTGTCCTGCACCTCGGCGGGCGCCTGCACCGCGGCCGGCTATTACTACAACGCCTCGGAAACGGAACTGTCGCTGGCGGAGGTGTGGAACGGCACATCGTGGACCGTCCAGTCGACGCCCAGCCCCGGTCCGGCGGATGGCCCCTCCTTCACCGGGGTATCGTGCGGCGCGGCCGGCGCCTGCACCGCGGTGGGCTCGGCCCTGGATCGTGGTGAAACCGAGAACGCCACGCTGGCGGAGGCGGGCGACTGAACCAAGCCGCACGGCCCGGCTGCCTAACTGGCCGGGTGCCAGGGCAGGCGGTAGGCGCGGTAGGTGCTGACACCGGCGGGGAATTGCGCGTTGAACAGCAGCCGCCCGGATGGGCTGAACTCGGAGATGTAGGGCAGCTTGCCCCAGCCGACGAACAGGTCCCCGTTGCGGGTGGTCTGCGCGTTCCCCTCGGCCGGGGCCACCAGGCCCTCGGGCTGGCTGACGGACTTCACCAGGGTGGCCACCCGGGTCGCGAGGTCCAGCTTCACGGTGACGACCCGGCTGTGGGGCAGCAGCGTGGTGGGGCCGTCGGACTCATCGTCGAAGAACGTGTACTCGCCGTTCCCGATGGCCTCCGGGTCGTGCTGGAAGGCGAAGATCTCGCCCGCGCTGTCGAGGGCCTGCCCGGGGGCGGCCGTGAGCTTGAACGTGCTCTGCTTGCCGCCAAGCTCCCAGATGATCTTCCCGGTGTGCCGGTTCACCTTGTAGGTCGTCCAGGTGTAGCGGGAGTTGATCAGCAGGTTCCCGTCGGTGTCGAGGTGAACGGCGTTGATGTGGAACCAGTCCCAGGGCATGGCCGCGGAGGCGGGCAGCGGCTTGTGGCTGTCGCGGTAGGGGACGTGGTCCGCGCTGTTCCACTGGAAGAGCACCTTGCCGGTGCGGATGTCGATCTCCTGGACGATGCCGTCGAAGACCTTCTGGTCGGCGGGGCCGCCGATCGAGGTCAGGTTCGCGGTCCCGAAGGTGTCTGCGAGGATCAGCGCCGTGTTCCAGGGCGTGATGAGGAACTCGTGAAAGTCGGTGAGGTAGCCGTTACCGGCTCTCACCTCGGCGATCCGCTGGTAGCGGTCGTTGTAGATGTAGTCGGTTCCGCTCGAGCCCCGCTGCCCTGGAACCAGGTGAGCACCGGCCTGCCCTGGTAGGTCTGGGTCCGGAAGTCGGTGGCGAACTCCCCGGCCGGCAGCGGCGTGGAACCAGACCACCTTGCCCGTGTGGTGAGGATCTCCGGGCCGCTCGCGTAGCCGCCGGCGCCCATCGGGGCGATGAAGATGTCGCCGTTGCCGTTATCGGCACCCCGCGTCAGCACCGTGACCGGAGGTATCCCGTGACCGGGAGCCCCAGGGCCGTACATCCCCGTGCTGCACGCTGCCCCAGCCCAGCCAGTGACCACCAGGACGGCAACCGCGGCGACCCGGCGCGCGAGCCACGGCCGCCCTCGCCGGCACAGCAGAGCCTGGCACCAGAGCGCCTTCGCTGCCCTGTGCATGACAAACCTCTCTCTACTCTTCACGATGAGCCTCGCGGCGCCGCCGGCCGCCGGGCCAGGAGCCGGGCTAGGAGGAGTGGGCGGTCAGCCAGCGGTCCCATGCACTCCCTGTCGCGGCACGGGGCCAGCTCGGTTCCTATGATCGATAGCCACGTCAGCCGGCCGTCCTCAGGTATGCCGCCCCAGGCGGTGGCCTGTTATCCGCAGTGGCTGTCGCCGGGGAGCACCACCACGCTGCCGGCGCGGAGCGTGGCCGAGCCGCCGGCGGTGACCAGCCGCCACTGCACCTGCGTGGTCAGCGGCGTGTTGTTGAGCTCCTGGCCGCCGACAAAGCTGGCCGAGAAGGTCTCCACGCCGGACCCGGCCGGCGGGCGGAAGGTAACGCTGGACGGATTGAGAATGTTCGGGCCGTCGGCCACTTGCAACTCGACGGGCTTTCCTGTCACGTTCACGGTCACCGCGACGCTTATCCCGTCCACGTTGCAGCCCCCGGACAGGCCGCTCAGCGCCGGGACCGGCGCCCAGGACGTAGTCGCGGTGGAGACCGCAGCGGTGTCCCAGGCGAGTTCCTGGCCGCTCACCGGGCTTGTCACCGAACCACTGGCGAATGCGGCGGCAGGCAGCAGGACGAGCCCGGCCGCACCTGCCAGGACCAGCGATTTGCGCATAATTTCCTCCCGGATCGGTATCGGGGCAGCGTCCCGCGCTGGCCACCACCTACGGGCACAAGTCTGCTCCTGCCGGTTGCCTGCCTGCCCCCGGGAGCCTGTGCACTGCCCCAAGTCCGGAGAGGCAAATTAGAAAAAAGCATGTTATTGGCCGGGGAATTCCTATGCCCGAGGGCCAGGGAAGAGTAGTATAAAAGTAACGCTCCGGACCCAGGCAGCCGTCACCCGCCAATACTTGCGGGCAGCGGCAGGGCCCGGATTTTTTTATTTCGTACACGGACCGGCGCCGGCAAGACGCTACGGCCGAAGGACGGTGAGCACCCCCGGGAGAATTTTCTCCCACCGCGATCTCTCCCGCATGACCGACCACCGCGTACCTCACCTGAGTCACTGACTAAGGAGTCGGTTATGGGCATCATCGCATGGATCGTTCTCGGCCTGGGCGCAGGCCTGATGGCCAATATGCTGATCCCCGGCAAGAGACAACAGGGCCTCATCATCACCTGCCTGATCGGCATCGCCGGGGCACTGCTCGGCGGCTGGGCCGCCACCAAGCTCTTCCACCTGCACCACCACGCCCTGCAGGGATTCTTCAACGCCTCCACCTGGATCACCGCGATCGCCGGTGCGGCCGTCCTGCTGCTCGCCTACCACCTGGTCACCGACCGGTCCAGCGGACGGTTCGCGCACCGCTGAGAGCCGCCGGGGCTGCGCCGGCTCACGGCGCAGCCTTGGTAAGCCCGCCGACCGCCGACCTGGGCTTCCGGCCGGCGGATGCCACCTCTTTTCCCTGTTGGCCTGCGACTTTAATCCTCGGAGTGCATCATGATCATCATCCTCGGGCTCATCATCCTGGTCGCCGCGGTCGTTGTCGGCGTGGCCGGGGTTCTCGGCAACGGCGGCACGCACGGGCTCGCCCACGGGTTCTCGGTGCTCGGGCTACCACGTGACCGGCTCTGGCACGGTGTTCCTGTACGGCATCGTTGTGGGGGTGGTGGCCTTGTTCGGGCTGTGGCTGCTGCTGGCCGGAATGCGGCGCACCTCCCGCCGCGGCCGCGCGGCGCGGCGCGGGCTCAGGCAGTCCCAGCGTGAGACCGCCGAGTCCCGCCAGGAGACCGCCGAGTCCCGCCAGGAGACCGCTGCGGTCAGCAAGGACCGCGACGACCTCATCGGCCAGCGCGACACCGCCCGCGCCTACACCGCGAGCACCCTGGGCAACGGCGCCTCTCCCGGCAACGGCGCACCTCCGGGCAACGGCGCACCTTCCGGCGGCCTTAGTCCCAGCGAAGACGACGGCCGTCGCGACCGGCCGCGCCTGTTCGGGCGCCGGGCCCTTCCGCGACAGCCCGCCGCCGCGCCCGCAGAGCCGCTGGCTGGCCAGCCGGCCCCCGACGTCCCGGCCGCAGCGCCTGATCTCCCTGCCGGTGCTCCCGCGGCTGCAGAATGACCCACGAAAGGCAGCTCCCGATGGGTATCGGCAAGAAGTACGCGCACCAGGCCGAAGGGGGCAAAGGCAGCCTCAAGGGGACCGCCGGCCAGTTCTCACAGCCGGGCCAAAGGCTGCCGGGAATCGGCGGGGAAATGTTTTCCCCGCCGCGAACTGCCGGGCAAGACCGAGCATGGGCTAGTCGAAGACCACCCCGGTCAGGCCAGAATCACCGTCTGCCCGGAGACACCCTGGTACGTCGCTCAGCTCCCATCTCCATGGCACCGGCAGGGCGGAAAGCCTCAGGAACAGGGGTTGCCCGCGCCAGCCGAACCCGGCGGCGCCGCACCGTCCCGGTGTCAGGCCGCGGTCCGCTGGTCAACTGGCGGCCCGGCTGGCTGCGGGCACGTGCATGTGCTGGCTGAGCAGGCGCTTGCGGAGGTAGCCGAGCGCGTGGGCGAGCAGCCGGGAGACGTGTATCTGGGAGATGCCGAGCTGCTGGCCGATCTGCGCCTGCGTCATGTCCTGCTGAAAGCGCATCAGCAGGATCCGCTGCTCCCGCGGGGGCAGCTCGCCCCAATGCGCAGCGACGGCCCGCATGCCCAGCATGTGCTCCACGCCGCGGTCCTCCTCGCCGAGGATGTCCGCGAGGGTGGTCGTGCCGACTTCGCTAGCCAGCAGCATGTCCAGCGAAGATGGCCGGGAGGCTAGTTCTGCTCGTTGTGCGTCCCGCAGCTCGTCACAACTGACCCCCAGGTACCTGGCTATCTCGGACTGGGTTGGCGCCCGGCCCAGGTCCTGGGTCAGCTGGCTGGTTGCTTTGCGGACCTTCAAGACCAGATCTTGCACGGAGCGCTTGACGTGGACCGGCCAGCACTTGTCCCGGAAGTGCCGCTTGATCTCGCCGCTGATGCATGCCTGTGCGTAGGCAGCCAGGTTGGTGCCGACCGCCGGATCGAAGCGGCTGATCGCCTTCATCAGGCCGAGATACCCCACCTGCATCAGGTCCTCGGCCGGCTCAGACCCGCCCCGGTACCGCCGCACGCACGAGCACACCAGGTTGCGGTGACGGCTCACCAGCAGCTCACATGCCGCAGCGCGCGATCCACTGCCGCCCGCCAGCGACCGGACCATGCCCAGCAGCTCCTCGTCATCCAGCCCGGCCAGACCCCGCGCAAACGCCCGATCCGCCAGGGTGGGCAGAACCCGCACGAAATCCAGTGGAGGTGCTGGCGGTGAAGAAATTGCTGCCATGCTCGCCTCGGCTCACAGAAGGCCACACAGAACCGCCGAGGTCCAGGGCAGTCAGGTTCGCCACCGTGCACGAGTGCGCAGGTGACGCGAATCTCCCTGTCATACCAAGGCTAAGCCACAGCCACCACGACGGCAACGCCGGCCCCGAATGCCCCGAACGGAGGAGGTGCATATGCACCGTGCGCCCCGCCGCTGGACGCTGCCGGTAGCTGGCTCAGCTGATGAACAGTGCTATCGCAATAAATTGGCACGTGGCGGCTGCGCAGACATAGGCGTGAAAGACCTCGTGGTAGCCGAACACCGACGGGTACGGGTCGGGGCGGCGGCGATGGTAGGAAATCGCCCCGGCCGTATAGAGCACGCCGCCCGCCAGCATCAGCGCTCCGGGCGCGGCACCGGCGTGGATCCACACCCCCGGCAGCGCAAGGCCAGCCACCCATCCCAGCCCCAGGAACATCGCGCCGACCACAACCTCCGGCGCGCGCATCCGCGCCATGCGGATCGCGGCCGCGGTCACCGTCAGTGACCACATCACGATCAGGCAGGTCAGCCCGAAAGCGCCGGGCATAGCGAGCAGAAACGCGGGCGTTGCGGTGCCGGCAATAAGGAAGAAGATCATCACGTGGTCCAGGCGCTGCAGCCGCTGGCGCCACGAATCAGTCCAATTGCCGCGGTGATATAGCGCGCTGATCCCGAACAATGCGCTCACACTGGCCGCGTAGATGGCGATGGCCGTGATCCGCGCGGACCCGTGCGCACGGACCAGCAGCAGCGTACCGAGCACCAGCGACGCCCCGAACCAGATCAGATGCAGCCAGCCGCGCAGAACCGGTTTCGTGTAATAGACACCGCGCCGGGCATCGTAAAGCGCATCCGCCACCGGCGGGCGCGGCGCCACTGGCTCCGAATCCTTGTCAATCCCGGCCGGCGTGCAGCGCTCGCTCAGCTGCTCCTCGGTGAAAGGCCGACGGGTGGGATCGGGCATCCCGCTTTATCGCTCAGACCTCGGCGCGTTTCGCGCTATTGCCGGAATCCTGGGGGGACGGCAGAACGAAACGATGTAATCGGTTCCTTGCCCGTACTCCGACGGACGCAGCTCCGCCGATAGCACGCCAGCGGCCGCCCTGACCTCGGCGTCGCCCGGCGTTGTTGCGCCCAAGGACCGCCCGGCCCGGGCCGGCGGAAAGCCGGCTCCGCTTGCGATAGGTGCTTTCATGCGCCACCTCGGCAGACGTACGGGCACAGGATGCCACCGAGGTCCAGGGCAGCGGGACTCGCAATCTCGCGTACCTGTCGGCACGCCGAGCGATCGTCCTGATGAAGAAGTTACGCCTGATCCGCCGGGACCACCAGCGGCGTGGCATGGCCAGACAGGACGCCACCTCTTCAGCGCACGGACACTTCCGGCCGAAACTCCCTGAACAGTCCCGCGTTCCGAGCACTTGTGGCCGCGCCCCACTGGAGGCTTGGGCACTCTGCTTGCGCTGATCTTGCCTGCCGCGTTCGGTGATCAGCCGTCCGACCCGCTCTGCGCAGCGTACGTACAGGTCTGGGCGCTGGTGTTGACCGCCTCGGACACATCCAAAGACGCCACGTTCGACCCCAGATGACCTGCACCACGATGGGTGCACTGGGGCGGTCCCGTTACTGGCGAACCCGGTCACGAAAGGGGCATATCCCCCTTGGCGGCCCCGTTGCCGGCCGCCGCGACAGGTGCGGCCAGGCGATGGTGCGGCCAGCAATAAATGGGTGCTGGGGCACGAAAGACCCGCCGAGATGGGCCCGTGATCATGTTCAGGCACACACCAGGAATGGCATGTGCGGGCATTCCGGCACTAGCAAACAAGGACCTCTAGGTGCACCGGGCATGCCGCATTGTAGTGCTTCAAGGTCAGCTTTCCCCGGGAATACGCCCACGAGCATGTACAGGAATTAGGTACGCGGTCGGAGGTTATGACCTCGGCAGGCACGCCGCTGCGCCGCTCGGCGCGGCCCGGCTGGTACGGCAACGGCTGTCCGACGAGGACAAGAGCGGGCCCCTCGGTCTTGGCTTCCTGGACAGCTCCGTCGGCTAGCGCCAGCCACTCCCGTGGCCTGGCATGCGAGGACTCGGCTGGCACGGGTCGGTTGAAGCGCACCCTGGCGCCGGGGATTTTGTCACTCGCCCGGCTGTCCATGTCATTCAGAATATCCGCCGAACGGGACGGGAGTGAATCCCGTGGCCTGTGGCCAGTGGTTCCTGATACCTGGCGGTCCAAGTTCTCCAGCCTGAAGATCCGCAGCCTTAGCGGCCGCGAGTAATGATCACCGTGGTGAGCCCGACGGCGAGGCCGCGCGTGCCGCGCGGTGCACGCCGTCGCGCAGCAGTCCGGCCGGCGGCGGCTGGCCCGCCGGCGGGAGCAGAACCGAGTTGCAACTAATGCATGAGTGATGCATCATTGGAGGATGAGCCAACGCCTGGAAAACCTGCTTGGTGCGCTGGCCGTGGCGCTGTCCGACACCATCACCTCGGCCGTGGAGACGACCACCGGTCATGCCGGGGCGATGGGCGCCGCGCTGGCGGTGCTGGCACAGGAGCCCGGCATGGGCATCGAGCAGTTGCGGGTGCCGCTCGGCCGCACCCAGTCGGCCACCGTCCGGGTCGTCGATCAGCTTGCCGCCGAAGGCTATGCGCAGCGCCGTCCCGGGCACGACCAGCGCTCGGTCGCGGTAGTCCTCACCCCCAAGGGCACCGAGGCCGCCGCCCGGGTGCTCGCCAGCCGGGAGCAGGCCCTCAGTGACGCCCTCGGCGGGCTCACCCCTGGCGAGCGGAAGACGTTCACCGCCACACTGGAGAAGGTGCTCGCGGGGATAACCTCGGACCGGGCCCGCGCCGACCAGATCTGCCGCCTGTGCGATCTCGCCGCGTGCCCGGAACGGGCCTGCCCCGTCGAACTGGCCGCCCGCGCCTGGGAGCACGACACCCCCCGGCGCCCGGAAGGAGTGATCCGGCCATGACCACCGCCCATCTGCCGACCGGCCCGATCATCGACAGGGACAGGCAGCGGGCCTGCCGGATGGCACATGCCTTCGGCGCCGCCGCGGCCGCCGGGGTCGTACTGCTCCTGCTCGCCGTGACCCGGTTCCGGGTCCAGCCGGTCCCGGCGCTGATCGCCGCGGGATCGGTCCTGGCGCTGGCCGCGGGGCTGGCCGCCGACCTGACCGCGCGCCCGCCGCGGGTGACACTCGGCGGCGACTGGCTGGCCGTGTCCCGGCCGGGCCGCAGGCAGCGGGTGCACACCGGCCGGCTGGCCGGCCTGTCGGCCAACCCCCGGGTGGCCAGCAGTCTCGTGCTCCTCGACGAGGATGGCAACCGGGCCGAGATAGACGTCCGGGTCCTGGTGCGGAACCCGCTGATCTGGCAGCAGGTCTACCAGGGTGTCAGCCGTGCGCGCCGGCGTGGCTCGCTGGAACTGGCCGAGGAGGATTCGCGGCTGTGGGAGAGCGTGAGCCGTGAGGTCGCCGAGGCGGACCGGCGGGCGCTGACCAGCATCGACTTCGGGCGCCCCGCTAACAGCCGCGGCTAGGCCGGCACGGTTCCCGGGACGGTGGAGCCGCGCACCACGAGTTCGCACGGGACGGTGTGGACGCCGTGCGTCGGCTCCCCGTTCAGCGCCGACAGCAGGTGCTCCGCCGCGACCCGGCCGACGTTCTCCAGGCACATGTCCACGCTGGTGAGCGGCGGGTCCACGCCGAGCACCATGGGATTCCAGTTGTCGTATCCGACCACCGCGATGTCGTCCGGCACGCGGCACCCGGCCAGGCGCAGCGTGTCCGACACGCCGCGCGCGATCTGGTCGCTGCCGCAGAAGATCGCGTCCACCTCGCCCGCCGAGCGCAACAGCAGGCCGGCGGCCTGCCGTCCCCAGGCCTCGCTCCACTCGCCGTAGAGCACGTCGCTGGCGGTGAAGTCCGCTCCCGCCGCGGCGACCGTGTCACAGAAACCGCGGGCGCGCTTGCGGGCGCACAGGAACCGCTCGGGGCCGGTGATGTGCCCGAACCTGCGGCGGCCCATGGCCAGCAGGTGCTCGGCCGCCATCCGCCCGCCGCCGATGTCGTCGGGCAGGATCGCGGGCTCGTCGGTGTCCAGGGACTGCGTCATCGCGTAGACCACGGGGACACCCAGACCCACGCCGACGCTCGGCCGCGGCTCGATCCGGCGCCCGGCCACGATCAGGCCGTCCACCTGGCGGCTGAGCAGCATGTCGAGGTAGCGGCGCTCCCGGTCCGGGTCGTCGCGCGTGTCGCACATGAACACGGAGATCTGGCCGACGCCCAGTGCGTCCTCGGCGCCGAGCATGACCGGGATACTGAACCGCCCGAAGCTGTCCGTGGTGATCACGCCGACCGTGTAGGTGCGCCCGGCCAGCAGCCCGCGGGCGAGCATGTTGGGCGCGAAGCCGAGTTCCCGCGCGGCAGCGGCGACCCTGTCCCTGGTTTCCGCGCGGAGCTTGCCCTGGCCGTTCAGGGCCTTGGAAGCGGTGCCGATCGAGACGCCCGCCATGGCGGCCACGTCACGGATGGTGACCCGCCGCAAACTAGGGTCCTGCGGTGACAAACCTTTGCTCCGTCGCTCTCTCGCCAGGCACCCGGCGGCACACCGAAAAGATGGGTTATGACCGGTCTTGACGCCGTGTCCCGAGCATCGTACCTTACGAAGGAAAACCTATTCCTTAGTCAGTTTGGGCCCCGCGGAGCCCGCGGCTCCCCGCCCGCGCCGCTCGCCAGGCAGCGCCGGCAGGGGACCACTGGCAAGGGATCGCCGGCAGGCACCGCTTCACGGCACCACCAGGCTCGACGGCACCGCCAAGAAGCATCATAAGCACGGCTCAGCAGCACGAACAGCGGCACAGAAGCACCACCCGCAGCACCCAGAACGGCGGCACAGAAGCACCACCCGCAGCACCCAGAACGGCGGCACAGAAGCACCACCCGCAGCACCCAGAACGGCGGCACCGAAGCACTATCCGCACCACCGCACACCGGCCAACCTGCCCCGGGGCCGCCGGAGCACAGCCACGACGAACCCAGAGCACGCGGCCCGGCCCCCGGCCACCCGCCGCCCGGCCCACGCTTACCGGGCGCACACCACGGCCAGAGCCTGCCTGTTCACGGGAACTCGTGGGACATATGAGGCATATGAGGCGCAAGATGCACAGAGTGCACCTGAAGGGACCGGCCCGGATGCGACTGGCGTACAGGGAACAGCTTTGAGTGACGAGAGCGCCCAGGCCCAGCTGGGCTTCGGGCCGGCCATCCCATCGCCAGCCGCCTCGGTGGCGCTCCGCCCTCTCGGCCGTGACAGCGTCACGATCACCAGCGGGCTGCTGCACCAGTGGCAGGAGCGAAACCGCTCGGCCAGCCTGCCACTGGCCCTGCGCCAGCTCGAAACCGCGGGCAACCTCGCCAACCTGCGCCTGGCCATCGGCACCGGGAGCGGCAACTACCAGGGCCCGCAGTTCATGGACTCCGACCTGTACAAGACGCTGGAGGCGATCGCCTGGGAGGTCGCCCGGGTGCCGTCCGAGCCGCTGACCCGGTTCGCCGCGCAGGCGACCGAACTGCTCGAGGCCGCGCAGCTGCCGGACGGTTACCTGAACTCCTACGTCCAGGTCACCGGCAGGCCCCGCTACGCGAACCTCGCCTACAGCCACGAGCTGTACTGCGCGGGCCACCTCATCCAGGCGGGTGTCGCGGCCCAGCGCAGCCTCCGCGGCGACGGCGGCGGGGGGAGCGCGGCCCTGTTCGAGGTGGCCCGGCGGTTCGCCGACCACCTGGCCAAGGAGTTCCTCGGCACCCACGACGGCCTCGACGGCCACCCCATAGTGGAGACCGCCCTGATCGAGCTGTACCGGGAGACCGGCCACGACGGGTACCTGCGGCTGGCCGACCAGTTCTGCGAGCAGCGCGGCCACGGCCTGATCGGCGACTCCGGCTTCGGCAGCCGGTACCTGCAGGATCACTTGCCGGTGCGCGAGGCGAACCAGCTGTCCGGGCATGCGGTGCGCGCGCTGTACCTGGAGGCCGGGGTCGTCGACCTCGCGACCGAGACCGGTGACGTGGAACTCCTCGCGGGATCCGCGGTGCGCTGGGACGACATGGTCTCCGCGAAGATCTGCCTGACCGGCAGCGTCGGCTCGCGGCACTCCGGCGAGAGCTTCGGCGACCGGTTCGAGCTGCCCCCTGACCGGGCCTACAACGAGACCTGCGCGTCGATCGCCAGCTTCCAGTGGAGCTGGCGGCTGCTGCTGGCCACCGGCGACAGCAAGTACGCCGACCTCATGGAGCGGGTGCTCTACAACGGCTTCGCGGCCGCCATCGCCACCGAGGGCGACCGGTTCTTCTACGTCAACCCGCTGCAGCGGCGCGAAGACCACTTCGAGGGCGACGAGCCGGCCCGGCGCCGCCGCTGGTACTCCTGCGCCTGCTGCCCGCCGAACATCATGCGGACCGTCGCATCGCTGGAGCATTACATCGCGACGGTGGCCGCGGATATCCTGCAGCTGCATCACTACACCGGGGCGCAGGTCAGCACCAGCCTTGCTGGAGGCATCCTCGCCTTGGACGTGGCCACGGAGTACCCCTGGTCCGGCACGGTCACCCTGCGGGTCACCAGTGCCCCGCCGGTCGAATGCGGCCTGGCGGTCCGGGTTCCCGGCTGGAGTTCGAACCCTGAATTTCTGCTGAACGATGCGCCCATGCCGGTCGCCGCCCAGGACGGCTACCTGGTCCTCCGGCGCCGGTGGCAGGCCGGGGACGTGCTCACCTGCGACTTCGCCGCAACGCCCCGGATAACCTACCCCGGCAGGCGCATCGACGCGCTGCGCGGGACGGCGGCCATCGAGCGCGGCCCGCTGGTGTACTGCGCCGAGCAGGCCGACCAGGCCGCCGGCGCTGGACCTTGAGGACCTCGCGCTGCAGCCGGGCGAACTGCGCGACCGGGGGGCCACGGTGCCCGGCGTGGGCGCCACGGTCCTTGTCGAGGCCAGCGCGGCGGCCCTCCCGCCGGTGACCGGGGCGGAGCTGCCGTACGGCGGGGCCCCCGGCGAGCAGGCAACCAACCGGGCCACCGTCACCGCCATCCCCTATTTCCAGTGGGACAACCGCGACGGCGGCCCCATGCGCGTCTGGATGCCACTGGCGCACCCCGCCACCAGCCAGCCAGATCCCCAGCCAGCCCAGCCCGCTGAGCAGGCCGACTAGCCGCGCGGCCGGGCCGCGCCCAACCCCACACAGTGGAGGTAGCCAAGATGCGAGGGTCTTCTAAAAAGAGAACGCTAACATTTTGCATGATCACCGCCGCTGCCCTGGTTTTGGCAGCGTGCGGAGGCTCGTCCAGTTCCTCGACCTCGCCGAAGACGTTCGGTGTCAACGCGACGGGGACGGTCCACTTCTGGGCCCGCCAGGCGACCGATGGCCCGGCGAAGGCACTGGTGGCGGCGTTCAACGCGTCCCATAAGAACCTGAAGGTGGTGCTGCACCTGACGCCGCCCAACGACGACACCAGCCAGCTTGCGACCGCCATCCGGGCCGGCTCGGTGCCAGACGTGGTCGGGCTGAACGACATTGACGTGCCGACGTTCAGCCACGAGCACGCGCTGATGAACCTCACCCCGTACGTCAACGCGCTGCCGTACAAGACCTCGCTCAGCCCGGGCCACCTCAAGCTCGCCACCTTCGACGGGCAGTACTACGGCCTGCCCTACCTGGCCGACCTGTCGGTGCTCTGGTACAACAAGAAACTGTTCAAGGAGGCCGGGCTCAACCCGAATGCCCCGCCGACCGACTACGCGCAGATCGTCGCCGACTCCGCGAAGATCAGCGCCCTCGGGCACGGCATCTCCGGCTTCTCCTTCGCCGGCAACTGCCAGGGCTGCCTGGGCTTCACCATGCTGCCCTCGCTATGGGCGGTGGGCCAGCACCTGATCAACGGGCCGCTCGGCACCCAGACGGCCAACGTGGCCAACGACGCCGCGCTCAAGACGATGCTGCAGGACTACCACATCATGTGGGCCAAGCACGAGACGCCCGTGGCCGACCAGACCCAGAACGGCCTGACCTGGGGCAAGGACTTCGAGTCCGGCAAGGTCGGCATCCTGCCCGGTGACTACGGGTTCGCCGCCGCGTTCACCACGCCGGCGCAGCACGCGGAGTTCGCCGACGCGCCACTGCCCGGCGTGACCGGCAACAGCTACAGCACCTTCGACGGCGGCGACGACTTCGTCATCCCGGCGGGGGCGGCCAACCCGTCCGGCGCGTGGGAGTTCATCAAGTGGGCGCTGGAGCCGCAGCAGCAGGACAAGTACCCGTCCGAGGGCATGACGCCGATCCGCAGCGACGTGCTTACCCCCTCGTTCGCCACCACCAACCCCTACGACGCGGTGGCGCTGAAGGCACTGGCGAAGGGCTCGGTGGAGTACACCCTGGCCTACGATGCGGTGTTCAATGAGCCGGGATCCCCATGGTTCAAGATGTTCGAGGACGCGGTGTACAACGGGAACCTCAGCGGAGGCATATCCGAGGGCCAGTCCGGCATTCAGAGCACGCTGGACACCGTGAAGAGCTGAGTCCATGCGAGGCGAAATGACGGTCCCGCCGGCGGAGCGCACGCTCCGCCGGCGGGACCACGCCGCACAGCGGGACCCCGGCCCGCGCGCCGCGGCACGGCGGACCACCCGGACCGGCCTGCTGCTGGTCAGCCCGGCGCTTGCCTTCGTGGCCGTGTTCGCCCTGTTCCCGCTGGGCTTCGGCATCTACATCTCGCTGACGAACTGGCCGCTGATCGGGCCGTACCACTTCATCGGGCTGGCCAACTACACGGCCCTGGTGCACAACTCGGTGTACCTCCAGTCGATCCTGTTCACGCTGAAGTACACGGCGATCGTGACGATCCCGATCTTCGTGCTCGGGTACGCGCTGGCGGTGTTCGTCCGGTCGAACCGGCCGGGCTCGACCGTGTTCCGCACGATGATCTTCCTGCCGTACATCGTCGGCCTGGTGACGCTGAGCTTCATGGCCGTGGTCGAACTCCAGCCCCAATCCGGGACGGTGAACTTCGTCCTGGCCAAGCTCGGCATCGTCAAGGCCACCACCGCCTGGCTGGTGCACACCGGGCTGGCGCTGACCGCCATCAGCATTCTGGTGATCTGGCTCGCCGCCGGATTCACCATGATGCTGCTGATGGCCGGGATGCAAGCCATCCCGCAGGAGATCTACGAGTCGGCCAGGGTGGACGGGGCCTCCTGGTGGAGCGCGGAGCGGTCGCTCACGATCCCGCTGCTGCGCCGCTCGATCGCGCTCAGCCTGATCGTCTCGGTGGTCTACTCGTTCCTGGCCTTCAACCAGTTCTTCATCATGACCGACGGCGGGCCGGGGACCAGCACCGTGTCCGTGGTGATGGCGATCTACGACACCGCCTTCGCGGACATGAACGTGGGCCTGGCCAGCGCGATGTCCGTGGTGCTCGTCATCGTGGTCGGGCTGATCACCTTCGTCCAGTTCCGCTTCCTGCAGGGAGATGCCGACTGATGGCTGCAGCAGCGCGCACCCCGGCACGCCGGCGCCGCGAGAGCGAAAGCGGGGGCGGGCGCGAAGCGCGGGGGCGGGGAAGGCAGCGCGGGGGCGGGCGCGAAGCGCGGGGGCGGGGAAGGCAGCGCGGGGGCGGGCGCGAAGCGCGGGGGCGGGGAAGGCAGAGTCTGGCCTGGTACATCGCGGGCGGCGTGGCGATCAGCGCGGTCTTCGTCCTGCCGCTGCTGTGGGAGGTCTTCCGCTCGCTCCAGCCCGAGTCGACGGTGACCAACCCGCCGTCCTCGGCCAGCTTCACGCACCTGACCTTCGCGAACTACACCACGTTGCTGTCCGGGCAGGACGACATCCTCCGCAACGTCATCAACAGCCTGATCGTGGGCGTGCTGACCGCGGTGATCACGGCCGTGGTGGCGACGATGGCCGGTTACGGATTCGCCATGTTCCGGTTCCGCGGATCCGGGTTCGCCTTCGGGGTGGTGCTGGTCGCCTTCATGATCCCGTTCCAGGCCGTGCTCACCCCGCTGTTCCTGGAACTGCACTTCCTGGACCTGCTGAACAGCCTGATCGGCCTGGCGCTGTTCAACACCACGTTCATCCTGCCGCTCGGCGCGTTCGTGATGCGCAACAGCTTCCTGCAGGTGCCCCAGGAACTGGCGGACGCGGCCCGGGTGGACGGGGCGTCGGTGATGAAGTCGCTGGTCGCGGTGTTCCGGCCGCTGGTCATGCCGGGGATAGCCACCACCGCGCTGTTCGCGTTCCTGTTCTCGTGGACCGAGTTCCTCGGTGCGCTGAGCTTCCTCACCAACGACAGCCTGTTCACGCTGCCGGTCGCGCTCAGCAACGCGGAGACCGGCACCTACGGGGCAGTCAACTACGGACTGTTGCTGGCAGGTGCGGTGATCGCGATGATCCCCTGCATCGTGGTCTACGTCTCGCTGCAGCGCTTCTACGTACGGGGACTGGTCTCCGGCGCGCTCAAGGGCTAGGGCTGGGGCGTGAATGTGACACTCAGGCCCCCCTAAGGGCCTCGTTGCCACATTCACGCCCTTAATCGCCGGGCCAGTGGTGGCTGGTGACCTGGCCGCCGACGATGGTGACCTGGCCGCCCCGGGTGTCGTGGTCCCGCCAGAGGGTGTAGTCACCGGCGGCCAGCCCCTCGTACACGACCGCGTACCTGGTCCCGCCGGGAACCGGCCGGGCCCGGACCGCGGCGTGCGTCCGCGGCGCGCCCGGGGCGAGCGGGCTGATCTCGATCTCGGCACCAAGCAGGTCCGCCGGTGTGTACAGGACCAGCGCGCCGGTGTCGGCGCCCAGGTCCAGCATTACGGTTCCGGCGTTGGTGGGGCCGTAGCTATGGCTCATTTCATGGCCTCCCTCGCGGGCTGGCTAGTTTCCGGCGGGCGCCAGGCGCCGGCCCCGGCTGGAGGATCCGGGACCGGCGCCTGCCCCGCCGGGAGGCGATCAGGAGGAGGGAACGTCGAACCCGCTGTAGGGCACCCCGAGGAAGGGGAAGGTGTTCAGGTACGGCGCGTTCACGCTGGACGGCGTCAGCCCGTCGGTCACCTCGCTGGCGGCCCCGTCCGGCGTGTAGCTGCTGTCCACCAGGGGGTAGGTCAGGCCGGCCACGGCCCGCAACTCGACCGTGACGACGTCGTCGAAGACGCGGCGGCCGTTGGGGAACCCGGCCAGGTCACCACCGATCACGCCGAGGATGTTCGGGTTGCTCGACGGCGGGATCGCCGTGTTGAGCCGCAGCATGTCGGACAGGACCGAGCCGGTGTTGTTCTGGAAGCCGGAGATGATCCCGCTGGGGATCCCGGTGAGCAGGATCGCTTCCAGGTCGGCCCGCGCCTTGCCGGACTGCACCAGCGCGGCGAGGTTGGGGAACACCCCCGGGTAGAGCGAGGGCAGCGCGGCGGCCAGGCCGGGGTTGGCGTAGTAGTGCGCGAACTGCGAGTCGCTCGCGGGCGGCAGGGTGTTCCAGCGGTCCTTGTCGCCCAGCGCGATGATCACTTCGTTGATCAGCGGGTTGGCCAGCCGGGAGACCTGGCGGAACGGCCCGGAGTTGACGGTCTTGCCGGTCTGCTCGTCGAACGCGCTCGCGGACTGGCGGCTCGCCGTGGTCCACACCCCGATCACCGACTTGGGATCGGACTCCCCGCTGGCGCCCTGGCTGCACCAGTTCCCTGATCGGGCACCTGGATGGCGATCGAGTGGACGTTGAAGTTGTTGGTCGCGTTCACGCCCGCGGCCGGGCTGCTGAAGACGTGCATCCCGTACTGGTCGTGCAGGTTCTCGAACGGGCGCAGGTCGCCCAGGTCGAAGATCGAGCCGAGGTCCACGTAGAAGCCCTCGGCCCGCTGGCCGGCGAAGACCTTGATGCCACGGCCGAGGTCGTGCACCGCCGACTCGGCGAGCGTGGCGTAGTGCGGGGTGGACAGCGGGCCGATGTTGCACGGCGGGCAGGCGAGGTTCTTGCCCAGCTCGGTGCCGGTGCCGCCGTTGTCCATGATCTTGCGGACCGAGTAGAACTGGCGGCTGTTCCAGTTCGGGCTGTTCAGCGCGCGTGATCGGGCCGGTGTTGTAGAGGAACGTCTCCGGGTCCCGCAGCCGGCTGGTGAAGTTGAACCGGTAGGTGATGTCGGCTACGCCGTCGCCGTCGTTGTCGATGTGGATCTCGTAGCGGACGTCGTCGCCGAACTGGTAGAAGTTCGGGCCGCCCGCGGGCGGCTGGAGCGGGATGTAGTTGGCGATCAGCGTCACGGTGTCTGGGCCGGTCGGGGCTCACGAACGCATAGAGGTCGGTGCTGTCAGCGACCGGATCCATGGAAATTTCGGGAGCCTCGCGGTGGGAAGACATCAGTTACCTCACAGGCTTGTCGTGGGACGGCGCCTGGCCGGGTGCGGCGGTGGCGCGGCAGTGCGAATGGGTCGGGCAGGGACTCATCGGATCGTGAGCCACCGGGCGGTGCGCCGATCCTGGGCAGCATCCGCCAAGGCGTCCACCGGAAACGGCGGGCGGCCTGGTCTCAGGTCAGCGGATGCAGTGAGGGGCGCGCCTGACGGGGCTCAGTGGGGATCCTGGGGCGGCTCAGTGGATCGAGCGGACAAGCCTGGCGGCGAGGCCAGGGTCGCGGAGCCGGGTCTTGGACTCCCCGGCGAACACGTCCATTTCTCCGGACCGCAGGTCACGGACATGCACGATGACCGGCTCTGCCGGGCTGGGCGCTCCAGCGCTGGCCGGAGTGCGCACGCGGGGCGGCAGCCGCGGTCGCGGCGGCAGCGGGGCCGACGAGGGTGCCGATCGCGGTAGCGGCCAGGCCCGCACCGGCGAGGCCCGCCGCACCGTGCAGGATGGATCGCCGGGACGGCCCTGGGTGCTGAACGCCTTCTGCCGAGCCATCTGCGGACTGATCCGGGTGGATTTGTGACGACATGAGACTGTTCCCCTCCAGGCGCGGCAACCCCCGCACAACTCCCCTCCAGGTGTGCGGAGGCGGCCGACGCCGTACTGTGCACCGGGCTTCGAACGGCCCGGTCTCGTCGCTTCTTCGGGGTAGGCGGCCATCCGGATGCCACCAAAGCGGGGTCGTTACCGAACCGTTATCGATTGATCCGTACCGGGTACCCTTCGGCCGGAAAGGTGTCGGTGTAAGCCCGGCGACTGGACGGGCCATCCGTTCATGCCGGGGCGCCGAATGGAAGGCATGAGGCCACGCGCGATGCGTGCATCCGAGCCGGAAGCCCGCCCGGAAGGCGGCGACCAGTACCTGGATGGCCTGCTCGCGCGCGTAGCGCGCGGCGACCAGGCCGCGTTCGAGGCTGTCTACGACAATCTCGCCGGTCCCGTCTACGGCCTCATCCTGCGAGTGCTCCGGGATCCCGCCCAGTCCGAGGAGGTCAGCCAGGAGGTCCTGCTCGAAGTGTGGCGGACGGCGACACGCTTCGACGCGGCCAAGGGCACCGCCGCCACCTGGGTGCTTACCATCGCTCACCGCCGCGCCGTGGACCGGGTGCGGTCGGCCGCCGCGGCCACGGCCCGCGAGCAGCGGACCGCCGAGATCGCTGTGCCGCACGACGACGTGGCAGCCACCGTGGAGGCCACCCTCGACGCCGAGCGGGTGCGGGAGTGCCTGGAGGGGCTCACCGAGGCCCAGCGGGAGTCGATCGACCTCGCCTACTACGGCGGTTACAGCTACCGGCAGGTCGGTGAGCGGCTCGGCATCGCGCTGAGCACCATCAAGACCAGGATCAGGGACGGGCTGATCCGGATGCGCGACTGTCTGGGGGTGAGCTGGTAATGGCACTGCTGCGCAGCGACCTGCACACCCTCACCGGCGTCTACGCCCTGGACGCGCTGGACACCGCCGCCGAGGTGGCCCGCTTCGAGCGGCACCTGAACCGGTGCGACAGCTGCACCGGAGAGGTGCGCGGATTCCGGGAGACCGCGACCAGGCTCGGCTTCGCGGTGGCACGGCAGCCCCCGCCAGCGTTGCGCACGGCGGTGATGGCGGATGTGGCACGGACCCGCCAGTTGCCCGCGATCGACGACCGTGCCCGGCACGCGCGGCCGGTGCCACGGCTCACCCTGCTGCCACGGCTGGCTGCGGCCGGGGCCGCGCTCGGCCTCGCCGCCGCCGTCACGCTCGGCGTCGTGCTGGTCAACACCCAGAACCAGCTCAGCCAGACCCAGAGCCAGCTCGGCTCGACCCAGCAGCAGCTCAGCCAGGCCAAGCGGAACCTGATCGAGACCCAGACCCAGCTCGCGGCGATCAACGCGGTGCGGACCGCCGCCGACGCGACCCTCGTGACCAAGGCCAGCCCGATCGGTGGCACGGTGACCGTGGTGAAGTCGGCCTCCAAGCACCAGCTCGTAGTGACCACGTCCGGGCTGCCAGCGCTGACGGCCGGCAAGGTTTACCAACTCTGGCTGATCGGCACCCACGGCAACAAGATCCGTTCGCAGGGCCTGCTCGCCCCACGTAACGGCCACGGTGGGCCGGTGCTGATCTCCGGCGTGCTCCCTGGTGACATCTTCGGGATCACCCTCGAACCGCGTGGTGGCACGGTGCAGCCCACCACCACGCCGTTTGCCCTGATCCCGGCCTCGTAGCGCCGGCCCAGCGCGCGACGTATGTGGTCGTTGGCACGTCGACCACACAAGAAGGTGCCACCGAGAAAGGGACAATCTCGCTGCTTCTGACCAGGGTCGGCGTCTGACCATCGGGTGGACCGCAGACCTGTGACGAGCGCCCAGCGGGCGATTCTAGGGCAGGCGCCTGCGCGGCCGGGCTGCCCGCGTTTGTTCAGCTTGCGAGGAGCTGGCTTACGGCTTGGTGCGAGATGCCGAGCAAGGCGCTGATGTCGCGCTGGGCCAGGCCCTGGTCCTTCAAGTGCTGAGCGGTTCGCTGGGTCTGGGCGGAGGCGTCGGCCCGGAGCCTTTCGGCCTGCTCGCGGGTGTGGCGGGTCTGGCTCACTTCTTCCGCCAGCGTGGCGTCCAGCACGGGCACAATCTCAATCTGCCCGACCGCGTCCTGGCGTGTCGCGAAGTGCAGTGCCAGCAGGTCCCGCACCATCCCTTCCGCCTGATCCAGGCGCCGGGCCTGGGTATAGGCGGGATAGGGGAGATCGTCGCCGGTGACTTCCAGCGCCCACCAGCCGTCGCTGCGATGCGCCATCGCCTTGAAGTTCCTGGCCGTCATCAGCGATCCTCCTTGGCGGCTTCCGCGCAGAGCCGCTCGAACGTCCGTAAGATCCCTCGCGCGGTGAACTCGGCGATCTCGCTGTGGCGAGGAACTTCAACGGGGCGTCCCCGGACGAAGTACTTGTCATGCCTGCCGCCGTGCACGGGATGGTCCTTGTCGAAGTCGACGCCGTGACTTCTGGCGACCTTCGCCATCTGGGTGAGTAACTCGCGACGCTTCACACGATAAGGCTAGCCACTTGCTCAGACAAGTCTACCGGCTTGCCTTGATCCGCCTTCGTCGCCCCGCGGGACTCGCGGTCAAGCCCATGCGAACAGGACCACGAAGCACGACGCCATGCTGTAGTGCCACCCGCCGCACCGTCGCGGATCGTTTGCCCATTCATCACAACACCCAGGACGACGTGATCGCCACAACCCACGCGCTATGAGAACCACGAGGTCAGCCGGGGTTGGCGTCCATCATTGTGGCAACCACGACAGCAGAATGTGGTCGACGTGCCAATGACCACAAATTCCTGCTGGCCGGGAACCCGCCGCGGCGCCGTTAACGCGCGGTCCGGGCGGCTCAGCGGATCGGCCTGCCATTAGCCGCGAGCAGGCGGTGCCAGGCATTGCCCGGCCCGGCGGCATCCGGGAACTGCTGCGCCAGCACGCGCCGGCACAGGTCCGCGGGCGGCGCGAAGGCCACGCCAAGGCCGCTGAGGGCGTCGTCGGTATGCACCAGGAGTTCGACGCAGGCGCGGCCGACGTAGCCGGCCGCGCTCGAGGGGCCGGTGACGTGGTACGCCCGCACGCTGGCCGGCGTGACCGCGGCGACGGCCGCGAGTCCCGTCGCCACCGGCACGACGGCGTCGATGACCTCTTCGTTGGTCGCGCCCGGCCAGCGCGTCACGGACAGGCCGATGAAATGCTCGCACCGGCTGGCCAGGTACAGGGTGTACTTCGCGGTCGCGCCGATCATGTGCGTGATCGTCTGCTCGACGTCCCAGTCGAGCGGGCCCGCCCGGACCGACCAGTCGCGCCCGGCGACCGGCCGCAGCGCGGCCTCGGCCGCCGCCGCGGCGGCGACTATGTCATCCGGCATCAGCATTTCCGGCATCCTGACTCCCCGGCCATCATCGCCCTGCCGACCCGGATCATCGCATGGGCACCCGGACGGCCCCGGTTCCCCGGCCCCCGGCTTCCCCGGCCCCCGGCTTCCCCCGCTCCCCCGGTTCCCCAGCTTCCCCCGCTCCCCCGGTTCCCCAGCTTCCCCCGCTCCCCCGGTTCCCCTGGTCCCCGGCTTCCCGGCCCCCCGGTTCCCCGGCTCCCCCGGCTCCCCTGGTCCCCGGCTCCCCCGGCAGTACCGGGCTAGGCCTTGACAGAGTTTGTTTGGAAAGTATACGAACTAACTGTTCCGGAACGGGGTTGGAGATACCTGTCAGCGGGGGGCACCGCGACGCGGCCGGCGGGGCCGCAGTCAGGAGTTGCCAGCCGTGAAGCGATTCCCACGAACGCCCCTGGTCCTGTGCGCCGCGATCGCCTGCGGGGCCGCGTCATTGGCGTGGCAGGCCCCGGGAGCCCAAGCCTCCCGGGCTGCCACGGTCTCGGCGGCCGTGCGTATTGCGGCGGCACCGGCCGCGCGGAGCGGCACCGGCGCCACGACCGGTGCCAGCGACATCACCGACCTGGGCGCGGGCGGCTGGCGGGTGGCCAGCAGTGCGACGGCCACCCAGCCCGGGGCGCTGATCTCGGCGCCGTCCTTCAACGCGGGCTCCTGGCTGCGGGTGGCCAACGACGACGCTGGCGCGCCTGGCACCGAGATCGAGGCGCTGCTGCAGAACGGCCGCTGCCCGGACGACCACGGCCTGCAGCCGGTCAACGAGAGCAGCGACAGCCAGCACAGCGTGCTCTTCTCCGACAACATGCGCAAGTGCTACGGGTATGAGAACCAGATCGGCGCGGACACCGTGCCGCTGTTCCGGGTGCCCTGGTGGTGGCGGGCCAGCTTCACCCCGCACCTGCGGCCGGGCCAGCACGCCACGCTGATCGTCAACGGGGTGATCGGCAAGGCGAACGTCTGGGTGAACGGCCATCAGGTGGCCACCTCAAGCACCGTCACCGGCGCGTACACGCGATTTGCCTTCGACATCACCGGGCTGGTCCGGCCGGGCGCGAACGCGGTGGCGATCGAGATCGACCCGAACAACCCGGAAACGATGTTCACGCTCGACGACGTGGACTGGAACCAGATCCCGCCGGACAACAACACCGGCATCCAGTTCCCGGTCCAGCTCGCGGTGGACGGAGCGCTGTCCGACAGCAACGCGCATGTCCTCGAGGCCAACACGGCGGACTTCAGCCGGTCCACACTGACGGTCAAGACCGACATCACCAACAACACCGACCTGACCGCAGACCGGGGATGTCAACGCGAACATCACGTTCGCCGGACCATCACCAGGGGATCGGCACCATCGCCACCGTGACCGTGCCCGCGAACACCACGAAGACGGTGACGCTCGGACCGCTGACCATCTCACCACCCGGCGGTGTGGTGGCCCTACCAGCTCGGCGGCCAGCCGCTGTACCAGCTCGGCACGTCGGTCTCGCAGCATGGCAAGACGCTGAACTCCACGAGCGAGACGTTCGGCATCCGGACCGTGACGTCCTACCTGACCGGGCACTCGGCCGCGGAGCCCGCAGGCGCTCGCGCCTTCAAGATCAACGGCGTGCCGATCGTGATCCGCGGCGGCGGCTTCTCCCCCGACATCTTCCTGCACTACTCCGCCGCCGACATCGCCAAGCAGATCGCGCTGATGAAGAACATGGGCGTGAACACGATCCGGCTGGAGGGGCACATCATGCCGCCCGGCTTCTTCGAGCAGATGGACCAGGCCGGGATCCTGGTCAACGCCGGGTACCAGTGCTGCGACGCGTGGCAGTTCGTGGTCAGAGCAGGCTGAACAGCCCCGCCGACTTCAAGATCATGGCGCTGTCCGCGCTGACCATCGGGCAGGAACTGCGCAACCACCCCAGCGTGGACAGCTTCCAGTGGAGCGACAACCAGCCGACCCGCAAGCAGGAGGCCGTGTCGCTGGCCGCCTTCCACCGAGGCCGACTTCCAGGACCCGCTGATCTCCTCGGCCGAGTACAAGACCACCCCGAAGCTCGGGCAGGCCGGGGAGAAGGAAGGGCCCTACGACTGGGTGCCGCCCAACTACTGGTACAGCATGCAGTTCGACAAGCACGACTCGACCCAGACCAACGCGGGCGGCGCGTGGGGCTACGACAGCGAGGAGAGCGCCGGGGACACCATCCCCACCCTCGACTCGCTGCACCGGTTCATGTCGGCCGCGGACCTGTCGGCGCTGTGGCGCAACCGCCTCGCCAACCAGTACCACGCCAACTACGAGCCGCACTGCGGCACCGGCTACAGCTTCGGCACGCTGTGCCACTTCGACACCGCGCTGCGCGCCAGGTACGGCGCCTGGTCGAGCCTGGACCAGTACGTCGAGGAGGCACAGGCCCAGGACTACGAGAACACCCGGGCGCAGTTCGAGGCGTTCATCGACCACGCCCACCACGGGCCGCTGCCGTCCACCGGCACCATCTACTGGCAGATGAACAAGGGGTTCCCGAGCCTGCTGTGGAACCTGTACGGCAGCGACGGCGACCAGGCGGGCAGCTATTTCGGGACGCAGGAGGCGAACCGGCCGCTGCACGTCCTCTACGCGCTGGACACCGGCACCGTCACGGTGGACAACCTGGGCGGCCAGCGCACAGGCCGGGCTGTCGGTGCAGGCCAGGGTGTACAGCCTGGCCGGGAAGGTGCTGGACAGCCAGGCCGCCAGTGGCATCACGCTGGCCAGCCAGCAGGTGCGCACCGGCGTGCTGACCCCGAAGGTGCCGACCGGGTCGCCGACCAGGGTCTACTTCGTGGAACTGGAACTGCGCCAGCACGGGGCGCTGGTCGACCGCAACGTGTACTGGCTGTCCACCCACCCGGACGTGACCAACTGCGCCAAGTCGCTGGACCTGCCGCAGGGCATCATCAGCCAGTACGCCCGGCTGCAAGGCGCTGCAGACGCTGCCCCGCACCGGCGTCGCGGTCACGGCGGCGACCACCCGGAGCACCGGGCCGGACGGCGCGGACCTGGCCACCACGGTGACGATCAGGGACACCTCGCGCCTCGGCGGTCGCGTTCCTGCTCCGCGCGGACGTGCGGCGCGGCACCGCCAGCGGCCAGGTGCTGCCGGGTGACAGCGAACTGCAGTCCTCGCTCTGGCAGGACAACGACATCACGCTGTTCCCCGGCCAGTCGCAGACGCTGACCGTCAGCTACGACTCGGCCAGCCTGCGCGGTGCCACCCCGGTGATCACCGTCTCCGGCTGGAACGTGCCGCAGACCGCCGTCCCGGCCCCGGTCCCGTAACGGAGCGAGCTTCTTGCTGATGAATGTGACATTCATCGGCCATGAAAGTGATGATTGCCGCGTTCATCACGAACGCGACAGCGAGACCGGCCCTCCGGGGGGATCGGCCCCCCGAGGGCCGGGATCGGCTGATCGCGGCGGTCAGCGGTTGCGGCGGTCAGCGGTTCGCGGCGGCCAGGGCGAAGGCCAGGGTGGAGATGGCCGTGTAGTCGTCGGCGGGCTCGACCGACGGCCAGCTCACCACGTTGTCCTCGTAGCCGGTGGTCGTGGTGTTGAACGGCTTGAAGTTGCCCGCCCGGCAGGCCGCATGCCCGAGACCGTGCCCAGGCCGACGAAGTTGCCGATGGCGCTCGGGCCGTCGGTGGTCGCGCCCGCCTGGATGGCGCCGTGCCCGGTGAGCGACCCGGCCAGGTTGGCGATCTCGCTCTGCATGCAGTGCGGGTAGGTGTCACCCGCGCCGACCACGAACGAACTGCCCCAGCCGTTGGCGCCGAGGGCGAAGTTCATCTGCTCCTGGGCGAACGACCGGTAGGCGGCGGAGCCGCCATAGTGCTGGTACAGCGCATCGGTGACGGCCAGGCCGAACGCGTGCGGCGTGGCGTCGCCCTGGCCGAGCGGGATGCCGAGGCCGAACGGGTCGCCCCGCCGCCTGGCCCTCGCCCACCCGCAGTTGCGCGGCCATGTCGGCCAGCAGCAGGTGCGGCGCGATGACCGGCGTCCCGTGCGCCTGCTGCATCGCCTGGAGCAGTTCGGCCTCACCGATCGCGCCGTTGTCGTAGAGGTTCAGCGTGTCGCCGCCGGCCGGGTGGCCCTGCGCGATGTAGGCCCGCGCCCAGTGCGCCGCCACGGCCAGGTCGGCCCTGACCTGCGCGGCGGGCGTGCCGAGGGCCTCGTCGGCCAGCGCGATCTCCGCCGCGCCCCAGAGCATGGCACTCTTCCACTCGGAGCCCGGGTAGTAGTCGTGCGGGAAGGTGGTCACGATCGAGGAGACGTGGCTGGTCTGGGCCATCGCGTAGATGCCGCGGGCCAGGCGCCAGCAGGTGCTCGGCGCGGTGCCGCGCGGTCGCCGCGGCCAGCTGGGCGCCGAGGGCGAAGTCGGCGGCGAACCGCCCGGCGAACTCCGGGCTGATCTTCGCGCCCGGGGGCGCGGCCTCGAAGACCGGGCGGTACTTCACGTAGTAGGCGCTGGGCCCGGGATTCCCGCCCGGCTTGACGTCCATGTGGTCCTCGGCCTGCGGCAGGAACCAGAAGTTGTAGTCACCCTGGATGGTGTTGCTCGCGTTGCCGTTGCCGATGCCCACCTGGATGTAGAGCACCTTCTGGGCCGGGCGCCACAGCTTCTCCAGCCAGCGCAGCCCGAACCCGGCCTCCGGCGGCCAGGGTCGGGTAGCTGCCGGGGAAGTCCCGCGCGGCGAGCAGCAGCAGCCCGTCGGCGTAGCTGGCGGTGTAGGCGAACTTCTCGTAGCCGCCGCCCGCGTCGAACCAGCCGCCGGACACGTTCACCGGGCCGCCGATCCGGTGGAAGGTGCCGAGCAGGTTGTCGTTGCTGTCGTAGCGCGGGTCCTGGTACACGATGGCGTTGCCGGTCGGTGAGGTTGGCGGGCTGGCGGTCCAGCACCGTGGACCGGACGGTCGCGCCGTCCCGCTCGGAGGTGAAGTAGCGCACCCCGTTGAGCACCAGCCGGTGGTAGAGCGTGGCCGCGGGCGCGACGGCGAAGGCGGGCGAGACCGCGGTGGCGCCGCCCGCGCGGGCGGTGATCCGGTAGGTCCCGGTGCGGTTCAGCCCGGTGAAGTCAAGCCGGTAGACCGCGCCGTAGGCGGCGTTCCAGGCCCCGGCGTCGGTGCTGGACCGGCCGCGGAACACCACGCCGTGCGCACCGGACACGGTGAAGCTGACCTGGCCGACCTGGCCAGGCAGCATCACGAACGCCACCTTGGGGCTGCCGGTCGCGTACCCGACCTGGTTGACCCTGACCTCCGCCGGCGCGCCGCCGGTGCCGGCCCGCGCGCCGGGACCGCCGCGGCGGCCCCGCACAGCAGGCTCACCGACGCGATCGCGCTCCCAGCCACCAGCGTGATCCTGTGCCCATGCCTCATGACCAGGCCCTTTCGTCGTAGGCGGCCCGCAGCCGCCGCTCCGCCTCTGGCCCCGCCCCGACGTGATCGAGCCCCAGCAGGGCCGCGCCCGCCACCGGCGGCACGGCCACGACGATCACGGACGCCTGGGGGGCCGCGGCCGTGATCCGCTCGGTGATCTCCGACAGCAACAGCGGGTCGCGCGCGGTCAGCAGCCCGCCGCCGAGCACGACCGGGGTGGGCTCCGCGGTCAGCCCGAGGCGCCGCATGGCGACCACCGCCATGACGCAGATCTCCTCGGCCTGGCGGCAGACGATATCCCGCGCGACCTTGTCCCCCTCGCCCGCGACGGCGAGCAGCACCGGGGCCAGCCCGAGCAGCGCTATCCGGCTGATCTTGCCCAGGTGCAGGCCGAGCGTGACGTCGCGCATCGAGGGGACGCCGAAGTGCGCCGCCACCGCGTCACGCAGTGCGGTCTGCGGGCCCCGGCCGTCCTCGGCCCGGACCGCCCACCACAGTGCCTCCCGGCCCAGGCCGTGCCCGCCGCCCCAGTCGCCGCTGATGCCGCCGAGCGCCAGGTACCCGGTGGTCCGCCCGTCCGGGTGGACACCGACGCAGTTGATGCCCGCGCCGCAGGTGACGCCGATGCCCCAGCGCGGCGCCCCCGGCGCGGCGATGGTGCCGTCCAGGCCGGCCCGCAGCACGGCGATCGTGTCGTTGACGCGCGTCGGTGCTCTCGCTCCACCCACGGGCGCGCAGCGCCGCGGCCAGCCGGTCCACCTCCTCGGGCAGGTCGGCATTGGCCACGCAGGCGGAGATGTGCCTGGCCACCGGCTGCCCGGCCGTCCCGGCCTGCCGCTGGACCTGGCCGATGAGCGTGGCCAGGTCCGCCAGCCACTGCTCCACCTCCGCCTCGCCCGCGCCGGTCGCCCCGCCGCCGCGGGCGGTGCCGAGCAGCGAGCCGTCCGCGGCAACCAGTGCCACGTCGGTCTTGCTGTTCCCGCCGTCGACGGCGAGGACGGCAGGAAGGTCAGGAGGCACCGCTGGTCCAGGGCAGGTAGGCGGCGTTCTCGGCGATCAGCCGGTCGGCGAGCCGGCCCGCCAGTTCGTACTGGCCGACCAGTGGGTGGGCGAGCAGCGCGGCCGCCACCCGGTCCCGGCCACCGCGCAGCGCGGCGTCCAGCGCGAGTTCCTCGTAGGCGGACACGTGCGCCACCAGGCCGCGCATGACCGGGTCCAGCGGCGCGACCGGCACCGGCTCCGCCCCGGCCGTGCCGATCACCGCCGGCACCTCGATCACCGCGTCGTCGGCCAGGAACGGCAGCGTGCCCCGGTTGAGCAGGTTCACCACCTGGACGTCCCCGGTGCCGACGGTCAGCGAGGCGAGCAGCGCGACCGCCGCCTCCGAGTAGAACGCCCCGCCGCGCTGGCTGAGCATCTCCGGCTTGTGCGTCAGCGCCGGGTCGGCGTAGGCGGCCAGCAGTTCCCGCTCGATCCTGGAGACCTCCTCGGCGCGGGTCGGCTCGTGCCGCTGCCGCTCCACGGTGGCGTCGTGCGCCCAGAAATATTGCAGGTAGGACGACGGCACCGCGCCCGTGTCGTGCAAAACGGAAACCGGCAGGCTGGTGTGGTCCGCCACCTCCTCGCCGTGCTTGGCAATCAGTTCGGGCAGCACGTCGGTCCCGTCCACCAGCGCGGCCCGTTCCCAGGTCAGGTGGTTCAGCCCGACGTGGTCGAGCAGGACCTCGGACGGGCTCGACGCCGAGCAGGGCGGCGAAGTTCCGCTGGAACCCGATGGCCACGTTGCACAGCCCGAGTGCCCGGTGGCCCGCGTCGAGCAGTGCCCTGGTGACGATCCCGACCGGGTTGGTGAAATCGATGATCCAGGCGGTGCTCAGGGCCCGCTGGCGTGATCGTTCAGCAATGTCGAGCACTACCGGAACGGTGCGGAGAGCCTTCGCGAACCCGCCGGCGCCGGTGGTCTCCTGCCCGATGCAGCCGTACTCCAGCGGCCAGGTCTCGTCGCGGTGCCTGGCCGCCTGGCCGCCGACCCGCAGTTGCAGCAGCACCGTACCGGCGCCGTCCAGGCCCTCGTCGAGGTCTGGTGGTCCAGGTCAGCCGTCCGGGGTGACCATGGGCCCGCATGAGCCGGTCGGAGAACGGGCCGACGACCGCCAGCCGGGTCTCGTCCGGGTCGACCAGGACCAGTTCGTCCACGGCCACGTCGCCGGACAGCCGGGCGATGCCGTCGACAAGCTCCGGCGTGTACGTGGACCCGCCACCGACGACCGCGAGCTTCATCGCGGCCACCCGGGCGCTACTGCAGGTAGGCAAGGTCGGGGCCGTGCTGTTCGCGGTACTCACTCATCATCTCCCTCGCGACCGTGACACCGGGCACCAGCGGGTGCAGGGCCAGGGCGAGGACCGCCCGCTCCGCATCGCCGGTCACCGCGGCGCTGACAACTTCGCGTTCATAGTCCTTGACCTGCGTGACCAGGCCCCTGGCCGACCGCGGCAGGGTGCCGCCGGCCAGCGGGGCGACGCCGCCGCCGTCGATGTGCGCCGGCATCTCGACCACGTCGTCCGGGTCGAGGAAGGGCAGGCTGGCGCCGTTGCGGGTGTTGACGATCACCGCTGCCGGGCCGGCGGCCGGACAGCGCCGCGATCACCTGCAGCGCGACCCCCTCGTAGCCGCCGGGGCGGCCGGCCGCGCCGCCCGCCGGGCCCAGGTCACCCAGGTCGTGGTCGGTGGCGCCACGGCTGGCCCGGGCGGCCGTCCCTGGCGCCGGCAGCGGCATGCCCTCACCCGCCACGTCGGTCCGCATGTAGCTGGCCCGGCGGATGCGCATCTGGGTGAGGTAGGCGGACCAGGCGTCGTGGACGTCCCCGGCGTCGAACGCCTTCGCGACGTCGGCCAGCATCCCGGTGTTCAGCCGCAGCACGTCGGCGCCGCGGCTGCCACCCGCCTTGGCGACGGCGTCCACGTACCGCCGTGGCTCGTAGTAGTAGTAGTCGTACTCGGTGGGTATCGCGCCGAGCCTGCGCACCAGGCCGGCGTCGAACCCGGCGAACCGGTGGTCGAACCGCTGCAGGTCCTCGTAGCGCTCCAGCAGCGTGCCGATGCGTTCCGCGCCGCCCACCCGGAACGAGGAGATCCAGCCCAGGTGGTTCAGGCCGGCGTAGGAGAACGCGACCTGCTCGTGGTCGGCGTCCAGGAACGATGGCCAGCCGGTCCAGCGTCCCGCTCGGGGTGTCGCAGACCCCGACCGCGCGGACCGTGGCGTGCGACGAGATGGCCTGGGTGATCAGCCCGGCGGGGTTGGTGAAGTTGATCAGGACGGCCCCGGGGGCGTACCGGGCCAGCGCCTCGCAGTAGGAGAGCACCACGGGGATCGTGCGCAGTGCCATCGCGCAGCCCCCGGGCCGGTGGTCTCCTGGCCGACCAGGCCGCGCCGCAGGGCCACCTCCTCGTCGATGAGCCTGCCCCGGTCCCCGCCCACCCGGATCGCGGAGAACACGAAGTCCGCCCCGGTGAAGGCCTCCTCGACATCGCCGGTCACCCGGACCACGCCGCGGTGGCCCAGCGCGGCGGCCACCTCCACCGACAGCCGGCCGATCGTCTCCCGCCGGGCCTGGTCCGGCTCGAACAGGCAGATCTCCCGGAACGACGCGCCGGGGCGGGACAGCACGCCGCGGACGAAAAGCGGTATCCGCACTCCGCCGCCACCAAGGATCGCCAGCTTCACCGGATGGGCACCTCCCCGCTCAGCGCTTCCACTTCGACCTCGCCGACCGCGCCGAGCAGGGTCACGGTCCGTGAGCCTGCCGCGTTGCCGGCCACGGCGGCGTCGGTGATCGACGCGCCCTGGCACAGCGCGCCGAGCAGCGCCCCGGCGAACGCATCGCCCGCACCGGTCCGGTCCCTGGCCTGCACCGGCTCGATGCCGTCGGTGACGTGCGTGGTGTTCCCCGGCCTGGCCACCACCGCGCCGTCGGCGCCCCGGGTCACCACCACGCAGGGACACCACTGGGTCGCCGCCGTCATAGCCTGCGCCAGCGAGGGAGCCGCGGTGAGCTGGATCAGCTCCGGCTCGTTGGTGAGGAAGATGTCGGCCTCGCGGACGCAGTCGACGACGGCCGCGGCGTCGTCGTCGATGTCGTTGTGCGCCACGGCCAGGGCGACATGCACGCCGAGCGACCGGGCCTGCCGGACGAACGGCGCGACACCGGGCCCGGCGTGCACGTAGCACCAGCGGGGCCGGTGCTCGCGGAGCACGCCGAGCCAGCGGCGGGTGTCGCGGCGCTCGCCGGCCGGGCGCGGCGGCAGGTGCGAGATGAAGGCGCGGTCACCGTCGAAGTTCACCGCCACGCTGACACCGGTCACCGGCCCGGTCACGTGCCGGCACGCGGTCATGTCCACGCCGGCCCGGCGGCAGTGCTGCTCGGCCACCCGGGAACCGAGGTCGTCGCCGAGCAGCGCGGACATGCCGGCCCGCACGCCGAGACGGCTGGCCGCGGTGGCCGCGGTGACCGCGCCGCCGCCGATGGAGAAGGCGAACTGATCCGTGTAGATCTCCTGCCCCGGCCCGGGCAGCGCGGGCAGGTTGCCGAAGACCACCTCGAGGTAGACGGTGCCGAAGGCGATCAGGTCCATGACCGGGTCACCGGAACGCCTCGGTCTCCGCGTCGGCCCGCGCGACGTGGCAGGCGGCGCTGTGCTCGGGCAGCAGTTCCCGCAGCGGCGGGGTGACGCTGTGGCACTCGTCGATGGCCAGTGGGCAGCGCCAGCGGAACCGGCAGCCGGGCGCGGGGTCGACGACCTTGGGCGGCTCGCCGCGGTCGGTCTCCGCCCCGATCGTGAGCGGGGCCCGCGGATCGGGGACGGCGGACAGCAGCAGCTGGGTGTAGGGGTGCCGGGGCCGGCTCAGCACCTCTTCGGTGGGCCCGGTCTCGGCGATGTGCCCGGCGTACATCACGATCAGCCGGTCGGCCACGTAGCGGGCGCTGGCGATGTCGTGGGTGATGTAGAGGATCGACACGCCCTGGGAGTCGCGCAGGCCGGCCATCAGGTTGAGCAGCCCGATGCGGATGGACACGTCCAGCATGGAGACCGGCTCGTCGGCCAGGATCAGCTTCGGCCGCAGCGCCAGGGCCTGGGCGAAGCCGACCCGCTGCCGCTGGCCGCCGCTCAGCTCGTGCGGGAAGCGCTGCAGCACCTCGCTGGCCGGGATCAGGCCGACCGCGGTGAAGACCCGCTCGGCTTCCTCGCGCCGCTGCCCGGCGGACAGGTCCGGGCGGTGCAGCTTGAGACAGCGCAGCACGCCGTGGGACACCCGGAACACCGGGTTGATCGAGGCGAACGGGTCCTGGAAGACCATCGGCACGTCGCCCCGGTAGGCCAGCACGTCCCGGCGGCTGCGCACGCCGGACAGCGGCTTGCCCTGGAAATAGATCTCGCCGGCGGTCGGCTTGTAGAGCTTGGCGAGCAGCCGGGCGACGGTCGACTTGCCGCTGCCGCTCTCCCCGGCCAGTGCGACGATCTCGTGCTCGCCGAGGGTGATGTTGACGTCGTCCACGGCGTGCAGGGTGTGCCGCGACATCGTGTTCCCGATCTTGAAGTGCCTGGTCAGCCCCTCGGTCCGGAGCAGCCCGGGGGCCGACGCCGCCGGCTCCGCCGTACCTGAAGCCGGGGCCGACTCCGGCTCCGGGATTGGCTGCGGCTCCGGGGTTGGCTGCGGCCAGGCCGGGCTCGGGCCGGCGGCATCGAGCGGCGCTGCGGCTCAGTCATTTGCCCAGCCCTCCCCCGTCGTGCAGGAAGCACCGGACGAGCGTGCCGCCCACCTGGTAAAGCTCCGGCGGCTCGACCTCGCAGCGGGCCATCACCTTGGGGCAGCGCGGCGCGAACCGGCAGCCCGGGGGGATGTTGGCCAGGTCGGGCGGGCTGCCGGGGATGCCGGTCAGCGGTACCCGCGGGCCGCGGATCGACGGGAACGCGTCCAGCAGGCCGATGCTGTAGGGGTGCAGCGGGGTGTCGAAGACCTGCCTGGTTGCCCCGAACTCGGCGACCACGCCGCCGTACATCACCATCAGCCGGTCGGAGAAGTGGCTGACCAGGGACATGTCGTGGGTGACGAAGATGATCGCGAAACCCAGCTGCTCCTGCAGCTCCTTGATCTGCACCATCAGCGACCGCTGCGCCACCACGTCCAGCGCGGAGGTCGGCTCGTCCATGATCACCAGCTCCGGGGTGAACAGCATCGCCATCGCGATCATGGAGCGCTGCCGCATGCCGCCGGAGAGCTGGTGCGGGTAGCTCTTCAGGTGCAGCGGGTCGATGCCGACCATCCGGAGCACCTCGGCGGACCGGTCGGCGATCTCCCCCTTCGAGGCGACGCCGTGGGCCCGCATGGCGTCGGTGAACTGGGCGCCGATCGACTTCACCGGGTTGAGCGCGTTCATCGCGCTCTGCATGACCACCGACATGTCCCGCCACCGGACCGCGGCCAGTGCCTTGTCGGTCAGCCCGACCATGTTGCGGCCCTTGAAGGTCACGCTGCCGCCGGTGATCTCGGCGGGCGTGACCAGGAGCTGGGCGATGGCGAACAGCAGGGTGGACTTGCCACAGCCGGACTCGCCGACGATGCCGAGGAACTCCCCGGCGGACAGGTCGAAGCTGACGTCGTCCACGGCCAGCACCGTGCCGCGGTCCATGAGGTAGGAGACCGACAGGTCGCGGACCTCAAGGACGGTGCCCGAGGTCACCGGCGGCCCGGCGGGAGGGCGGTCAGCTGGCACGCTGCGCCCGCGCCTTCCGCATGGTCCGTGTCGACCGCAGCGCCGGGTTACCGATCTCGTCGAATGCGTAGTTGAGCAGCGCGAACGCCGCGCCAAGCGTGACGATGCACAGGCCGGGGACGATGATCCACAACGGCGCGACCTGGAACGCTTCGTTGTTCTCGGCCCAGTAGAGCATCGTGCCCCAGCTGATCACGTTCGGGTCGCCGAGCCCGATGAACTGCAGGCTGGAGGAGAACAGCACCGCGTACAGCGCGTTGGTCAGGAACGCGGCCACGAGCAGCGACGTCATCGTGGGAATGATCTCCACGCAGATGACGTAGAGGCGGCGCTCGCCGCGGACCTTGGCCGCTTCGAGGTAGTCGCGGTTACGCAGCGACAGCGTCTGGGATCTGAGCTGCCGCGCGGTGTAGGACCAGCCGGTCAAGGTGATGACCGCGATCATCACCAGGGTGCCGGCGCCGTGCAGGTAGCTGCCGATGATGATGAGCAGCGGGAACAGGGGGATGACCAGCAGCACGTCGGTGAGCAGGTTGAGCGTCCCGTCCGTGGCCCCGCCGACGTAGGCGGCGGTCACGCCGATCAGCATCGCTATGATGGTGGCACCCAGCCCGACCCCGAACGCGATCAGGAGCACCGGCCTGGCGCCGTAGACGACCTGCGCGAACATGTCCTGGCCGAGCGCCGTGGTGCCGAGCAGGTGCTTCGAGGACAGGCCGAGCAGCCGGTGGTAAATCTCGGCGTTCGGGTCGTCGTGCGCGATCACCCCGGGGAACAACGCGAGCAGGATGAAGAACGCCAGCAGCACCGCGCCGACGGTGGCCTTGCGGTTGGCGGTGATGGCCCGGCCCATCCGCCGTAGCGACCGGGCACCGGTGATCGAGCCGCCACCGGCGAGCGGCAGCCCCGCCACCGGGATGGCGCCGGTGGGGCTGGCCACCGCCTCCGGCTGGCCGACTTCGGTGCCTGCGCCTGGCTCGCCGGTCTCGCGGGGGGTGCGCAGCGTGGCCATGGCTAGCTCGCTCCCCTGGTCCGCGGGTCGAGGATGGCCGTGGCCAGGTCCGAGAGCAGGATCGCCACCAGCACCCCCACGGTGATGAGCAGGAACAGCGCCTGCATCAGCGGATAATCGGTGTTTTCGACGGCCTGCAGCAGCAGCCAGCCGACGCCCTGGTAGTTGAACACGTACTCGACCAGGATCGCGCCGCCGAGCACGAATCCCAGCGACATCGCGAACCCGGTGAGGTTCGGCAGGATCGCGTTACGCGCCGCATAGTCGAGCATGATGCGGCGGCCGGGCAGGCCCTTGGCCCGGGCCATGCGCACATAGTCCTCCGACAGCGTGGTGATCATCGTGTTCCGCATGGTCAGGATCCACGTGCCGATCGTGGTGATCAGCAGCGCGAACGCCGGCAGGAGCGCATGCTCAAACACGTTGAAGATGAACGACGGCGTGAATGACGGTGTCAGTGTGTAGGTGTAGCTGAAGAAGTACGGGAGCAACTGCAGCTTGACGCCGACGACCAGGATCAGCACCAGGCCGAGCCAGAAGAACGGGACAACGGTCAGAATCACGAATATCGGCGGCATGACGCTGTCGAGCCAGCTGCCACGGCGCCAGGCGGCGAGGATGCCGATGCCGGTGCCCAGGACGAACGCCAGGACCGTGGTGACTCCCACCAGGCCGAGCGTCCACGGGATCGCGTCCAGGACGACCCGGCCCACCGACGCGCCCGGCTCGGTGGTCAGCGAGACCCCGAACCTGAACCTCGCGACGTTGCCCAGGTAGCCGAAGTACTGTGCGACCACGTTCTGGTGCGTTCCGATGCCGAACTGCTGCTCGAGCACGTGGAGTGCCTGCGGGCTGGCTCCGCCCTTCAGCTTTCCGAGGATTGCCAGCGCCGGGTTGCCCGGCATCAGGCGCGGCAGCACGAAGTTCAGCGTCAGCGCCGCCCACAGGGTCAGCAGGAAGAAGCCAAGGCGGCGGAGGACGAACCTCATGCTCTCCTCCTGGGTGTCACGGGGGCCTCTCCCTAACGGTCGGGCACGGGTGGCGCCTCCGCAAGGGCCGCCGGTCGGGCGGCCCTTGCGGAGCCCGCCGCTACTTCGCTGGCGTGAGGCGCGTCAGCACCTGGCCCCAGTCGGGATAGTTGTAGATGGCCGGCTGCGCGTACTGGCTCGACTCAGTCGGCCAGCCGCTGAAGCTGCCGGTGTCGTACTGGAACCAGTCCACGGCCTCGGTGACCGGGATGACCGGCACCTGGGTGAGCATGACCTTCTGCAGCTGGTCGACGATCGAGTGCTGCGTCGCCGGGTTCGCCGTGGCGGAGTACTCGTTGATCAGCGCGTCGGTGGCCGGGTTGCTGTACCGCTCGAAGTTGGACCCGGCGGCGGTGCCGATCGGCGCGGAGTTGGCCGAGTAGAGCCACTGCCGCAGCTCGTAGTACGGCGACGGCCCGCCGGTCTCGGCGTAGTAGGCAAGGTCGAACTTGCCGGTGTAGGTGTCGGTCTGCCAGGTCGAGTAGGCGACGTTGTCCGGGGTGAGCTGGATGCCCACCGCCTTGAAGTCGGCCACGATGGTCTGCATCGCCGCCACCCAGTCGGAGAACCCGCCGTTGTTGAGAACGGTGAACGACAGCGGCTTGCCTGACGCGGTCTGGAAGATGCCGTTGGAGCCGCGCTTGAACCCGGCGTGCTCCAGGATCGAGATCGCCTTGGCCGGGTCGTAGGCGTAGTTGTTGCCATACGCGGCCGCCTGCGAGCTGTCCAGCCAGGAGGAGAACGTCGGGGTGACGATCCCGGCCTGGTTGGAGCCGGGCTCGTAGCCGTACTCGCCGATCGTGGACGCCTTCGGCCGGTTGATCGCGTACGACATGGCCTGGCGCACCGCGACGTTCTTCAGCAGCGGGTTGGTCAGGTTGGGGAACAGTGTCACGTTCGCGACCGGCGGGAACCAGTAGTGGTAGTCCGGGTTCTTCGCCAGGTAGAACTGCCTGATGCTCGGGATGAACTGGCTGCCCCACTGGGCCTGGCCGTTGGCCAGGAAGGTGTTGGCGGTGTCGTTGGTCAGGAACGCCGGGTAGTTCACCGTTTCGACCTTGGGCAGGCCCGGCTGCCAGTAGTGCTTGTTGGCGGTGTAGGTGATGTTCTGCGGGGTGCACCTGGTCATCGTGTATGCGCCGGTACCGACCGGGTTCTTGTCCGGGTAGGTCACCGGGTTCGCGACCGCCGACCAGACCTTCTGGTCCACGATCCCGATCTGGTCGGCGATGTAGTAGAAGTACGGCACCGCGGCGCTCTTGAGCTGCATGACCACCTGGTCCCCGCTCGCGGTGACGCTGGAGAGCACCGACCACACCGAGTTGACGTCCAGGGTGTGGTTTGCCTTGAGCAGGTTGAAGGTGTACGCGACGTCGGCCGGCGTCAGCGGGTCTCCGTTGGAGAACTTGACGCCCTTGCGGATGGTGAAGGTCAGCGTCTTGTTGCCGTTGCTCCAGGCATAGCTGGTGGCGAGCCAGGGGGTGACCTTGCCGCTCTGCAGCGCGTTGACGAACATCAGTGGCTCATAGATGTTGCCGAGCGAGAAGCCGATGTCGGACAGGTTGAACGGGTTGAACTGGCAGGCCCAGGTCCCGCCGCTCTCGTTGTCCAAGGTCAGGACGCCGCTGGGGCCCGAACTCGACGTGTGAGTGGTGGACGAGGAACTGCCGCCGCAGGCGGCGGCGAGCAGCCCGGCGGTGGCAAGGACCGCGACAGTCATCAGGTGTCTGGGTCTCATAGTGGTAGCCCTTCACTGAGCGATACAGCAGGGAGTGTGATTTCGGCGCCGTGGACGCCCCCCTCCCGGGCCGCGTCCACGGCGAGCCCGACCGCGCCGATCAATGGGGCATCGGACGGGAATCGGGCAATGACGAGTTCCGGCGGGAACGGTACTCCGGCCGCGAGTGCATCCTGCAGTCCCGGCCGCAGGCGGTCCCAGGATCGGACCATCCCGCCACCGGCCGCGATCCGCACGGGGTTGATGGCGATCGCGAGGTTCACGACGTGGAAGGAAAGCTCGGCGACGAACTCGGTCAGCAGGTGGTCCAGCCCCGGGACGTCCCGGCCCGCCTCGAAGACCTCGGCCGCTTCCATCGGCCCGCCGTGCGGGGTGTGACCGGCCGCGCGCCGGGCCAGTGCCTGCCCGCTGATCATGTCCTCCAGCATGGTCCGGGCAGCGAGCGGGACGCCCACGTCGGCGGCGGCGCGCAGGTTGTACCCGATCTCGCCGGCCGCCCCGTTGCTGCCGTTCAGTACTTTTCCGGCCACCACGATCGCCGCGGAGAGGCCGGTCCCGAGATTGAGGTAGATCGCCGGGTCGCAGCCGGCCAGCGCGCCCCAGCGCGCCTCAGCCTGCGCCGCCGCCTTGGCGTCGGTCGCCATCCGCACCGCCGCCCCGGGGAAGGCGGACCGCACCTCGCGGCCGAGCGCCAGGTCACCCCAGCCATCGATGGTGGGCGCGAGATCGACCCGGTCGTCGAACGGGATCCCGAAGGTGGACACGCCCACGGCGGCCACCTCACGCCCGGGCGCGGCGGCGGCGAGCACCTTCCTGGCCGCCGTGATGCCCCGCTCGAAGCTCGCCCGGGCACCCAGTTCACCGCCACTGGACACCGTGGTAGACGCACGCATCTCGCCATCCGGCTCGCACACGGCCATGGCGATCTTGGTGCCGCCAAAGTCGAGGCCAAGCACGACAGGCGAATCTGCCACGAGAACCTTCCCGGGGGCGGTGCCCTCTAAGCCAGGCAGCGCCTCCGACCTGGGGCTGCGCCCTGCCGCGCGGCGTGCCCACCCGTCCGGGCGATACCCTCTTGCCCAATTTTGTTAGGACAGTATCCTAACTATCAAGTGGCTACAAGGCCACGGTGCAACAGGTTGGCAACAGCTGGCCGCCGCAGGCCACCGGGGCCCGCAAGCCTACGGGAACCACGGCCGCCGGATGGCGTTTGCGGTCGTTGTGGCAACCACGACACTCTTTTGTCATGGTTGCCACAACCATCACATCCGACCGGCCGGTCGGATGTGCGGACGGTAGTAGTTAGGGCAGGATTGACGCCGGAGGTGGCAGTGACGGTCATGTCGGCTGGCATGCCAGGGGCTATGTCGGCCGCTCGCCCCCAGCTGATCCGCGCGCTCAACGAGCAGCTCCTGCTCGGGCACATCCGGGACCACGGCCCCTGCTCCCGCGCCGACCTGGCCCGGCTGTCCGGGCTGTCCAAGCCCACCGTGTCGCTCGCCCTCGCCACCGTCGAGCAGGCCGGCCTGATCCGCGAGGCGGGCCAGCGCATCGGCAGGCCGGGCAGGTCGGCGCTGTTGTACGAGATCAGGCCCGAGGCAGGGTTCGTGCTCGGCCTGGACGTCGGGGCGCAGTACGTCCGCGGCGCCCTCACCGACCTGGCCGGCGAGGTCAGGGCCCGGTCCTCGGCACGGTCACACGCTTCCAGCGGCCGCAGCCGGGTCGAGGAACTGGTCTGCCTGGCCCAGGACCTGTGCGCCGAGGCCGGCCTGGCACTGCCGGACGTGACCCAGACGGTCATCGGCAGCCCGGGCATCTACGACGCCCGCCGCAACGCCATGGCCCTGGCCGGCGGCCTGCCCGGCTGGGACCGCCCGGCCGTGCTGACCCGGCTGCGCGAGGTGTTCGGCCAGGCCCTGGTGGTGGAGAACGACGTGGATGTGGCGGCGCTGGCCGAGCGGGCCCACGGCCACGGCCGGGAGGTGGACAGCTTCGCGTTCGTCTCCGTCGGCACGGGCATCGGCATGGGCCTGGTCATCGGCGGCCAGCTCTTCCGTGGCGCGCACGGGGTCGCGGGCGAGATCGCGTACCTGCCGATGACCGGCGGGCACGGCGCCGACCCCGAGGATGCCCGCAGGCGCGGCGCGCTCGAGGCGGCCGCCTCCGCGCCCGCCGTGGTGCGCGCCGCGCGCCGGGCCGGAATGCGCGGCCAGGTCTCGGCCCGCCGGGTGTTCACCGCGGCCGCCCGCGGTGACGAGCGCGCGGCCGCCGTGGTGGCGGAGGAGGCGGCGCTCGTGGCCAGGCTGCTGTGCGCCGTGGTCACCATCGTGGATCCGGAACTGATCGTGCTCGGCGGCGGGGTTGGCCAGGCACCCGGGTTCGCCGAGGCGGTCACCGCGGAGCTGCGGCAGATCGCGCCGGTCATGCCCGACGTGCGGGTCAGCGCCCTCGGCACCGACGCCGTGGTCGACGGCTGCCTCGCCTCCGGCGCCGATCTTGCCTGGGCCCAGCTCACCGGCAGCGTCCTGCCGGGCCCGATGCCGTCCCCGGCGCTGGCCGCGGCCGGCGCACGGCGAGGCCGTGGAGACCTGGTGAACGGCACACTGATGGCGGCCGAGATGGCCGCTCAGCCGGAGGTGCTGGCCAGGGTCAAGGCGCGGGCGGCGGCGGACACCGAAGCGGTGCGCGCGGTGCTGCCCAGCCCGCTGGCCGGGATCGTGTTCCTGGCCCGCGGCTCCTCGGACAACGCCGCGGTGTTCGGCCGGTACCTGGCCGAGCTGCGCGCGGGCCGCCCGGCCGGCCTGGCCGCGCCCAGCCTGTACACCCGCTACCACGCCACCGTGGACTGGCACGGGTACCTCGTGGTGGCACTGAGCCAGTCCGGCGCCACACCGGAGATCATCAGCACCTGCCGGGCGGTCCGGGCCGGCGGCGCCGTGGTGCTGGGCATCACCAACGAGCCGGACAGCCCGCTGGCGAGCGCGGTCGACCTGGTCCTGTCCACCGACGCCGGCCTTGAGCAGGCGGTGCCGGCCACCAAGACCGTGACCGCCCAGCTCGCGGTGCTGGCCACGGTCACCTCGGCGCTGCGCGCCGCGGCGGTGCCCGACGGCACCCTGGACGGCCTGCCCGGCGCGGTGGCCGCGGTGCTCGGCGACCCCGGCCCGGTGCGCCGGCTGGCCGGCCGCTGGCAGGGCCTGGACCGGCTGGTGGTGGCCGGGCGGGGGCTGGCCTACGCCGCCGCGCTGGAGACCGCGCTCAAGGTGAAGGAGACCACCGGCATCCTGGCCGAGGGCATCTCCACGGCCGACCTGCTGCACGGGCCCATCGCCGCGGTGTACGCGGGCGCGCCGGTGCTCCTGGTGGATGGCGGCGGGCCGGCCGACATCGACCTCGAAGAACTGCGCGTGCTGCTGGACAGCCGCCATGCCCAGTCCGCGGCTCTGCCCGTGCCCCCGGGCCTGCCGGAGGCGGTGCACGTGATCGCCGCGATCACCCGCGGTCAGCAGCTCGCCTACGAGCTGGCCAGGGCGCGGCACGTCAACCCCGACGCCCCGGCGCACCTGTCCAAGGTGACCGCGACAACCTGAGCCGCCGCCTCAGCTCATGCGCACTTGGTGGTCACATAGACGACCAGTTGCTTGAACGCCTTGGCCGCGGGGCCGGAACTGGTGAGGGAGCTCATTTGCTGCTCGATCTGGCTGAGCGACGGGCTGCCCCCCTTGACAACCGAGGAGGCAAGCTGCTGGTAGGCCGATGCGATGCGGTTGATGTCCTGCCCGACCTGCGGCGGCGCCTCGGCGGCCAGCTTGCTGTAGTAGCCCGCCACCTGGTTGAGGTACCGGCCGTCGTGCCGCTCCATCGTGGCGAGGCTGCCCGAGACGGAGGCCGGAATCGGCATGTTCGTGCCGATGTTCTTCAAGTCGGTACAGAAGTTACCGGTGAGCTTCCCGGTGTGCGCGGAGGCACCACTGGCCGAGGGGGACGACGTGGCGGCCGGCGCCGAACCGGCCGCGCCGGGCGATGACCCGCTGGACGTGCCGCATCCGGCCAGCGCCGCGGCGGACAGGGCGAGGGCCGCCGCGCCCTGGACTGCCCAGCCGGCGGTGCTGCGTGCGCGCATGTCGTGCTCCCGTGATCTGGAGGTGTTGACGTGGGGAGGGCCCGGCCGAGGCTATCGCGCCCTGTATTCGTGTTGCTGGCGTTCGTGTGCGCTGTTGTCCTTGTCGATACCGTCTTCTTTACCGCACTGACCCCACTGCTGCCGCACTATGTGCGGTCCGTCGGCCTGACCAAGGCGGGCGCCGGGCTTCTGGTCGCCGCCTACCCGGCCGGGACCCTGGTGGGCGCGCTGCCGGGCGGGGTGCTGGCGGCCCGGCTCGGCTACCGCCCGGTGGTCCTGCTCGGGCTGACGCTGATGAGCGGGTCAACCCTGGTGTTCGGCTGGGCGACGAGCGCGGCCGTGCTGGACGGGGCGCGCTTCGTCCAGGGCCTGGGCGGCGCCTGCACCTGGGCGGCGGCACTGGCCTGGCTGGCCACGGCGGCACCGGAAGAACGCCGCGGTGAGCTGCTCGGCACCGCGCTCGGCGCGGCGGTGGTCGGCGCTCTGTTCGGCCCGCTCGTCGGGACCGTCGCCAACCAGGTCGGCACGGGGCCCGCGTTCGCCGGGGCGGCGGTGGCCGGGGCCATCCTGATGCTGGTGTCCTTCGCCGTGGCGGCTCCGCCGGCCGTGCCGCCGCAGCCGCTGCGCGCGGCCTGGCCCGCGTTCCGGGACCGGCAGGTCGCCGCCGGCATGTGGCTGACGTTGCTGCCCGGCCTGGCGTTCGGCGTGATGGACGTGCTCGCGCCGCTGCGGCTGAGCCAGCTCGGCGCCACGGCCACGGTGATCGGCGGGACGTTCCTCGCCGCGGCGGCCATCGAGTCGGGCATCTCCCCGCTGGCCGGCCGGCTCGCGGACCGCCGGGGCGCGCTGCTGCCGATCCGGATTGCGCTGGCGGGCGCGGTGGTGGTCAGCCTGCTGACGCCGGTGCTGCCCTCGGAGTACCTGCTGGTGGCACTGCTTGTCGTGGGGCTGCCCGGCCTACGGCGCGCTGTTCGCGCCGGCCACCGCGCTGCTGTCGGCGGGGGCGGACCGCCTCGGCCTGCACCAGGGACTCGCCTTCGGCCTGGCCAACCTGGCCTGGGCGACCGGGCAGGCGGTCGCGGCATCACTGAGCGGCGCGCTGGCCCAGGCAACCTCTGATTTTGTGCCATACGCTCTCCTCGCCGCGACCTTGCTCGGCACGCTGGCCGCCGCCCAGCGCAGCGCCAGGGCGCGGGGCTTATCCCGCGGGCGCGGCTGGGCACCGTGGACCGCTACAGCCGGTGACTGGGTCTTGACTGCGGCCGTTCACCCTGGGACTCTCCGGAATGGGTAACCACAACTGCACGGCCCGGGGGGGTCAGGATGAATCTGTGGGGGGCTGCGCCATTGCTGGCCGCCGTTCTGCTGAGCGGCGGCCACCCAGGAACCAGGCTGGCCGCGCCGGCCGTTACGCCCCAGCCGGCCTCGATCGCGGCGACCAGTGCCGATCTCACCTCGGCGGGCAATGGCCGATGGCAGACCACGGTATTGCTGAACGGCGCCGTCGCCCTCCCATGCCCACGGCGGTCCGCCTTCTCGCTGGAGACCACCGCGCCCGACGCGGTGATCCCGGCTGACCCGGGGCGGCCTGGCCATGCCCGCACGTTCTGCCAGCGCATAACCCTGAGCTTCCACGGGCTGAACCAGATCCCGGCGAGCGCTGTCCTCGTGCTCCGTGCTCCCGGCGCGCCGGTCAGCGCAATCCCGGCCGGTTTCATCCGGCCCATCAGCCCGGGCCGCTACCTTCTCCTGCCGGCCCTGGCCGGACTGGCAATGGTCGTGCTGCTGCTGGTGTTCGCCCTGATATTCGTCAAGGTCTGCGACTGGCGGGGCAACCCGATAACTCGCCCCAGCCTGGAATTCTGGCGGTATACCGTCACGGCAACGGGCACCTGGACGGTCGGTGACAGCTGGGCAACGAACATCGCCCCGATCCTCGGCATACTCGCGAGTGCCTTCGGTGTCACGGCCGCCGCCAGTTCGGTGTTCCCCGGCGTCTCCCTCGTCCCGTTCGAACTGGTCAACCTGGCTGCCGTGGCGATCATCGCGATAGTGCCGTTCGCGTTCAGCATCCTCTACGCCAGATGGACGGCCGAGAATCCGGGCCCGACGGCCGACTCGACCATCGTCCCGCCCGTTCTCTGGAAGGACTTCGCCGGCACCCGGGTGTTCCGCTCGCGCGCCGTGAAGATCAATGCGCCGGCGGGGGCGGTGCTCACCGTGCCCGGCGGCGCGGCGGTCGCCGGTACCTTCAGCAAGGAGATCATCTGGGCCAGCGTCGGTGGCGCCGTCACCGACGCCACCGAGATCACCCACATTGGCGAGATACCGAAGCACCTCAAGGACGGCGCCACCCTGCAACTTCCTCCCGGGACCAAGATCAAGGCCGTCCCCGGGAAGTCCATATCCCTGCCGGGCGCATCCGACCTCCTCATGGCCGGCGACAGTGCCCTGAAGATCACCTTCGGCGCGGTACGGCTCGCCATACCCGCCGACCAGTTTCCCGACGACAAGGCCAAGGCGAAGGGCGCCATGGCCGATACCGCGCTGGCCTCGCCGGTATGGATCCTGGCACCCTGCGGGGCCAAGCTGACCGTGAACGGCGCCGCGAACGTCGTGCTGCCCGCCGACACGAAGATCACGGCACCGCGCCGCCGTATTCCTCCGCTGCGCACCGGCCGGCGGCTGCTGATCCCGCAGGGCAGCAACACCATGGTCGCCAACATGTTCCTGGTGATCGTCTCCGCACTGATGACGATCTTCGGCATCGGCGTCCAGGTTGGGCTCGCCGCGGTGCTCGCCGGCTACTCCGATGCGAGCCCGGCCGGCCGCGGGTTCGTGTTCGCGCTGATCGCTGCCCTTGCCCTGTTCACGCTGTACTACAGCACCACGGCAGTGCGCACGCTGGCCGATCCGCAGCCAGGGTCGTCGCTGAGCGCCGTGTCGGGCACCTCGTTCACGCTCTAACCGCGGGCGAGGGCGCGGGCGTGCTGTCGGTGATGGCGTGGATCACGTCGCCGCGAACCCGTGGATCGGGATCCCCGGCCAGCTCGAGCAACCTCGTCCACACCCGGTCGTCGTCGGCCGGCCCGGCGGGTGACGATCGATAGACGCGAGCACCAGCAAGACCGGCCGCACGACGGCCCGGCCTTGCTAGCCGGTGAAGCCGTCGAAGACGTGACTGAACGCCCAGGTGGACTGCTTGATCCCGGAGCAGGAGTTGCTGTCGATGGCGCCCGGGCAGCCGCCGTTGTCCCGCTGGATCGCCCAGATGGAAAGCTCCGGCATCCCGTGGGATCGCGCGAAGCTGGCAATGGCCCGCGCGTCAGGCAGGTAGGTGACCTCGGTCTTCTTCGGGTAGTCGTCGATCCCCGGGAGGATCGTTATGCCTTCTATTGACCAGAGCCTGCGCTGGCTGAGTTGCGGGTAAAGCTGCGCGAGTTGCGCGTGCGTGCCGTTCAGCGCCTTGATGGCCGCCTTGCCCATCTCGATGCCGGTCTCGCTGGCCTTGATGTAGTAGTCGAACGCCATGATGTTCACGGTGAACCGCACGCCGTGCGCGGCCGCGCTCGTGATCACGTTGAAGCAGTTGCCGGGCAGGCCCCACGGCTCGACGCCGATGGTGAACACGATCTGCACGGTGCGGTGCGTGCGGGCGGCCCACTGCTGCAGCAGCGCGAGCGCCTCGCTGCGCCGGGCGATGCCGGCCTTGTTGGTCAGCGAGTTCGCCTCGACGTCCATGTCGAGACGGGTCACCCCGTAGGTGGTCACCACGTTCTCGTAGGCCTGGGCGATCTTCGGCACGCTCGGGCAGGAGTCGGCGATCTCGGTGCCGCCCTGGTCGGCGCTGAACCCGCCGAACGACGGCACCACGTCCCCGCCCATGGCGCGCAGTTCGCGGACCTGGTGGACATAGCGCCCGCCGGGCTTGACGACCTGCCGCGGGTTGCCGTCCCAGGCCACCGTGCAGGAGCCCTTCTTGGGGGTCTGGAGGAAGGCGAGGGTCAGGTAGTGGGCGCCGGACTTGCGGGCGGTGGCCGGGATGTTGGCCTTGGTCCAGGTCTCGAAGTAGGGCGCGTAGACGTGCTGCGGAATCAGGTTCTGGCCGTGGCCGGCCACGGCCCGTGCGGCAGGCGCGGAGCGGGCGGCCGCGGCGGCCGCGCCGGCACCGAGCGCGAGGGTGAGCGGCACGCACAGCCCGAGGGCCAGGGCCGTTCGCGGGCGGAGCGGGATGCGCTTCATGCGGATCGGTTCCTCCTGCCTGGGAGCGTCAAGCTGCGGCAGGCACGGTTCGGGGGCGTGGCTGCCGGGCCAAGTTTGTTAGGACAGTATCCTTACTATTAACCCGGCTACAAGGCCATGACGCTGTCACCCGGGCCACGGGGCCCGGGGCGGATACTCAGTTGGCGGCGATCGCGGGCGTGTCCATCGGGAACGAGATCCCGGTGATCCGCGTGGCGCTCCAGGTGCTGCCGCCCGGCGCTGCCGCGTAGAAGTCGACCACGTCGCTGCTGTCGATCGAGGTCATCACCAGGCCGCCGGAGGACTGCGCGGCGATCGCCACGTCGGCACCCCCGCCCGGGCAGGTGACGTAGGCCTGCCGGTGCCAGGACGACGACCCGTCGTCCTGGGTGTAGGTGCTGATGCACTCCCCCGAGGAAAAGCTTGGGTCGTAGGCGGCGATCGTCACGTTGTGCTCGGCGGCGTTCACCGCCATCGCGGACTGGTCGTCGGCCTGCCAGGGCAGGTTCTGCCCGGCCCAGCCACTCACCTTCCCGGTGCTGTTCCAGTAGAAGTTGAGCTGGTCGGAGACGGGCGTCGTGGCGGAGACGACGATCCGGCCGTCGTTCTCGTCGGCTGCCGCCACCCCCTGCCTGGCCCCGCCCGGGTACACCTCCTGCACCGTCTCCCAGGTGGCCGATGCATACGCCTGCCGGTCCAGGCCGAACCCCTTCGGCGTGGCGAACGAGACCACCGAGGTGTTCTGCGAGTCCACGCTGACGTAGGGCGCCGTCGCGGTGCCGTTGACCGTGGGTATCGCCTCGGTGTGCCACGGCGCGGTGCCGATCTGCTGCCAGTAGTACGCCGACCCGGTGCCGGTGGCGTTCTGCGCGACGATCACGGTGTCGGCCGCCGCGCCCGGGTTGATCCGCTGCGCGGCGATCGATGGCGGCACCAGTGGAGCGGCGGCGGCCTTCGCGGAGACCTGCTGGCGGTGCCATACCGTACTGCCGGGTGCCTGCCAGAAGTAATAGAGCGTGCCGCGGTAGCTGCCGGTGAGGAAGACCGCCGCGATCACGATGTTGCCGTTGCTCTCGATCGCCACCGACGGCTGGCCGTAGAGCCCGGTGGCGACCGTCTGGATCTGCCACGGCGAGTCGTTGGCCTGCTTGCCCACCTGGAGCCCGGATCCCGTCGTCACGGCGATCACCACCTCGCCGGAGGATGCCTCGGCGGGAGTGACCGGCCCGGCGGTGAGCGCGAACGCCACCGCCAGCGCCGCACCGGCCGTGACCAGGCGCAGAGCCCGGACCCCCATGATCCGCTCCCATTCCGGGCCTGCGCCCTGGCCACCGGTTGCGCGGCCGCTCCGCGGACGGGGCGGCCGCACTGGCAGTACAAGACGCTACGACCACCGCCCAGGCCGGCACATCCCCGCAACCATGCAACCCGGAAGCGGCACACGGGCCACTCTGGCACCAAACCACCACAAAACGACCGAAGCGCATGCCCCCGCTATGACATCCCCGGCATGCCCGCTAGCGGACGACCCCGCCGCGCCCGGCCGGCCCACCGCGCCCAGCCCGCCCCCGCCGCGGATAGTGATGAATGTGACGTTCATCGTCTTCTTTGGTGATGAACGCAGCATTCATCACTTTCCTGGTCGCGGTGAGGACGGCGGCGGCCGGGGCGGGACCGCCGTGCGCGTCAGGGGATCAGGGCAATCTTGCCGGTGGTGTGGCCGTCCATGATCGCCCGGTGCGCGGCGGCGGCCTCGGCCAGCGGGAAGGTCTGGGAGACCAGCACCTTGAGCTTCCCGTCCTGCGCGAGCTTGGCCAGTTCCAGGCGCGCGCGTTCCCGTATCTCGGTGCCGGGATCTGCGCCGGGCGCACCGCCGAGCACCTTGATCCCGGCCTGTAGCCCCCGCGCGAACGCCACGATCGTGGCTATCCGGGCCTTGTCCGGGACCAGTCCCATGGAGACATCCCACGCTTCGTCGGTGCCGACCAGGTCGAGGGCCGCGTCGACCCCGCCGGGAGCCGCGACGGTGACCCGGTCCGCCAGGCCCGGGCCGTACGCCACCGGGATCGCGCCGAGGTCCCTGAGCAGTTCATGCCGCGCCGGGCTCGCCGTGGCCACGACCTTCGCCCCGCGGATGACGGCGAGCTGGACGGCCATCAGGCCCACCCCGCCGCTGCCGCCGTGCACGAGCACGGTGTCCCCCGCGCCCACGGCGGTCGCTTCGAGCAGGTGCCACGCGGTCACCCCGGTCACCATCAGTCCCGCAGCCTGCGCCCAGTCCAGGGTGTCCGGTTTGGGGATCACCGCCTGGGCGGGCACCACCAGCTCTGAGGCGTATGCGCCGCCGGCGCGGAAGGCGATGACCTCGTCGCCCGCCTGGACCGGCCCCGCCGGCCCGGTCGTATCGGGCCCCACCGCGGTCACCACTCCGGCGGCCTCGGCGCCCAAGCGGATCGGCAGCCTGGCCGGGTCCGCGCCGAACGCCCCGCTGTAGGACTTGGCGTCCATCGGGTTGACCCCTGCGGCCCGGACCTCGATCCGGGCCTCGCCGGGTCCGGGGTCCCGGCCCGGCTCCTCGACGACGGACAGGACCTCGGGGCCGCCATACGCGGCGGCGATCACAGCAAGCGTCACACCGCCCGCAACGCTCCCGTGGCCGCCGCGCATTCCCGGCAGGCTTTGCGGGCTGGGCCGCCAGCCGCTGTCCGGGCAGTCGCCCTCTACTTTCTGCGAGTATACTCTGCATGTATGCTCTCGGATATGAGGCACCAGCCATGAACATCAGGACTGCGATGGTTGCCACGCTGGCCGCGGCCATGGGCCTGGCGGCGTTCGCGGCGGCGCCCGCGGCGCTGGCGGCACCCGCGCCGCCGGTTCCGGTGCTGGACTGGGTTCCCTGCCATGGCGGTTTCCAGTGCGCGACGGCGCGGCCGCCGCTGGATTACCGGCACCCGGACGGAGCGAAGATCAGCATCGCTGTCATCCGGCACCTGGCCACCGACCCGGCGCACCGCCTCGGCTCGCTGTTCATCAACGGCGGCGGCCCCAGCGCGCAGGCCGACGGCCTGGTCTCCAGCTACCCGGCCATCCCCGCCGCGCTGCGGGCCTCCTACGACATCATCACCTTTGACCCCCGTGGCTTCGGTGCCAGCACGCCCATCCAGTGTTTCCCCACGCAGGCGGCGGAGTACGCCCTGCTCGCCCCGATCAAGAGCTACTGGCCGGTCGGCGCGCATCAGATCTCGGTGTGGGAGCGGACCTGGGCCGCCTTCGACGCGCACTGCGCCAGCAGCGCCGGGGCCGTGCTGTACCACGACAGCACGGCTGATGTGGCCCGCGACATGAACCTGCTGCGCCGGGCGGTGGGCGACCCGGTGCTGAACTTCGTCGGGTTGTCTTACGGCACCGGCCTCGGCGCCAGCTACGCCAACCTGTTCCCCGGCACGACCGGGCACATGGTGCTGGACGGCAACCTGGACCCGGTGGCGTGGACCCGCGACGTCGGCGGCCTGCCGACCTGGCTGCGCACCGGCCGGGATCAGGCGACCGCCGCGGTGCTGCGGGACTTCCTGGACCTGTGCGGCCGGGCATCCACCGCGGCGTGCGCGTTCTCCGCGGGCACCCCGGCCGCGACCCGCGCCAAGTTCGCCACGCTGCAGCACCGCCTGCACCAGCATCCGGTGACCATCGGCACCCCGCCGCAGACCTACACCGCCGTTGCCGTGGCCAACTCCGTGCCAGTGGGCACCGTGAGCCAATGGCAGGGTGGCGCAAAGCTGCTGGAGCGGCTCTGGGTGGCCTCAGCCACCACGGGCGGCACAGCGGTCAGCGCAGCGGCAGCCGCCGCGCGTACCGGGCACACCAGCGCCGCAGCCACGCAGACGGCCCGCTACGCCGGCGCGGAGCAGGAGATCGCCACGCAGTGCGCGGACAGCCCCAACCCGCGGGACCCGCGCGCCTACCCCGCCGCCGCGCAACTCGCCCTCGGCCGCTCGGGCCTCGTCGGCCCGCCGCTGGCATGGCAGACCGAGATGTGCGCCGCGTGGCCGGCGGCCGCGGCGCAGGACAGGTACGCGGGCCCATGGAACCGGCCCACCGCCAGCACCATCCTCGTCATGGGCAACACCGGCGACCCGATCACCCCCTACCAGAGCTCCGTCGCGATGAGCCGGGACCTAGCCAGGGCACGCCTGCTGACCATCCGCGGCTACGGCCACACCGAATACGAGAACCCGAGCACCTGCGCCACCAATTACGAGATCAGGTACCTGCTCACCGGCAAGCTGCCTGCCGTAGGCACCATCTGCCCGCAGAACGCCGTACCGTTCCCATCGCCAGCCACGAAATGACGCCTCCCGGGATATCGCTGTTTCCGGGGGCTGGTTTATGTGGTGACCTGCTGAGGCAGGTCCTGGTTGGTGGTGCTGCCGATGCCGAGCTGGCCCTGGTCGTTGTTTCCCCAGCACCACAGGGTGTGGCCGGTGTGCGTGGCGCAGGTGTGGTCGTCGCCGAGGGCGATGAGGCTCCAGCCCGTTGCGGCGGGCACGGTGACCCGCTGCGGCAGGTCCTGGCCGGCGGTGCTGCCGATGCCGAGCTGGCCGCAGTCGTTGAGGCCCCAGCACCACAGGGCGTGCGTGCGGGTGGCGCAGGTGTGGAAGCCGCCGGCGGCGGCGCTGGTCCAGCCGGTGCTGGCCGGGGTGGTGACCTGCTGCGGGCAGGTCCTGGCTGGTGTGGTTGCCGATGCCGAGCTGGCCGTCGTGGTTGTTGCCCCAGCACCACAGGGTGCCGTCGCTGCGGGTGGCGCAGGTGTAGTTGGCCGCCGGCGGTGACGCTGGCCCAGCCGCCTGCGGCCGGGGTGGTGACCTGCTGCGGCAGGTCCTGGTTGGTGGTGTTGCCGATGCCGAGCTCGCCCGTCGCCGTTGTAGCCCCAGCACCACAGGGTGCCGTCGCTGCGGGTGGCGCAGGTGTGGTCGCCGCCGGCGGTGACGCTGGTCCAGCCGGTGCTCGCCGGGGTGGTGACCTGCTGCGGCAGATCCTGGCTGGTGGTGTTGCCGATGCCGAGCTCGCCGTAGCCGTTGTAGCCCCAGCACCACAGGGTGCCGTCGCTGCGGATGGCGCAGGTGTGGTCGCCGCCCGGCGGTCACGCTGGCCCAGCCGGTGCTCGCCGGGGTGGTGACCTGCTGCGGCCGGGCCGACGCTGACGGTGGTTGCCGATGCCGAGCTCGCCGTAGTGCGTTGTAGCCCCAGCACCACAGGGTGCCGTCGTTGCGGGTGGCGCAGGCATGGTCGCCGCCGTCGGTCGACGCTGGCCCAGCCCGCCGTCGGCTTGCTGACCTGCTGTGGCTGGTTCTCGTTGGCGCTGTGCCCGGTGCCGAGCTCACCGTAAGCGCCGTCGCCCCAGCACCACAGGGTGTTACCTTCGCGGATGCCGCAGGTCACGTTCGTGCCCGCGGCGATGTGGATCCAGTACGGGTTGGCCTGAGCGGTGGCCGGTGCCGCCGCGGCGGCGAGCAGCGCCGGGGCGAGCACGGCTGCCCCAGCGATCGTGCGGGCCGCGCCTGGAAGCCAGCACCGGCGCCCACGGTGACAATTCGCCGATTTCCGGTACATGCCCTTTCCACTCCTTTCAGAGTTACATTACGGACAAATAGAAAACCCTAAATGCCGCATCGGGCCGAAAAGGGTATCGCCAGCCGACGGAATCGTAATTGAGATTATGTGACCCGGGCGCCGTGACCAAACGTCAAGAACGGCGGCACGGCGCGGCCTCCGGCCGGATGGCGAGACCCTAGCGGAGGGTGATCACGTTGGCGGTGATCAGGGCGGCGGCGTCGGAGGCCAGGTAGGCGATCACCTCGGCGACCTCGTCCGGGCTGGCGACGTGGAACATGGTGGGGCTGTCGGCGACCAGCTTGCGGACCGCGTCGTTGACCCAGCCGGTGTCGGTGACCGGCGGGTGGACCATGTTCGCGGTGACCCCGTAGCCGCCAGTTCGATGGCCGCCGACATCGTGTAGCTGCTCTGGGCCGCCTTGGCCGCGCCGTAGGACACCTCTTCGGGGAAGCCGATGTCCCCGCCCGAGGTGAGGCCGATGATCCGGCCCCAGGTCCCGCGCGGGCGATGTGCCGCCGGGCGAACTCGGCGATCAGCAGGCCCGCGGCCATCGCGTCCACGCTGAACTGCTGCAGCCAGGTGCCGGGGCTCACCGGCTGGACCGTCCGGCCGAACCCGTCGGTGTGGGCCGGCTGGAAGGTGTCGGCCACCCATCCGGACGCGTTGTTCACCAGGATGTCCACCGGCCCGAGGTGTTCCTCCGCCGCGTCGAACAGCGCGGCGGCCGTCGCCGGGTCGGACAGGTTGGCCTCCACGGCCAGCGCCCGCCCTCCCCCGGCCCGGATCTCGGTCGGCCACCGCCTGGCCGTCGCGCGCCCGGTTGTCCCGGTAGGCCGGCGAAAGCCGGTGGACGGGATCGTCCACCCGCAGGAACGTGCAGAGCACCGCGCAGCCGCGCGCCGCGAGCGCCGCCGCGACCGCCGCGCCGATGCCGTGGTTCGCTCCGGTCACGATCGCCGTGTGCCCGCCCGACGGCTCCATGGTCTCGATGCTAGATCGCCCAGCCGGTCACGTGCGGGCCCGGGATGACATGATCGTGACCCGGGAGGTGAGCACGATGCCACGTGAGCTGATCACTCACGCGGAGAAGGTGTTCTTCGCCGAACGGGGCGAGACCAAGGGTGACCTGGCCGAGCACTACCTGCGGGTCGCCGGGCCGCTGCTGCGCACGATGGGCGGCCGCCCGGTGCTGCTGCAGCGGTTCCCGGACGGCGCGTCGGGGCCGTCGTTCTTCCAGAAGCGGGTGCCGAAGAACGCCCCGGAGTGGCTCCAGACGACGATCGTGTCCACCCCGAACGGCACCACCTCGCAGGCCCTGGTCGCCGCGGACATCGATCACGTGCTGTGGGCGGTGAACCTGGGCTGCCTGGGCTTCCACGTGTGGCCCTGCCTGGCCGACGACCCGGAGCACGCCGACGAGCTGCGGATCGACCTGGACCCCTCCCCCGGGGTGGAGTTCAGCCACATCAGGCAGGCGGCGCACGAGGTGCACGGGCTGCTCACCGAGCTGGGCATCAGCGCGTACCCCAAGACCACCGGCAACCGCGGCGTGCATGTCTACGCCCGGCTCCAGCCGCGCTGGGACTCCTACCAGGTGCGCGCCGCCGCCGTGGCGCTGGCCCGGGAGCTGGAACGCCGCAGGCCGGACCTGATGACGGCCGCGTGGTGGAAGGAGGAGCGCGGTTCCCGGGTGTTCATCGACTTCAACCAGAACGCGCCGCACAAGACGGTGTTCGGCGCGTGGTCGGTGCGCGCCCGCCCGGGGGCGCAGGTGTCCACGCCGCTGGCCTGGGACGGAGATCGACGACATCCACCCGGACCAGTTCACCATCGCCTCGCTGCCGGCCAGGCTGCGAGTCGGTCGGCGACCCCTGGCAGCCGATGAACGACGACCCGCAGGACCTGGCGCCGCTGCTCGAACTGGCCGCGCGCGACCAGGCAGGCCGGGCTGCCGGACGCGCCGTGGCCGCCGGTCTACCCCAAGCAGCCCGGCGAGCTGTCCCGCGTCGCGCCCAGCCGCGCCCGCAAGCCCGACTCGCCCGCCCCGGAATGAACGCACCGTTCGCGACGGCGCTGCCGGCTGGAAGGAAAGCGGCAAGAACCGGCTCGGGTGGACATTAGTGCCAAACGCGGCCGACGTGGACAGCGCCGAGTCGATGCGCATCGCCGCCGGGGTGCTCGACGCGCTGGGCGTGTCCCGCGACGTGACCTCGGCGGTGCCCAAGGACCCGGGGGGGCCGCTGGAGCAGGCGGTCTGTGACCATCTGCGCGGCGTGCTGCCCGGTTACCGCGACCGGCCGGGACTGGCTGATCCGGCGCGGCCAGCTGATCACCGGCTTCGACCAGTACGCGCACCTCAAGGAGGTGGACGCGCTGGTCCGTGCCAGCCCGCAGCTGCGCATCTCGCTCGGCATGGACTACCTGATCAAGCCGGACGTCACGGTCGGCCTGGCCGGGGTCCGCACCGGCTCGGGCCTGCCACCGCTGCACGCGGCGATCTCCTGCAAGTGGACCATCCGCTCCGACCGGGTGCAGAACATCAGGCACGAGTGCCTGCAGATGATCAGGCACCGGCGCGGCCGGCAGCCGCACCTGGTGACCGTGACCGCCGAGCCGCTGCCCAGCCGGCTGGCGTCCATCGCCCGGGGCACCGGCGAAGTCGATGCCGTGTACCACATCGGCTACGACGCGATGGCGGCCAGCGTCGCCGAGCACGCGAACGCCGAGCAGGCGGACGCCTGGCGCGAGGTGACCAGCAGCGCCGGGTGCTCAGCTACGAGGTCCTTGCCGAGACCCTCGCGTCACAGTGAGGACATCGCCGTGTTCCGCCGCCGGCGTGTTCCGCCGCCCGCTGTCCGGGGGTGCGGGCAGAATCAGCCAGAAGACGGGCGCGGGAGGGATCGTGGGGCACGGTGGCTTTCCTGGAGGGCCAGTGGTGCATGCTGATGTCCCTGGGCTCACCTCCCTGGAGATCTGCGCCGGGGCAGGTGGCCAGGCGCTAGGCCTGGAACAGGCCGGGTTCGGCCATGAGGCCGTCGTCGAACTGGACGCCGACTCGTGCGCGACGCTGCGCTGCAACCGGCAGTGGAAGGTCATCGAGGGCGACGTGGCCAACGTGGACGGGCGCGCCTTCGCCGGCGTGGACCTGTTCGCGGGCGGGGTGCCCTGCCCGCCGTTCTCGATCGCCGGAAAGCAGCTTGGCTCCGACGACGAGCGGGACCTGTTCCCGCAGGCGCTGCGGCTGATCGAGGAGATCGGCCCGCGCGCGGTCCTGCTGGAGAACGTCCGCGGGCTGGGCACGCGCAGGTTCGAGGGGTACCGGGCGCAGGTGCTCGGGCGGCTTCGCGCGCTGGGGTATGAGACCTGGTGGGACCTGGTGCACGCGAGCGACCACGGGGTCCCGCAGTTGCGGCCGCGGTTCGTGCTGGTGGCGATGCGCCCGCCATGGGCGCCGTTCTTCCGCTGGCCGGAGCCGCAGCCGGTGCCGCCGCCCACCGTCGGCGAGGCACTCGGCGACGTGATGGCCGCCGGCGGCTGGCCGGGGGCGGCGGCATGGGCCCGGCGGGCCGCCGGTATCGCGCCCACCATCGTCGGGGGCAGCAAGAAGCACGGCGGCCCGGACCTGGGCCCGACCCGGGCCCGGGCGGCCTGGGCCGCGATGGGCGTGAACGGGCTCGGCATCGCCGACGAGGTACCCGGGCCGGACTTCCCGGCGGACAAGCCGCCGAAGCTGACCGTCGCCATGGTGGCCCGGCTGCAGGGCTTCCCCGGCGACTGGACGATCACCGGCCGGAAGACCGCGGCCTACCGACAGGTCGGCAACGCGTTCCCGCCGCCGGTAGCCCGGGCGCTGGGCACCGCGATCGCCGCCGCGCTGAACGCTGCACCGCCCGCCTGACCCCCGCGGGCCCTGGCGCGATGAATGGCATGCTCCGGCACCATCTTCCACCGGCACGCGCCCGCGATCTACCGCTACATCTCCCGGCGGTCGCGGGCGGGCCTATCCCGTCCGTAAAGGGTTCCTACACGATTCTGTTCGGCCAGGCCGCTTCCATCGGCTACGTCATAGAGTCGGACCACGTGGTCCCGCTGAACACTGTGACCAACACCACCCTGCGGCCCGTCAAGCTGCCGCTGGTCATGGACTGGGATGAGGCCACGCGAGCCTGACCTCAACCACCTTCCGGTCCGGGGCGCAGTGGAGCAGCACATGACGGAGGCTCAGCCCGCTCGCGGACACGCGGCGCCAGGACGGCCGCGGACAGCGTGGACGGCATCGGTGCGGTGGGCCTCGAGCCGGGGCGCGCCGGCGCTGGCGGCCGTCTATCTGTTGTCGGCACTGGCATGCTGCCTGCTCGCGGTCGCGAGCGGGGAGGACTTCGTTGACTTGCGCGTCTACCGGCTCGGCGGCCGGATCGCGCTGCACGGCGGAAACCTCTACCGTGCCGAGTACCACGGGCTGCCGTTCACTTACCCGCCATTTGCTGCTGCCGTGATGGCGCCGCTGTCGCTGTTGCCATGGCTGGTGGCGGTGGGCTTGATGACCGCTGCCAGCGTCGTGGCGCTGCCGGTCATGCTCTACCTGGCCCTGCGATTGCCGCCCGCGCCGTCCTGGCTTGGCCGGCGAGACGCCGTACGGCTGGCGCTGGCTGTGGCGGCCGCAGCCATCTGGCTGGAGCCGGTGCGCAGCGAACTTGGCTTCGGCCAGATCGACCTGCTGCTCGCCGTGGCCATTCTCGGCGACCTCGTGGCGCCCAGCTCCGCACGGTTCAAGGGCGCGCTGATCGGTATCGCGGCCGGGATCAAACTGACGCCGGCGATCTTCATCGTCTACCTGCTCGTCACCAGGCGCTACCGGGCGGCCGCCATGGCGGCCGCCGCCTTCGCGGCCACCGTCGCCATCGGATTCGTGGTCGCGCCGGGCGGTTCTGTCTTCTACTGGGACGGGACTTTCCTGAAACCCGGCCGGATCAGCTCCGTTCAGTCGGGCCAGAACGAAAGCCTGCTCGGCGCGATAGCCCGGAACGCGCACAGCTCCGGCGTGACAGGCGTGTGGCTGCCGGCGGCGATTGTTGTGGCCGTCTGCGGGCTGACGCTCGCGGCCCTGGCGCAGCGCGGCGGCGACGAGGGGCTCGGCTTCTCCCTCTGCGCCATCACCGGCCTGCTCATCTCTCCCATTTCGTGGACCCATCACTGGGTGATCGCCGTTCCCGCGCTGCTGCTCGCCGGCGTCACCACATACCGCTACCGGCGCACCCGCCGGCGCCAGGCCACGATCGCCAGCGCGGCCGCGATCACCGCGGCAGCCGTCATCGGGTGGTCACGGATCGCGCGCTACCCCGGCAGCCACTGGCTCCACGCGCCCGGAGACCGGATTGCCCTCAGCGAGGTCTACGTCGTGGCCGGTCTGGCGGGCCTGCTGGTGGCGGCCGCCGTGCTGCGGCACCGCGCCCGGGCGGCAAAGCCAGCCTCAGCGCCCAGCGGTAGCGCGCCGCGCCCGGCGCGATGAATGTGAGTTTGGTGCCCCTAGAAGCCTCGTTGTCACATTCATGCCCATAGCTGAGGGTGGCGGAGCGCCCGGGGCGGATGGCGGTCAGGACATCCGCGCTATTTCGCGCATCTTGTTGGTCGCGTCCAGCGCGGCGACCTTGTACGACTCGGCCAGCGTCGGGTAGTTGAACACGGCGTCCACCAGGTAGTCCACGGTGCCGCCGCAGCCCATCACGGCCTGGCCGATGTGCACGAGCTCGGTCGCCCCGGTGCCGAACACGTGCACGCCGAGCAGCGTGCGGTCCTCCAGCGAGACCAGCAGCTTGAGCACCCCGTAGGAGTCGCCGATGATCTGGCCGCGGGCCAGTTCCCGGTACCGGGACACGCCCACCTCGAACGGCACGTTCTCCTTGGTGAGCTCTTCCTCGGTGCGCCCGATGAAACTGATCTCCGGGATGCTGTAGATGCCGATCGGCTGATGTTTGCTGATCGCGTGGATCGGCTCGCCGCACGCGTGGTGCGCGGCCAGCCTGCCCTGCTCCATGGAGGTGGCCGCGAGGGCCGGGAAGCCGATGATGTCGCCGACCGCGTAGATGTGCGGCACTTCGGTGCGGAAGAAGTCGTCCACCACGATCCGGCCGCGCTTGTCGGCGGACAGGCCGGCCGCGTCCAGGTGCAGTTCGTCGCTTGCGCCCTGGCGGCCGGCCGAGTACAGGACCGTGTCGGCGAGGATCTTCTTACCGCTGTGCAGGATGGCGATGGCGCCCTCGGGCCTGGCCTCCACCGAGGCCACGGTCTCGCCGAACCGGAAGGTGACCGCCAGGTCGCGCAGGTGGTACTTCAGCGCCTCGACGACCTCGATGTCGCAGAACTCCAGCATCCGGTCCCGCTGCTCGACCACGGTGACCTTGGTGCCCAGGGCCGCGAACATGGACACGTACTCGATGCCGATCACGCCGGCGCCCGCGACGACCATCGACCGCGGCACGCTCTGCAGGTGGACGATCCCGTCCGAGTCGATCACCGTGCGCTCGTCGAAGTCGACGGTGGCGGGCCGGGCCGGGCGGGTGCCGGTGGCGATCACGATCTTGTCGGCCGTGGCCCGGCGCGTCCGGCCCTCGCCGTCGTCGATCTCCACCGTGTGCGGGTCGATGAAGTACCCGGTGCCGGTGACCATGGTGACCCGGTTCCGGGCCAACTGGCTGCGCACCACGTCGATCTCGCGGCCCACCACGTGCTGGGTGCGGGCCGCCAGGTCGGCGATGGTGATCTCGTCCTTGACCCGGTAGCTCTGCCCGTACATCTCCCGCTGATCCAGGCCGGTGAGGTACAGGACCGCCTCGCGCAGGGTCTTGGACGGGATCGTGCCCGTGTTCAGGCACACCCCGCCGATCATGTCCTTGCGCTCGATGATCGCCACCCGGCGGCCCAGCTTCGCCGCGGCGATAGCGGCCTTCTGGCCACCTGGCCCAGAGCCGATCACCACGACGTCGAAGTCGTACATAGTCCCAGTGTGACGACGACAGGGCGCGTTATGGAAGGGACGGCGCCGCTATGATGTGAGGGCGCCGGATGAAGCTCCGGCGGGGCTTCTCACCCGAACCGCCGCTGTGGCTAATGGCTTCTACCAGGACCGGACCTGGCAGGAGCGGCGATGAACCCGTACTACGTGATCGCGATCTGGGTCGGCATGGCCCTGCTGGCCTCCGTGGTCAGCATCAAGATCGCAGTGCCCGCGGCCCTGGTGGAGATCGTGGTCGGTGCGCTGGCCGGCAACATCCCCGGCATCCAGCAACACGTCACCCAGACCGACGTGGTCACATTCCTGGCCAGTGCGGGCTCCCTGGTGCTGACGTTCCTGGCCGGGGCGGAGATCGACCCGGTGTCCCTGCGCGGGCACTGGAAGGCGAGCCTGTCGATCGGCGCGGTCTCGTTCGTGCTGCCGTTCCTCGGCGCGTTCGGGTTCTGCGGCCTGGTGCTGGGCTGGCACCTGCACGCCGCCGAGATCGGCGGCATCGCGCTGAGCACCACGTCGGTGGCGGTGGTCTACGCGGTGATGGTGGAGACCGGGCTCAACCGGCATGACCTCGGCAAACTCATCCTGGCCGCCTGTTTCATCACGGATCTGGGCACCGTGCTGGCCCTCGGCGGCCTGTTCGCCAGCTACGGCTGGCTGCTGCTGGTCTTCGTCGCGGTCAGCGCGGTCACCGTGGCGCTGTTGCCGCGGCTGCTCCGGCTGGCGATCAAGTACTTCGGCCACCGGGTCTCCGAGCCGGAGATCAAGCTGCTGCTCGTGGTGCTGCTCGGGCTGGGCGGCCTGGCCACCCAGGCGGGCAGCGAGGCCGTCCTGCCCGCCTATGTGGCCGGGCTGGTGGTGGCCGGGGTGTTCCTGCACGACCGGGTGCTGATGGACCGGCTCCGCGCGATCGCCTTCGCCCTGCTCACCCCGTTCTTCTTCCTGCGGGCCGGCACGCTGATCTCCGCGCCCGCCCTGGTCACCGGCGTCGGGGTGATCGCGGTGCTGCTGGTGGTCAAGCTGGCCGCGAAGCTGATCGGCGTGTGGCCGACGGCCGCCGCGTTCAAGATGCCGCGCCGGGAGCGGACCTACACGACGCTGCTGATGGCCACCGGGCTCACGTTCGGGTCCATCGCCGCGCTGTTCGGGCTGACCCACCACCTGATCAACCAGGCCCAGTACACCGAACTGGTGACCGTGGTGATCCTCTCGGCATTCGTGCCGACGATCATCGCGCAGCAACTGTTCCGGCCGGTCATCGTGGACAGCACCGAGGAGGAGGCCCTCGGCGAGGAGGACATGTCGATCATCCGCCACTAGCCTGGCTCGGTGCCCCGTCCCGGCACAGGGCCATGTGGTCGCAGAGCACGGTTTCCAGCGCGGCCGGGGAGTCGCCGGACAGCTTGTCGCCGTCCCGCGACGCCCACCACATGCCGCGGCCGAACCAGATCCGGTACCACTCCCCCCACCGATCGGTCAGGCGCACCAACTCGCTGCCCCGTTCGCGCTCCTCGTGCTCCTCCTGTGGTGTCATACCCCGATTGTGTCATGGCGCATCATGGTAAATCATGTATCGCTTAGGTAAGGTGAGGGTAACTATCGTCTACCCATGATCAATCGCTCGTCGTCCACGCCACCGTGGGAGCAGCTAGCGGGCATCCTGCGCGGCCGGATCGAGGGCGGTGAACTCCGGCCGGGCGACCGAATTCCGTCGGTGGTTTCGCTGGCGCAAGAGTACGACCTGGCGCCCGGGACGGTCCGCAAGGCGCTGACGCAATTGCAGCGGGAAAGACTCATCGAGAGCCGCGTCGGCTGGGGCACGTTCGTGGCGGAGAAGCGCTGACTGTGGTGGGTGCGGCTGTGGGTGATGAGGTTGAGGCGGAACTGGCCGGGCGGTCCGCGCTGCTGCGGGATGCCTATGCACGGGCGGTGGCCTACCTCGGCGGGCTGGCCGACCGGCCGGTGGCGCCTCTCCCCGCGGATGTGGCCGCGCTGGACCGGCTGGACTTCGCCCTGCCCGGCGCGGGCCTGGACGCGGGCTCGGTGCTTGGCCTGCTCGACGAGTACGGCTCGCCGGGCACCGTCGCCAGTGGCGGGCCACGGTATTTCGGTTTCGTCACCGGCGGGGCACTCCCGATCGCGCAGGCCGCGGCCTGGCTGACCTCGGCCTGGGACCAGAACACGGCCCTCGCGGTGATGTCGCCGGCCGCGTCGGTGCTGAACCGCGTGGCGCTGCGCTGGGTCACCGAGTTGCTCGGGCTGCCCGAGGGCACCGGCGGCGGTTTCGTCACCGGTGCCACCATGGCGAACGCGACCTGCCTGGCCGCGGCGAGGGATGCCATCCTCGCCGCGCACGGCTGGGACGCGGCGGGCCAGGGCCTGGTCGGCGCCCCGCCGGTCACCGTGGTGGCCGGCGCACAGGCGCACACGACCGTCCGCAAGGCGCTCGGCCTGGTGGGCCTTGGCCGGGACCGGGCCCTGCTGCTGCCAGCCGACAGCCAGGGCCGGATCGAGCCGCGCGGCCTGCCCGCCATCACCGGCCCCGCGGTGGTCTGCCTGCAGGCCGGCAACGTCAACAGCGGAGCCAGCGACCCGTTCCCGCCGCTGATCGACTGGGCACACGAGCACGGCGCCTGGGTGCACGTGGACGGCGCCTTCGGGCTGTGGGCGGCGGCCTCCCCCGGCGTGGCCGGCCAGGTCGCGGGTGTCGCGGGCGCGGATTCCTGGGCGACCGATGCGCACAAGTGGCTGAACACGACCTACGACTGCGGGATCGCCCTGGTCGCCGATCCACGGGCGCTGCGTTCGGCGATGGAAGCGGCCGCCGCCTACCTGCCGGAGGACGCCGCCCTGGAACCCATGCACGTCACCCCGCAGTCCTCCCAGCGGGCCCGGGGCGCGGAGGTGTGGGCGGTGCTCGCCGCCCTCGGCCGCGACGGCGTCGCCGGCCTGGTCGGCCGGACCTGCCGGCTGGCCCGCCGTTTCGCCGACGGGATACGCGCCGCCGGGTACACCGTGGCCAACGACGTCGTGCTCAACCAGGTCATCGTGGACTTCGGTGACCCGGCGCGGACCGGCGCCATCATCGCCGCCGTCCAGGAGGAGGGAACCTGCTGGTGCGGGCCGACCGTCTGGCAGGGCCGCGCGGCGATGCGGGTCAGCGTCAGCGCCTGGAACACCACCGAGGCCGACATCGACCGCAGCGTCGCCGCGGTCACCGCCTGCGCGGCCCGCTAGCAACCTTTGTCGCCGACGATCACCCCGCGAAACGCAGCCAACCGGCCGTGATCATGGATCCGGATGCCTGGCGGCGGCCAACGGCCCGCCAGGCGCGGCACCGGTACGCTAGCTGGTACGGCATGCCGGAAAGGCGGGCATATTGGCGGTCGCGTGGGAGCACGATAACGGCGCGGGCCAGGGCGAGCCGTTGCTGTTCGACACCAGCGTGGCCCACTGTGCCCGGGTCTATGACTACTGGCTCGGCGGCAAGGACAACTTCGCGGCCGATCGCACGGCGGCCGAGCAGGCAATCCGGGACTGCCCCGACATTGTGCCGACGGCGCGGGCCAACCGCGGCTTCCTGGCCCGGACGGTGCGGTTCCTGGCCGTCGAGGCCGGGATCCGGCAGTTCCTGGACATCGGCACGGGCATTCCCACCGAGAACAACACCCACGAGGTCGCCCAGCGCGTGGCGCCCGGCTCCCGGATCGTCTACGTGGACAACGATCCCCTCATCCTCGTGCACGCCCGGGCACTACTGGCCAGCCACCCCGACGGCGCCACCGCGTACGCGGAAGCCGACCTGCGGGACCCGGAGCGGATCCTGGACCTGGCGGCGGGACTGCTGGACTTCCGCCGCCCGGTGGCCGTGCTGCTGCTCGCGATCCTGCACCACATCGACGAGGAGGATGACCCGCACGAGATCGTGGCCACGCTGATGAACGCCGTGCCGCCCGGCAGCTATCTTGTCCTCTCCCATCCGGCGAGCGACATCGGCCCTGAGGCCGCGGCGAAGATGGCGCAGAGCCTGAACGAGATCATGGCGGAGAAGATCACTGCACGGGACCGCGCGGCGGTCGCACGGTTCTTCGGCGGCCTCGAACTGGTCGCGCCGGGTCTGGTGCGGGTATCGGACTGGCGCCCACCGGCCGACTCCGACGCGGGATTCCCCGCAGCCATCTGGGCCGGGGTGGCGTGCAAGAAGTGACCGGCCCGGCGCAGCCAGCCCGGCAGGGATGACCCGCGGTCAGTCGTCGAGCAGGTTGGCGATGATCTCGGCGCTGGCGGCCGGGGTCGCGGCCTCCATGCAGATCCGCTCCATGACCCTCAGGTAGCTGTCCACCGCGTCCGGCTTGTCCAGGTAGAGCGCGCTGGTGAGCTGTTCGAGAAAGACGACGTCGGGAAGGTCCGGCTCGGCGAACCGCAGGATGCTGAACGGCCCGCCAGCGGCGGAGTGGCCGCCGGCCTGGAACGGGATGACCTGGATGGTCACGTTCGGGCGGTGTGCCATGTCCGCGAGGTGCTTGAGCTGGCCGCGCATCGTGGCCGGGCTCCCGGCGGGCCGGCGCAGCACCGCCTCGTCGATCACGGCCCAGAAGCTCGGCGGCTCGTCCCGGTCGAGCAAGGCCTGGCGCTGCATGCGCAGCCGGACCCGCCGCTCGATCTCCCTGGCCGATGCCGCGTCGTGGCCGAGCAGCGTCACGGCGCGCGCGTAGTCCTCGGTCTGCAGCAGGCCCGGGACGAACTGGACCTCGTATTCCCGGATCTGGATGGCGACCTCTTCCAGGCCGACGTACGCCTCGAACCAGTGCGGCAGCACATCGTTGTAGTCGTGCCACCATCCGGGCGCGTTCGCCCGCCGGGCGAGCGACCGCAATATCTCCCGCTCCTCCTCATCTGTCACGCCATAGAGCGTGAGCAGATCGGTGATGTCGCGGTCCTTGAAGCCCACCCGGCCCGTCTCCAGCCGGCTGATCTTCGAATGGGATGCACGAATCCTTTTACCTGCATCTTCGAGGGTGATTCGCTTGGCCTCACGCAGGCGCCGGAGCTGTGCACCCAGCAGAATGCGCAGAACTGTAGGCCCCCCCGCGGCCGGGATAACCATCGCCCCGGCCTGGCCGCCGATCGGTTCGGCAGCTTTGATCATGTGCCCTCCCGCCAACGTCCGACCCCGGAAGTCTCCCACGCGGCGCGACTGTGCGCCATAACCGGATTCAGGGAACATCTCACCACCAGACGACTGCAAACCATTGCAGGTCATCCGGGCACCGCGCCGGGCCGGCTGGATCGCCACTGGCAGGCGGACGGCCGGCTAACGCTAACTCCACGGCGCCCTCGCGCACGCCGTACAGGAACCGCTCCCACGCGGCCCGGGTAAACAGCAGGGCAGGCCCGTCGGGGCGGTGCGAGTCGCGCACGGCCACCTGCTCACCTGGGAGCCTGGCCATTTCTACGCAGTTACCACTGGGATTGCTGTGACGGCTCTTCCGCCATTTCGCGGCCCGCAGCAACTGTGCGGGCAGCACGGGGCTAGGCACCAGATCCACCGTTCATCTCTTTCTGCGGCCGACGCCAACCCAGGGGGTCTCTTTCCGCCGGCCGCGACTTGAAACGAGCGATTCCCCGGCTCCGTTGCGCGGGTCACGTCGCGCGTTCGCTGCTCCTGTGCAAGTGCACTTGCATCTGCACATCCGAAGTGGCATCGTAGCTGATGCGCTGACCGGTGGCGGACGCGCCCATACTCAGGCTCGGTGGTCGATCCATGTACCAGGGACGTCAGGCGGCTCCCGCCCAGGCCGCGGGCGATCGCTACGGCTCCATGCAGGCCGCGGACTCCGCGCTGCCCGGAGCCGGGCGGCGGCGCCGCATCGGGCTGGCACCCGTACCGGAATCCGCCAGGGCCGCCCGTGAGTTCACTGTCGCTACGCTGCGCAGGTGGCATCTGGACGCGCTGATCGAGGACGCCGTCGTCATCGCATCGGAGCTGGCCACCAACGCGATACGGCACGGAACCCCCACCGCCAAGGGGGACGCCGCGGGCGACGGCGAGACCGGGCGCGTCGAGCTGAGCTGGTGCCTTCAGGCCAGCCGCCTGATCTGCGTGGTCACCGACCAGACGGGCACGCCGCCGACCCTGTCGGCCAGCGACCCTGAAGCCGAGTCTGGCCATGGCCTGCAGATCGTGGGCGCGCTGGCCGTTGCCTGGGGATGGACCATCCTCGGCACCGGAGAAAAGGCCGTCTGGGCGGCCCTGGAGCTGCCAGGGCTCACCGACGCCACCGGCAGCGCGCCAGCCCAGCCGACAGGTGCCGCTAGTCCAGCAACCGTGCACGACATGCGAGCTGCAGGGCGAGCCGCTGATCCGGATCGTCGAGATCGGTCTCCAGCAACTCCGTTATGCCGCGCAGCCGGTTGGCCACGGCGTTGCGGTGCAGGTGCAGCTTCTGTGCGGTCCTGACGATCGAGCCCTGCTCGTCCAGGTACGCGGCCAGGGTCCGGATCGCCGTGTCGGCGCGGGCCGGGCCGAGCTTCTCCAGCGGCGCCAGCTGATCGCGCACCGAGGCCCGCGCGGTGTCGGACGCGTACCACTCCATCAGCATCCGCCGGACGCCGACCGCGTCGTGCGCGGCCACGCCGGCGGGCTTGAGCGCGGCCCGCGCGGCAAGCAGTGCACCCCGCGCCTCGGCGGCCGACGCGCGCAGCCCGGTCGGGCCCTCGTGCGGCGCGCCGACGCCGGCCCGGAACCGCAGTGACGGCAGCCTGCCCCTGATGGCGTGCAGCGCACGCTCCGCCGACCGGGCCGCCCTGGCACCGGCCTGCGGCCCCGGGTTGGAGGTGGTGACCCGGACCAGCACGATGGCCCGGGCCATCCGGGACAGGTACCAGGTCCCGCCGGTCGCGGCCACGCCCTGCAGCGCCACCTGCCCCGCCGCCTCCAGGAGCTCGAACCGCTGCACCTCGTCGCGCCCGGACTGGTCAAGGTCGTCCGCCTCGATCCGGACCACGACATGCCAGCCGGTGACCGGAATGGCGAGCGCGCGGGCACGCTCCAGCAGGTCCTCGTTGATCGCGGTGTCGGTCATCAGCAGCTCGGCCAGCAGTTCGCTGCGCGACCTGACCGGCGTCTCGTGGGCCCGCCTGGCCAGGTCGAGGAGCCGCCCCGCGGCCAGGGCCGCGGTGTACAGCACCAGGCGCACCGCCACCCCGAAGTCGCCGTGCGCATCCGGCGCGACGAAACACCCTTCCGGCCTCTCGCCGACCACGACCGGCGCGATGACCTCGGCTGCCGCGCCGCCGCCGGGTCCTGCCCCCGGCCCTCCTGAGCCGGGCCCGCCGTTCGCGGCCGAGCGGAAGGCGGCGGTGTCACCACCGGAGAGGCCGTCGCCCGCCCAGGGGCGGAACTCGACCGGCGTGCCCAGCGCCTTGCTGACCGCCGCGCGCAGGTCCTCCAATCCGCCGCCCGCCGCCTCGGCCACGAGCACCGCCTCCAGCCCCTGCTGAGCCCGGCCGAGCGCGCGCTCCGCGCCGCCGCCGATCTCGCGCATGATCGCCTGGACCAGTGCGGCAAGCTCCAGGTCCGCCGGGATGGAGATCAGCGCGATGTCGGCCCTGGCGGCGATGTCCCTGGCCGTCACGGTCGGCTGCCACGTTTCGTCCGAGAACGCCGCGACGGCCGCCACCCGGTGCATCGCTGCCCAGCGCAGGGCCATGTCCAGGCGATAGTCGCTGATCTCGGCCGACGCGAACTTGGACAGGACGACCAGGCTCGCCGCCGGGGCCTGGTCCAGGTCGGTGAAGCTCTCCGCCAGCCGGACCAGGGTGACGTCGCGGTCCCCGCCGCTGGCGCTGACGCGCCGCAGCCCGGCCAGCGGCGAGCTGGCGAGGATCTCGTCAATGGAGGGCATCGGGATGACCGCCTTTTACGCGTCAGAAGGCCCACCTTATGCGGAGCGCACACCCTAGTCACGATCGTGGTGCAATATGCCCATTCCCGGCGGGGACCGGCGGCTGCGAGCCTTGCGTTACAACCGCGTAGCCCCGGCAGCATCAGCTGCGCACGTCGCCAGCTTGGGAGTGCAATGGATTGTGACAGCGCCTCGGGCGCCACGGCCGTTGACGAGGCCCCGGAATGGTGGCCCTACGCCCCCGAGTTCCCGCACTGGCATGTCTGGCGCGGGGTCGCCGGCCTGCTGTACGCGCGCCGTCCCAGGTCGAGCCCGCCGAAGGTGGTCCGCGGCAAGGACCTGAGCACCCTTCGCGACCGGATCATCAGCGCCGAGGTCGCCCGCTGACCTTATGGCCGCGCGCCCTGGTGGGGGGCCGTTCGCCGCCCGTATGCCCGAAAATGGCGCCAGACAGTGATCTGGAGACTGTGGCGTCTGCTCACCGGCTTCGGGAATCATGGGAGGGCACCAAAAACGTTTGTATCGTGCTAAGACGAACATTTGATCATGAAGACGCTGCTCGAGGTTGACAGGCTGCGCGCCATGGCCCGCGGCTGTGCAGTGCTCGGCGCCGGCGGCGGCGGCGATACCCATCTCACCCTGCTTCAGGCGCTGCAGGCCACCGAGGACCACGGCCCGGTCCCCCTGGTCGACCTGGACGAACTGCCCGACGACGCGCTGATCATGCCGTGCGGCGGCATCGGCGCCCCGACGGTGAGCATCGAGAAGCTCGAGAACGGCAACGAAGGTGAGCGGCTCAGGGAGGAACTGGAGTTCCTGACCGGGCACCAGGTGGCCGCGCTCATGGCCGGCGAGATCGGCGGCGGAAACGGCATGCTGCCCATCACCTGGGCCGCGGCCATGCATCTGCCCATGGTGGACGCCGACGGCATGGGCCGCGCCTTTCCCGAGGTACCGCAGGTCACCATGCAACTGGCGGGCATCTCGCCCAGCCCGGCGGTGATGACGGACGAACGCGGCAACCTCATCGTGTTCCAGCACGATCTCCGGTCAGTGGATGGAGCGCCTGGAGCGCGCGGCCGCGGTCGAGTTCGGCGGCGCCGCGTCCTCCACGGAGTTCTCGCTGACCGCGGCGCAGGCACGCACCGCGACGATACGGGGCTCGGTCTCGCTGGCGATCAGGATCGGTGCGGCGATCAACGCGGCCGCGGGTGACCCAGTGGCCGCGCTCATCGCGGAGATAGGAGCATTCCGCCTGGTCAGCGGCAAGATATCCGACGTCGAGCGGCAGACCGGGGGCGGCTGGGTGCGGGGCAGCGTGGTCGTCGACGGGCTCGGCGCGGACGCGGGGCGGCTCATCAGGCTTGAGTTGCAGAACGAGAACCTCGTGGCGCTTGAGCGCGGCCGGGTACTCGCCTCGGTGCCTGACCTGATCACGGTGCTGGATGCGGAGACCGCCGATGCCATCCCGACCGAGCGGATCCGCTACGGGCAGCGGGTCACGGTCATCGCGTTCCCGTGTGATCCGGTGTGGCGAACCGAGAAGGGCATCGCCGCCACCGGCCCCCGTGCGTTCGGCTACGACTTCGACTACCTGCCGGTGGAGGCGCTTGCCAGTGCAACGACCTGACCGCCCCGGGCGACACGACGCCTCGCACGTTCCCGCGAGCCGGCTGATCATGAAAAGACTGCTCGACCCCGACTCATTGCGTGCCCTGTCCCGTGGCTGCGCCATACTCGGCGCAGGTGGCGGGGGCGATGCGCACGTGACACTGCTGCAGGCGCTGCAGGCAACCGAGGACTTCGGACCGGTGCCGTTGGTCGATCTGGATGAACTGCCCGATGACGCGCTGATCATGCCGTGCGCCGGGATCGGCGCCACCACGGTCATCCTGGAAAAGTTCGAGAACGGGGACGAGGGAGAACGGCTCCGGGAGCAACTGCAGTTCGTGACCGGGCGCCGGGTGGCGGCGCTGATGGCCATCGAGATCGGCGGCGGGAACGCCCTGCTGCCCATCACCTGGGCCGCGCGGATCGGGCTGCCGGTGGTGGACGCCGACGGGATCGGCCGCGCGTTCCCCGAGGTCCCGCAGGTCACCATGCATCTGGCTGGTATCTCGGCGAGCCCGGCGGTGCTGACAGACGAACGCGGCAACCTGGCGGTGTTCCGGACGATTTCCGGCGACTGGATGGAGCGCCTGGAACGGGCGGCCGCGGTCGAGTTCGGCGGGTCGGCGTCCGCGGCGGGGTTCTCGCTCACCGCGGCGCAGGCGCGCACCGCGACGATACGGGGCTCGGTCTCGAAGGCAATCAGGATCGGTGAGGCGCTCGCGGGCGCGACGAGCAGCCCGGTGGCCGCCTTGATCGCGGAGATGAGCGCGTTCCAGCTGGTCACCGGCAAGGTGCTGGACGTCGAGCGGCACACCACCAGTGGGTTCGTCCGCGGCAGCGTGGTGATCGAGGGCCTCGGGGAGGACGCGGGCCGGCTGATCCGGCTGGAGTTGCAGAACGAGAACCTGGTGGCGCTGGAACGCGGGCGCGTGCTCGCCTCGGTGCCCGACCTGATCACGGTGCTGGACAGCGAGACCGCCGACGCGATCGCCACCGAGGTGCTGCGGTACGGCCAGCGGGTGACGGCTGATCGCTTTCGCCTGCGATCCGGTCTGGCGGACCGAGCGCGGGATCGCCGTGGCCGGGCCGCGGGCGTTCGGCTATGACTTCGACTACCTGCCCGTGGAGGAGCTCGCCGATGCCCGTGCCTGAACACCGCCTCGGCATCGACGTCGGCGGCACCAACACCGACGCGGTGATCATGGACCGCGCCGACCGGATCGTCGCCAAGGCCAAGGTGCCGTGCACGCCCGACATCACCGGCGGAATCACCAGGGCGATCGACACCGTCCTGCACGCGCCAGGGGCGGATCCGCGGCGGATCAGCCACGTCATGCTGGGCACCACCCACGCGACCAACGCGGTGCTGGAGCGCCGGAACCTGCGGCGGGTGGCGGTGATCAGGATTGGCGGCCCGGCCACCCACAGCGTCAGGCCGATGTTCGGGTGGCCACGCGACCTCACCGACACCATCTCGGTCGGGGCGACGATCGTGGACGGCGGCGTCGAGTTCGACGGCCGGGACCTGTCCCCCCTGGACACCGACGCCATCGCCCGGTTTCTCGGCGGGGTCGGCGACGCCGCCCAGGGCATCGTCATCACCAGCGTGTTCGCCCCGGTCTCGCCGCGGCACGAACTGCTGGCGGCCGAGGTCGTCAAGCGGGAACTCGGCGAGATCCATGTCTCGCTCAGCCACGAGATCGGCTCGATCGGCCTGCTGGAGCGGGAGAACGCCACCATACTCAACGGGGCACTGGCCGGGGTCGCCCGCGACGTGGCCGAAGCGATGCGGGCCGCGCTCGCCGTGCACCACCTGCGAGCCGACCAGGTTCTTCGCGCAGAACGACGGCACCCTGATGGGCCTCGACCATGCGCTGCGGTACCCCGTGCTCACCATCGGCAGCGGGCCGGCCAACAGCGTCCGCGGGGCCGCGTTCCTCACCGGTAGCTCCGACTCGCTGGTGATCGACGTCGGCGGCACGTCCACCGACGTCGGCGTGCTGGTCAACGGCTTCCCGCGGGAGTCGTCCCAGGGAGTGGAGATCGGTGGCATCCGGACCAACTTCCGGATGCCCGACCTGGTCACCATCGCGCTCGGCGGCGGCACCGTGATCACCCAGGATCCCGGTGGGGTGCGGCTCGGCCCGCGCAGCGTCGGCTATCTGCTCACCCAGCAGGCCCTTGTCTTCGGCGGGACCATGCCGACGCTGACCGACAGCGCGGTCGCGGCGGGCCGGGCGGACCTGGGCGACGCCGGGCGCACCAGCCGTCACCGGCGGCTGCTCGCCGAGGCGCTGGCCCGCGCCGATGTCATGCTCGCCGAGGCGATCGACCGGGTGAAGACGTCCAAGGAGGATCGCGCGCTGGTCGCCGTGGGCGGCGGCAGCATCCTCATCCCCGACCGCATCCCCGGGATCAGCCAGGTCATCCGGCCCGAACACTTCGACGCCGCCAACGCCGTGGGAGCTGCCATTGCCTCGGTCAGCGGCCAGGTGGACCGGATCTTCCACGTCGGGGAGGCTGGCCGGCAGGCGATCCTCGACGAGGCGCGCGACGAGGCGCGCGAGCGCGCCGTCGCGGCGGGCGCCGACCCCAGCACGGTGCAGATCGTCGAGCTGGAGGAAATCCCGCTGGCTTACCTCACCACTCCGGCCATCCGGATACGCGCCAAGGCCGCCGGCGCGCTCGGCGGATTGCCGGAGCACCAAATCGGGGCGAACCTGTCCCGCCAGGCTCGGCTGGCCGGGGCCACCGAGCAAGCGGCCGAGTCACTGTAGGACGACGGAGGCAACCATGAAGCTCTACCGCGCCTTGCCGATCGCGGCCGGCTGTGCCGTCGCGCTGCTGCTTGCCGCCTGCGGCGGGTCGAGCTCGCCGGCTCCGCAGCGGGCCGCCAGCCAGGTGTTCACCTACGACACGACCGCCACGGTCATGGACGACGGCTGGGATCCGGCGACCGAGTACTCCGACGGCATCATCGCGATGAGCCAGATGTACGAGACGCTGACCCGCTACGACGCGACGGCGCACCGGGTCGAACCGCTGCTGGCCACCAGCTGGTCATCCACTGACGGCGGCAAGACCTGGACGTTCCACCTGCGGCACGGCGTGCACTTCCACACCGGCCGGCTGATGACCGCGCAGGCGGCCAAGGCGGCCATCCTGCGCACGATCAAGCTGGGCGGCGGGGCCGCGTACGTGTGGGGCGCGGTGAACACCATCGACACCCCCGACCAGTACACCCTCGTCTTCCACCTGAAGTACGCCGCGCCGCTCGACCTGGAGGCGTCGGCCTCCTACTCGGCCTACATCTACGACACCCAGGCGGCGGGCCCCGGCGGGAACCTGACCAAGTGGCTGAACACCCCGCACGACGCGGGCACCGGCCCCTACGAGCTGCAGACCTGGAACAAGGGCCAGGAGTTCGAGGTCATCCTCAAGGCCTTCCCCGGCTACTGGGGCGGCTGGAGCGGCACGCATTACAACAAGGTCGTGTTCCGGGTGGTGACCGCGGACACCACGGCCGCCCAGCTGCTGCGCTCGGGCGCGGTCGACTTCGTGGAGCAGATCAGCCCCAGCATCTGGAAGTCGTTCCAGGGCAACCCCGGTATCCGCACGATGGCCGCACCGTCCTGGCAGAACCTGCTCGCGCAGCTCAACGCGAAGGCGCTGAGCCTGCCGGTGCGGCAGGCCATCCTGTTCGGCATCGACTACCCCGGGTTCATCGCGGCGCTGCAGGGCGCGGCGTCCGCGTCCAGCGGCCTGGTCCCGGCCGGGCTGCTCGGCCACACCACCGACCTGCCGAACTACACCTACGACCCCGCGAAGGCGGTGCAACTGCTCCATCAGGCCGGGTACGGGCCGGGCAAGAAGCCGCTGAACCTGTCGCTCACCTACACCTCGGGCGACTCGAACGAGCAGGTGGTCGCGGAGCTGATCAAGTCGGACCTGGCGAAGCTGAACATCAACCTGAGCACCCAGTCGCTGGCCTGGCCGACGCAGTGGGCCAAGGCCAAGTCCGCCAACGCGGCCAGCCACCAGAGCATCTTCCTCGAGTACTGGTGGCCGGACTACGCCGACCCGTACACCTGGTTCACCAACCTGCTGCAGACCCAGAAGCAGCCCTACTTCAACCTGTCCTACTACTCCAACCCGACGCTGGACGCGCAGATCAACCGGGTGGAGTCGGTGGTCGCGACCAGCAAGACCGCCGGGGCGCAGCTCTACCGGACCATGCAGACCGAGACGCTCCAGCAGGCGCCGGTCACCGCCCTGTACAACGTCAACTACCAGTACGCGATGCGCACCTCGTTCACCGGGTTCCACGTCAACCCGGCCTACGCGAACGTGGTCTTTGTCTACAGCCTCAGGCCCACCGGCAGTTGATCGTCTATGTCGCACGCCGGGTCGCCACGGCGATCCTGGTGGTCGCGGGCGTCGTCGTCCTGACGTTCGTGATCGCCCGGGTCGTCCCGGGTGACCCGGCCGCGACCTGGGCCGGCCCGCACGCCTCGGCGGCCCAGATCGCCGCGGCACGGCGGTACCTCGGGCTGGACCGGCCGCCCGCCGTCCAGCTCGCGTCCTACTTCGGCGGCATCCTCACCGGCAACTGGGGCGTGGCGATCCACACCCACCGGCCGGTGCTGTCCGACATCGGCCAGGCCGCCCCCGCCTCGATCGAGCTGGTGACCGCCGCCATGATCATCGCGCTGCTGGTGGCGCTGCCGCTCGGGCTGATCTGCGCGCGCTGGCCGGGGCGGGCCTCCGACCACACCATCAGGGCCGGCTCGATCCTCGGCGTGTCGATGCCGATCTTCTGGCTGGCGCTCATCCTGCAGCTCGTCCTCTCCGACCACCTGCACCTGCTGCCCCCGGCCGGCGAGTTCTCCCCCGGCCTGCTGTTCACCCACCCGCTGCGGCAGCTGACCGGATTCGGCCTGATCGACGCGCCACTCACCGGCAACTGGCCGATGTTCGGCAGCATCCTGGGCCACCTGCTGCTGCCCGCCCTGGTCGTCGCCGCCTACCCGGCGGGGCTGCTCACCCGGATGATCCGGGCCCAGGTGCTCGACACGATCGGCGACACCCACGTGCAGATGGTCCGTGCGCTCGGCTTCCGGGAGCGGGCGGTGTACGGCCGGTTCGCCATGAAGCTGGCGTGGAACCCGGTCGCCGCGACGCTGGCGCTGGTGTTCGGCTATTCGCTGGTCAACACGTTCCTGGTCGAGGCGATCTTCGACTGGCCCGGCCTCGGGGAGTACGCGACGGCGTCGATCCAGACCCTCGACACGCCCGCCATCCTGGGCATCACCCTGTTCATCGCGCTGGTGTACGTGGCCGCCAACCTGGTCGTGGACGTCGTCCAGGCCGCGATCGACCCGCGGATCCGGCTGCGATGATCGAGGCACCGGCACCGCTGCCCGCGCAGGCCGCCACCGTGCCGCGCGGCGAGGCGCTGCGCCGCGGGCTGCGCGCCAACCCGCTGCTCGTGCTGGGCGCGGTGCTGTCCCTGCTGGTCGTGGTCGTGGCGCTGTTCGCCCCGGTGCTCGCGCCGTTCCCGGCGGACGCCGGCTCGGCCACCCACCCGTTCGCGGTGCTGCGCCCGCCTTCGGCCGTGCACTGGTTCGGGACCGACAACGTCGGCCGGGACATCCTGTCCCGGGTGATCTACGGGACCCGGGTCTCGCCCGTGATCGCGATCTTCGTGCTGCTGATCTCGTGTGCCATCGGCATCCCGCTCGGCGCGGTGGCCGGCTACTTCGGCGGCTGGCTGGACGAGGTGCATCATGCGGGTCACCGACATCTTCCTCGCCTTCCCGCCGCTGCTGCTCGCGCTGGCCCTGGCCGCCGTGCTGCCGCCTAGCGTGACCAGCCTCGTCATCGCGATCTCCGTCACCTGGTGGCCCTGGTACACCAGGCTGATCCGGGGCCAGGCCGCCTCGGTGGCAGGCCGGCCGTACGTCGAGGCGTGCCGGGCGCTGGGCATCCCGTCGTACCGGATCCTGCTGCGGCACATCCTGCCCAACTCGATCACGCCGCTGATCGTCCAGGTGTCGCTGGACTTCGGCGGGGTGATCCTCACCGCGTCGGCCCTGTCCTTCCTCGGCCTCGGCGCCCAGGACCCGACCCCCGACTGGGGGCTGATGGTCGCCGAGGGCCAGAACTACTTCACCACGGCCTGGTGGGTGGTCACCTTCCCCGGCCTGGCGATCCTGGTGACCGCGTTCGCCTTCACCCTGCTCGGCGACGGCCTGCGGGACCTGCTCGATCCGAAGCGGACGTTCCTGCCATGAGGCTCGCGATCACCGGGCTGCAGATCAGCTTCGGCACCCGGCGGGTGGTGGACGTCGGCGAACTGCACCTCGGCGCGGGCGAGATCGTCGGGCTGGCCGGGGAGAGCGGCTCGGGCAAGTCGATGACCACGCTCGCCGTGCTCGGCCTGGCGCACACCGTCGGCGCCACCGTCCGCGGCAGCATCACGCTGGACGGCACCGAGCTCACCGGCCTGTCCCAGCGCGAGTGGCGGGAGCTGCGCGGGCGCCGGATCGCGGCCATCTTCCAGAGCCCGTCCAGCGCCTTCAGCCCGGTGTACCGGGTCGGCCGGGTGATGCACGGCGCGCTGCGGCTGCACGGCATGACCAAGAGCGAGGCGGCCGAGGCGGCCAGCCGGGCGATGCGCCAGGTGCTGCTGTCCCCCGGGCTGCTGGAGCGGTACCCGTCGCAGCTGTCCGGCGGCCAGCTGCAGCGGGTCGCGATCGCCATCGCGCTGGCGCTGCGCGCCGAGGTGCTGCTCGCGGACGAGCCGACCAGCGCACTGGACGTGACCGTGCAGGCCGAGGTGCTGGAACTGCTCCGCGAACTGCGCGACCGGGACGGCATGTCGGTGCTGTTCATCAGCCACGACCTGGCCGTCGTCGGGGAGCTGTGCGACCGGGTGGCGGTCATGCGGCAGGGCCGGATCGTGGAACAGGGCCCGGCGGCGCGGGTCCTGTCCGCCCCGGCCGACCCGTACACCGCGGATCTGCTCGCCGCGGTGCCGGTGATCAGGGCGGAGACGGGACCGTGAGCGCCGCGGCCATGGAGCAGGATCATGGCGGGACGGTGCGCGCCGCGGCCGGGGAGCAGGACGGGACCCCGCTGCTGGACATCAGCGCGCTGGCCGTCCGGTTCGGCCCGGTCCGGGCGGTGGACGGGGTGAGCCTGCGGCTGCCCCCGGGGCCGTGCGGCCTCGGGCTGGTCGGGGAGAGCGGCTCGGGGAAGACGACCATAGGCCGGGCCACGCTGCGCCTGGTACGGACGGCCGGCGGGACGATCCGTTTTGACGGAAACGACATCGCGGGGCTGCGCGGGAAGGCGCTGCAGGACTACCGGCGGGCGGCACAGATCGTGTTCCAGGATCCGGACAGGGTGCTCGACCCGCGGATGCGGATCGGCACCACCATCACCGAGGGACTGGTCGCGCACCGGATGGCGGGCCGGCGGGCAGGCCGCGGAGCAGGCCCGTGCCCTGCTGGCCGAGGTCGGGCTCGATCCGGCGTTCGCGGCCAGGTACCCGCACCAGCTCTCCGGCGGGCAGCGCCAGCGGGTGTCCATCGCCCGGGCCCTGTCGGTGCGGCCGCGGCTGCTGGTGCTGGACGAGCCGACCAGCGCGCTCGACGTGCGGGCGCAGGCGGCCATCCTGGCGGCTGATCGGCCGCGCTGCGGGCGCAGCGGAACCTGTCCTACCTGCTGATCACCCACAATCTCGCCATCGTGAGTGAGCTGTGCGAGCAGACCGCCGTGCTGTACCTGGGCCGGGTGGCGGAGAGCGGGCCCACCGGCGCGCTGCTCGCCCGGCCCGCGCACCCCTACACCAGGGCGCTGCGCTCGGCCGTGCCGGAACTCGGCAGCGCCAGGGCGGCCAGGGTGGTGCTGCCCGGTGAGCCGCCGGACGCGGCGCATCCGCCGCCGGGCTGCGTGTTCCATCCGCGGTGCCCGCTGGCGGTGGACCGCTGCCGCGCCGAGGTCCCGGTGCTGCGGCCGGTCGGGCCCGGCCGCCTCGCCGCCTGCCACCGCGCCGAGGAGGTGCTCGCGGCGGGATCCCGCGCGGCTATGCCCGGCGCATCGCCAGGCCCGGCGCCAGCCAGTACGGCGGAAGGTAGCCCGCCAGGTTCGACAGCGGCAGCACCTCCGGCCTGAGGCTCGATGCCGAGCTGGCCGGCCATGAACTCGCGGCGGCGGCCGATCCGCGTCCCACGCCTCCGGGTAGCGGTCCGCGAGCTCGGCGCGGGCCGCCTCGTCGGCCAGCGCCACGCCGTCCTCGATGTTCGTGGTGTGGTAGGCGGTGCCGGTGGCCGGGATGATGTCCAGCTGCAGCGTCATCCCCGAGCCGCAGCACCACGTCCGAGCCGGCGAAGACCGGCGAGCTGGGCCACTCGTCCAGGTGGATGAAGTGCCCCGGGTTGAGGTGCACCCCGAAGAACGGGTCGCCGAGGTGCCGCCGCGACCAGGTCGAACAGCTCGCCGCCGGTGACGCCGATGCCGATCGTCTCGTACCAGTCGCAGGCGCAGGCGAAGTAGGGCGCGACCAGCTTGGCGACGTAGTCGCCCGCCCCGGCGGGCAGGTCCGCGGCCGAGCCGGCCAGGAAGCCGCCGCGGGCGATGTTGCTGCCCCAGTACCCGAGGGCCGGCGCTCATCGGGTCGCCGCGGCGCAGCCGCCGCCCGGACGAGCTGGCCAGCCCGAGCGCGGCCCGCTCGCCGGACAGCACCATCGGGTGGTAGGAGAACGGCAGCCCGATCGGCCGGAACAGCGGAGAACGCCTCGTGCTCGGTCATGCCCGGCCGCACGCCGAGCAGCAGCCGGCGCATCGACTGCCGAGCCGTGGGTGGCCGCGAACTCGAAGCAGGCGATCTGGTCGACGTCGCTGACCAGCCGCAGCCCGGATCCGGGCCGCACGAAGATCGCGGACGCGTTCACCGGCTCGCAGCCGAGCGCCCGCAGCTCGGTCGACCAGGTAGGCGGGCGCCTCGATCCAGTCCGCCGCGCCCGCCCCGTCGTCGGGGCCGAAGTACTTCCAGCCCGCGATGCCGACCCGCCGCGCGCCGGCTGCCGCGACGCCCGGCGCGGCCCAGGCCAGCCTCGGCCAGCAGCTCGCCCAGCGGCCTGACTGCCGACCGGGGCTGGTTGACCAGGCTGAAGCTCTGGTAGCGGACCACCTCGACCCCGGCGCGGCACCACCGCCGCGTAGGCCACGCCCTCGTTGCCCACCAGCAGCACCGGCGCCCGGCCCGGCACGAGGATGAGCAGCGCCTCCTCGAACCGGGGGTCGAAGCGGGTCAGGTAGGACAGGTTGGCGAAGTGCTCCCGGTCGGCGTAGACGAGCAGCGCGTCCAGCCCGGCCCCGGCCGCCGCGGCGGCCGCCGCGGCCAGCCGCGCCTGGTAGGTCTGCGTCGGCACCGACGGCTCGGCGGCGGGCAGCCCGAAGTCGGGTACCCCGATCTCGGCAAGCTCGACACCGGCGCGCCAGGCGTCACGCGCCGACCTGCGGCGCCGGGCCGGTGCGGCGGCGCGGGCGCGTCCCAGTCGACGTCACCCTCGTGCGTCGCTGCGCTTGCCCACCAGCACCGTCGCGCCGCGGCGCAGCACACCGGGGTTGCGCGCGCTCGCGCCACTGCATGTAGCCGAAGCCGACGATCAGCGCCGACGATGAACACGTACGGCGTGATGTTGTACGGCCAGGACGGGACCGGGTAGACGGTCACGAACAGCACCGGCAGCAGCGCCAGCGTGCCGATCCAGGGCAGCACCCCGTGCCGCCAGACGTTGTAGTCGCCCGGGTGCTCGCGCCGGATGTAGGCGGTCAGCGCCAGGTTCGCCATCACGTACAGGACGATCACGGCGAGCGTGGTGATCGTGCCCAGGAACCCGAAGATGTCCGCGGGCTGCAGCAGCAGGCCGACCAGCAGGATCGCCACGATCCCGGACAGCTGGATGGAAGGCGATCGCGAACGTCGGGGTCTGGTGCACTCGGGTTGATCCGGCCGAACCGCGGCGGCAGCGTGCCCGCCTGGCCCATCGTGTACATCACCCGGGACGCCGCGTTCGTGCAGGCCAGCCCGACGCCGATGGCGCTGTTGATGAGGGCGATCACCACGAACCACCAGCCCGCGCCCCACAGCGCGTGGCCGAGCGCGTAGTACGGGTTGGCGTTGGACGCGAACGCGGCCATGTTGCCGGTGCCCCAGCCGATGGCGCTGGCGTAGGAGGTGAAGATGTAGAAGCCGCCGATCGCGAACAGCGAGACCATGACCGCGCGGCCGATGAACTTGCCCGGCCTGCGGGTCTCCTGGGCCAGCGGCGCGGGCGCCTCGAAGCCGCTCAGCGCGAGCACCGAGAACACCATCCCGGCCAGGACGCCGCCGAAGCCGTGCGGCGCGAGGCTCGGCTGCAGCGGCGCGCGTATAGGAGGAGCCGTGCGCCCGGGATGCACCAGGAAGGTGATCGCCAGCGCCAGCATGATCAGCATCTCGATCGCGCCGAAGATGACGGTCGTGCGCATGGACAGCTTGATGCCGAAGTGGGTCAGCACCCACACGATGCCGAAGGTCGCCAGCGCGAAGATCCACCACGGGATGTCCACGCCGGAGGCGTCCTGGATCGTGTTGGAGATCAGGTAGCCGAGGAACCCGATGGCGCCGGCCGGGCCGATGATGTCGTAGATCAGGTAGCTCCACGTCGTCATGAAGCCGCTGCGGTCGCCCAGGCCCCTGGTGGCGAACGAGTAGTAGCCGCCGCTGGACGGCATGTACTTGGAGAACTGCGACACGGTGTTGCCGATGAAGTAGCAGACGATCGTCGTCAGGAAGAACGAGATCGGCATGGCCGGCCCGGCCTTGAGGGCGATGATCGGGAACGTGAACACGATGTTGATCGACGGCGCGATGTGCGTGATGCCCTGGAACACCACCTGCGGCAGGTCGAGGGCGCCGCGCCGGAGCTGGGCGGCGGTGGCGGTGCTGGCCGTCTCGGCGGTCACGGCGGAACCTCCCTGGCGGGGGCCGATGTGGTTCCATACGGTTACGCAATCGGTTTCGCAATATTACGAATCAGGCCGTAACACGACGTCAATAGCCAAGATTGTTCGTTACGCCGGCGTGCCTCGCCCGGCTCCACGGCACCGCTGATACCAATAGCTAGTGACGTCCGGCCCGGGCGAGGTAGGCTCGGCATATGACGCTGCGGACCGCTGGACGCAACCGGTCGCGCAAATTGCCCGGTCGCAGGTCAGGACGCTAGATGGCGACGATCCAGGACGTGGCCAGGGCGGCCGGCGTGGCCGCCTCGACGGTGTCCCGGTACCTGAACGGCCAGCTCAAGGTCACCCCGGCCACCGAGGCGCGGGTGCTCGACGCGGTGCGCCAGCCTCGGCTACGTGCCGAACGCCCAGGCGAAGAACCTGGCCAGGCGCCGCTCGGGAGTCATCGGCTTCGTCGTGCCGGAGATCAGCAATCCGTACTTCGGCTCGATCGCCGACCACGTGGTCGAGGCGGTCGAGCGGCGCGGCCTGCTGGTGCTGCTGTGCTCGACGCGCAGCCAGGCGGTCAAGGAGTCCAGCTACATCGACCTGCTCGCCTCCGGTGCCATCGACGGGATGCTCTACCTCGGCTCGTTCCGGTCCAACGAGCGGCTGGCCGCCGCGATCCGCGGCGGGCTGCCGGTGGTCGTGGTGGACGAGCCGATCGCGGGCCTGCCCGAGGTGCACACGCGTGGTGATGGACGACTACGCCGGCGGCTACCAGGCCGCCAGCTACCTGGTGGCGCTCGGCCACCGCCGGATCGCGTTCGTGTCCGGCCCGGCCGAACTCGGCTCGGTGGCCAGGAGCGGCGGCGCGGCTACTGCGACGCGCTGGTCAAGGGCGGCATCGACCCGGACCACCAGCGCAACCTGCCCGGCCACTTCACCGAGCAGTTCGGGGCCAGCGCGCTGCCCCGGCTGCTCGCCGCGCCCGAGCCGCCCACCGCGGCGTTCGTGGCCAGCGACTACATCGCCCTCGGCATGCTGTCCGCCGCCGAGACACACGGCATCCGGGTGCCCGAGGACCTGTCGGTCGTCGGCTTCGACGACATCAGGTTCAGCCAGTACGTGCGGCCGCGGCTGACCACCATCAGGTCGCCGGTCGACCGACTGGCCCAGATCGGCGTCGAACTGCTGTTCGAGCGGCTGGCCGGGACGCCGGACACGGCCCGGACCGAGGTACTGCCGGTGGAGCTGATCGTCCGGGAGTCCGCCGGTCCGCCGGCCCCGCACTGTCCCCCGCTTCGCCGCGCCGGCGAGCCCACCGCCCACCGCGCCCCATTCCCCCGTGCTGCCCCAGGAGAGCGAGGTCGGCTGATGCGGGTACTGCTTTGCGGCGAAAGCTGGGTCACCCACAGCGTGCACATCAAGGGGGTCGATTCGTTCAGCACAAGCAGCTACGTCGAAGGCGCCGACCACCTGCGCGCCGCTCTCGCGGGCGCGGACGTCGACGTGGACTACCTGCCCGGGCATCTGGTGCCCGGGCAGTTCCCGGCCACCGCCGGCGGAGCTGGCCGGCTACCAGGCGGTCATGCTCAGCGACATCGGGGCCAACAGCATCCTGCTGGCCCCGCAGACGTTCGAGCAGTCCCGGCCGGCCCCGGACCGGCTCGCCGCGGTGGCGGAGTACGTGCGCGGTGGCGGCGGGCTGCTGATGGTCGGCGGCTACCTGTCGTTCGCCGGCATCGAGGGCAAGGCGCGCTACCACGGCACGCCGGTCGAGGACGCACTGCCGGTGCTCATCAGCGCCGTGGACGACCGGGCCGAGTGCCCGCAGGGCGTGGTGCCGGAGCCGGTGGCCACCGGCCACCCGGTGCTGCGCGGCGTCCCGGTGCCGTGGCCGGCCGTGCTCGGCTACAACCGGGTCACGCCACGGGAGGGCGCCGAGGTCGTGGTGCGCTGCGGCGACGACCCGCTGGTGGCCTGCACCCGCTACGGCGCGGGCCGCAGCGCGGTGTTCACCTCCGACTGCGCCCCGCACTGGGCGCCGCCGGAGTTCATGGACTGGCCGGGCTACGGCGTGCTGTGGCCGAACCTGATCCGCTGGCTGGCCGGGGAGGCGTAACCCGGGGGCCGCGGCCCGCGATAACGCGCTTGACCCTGACGTAACGTCAGGCTGCACAGTGGTGCCGTGAACGGTTACACGGTCGGTGAGGTGGCCCGGCTGGCACACGTCTCGGTGCGGACGCTGCACCACTACGACGGCATCGGGCTGCTCACGCCGGGCGCCCGCAGCCAGGCCGGCTACCGGCTGTACTCGCAGTCCGACCTGCACCGGCTGCGCCAGATCCTGTTCTACCGGGAGCTGGAGTTCGGGCTGGAGGAGATCGCGGAGATCCTCGCCGACGCGTCCGCCGGGACCGACGACCACCTGCGCCGGCAGCACCGGTTGCTGCGCCAGCGGCGCGCCCGCGACCAGGCACTGCTGGCTGCGATCGAAAAGGAAATGGAGGCCAGGAAGATGGGCATGTCACTCACGCCGGAGGAGCAGTTCGAGATCTTCGGCACCGACAAGCTGGCGGAGTACACGCAGGAGGCCGAGCAGCGCTGGGGCGACACGGACGCCTGGCAGCAGTCACGGCGGCGCACCGCGGCCTACACCAAGGACGACTGGATCGCGATCAAGGCCGAGTCCGATGCCAGCATCAACGGATTCGCCGCGGCGCTGCGCGCCGGCGAGCCGGCCACCGGGACGGTCGCGATGGACCTGGCCGAGGCGCACCGCCAGCACATCTCGCGCTGGTTCTACGACTGCGGCTATGAGGCGCACCGCGGGCTGGCCGACATCTACACCGCCGACGACCGGTACATCGCCACGTACGACGAGATTGAGCCCGGTCTGGCCCTGTATGTCCGGGATGCGATGTACGCGAATGCCAACCGAGGGCAAGCTGCAGGTCAGATACAGGTTCGCTGAATCGGGCGATTTGCTTGCCAACGCCCAGGTATGTCCTCCAGGGTGGTCAAGGAAACAGCCCATTGTGCCAGGCGGCGCCCCACAGGGTGCCGCAAATCCTCCTTGGGAGCGACATGCAACGACGCATTGCCAGCCTGTTCGCGGGCTCGGCGCTTACGGTAACCTCGGCCCTCGGGCTGGCCGGGGCTACCGCGTTCACGGCGGCCCCCGCGGCCTCATCCGTACCCATTCCGGTGCCGCTGATCCACGTGCTGAAGACCGCCTCGTTCGCGACACCGCCCACCACCGCGCAGTGCGAGGCCCAGCTGGACATCGCCTGTTACTCGCCGGCCCAGTTCCAGACGGCGTACGACCTGGGACCGCTGTACAAGGCGGGCGACAACGGCGCGGGCGAGACGATCGTCATCGTCGACTCCTTCGGCTTCCAGAACATCAAGAGCGAACTGGCCACCTTCGACCAGGGCTTCAACCTGCCGGCGCCGCCCAGCTTCAAGATCATCCGGCCGGTCGGCAAGGTGCCGTCGTTCAACCCGACCAAGCGCCCGCAGATGGTCGGCTGGGCGCAGGAGACGTCACTGGACGTCGAGTACTCCCACGCGATGGCGCCGGGGGCGAACATCCTGCTGGTGGAGACCCCGGTCGCGGAGACCCTGGGGGTCGGCGGCTTCCCGCAGATCGTCCAGGCCGAGAACTACGTGATCAGCCACCACCTCGGCACGGTCATCTCGCAGAGCTTCGCCGCTCCCGAGCAGACCTTCCCGAACGCGGCGTCGATCATGAAGCTGCGCAGCGCCTACGTCAACGCGGCCAAGAATGGCGTGACCGTGCTGGCGGGCACCGGCGACGCCGGGGCCTCGGGCGCCAGGACCCTTACTCCGCAGGGTTTCGCGTCCACCTACTTCCTGCACCCGGTGACCGACTGGCCGGCCACCGACCCGCTGGTGACGGCGATGGGCGGCACCCAGCTGCACCTGGACGCCGCTGGCAACGCGTTCGAGCCGGCCACCGTGTGGAACGACACGCCCCTGTTCGGCTCACCGGCCGCCACCACCGGCGGGATCTCGACGGTGTTCCCCCGCCCGGCCTACCAGAACAGCGTGTCCGGCGTGGTCGGCAACTGGCGCGGCAACCCGGACATCTCGATGAGCGCGGCGGTGGACGGTGCGGCGCTGGTGTTCCTCGACGCCGACGCGGCGCAGGGCCCGGCGGGCTTCTACCTGATCGGCGGCACCAGTGAGGCCACGCCGCAGTTCGCCGGCATCGTGGCGATCGCCGACCAGGTGGCCGGGCACGGCCTTGGCCTGATCAACCCGGCGCTGTACCAGATGGAGGCGGCGCACGACCCGGGCATCGTGGACGTCACCGGCGGCACCAACACGGTGACCTTCCCGCAGAATGGCAGCGTGCACACGGTGCTGGGCTGGGACGCGGTGAAGGGTTACGACCTGGCCAGCGGCGTCGGCACCATCGACGCGGCGCAGTTCGTGCCGGAGCTGGTGGCAGCCGTGGACGGCAGCCACTGATCAGCGGTTAGCGCGCGACGGGGCGCGGCGGGCAGGTTGCCGCCGCGCCCCGTTCGCTTGCGGTGCTCCGCCCCGTCAGGCCGGGGACCAGCCGGGGTCGCGGCCGGCCATGGCGACGACGCGGTCCAGCAGCGGCGCCTCGTCCAGCAGGAACCGGGCCGGGCCGAACCCGACCTCCGGGCCCGCGGGCGCGTCTTCGCTGGCGAACATCTGCAGGAAGCTCAGCGCGGCCGCCAGGATGTCGGGCTCGCACGCGAACGGCTGCCCGGTCGCGCGGGCCACGTCCCAGCCGTGCACGGCCAGTTCGTCGGCCAGGACCAGGCCGACCACCGCGGCCGGGGTGTCGTCCCCGGCGATCCGGGTCATCCCGGCCCACGCCGCCGGATCCGCCCAGGCCCCCGCCAGCGCGGTGAGGTCACGCGGGATGCGCTCGCTCCAGTCGTCGCCGAGGCGCGACGCGTCCCCGGGCGGTGGCGGGTCGGTGTAAGCGCTGCGCTCCTTGCGCGCGGCAGCGGTGAACGCGAGGGCGACGCCGCCGACATGCTCGATCAGGTCACCGAGCGAATAGGCCGGGCACGGGGTGGGCCGGCCCAGGTCGCCGTCCTTGACGTGGGTTACCAGGTCGGCGAGGCGGCGCGCCGCGGGGCCGAGGTCTGCTGCGTTCTGGGGTTCAGCCATGGTCATAGACAGTAGAACGACCCGGGCAGCCCGGACTCATCGGCTCCGCCTCCGCGGGCCGTGCCGCCGGGTCGCGGTTGCCCGATGGCGCTGCGCTCAGTCCCGCCACGGGCCGCCAGGCGCCGCCACGCGCCGCCACGGGCCCCGCGGCTCACGGCTCCCGGTGCTGGGCCTGGGCCGTGCCGGTCACGCTGGCGAGCAGGCTCGCGGCGGCGACCTCGAACCGCGCGGTGTCGCCGTAGGGCCTGGTCACCAGCATGGCGCCCTCCAGGCCACTGACAATCATCCGGGCGGTGTCCCTGACTGACCCGGCGAAAGCCAGGGTGCGCTCCTTGCGGCCCTGTTCCAGGACCGCCGCCAGCCAGGCCTCGTTCTCGTCGAAAAACCCGAGCACCGCGGTCTTCATCGGGTCGGGCAGGGTCGGGTACTCGGCCGCCAGCATGCCGCAAAGGCACATCCGCTGGTCACTCAGCACGTCGGCGTACAGCTTCGCGTAGGCGGCAAGCTTGGCGGGCGCGGCCGCGGCACCGGCGTCGACCTCGGCGAGCGCCTGAAGAAACCGCGCCGCGTAGCGGCTGATCAGCGCCTCGCCCAGGTCGGCCTTGGTGGCGAAGTGATAGTGCAGCGAGGCCTTGGTGATCTGCAGTTCGGCGGCAATATCGGCGTAGCTGAAGCCGTTGAATCCGCGTACCTGGACCAGCCGCTCGGCCGCGTCAAGGACCCGTCCTGCCGTGGACACCGATGGCGCTCCGGCCCGGCCGCCCGGCCCGCTCGTGCCGCTGTGCCCGCTCGTGGCGCTGTGCACGCTCGTGGCGCTGTGCCCGCTCGTGGCGCTGTGCCCGCTCGTGCCGCCGCGCCCGCTCGTGCCGCCGCGCTGCTGACGCCGCTCCGTCCCGCTCGCGTTGCCACGTCCGCCGCTTGCCGTCATCAAGCTGCCCCTCGACCCTTGACCACTGACCTATTAGTAGGTAAGTATTTGACCTATCAGTAGGTAGAATACCCGAGGAACGAGCCACCGACGGGGGCGCCATGTCTGACATCGCCGAACTTCACGCCCGGGCGCAGGACCACGCCGGCCGCACCGTCGCGAGGATCAAGCCCGGCCGGTGGGCCGCCGCCGCGCCCCGCACCGGCGGGGACGTGCCGCGGTTCCCGGCGACGCTCGGCCCGCGCGGGTGACGGCGATGACCACCGGGCCCGTCTCCGAGGTGCTCGCCCGCGCAACGGGGCTCGAATCGGTCCACCCCGCCGACGCCCGGGCCGGTGCGGACTACCAGCGCATCGACGCCGACGGGCAGGCCTACTTCCTCAAGCGGCTCAGCCCGGCGACCGACTGGATCATGCGGGCCATGGGCGACCATGTGCATCGCCCGTACCTGGTGTGGCGCGCGGGACTCATGGACAAGGCCCCCGCGTGCATCGATCACACCGTGGTGGCGATGGAGGTGGCCGGCACCGGTGACGAGGCGGTGCTGAGCGTACTGATGCGCGATGTCGGTGCCTGCCTGGTACCGCCCGGCGATGCCCAGGTGCCGATGCCCCAGCACGCGGGCTTCCTGGCGCACATGGCCGAACTGGCCGCATCGTTCTGGGGCTGGGGTGACGACATCGGCCTGACCACCATGGCGCAGCGGCTGCGGTTCTTCGCCCCGGACAACATCGCCGCCGAGCTGACCGCAACCGAGGTACCCGGCCCGATCGCCGCGGCCGACGAGGGGTGGCGGCTGCTGCCCGGGCTGTCCGCACCGCTCTGGGACCTCGCGCGGCTGGTGCACGAGCGGCCCGAGGTGGTCGCCCAGCCGCTCGGCCGGACACCGCACACGTTCCTGCAAGGTGACTGGAAGATGGGCAACCTGGGCAGCCACCCGGACGGCCGCACGATCCTGCTCGACTGGGCCTATCCGGGAGCCGGGCCGGCCTGCTGGGATCTGTGCTGGTACCTGGCCCTCAACCGGGCCAGGCTGCCGGAGCAGAAACAAGCCGCGATCGACCGGTTCCGTGCCGCGCTGGAGGCGTGCGGCATCGCCACGGACCCCTGGTGGGACCGGCAGCTCGACCTGTGCCTCATCGGCATCATGGCCACTTTTGGCTGGGAGAAGGCCCTCGGCGACGCCGCCGAACTCGACTGGTGGCAGGACCGGGTCGTCCGTGCTGCGGAACGGTGCGGGATCGCGCCCGGCGGGTGAGCCCGTGCCCGCGGATCACTATGCCCGGTCCGGCCCGCGCTGGGCGCTCGGCGCCGAACTCGTCTACCGGCCCATCGCGACCGAACTGGTCGCCACCAGCCCGCACCGGCTGACCGGCCGTACCGTGCTGGACGCGGGCGCCGGCACTGGTGCGGCCACCGCTGCGCTACGGTGCCGTGGCGCCCGGATCCTCGCGATCGATCTGTCCCACGCCATGCTGGCCTGGCAAGCCTCCGCCAGGCCGCCCTGCGCTGTCGCAGACCTACGATCCCTCCCGCTGCCAGCAAATTCCATCGATGACTCCGTGGCTGCGTTCGTACTGAACCACGTGACTGATCCGGCCACCGGCCTCGCCGAACTGGCCCGGGTCACCCGCCCCGGCGGCGCCATCCTGGCCGTCGTCTTCGCCAGCGACAGTCGCAGCGAGGCGCGGGACCTGATCGACGCGGCAGCCGCCGCGGCAGGCTGGACCGCGCCCCTGTGGTACCTCGAGATGAAGACCACCGCGGTGCCGATCCTCGGCACCGCCGCCGCCATGGCCACCGCCGCCCGGGCAGCCGATCTGACGCACGTGCACGCCGACGAGCGGGCCATAGACGTCGGCATCACCGAGCCGCACCAGCTCGTCCGGTACCGGCTCGGTCACCCGGCGTTCGCCATCTGGCTGGACGCCATCGGCCCGGAACGCGCCGCCGCCTTCGCCGCCGAGGCCGAGCACGCAGTCGGCACCGCCATGCGGCCCTACCAGCCCGCCGTTGTCTTCCTCTCTGCGGTCACCCGACACCGTTCGCACCGCTAGCAGCAGGCCCGTGACCAGCCGCCTGGTCGGCCGGCGGGTCACCTGGTCGCGGAGTTCTGTCCGCGACCAGGTCACCTGCCGGACGGACATTCCCGTGCCCGAGCCGGACCTCAGCCACAAGCGCCGGCCGGGAGCCGACGAAGCCGACCGCCTCGGGTGGTTTTGTCAGACGTGGGAGGTACGGTGGAGAGGCGTTTCGAACGTGTGTTCGTATGCGGAAGCCACTTCACATGCTGGTCGTACGTGTGTTCTAATAACAGGTATGGTTCAGGCCGTGCCCGCGACAGAGATTCGGTTGGCCGGTATCCGGCCAGGCATCCCGGCGTGGCATGCCACGTCACGGCCTGGTGCTGCCACACCGGCCGATGGCCGGATCCTCGGGCATGACCGTACGCACCGTCAATCCGGCCCTGGTGCGGGATGCCCGGCGAAACAGGGGCGCGGGCGCGGCATGAGCCTCGTCGGCCTGCCGGGCATCCATGAGGGCAGCGCCGGCGGCCGGCCATACGCTGCGGGCCGCACCGCGAGCATCGTCCCGCGTGGCACAGGACACACGCCAGAGGTGAGTCAGTGAGCACCTACCCCGATCACATCCTCCGTCTGGGCAGCCAGCACCTCGCCGATCTGAAGAGGAAGGCCGCCGAGTTCGAACGTCAGTTGTGGGACGCGCATGAGTCCCTTGAATACGAGATGGCCCAGTCTCCGTTCGCCCCCGACACAGCGGCCGACGCGCAGCAGGAGGACTTCCGCTGGGCCCCGGACGAGCCGGACCCCGACGGCACGCCGCCGGCCGTGCGGGCACCGGCACGCGATCCAGCGGAGCCCGGGTCCGGCGGTCCGGCGCACTCCCCCGAGGAGCGCACCGCCGATCTGGTCAACCACGGCCGGCCGCGTGCCAAGCGCCGCCACCGGCGGCGTGGGCTGGTACTGGCCGCCGTCACCGCGGCGGCCGTAGCCGCCCTGATCACCGCGCTAGTGCTGGCCCTGTCCCGGCCCGGGCCCTCGTGGCCGGCCAGCGTGGCCAAGGTCCAGCGTCAGATCGCGGTCGCGTGCCAGAACCCCGATGTGCAGTCCGAGCCGAGCCAGGTCAACTTCGCGTGTGACCGGGGAACGCGGCAGATCCTCTGGGTCTTCTCGCTACTGACCAGCGGCAACAACCCGGACTATGCGTCGATCAAGACCGGGCGGCAGGGCCTGGAGCCGATCACCCCGGCGCAGGGCGGCGAGGTGGCATGGTCACTCAACCTTCATCACCCCTACGACCCGGCCAACCCCATCGACAGCCTCGAAGTCGCGGCCCGTGCCATCAACAACATCATCGGCGGTGCGACGCTGACCGCCGCGAACGGGAAGCCGGTGGTCCAGGCCGGCCTGGAGAGCGTCTCGGCGAACTGTGCCCGCTACACCGGGTCGGCAGCGGTGACCTCGCGGAACGGCTTCCCGGACCGGTGCACCAAGCCGATCAGCAGCGCGGCCGGGCAGGCCTACCTGGTGTCCGACGTGTTCCAGAAGTGGGTGGTGGGCGCACCGCCCAGCGCCGCCCAGGATGCCGCGGTGCTTTTCCAGAACTCGAAGAACCCCGGAGATCCGCGGGTCCGGGCGATCCTCCGCTCCCTGCAGGCCTCGAAGCTCGCCGGCTAGGCGCCCGCCCCACCCGCCCGATCCGTATCAAACCCAGTCACAGGCATGGAGGTGTTCACGTTGTCCCCCGCGGCCCGGCCACAGTGGCAGCAGGCGACCGCGCTGATCACCCTCGGCGCGGGCGGCGTCGTCACGGGGCTTTCCTTCGTGCCGAACGCGCCGGCCGACCTGACGTCACCGGCCAGCCTGCCGATCAAGCTCGTCGCCCTTGAGCGCACGGCCGCACCGGCGCCCGGCAGGGACGGGATGCTCCGGGCCGCCATCGTGCACACGGCGCGGCATTTCCTCCGCCTGGCCGAGACCCGCAGCCCCGCCGAGATGGAGGCACTGATCTGGCGGCACGCCAGCACGGACGGCGCCGACCACGGGCCCTCGTGCGCGGCCTTTGCCAGCTTGATGCTGGATCTGGGATCGCACATGGCCGGGCTGGAGAGCTGGGTGACCGGCGGCAGCTCCTACCCGTGGCCAGTGCATTCGTGGGTGGACGGCCGGGTCGATCCGAACCCGGCGTCGCCGAGCGTGGTGTCGGTCCTGCAGGACGCGCGCACGCACGGCAGGTGGCATCCGCTCGGCGACGGCTATGCCCCGCAGCCCGGCGACTGGGTGCTGTTCGATGGGCACGTTGAGGTCGTGACGAAGTACGCCGCCGGGGTGCTGCACACGATCGGCGGCGACTCGGGGCCCAACCTGTCGGTCAACGCGCACGAGTACCCCGGCCCGCTCGCCGACCAGGGCGTCGCCGGATTCGTGGACAACGGGGTCGGCATGTCGGCGGGACCCCGCCAGGACGCCGGGCCTGCCCAGCACGGCGGTCACGCCCACCAGTCGCGGGCCGCGTCCGGTAGCCAGCCGGCCGCTCCGGCCGCGTCCGGTAGCCAGCCAGCCGCTCCGGCCGCGTCCGGTAGCCAGCCAGCCGCTCCGGCCGCGTCGTCCGGGACGCGGGCGTCGGCCGACGCTGCGGCCGGTGCCGGCTCGGGAGCCGAGAACGGCGCCCAGCCTGGAGCAGCTACCAGCTCCGGGGCCGTCACCCGGCCCGGCGCCACCGCCGGGCCGGTCACCACTGCCGACGCCACGACTCAGCAGCCCGAGTTCGCACCGCGCGCCGTTGCCGCCCCGCGGACGGTCCCTCGGTCACGGTATGGGTCGCAGTCCCGCGCTCTTCCCGCGCAAGGCGCTCAGCCTGCCGCGGACCGCGAGCACGACTCGGGCATGGTGCCCGCGCCGCGCGCCGAGCATGCCGCACATGTCGTCTCGGAGCCGCGGCGCCCGCACCGGCACCTGCCCCGGATCCCGGCCGCCCGTACCGGCCGCGCCGCGCCGAAGCAACGAGCGGCCGCACCATCCTGGGCGCGGTCAGCCAGCGACCGCGGATGTGCCGGCCACCGGGCTGCGGCCCGCAGCGTCCAAGCACGCCCGTCCCGGCGAGGCGGTCATTCCAGGGCTGTTCAAGACCCGGCACCATCCGCGTGACGCCAGCACGCTCGCGCCGTACCACCGGCATGATCTGACGCCGACGGCGGCGGCCGCGCCCGGCACGGCGGCCCAGCAGGCCTTCATCAACCAGGTCGCCCGCGGTGCCATGGCAACCCAGCTCAAGTACGGCGTGCCCGCTTCGGTGACTATCGCCCAGGCGATCGACGAGTCCGGCTGGGGCCAGAGCATCCTGGCGAGCAACGACCACAACCTGTTCGGGATCAAGGGCACCGGGCCCGCCGGCGCCGACGAGCAGCCGACGGAGGAATACATCAACGGCCAGCTCGTGAACATCTCCGCCTCGTTCCGCATCTATCACGACGTCGCGCAGAGCATCGACGCCCACGCCAGGCTGCTGGCACGCAGCGGCGACTATGCGACCGCGATGTCCGAGAAGCGGGACCCGAACGCCTTCGCCCACGCACTGACCGGCGTGTATGCCACCGACCCGGCGTACGGCGCGAAGCTCATCCGGCTGATGCAGCACTACGACCTGTACCGGTACGACCGGGCCGCCACGCACGGCAGCCAGCCGGTACGCCGGCACGACCGCACACGGCACAACCCCTCCCGGCACGACCGCCCCCGGCGCGACGACCTCAGGCACGACCGCATCTAGCCCGACCGGCACCGATGGCGCGTCGCACAGCGGCAAGGGCCGGCCGCGGCTCCCGGAGCCGCACGGGCCCGCCGGGGACCGGGCGCACCGGGCCTCCCGGCCGGCTCACCCGGTCCGTCCGCGCCAGCCCGGCCGTCGGCCGAATCCGGCTCAGCCGCCGCCGCCCGCCCCGGTCCCCCGCCAGATCTCCCCAGGCCCCGGTCAGCCGCCCGCCGCGCCAATCCCTGGAACAACGGCGAACCCCGCCCACGCACCGCAGCCCGGCCCGGTTTCCGACCAGGCACACGCCGCGCACCCCGACCGGGCGACCCACCCGGCGGCCACGCCAAACCCGGGCCGCTCGGCCCGGCCAGGTCCCCTGGCCCACCCGGCGCGCGCGCCGCATCTGTCACCCGCTGCGGACCTGCCAGCCGACTCGGCGCCGGCCCAAGCATCCGGCCTGGCCACCGGGTCCGCCGACGCGGCCATCCCAGGCGTGCCGGACGCTGCCATGCAGCACACCGCTGCACCGCCCGCCGCCGCTCAGCACGTGGCCATGCCCGGGGCCGCCAGTGCGCACGCCGCTGAGCCGCAGTGGGCCCCTCCGCAGGCCGCTGAGCCGCATAAGGGCACTCCGCACACCGTGCCTCCACACGGCACGACGCCGGAAGGCACCGCGCTGCCCGCCGCCTCTCAGCACGCCGCCACGCCGCACGCCGCCACGCCGCGCGGCACTGCACCGGGCGCCACCGTGCCGCACGCTGGCACTGCGCCCACCGCTTCGTCGGGCACCGCTGTACCGCAGGCCCCCAGGCCAGGCGGCGCTGCGCCGCACGCCGATGCACCGCGCGCCGCCACCGAGCACGACCGCGCACGGCGCGCTGCTGCGCCGCACGCCACCGTGCCGCACGTCGCTGTGCGTCACGGTGGCCTGGAGCGGCCACGCAGGTCTGCTCCTCGGCCGCGCAGGCCCTACAACGGCAGCCCCGGTTCGGCGGGCGTGACGGCTCCGGGTCGTGCCGCCGTCGGCCCGAGCACAGCATCCCCCGGTACCGGCGCAACAGGCAGCGCAGCGATCCCGGGCATACCGCACCGCGGTCAAGGCGGACACCTGGGCCACGCGCACCGCGCTGGGCCCGCCGCAAGGAGCGGCGTCCCTGGGGCGACCCTGTCGCCCGGGGGAAGCAGCATCCCGGGGGCGCCGGGCGGCGCCGCTCCAGGGCCCGACGCCGATTCGGGCGCACCGGCCCGGCACACCTCAGCAGCGGGGACCACGGTGCCAGCATCGGGGGCGCACCCACCAGCGTCAGGTGCGCAGGTGCCAGCAACGGGCGGCACGATGCCCCCGGCGTCCGGCCCCGCGCCGGCATCCGGCAGCGCGATCCCATCGGTACCCGGCCCGGGCCAGGCATCCGGCAGCGCGATCCCATCGGCCGCTCACCCGGCCGCGAACAGCACGACCCCATCAGCATCCGACGCGGCTCCCGCATCGGGAAACGCCATCCCAGCAGCCGGCCGCCCGGCCCCGGCACCGGCGAAGCCATCAGCATCCGACCCGGCTCCCGCATCGGGAAACGCCATCCCCGCAACCGGCAACCCGGCCCCGGCACCAGCGAAGCCATCAGCATCCGACCCGGCTCCCGCATCGGGAAACGCCATCCCCGCAACCGGCAACCCGGCCCCGGCACCGGCGAAGCCATCAGCATCCGACCCGGCTCCCGCATCGGGAAACGCCATCCCCGCAACCGGCAACCCGGCCCCGGCACCAGCGAAGCCATCAGCATCCGACCCGGCTCCCGCATCGGGAAACGCCATCCCCGCAACCGGCGCGAGCCCGTCGGCGGCCAACCCCGTGCCCATGCCGGACAGCCCGGCGCCAGCGTCGGCGAATGGGTCAGGACCCGGCGGCGCCGCCGTTCCGGGGCTGGTCGACGGTTCCTCGGCGACCACGCCGGCGGCCCCGGCCGGCGATGCGAGCGGCGGCGCCGCGAGTGGCAGCACGGCCCCGGCCGTCAGCCCGGCGCACGCTGGCACAACCGGACCCTCGGCCCGCGCGACGGTCAGCGATGCCACGCTGACCGTGTACCACGCCCACATGCCCCCGTCGGTCCGCGAGGCGTTCGTCACCTCGGCCAAGATGCCGCTGACCCGCGCCGAACCGCTCTACCGCGACGTGGCCAGCCACACCGGCATCCGCTGGGAGATCCTGGCGGCCTGCGACTGGATGCAGTGCAAGGCCCGGCACGGCTATTCGCCGGTGTACGGGGAGAAGCTTGGCACGCTCAACCGGGACGACAGCTGCTACCGGACCAGGTCGGCGGCGCTGCAACAGTGCGCCGACGACCTCGTGCACCTGGCCCGGTCGGTCTATCAGCTCGACATAGCCACCAGCCGGGAACTGTCGGTCCGCGACCTCGCCAAGGTCTTCGCCGCGTTCCGCTGGGGCGGCCTGCTCAGACAGCACAACACCTCGGCCTTGGACTTCCCGTATTCGGTCGCGGGCCTGACCGTGGACCACACCCACATGCGCTGGCCCAACATCGAGGAGCGCAATGCGCCGGACAAGCCGGGCAGCCGGTTCCGCCAGCCGTTCGGGGCGGTGCCGGTCGTGCTGGGCCTCCACTATCAGGCGCTCATGTAGCGGCAGGCATCGGAGACCCGAAGGAGAAGGTGGATCACGGTGATAGGTTTCCTCGCATTTCTGGCCGGAATGCTCAGCGGGGGCAGGCCGATGCGCCCGGAGCCTGCCTGGTACGGAGCCAGCTATCCGGGCCCGGGAACGACCGGCCCGGTGGACACCGACCCGTACCGGCCGGCCGGCCGCACCGACCTGCCCGGCCGCACGGCACCGCTGCCTCCGTGGCCACCCCAGCCGGACCGCGCAGGCGGCCCGCCGGGCCCGGGCGGCCCGTGGGGAGATCCGCGGCCACGGCGGCGGCGGATCCCGCGGCTGATCACCTGGACCGCGGTGCTGGTCGTGATCGGCCTGATCTTCCGCCGCGCGATCGCCTCCGTGGTCCTGGTGGCCCTGTCCGCGGCGCTGCACCTGGTCGGGGTGAACGTGCACCTGCCGCACATCAGGTTCGCCTGGCCGTGGCAGACGATCACCGCGGGCACCACCACGAACACCGATCTGGGGCCGTGGGTGCTGCAGAAGATCGAGGGGATCTCCAAGCCGGCCCTCGGCCAGGTGAGCTTCAACTTCTATTTCACGCACAAGATCGCCAAGAACATCGGCCCCTGGCCGTGCTGGTACGCGAGCACGTTCTACGCGGTGGGCCACGCCGCCGCCACCGTGGACCTGAACCCGGGCCCGTCCTGGTGGAAGCCGTCGGCCGGCCACTACCAGCTCCAGGTGCTCAGCCGTCCGGCCGGGGACAAGCCCGGGCACGTGACTGTCAGCATGGTGCTGCCGAAGCCCCAGCTGCCGCAGTCGGTTCACGACGTGACGATCGACAACATCCCGTCGCGGCCGATCGGCACCCAGCACAGCTGGACCTATCCGGGGCTCGGCTGCGGCCTGATCATCCGCCCGCAGTTCGCCCAGGCGGTGCTCTACTCGCAGGCCCAGTACATCGCCTACTACAAGGCGACCCATGTCACACAGGTCACCGCGCCGTTGCTGCGGACCGCGGAGAGCCAGGCGCTGCAGACGATCAGGAACAACTTCATCCAGCCGACGGTCAATGCGTTCGGGTACGTGCTCGACCGGTTCACCCTGCGCTGGGCCGGATCCTGACCGGGGCAGCGGCGCCTCTCAGTCCGGCGCCGCCCGGGCAACCCAGGTGAGGCTCCCCGCCTGGGGCAGCTGCTCCGAGATGGCGTCGGCAACCTGTACGCCGAGCGCGTCGGCGGCGCGGGCGGTCAGGTCCGGCTCGACCCAGCCCTCGATCTCGACGCGCAACGTCCGGCCGGTCCAGCGGGCCCGCGCGTGGGCGTGGATGACGCCGGGCACCGATCCGGCCGCCGCCTCCGCCGCGGCGAGGTCGCCGGGATCCACGCCGTCCGCAAGCCGGTGCATCACGTCGCCGGTGACCTGGACGCCGACATGGCAGATGAACACCGTGATAGCGAGCCCGGCGACCGGGTCACCCCAGGGCTGGCCGAGTGCGACCGCGATCAGCCCGGCAAGCGCCCCGGCCGACGACAGCGCATCGAGCCAGGAGTGCCGGGCATCGGCCACGAGCGTGGCGGAGTGGATCCGCCGGCCCACGACCAGCTTGTACCTGGCCACCACCTGGTTGCCGATGATGCCGAGGGCGGCGCCGGCGATGCCCGCCGCCACGTGCACGGTATGGCCGTGGCCGATGAGCTTGCGGACGCTCTCGTAGCCGGCGAAGGCGGCGCTGGCCCAGATGACCACCGCGATGCCGACACCGGCCAGGTCTTCGGCCCGCTCCAGGCCGTAGGGATAACGGTCGGTGGGCGGGCGCCGGGACAGCCGGAACCCGAGAAACACCAGCGCGCTGGTGGAGACGTCGGACAGGTTGTGGATCGCGTCGCCGAGCAGGCCCACCGAACCGGTGAGCAGCGCCAGGAGCAGTTCCACCAGACCGGTAGCGGCCAGGCCGATCGCGCTGACGCCGACGGCACGGTTCGCCGCCCGGCGCTCCTGGGCGTCGTCCCGGGTCCCGCGGAGCGGGAACGCGGCCGCCGGGTCCCGTGACCCGGTGATCTTGTGCATGCCGCCAGGTTATTGGCAGGACGTGCCGTGCATGTGTAAATATCAGCCAGCTGAGCACTATCCGTATATCAGAGGTTACAGAGGGTAGCTAGATATGGGCTGAAAGTCCTCATATGACTGCCCCTGGCCACTGAGACACGGGGAGGCGTCCATGGGAACCGTCACCACCAAGCAAGCCCAGCGCGGTGGGACCGGGGCGGGCCCGGCCGGGGCACCCGGCGCGCCGCCAGGCATCCCCGCTGCGCTGATGCGCCCGCCCTGCGATGTCGAGATCCTCATCCCAGCCAAGAACGAGGCACGCCGGCTGCCGCACGCGCTGTTCCGGATGATCCGCTATCTGGAGGAGCAGCCGTACTCGTGCGCACTCGTGGTGATCGACAACGGCAGCGTGGACCGCACGGTCAACCTGGTCAAAAGGCTCGGCGCTGGGCGCGTGCCGATCCACCTGGTCGGGTGCGCCGAGCGCGGCAAGGGCGCCGCGGTGCGGCGTGGGGTGCTCACCTCCAGCGCCCGGTACGTCGGATACATGGACGCCGACCTGGCTACGCCGATCGAGACGCTCGACTTCATCGTCCCGCTGCTGAAGGGCGGCTACGACGCGGTCATCGGCTCGCGCCACATCGGCGGCGCCACCCTGGCCGAGCCGCAGGCCGGCAGCAGGGTCCTCGGCGGCGCGGTGTTCCGGTTCCTGGCACAGCGCATCCTGCCCGGCATCGAGGACAGCCAGTGCGGCTGCAAGTTCTTCACCGCGGAGACGGCCCGGGCGGCCATCCGCGACCTGCGGGTGACCGGGTTCGCCTTCGACGTGGAACTGCTCCGGGCCGTCCTGGCCCTGGACGTGAACATCGTGGAGATCCCGGTCGTCTGGTCCGACCAGGAGGGCTCCACGCTGAACGGGCTGCGCGACGGCGTCAAGGCCATCGCCGACGTGTTCCGCCTGGCCCGCAGGAGCGCGTCGTTATGCGCGGGCTGGAACAGATCGCCGGGAGCCGGCTGCTGTTCCTGAACTGGCGCGACCTGGCCAACCCCCAGGCTGGCGGCGCGGAGGCCTACACGGAGGAGATCGCCCGGCGGTTCGCCGCCGCCGGCGCGGAGGTCACGCTGTTCACCGGGAAGTACCCGGGGGCGGCACCGTTCGACTGGGCGCGTGAGTACCTGGTGGCCAGGGAGGGCGGCCAGTACGGCGTGTACCTGGCCGCGGCCAGGTACCTGCGCAAGCACGGGCGGTACTACGACGCGGTCGTCGACTTCCAGAACGGCATCCCGTTCTTCTCACCGCTGTTCGCCCCGGCCGGCACCGTCGTGGTCTGCGTGGTGCACCACGTCCACCAGAGTCAGTTCGACATGTACTTCCAGTGGCCGATGAACCAGGTGGGACGGCTGCTCGAAGGCCGGGTCAGCGCCAAGGTATACCAGCGCACGCCGTTCGTGGCGGTGTCCCCGTCCACCCGGGCCGAGATGCGCCGCCAACTCGGCATCACCGCGCCGATCCACATCGTGCCCAACGGCGTCCGGGCCATGCCGCCGGTCACTGTGGCGCGGTCGCAGACGCCGGAGATCGCCGTGGTGACCAGGCTCGTGCCGCACAAGCGGCTGCACCTGCTGATCGAGGCGATGCCGTCGCTGCTGCGCCGCTGGCCGGACCTGCAGGCGTACATCGCGGGCGAGGGGCCCGCCCGCGCACAACTCCAGGCCGAGGCCCGCCGCCTCGGCCTGGAACAGCATGTGAGCCTGCCCGGCCGGGTGCCCGAGCAGGTCAAGGCCGACCTGCTCGGCCGGGCCTGGCTGACCGTTGCGCCGTCGCTCGCCGAGGGCTGGGGCCTCACCGTCATGGAAGCCAACTCGCTGGGCACGCCCGCGGTCGCCTACGACGTCCCCGGCCTGCGCGACTCGGTGCGCGACGGGCTCACCGGATGGGTCTTCCCGGCCGACCGGGACCTGTCCATACCGCTGGCCAGCGCGCTCGCCGAGCTGTCCGAGCCGGCCCGGCGGGAGGCGATGGCGGCGGAGACCAAGCGATGGGCCGGCCGGTTCAGCTGGGACGCCAGCGCGGACCGGATGGCCGGGGTGCTGGTGTCGGAGATCGGCCGGGCCCGGCTGCGCACCGGCTCCAGGCGCCAGGACAGCGACCTGTCCACGGTCGCGTGGTGGCCGCCCGAGGACGCCGACGCGGTGGAGGAACCGGTGCGGCAGGGGCTGCGGGTCACCGATGTGCTGCGGCGTGACGAGGACGGCATCAGGGTCCTGTTCACCGGCTGCGACGAGATGACCGCCGCCAGGGCGCTGGAGCGGGTGCCGGTGCCCCCGGCGAAGCTCTACCTGGCGTCCAGCGTCCAGGTGCTGTGCGCCAGCGGCGAGGGCGGCCTGGAGTGACCCTGGCCGATCACCGGGAGGAGTCCGCCGCGGTGCGCGGCGCGCGGTGGGTGACCGTGGCATTCCTGGTCGTCGGCGTCCTCAACTACCTGTACGCGCTGGTGCTCACCCGCCTGCTGAACGTGGCCCAGTACGCGACCTTCGCCGCCGGGCAGGGGCTGCTGCTGTGGGCCACCACGGTCGCCACCGTGTCGGTGCCCTGGGTGCTGGCCCAGGCGCTGGCCCGGTCCGGCTCGGACGCGGAGCGGTTCGCCGCGACCCGGTTCACCATGCTGGCAAGCGCCGGCAGCGGGCTCGTCGCGGGCGCGGTCGTCTGGGTCATCGCGGTGCAGTTCGCCAGCACCCCCGCCGCGCTGGCCCTGGCGGTCAGTGCCTTCATCATCTTCCTGGGCACCACGACCACCGGCTGGTTCCAGGGGCATGAGCGGATGCGCGCGCTGTCCGCCCTGTACGTCGGCGAGAACGTGCTGAAGAACGCGGCCGGGCTGCTGCTGGTGACCGTGGCCGGGCTGGGCGACACCGGGGCGCTGGCCGGGTTCGGCATCGGCGGGCTGCTGCTGCTGGTCTGGTGGCCCCGGGTGCCGCGCCGCTCCACCCGGCCTTGGCTGGCCGCGCTGGCCAGCCGTGACCTGTGGCACCGCGCCCTCGGCATCGCCGCGGTGCAGGGGCTGGTGTCCCTGTTCGCCGCCATCGACGTGGTGTTCGTCGCCGCGCTGCCGGAAAGCCGCGCCCTGGCGGCGAGCTACCAGGTCAGTGCCGCGCTGTCCCGGGCGCCGCTGTTCGTGGCCGGCGCTGTCTCGACGGCGTTCTTCCCGGCGCTGGCCAGGAGCGCCGGCGGGGGCGTTCTCGCCGCCCGCGCGATGCGCATGTACGCGATGGTGGCGCTGCCGCTGGCCACGATCCTGGCAACCACTCCGGCGCCGGTGCTGACGGCGGTGTTCCCGGCGCAGTACGGCGCGATGGCCACCCTGCTCAAGTTCACCGCCGTCGCGGGGCTGGCAGCCGGCGGGATCAACATGCTGGCCACGTTCTTCCAGGCGGTGTCCGACTACAGCTGCGCCTGGTGGCTGCTCGCCGGGCTGGCCTGCTACGTCGCGGCACTGCTCACCGGATGGGCGGTCGGCGGGATCACCGGGCTGGCCATCGGCTCGGCCCTGGGCGCCACCGCGGCTCTCGGGCTGCTCGGCTACCGGTTCCACCGGCGGCTCGGCCCCGGGCTGCTGGCCAGGCTCCCGGTGACCGGACCGGTGATCACCGCCGTGGTGCTGATCGTGCTGCGCCGCTACCCGGTGCCGTGGCTGCTGGCCGCCGCCGCCGTGGGCCTGGTCGCCGGCGTGCGCTTCCTGCGTCATCCCGGGGCGCCGGAACCGCCGGAACCGCCGGAACCGCCGGAACCGCCGGGACCGCCAGGGCCGGCCGCCGGGGCGCCTGCGCGCAGGAGGGAAACCATGAAAGTCAAGGAGCAACCAACGGCGTCGCTGCTGACCGACGCCGTGTGGCGCGGCAGTGCGCCGGTGGCCACCAAGCCGCAGCTGCGGGCGGCGCTCGCGCTGGCCAGGCGCAACCACGTGGAGGGCCGCCTCGCCGGCGCGTACCCGGAGCAGCTTTCGCACGTGGCGGCCGAGGTCCGGATCGCGCGAGGGCTGTTCGCCCGCAATCTCGCCCAGGTGACCGGCCGCCTCGGCGCGGCGGACATCCCGGCCGTGCTGGTCAAGGGGGACCTGCCCGACGACTGCGTGCGCAACGACTTCGACCTTGTGGTGGCGGAGCAGCACTGGGACGGCACGTTCACCGCGCTGGCCGGCTGGTACGTGCACAGCTCCACCTACTGGCTGGAGCGCACCACCAAGGCGCTGCTGTTCCCCCCGGTCGGGCCCGCGCTGCACCTGCACACCGGCATCTCCTGGTTCGGCGTGCCGGTGGTGCCGACCGAGGAACTGCTCGGCCGGGCCGACGGCAACGGCCACGGCTGCCTGAGCCCGGCACCGGTTGACGAGCTGCGGATCTGGCTGGCCCACGCCATGTTCCAGAACCTGGCCCTGGACCTGTCCGAGCTGTTCGCCGTGCGGGACCTGCTGCGCCCGAAGCTGATCGAGGCCGGCCGCGAGGCGGCAGCCAGAGAGGGCTGGCGGACCGGCTACGACGTGGCGGTCGCGGCCGCGCGGTCGGCCATCGACCGGCTCGACGGCGGGGCCCCGCTCGGGCTGCCGGTCCCGCTTCCGCTGCCGCTGTCCCTGCGGGCGGGCGCGGAGCACGCCTACCACATGCACCTGCGCGGACAGCACCTCGCCGCCTCCCGGGCAGCGGCGCTGCGGGTGGCCCTCGTAGCGGCCAAGCAACGGCGCCGGATGCTGACGCGATGAACCGCGTGGTGATCTCAAGCTTCGACAACCCCGGTAGCCGCGACTACGCCGGGGGAGGCAGCGCCGTCGTCGCACTGATGGCTGGATGGCTGGGGCGGGAGTACCAGGTCATGGTGGTGACCGCGGGCCGCCGCCGGGGCACCAAGCTGCGCGGCGGGGTGCGTTACCGGTACCTGCCGGTTGCCTGGGCCGGCCCGCGGGCCGGGCAACTGCTGTTCCACGCGCTGCTGCCGTTCGCGGCCCGGCGGATCCCGCACGACCTGTGGATCGAGAGCTTCACCCCGCCGTTCTCCACCAGCTTCGTGCCGCTGTTCTCGCCCGCGCCGGTGGTCGGGTTCGCGCAAAACCTGTCCGGCCGGCATACGTCGCACCGGTACAAGATCCCGTTCTACCTGATCGAGCGGCTCGGCCTGCGCTGTTACCGCGACATTGTGGTGCTCAACCCCGCCGACGCGCAGACCGTCCGCCGCTGCAACCCATCGGCCACTGTCCGGGTCATCCCCAACAGCGTGGACCTCCCCGAGCTGGACGAGCAGGAGTTCGGCCACGGCGAGCACATCCTGTACCTGGGCCGCATCCAAGTCTGGGAAAAGGGCCTGGACCTGCTGCTGGCCGCGTACGCGAGCAGCCGGGCCGGCCTGCCGCTCGTGATCGCGGGCGCGGGCACCAAGCGCGAGGAGAGACAGCTCACCGCGCTGCTCGCCACGGCCGGCCCCGGCGTCCGGTGGGTGGGCCCGGTCAGCGGCGAACGCAAGGATGCCCTCTTGCGCCGCAGCGCCGTGCTGGTGATGCCGTCACGCTCTGAGGCCTTCGGCATCGCCGCGCTGGAGGGCATGGCCTACGGCAAGCCCGTGGTCCATTTCGGCCTGCCCACCCTGGACTGGATGAGCGGCGACGTACCCGTCCCGCCGTTTGACACCGGCGCCCTGGCCGCCGTGCTCCGCGAACTGGCCGCGGACCAGGGGCGGCGGGCCGGCCTGGGCCGCGCCGCGCGCACCGCCGCCCGCCAGTTCGGGCGCGACGCCATGGCGGAGCGATATCTCACCCTCGTCCGGCAGCTTCTCGGCCCGCCGGACGGTGCTAGCCCGGGGGAGCACTCCGCCCCCCTGGGGGCAAGCCCCCAGGCCCCACGGCCCGGAACCCCCCGAGGGCGCCCATGGCGCCGGAGCCGCAAGCGGCCCGGCCCCATCGCGCAGGCCGACCTGGTGCGGGAGGGCAGACCATGAGCACCGACCCACTGGAGGCGGTCCTGGAGCGCGGGGGGCCGCTCGTCGTGCTCTCCCCGCACCTCGACGACGCGGCGCTGTCCTGCGGCGCCATGATGATCCACGCCTGCCAGACGATGCCGGTGACCGTGGCGACGCTGTTCACCGAGGCCGGCCAGCCGCCGTACACGCTGTCCGCGCGCCGGTACCTGCACCAGGTGGGGGCCAAGGACGCGGCGGCGCTCTACCGGCAGCGCCGTGCGGAGGACCGTGCTGCCCTCGAGCCGCTGGGCATCACCTGCGTGCACGCCGGCCTGGTGGACGCGCCGTTCCGCCGGCCGCCGGGGGCACGGGCCAGGTCGTGGTGGGCCCGCCTGATGCCGGAACTCGCGCACATTTACCCCATCTACCGGCTGAACATCACCTCCGGGCGGATCGCGAAGGCCGACGCGGGCACGCTGCGGGAGGCGGCCAGCCTGGTCCAGCGACTGGCCGCCCCCGGCCCGGCCCTGGTGCTGGCGCCGCTGGGGGTGGGCCGCCATGTGGACCACGTGCTGGTGCGCACCGCCGCCGAGCGCAGCGGCGCGGACATCGCCTACTACAGCGACTTCCCGCACAACCAGCACCACACGGCTGACCGCGCGTTCATCAGACGCAACGGCCTGGTGGAGGCCCGCTGGCCGCGGTCCCTGGAGGCCAAAGCCGAACTGGTCCGCACCTACCGGACACAGACGGGGGCGCTGTTCCCCGGCGGGCGGATCCCGCTCGTCCCCGAGATCTTCTTCTTCCCGCCGGAGACACCATTGGGTGCCCGCATGCGTGGAGCGGACGGATGACCGCGGCCAGCGCTGCCTCCAGCATGAAGTGCGACGGTCGCCATCACCGAGGCATTTCCCGGGCCGGCTGCACCTTGTACAGGTCAATCTGGCCGTACGTCTGGGAGTGGACCGAGAACAGCCGCTGATCCCCGCGCACGAGAGCCCGGGCCTGTGCAGGCGTCAGCCCCGTCACATAACCGCTCTGGACCTCTTTCCACGGAACGACGATGTACCGGACGCCGGTCGCAGGGTCGGCTGGCGTTTCCCAGAATCCAACATAGTAGGGGCTGAACCGGCAGACAGCCGGAACGTTCTTCGCCGTATAGGCGAGGAGCTGTGAATAGCCTGTGTCCTGGTGTGTTCTCAGGTGCACGATTGTCGCGGCGTTGAATCCGGCCATGGCTGTGAGCGCGACAAGCGCCGCAACGGCAACGGCGCGGCGGTTAATGCGCAGGAGTGTAACGGCCACCGGGATGATTACCAGGCTTGGGATGGCCAGCAGGTAGAGCTCCTGCTCTTCGAGCGTGCCCTTCGTTACCGCGTAAAACAGGGCAATGGCTGCTGCCAGGTACAGCAGGCCAAGAACCCTGGCCACCTCATTGCCCCGGCGCAGAACCAGGATCACGGACAGCGCGGCAAGGGCCAGGAGCACGTATGTCGTTGCGAACGTCGCAGCCTCGGAAACGAGCCGCGCCACCAGGCTCCCAGAATGGTGAAAGCCAGTGACCTGGACCTGGCCCAGCAGCCGGCTGATGCCGGAGGTCTTGTACTGCCAGAACGAGCGGAGGTTGGCAGAGATCAAGCTTTGTGGGGGCCAGTGAGAGAAGAATGGCGTCAGGGCCACCACGGCCACGTACAGGGCGTAGCAGCCTATCGCTGCCCCGGCTGCGATAGCGGTCAGCCGCCTGGATGGTCCCCACCGCAGGATGAAGGCGGCAGCTAGGGGGAGCATGATAAGCAGCGCTGCCTCGTCCTTGGTCAGCATAGCCGCGCCGAAGAGCACCCCAGCTCCCACGGCGCGGAGCACGTTCCCGCGCGTGGCCGGACGGTCGATCAAGTGAACGAACACGAAGTACCCAAGCACGAGGAACAGCATCATCGACGTCTCAAGCAGCACCCTGTCATTTTGGCGAATTATGTATGGGTCAAGCGCGAACAGCAGTCCGGTCGCTCCCGCTGCCCATAGCGAGCCCGAGGCCCGCTCTACCAGGAGGACCAGCACCACGGTGGTGACCGCAGCAAGCAGGATGTTGAGGATTCGCATCTGCAGGACCTGGGTCCACAGCGTGGTCTGGTTAAACCACAGCCTCATCCAGGCCGACTCGAGGTAGAAGAACAACGGCCCATGCAAGAAGAATGGTGTCGGCGGCTGATTGGCGCTGGTGGGGAACGAAGGGAAGCCGCCGTTGTAAACACTGCGCCCTAGTTTGACGTAGATTACCTCGTCACCAAACAGGTCGAACGAATAGCTGAAGAGCGCCAGCCGGATGCCGAGGCTCAGCACCCCGGCACCCAGAGGTACGATCAGCTTCCCGGCGTTCACTGTTCCCCCTGTCACGGATTCACCGGTGCCTCCACAGCCGTCAGTGATATAGGCGCTATATCAGGATATGGGCGGTATGCCTGCGCCCTGAATGATCCTGCGAATCTTCTTTATGGGCATCCACTAAATACAAGATAACACCCGGGGAAATTGGGTTGGTTCTAGTGTCGCGTGAACGTAATTCTCTGACCTGAACGGCAGTGCGGGAGTAACTCGTCGGCGATCTTGGTCCAGGTGGAGGGTGGCAGCGGTCGTTCCAGCCGTTGATGAAGTTCTTGGGCCTGGGGGCAGCTCAGGCCGCGCGGGCGAGGATCCCGGCTAGCTCGCCGGCCGTCAGCGGCACCGGGTTGCCCCGCATGCTGCTCGACTTCAGCGCCTGCCCGGCGACCTCGGCGAACTGCGCCGGCACCAGCCCGAACGCGCCGAGGCCGGGGATGCCCAGCAGCGTGACCGTCTCCCGCACCCAGGCCACGCCGTCCTCGATAGCCGCCCCGGGGTCGCCGGTCAGCAGCGCCGCGGCCTCGGCGTACCGGGCCAAGGCCGGCTTGCCCGGCGCCCCGGCGGCCCGCAGCGCCGCCACGTTCACCTCGATGACCGGGGCCAGCAGCGCGGCGCAGGCCACGCCGTGCGGCACCGCGACGGTGCCGCCGAGTACCCCGGCCAGCCCGTGCACCGCGCCCAGCTTCGCGTTGGCCAGCGCCATCCCGCCCGCCACGCTGGCCACCGCCATGTCGGCCCGGGCGCCGAGGTCGGTGCCGTCGGCATGGGCCCGGCGCAGCGCCGCCGCCGCCCGGCGGATGCCCTCCCTGGCCACCGCGTCACTCAGCGGGCTGGCCCGCGGGCTGACGAACGGCTCCAGGCACTGGGTGAGCGCGTCCATCCCGCTGGCCGCGGTGACCTCCGGCGGGCAGGACACGGTGAGCAGCGGGTCCACCAGCGCCGCCAGCGGCAGCATCGCCGCGCCGCGCAGGCTGGCCTTGACCTGGTGCTCCGGCGAGGCCAGCACCGCGTTCGCGGTGACCTCGGCGCCGGTCCCCGCGGTCGTGGGCACCGCGACACACGGCACCGAGGGCCGGGTGATCGGGCGGCCGCCGCCGATGACCTCCAGGTAGTCCAGCGGGTCGCCGCCGTTCCCCAGCAGCATGGCGGCCGCCTTGCCGGTGTCGATCACGCTGCCGCCGCCGATCGCGGCGACCACGTCCGCGCCGTGCTTCCGGGCCGCGGCGACCGCCGCCCGGGCCAGGGCCACCGTGGGCTCACCGGCCACCGGGAACGTCACCGCGGGCAGGCCCAGCCCGGCCAGCAGGCCCGCGTGCCGGTCCGGGCTGGCACCGGTGCAGACCAGCGCCCGGGTCCCGTATCCGGCCAGCAGCGCGGCCAGTTCGGCCGACCGCCCCGCGCCGACGATGACCCGGCCCGCGGTGGCGAATTCGAACGCCTCCATGGCCGCGCCGCTACCCGGGTCCCTGGCCGGCCGCCCAGTCGCCGCTCCCGGCCGGGAAGACCGCCGAGAACCTGGTCGATGCCCGCGGCTGCGCCATCATCTCGGCCACGGCGTCCCGCCAGGTCGCGTAGTGCGGTTCCTGCTTGTGCGCCGCGGCCGCGGCGGCGTCCCGGTAGACCTCCGCCAGGACCACATGGCCGGGGTCGTCGTCGTCCTGGATCACGTCGAACCGCAGCACTCCGGGCTCGCCCAGCGAGGCCCGGGCGTTGACCAGCGTCGCGGCCAGGAAGTCCGCGGTCCGGCCTGGCCGGACCCGGACGTGTACGTGCACGATCAGCATGGCCAAATCCTTGCACCATCAAGCCGGCCCCCGCCCCGCCCCAGCCGGCACCCCCGGCGCGCCCGTGGCGGCCGCCCGGGTCCCTACCATGGGCGCATGGCCGAGCCGAACTGGCTGAGCGCGGAGGAAATGCGGGCCTGGCAGGCCTTCCTGGCTGCGGGCGCGCTGCTGGACCGGCGCCTGGACCAGCAGCTCAGGCAGGAGGCCGGGCTGTCACACGCGCAGTACGAGATCCTCGTCCGGCTCGCCGCGTCCGCGGGCGGCGAACTGCGGATGACCGACCTGGCCGGCGCCCTCTACACCACCAAGAGCGGGCTGACATACCAGATCACCCAGCTGGAGAAGGCCGGCCTGGTACGGCGCGGCACCACGCCCGGCGATGTGCGCGGCGTCGTCGCGGCCCTGACCGACGCGGGCCGCCGCCGGCTGGCGCAGGCGGCACCCGGCCACGTCGCGGCCGTCCGGGCCCTGCTCATCGATGTGCTGACCGCACAGCAGCTCACGGCGGTGGCCGACGGCCTCGGTGCGGTCGCCCGCCGCCTGGGCGCCGATGATTGAGGTCACGCAAAGGGGGCAGGGAGGGACCGTACGCAACACCCCCGGAGGTTTCCATGGCCCGCACAAAGACAGACCGCAACGCCACCCCGGCGGCTTCCAGCCGGTCCTGGCAGCGCGCGCGCCAGACGGCGCAGGCTGCCAAGCCGGTCGCCGCACAGGTGAAGCCCCTGGCTAACGAGACCAAGGCTGCCGCCAGCCGGGGCCTGCGCAGAGCCAGGGTCTGGGCAGCGCCCCAGGTGGATCGCACTGGCCAGGTGCTGCAGGACACCGTCGCCCCCAAGGTCGCGGCCGCGCTGCACTCGTCCGCGCAGCGACTGGATCCGGCCAAGCCGAAGCGCCGCAGCTGGCGCAAGGCGGCGGGCATCTCGGCCCTGCTCGCGGCGGCCGCCGCCACCGTGGCCGCGCTGCGCAGCCGCACCGCGCCCAGTCCCCCGGCGCCGGCCGACGAGGACGAGCCCGCGCCGGTCAGCGACACGGCCGCCGCCGACGGCGCGGCGAAGAAGCCGGCCCACACCTCCTGACCCACGCCACCGGCGATCCTGCGGCCGGCCCCCGGACATGCGTTACGCACCCCGGGGCCGGCCGCTTGCCATGCCCACCCGGCTGCGCGGCTGAGCCGGCGGCGTACGGGTGGAGCCGGGGCACCTGGCGGCTTGCGCCGAAATCGTGTAATACGAAATCGTAGTAAGTGCGGCCGCCGCGCCCGCTATGGCGGCTCCCGGCCGGATCGCCCGGCCATCGTTAACCCGGCTGTAGCACGCCGGTCATGCCTGCGGCACAGTTCTCCCCCATTCTGATTACCAGGGGCTCTACCAGGGGAAACACCAGATTGGCGGCGCAGGGGGCGCGCCGGGAGGGAGCGGAAGAAATTGATCAAGGTAGCGAAGCCCACCCGCGGCGGCACGGTGCGGGTCACGTTCGAGCTGCCGGCCGCGGAACCCGCGGGGGCCGTGTCCGTGGTGGGTGACTTCAACGGCTGGGATCCCTACGCCCACCCGCTCCGCAGGCGGGGCAACGGGGCCCGCAGCGCCGCGGTCAGCGTCCCGGCGGGCAGCACGGTGCACTTCCGCTACCTCGCCGAGGGCGGGGTCTGGTTCGACGACGACACCGCCGGCGCGCGGGACAACGAGGGGGCGCGCCTGACGGTCCCCGGCTGACCGGCCTCCCCGGGACGTGGGGGGCGCGCCTGACGGTCCCCGGCTGACCGGCCTCCCCGGGACGTGGGGGGCGCGCCTGACGGTCCCCGGCTGACCGGCCTCCCCGGGACGTGGGGGGCGCGCCTGACGGTCCCCGGCTGACCGGCCTCCCCGGCCGCCTGACGGTCCCCGGCTGACCGGCCTCCCCGGCCGCAGGGGGCGCGCCTGACGGTCCCCGGCTGACCGGCATCCCGGCCGCAGGGGTAACCCGGGAGTGAGACATGCGGGTCGGCCCCGGCCGGGAAGCCTGGCGCGGCGTTTAACCCGGGCCGGCCGGAGCAGTACGAACGGCATCGGTTTTGGCACCACTTTGTCCGTTCCGGCTCGTACTGGGGTGCTTATGCGTCGCCTGGCCTGCGTTTCGGTCCTGTCAGTCCTGGCCGCGGTGGTCGCGGCCGTCCCATCCCTGGCGAGCGCCGCGCCGGGCGCGGCGGCGGCCGGGAAACAGCCGACCGCCGTAGGCACCGGTGGCGGTGCCGCCTCCATGGACCTGAACGCCAGCGCGGCGGCCATCTCCGTGCTCAGGCACGGCGGCAACGCCATCGACGCCGCCGTCGCGGCGGCCAGCACCATGGGCGTGACGATCCCGTTCGTGGCGGGGCCCGGCGGGGGCGGCTTCATGGTGATCTACCTGGCCAAGACCCATCAGGTCGTGACCATCGACGGCCGGGAGAACTGCCCGGCGGCCTGCACCCCGGCGATGTTCACCGACCACAAGACCGGCAAGCCGCTGGACTACTTCTTCGCGTCGGACCAGCCGCTGGCCACGGGGGTGCCGTCCATGGTGGCCACCTGGGCGAAGGCCGTCAGCAGCTACGGCCGGGAGAGCCTGGCCACCGACCTGCAGCCGGCCATCAGCGTGGCCGACCGCGGCTTCCGCATCAACGCGGACTTCCGCCAGCTGGAGCAGTCCGACCTGCCCGAACTGCGGGCCTACACGGCCAGCCGCAAGCTGTTCCTCACCCCGGGCGGCAATCCGCTGCCGGTCGGCTCGGTGCTGCGCAACCCAGACCTGGCCAGCACCTACCGGCTCCTGGCGAGCCACGGCCCGTCCTATCTGTACGACGGGCCGCTCGGCCGGGCCATCGTCAAGGCCGACGACCATCCGGCCCTCGCCCCGGGCGGCAGCAAGGTGGTCAAGCTGCGCGGCATCATGACCACAAGCGACCTGCGCGCCTACCAGGCCCGGATCCAGGCGCCCACCCACGTGCGCTACCGCGGCCTGGACATCTACAGCATGGCGCCGCCGTCCAGCAGCGGGACCACCGTCGGCGAGGCGCTGAACATCCTGAGCGGGTGGAACCTGTCCGCCGAGCCGCGTGCCACGGCGCTGTTCCACTACCTGGAGGCCTCCCGGCTGGCCTACGCGGACCGGGACGCCTGGGTGGGCGACCCCCGCTACGTCGGCGTGCCGGTGCACTCGCTGCTGGATCCCAGGTTCGCCGCCACCCGGCGCTGCCTGGTGCACCACACGGCGCTGACCTCACCGGTGGCGCCCGGCGACCCATTCCCGCCGTACCAGAAGTGCAAGAACCAGCCCGCTCCGGCCCCGGCCGCGAACGAGGGCATGCACACCAACAACATCGTCACGGTCGACAAGTGGGGCAACGTCGTCGGTTACACCAACACCATCAACTTCTTCGGCGGCAGCGGTGAGACCGTGCCCGGTTACGGGTTCCTGCTCAACAACGAGATGACCGACTTCGACTTCGCGCCGCCCGCGCCCGGGGCCTACGACCCGAACCTGCCCGCGGGCGGCAAGCAGCCGCGGTCGAGCATGGGCCCGGCCATCGCGCTCCAGAACGGCCAGCCGGCGTTCGCCGTGGGGGCCGCCGGCGGCGCGACGATCATCACCACGATCCTGCAGATCATCATGAACCACGTGGACTTCGGCATGCCGCTGCCCGCCGCGCTGGCGGCGCCCCGGGTCAGCCAGACGAACTCGCCGACGTCGCTGGCCGAGCCCGCGTTCTACCACAGCGCCCTCGCCAAGCAGCTGACCAGCCAGTTCGGCGAGCAGTTCACCCTGGCCACCGGGCCGATACTCCCGCTGGACCACTATCCGGGCGACGCCACCGGGCTGGCCTTCCTCGGCCATGGGCAGATCCAGGCGGTGGCCGAGCCGGTCCGCCTCGGCGGCGGCAGCGCCCTGGTCGTGCACCCGGCCCCCTGACTTGCCCCGCCGACATCACCAGGACCGTGATCACGGACGATACCCCGTGGTGAATAGAGCGGGAAATCGTCCGTGATCAAGGTCGCCGGGCCGGTGGGGCGGCTCGGCACCGCTGCGGATGGGGCGGTGGGGGCGGTGGGGCTGTTACTGCCGGGTAGGTATGGGGCAGTATCGGGGGTGGGCAACTAAAGAACGGGATGAGCGATGAGCACCCAGCAGACAGGACCGAGCCGGAATGTCGGCGAGCGCGAGGCACGCCAGGTGGCGGAGGAGGCCCGGGAGGCCGGGTGGCAGCAGCCCAGCTTCGGCAAGCAGCTGTACCTGGGCGACTTCCGGCTGGACCTGATCCACCCGCATCCCGCGTCCGGAGCGAGGAGGCCGCGCCGCCGGGGCGAGGAGTTCTGCGCCAGGTTGCGGGAGTTCTGCGAGTCCTCGGTGGACGGCGCGGTCATCGAGCGGGATGCCCGGATCCCGGATGAGGTGGTCAAGGGACTGGCCGCGATCGGGGCGTTCGGCATGAAGATCGCGCCGGAGTACGGCGGGCTGGGGCTGACCAACCTGTACTACAACCGGGCGCTGATCATCGCCGGGTCCGCGTCGCCGGTCCTGGCGGCGCTGCTGTCGGCGCACCAGTCGATCGGGGTGCCGCAGCCGCTCGCGCTGTTCGGCACCGACGACCAGAAGCAGCACTACCTGCCCCGCTGCGCGCGCGGCGAGATCAGCGCGTTCCTGCTCACCGAGCCGGACGTGGGCTCGGACCCGGCCCGGCTGAGCACCACGGCGACGCCGTCGGAGGACGGGTCGCAGTACGTGCTGAACGGCGTCAAGCTGTGGACCACCAACGGGGTGATCGCCGACCTGCTGGTGGTGATGGCCCGGGTACCGAAGAGCGAGGGGCACCGCGGCGGGATCAGCGCGTTCGTGGTCGAGGGCAACGCGCCCGGGATCACCGTCGAGCGGCGGAACGCGTTCATGGGCCTGCGCGGCCTGGAGAACGGGCTGACCAGGTTCCACGAGGTCGTGGTCCCGGCCACGAGCCTGATCGGCAAGGAGGGCCAGGGCCTGAAGATCGCCCTGACCACGCTGAACACCGGCCGGCTGTCGCTGCCGGCGAGCTGCGTCGCGGCCGGGAAGGTGGCGCTGAAGATCTCCAGGGAGTGGTCGCGAGGAGCGGGTGCAGTGGGGCCGTCCGGTCGGCGAGCACGAGGCGGTGGCCACGAAGATCTCGTTCATCGCCGCGACCACCTACGGGCTCGAAGCGGTGGTCGAGCTGTCCAGCCAGCTTGCCGACGACAAGCGCAACGACATCCGCATCGAGGCCGCGCTGGCCAAGCTGTACTGCTCGGAGATGGGCTCGCGGATCGTGGACGAGCTGGTGCAGATCCGCGGCGGCCGCGGCTATGAGACGGCGGAGTCGCTGGCCGCCCGCGGCGAGCGGGGCGTGCCCGCCGAGCAGATGGTGCGGGACATGCGCATCAACCGGATCTTCGAAGGCTCGTCGGAGATCATGCGGCTGTTCATCGCGCGGGAGGCGGTGGACGCGCACCTGGCCGCGGCCGGCGAGCTCATCGAGCCGGGGCTGCCGGCCGGTCAGAAGGCCCGGGCGGCGGCCAAGGCGGGCGAGTTCTACGCCAAGTGGCTGCCCACGCTGATGACCGGCCCAGGGTCAGCGGCCCAGGGCCTACAGCGAGTTCGGCCCGCTCGCGGAGTACCTGCGCTACGTGGAGCGGGCCAGCCGCAAGCTGGCCAGGGCCACGTTCTACGGGATGGCCCGCTGGCAGGGCAAGCTGGAACGCAAGCAGGGCTTCCTTGGCCGGATCGTGGACATCGGCGCCGAACTGTTCGCGATCAGCGCCACCTGTTCCCGGGCGCACTTCGACGCGACAAGCGGGACCGAGCGCGGCCCGGTGTCGTTCGAGCTGGCCAAGGCTGTTCTGCGCCCAGGCGCGGCAGCGCGCCGAGGAACTGTTCACCCAGCTCTGGTCGAACACCGACGCCAACGACTCGGCGCTGGCCCGGCACGTGCTCGCGGGCCGCTACACCTGGCTGGAGGAGGGCATCATCGACCCGTCGATACCCGGGCCGTGGATCGCTAGCGCCGAGCCGGGCCCGTCCAAGGCGACCAACGTGCACCGCCACATCGGCTGACCGCGCGGCGCCCCACCCGCCCCGCACCTTCCGGCCGTCGTGATCATGAGTGTGGTGTCGCTGGAGTGACACCACACTCATGATCACAAAACGGGCGGGCTACCAGCGGCCGCGGTGCACGACCTCGTCGAAGGGCCGGCGCTTGGGGTTGCGTACCGGCGCCAGCGGCCGGTCCGCGGGGTAACCGAGCGAGATCAGCAGCGCCCAGTCGCGGTCGCCGGGAAAGCCGAGCAGGCCGCGGACGAGGGCAAGGTCGGCGATGCCCGCGTGGCAGCTCCCGACGCCGAGGTCGGCGGCCGCCAGGGTCATCGCCATCACCGCCTGGCCCAGGTCGAACTGGGCCCGGCCGAACGGGTTGTCCGCCGTGGGGCCGATCACCACGATGGCCGCCGCCGCGCCGGCCAGGTGTCCGGCGCCGGGCCCGGCCTTGGCGAGTTCGCTGAGCTGGCCGGGGCTGGTGACCAGGATGAAGTCCCACGGCTGCCAGTTCCGTGAGGACGGCGCCCGGCGCCCGGCCTCGAGTATCTGGTCCAGGTCCGCCGCTGGCACCGGACGGCCGGCAAAGGAGCGCACGTTGCGGCGGGCCGTGATGGCCTCCCAGGTCTGCATGACGGTCCCAACGCACCCGGCGCCGCGTTCATTCTCGGCCGGCCCGTCCCCGTTTCGCTGGCCCGGCAGGCTGGGCAGATCCGGGACCCTAGCGGGCGGCGGGGGCGGTGGCGAAGTCCCAGATCGCCCGCAGCAGCAGTTCCGGGGCCTCGATCTGGGGAAGATGGCCGGCGGCGGGCAGCAACTGGAACCGGGCGCCGGGGATGGCGGCGGCGTAGGCGCGGCCGTAGGCGGGATCCACGATCTGGTCGGCGTCGCCCCAGACGACCAGCGTGGCATGCCTGATCGCGGCGAGGCGGGCCCGCAGGGACGGATCGGACATCCGCTGCCCGCCGTAGACCTGCAGGGCGGCCCGGTTGGCGGCCATCCCGGCCCGTTGCGCGTCGGTCATGGCGTCCGGGTCGATGCGGAAGGCGGCCGGGTCGTGGTAGGACAGCCGGGCCAGTTCGTCCATGCTCAGCGGGAAGATGTCGGCGACCGGGTGGCCTTCGACCTCGATGCCGGCCGCGTCGGCCAGCACGATCCCGCGAATCCGCGGACTGCCGAGCAGGGCAAGCTCGGCGGCGATCCACCCGCCGATGGAGTTGCCGATCACGGTGACGTCCTGCAGGCCGAGCTGGTCGAGCAGCTCGTGGTAGAGCGCGGCGAGCCCGGCGATGCTGGCCAGCCCGTCCGGCCGCGGGGTGCCGCCGAAGCCGGGATGAACTGGCGTGATCACGCGGGCAGGCCCCTGGGTGGCGAGCAGTTCGGCGAAGCCGGCCACCGTCTGCGGCCCGCCGCCGCCGTGCAGCAGCAGGAAGGGGCGGCCCTCGCCGCGGTCGTCGACGGTGAGTGCGAGCGGCCCGGAGCCGGGCAGGTTGACGGTGAGCGTGCGGGTGGTCATGGCTTCTCCAAGGAGGCGTAGTCGGTGGCGGGCACGGTGTCGTAGCGGGCCATGACGCCGATGACCGCCTCGGCCGTCGGCGGCTGGCCGGCCGCGATCATGTCCCGCAGGTCGCGGAAGTACTGGACGTAGAGATCTGGCGTGAACGTGTTGAGCAGCACCGCGGGCTCGTCGCCAGGATTGGCGAAGGTGTGCGGGGCTCCCGGCGGGACCATCACCAGAGTTCCGGGGCCGGCGTCATGGGACTGGTCCCCCACGGTGAACCTGGCCGTGCCGGAAACGACGTAGAACCCCTCGTCATGGCGGCCGTGCCGGTGCTGCGGCGGGCCCTCGGTGTGCGGGGCGATGGTGATCTCCCCGATGCCCAGCCGGTGGCCGGTGGTACTTCCGTCCTCCAGGATCCGCATCCGCACCGGGCCGGGCAGCGTCTGCTCGCCGCCGTCCGGGCCGACGATCGAGATCTCGGTCATCTGAGGCTCCTCGTTTGAATCTCAAGCTCTTGTGAGAGTGGGCTCTCATTAACTGTAGGGAACCCAGGGCCACTATGCAAGTTAACTCTCATAATGAGAGCTTGGTTGACTTATGGTGGTTCGGACGCGACGATGGGCTGATGAACAGCGAGGCCAGGGCCGGCCGGGCCAACCAGAAGGAGCGCACCCGCCGGGCCATCGTGGCGGCGGCCCGCGAGCTCATCCGCGCGGGCGGTGAGGTGACGATGCCCGCGGTCGCGAGGTCGGCACTGGTCTCGGAGGCCACCGCCTACCGGTACTTCCCCGATCTCGCGTCGCTGCTGCGCGACGCGCTGGCCGGGCTGTGGCCGAGCCCGGAGACGGCGCTGGCGCCGGTCGCGGGCTCTGACGATCCCGCCGAGCGGGTCGCCTGCGCCACCGAGGCGCTGCTCCGCCACGTGCTCGATTACCAGAGCGGGGTGCGCGCCATGATCGCCGCCACCATCACCCGTCCCGGCATGGCCGCGCCGCGGCCGGGGTACCGGTTCGGGCTCATCGACTACGCGCTGCGCCCGGTGGCGGCGGACACCGCGGGCCTGGCCCAGCTCAAGCGGGATCTCGCGGTGGTCATCAGCGCCGAGGCCCTGTTCACCCTCACCGACCTGTGCGGGCTGTCCCCCGACGACGCGATCACCAGCGCCGTGCACACGGCCCGCACCCTCACCGAGGCCGCCGGAAAATCGTTTGGCCGCGGCGCGGGTCTAAGTAGGTGAAGGACGAAAGGGAAAGGAACCAGACCATGCGTAAGGCTCGCACCAGCACCGAGGCCACCGCCGCCCGCGAGATCACCAAGCCGGACGAGCAGTGGCGCCAGGATCTGACCCCGATGCAGTACGCCGTGCTGCGCGAGGCGCACACCGAGCGGCCGTTCACCGGTGAGTACGTCCACAACCACTCCGACGGGTTCTACCGGTGCGCGGGCTGCGGGGCCAAGCTGTTCGGCGCCGACGCGAAGTTCGACTCGGGCACCGGATGGCCCAGCTTCGATCAGCCCGCGGTCGCCGAGGCGGTCGAGTTGCGGCCGGACAACAGCCTGTTCATGCGGCGCACCGAGGTCGTCTGCCGCCGCTGCGGCGGGCACCTGGGCCACCTCTTCAACGACGGGCCCACGCCAGACGGGCGACCGGTACTGCATCAACTCCTGCTCGCTGGCGTTCGAGCCCGCGGCCGCGGAGCAGGGGCCCGCACAGCCCGAGGCTCCGCAGCCGCGCGACTGACCGCGCGAGCCGGCCCGGTTCAGGGTGGCCCACTACCCTGAGCCGGGGAGGGAGACGTGATGGGCATGCCCGGCCGGACCGGTGACCATGACTGGTCACAGCGGCATCTGTCGCACTACATCGAGGGTGAGCTGCGCCCGCGCGCCCGGCGCCGCCTCGACCGCCACGCGCGCGGCTGCGTCGATTGCGGCCGCGGCATCCGCGCGATGCGCGCGCTGGTGCACGCGGCCCAGGGCCTCGGCGGGCTGACCGGCGCCCGCGCGCCCGCAACGATCTTCGACCGGGTCCGGCTGGCCGGGCCCGGCGGCACGCCCTCGTCCCCGAACGCGTGACGCCGCCGGGCGGAGCCGCGACGCCGGCGCCAGACAGCCCGCGCTCTCCCGGCCCCACGGACGTGCCCGATCCCGCGGGTGCGGCGGAGACGCAAGGCGCGGCGGATCCCGCGGGCGCGCGAGATCCCGCGGGATCCGCCGCGCAGACCGAGGCGAGCCTGCTCGCCCGCGCCCAGGCGGGGGACGTGACGGCGTTCGAGCGGCTCTCCGGCGCGTACGCCGACCGCCTGTTCATGCTGCTGGTCCGGCTGCTGGGCGACCGCGCCGAAGCCGAGGACGTGGCCCAGGAGGTCATGCTGCGCGCCTGGCGGGGCATCGCCCGGTTCCGCGGCCAGTCCAGCTACTTCACCTGGCTCTACCGGATCGCGGTCAACGAGGCCAACCGCGCGCTGGAGAAGCGGGCCCGCCAGCCCGGCCGGCGTCCCGATCGGCGCGCGGGAACTGGACCTGCCCGCCGCCCCGGAGGAGGACCCGTCCCGGCAGGCCGAGAACAGTGAACTGCGCCGGGCGCTGGGCCAGGCCCTGGCCGGCCTGCCGCCCCCGCTGCGCACCGCCATCGTGCTGCGCGACGTCGAAGGGCTCTCCACCCAGGAGGCCGCGCGAGATCGCCGGTGTCGGCCAGGCCGCCTTCAAGAGCCGGCTGCACCAGGCGCGGCTGCGGGTCCGCGCCGCCATCGGCGACGAGGCCCTGGCCAGCTCCGGCGGCTAAGCTGCCCGGCCGGCTCCGGCGGCCCGGGCAGGCCGCCGGGCAGCAATTCCAGCGCGTGGTGAACCGTTCCGCCGCCATACCCGTGCCCCCTTGGGGCGTCTTTACGCCGTTCTGCAGAACTGCCAGCACACGCGGGAGGCCGGCGATGCAGAGAACTGTCAAGGCGCTGATCGCAGCGGGGGCGATGATGGCGGCTGTGCTGGGTACCGCCGTTGCCGCGGCCGCGGCGATCGTCACCTCGCAGGCAAGCCTGGTCAACGGGCAGCTGACCATCGTGGGATCGGGAGCGGTCCCCAACGTCGAACGTCGCGGTGGATGACGGCCCCCCCACGGGCCAGGCCGATGCCCAGGGCAACTTCACCATCTCCGCCAGCGGGTTCAGCGAGCCCGAGTTGCATCGCCACGCTCTACGACGGTTCGGTGTCGGTCGAGGTCACCCTGTCGGGCTGCACGCCCACGATCTCCGCGCCGCCCCCGGTGCCCGGCGCGCCCACCCCGGTGGGGCCGCCGTCGGGCACGTCGGCCACCGAGCCCGTGGCGCTCTCCTGGCAGCCCCCGGCGACCGCCCCCGGGGTGAGCTTCCAGTGGCAGGTGAGCACCACCCCAGCCTTCAGCACCCTGGTGCTGACCGCGACCACGGCGCCGAAGGTCACCTCGACCACGCTGAGCGGCCTCGCGCCCGGCACCTACTACTGGCGGGTCCAGTCGGTGAGCTTCCCGCCGGAGCCGTACTTCCCGCTGTTCGGGAACTGGACCACGGCGAGTTCCCTGACGATCACCGGGGTAGCCGCGGGCCAGCCGGGGACCCCCAGCCTGCAATCCCCGGCACCGGGTAGCGGAGTTCCATCCGGAAGAGACGTTCCCGCTGACCTGGACCGCGGTGCCGGGAGCGGCCAGCTACCGGCTGCAGATGTCGTCCACCTCGACGTTCGCCCCGGGCACCCTGCTCGTGGACGTGCCCGAGTCCACCACCAAGGCCCATGCGCCGCTGTTCGGCTTCGAGACCCCATTGTTCGTCCGCGTCTTCGGGGTGGCGGCCGACGGCACGCTCGGCCTGCCTTCGCCAACCCTCGCGCTGACGATCACCTTCCACGCGCCGGTCCCGCCGGCACCGAGCCTGCTGACGCCCGCGAACGGCGCCACGGTGGGCCTGCCGGTGCAGCTGTCCTGGACGCCGGATCCCAATCCGCAGGTCGAGGGCTACCAGGTGGAGATCAACACGACGCCGAACTTCGGCGGGGGCTGCGGTGGTGTGGAGGAATGCATCACCGGGCTCAGCCAGCCCCGTGACACTCCTCAGTTCCCTGCCGGCCGGCGTGCACTACTGGCGGGTGCGCAGCTTCCACGGGCTGTCCGGGCCCGGCTCGCAGGCGGCCACGGCCTGGTCGGCCACGCGGAGCTTCACCGTCTCGAACGCCGCACCGCAGGTCAAGAGCCTGACCATCGACGTGTTCACCGAGGGCGGCGTGGTCCTGCGCAGCCACACCCACGTGTTCAGCGGCACCAACGAGGACAACGAGGCGTTCGGGATCGTGCAGCTCAGCACGCCCGCCCCGAGCGGCGGGGAGACCGTCACCCTGACCAGCAGCAACCCGAAGGCGGCGACGGTCCCCGCGTCGGTGGTGGTCCCGGCCGGCCAGGCGCAGAAGAGCTTCACGATCCAGCCCGCTGCAGGTCGCACAGCCCGGCCACGCTCACGCTGAGCGCGGCGATCGGCAGCCAGCCCGCCACCGCGCCGCTGACGGTCGACCCGGCCAGCCTCAACCAGGTGTTCATCGACTCCAACGAGCAGGCTCGACGGCCGGTCCACGCCGAACATCTTCTCCGGCGGGACCCCGCAGGTCGGCTCGATGCTGTTCAACGGGAACGCGCCCAGCGGAAGCGTCATCAACCTGGCCAGCAGCTCACCCGCGGCGTCCGTGCCGGCCAGCGTCGACCGCCGCGGGCCAGCTCGCCACCTTCACGCATCACCACCCAGCAGGTGACCACCAGCACGCCGGTGGTCATCACCGCCACCTGGCGGGGCCAGGACCGTCACGGTGAAGATGACCCTGCAGCCGCCGCCCGCCACTCCAGGCGCCGGCGTCTGGGGCGAGCTTCGCCACCGGCCAGGTGGTCATCTTCCGCTGGCACACCCCGGCCGGCCTGTCCTCTCAGCTCCAGGTCGCCGACAACCCGGCCTTCACCAACCCGGTCGTCGAACCTCAACACCGACACCGCCCAGGCCTGGGCGGTCACCTCGCTGCCCAGCGGGAAGCTGTACTGGCGCGTGCTCGGCGTCGACGTCTACGGCGTGGACGGGCCCCCGCCGGCGGTCCGCACGTTCACCGTCAAACCGCCCAGCGGGCCACTGCCCGCGCCGGTGCTGGAATTCCCGGCGAACGGAGCCACGGTGACCGCGGGCCAGCAGGTCTCGTTCTTCTGGCAGCCGGTGACCGGCGCGGCGTCCTATGAGCTTCAGGTCGCGAACTCCGCGACGTTCACGCCACCGCTGGTCCTGGACAGAAGGTCACCGGCAACCAGGTCGACCACCAGCACGCTGCCCGCCGGGAGCCTGTTCTGGCGAGTCCGGGCCATGGACTCGACGGGCATCCCGGGGCCTGGTCGGCCACCTTCCAGCTGACCGTCACCTCCGGCGGCGGATGACCCGTCACCGGCATTAGTACGCGTACTTCTGCACCAGGTCGCCGACCTGCGGGAGCGCGGCCTGGATGTGCTTGCCCGCGCCACCGCGGACGGACTTGTACGCCTTGACGATCACGGGCCGCCGGGAGGCCGCCGCGCGGGCATCGGTCACCGCGAGCATGGCCTCGGCCACCTCGTCGCCGCGCTTGGCCAGGTAGTCGCCGAAGTCGGCACCACCGGATGTCTTGAAGTCGGCCCAGAACGGCTGCAGGTTGTCCGCCATCCCCGGAAGCAGGGTCCCCACTATGTGCCGGACGTGGCCGGGCGCGAACGTGCTCGCCGTCTTGTAGGCGAGCTTGACCGCGGTCCCGGAGATCCCCGACTTGCTGCGGACCTCGTCCTCGATCAGCGCGTTGCAGTCGGCGACCACCTGCGGCCTGACGTCCGGCGCGAGCAGGATCTCGTGAAGCGTGGCTGCCATCGGTCTGTTCTTCTCCTTTTCACTGGGCCGCTGCCCGTTGGATCCCGCACGCATGCCGAGTGAGTCCCCGCCCAGGCCAGATGGCCCGGCTTCGCTCACATTCGGGCCCGCCTAAGTTACCGTGCCCAGGGCCGTCCCGTTATCGGAACATCGCGACGACGGTGGTGATCCTAGAGCCCACGGCCAGGACCCCGGCGCGGCGGGTCAGCCGGCGCCGGCCGGCGCGAAGCGGTCCTCGGTGCCGTCCAGCCGGGAGCCCGGTGTCCCATGGAAGTAGATCACCGCGGTTCCGCCGGGCTCACCCGCGTCGCGGACCCGCAATACCCGGTCCCCGCGGTCTATCTCAATCTCGCGCACCCGTTTAGTGTCTTATGCAACGGCGGCAGGCTGCCGGGGTTTCGACAGACGGGCACCTGCGGCGCAACCCGGCACGAGTCACCGAGGCGGAGGCCCCGATGATAAAAGTCGCGGAGCCGTCCGGCGGGCCCGGCAGCCCGCCCGTGCCCACCAAGCGCCAGCGCAGCATTCTCCAGTTCATCGAGGAATACGTCGCGGTCAAAAGATGCGCGCCGAGCGATCAGGAAATCGCGGACGGGGTGGGCCTTAAAAGCAGGTCCAGTGTCCAATACCACCTCGTGCTGCTGAAGGCCGCCGGCTATGTGAGCTACCAGGAGGGCGTCCCGCGCACCGTCAGCGTGCTGCCCCGCGACGATCGGGGCGCCCCGGCGGCCGGGGGGAACGGAGCAGTGCCAGGGCGCGCCCGGCCGAGAGCCAAGCGGAAAACCGGGCCGGCGGCCGCGGACAAGGTGGTCTGGGTGCCGGTCGTCGGGCAGGTCGCGGCGGGTGAGCCGATCCCGCCGTTAGAGTCGATTCAGGACCGCTTCCCGCTGCCCAGGGAGATGGTCGGCGCGGAGGAAGGGCTCTTCATCCTGACGGTCGTCGGCGATTCGATGATCGGCGCCGGGATCCACTCCGGGGACATGGTGGTCGTGCGCCAGTTGTATGAACGGCCCCAGAATGGTGACATCGTGGCCGCGTTGTTCGACGGTTTCGAGGACGAGGGCACCGTCAAGACATATAAGAAGGTCGATCGGCATATCTGGCTGATGTCGCAAAACCCGGCCTACACCCCCATCCTCGGCGACAAAGCGACGATCCACGGCAAGGTGGTTGCCGTGCTGCGGCAAGTCTGACAAAGCCCCGGCCGCGGTATCGCCGCCGCCGCAGGGGCGCCCGGACGGTGCCCGGGCGCCCGGCGGCCGCCCCAGCGATGAATACCGGTGCCGCCCGCGGTCCCAAGTGAGGCATGCCAGCGCAGATGAAAGGCCACGACATGAGCCATGAGCCACAGATCCAGGAGCGCGCCGAACTGCACTACGCGGCAATCGCGCGCACCGTCGCCATGGACGGCATCTCCAGCGCCGTGGACGATGCCTTTCCCGAGCTGTTCGGCTGGCTGGCCAGCCACGGCATCACACTGGCCGGGCCGCCGCTCCTCCGCTACCTGGTCATCGACATGGCCGGGGAACTGCAACTCGAACTGGGGGTGCCGGTCGCCGCGCCGGTCACCCCCAGCGGCCGCATCCGGCCCGGCGCACTGCCCGGCGGGAGGTACGCGGTGCTCCGGCACACCGGGCCCTACGACGGCCTGCTCGCCAGCAACGCCGCCCTGCAGGAGTGGGCGCACGAGCACGGGATCGAGTTCGACACCTGGGATACCGCGGCAGGCTCGGCCTGGCGCGGCCGGGCCGAGCACTACCTCACCGACCCCTCGCAGGAGCCCGACCCCGCCAAGTGGGAGGTGGACGTGGCATACCTGATCACCTGAGCGGGGTCTGGGCAGCCGCTACTCAGGTGGTCCCATGGCGGGAGCCGCCGGTCAGCCGGGGGCGGCCGCCCCCGGTCACGGCAGGTTCCATTGCTGGTTGGCGTTGCCGGTGCAGTCCCAGATCTGCAACTGCACCCCCGGCGTCGTCGCCCAGCTCGTGTCGTCCAGGCACTTGCCCGACTGCGGGTTGTACAGCGATCCGTTGGCTTGCGGGATGAACACCTGCGCCCCGGTGCTGTTGCAGTCGTAGAGGTCCACCGTCGTGCCGTCCGCGGTACCGCCGGCGTTGATGTCCATGCACTTGCCCAGGGCGCGCAGCGTGCTGCCGGCCTGCACGACGGTCCACTGCTGCGCGTTGGTCCCGTTGCAGGTGTAGCCCTGGACCGGCGTGTAGTTCGCCGGGTTCGCGCCCCGCACGTCCACGCACAGCCCGCCGTAGCCGGTGATCGGCCCGGTCGGGTTCCCGCCACCGCCGCCGCCCGTGGTCGTGTATGCGGCGACATAGGCCACGCTCATCGTGCCGCCGGAGGCGGTCGAGCTGGTCGGCGTGGTGCAGCCGCACTGGCCGTTCGGGTACCCGCCGCCCATCGCCAGGTCGAGGATGATCGACATGTTGTGGTCGAACGCGGCCTGCCAGGTCGAGGTGCCCACCTGGCTCTCGCTCACGCTGAAGTACTGGTTGCCGTCGAGGTAGAAGGTGATCGACTCGTCGGACGGGTTCGTCCGGTTGAGGATCATCGTGTAGGTGTGGTAGCCGCTCTGGCAGCCACCGCAGGATTGCAGGCCACTCCCGATCCCGTTGCTCTCGTTGCACGGGCCGCCGGGATCGGTGCCGCAGTGGATGGTGCCGGAGACCTCGGACAGCGAGTTGACGTCCTCCATGATGTCGATCTCGCCGTTCTCGGGCCACTGGCCCGGGCCGAGCATCCAGAACGCCGGCCAGTAACCGGGCCCGCCGCCCGGCTGCTGGATCGAGGCGGTCACCTCCAGTTCGCCGCCCGCGGGCGCGCCCACGTTGGCACTCGTCGTCTGGATCCGCCCGGAGGTCCAGGAACTGCCGCTGCCGAGCGCGGTGATATCCAGGTTGCCGTTGCCGTCGAGGTGGACGTTGCTGGCCGAGTTGGTCATGGTCTCGATCTCGCCGGTGCCGAAGCTGGAGCCCGGGCCGGTGTCGTACATCCACTGGGAGTCGGCCCCGGAACCCGCCGAGCCGTTGAAGTCGTCACTGAACACGGTCGACCACCCGGACGGCGGGGCCGGCACCGCGGCCGGTGCCGCGAGCGCGCCACGCGCCGCGGCCACAGCCGGCCCGGTGCGCGCGGCGGCGAGCGTCCTTGCTACGGGGGCCGCCTGGGCGGCCGGCGCCGCGACGGCGGCCGAGGCAGTGGGCAGCGCAGCCGCCATTAATACGGCAACCGGTGCGGCGACGCCGAGCGCCAGCCCCCAGCGGCGGGACCACCGCCGCCGCATGGCGGACTTGCCGGCAGGAGGAACGTGTCGCGAAATGCCCGTCATGACGAGCCTCCGAACCCCGCTCCTTGGGCCGGGAGATAATAGGAAGGTTTCCTATTTGTAGACTGAACGTAGTCCGACTGTCTCCCACCGTCAACGGAATCGGGCATTTAAAAGTTATGAACGCGGCCGGGCCAGGTGAAGGCCGCCGGGTCCCCCGGGGGGAGCGTTCGGCACCGAAATCTTGCTGCGCGCGGCGAGCGCGCGACAGCCTCAGGCGGCTAAGGAGGCGCGCGGCCGGATACCGCGGGCCTGTAACGCAGCGATCGCGCGTAATCTGCGGACCGCGAACCGGGCTTCTTTCGGGGTGGACAGGGGGCTGTCGCGCCATTCCAGCGCCGCCGTGGTCAGGTAGGCGTGCGGGTACCGGCGGAAAAAGGCCTCGGTGTACTCCTCCAGTGCGGCAAGGGTGAGTTCGTCACCCGGGCAGCGGTGCTGGCCGGGGCCGAACGCCAGCCACGCCCCGGCCCGGGGATGGTGCACCGCGGAGATCAGCGACGGCAGCACCAGGGTCCCCTCGGGGACCGGCGCCGGCCCGATGCGCGCGCCCTTGCCGGCGACCAGTGGCGGGGTGACCGGGAACAGCGCGCCCTGGACGATCGCGGTGTGCACCACCTGCGCCCAGGTGCGTTGCCCGAGGAACACATCGGCGACGGGATCCGGGTGCTGCAGCAGCCACAGCAGCACCCGTTCCAGGACCGGCATCAGGGCGGTGGCGCCGTTGCTGACCGTGGCGACCGCCCGGACGATCTCCTCGGCCGTGTACCCGGCCCGGTTCATGGCCAGGTACATCTGCGCCACCAGCCCACCGTCGGGGCTGGCCTTCTTGGCGGCGATGACCCGGCCGTAGTACCGCCAGATGCCCTCCCAGGCGGCCTGGGCATCGGCAAGCCCGCTCCCGGGGTGCACGACGCCGAACGCCCGCTCCCCGGCGGGCCGGATGACCGGGGCCCAGTCCGCGAGGGGCACCCGCAGCGCGGCGCAGACGGTGGCGGCGGTGGCGGGCTCGGCAAAGTCGGCCCGCAGGTCGCCGGTGCCCCGGGCAGCGAGCCGGTCCAGCAGGCGGGCCGCGGCCTTCCTCATCTGGGGGCGCAGCGCGTCGGCCGCGTCCCGGGTGAACAGGTGCCCGATCGTCTGGCGGAGCATGCGGTGGGTCGTGCCGTCCATGCCCAGCAGGTGCCCGGCCGGTGTCCCGCCGGGGATCTCGGCGCCGGTCAGCGGGGTTCCGCACCGGTTGGCCATCCGCCAGGCCCGGGAGGTCTTCACGCTCAGCAGTTCGGTGTAGCGGTGCACCACTAACATGGGCTCCCCGCCGGCCGGGGCCGTGACCTGGGCATGGGATTCGGTCAGCACCGAAGGAAACCGGCCACCGGGAAGGGCAGCGAAGGTGAGCGGGGTTGCGGCGGCCTGGTGGGCCATGGGGCAGGTTGTCGTCATGCGGGTCACTCCTTCGGGTGGCACCGTCAGCCCTCAGCTGCCAGGAACTGAAGGCACCAGTGCGCTGCCCCAGCGCCCTTGGCGGTCGGAGTGCTGGGGCAGCACCTGTTTTCCAATTCCAGGCGGCCCGCATTGCGGTTATCTTGATGCGCAGGTTGCACCGCAGGTCAGGTGCCATGGAAAGACGGCAGAAACGGCCAGCTGCGCGGGACCGGGCACCGGATCAGTAACCGGGCGGTTCGTTGCGGATGATGACGAGGCTGACGATCTTGCCGTCGCGGACGCCGAAGTAGTTCGACAGGATGAGTTCCGCGGGCAGGGCGGTCTTGTCGAAGGTGCCGTCGTAGGCCCCGCGGACGATGGTGTCGCCGTGGTGGTCCAGGACCTCACGGACGTCGATGCTGATCTTGTCGCCGACCATCTCCTTGGCGACCCAGCGGCGGATCGCTGCGGTGCCGGAAAACTCGCGGCGGGCGTCGTTGACGTAGGCATCCGGGGCGAACGTCGCCATGATGGCATCGGTGTCGCCCGCATTGACCGCGGCGATGTGCCCGGCGACGACGCCGGTCAGCTCGGTGGGGCTCATTCCTGGCTCCTGTTCATCGGTGCTGGCGGCCGGCCTGTCGGGCGGGCCGTCCAGGGACACCTTGAACACTGCCGGCTGCCGCACCAGGAGAAGCAAGGCGCCGGCCGGCGCTTTTTCCTCCTCCTGGGGGAGGTACCAGACTGGGGCCATGGCCTCCCCGCTGCCGATCGGCGACTTCTCCCGCGCGACGCACATGAGCATCAAGGCGCTACGGCACTATCACCGCGTCGGGCTGCTCGAACCCGCCGACGTGGACCCGTTCACCGGGCACCGCCGGTATACCGTCGAGCAGATCCCCACCGCGCAGGTCATCCGCCGGTTCCGCGACCTGGACATGCCGATCGACGAGATCAGGCAGGTCCTCAGGGCGCCCGGCGTCCCGGCCCGTAACGAGCTCGTCGCGGCGCACCTGAGCCGGCTGGAGGACGACCTGGCCCGCACGCAGCACGCGGTCGCCGCGCTCCGCGACCTGCTTGGCAGCCCGCAGGACCAGGCGCGGGCCGAGATCAGCCATCGCAGCGTCGCCGCGGCCCACTCCGCCGCCATCACCGCCGTCATCGACATCGGCGACGCTGGCCCGTGGTACCAGGGAGCGCTGGGCGAGCTGTACGCCACCCTCGGCGCGCAGGGCCTGTCCCCCAGCGGCGCGCCCGGCGGGATCTACGCCAGCGGCCTGTTTACCGACGAGCACGGCCAGGCCACCGTGTTCGTCCCGTGCACCGGGCAGATCCGGCCGGTCGGCCGCGCCGAGCCCCTGGACGTCCCGCCCGCCGAACTGGCGGTCATCGTCCATCACGGCCCGCTCGCCGGTATCGACCGCGCCTACGGCGCACTCGCCACGCATGTGACCCAGCACGCGATCGCCGTGGACGGGCCGGTCCGCGAGTACTACCTGTCCGGGCGGCACGACACCCCCGACGAAGCGGACTGGCGCACCGAGATCGGCTGGCCGATCTTCCAGACAGCCCCCCAGTAACAGCCCCAGCAGCGACAGAAGGAGTGCGGGATGAGCCGTGTGGTGGTCATTGGCGCGACCGGGCATATCGGCAGTTACCTGGTGCCGCGGCTGGCCCGGGACGGTCACGAGGTGGTCGCCATGAGCCGGGGCATCCGCGGCCCGTATCTGGACAGCCCGGAGTGGGACTCGGTCACCACGATCACCGTGGACCGGGACGCGGCCGACGCCGAGGGATCGTTCGGTGCGCAGGTGGCGGCGCTGCGCCCCGATGTGGTGATCGACCTGATCTGCTTCACCGCGGCCTCGGCGCAGCAACTGGTCGACGCGCTGCGGCCGTCCCGGCCGCTGCTGCTGCACTGCGGCACGATCTGGGTGCACGGGCCCGCGCTGCGGGTGCCGGTCACCGAGGATGAGCCCCGGACCGCGTACGGGGAGTACGGCACGGGCAAGGCGCAGATCGAGGCGCTGCTGCACCGTGAGACGCGGGCGGGCGGCGTCCCGTCCATCGTGCTGCACCCGGGTCACATCAGCGGGCCAGGCTGGCCGGTCATCACCCCGGCAGGCAACCTGGATGCCACGGTCTGGACGCGGCTGGCGACCGGCCAGCCGCTGGCGCTGCCCGATCACGGGCTGGGCGTGCTGAACCACGTGCACGCCGACGACGTCGCGCAGGCTTTCCAGCGCGCGCTGTCGGCGCCGGCCGCGGCCGGGGCCAGCTTCCACGTGGTGGCCGCGCAGGCGATGACGCTGCGCGGCCTGGCGGCGGGCGCCGCGGCCTGGTTCGGCCGCGAGCCGGTGCTGGAGTTCGTCGACTGGGCGGAGTTCGGCCGCCGGGCCGGGCCCGAGCATGCCGAGGCCACCCGCGAGCACACCTTCCGCGGCATCGCCGCGAGCATCGCCCGGGCCCGGGAGACGCTCGGTTACGCGCCGCGGTACAGCTCGCTGGAGGCCCTGCATGAGGCGCTGGCCTGGCTCGTCGCCGACGGGCAGGTGGACGTCGGCGGCCAGCCGTTCCAGCTGACCGCGTGACGGCCATCCGCCGGGCAGTTCGTTAGCCTGCCCGCGTGAGGAAGATCGCCCGGCTCTGGCGGACTCTGGTCATCGACCTGACGCCGCTGCGCAGGTCGCGTGACCTGCGGCGGCTTACCGCCGGGCAGCTCTTCTCCGTGCTGGGGGCCCAGCTCACCACCGTTGCGGTGCCCTATCAGGTCTACGCGCTGACGCATTCCTCGCTCGCGGTCGGGCTGGCCTCGCTCGCGCAACTGGTGCCGCTGATCGCGGGGGGCCTGCTCGGCGGATCGCTCGCCGACGGCGCCGACCGCCGCCGGCTGCTGCTGGTGGCGCAGTTCCTGACGGCGCTGTGCAGCGTCGGCCTGGCGGTCAATGCCGACCTCGGTCCCGCCCTGTGGCCGTTGTTCGTCGTGCCCGCGGCGGCGGCCGGCTTCAGCGCCGCCACCGAGGCGGGGCTGTCCGCGATCCTGCCGAACATGGTCGGCCGGTCCGAGGTGACCTCCGCCAACGCCATGTTCCAGGCACTGTTCCAGCTGGGCCTGGTGGTCGGCCCGGCCATCGCCGGCCTGCTGCTCGCCGGGGTGGGCGTGCGCTTCGTCTACTGGATCGACGCGGCCTGCCTCGCGGCCGCCATCCTGGCGGCATTCCTGATCGGCCCGCAGCCCCCGCAGGGAACCAGCCACCGGCCCGGGCTGCGCTCGATCGCCGCGGGCTTCGGCTACCTGCGTGGCCGCCAGATCCTCCAGGGCGCCTACCTGCTCGACATCAACGCCATGGTGTTCGGCATGCCGCGCGCCCTGTTTCCCGCGCTCGCCAGCACGGTGTTCGGCGGCGGGGCACGCACGCTCGGGCTGCTCTACGCCGCTCCCGGTGCGGGCGCCCTGCTCGGCGCGCTCACCACGGGGTGGGTCCGCCGGGTCCGGCGGCAGGGCCGTGCGGTCATCGTCGCGGTCCTCGCCTGGGGCGCCGCCATCACCGCCTTCGGGCTGGTGCACTTGCTGCCCGCGGCGCTCGCGCTGCTGGCCGTCGCCGGGTTCGCCGACGTCATCTCGGCGGTGTTCCGCAACACCATCATCCAGCTCTCCGTGCCCGACGCGCTGCGCGGCCGCCTGATGGGCGTGCAGATGGCCGTCGTCGCCGGCGGTCCCCGGATAGGAGACGCCGAGTCGGGGGCGGTGGCCGCCGCCTTCGGCACGACCGTGTCCGTGGTCTCCGGCGGCCTGGCCTGCATCGGCGGGGCCCTGGCGCTGGCGCGCCTGCTCCCGGCGTTTACCCGCCAGCGGGCACCGGCTGCCCGGCATGGCGCCGAGCCCGCTCCCGCTGCCGATGCCGCCCCCTAGCGCGGCTGACCGGTTACCAGGCGAAGTAGTTCCGGCCGGAGCTGAAGTTGGGCACCGGGAAGTGCAGGTTCAGCTGCGTGAAGCGGGTACCGCTCACTTCCCCGCCGGTCCCGCAGGCGGCCAGCGCGTGACTGCCGGAAGGATCGGCCCACACCGCGCCGCACCAGGTCCCCATGCCCGACTCGCCGACCAGTGGCGTCACCACGCCCAGCGGGCGCCCGGTCGCGGCGCTGAACGCCACCACCGCCGCCTGCGGGTTCCCGCCGCCCGCAGCGGAGGTCATGGTGGCGAACACGACCGTCCCGGCCGAGTTGATCAGCGGGTAATCGAGCGTCCGCAGGGCGCCGACCCGGACCGACGCGGGGATCAGCAGCCGCGAGCCGAGCAGGCTGGTGCCGGGTACACCGGGATCCAGCAGCCGGAGCCCGGAACGCTGCCGCGCGTCCTGGCGGTCCGGCGCGTTGTCCATCCAGCCGAAGAGCAGCCGGGGATGCCCGGACCACGCCTCCCCCGGCAACGCGAGGGGATCCTCCCAGGACAGCCCGTAGACCCAACCCGGATCGGGTGACCGCCAGATGCGCACCGAGCCGTTGACCAGCGAGACCACCATGATCTCGCCGGTGGCGACTTCGCCCCGCTGAGGCAGCGCCAGGGCCAGTTCGCTGCCGTCCGGGGACACGGCGAACAGCGGGTTGCCGTAGCCCGCGACCGGTGGCACGGGCAACTGGGTCAGCGGCTGGGCCAGGGTGCCCTGCTGGGTCAGTGTCACCTGGTAGAAGCGGGTGAGGTCGGTGGCCGCGGCGAGCACGAAGGTCCGGTCATCGCCCGCCGCGGCAACCCCGGTGAAGCCATACTGCGCGGTGCGCGGCGGCCGGATGACCGCGGTGACCCGCCCGGTCGCCCAGTCGTATACGAGCGCTCTGCGGGCCGGGAGGGTCTCCACGAAGTACGGCGCCGCGGCGGGCCCGGCGCCGGGCGCGGGCAGGCTGCCCGCGAGGCTCGCCGGTGACTCCCGGGGGGCCGAGCGCGGGTAGTTCTGCGTGACCGGCACGGCCGCGGGATAGACCGGCGACACGGTAACGGCCGACGTCCGGCAGATCAGCAGCCCGTGGCGCGCACCGCGTGCCTGCACTTGCCGGACGGTGGTGGGCCTGCCGCCCGGCGGCGTTACCGACCATGCCGCGGGGGCGCAGTCCTGCTCGGCGAGCGGGTACGTCACGGTGACCATCGCCGCCGCCTGGGCCTGCGGGGCCAGCACGACGGTGGCCGGCTCGACCACTCGCGATGCCGCACCGTGCCTGGTCGGCCAGGTGAGGAGTGTCCCGTAGCTGACCGCCACGTCGCGCATCGCCCGCAGCGCCGCGATGGAAAGCCTCGGCCAGCCGGTCAGCGAGCACGCAGCGTGCCCGGTGTTCTCGATCCGGAGCAGGTATGTGTCCGGGAGCGGCTCCTGGCTGAACGCGTTGGTCCGGACAAGCACCGCCGCCGGGCCCACGCGAAGCTGGCTTGCCCGGCACGGCGGATGAACCGCCGGGCCGGGGCCGGTGTCGGGCGCGGGCCCGGCGCTCCCCTGGGCCAGCGTGAGCGCACCGGCCGCGGCCAGTGCGCACAGCACGGTCCCGGCGGCGGCCTGACGGGCCCGCCTGCGGCGCAGCCGGCGCCGGATCACCCCGGCATCCGGCACGGGCGCCTGCTGCACCGGACCCAGCCAGGCCGCCATGCCGTCACGCAGTTCGTCATCGCGCATCGCGCGCCTCCTCGGGGTCGGCGGCGAGTTCACGTTCCAGGCGCCTGCGGCCCGCCACCAAGCGGGCCTTGACCGTCCCGGGCGGCAGGCCCCGTTCCGCGGCGATGCGCTCGGCGGTCATGTCAGCGAAGTAATACAGGACAAGGACCTCGCGCTCGCGCAGCGGCAGCCGCATCAGCGCGCTGCCCAGGTCGGTGAACGCCACCCGGTCACCGGGTTCGCGGGGCGGCGCCTGGCGCGCGCCGGTCAACCGGGCCGACAACCGCAGGTTGCGGCGCAGCCGTCGTCCCGAGTCCACCGCGAGCCGCAGTGCCACCTGCCGGACCCATGCCTCCGGCACGTCATAGGCGCTCAGCCTGGGCCAGCGGGCGAGTGCGCGCGCGAACGCCTCTTGCGCGGCGTCTTCCGCCTCCTGCCGGTCGCCGAGCACGCCCAGCAGCAACGCCACGATGCGGCCATAGCTGGCCTGGTAAAAGCTCTCGAACTCGGTGGCACGAGTCACCGCCTGCTCCTCGGGCAGCACATGGGGCGCGCTGGGCTCGCGCATCCGCTCGGCAGCCTGGTGCGGGGCTGCCTGGCCGGTCACAACAAAGACACGCCCGGGGATGTCCCCCGGTTGGTGCTTGCCGTAACGGTTCCATAACAGCGCGCCCGGACCGGCTGTCCCACGGCAGCGAGTGCACCGTTCCCCGGACCCGGCGCTCACCCGGTGTCGGGCGGAACACCTGCACCAGCACCCGTACCGCGGGGCTTCCGGCCCGGGTACCTGAGGCGGCGGCTCACTGCCGCCCAGGGGAAGTCCTGATGCCGCTCAGTTCGTGAGGTAGTTGCTGATCTGCCCGAGCCAGCGGGTGTAGTAGCGGCTCGCCAGGGTGGCGGAGATGAACCGGGTGAGCAGGGCGCCGTATCTGTTGTAGTCCTCGCGGCCGGCCTGCCTGGCTATCACGGATGCCTTCGCCGACCGGGCCCGCTCGAAGGCACGCAGGGAGGCCGGCACATCGGTGGCCGTGCGCACGATTTCGCCACCCGGCACCGCACCCGTTACCTGGCCATCTTCGAGCTGACCCTGGAGGCGACCCGCCAGCCCGAGCTCTCCCAGACCATTGCCCAGCTCGCCGCCGCGATGCTCGATGCCACGGTCGCCGAGCACCGTGGGCTCGGCCTGCCCACCTCACCTCAGCAGGTGCAGGCGCTGATCACGCTGTTCGCCGGGACACTGCTGACCCTGGTCACCGGCCCGCCCGAGGCGGTCACACCGCGCAGCACGCTGATGCTGGCCCGCTGCCTGGTCAGCGGGGTCCTGGACGCCGCATGAAGCTACCGGGAGCCGGCCCTGGCCTCGGCCCGGGCGAGGAAGTCCCCGACCACCCGGATGTAGGACTCGCGCTCCTCGCTGAAGGCCATGTGTGAGCTGTCCTCGAAGATCACGAGCTCGGCGTCGCGGAGGCCCTCGGCCAGCACGGCGAGGTGCGCCGGGCGCGCTTCGTCGTACCTGCCGCCGGTGACGAGCGCAGGGACGCCGATCTCCGGGAGCCGGGCGGTGACATCCCAGTCGCGCAGGCGGCCGGTCACCGGGCCGAACTCGCTCGGCCCCCACATGGTCAGGTAGACGTCCGCGCCCATGCCGGCGAAGGTCCGCTCCACGCACTCGGGCCAGGGATCCAGCCTGCAGAGGTGCCGCCGGTAGAACTGCGTGATCGCCCACTGGTACTCGGGACAGGAGAAGTAGCCACCGGCCTCGTGGCTGTCGAGCACGTCGCGGACCGGCCGGTCGAGTTCGGCGCGAAGCTCGGCGCAATCGGCGATCCAGCGCGTGACGCTGGGCGGCGAGCTGCTGAGAATCAGGCTGGCCAGTTCCGGGCGGCGATCGAGGGTGTACTGCAGGGCGAGCCAGCCGCCCCATGAGTTGCCGAACAGGTGCAGCCGCTCCAGCCCGAGCGCGGCGCGGACCATGGCCAGTTCCTCGACGTACCGGCCGGTGGTCCACAGCGAGTCGTCGGCGGGCCGGTCCGACTTCCCGCAGCCGAGCTGGTCGTAGAAGATCACCGGCCTGCTGGCGGCGAGGTCTTCGAGTGGCTCCAGGTAGTCATGCGGCATGCCGGGGCCGCCGTGCAGGCAGAGCAGCGGGATGCCGGGCCGGTCCGCCCCGAGGATCTGGTACCAGACCCGGCCGCCCGGGACGCCGACGAAGCCCTCTTCTGTCGCTGGATCGCTCATGGCCTCTTCCTACACCTCGGCACGCCGGGCCGGCGCGGTCCGGCGGTCAGCCGGTGCGGTCCAGCCAGCCGGCGATGCTGCGGGCCAGCGTCGGCATCGGGAGCGAGCCGTGATCCAGGACGGCGCCGTGGAAGGCGGTCAGGGAGAACGCCGGGCCCAGGCGCTCCCGCGCCGCGTCGCGGAGCCGGAGGATCTCCAGCTTGCCGGTGAGGTAGGCGAGCGCCTGGCCCGGCATCACCACGTAGCGGTCGATCTCGGCGGCGAGGAACTCCTGCGGCATGGGAACGTGCGCCACCATGTACGCGAGGGCCTGCTCGCGGCTCCAGCCGGACGCGTGCATCCCGGTATCGACCACCAGCCGGGCGGCCCGCATCAGCGACGTGCTGATCGAGCCGAGCAGGCCGCGGTCATCCGCGAACAGCCCGGTTTCCTCGGCGAGCTGCTCGGCGTACAGGCCCCACCCCTCGGAGAACACCGGGAGGCTCCGCTGGCGCTGCAGCGCGGGCAGGGCGCCGAGCAACTGCAGGCGGGACAGCTGCAGGTGATGCCCGGGCACCGCTTCGTGGAAGGCCACCACTTCGGTGTCCCACCCGGTCCCGGCGGTGGGCCGCTCGGTGTTGAACCAGAACGTCCCGGCCCGCCCGCCGTCGAGCCGCGGCGGCGTGTAGTGCGGCGCCGCGCCGCTCACGGCGACAACCTGCGGCATGGGCGTCACCTCGCACGGCGGCGGCAGGGGCGCCGGGAAGAACTCTGCCGCCCGCTCCTCGGCGCGCCGCACCGCCGCTCCCGCGCGGCGGATGGCCTCCGCCGCGGGAATCGTCCCCGAGGAGTCCCGCAGCGCGGCGTACACCTCGCCCAGCCCGGTGAGCCCGAGCCCCGTGCCCAGCTCCACCGCCCGGGCCTCCAGCGCCGCGACGTGATCCAGGCCGGTCTGGTGCAGTTCGTCCGCGGACAGCGGCAGGGTCGTGTAGATCCGGACCGCCCGGGCGTAGTCCTCCGCGCCGCCGGGCAGATGGGCCAGCCCGGCCTGCTGCGACGGCCGGGCGCGCGGGAGCAGTTCCCTGACGATGGCCAGCCATCCCGCCAGCGCGGGGTGCACCACCTCCGCGGCGATCTTCCGGCGTTCTTCCTCCCAGGCCGCCGCCCGGTTCAGTTCCTGCGGCGGCCGGGGTGCGAGAACCGGGCTTGCGCCGGGGTCGGCCAGGACCCCCTCGGCCCAGGTGACGGCCCGCTCGGCCAGCGGGGCGACCGGGAACCGCCCCTTGCCCGCTCCGGCCCGCAACTGCTCGCCGATCTGGTCGAACCAGGCGCCGCTGCGCCGCAGCCGGGACAGGTAGGCCTCGGCCGCGGCCGGGTCCACCAGGACCGTCCTGGCCGCCACCGCCAGGAACGCCGCCGGGCCCGCGTAGTGCATCGCGGTGACCGTGTGCTCCCCCAGCGCCAGATCGATGCCGTCCCGCTCCTGGGCGGCCGCCTGCCTGGTGCAGTCGAGCGTGACGGCGTCGGCCGGCGTCAGTTGCCCGCAGCCGATCTCGTCGGCCTCGTCCAGGAACTCGCCGATCTCGCGGCGCCAGGCCCGCCGGCCTTCCTCGCTCTCGTCCGGGACCAGATCGTCGTAGCCGGGAATGCCGTACATGGTGGCGGCAAACGGATTCTCTTCGAGCCAGCGCCGGTGTACCCGGTCGGCTAGGTCACGTGCTGAGCTCATCCGACCTTCCGCGATCGTCGTAGTTTCTGGCCAACTCCACAGGTCCTGCCCCGCCGAAGCCTAGGGCCCCGCCGCCGGGCGCACACCACCGGCCAGGCAAGGGATCCAGCCCGCGACGCGCGAGGTGATGGGGCGGCCGGTGCGGGAGCGACATGGTGTAGCGGCATCGGTCTCTTGCGTAGTTCTGGCCCGGCGGCACCTGCGTATGGTGCAGCCTGGTCCATCAAGCACCCAGCGTGTGGTGTCTCCCGCGATCCTGTCGCCCTGAACCCGCGAAGGATCTCACGCGCCGCTGGCATCGGGCCCTACCGGGCCAGCCGGGGTGGAAGCTGAGCGCGCCCGCCGCGCCCAACGGAAAGCTGGATCGTGTCCGACACGACTGCCCGGCACCGGAAGACGTCACGATCCGCTCCTGCGCGGCCCAGCGCGCCCACCCACCACCGCAAGCCTGCGCCGCGCGCGCCGGGGCTGCGGAGCAGGCCAGCCAGGGTCGCCATCGCAGCCGTGACCGGTTCGGCTCTCCTGGTCTCCGGCTGGCTGGCCGTCACCCACTGGAAGATCCTGGCCTCCCACCCCGCCTCGGTGAGCCAGTCCGATGAACTCGGCCTGTCGGCGGGCGCGGGCCCCATCGCCCAGGCCACGGCCTCGCCCGGCGCCACGGCGAACCAGCAGGCCGAGATCGTCGGCACCGCCGTGGTCAGCCGGGGCCGGCGCCTCAAGGCCGGGCAGCGGGCCGAGATCCTGGCCGGCTACCGCAACCCGCTGCGCGCCGTGGGCGGCCTGGTTCCCGAGCGCATCGACGAGGGCGTCGACTTCGGCGGCGCGGGCCCGGTCTACGCTCTCGGCGACGCCGTCGTCACCAGTGCGGGCGAGAATGGCGGATGGCCCGGCGGCGGGTGGATCACCTACCGGCTCACCGACGGCCCGGACGCGGGGCTGATGGTCTACCTGGCCGAAGACGTCACCACCACCGTGCAGGCCGGTCAGCACGTCACGTCCTCGACCGTGATCGCCAACATGTTCAACGGCGGCGACGGCATCGAGACCGGATGGGCGCAGCCGACCGGGGCGTCCGCGGAGTCGCAGCTTCCGGAAGCCGGGGGCATCGGCGGCGGCGGCCCGTTCCCGACCATGGTCGGGCTCAACTTCGACCAGTTGCTCCGGTCGCTGGGCGCGCCGGCCGCGCCAAACTTCGGCGAGACCGCGTACGGGCTTCTTCCGGCCGGCTACCCGAACATCTGGGGATAACCGCGCCCCGGCCCGGTGTGCCCGGACCCGTTCGCTCCTGCTCAGAGCAGCCGGATCGTTGCGTGACCACAAGTAGATGGCTAAGGTCCGAGTGACCTTGTGTCACTAAATGACACTTGTGTCACCCAAAATCATGTGGAGGGGCAGATGGTGCATACCCGACGCAGAGTGTCGGTTGTGGCCGCGGGAGCGTCCGCGCTCTTGTGTATGGCCACGGTAAGCGGGATCGCCGGGGCGACGGCGGCAGGCGCCGCCACCTCGTCCGGCAGGACGATGCTGGCGGGGACCCTCATCCCGGCCGCGGCCCGCCATCACCCGGTCGGCGCGGTAGCCAAGTCCGCCCGGGTGAACTTCGAACTGGTGCTGCAACTGCGGAACCCGGCGGCGGCAAGCGCGCTGGTCCGGGCGGTCAGCTCACCGGGCAGCGCGAGCTACCGGCACTACCTCACCGCGGCCCAGTGGGAGTCGCGGTTCTCGCCGGCGGCCAGCCAGGTCAACAGTCGCCCGGCAGTGGCTGCGCAGCGAGGGGTTCCGGGTCGGTGCGGTGTCCAAGGACCGCGTCACGTCTCCGCGTCGGGCACGGCCACCCAGGTGGAGCGGGCGTTCGGCACCGGGCTGGAGAGCTACCGGCTGAACGGCCACACCGTCCGGCTCGCCACGCGGCAGATGTCGGTTCCGGCGTCGGTCGCCCGCAGCGTGGTGGGCGCCATGGGCGTCAACCAGGCCATCGCCACGCCGGCCGACGCCGCGGGGACCGCGGCCAGCGCCGCACGCCGGCGAAGGCGGCGACCGACCCGTTCCCGCCTGCGCCGGCGGCGTTCATCACGGCCAGGCCCTGTGGCACCTCTTACAGCGCCAAGATCGCGACGGTCAGCCCGGCCTTCGGGCACGGCTACCCCGACCAAGGTGCCTTACGTCCCGTGCGGCTACAAGCCCGGCCAGTTCCGCTCCGCTTACAACGTCGGCTCGGCCGACACCGGCAAGGGCGAGACCGTGGCGATCATCGACGCCTACGGCTCCTCGACCATCGCCGCGGACGCGACCAGGTACTTCAAGGAGAACGACCCGGGCAACCCGTTCGCCAAGGCGGCCTTCACCCAGATCGACGCGACCCCGTTCGACGACGCGAACGTCTGCGCGCCGAGCAGCTGGCTGACCGAGCAGGCGATCGACGTCGAGGCCGTTCACTCGACGGCCCCGAACGCGCACATCCTCTACGTCGGCGCCCAGGACTGCGAAAACGGCCTGTTCACCGCCGAGCAGACGGTCATCGACAACGGGCTGGCCAACGTGGTCACCAACTCGTGGGGCGACGACGCCGGGGACCTCCTCGACGACGTCGCGACGCGGACGGCGTACGACGACCTGTTCATGCTCGCCGACTCGACCGGGATGACCGATCCAGTTCTCCTCCGGCGACAACGGCGACAACTTCAACCTGTTCGGCCTGTCGGCCGCGGACTACCCGCCGTCGAGCCCCTTCGTCACCTCGGTGGGCGGCACGTCGCTCCAGGTCGGGGCGAACGGGCAGCAGACCGGCCAGCTCGGCTGGGCCACCGGCCGCTCGTTCAAGTGCACGTCCAACGCGGTGGGCGTGCTCTGCACCCACGCGCAGCTGAACACCTGGCTTCCGGTCAGCTTTGACGGCGGCAGCGGCGGGTTCACCAGCTACAACTACAGCCAGCCGTGGTACCAGGCATCCGTCGTGCCGTCCTCGCTCGCGCTGCGGAACGAGGCGCTCGACGGCCCGACTCCGATGCGGGTGGAGCCGGACATCTCGATGGACGCCGACCCGGGACCGGGTTCCTCATCGGCCTGCACGAGATCTTCCCGAACGGGAAGGACGCGTACGGGCAGACCCGTTACGGCGGGACCAGCCTCGCGTCGCCGCTGCTGGCCGGCGTGGTCGCCGACGCCGACCAGGCGTCGGGCCGCCGGCCGTCGGGTTCATCAACCCGGCGATCTACAAGATCGACAGCAGCTCGGGCGCGATTACCGACATCGTGTCCGGCGGCAAGCAGGCTCAGCTGCGGGTGGACCACGCCTTCACGTACATCTCAGGCGGGAAGGGCTTCCTCTACTCGTTCCGTGAGCTGACCTACGAAGGCCCGATCGTCTACTGCGACGAGACCGGGAACTGTGCGACGCGGGACAACACGCTGAGCACGGCCAAGGGCTACGACAGCATGACCGGGCTCGGCGCGCCCGGGCCCAGCTTCGTCGGTGACCTGGCCAAGTCCTAGTTCCGGGCACCGCCCGGCAGACGCATGAGCCCGGCGGGCACACCTTCGCGGTGTGCCCGCCGGGCTCATCGTTCCGGCGGGCTCAGCCGGGCTCGCTGTCGAGGAAGGCGAGGGTGACGGCGGCCAGCAGCGGCGAGCACGTGCCGCCCGGCGGCCCAGGCGGGCCGGGCCGGCCAGGCGCGGGCGGTACCTTGGTCCCCGCTGTGGCCGAGCCGGTCCCCGAACCGGGTGCTGGCGGGTGCCGCCCAGGAGGGAGCGCCGATGTTCGTGCTGGCGGTCGCGCTGACCGTGCTGCTGCTGCTGGAGACGCTGCCATCCGCGATCGCCGGGCTGACCAGGTCCCGCGCCGGGCTGACCCGGCTGGACGAGCTCACCCGGCTCGGCCTGCTCCAGGGCCAGCACCTGTGGGCCGCCTCGCTGCTCGGCGTGGTGCACCTGGCCGGCAGCGCCGCCATCATCACCGGCCTGTTCGTCCCGGCCGTGGGCGTGGCCGGCGCCGGGCTGGAGGCCGGGGCGTTCGGCTGGGTCCTGTCCCGGCAACTGCGCCACGGCGACCGCGGCCGGGCGCTCGGCGCCTATCTCCTGTTCACCACGATGGCGCTCGCCGTCCTGGTCACAGACGCCGTGCGCCTCTAGCGCGGTCACCTGTCTGACTCCCCCGCAGCTTTACGCCGGTGGGGACCAGCACCGCGGCGAGCACGGCGCGGCGATGGCCGCGTGGATGCGGTATTGCCGCCAGGTAACCACGGGTCATGTCACGCGTCCCGGCGCCGCACGACGAGGAACGTGACCGCGATCAGCACGGCGGCGAGCGCCACGAAGATGCCGGTCTCGATGAACTGGAACGGCCAGAACCGGTAGCCCGGCTGATAGGTCGTGAAGGAGCGGTAGCCGAGGCGCGCCATGCACGCGAGTGTGGCGTTCACCTGGTCAGCAGCCTGGCATGTGGCGGGGATGGTGGGCCCGGTGAAGCCCGAGGTTACATGCCCGGGGCCGACGCTCACGTTGGTGGTGAGCTGGCCGCCGGGCAGCACCACGCCCTGCGCGAGCGGCCAGTACGCTGCCTTCGGGGTGAAGTTCTGGGTGACGCTGTAGATGGTGGTGACCGCGGGCATGTAGTGCACCCGAACCCAGTACGTGACCGCCAGGCGAACGGCGAGGAACACGCCGCCGGTCACCGCGAGCGCCGGCAGCGACCGGCCGATCAGCGCCCCGGCGGCGATCCCGAGCGCCACCGCGAACACCGCGTACCCGATCGGGACGATGCCCTGGATGTCGAAGGAGCCCTGGGTGAACTGGTTGTGGTTGAGTGCGTTCAGGGGCGCGTACCACCAGGTGACGATCCCGGCGACCGCGCCGCCGAAGACCGCTCCCGCGAGCAGCAGCCAGCCGGTCTTGACGGACAGCCAGTGCCATCGGGTGACGGACTGCGTCCACGCGAACTGTACGGTCGCGGTTTCCCGTTCCCTGGCCACAGCCGGACTGCCCCAGAACATCCCGAAGAGGATCGGAACGGCCAGGGTCAGGATGGTCAGCGTGTACACCGGGCCGCCCAGCGACACGGCCTGCGAGAGGTCGCCGCAGGTCCCGTTCTTGGCGCAGCTGGCGAGCGCGGCGTGCCACTGCGCGGCGTCCTGTAGCCCGGTGATCAGGAACAGGACGGCGAATGCGGCGAGAATGGCGCCCGCGATGGCGGCGGTGCCGCGGTACTGGCGCCAGATGACCCAGGTCATCGCTTACCTCCCACAGCGGCCAGCTCCGCGATCGCGGGGGCCGCGTCGGCACCCATGTAGCCGAGCACCATGTCCTCCAGGCTGACGTCCTCGGCTTCCCACCCGGGGTCGGCGACCGGGCCGTTCAGCCGCACCAGCATCGTGGTCTGCCGGGCGGTCCGTTCGGTCTGCACGACGGTGTGGTCCCGTTCGATCGCCGTCGTGTCCTTCCGCGGGCCGACGAGCACGCGGTGCTCCGCGAGCAGGCCCTCGATATCCCCGCAGAGCTGGACACGGGAGGACGCGAGCAGGATGAGGTGGTCGCAGACCCGCTCGATGTCCGCGACCAGATGCGAGGACAGCACGACGGTCAGCCCACCCGCGGCGACCGCGTCGGCGAGGGTGGCGAGAAAGTGCCGCCGGGCGAGCGGGTCGAGCGCCGCGACCGGCTCGTCGAGCAGCAGCACCCGCGGCCGCTTGGCCAGCGTCAGCGCCAGCGCCACCTGGGCACGCTGGCCCCCGGACAGCGTGCCCACGGCCGCGTCTAGCGGGATGTTCAGCCCGCGCAGCCGGTCCCTGACCGACTCGCCGTCCCACCGCGGGTTCATGTGCGCGCCGATGCCGATGTGGTCCTTCGCGGACATCCGCCGGTACAGCGGGATCTCCTGGGCGAGGAACCCGATCTTCGCGAGGAAGGCCGGGTCCTGGCGCGGCGCGCCGCCGAGGATGGCGGCCTCGCCACTGGTCGGGCTCGCCAGCCCGCAGAGCAGGCGGAGCAGCGTGGTCTTGCCCGCGCCGTTCGGCCCGATCAGCGCGGATATCCGGCCCTCGGGGACGGTGATCGAGCAATCGGACAACGCGGTGACACGGCGGTACCGCTTGGTCAGCCCGCGGGTTTCGATGGCGGGGGTCATGCGATCTCCTCCTCGTCCGCCGCGCGCAGCGTGACGCGCAGCAGCGATTCGATCGACTCGTCGTCAAGTCCCGCGCCGCGCGCCTCGCGCACCCAGCGGGCCAGGCTGCGGCCGAGCCGCGCGTGGGTGCCGGGCGGCGGGCCGTCCGGCCGTTTGGTCACGAACGTGCCGCGGCCCGCCTCGGCGGCCACCAGGCCTTCGCGTTCCAGGTCGCGGTAGGCCTTGAGCACCGTGTTCGGATTGATGGCGGTGGCGGCGACCACTTCGCGGACCGACGGGAGCTGGTCGCCCACGTCGAGCACGCCCATGCGCAGCGCCTGGCGCACCTGCTGCACGATCTGCAGGTACGGGGGGGCCGCCGATCGCGCGTCCACACGGAACCGAATCACCGTCTCACCCCTTCAGTGTTCTAGGGCACTAAGACGGTAACTCATCGGCATCGCCCTCGTCAACCGGGACAGGCGCAGTGCGAGGGGACAGTTTCCACCGCCTCCAGCCTCGACGAGACACCGAATGTGCCGCGCGAGCTAAGAACCTACGGCGCTGGCGCTGGCCAGCAGGACCAGGAAGGCTCCGGCGATCATGAACGGGCCGAACGGGATGTGCTGCTTGCGGTGGGCGCGGCGGAATACCAGCAGGCCGACCCCGTGACGGCGCCGAGCAGGAACCCGGCGAAGGCGCCGGCGATCAGTGTCCGCCAGCCCGGCCAGGCCGTCAGGGTGCCCAGGCTCGCGGCCAGCTTGGCGTCGCCGAGGCCGATCGCGGACCGGCTGATCACGGCGAAGGCCAGGTAGGCGGCGGCCAGGGCCAGCCCGCCGAGCACCGCCCGGAGCAGGTCGCGCCAGTGCCCGCTGGTCGCGGCGGCCAGCAGCAGGAAGCCCACGGTACCGGCGTAGGCGGGGGCGGTGAGAGCGTCGGGGAGCCGCTGGACGGCGGCGTCGATCCAGGCCAGCGCCACGGCGCAGGCCGCCAGCCAGCAGGCTGCCGCCAGCACGAGGGCAGGGTGAACGCGGGCAGCGAGCCCGCCGAACAGGGCCGCCGTCACCAGTTCGACGACCAGGGGCGGGGGGCCGACGCGGGCCCGGCAGGCGGGGCACCGGCCGGACGGGGACGCGGCCGGCGAAGGCAGCCGGCCCGGCCGGGACACAGCCGACCAGGGCAGCCGGCCCGGCCGGGACGGGCCTGCGAGACGGCCCGGCCGGGACGCGGCGAGCCAGGGCAGCCTGGCGGGCAGGGCATCAGACGGCCGGCCCGGCCGGGACACGGCGGGCCAGGGAGCCGGCCGGCCGGGACACGGCAGCCGAGGCCGGCCGGGCGGGCGGCAGGATCTGGTCCCCGCACTGCGGGCAGGCACGGCCCGGCGGCGCGCCGGCCGGGACGGCGTACCGGAAGATGACGGCGCGCAGGAACCAGCCGATCACCAGGCCCGCGACGGCGAAGGCGGCCACCAGCAGCCAGTTCATCGCCGCTGGCCCGGCCGGGGGAGAGGGAGTCCGGCGCTCATCTGCGGGAGAAGGACTGTGTCATCTGGGTCATGATGGCCACGCGGGAGCGCAACCATTCGTAGCCTATGTGCGTTTCCGGATGCGAGGCATCGGTCTGTCCACGGAGGCGGCGCGAATGAGCCGGATAGCGGTCGCGGTACTGGCCCTGGCCCTTATCGTGGCCGCCCAGGCCCCGGCGGCCGCGGCGGCCGGGGCACCCGCGTTGGCCGCGGCGCCTGCGGCCGCGGAGCCGTCGCCGAAGCCGTCGCCGAAGCCGGCCCCGAAGAAGCCGGCCCCCAAGCAGCCGCCCCCGGCCGCGCCGGCGCTGCGGGCGGTGCCCGCGGAACCCCGGCCCACGCCGGATTGCCCGCCGGTCCCGGCCAGCACGCGCGTCACCGCGGAGCCGTGGGCACAGCAGGCGCTGGATTTCAGCAGCGCGTGGCCGCTGGCTCAAGGGCAGGGCATCACGGTCGCCGTGGTGGACAGCGGGGTGGACTACAGCCCTCAGTTAACGGGCAAGGTGGACGCGGTCGACGTCACCAACACCGGCTTCCAGGACTGCGTGGGCCACGGCACGGCCGTCGCCGCCATCATCGCGGCCAGGGACTTCCAGGCCGGGGCGTGCCGTTCGAGGGCGTGGCCCCCGCGGCGAGGATCTTGTCGGTCAAGGTGAACAGCCAGGCGTCCGGCAACTCGCCGACCACGGGCAGCGCCACCACCCTGGCCCAGGGGATCATCGACGCGGCCGCGCTGGGCGCGCAGGTCATCAACGTCTCGATACAAACCAAGAACACCCCCGAACTGAGCCGGGCGGTGCGGTTCGCGCTGAGCAAGGGCGCCGTCATCGTCGCCGCCGGAGGCAACGACGGCACCGGCACCGGCACCGGGCCGTTCTCCCCGCGAGCTACCCCTACCCGGGCGTGCTGTCGGTCGGGGCGGTGGAAAGCGACGGCTCGCTGGCCCCGTTCTCCGACCTGGGCTCGCGCGTGGCGGTCACCGCGCCCGGCCTGAACGTCACCAGCGCCTGGCCCGGGGGCTTCGCGAACGGCAGCCTCAACGGGACGAGCTTCGCCGCGGCGTTCGTGTCCGGGGTCGCCGCGCTGGTGCGCTCCCGGTTTCCCGGGCTGAGCGGGCCGGCGGTCGCGAACAGGATCGAGGTCACGGCGAACGGCGGGACCGGCCCGGGTACCGGCAACGGCCTGGTCAACCCGCTGGAAGCGGTCACCGCGATCCTGCCGCCCGGCGCCGCGCCGAGCCCGTCGCCGTCGGCCGGGCCGCAGCCCGTGTCGGTGTCCAGGGCGCCGCCGCCGGACCGGGCCGCCCGCACGACCGCGCTCGCCGTCACGGCCGGCGCGCTCGGCGCGGCCGCCCTGGTCACTCTCGGGGCCGTGGTGATCAGCCAGGGCCGGCGGCGACGCTGGCGTGCGGGCAGAGCGCGGATCCCGGCCGACGACGGCCCGGCCGCGAGCGCCCGCCGCCCCCCTCCCCGTCCCCCGTCACGGGCGCGCCGCGTGCTGGCCCGTGGCCGTCGCGACGCCATCGTCGGCCAGCGCGACCTGGACCAGCCGGCTGCCGATCCGCCGTTCGACGAAGAAGCCGCGTCCCGGGGGCTGCGCCTGCGCCTTGACGCCCGCCGAGCAGCGCGCCCTCGTCCTTGCTGCCCGACATGATCATTCCGGGTGAGCCCATCTCGCGGACGCGCTGGATGATCGAGTCGAACATGGCACGCCCGGCACCGCCCGCTGACCGGGCGAGGATAAGGTGCAGCCCGATGTCACGGGCCTGGGGGATGAGGTCTGCGAGCGGGAGCAGCGGGTTGGTCGCGCCGGCGACGAGATCGTAGTCGTCGACGATCAGGAACAGGTCCGAGCCCTCCCACCAGGAGCGGGTGCGGAGCTGCTGCGGTGTCAGGTCCGGCGGCGGCAGCCGCGTCGTCATCGCCTCGCGTACGTCGGTGATCAGCGAGGCCGCGGCGGCGGAGGACGCAGCGTAGCCGATGCGGTGCTCGCTGTCCGCGCTGTCGATCAGCGACCTGCGGTAGTCGATGAAGATCAGCCGGGCCTCGTCGGGCGGGTAGCGCTCGACCACGCTCTCGGCGATCAGCCGGAGCAGATTCGACTTGCCGCACTCGGTGTCGCCGAAGGCCATGAAGTGGGCGTCCGCGCGAAGTCGAGCAGCACCGGCGACAGCGTGCTCTCGTCCACCCCGAACGGGATCTTGTGCCGGTCTGCGCCGTGCCGGGCAGCGCGCGGACGGGAAGGCGTCGGGGAGCAGCCGCACCCGCGGCGCGGCTCTCCCTGGCCCACGCGACCGCCACGGTCTCCGCCAGCTTCGCCGCCCCGTCGGCCAGGCTGTCCACGGCGGGCTGCGAGTCGGTACGGGGCAGCGCGGTCAGGAAGTGCAGGCCGTCCTTGGTGAGGCCGCGGCCCGGGGAGGATTCGGGCACGTTCGTCGCGAGCTCCGTCGATCTCGGACTCGTACGGGTCCCCGAGCCGCAGCTCCAGCCGGGTGCCGAACAGGTCGCGGACGCGGGCCGGAATTCCGACCACTTGCCGGTGCCGGCCATCACGTGCACGCCGTAGTTGAGGCCCCGGGCCGCGATGGCCGTGACCGCCTGCTCGAGCTGCTCGAAATCCTGGCGAGGGTGAGCCAGCCGTCGACGACGAGGAACACGTCGCCGAGTGCGTCGCCGGTGACCTCGCCGGCCGCGCGCATCTGGCGGTACGCGGCCATGGTCGCGATGCCGTGGTCGCGCGAACTCCCGTCTCCCGGCGGGTGACCACGCCCTGGATCTCGGCGATCGTGCGCCGGACCAGGTCGGTGTCCAGCCGGGTGGCGACGCCGCCGACGTGCGGCAGCGCGGCCAGCGCGGCCAGCGTGCCGCCGCCGAAGTCCAGGCAGTAGAACTGCGCCTGCGGGGTGTGGGTGAGCGCGAGCGAGCAGATCAGCGTCCGCAGCAGGGTGGTCTTGCCGCTGCGCGGCGGCCGACGACTGCCGACGTGGCCCGCGACCCCGGACAGGTCGACCCTCAGCAGGTCGCGAACCTGCTCGAACGGCCGGTCCACGATCCCGGTGACGGCGCGGAGCCGGCCGCGCCAGTCCCGGTCCGCCGACCGCGCACCCGAGTGCGGCGGTAATCGAGCGCGGGCAGGATCTCGTCGAGCGTGGGCGGCACGTCCAGCGGCGGCAGCCAGACCTGGTGCGCGGCCGGGCCCGCGAGGGCGAGCTGCGCGACCACCACGTCGAGCAGGCTGTCCGGCGGCTCGGCCCGGCTGGTCCTCCGGTGGCGGCCGCCTCGGCCATCGGGCGGCCGGAGGTAGCCGGGGCCGTAGCGGCACGATCGCGGGCCGCAGGCCTGGCGCGGGCCTGCTGGGCGGCGCCCGGCGGCCGGCCGGACGCCGACACGTACGCGGCCTTGAACCTGATCAGGGTGCTCGGTGTCCGATCGCAGGTACCCGGAGCCGGGCCGCGGCGGCAGCTCGTAGGCGTCCGGCACGCCGATGACGGCCCGCGATTCCATCGAGGAGAAGGTGCGCAGCCCGATCCGGTAGGACAGGTGCGACTCGAGCTGGTGGATGCGGCCGTCGTCCAGGCGCTGCGAGGCGAGCAGCAGGTGCACGCCGAGCGACCGCCCGAGGCGGCCGATCATGACGAACAGGTCGATGAACTCGCGGTGCGCGGACAGCAGCTCGCTGAACTCGTCGACGATGACGAACAGGGTGGGCAGCGGATCCAGCGGGGCGCCCTGGGCCCGGGCCTTCTCGTAGTCGAGGGCGGAGCTGTAGTTCCCGGCCCGGCGCAGCAGTTCCTGGCGGCGGACCAGCTCGCCCTGCAGGGACTCCTGCATCCGGGCGACGAGCTGCACCTCGTCGGCCAGGTTGGTGATCAGCGCGGAGGTGTGCGGGAGCTTGTCCAGGCCGATGAAGGTCGCGCCGCCCTTGAAGTCGACGAGCACGAAGTTGAGCGTCTCCGAGGAGTGCGTGACCGCCATCGCCAGCACCAGCGTGCGCAGCAGCTCGCTCTTGCCCGAGCCGGTGGCGCCGATCAGCACGCCGTGCGGGCCGTTGCCGCCCAGCGCCGATTCCTTGATGTCCAGCTCGACCGTCTCGCCGTCCTCGTCGATGCCGATCGGCACCCGCAGCCGGTCCGCCGCTGATCTGGCCGCCCAGAGCGGGCGCGGGTCGAAGGTGGCCACGTCGCTGATGCCGAGCAGCTTGGCCAGGTCGAAGTCGGTGGCCAGCGGCTCGGAGATCTCGCTGCTGGTGCCCAGCCGGTAGGGCGAGACGATGCGCGCGCAGGCTCGCGCGTGCGCGACGCTCAGCTCGTCGCCCCGGCCGAGCTTCGTGCGGATCTCCTTGCCGCTCCGGTTGGCCTGCACCATCTCCAGTCCCTCGCGGGTGAAGTCCAGCCGGAGCACGCGCTTGGAGTGCCGCCACGGCATCGTCACGCCGACGTCGATCAGCACCGCGTTGCGGTAGCCGGCGGCGGTGAACCGCGTCTCGTCCCCGATCTCGCCGCCGTCGAGTATGACGACCACGTACGGCTCGTCGCGGCTGGGGGCCGCGCCGGACTCGTGCCGGGGCCGTTCGGTGAACTCCGGCCCGAACATGGCCACGATCTCGGCCAGCGTCGGCCGCAGCGTGCGGACCGGCCCGGCCGCGTCCGCCTCCGTCGGGTGCTGGGAGTGCGGCAGCCACTTGATCCACTCCCAGTCCGCGGCGGTCTCGTCACGCAGCACACCGCGATCCGGACGTCGTCGGGGGAGTGGAAGGCAACAGCTGGGTGATCAGCGCCCGGGCCGCGGCGCGGGCGGCCGGCGTGTCGCCGCGCAGGGTGATCTGCGCGAACCCGCGCAGGAACACCGCGACCGGCTGGTCGGGCACGGTGGCGTGCGCGTGGATGAACCGCCGCAGCGCCCGGGCGCACAGCGGCTCCAGGTCCTCCACCGGCTTGGTCTGGACGGGATTGATCTTGACCGCGAACAGCTGCGCCGGTGCCGATCCGGACCTCGGCGAAGTCCGGTGCGCGGGCCGCCGCTCCCACAGCCGGGCGCTCATCGCGACGGACCACAGCGATCGGGGTCGGGGTGGAGCCAGGCCAGCGCTCGCCGCTGCTGGTCGGTCTGCTGCCGTACCTTGCGCCGGGTCTGGGTCAGGTAGCGCAGGTAGTCCCGGCGCTCGCCGTTCGCTTGGTTTTGCGCTTGCCGCTGCCGCGCCCCATCTGGCCGACCATCATGCCG
>CAVRXW010000028.1:0-21296 GCA_963725125.1 uncultured Actinomycetes bacterium
CGATCCGCTACGACGGCTCGGTCCCGGCCGGTGGCCACGGCTACCAGGTGCACATCGGCCCGATGTACTCCGACGCGCGGGGGTCGGTGAAGATCAAGTCCGCCGACCCGGCGGTCCACCCGGCGCTGCGGTTCAACTACCTGTCCACCGATACCGACCGGAGAGAATGGGTCGAGGCGATCGGGGTGGCCAGGCACATCCTGAACCAGCCGGCCTTCGACGAATTCAACGACGGCGAGCTGTCACCGGGCAAGGAGGTGGACACCGACCAGCAGATCCTCGACTGGGTGGCCACGGACGCGGAGACCGCCCTGCACCCCTCGTGCACTTGCGCCATGGGCACCGGCGCCCGGTCGGTCGTCGACCCGGCCAGCATGCGGGTGCACGGCGTCGACGGGCTGCGGGTCGTGGACGCCTCGGCGATGCCGTACATCACCAACGGCAACATCTACGCGCCGGTGATGATGATGGCCGAGAAGGCGGCCGACCTGATCCTCGGCGACACCCCGCTGCCCGCCGAGCCGCTGGAGTTCTACCGGCACCAGCCGCGGAGCCGCGAAGCGGGGCCGGCGGAGCCGGGTGGCCAGGCGGGCTCACCGGCGTGAGACCGCCGGCGCGCGGATCGCGCCCGGCGCGGGCTGGCAGACTCTGCCCATGACGGAGTGGATCTACTTCATCCATCCCCCGCGCGACGACTTCGCCGCGACCATGACGGCAGCGGAGAAGGCGGTCTGGGCGGAGCACTTCGAGCGGCTGCAACGTCTGCTGGCCGACGGGCGGCTGATCCTCGCCGGGCCGACGCTCGGCGGCATCAACACCGGGCTCGTCATCTTCGACGCACCCGGTGAGGACGAAGCGCGGCAGGTCATGGCGGCGGACCCGGTCATCAGCGGCGGGTTCGCCCGGGGTGAGCTGCGCCCGTTCCGGGTCTCGCTGCTGCGCGGCCGCGACTGAGCCGCGGTGCCTCCGCCGGCGCGGACGCCGCCGTCCCACCGGCCGCCTCGAACGCCCGGCCCGCGCGGGTGGCGATGGCGCCGGGGCGGAACAGCCCCGCGGTGCCGTCGCCGGGGGTGGCCGGGAGCGCGAACCAGGCGTAGCGGTGCACGAAGGACAGCCGCCCCAGCATCCTGGTGGCGGCGGTGAGGAACGCCGCCTGCCGGCGCGCCGACGGGAACGTGGTCGCCGAGCCGAACCTGATCAGCGCGAACTCGGTGAGCCAGATCGGCAGCCGGTACCGGGCGTGGATCGCCCGCAGGTAGCTCGCGCAGCTGGCGACGGCCGGGCCGGTGGCGAAGTCGGCGCCGTACCAGTGCACCGTGATGAAGTTGACCCGCAGGTGGCGGGCCCGGGCGCCGCGCATGAACCGGTCCAGCCAGCCGCCCGGCGTGGCGGCACCGGTGGCCACGGCCGGGCTGCCCAGCCGCAGCCCGGTGGCCATCAGCCGCGGCCACAGCCGCAGCGCCTGGGACACCGTCATGTTGGACTGGCTGGCGCAGGTCCGGTTCGTTGAAGCCCAGCAGGTCGGGTCCTTCGCGCCGGACCTGGTGCAGCGTCGCCGTGGTCACGCTGCCCGCGCCCCAGATCATCGGGACGAAGTGCACGCCGGCCGGGCTGGCTGATGCCCGTGATGGCCGGTCGCCCAGGTGTAGTACCAGGAGGCCCCGGACTTCGCCAGCGCCTTGTCCACGCCCTTGAAGACCCAGGCACCCGCCCCCTTGCCCGCCCTGGGCGCGGCGAGGGCGCGGGGCGTGTGCTGGGCAACGGCCAGCACGGGAACCGCGCCGAGCGCCAGGCATCCGGCCACCGCCACCGCACCGGCCAGCTTCCATCGCCGCACAGAGATCACCTCGCTCCGGTTGCCCGCTCCGGCAGCATCATCCCGGTGCCCGAGGCCCGGCACGCGGCGATCGGGCCAACCGGACTGTCCTCTGGGCCAGTGCCCGGGCAGACAGCCGACGGCCGCCCGGTGGCCCAGGATGCCGGGGCATCCTGGGCGGGCCGGGCGCGGCCGGCGCATCGGGTAAGGACCGCGTCAGTCCTGCCGCATTACTGCTACGGCACGACGTAGTTGACGGAGGTTCCCCAGTTGGCGTTGCCGTCCCTGGTTCCGTCGCAGGTTCCGATCGTGAGGCTGAACCCGCTTCCGGTGCAGTTCGGGTACTGGATGTACTCGTTGGCGAAGTAGATCCGCCCGCCGGTGCCGGGCAGGAAGAATCCCCAGCTGTAGTCACCCCACCGGGGACGGGTCGGGCCTGGGTAGCCCTGGTACTCGCTGAAGCCATCCTGCGGGGACTGCCCCATGTCCGCGATGTTGACGGTGGACTTGAGCAGGCCGCCGGAGGTGCTGGTCAGCCGGCCGAAGGCGGTGCTCGGGTAGAAGCCGCCGTGGTCGGCCCCGGTCGGCCCGCCGTTGCCGGCCAGCGTGAACAGCATGATCGCCTTGCCGCCGGTGGTGGGGGTTGCGGCCATGGCCGGCATGGACAGGTCCTCGTGTCTCGCGGCGACGTACCCCTGGCTGGTCAGGGTGAACTTGCCGGTCTTGTCGAAGGACTTGGTGCCGACCACCCAGTACACCGCGCCCTGGTGGATCTCCGCGTTGGCCCTGGTGTATGTCTGGGCGATCTGGGTGTTGGTGGCTGCCCACAGCTGGCCTTGCGCCTGCGAGACCTGGAACGGGAAGTCGCCGTTGGTTTGGATCCCGCCCTCCGGGCAGGAGGCGAACACGCTGAAGCCGGCCGCTCCGCACTCATTGCCCAGCGGTATCGGGCCGTTCTTCTGCGCGCCGAGGGAGCCCTGGAAACCGTTCGACGTGAGTTCGGGATCGTAGTAGCGATCGACGCCGGAGAAGAGCTGACCGGTGAACCGGATGTTCGCGTTACAGCTGGCACAGCCATTGCTGTTGAGCGCGGACAGCCCGGTCCAGGCCCACGCCGCGAGCCGGTTGTCACCGGAGGTCCGGCGAGATCGCCGCGAACCCGTAGAAGTCCAGCGAGCCCAGCATGAACCCGGTGCCGCCGTGGGCGTTGTCGAACTGGTTCCCGACCGGCTGCGCCGGGATATCCGCCACCCAGCAGGTGATGCCGCCCATGTGCAGCACCTTGTCCCTTGCGCAGGTCCCGTCCGGGGTGTTGATCAGGCCCATGTTCACCCTCGCCACCGTGACCGCGGGGTTCGGCTTCCCGTGGGCCAGCAGCGTGGGCATGCCGTCCTCCAGCGCGCTCTTCCGGAACGCGAGTTCCTGCGCCCCGTTGAAGAAACCGCCGCCGAAGCCGGGCAACGACCCCGGGAGGAGCGGGAACTCGTCGTAGAACAGCATGAAGGCGTCCCGGGTCACCGAGATCTTCGCGAAGTCATTGAGCAGGGAGGGGTAGCCGGGCTCGGCCGGGTTGTAGTCGGCGTTGGCGAAGTACACGTGGTAGGGGCCGAACGGGCTGTTGCCGTCGGTTACCGCGATGCCCTCGCTGCAACTGTTGGCCTTGCCCGCGAAGCAGCCGGCGAACGTGCCGCCCTGGGACTCCGGGGTGGCTGAGACGATCTCGGTGAAGAAGAAGTGCCCGCCGTTGCTGGGGTCATACACGCAGGAGGGATCCCCGCCGCTGCTGTATCCGAGGCCGGTGAGCCCCATGAGAGTGTCGAACGGGATCGGCGCGGACAGCCGCTTCAGGGCGGTGTTGAAGACCAGGACCTCGCCGATGTTGTTGGTCTCGACCACGTACCCGTTACCGGCGCACAGGCCCTGGTCCGGGGGCTCGATGTCGCCAAGGGGGTTAGTGGGCAGCGAGGCGCTGTCGACCGCGTTCAGGCCCTTCACGCCGGTGGCGCCACCCGCCGAGGTGCTGATGGTGTCACAGCCCCGCCCCAGGGGCACGCAACTGACCGACGGGAGCGGGTTGTTGGGGCTGGAGGCGGCGAGCCGGCTCCGTTGGGCCGCGGAGAGATGGATGTGCCGCAGATTAGGCAGCGCCATGGCGTGCACGTGGTCCGGTTTCCCCAGCCCAGCGGTCGACACGCGCACGCCGCGCGCGTGCGCGGTGGACGGTGTGTTGACCGGGCCGCTCAGCAGGGAGCAGCCGGGAGAGCAGCCAGTAGCGGCCGGGCCCGCGAACGTTGGCTTGAACACGCCAAGGCTGGATGTGGTCACACCGCTCGTCCGGGCCACGGTGGGTCTCACGGTGGTTGCCGTTGCTGGCCCAGCGGCGCTGAGCAGCACCACTGGAAGCGCCAGCAACGACACCAGGGCAATCGGTCTGCGCATGAAACTCAAGTGCATGCCTTCCCCTTACCGAGTGCTAGTGGATGCCCCGCCATCGCGGCCTCCGCCCAGGAATCCCGGGAATGATGCGCGTTCCAGCATGCGGCTCGGCACAGATCTGCCCGCCACAGATGCCATGCTGGCTCCACGTCGATCGCTGAGACTGCTCTGGCGCTAGCAGGACCATATATCTGAATACTTGTCCGGACATAGACCCATTAGCAGAAGGACACGCGTTTCCTGGCTGCGAAATGCGCAGTTCATCCCGGCAACCGGACATACGTGGCCACGCCTCCGGTCATCGCCGCGGCGACCGGCGCGTTCGCGCTGCCCAACATCGTCGTGCCGACCGCCCGCAGCGGGCAGATCGCCCGGCTGCGCGACTACGTCAACATCCCGGCGGCCGCGGCCGCTATGGGACACGATCTATAAGAGCCGCCCCGCCGTGCGTTCCGGCCGCGGCGGCGACCGCACCTGCCGCCACACCCGTGATCACGACCGGCGGCTGAAGTGAAATAGGGCTAGTCCCGCCGTACCGTCGACTGGCCGACCTCGATCAGGTGCCCGTCGGGGTCGCGGATGTACGCGCGGATTTCGCTGGTGTGGGTCTTGGGCTCGGTCAGGAACTCGGCACCCCGCGCCGACCACTCCGCGTAGACCTTGCCGATGTCGGCGACCCTGAGGTTGAGGAACGCGCTGGTGTGGTCGGGGTCGGCCGGCGGGGCGAGGGTCACGGTCGGCTTGTCGTCCGTCGGGCCGCCGCCCACGTTGAGGATGAGCCAGCTGTTGGCGAGCTTCATGATGACCGGGTCGCGCTCCAGCAGCACCTCAGCGCCGAACACCGACCGGTAGAACTCACGGGATCTGTCCTGGTCGGCGACCACGAGGAAGTGGGTGACCACGAATCCGCTCGCCGGAGCGGGGAAGTCGTTCTGGCTCATCTGGAACCTCCGAGGGGATGCGCTGGCGTGCTCGTCCGGCGGGGCGCGGCCAGGTCCGGCCGCGTCAGAACACGGACGGAGCGCCGTGCCACCTCGTGGAAGCGGCACGGCCAACGGTAAATTCCCCGGGACCGGCGGCCCGCCCGGCGAGGTGTGCGGCGGTAACCGGAGGAGCGCCGCCACTTATGATGTGGCCGGGTGCACCAGGGGGGAGCGAAGGAAGGCGGACACGATGGCAGGCATCAAGGCCGGCGACAAGGCCCCCGACTTCACCCTCCCGTCGCAGGCGGGAGAGCCGGTCCGGCTGTACGACCGGCTCGGCGAGCGGGTCGTCGTGCTGTACTTCTACCCCAAGGACGACACCCGCGGCTGCACGGCCGAGGCTTGCGGCTTCCGCGACAGCTACGAGGCCTTCGCCGACGCCGGCGCGGAGGTGATCGGGGTCAGTTCCGACTCGGTGGGCAAGCACGCCTCCTTCGCCGGCAAGCACGAGCTGCCCTTCACGCTGCTCAGCGATCAGGGCGGCCGGGTCCGCAAGAGCTACGGGGTCCCGGCGACGCTCGGTGTGCTGCCCGGCCGGGTCACCTACGTCATCGACCGTGACGGCACGGTCCGGCACACCTTCAACTCGATGACCAACATCGGCCAGCACATCAGCGACGCGCTGAAGACGGTCCGGGAACTACAGGCCGGACAGCCCTCCTGACCCCCGCGGCGCCACCGCCGCGCCCACGAGAGGACCCGGCCGTGCCCCGTGCCGTCACACTGATCCGCGCCACCTCGCTGTCCAGCGTCGCCGAGTACGCCTACGCGGCCACCGCGCCGGCCCAGGCACGACTGATCTTTCTCGCCGGGGCGTGCCCGCTGAACGAGGACGGATCCACCGCGGCGGCCGGGGACTACCGGGGGCAGGCCGCGAAGGCCGTCGAGAACATGCGGACCGCCCTCGCCGCCGCCGATGCCTCGCTGGAGGACGTGATCAGCACCAAGGTCCTGGTCGCCACGGCCCGGCAGGAGGATCTGGTGGCCGCGTGGGAGGTGGTCCGGGACGCCTTCGGTGACCACGACGTCCCCAGCACCCTGATGGGCGTCACCGTGCTCGGCTACCAGGACCAGCTGGTAGAGATCGACGCCGTCGCCGCGGTCCTCGACGCGTGAGGGCCGGGCATGGCCACCGGTGTACCCCCCGGGGCTATCTCTAGCTGGGCGCACACTGGAGCGGTGCGCGTTACGGTCTGGGTCCGGCCCGGGTCGCCCCGTCCCGGCGTGGGCGGCGAGCATGACGGCTCGCTCGTGGTGCGCGTCAGCGCGCGGGCCGTGGACGGCCAGGCCACCGCGGCGGCCCTGGCCGCGGTGGCGGCCGCGTTCGGCGTCCGCCGCCACGACGTCACGCTGGTCGCGGGCGCGACGAACCGGAAGAAGATAGTCGACGTGGCCGGCGGCGACCCGGCCGTCCTGGACCGGCTGCTGGCCCTATGAACCAGGCGTGGACTTATGAACCCGCAGGCGGCTCGGCGACGAAGGTACCCATGGGGCTGGTAACGACCAGGCCGTCATCTTTGAGCTGATCGATCGCTTTACGAACGGTGGTCGTGGCGAGCCCGTGTTCCTGGCTCAGGTCGATGATGGATGGCAGGCGGGCCCTCGGCGCGTAGGTGCCGTCTTCAATTCGCGCCTTGAGCAGCGCGTATAGCGTCCTCCACGGCGCCACGGGCTGCCAGCCAGCACTCATGTACCGCAGGGTACGTGCGTGCTTCCTGGTGCCTGCGAGAACCCCGTGGGGCACCACGGGGTAGCACAGGGGCGCGTACACTGCCTGTCATGTCGCAGACAGATCTGGACAGGCTCCGCGCGCAGTTTCCCGGTTGGCGGTTCGGGACGGTCTGGGCCACCGCGGCCAGCGGGCCGGACCAGCGGCGCCTGTGGGCGAGCCGGGACGGGGTCACGATTACCGCCTGGAACGCGGCCGAGCTGGCCCAGGACATCCGCCGGGAGGAGAGGACGCCGTGAGGAGTCCTACTGCCGGCGGAGGCCTTCGTCTACGGTGGTGGCGGCAGCCGCCTCAGGTTGACGCCGGCACGAGCTAACGATCATGGGATGGCTGCCGCACGCATCCCTCTCGTTAGGAGATGGCCGATGACGGCCGAGGCTCATCCTCCGGTGATCTCCGTGATGCTCGCCGTCCCCGACGCCGCGGCGGCCGCGCGCTGGTACGCACGGGCACTCGGTGCCACCGAACTGTGGAACCTTGGCGGCGTGGTCGGGCTGACCGTTGCCGGTGCCCCGTTCTTCCTCGGCGAGCCCGAAAACAACGGCTGGGACACCCCGGCTGCCCTTGGCTCGCGAACGGTCCGGGTCGAGGTGTTCGTCGATGACCCGGACGGCTTCATCGAGCGCGCCGTCGCCGCCGGAGCCGATGGCAGCGTCGACAAGATCCGTGATCACCAGGCACCCTGGGGCGTGCACCGGCAAGGCGGCTTCATCGACCCGTTCGGCCACCTGTGGCTGGTGGGCGACAGGTCCCCCTTGCAGGCCTACTGAGATGATTGGCCGGTGCCGGAACCCGACGACGCCGCGCAGGCCGAGCCCACGGAGGCGATGCGGGCCCGGGTGCGGGCCAGCTTCGGCCGCCAGGCCATGATGGCAACGCTCGGCGCGGAACTCGTGTCGGTTGACCGGGGCCGGGTCGAGCTCGCGCTCAACCACGACGCCAGGTTCACCCAGCAGCACGGCTTCCTGCACGCGGGTGCCGTCGCATCGGTGCTGGATAGCGCCTGCGGGTACGCGGCGTTCAGCGTAATGCCCGCTGAGGCGGCTGTGCTTACGGTCAGTTACACCATCAACCTGCTGGCACCGGCCGCCGGCGAGAGGTTCGTGATGACCGGCGCGGTGGTGCGGGCCGGGCGGACGCTGGTGGTCTGCCGCGGCGAGGCGTTCGTCGCCGGAGCGGCGGTTCCGTTCGCGGTGATGCAGTCCACGCTGACCGCCGTCTACAACCGGCCCGGCGTCCAGCACTGAGGGCCGCCGGACGGGGGCCGCCGGACCGGGGCGCGCCGGCCCGGCGGAGGAGCAGACAGCTAGGGAGCCCGCCGCCTGCGGGCACGCCTGGTCAGGGCCAGCCGGCCGGCGGATGCCGCGAGCGCCGCGGCGAACGCGGCCGTCAGGACGATCAGCGTTCCCGGCAGCCGGCGACCGGCGGGCGCGGCGTCGGCGGTGACCGAGGCGTCCCGGCCGCGCGCCGTGGGCCGGCCCGGGCCGGGCGTGAAGGCCGCGGGGGAGGGGCTGATCGCCGGAAGCAGGCCGCCGACGCTCCCGGGCCTGTTCTGCCGCGAATGTGCCAGCACGGTCCCGAGCGGCAGGTGGCCGGCCGGGCCGCCGGCCGCCGCCGGAAGGCTGGTGCCGTTTGCCGGGCCGGGCGGCCGGTGGCCGGGCGGGGACGAGGTGGAAACCTTCGGGCTGGGGGAGGGCGCGTGCAGCGAGGGCGAGCTACTCGGTGTCGGCAACGGCGAGCCGGTCGGCGAGGGTGACGGTGAGCCGGTCGGCGACGGGGATGGTGAGCCGGTCGGCGACGGCGACCGGCTGGGCGACGGCGATCCCGTGGCGGACGGCGACGGCGACTCGCTGGGGGACGGCGACCGGACCGAGGGCCCCGGCGACGCGGTCGGCGGGGGAGACGGCCTGGTGGCGCTGGCCATCGCGGGGGCGCTGCCGAGGAGCGCCAGGACGGCCCCGGCCGCGACCGCGCAACCCCCCGCGAGTACGCGTGCCCTGGGAGGCACGGCTCGCGACCGGCGGGGGGTCACGCGGCAGGCGGTGGAAGGAGCCACGGGGATTCGACGCGGCACAGCGCGTGATGGTTCCGGTCACTTTTGGCGAGCCGCCGTCGGGCGGCCCCGGTCCCCGGCCCGGGCAGCCCGGTCCCCGGCCCGGACGGCCAGCGCGGGCACCGCAAACGGCCGGCGCTAAGGGCGCGTCAAGAGTGCGGGCGGCGGCGTTAAGAACGCGTCAAGATCAGCGGCAATCGGGCCAGCCGGCGGTGAACTGGCAGTGAGATGGACCAGCCGGAGGCACCCACACAGCGGCGGCGCAGGCTGGCGGCGCCACTCGCGCTGCCCGCCGGCTTTGGCGCGCTGCTGGTCGTCGGCGCGGCCGCGGCCGGAACCCACGGGGCGGTGTCCGCGGGCTGGGTGCTCGGCCTGGCCGCCGGGATCGTGCTGGCCGTCTCCGCGATCGCCGAGCCCGTCGTGGCCCCGGTGCTCGGCGCGATCGCCTGGCTGACCGTCATCGGCTTCTCCCGGCCGCCGTACGCGCAGCTTCAGCTCACCGGCACGCATGCCGCGGAGGCGGCGCTCGTCCTCGCAGGCTGCGTCGCGATCGGCACCGGGGCGGGCGCACTGGTGCGCCGGGCGGCTTCGTCAGTCACACTATGGATTGTGGACGTGCCTGGTAAGGGCCCGGCCGGCGACCTGGCCGGTGAGCCCGTGGACGGCCGGACCGGCGAGGCGGCCGTCCCGGCTGGCCCGGCCGGCCTTGCGCCGGGCCCGCCCGATGGCCCGCCGCCGGTGCGGCGGCGCCGCGTTCCGGATCTGACCGGCGGCCTCGGCGTGCGCCGGCTGGTGGCCGGGGCGCTGCTCGTCGCCGGGCTGCCGCTGCTGACCCTGGCCCTGTCCGTCGGTGGCCTGCACCTCGACCTCGGCGACGACCTGCTCGTCTACCTGGTGGCCGTGGTCGCGGTGGCCGTGGTCGGCGGCTTCTGGCCGGCGGTGCTCGCCGCCGTCGTCGGCCAGCCTGCTGGTCAACTGGTACTTCACCCCGCCGGTGCACACGCTGACGATCGCCGACGGGAAGAGCCTGCTGGCGCTGCTGCTGTTCGTCACGGTCGCGGTGACGGTCAGCAGCGTCGTGCACCTGGCCGCGCACCGGGCCAGGCAGGCCGCCCGCAGCACCGATGAGGCCGCCGAACTGCTGGCGCTGGCGCAGACCGTGCTCGGCGGCGCGGACACGCCGACCGCGCTGCTCGACCACCTGACCGCCAGCCGGGGCGGCCGGGCCGAGCTGCTCGAGCAGATCCGCGGGCAGTGGGTCAGGATCGCCATCAGCGGCACCGCCGCCGACGTCGACCCACCGCAGCGGGCGCAGGCCCGGCGACGACCTGGTGCTCGTCCTCGCCGGGCAGACAAGGCCGGTGACGAACCGGCTGCTCGACGGCCTGGCGGCGCAGGCGGCGGCGGCGCTCGACCGGGACCGGCTGCGGACCCAGGCCGCGCAGGCCGAGGCGCTGGCCGAGGGCAACCGGATGCGCACCGCGCTGCTCGCCGCGGTCAGCCACGACCTGCGCACCCCGCTGGCCTCCATCAAGGCCAGCGTCAGCACGCTGCGCCAGACCGACGTGGACTGGACCCCGGCCGACGAGGCCGCGCTGCTCGCCACCATCGAGCAGTCGGCCGACCGGCTCGACGCGCTGATCGGCAACCTGCTGGACATGAGCAGGCTGACCACCGGGTCGTTGCAGCCGTTCCTGCGGGCCACCGCGATCGACGAGGTGGCCCCGGTCGCGCTGCGCGGCCTGGACGGCGGCGCCGGCATGCGGCTCGCGGTGCCGGACGGGCTGCCGCTGGTGCACACCGACCCCGGCCTGCTGGAGCGGGTGCTGGCCAACCTGTTCGCCAACGCGCTGGCCTACTCGCCGCCCGGACCGAGACCCCGGAGCTGCGGGCCAGCGCCGTCGGCCGGCGGGCGTGCTGCTGGAGATCGTGGACCACGGCCGCGGCGTGCCGGACGAGCTGAAGCAGCAGATGTTCGAGCCGTTCCAGCGGCTCGACGCGCGCGGCGGCGGCCCGCCCGCCGGGGCCGGCGTGGGGCTCGGGCCTGGCCGTGGTCAAGGGCTTCCTCGACACCATGGGCGGCTCGGTCGAGGCGGCGGACACGCCGGGCGGCGGCCTGACCATGCGGGTCAGCCTGCCGGCCGCCGCCGCACCGGCGAACCCGGCCAGCGTGACGGCCGACCCGTGACCGACGGCTCACTGACGGTGGCGGCGGCCCGCCCATGACCCGGGTGCTCGTCATCGACGACGAGGCGCCGATCCTGCGCGCGCTGCGGATCAACCTCACCGCGCGGAAGTACGAGGTCAGCACCGCGGCCGACGGGGCCTCGGGCCTGGCGGCGATGGCACGGGACCGGCCCGACGTGCTGATCCTCGACCTCGGGCTGCCGGACATGGACGGCACCGACGTGATCAGGGGCGTGCGCGGCTGGACCTCGACGCCGATCATCGTGCTGTCCGCCTGGGGCCAGGAGAGCCAGAAGGTGGCGGCCCTCGACGCGGGCGCCGACGACTACGTGACCAAGCCGTTCGGCATGGACGAGCTGCTCGCGCGGCTGCGGGCCGCGGTGCGGCGGGCGTCGCCGGCGCCGGAGGCGCCGGTCGTCAGCACCGGTGACTTCACCGTGGACCTGGCCGACAAGCGGGTGACCCGGGACGGCGAGGACGTCCGGCTCACGCCCACCGAGTGGCAGCTGCTCGAGGTGCTGGTCCGGCACTCCGGCCGGCTGGTCACCCAGCGCCAGCTGCTGGCCGAGGTGTGGGGGCCCGGCTACCAGAACGAGGCCCACTACCTGCGCGTGTACGTGGCGAACCTGCGCCGGAAGCTGGAGCCGGACCCGTCCGGCGCCGCGGTACCTGCTGACCGAGCCCGGCATCGGCTACCGGTTCCGCCCCTGACGGTCGCCGGCTAGCCGGAGCGGTCGCCGCCCGGCGGGCGCAGCTCGTAGGTGCGGGTTGTAGATGGCCCGCTCGCCCCGGACGCTGGTCAGCCTGCCGTGCACCACGATGCGGCGGCCCGGCTGGATGCCGGGGATCTCCCGGCGGCCGAGCCAGATCAGGGTGACGTTGCCGGTGCCGTCCCACAGGTCGGCCTCCATGGTCAGGCTCGGCCCGTGCGGCCGCAGCGTGACCGCCCGCAGCATGCCGGCCACGTCCACCACCTCGCGCGGCTCGCTCTCCGCGATCGGCGTGCACGGGTCGGCGCCCGGTGACCGGGCGCTCACGCCGTGATCGTCGCCCACCGGCGCCGCGTCGGTGGTCTCGGCCCGCAGCTCCGCGGCGTGCAGCGCGTCCCGGCCCGCGGTCAGCGACCGCAGCGGCGCCGCCAGCCCGGACCGTCGCGCGGCTGGCGGCTCCGCGCCTTGGCCGCGGCCAGCCGCCCTCGTCGCGGACTGCAGCTGGTACGGCACGCTGGCGACGACCACGCCGCGCTGGTACAGCAGCCGGGCCTTGAGCCGGAGCGCGCTCTGGTTGTGCAGGACCTGCTCCCACCAGTGGCCGAGCACGTACTCGGGGATGTAGACCGTGACGATGTCGTGCGGGCTCTCCCGGCGCAGCCGCTTGACGTACTCGATGACCGGCCGGGTGATCTCCCGGTACGGCGAGGACACCACGGTCAGCGGCACCGGCATGCTCGCTGCGCTCCCACTCCTCCTTGAGCCGCAGCGTCTCGGCCTCGTCCACGTCGACGGTGATCGCCTCGAGCCTGCTCGGCCTGGTCGCCCGGGCGTAGGCGAGCGCGCGCAGCGTCGGCCGGTGCAGCTTGGAGACCAGCACGATCGAGATGTTGCTGGACGGCAGCGTCATGCGCCGCTTCCTCGTCCGGGCGTCAGCTCCAGCGCGACGTTGGCGTAGTGCTGGTGGATGCCGCGCATCGTGAACCAGATGACCACCATGGCGGCGACCGCGATCCAGGCGCCCTCGGCGAACTTGCTCACCACCACGATGACCAGGACCGCGCCGGTGACGATCGCGCCGATCGTGTTGATCGCCCGGGACCGGATCATCTGCAGCCGCACCTTGGGGTCGGTCGTGGTGCGCAGGAGCCGGTTCCAGTGCCGGATCATGCCGGTCTGGCTGCAGGTGAACGACACGAACACGCCGACGATGTAGAGCTGGATCAGCCGGGTCGGCGACGCCTGGAAGGCGACGATCAGCACGATGGCGAAGCCGGACAGCAGCAGGATGCCGTTGCTGAACGCGAGCCGGTCGCCGCGGGTGCGCAGCTGGCGCGGCAGGTAGCCGTCCTTGGCCAGGATCGAGGCGAGCACCGGGAAGCCGTTGAACGCGGTGTTCGCGGCCAGCACCAGGATCAGCGCCGTGAACAGCTGCAGGATGTAGAAGAACGGCGAGGCCGCGCCGAACACCGCGGCGCCGACCTGGGCGATGACGGTCTTGGGCACCGTGCCCGCCGGGCACGCCGATCAGGTTGCCCGGCTCGGCCGCGTGCACGTGCGCGACCAGGGCCAGCGCGGTCACCCCGGCGAACATGGCGACCGCGATGCCGCCGAGCAGCGCCAGCGTGGTCGCGGCGTTCTTGCTCTTCGGCTTGCGGAACGCGGGCACCCCGTTGCTGATCGCCTCCACGCCGGTCAGCGCCGTGCAGCCGGAGGAGAACGCGCGCAGCAGCAGGAACACCAGCGCGAAGCCGGCGAAGTCGCGGACGTCTTGACCTGGTAGTGCGGCGCTCTGCGCGTGCAGGTGGTCGCCCGCGGCCAGCTTGATGACGCCCATGATGATCATCAGGGCGACCGTGCCGATGAAGCAGTAGGTGGGGATCGCGAACGCGGTGCCGGACTCCTTCACGCCGCGCAGGTTCAGCACCGCGATCACGGCGACCACGAGCACCGCGATCAGCGTGAGGTGCCCGTTCAGCGCCGGGAAGGCCGAGGCCAGGTTGGCCACCCCGGCAGCGACCGACACCGCCACCGTGAGCGTGTAGTCGACCATCAGCGCGCTGGCCACCGTCATGCCCACCCGGGCGCCGAGGTTGGTGGTGGTGACCTCGTAGTCGCCGCCGCCGGACGGGTAGGCGTGCACGTTCTGCCGGTAGGAGGCGACGACCACGAGCATCAGCAGCGCGACGCCCAGCGGCGATCCACGGCGTGTAGGCGATGAACGCGATCCCGCCCACCGACAGCACGATCAGGATCTCCTCGGTCGCGTAGGCCACCGAGGACAGCGCGTCGCTGGCGAAGACCGGCAGCGCGATCTTCTTCGGCAGCAGCGTGTGGCCGAGCCGCTCGCTCTGCATCGGCCTGCCGACCAGCACGCGCTTGGCGGTCTCAAGGATCATGGCCACGAGCGCATGCTAGGCCGGGCGGCCACGCCAAGTACACAGCTAGCGGCCAACTTTCCCGATTCTCTTCGACACTGGCCACCGTCGCCGCCTGCCGGTCAGCCTCCCGGGTACCTGCAGGCAGGACGGGAGCGCCGCGGAAGGCGCGGTCGCTACGCCTGGATCGTTCCTGGAGCGTTACCCGCTCGGCACGGGTGCCGCGAACGGCCGACCGGGTTCACCCGCCGGGCGCGCCGTCGAGCGGTTCCGGCGGGTTGGCCAGAATGGGGTCATGATCTCAGAGATCTTCGAACCGGAGCGGTGGCGTGAGGTGGCGGGGTTCTCCTTCACCGACATCACCTACCACCGCGCCGTGGACTCCGGCACGGTCCGCGTCGCCTTCAACCGGCCCGAGGTGCGCAACGCCTTCCGCCCGCACACGGTTGACGAGCTGTACCAGGCACTCGATCACGCGCGGATGTCCAGCGACGTGGGCTGCGTGCTGCTCACCGGCAACGGCCCGTCGCCGAAGGACGGCGGCTGGGCCTTCTGCTCCGGCGGGGACCAGCGCATCCGGGGCCGGGACGGGTACCGGTACGCGTCGGCCGATACGGCCGAGAGCATCGACCCGGGGCGCAGCGGCCGCCTGCACATCATGGAGGTGCACCGGCTGGTCCGGTTCATGCCCAAGGTCGTCGTCTGCGTCGTGCCCGGCTGGGCCGCCGGCGGTGGGCACAGCCTGCACGTCGTCTGCGACCTCACCCTGGCCAGCCGCGAGCATGCCCGGTTCAAGCAGACCGACGCCGACGTGGGCAGCTTCGACGGCGGCTTCGGCTCGGCCTACCTGGCCCGCCAGGTTGGCCAGAAGTTCGCCCGGGAGATTTTCTTCCTCGGCGAGACGTACGACGCCGAGGCGGGGCACCGGATGGGCGTGGTCAACGCGGTGGTGCCGCACGCCGACCTGGAGCGCACCGCGCTGGACTGGGCTGCCAAGATCAACGCCAAGAGCCCTACCTCGCAGCGCATGCTGAAGTACGCGTTCAACCTGGTCGACGACGGGCTGGTGGGCCAGCAGCTTTTCGCGGCCGAGGCGACCCGGCTTGCCTACATGACCGACGAGGCGGCCGAGGGCCGGGACGCGTTCCTGGAGAAGCGCGCCCCGGACTGGGCCCGCTTCCCCTGGTACTACTGACCCGCGGCCCGGGCCGCAACCGGCCGGCAGGTTCCGGGGCCCGGGTCACCCGTCCCGGTTGCCGAGGTCGTCGGAGCGGCCGGCCGCCAGCCGGGACCACTGGGCGGTGGGGCGCCCGTTGCTGCGGAACTGCTCGCCCATGGTTCCGAACGGCTGGGGCCAGCCCGCGGGGGAGTCCTCCCAGGTTTCCTGCCGGCCGTACACCGTCATGTCGAGCAGCGCGTAGCTGGGCGACATCGCCTCGGCGGCGCGGCCGCTGGTCCAGTAGGTCTCATCGCGCGATCGGCGGCGGGTCAGGTGCCGGCGGCGTCGGCCCAGGCGCGGTCCAGGACCTGGGCGATGGCCTCGGCCGGCTGGGCGCCGGAGATGCCGTAGTGCCGGTCAACGGCGAAGAACGGGACACCGTTCACGCCGAGCGACCTGGCGATCTCCTCATCGGCTTCGACATCCGGCCCGTACTCATCGCTGGCCAGCACCTCGAGCGCCTGGGCGCGGTCCAGCCCGGTGGCGGCCGCCACGTCGGCCAGCGAGGCATGGTCGAAGACCGAGGCCTGCTCGGTGAAGTAGGCACGGTGCAGCGCCTCGGCCAGCTCCGCCTGGGTGCCCTTGCGCCTTGGCCAGGTGCAGCAGCCGGTGCGCGTCCCGGGTGTTGCCGCTGCGCAGGCCGCCATCCGGAAGGTCAGCCCGTACTGCGGCCGCGCGCTGCTCCATCTGCCGCTGCGCGTCGCGGGCCTGGGCCAGCGTCATCCCGTACTTGCTGGCCAGCATCTCCACGGTCGGCGTGCTCACCCCGGCGCGGCGCCGCCGGGTCGAGCTCGAAGGAGCGGTAGGTGACCTCGACCGCATCGCGGTGGGGGAACAGTCTCCAGCGCCCGGTCGAAGTGCCGCTTGCCCAGGTAACACCACGGGCACACGACATCCGACCAGATCTCAACCTGCATTGTCACGTCAACGCCCTCGCTGAGTGCCTTTCCGGCCGGGAGCCACCGCGGCAGTGCTAGTCCCTGCCCCCGCGCTTCGCGCCGCCCCCACGCTGGCGTATCAGTCGAACGAGGGCTTGCGGTCCCTGGTCCGCTTGAGCTCGAAGAAGCCGTCGGCCTCGGTCACCAGCACCAGCCCGTCCCACAGCCGCCCGGCGGCCTCGCCCTTGGGGGCGGGCGTGATGACCGGGCCGAAGATGGTGTTGCCGTCGATGCGGATGACCGGGGTGCCCACGTCGAGGCCGACGGCGTCGAACGCCTCGTTGTGCGAGGCCTTGATCTGCCTCGTCGAACTCGGTGCTGTCGGCGGCGCTGGCCAGCGACTCGGGCAGGCCCACCTCGGCCAGGGCCTCGGGGATCACCGCGGGATCCTCGCGGCGGCCCTCGTTGTGGAGCCGGGTGCCGATCGCGGTGTACAGCGGGCCGAGCACCTCCGGGCCCGCTGCGCCGGGCCGCGGCGGCGCAGACCCGCACCGGGCCCCAGGCGCGGCTCATCCGCTCCAGGTACTCCTCGGTCAGGCCCTTGCCCTCGTGCTGGATCAGGTTCAGGTAGGCCAGCGACATGATCCGCCACTCGGTCCGGACCGGCCGGACCTCCTCCACCTCCAGCATCCAGCGGGAGGTGATCCAGGCCCAGGGGCACAGGGGGTCGAACCAGAACTGCACGTTCTCAACTGCATCTGGTTGCGCTGTCACGCCCGCCGCAACAGCCGCCCATGTTCGGCTATTCCCGGCGCGGCACGCTCCGGGGAAACCTTGACCCACCCGGCCCATCTCGGGGCCGGCCCCGGCGGTCTTCCCGATGGTCCGGAGGCGGGCCCGCCGGGCACGGTGAGGGAGGTGACCACCCAGGCCCTTCGCGTCGTCGGGAACCAGGGCACGGGCGGATGGCGGCCCAGGCAACGACGACGCAGAAGGGGATCGAGTCACGAGTTCCGCTATTTGGTCACCGGCGCGCTGCCCCCGCGCGGAACGGTCTGCCCCCAGGCCGTCCGGCCGTTCCCCGGGCCGGCCCGGCGCTGAGCCAGGCCGCGGCGACCGTCCGGCCCCGCCGCGCCGGCCCGGACGACGTTCTGTGCCGGGCCAGGTAAGGACACGTCAGTCGTTCTGCAACTGAATGATCGTCAAGCCCGGGCCGGGCGTCATGGCCCGGGCTTGACGGCGTGCGTGCGCTTAGGGTCGGGTAGATCGGGGCAGCGTGGCCGCGGCAGGTGCCGGCAGGCGCCGGCGGGGGCGGGCGCAGGCCGGGGGCGGGCGCGAAGCGCGGGGGCGGGAGAAGCAGGGCGCAGGAGAGGCAGGGCGCGGGGGGCGGGAGCGGCGGACGCGGGACGGAGGACGGCCGGTGGCCGAGGGCGGGGTACGGGGACTGTGGGTGCCGCAGACGCGGGCGCTTGCCGTCGGCCTGGTCCTGACCATTACCTTCGTCGCCTCCGAAGCGCTCGCCGTGGTGACCGTGATGCCCGTGGTCGCCCGTGATCTTGGCGGGCTGAGCTTGTACGGGTGGGTGTTCAGCGGGTTCATGCTGGGCAACGTGATCGGCATCGTGGTGGCCGGCCGGGAGTCCGACCGGCGCGGGCCCGCGGCGCCGTTCGTGGGCGGTGTGCTGCTGTTCGGCGCCGGGCTGGCCATCGCAGGCCTGGCCCCGTCGATGGCCGTCCTGGTCGCCGGCCGGGTGCTCCAGGGAATCGGCGCGGGCGCGGTGCCCGCGGTGTCGTACGCCGCGATCGGCCGCTGCTTCTCCGGGGCGTTGCGGGCGCGGATGATGGCGGTCCTGTCCACCGCCTGGGTTCGTGCCCGGGCTGGCCGGGCCCGCGCTGGCCGCCGAGGTCGCGCACCTGTTCGGGTGGCGGTGGGTGTTTCTCGGCCTGCTGCCGATCGTCGCCGTCGCCGGGTCGATCGCCGTGCCGGCGCTGATCCGCCTCGGGCCGCCCGGCGCGGACCAGGTGGGCGAGCACCGGCTGGTCGACGGCATCCGCACCGCGGCCGGCGCCACGATGATCCTGGCCGGCCTGACCCTCGCGGCCGCCTCCGGCGCCATCCTGGCCGGAGTCGCGCTGATCCTGGGCGGTGGCGCCGTGGGGATCGCCCGCGCTCCGGCGGCTGCTGCCCGGCCGGGCACGCTGACCGCGCGCCCGGGGCTGCCCGCCACGATCCTCTGCCGTGGCCTGCTGACGTTCACGTTCTTCGGCGCGGACGCCTACGTGACGCTGACCATCACGGCGGTACGCCACCACAGCCCGGTGGTGGCGGGGATCGCGGTCACCGGCGCCACGCTGGCCTGGACCGCCGGTGCCTGGATGCAGGCCCGGCTCAGCGAGCACCTGGGAGGGGCGCCGCCTGGTCCGCGCCGGCCTGGTGATCGTCCTGGCCGGCATCGGCGGGATGGCCCTGGTCGCTGCAGCCTGCCGTGCCGGTTGCCGTGGCCCTGGTCGCCTGGACCGTCGCGGGCCTGGGCATGGGCCTGGGGTACGCGCCGACCTCGCTGATGATGCTGCGGATGGCGCCGCCGGGGCGGGAGGGCCGGGCGTCGGCGTCGCTGAGCCTGGCCGACGTGCTCGGCACCGCGCTCGGCATCGGCGTGGGCGGCGCGGCCGTGGCGGCCGGCGCGGGCAAGAACCTGCCGCTGGGCCTGCTGGCCGCGTTCGCCATCGCGGCGTCCGTGGGCGTCGTGGCGCTGCTGATCGCCGGCCAACTGCCCCCAGGCACGAACGCATCCCCGCCGCCGGTGGCTGAACAGGTGCCCGCAGCGGCGCCGGACTAGCCGCGGACCAACCGGCGGTGCTCAGGCGCCGGCGGCGTGCCGGGCCACTACCTCGGCGTACCTCCGCAGCGTGTCGCCCGCGCCAGGGCTGCCGATCGCGGACCTGATGACCCCGGCCATCTCCCCGTGGCGGTCCAGGTGCGTGTAGGTCACCGCGACCTCGGTCGCACCGGCGCCGGCCGGGCTGAACTCGACCACGATGACGCTCGCGTGGTCATCGTCGAAGACGGGGCGCCAGTTGGGGCCGATCCGCCACGTGACGGCGAGCCGGCCGGGCGGCGCCCATTCGACGATCGTGCCCCTGGTGACCTCCGCGCCGTCGGCGCCGCGCTCGTAGAACCGGCCGCCCGCCCGGGGCTCCATGATGACGGCCTCCGGGCCGGAGATGAACGTGTGCTCGGGCGGCAGCCATTCGGCCGGGTGCTCGGTGTAGATCCGGAACGCCTCGGCCGCGGGCACGGGCACGGTCACCGAGACCCGGGGGTCTGCCTGTCCTCCGGTCACGCTGCCTCCCTTAAAGGTAGTTATGCACCACCACTATAGGGCACCAGCATATCCGGCGCCCGGTACACTCCGCTTTCATGCGCGCGCCCGCTGACCTGCCGTCCCCGAGCACCGAGCGGCTCCGGCTGATGCTCGGCGTCAAGCTCGGCCTGCTGACGATCGCCGAGCGGCTCCGCCAGAACTGGGCCGCGCACGCTGCGGCGGCCGGCCTGTCCACTGCCCAGGTGAATGCCCTGCTGACCCTCGAGCCGGGCACGGCCGTGCCGATGCGCAGCCTGGCGGCCCGGCTCGACTATGACGCGTCCAACCTCAGCGTGCTTGTCGACCGCCTGGAGCGGCGCGGTGCCGTCGAGCGCCGTCCCGACCCGGGGGACCGGCGGGTCAAGGCGCTGGCGCTCACCCCGGAAGGGGAGCGGCTGCGGGCCGCCTTCTGGCGCGACCTGGTCGAGGACCCTGCCCCGCTCGACGAGCTCGCCGACGCCGACCTGACGGCGCTCGCCACGCTGCTCAGTACCCTCGGCGTCGCCGGGCCGGCCCGTCCGGCTCACCCCGGCCAGGCTAGGCCCGCGGCTCCGCGGCCGCGTTAAGGTACGGTGCGCCGCCGGTTAAATCGATGGGAGCGGGCCCATGGCAGCGGCTAGGTTTTGGTGCCATGCCGATCGCGCGATTCAAAGACCTCTGCCTGGACGCGGGCGACCCGGCCCGCCTCGGCGCGTTCTGGGCGGCCGTGCTCGGCCGCACCTGGGAGCCCAAGGACGACGGCGACGGGCTGTTGCGGGGGCCGACGCCGCAGCACACGATCTGGGTCAGCCGGGTCCCCGAGCCCAAGACCGTCAAGCACCGGGTGCACCTTGACATCTACGCCAGGGAACTGGCGGACCTGGAGGCGCTCGGCGCGACCATCCTGGAGCCGCAGCGCGCCTGGACGGTGATGGCCGACCCCGAGGGCGGCGAGTTCTGCGCGTTCCTGCGCCCGGAGGTCCCGGCCGAGCGGCTGCACGGCCTGGTGGTGGACAGCGCCGACCCGCATGCGCAGGCCCGGTGGTGGGGCGGGGTCTACGGGGTCAGCGTGACCGACAACGACGGCTACGCCACGCTGGAGGGCGTGCCCGGCATGCCGATCGCCACCATGGACTTCGTCCCGGTGCCCGAGCCGAAAACCGTGAAGAACCGCGTCCACTGGGACGTCTCGGTGGCCGGCGTGGCGCCGCTCGTCGAGGCCGGGGCCACGGTGCTGCGGGAGCCGGACGACGACATCGGCTGGCACGTGCTCGCCGACCCCGAGGGAAACGAGTTCTGCGCGTTCACCGACTGAAACCCGCACGGCCGCCCCTGCCGCAGGTCAATAGCCCGCGCCCCACCGCGGTGAAAGCAGGGCCGCGGCTTCGGTTCCGGTCGGGCGATCGTGGTGGCCTGCGCCTCGCCGTGGGCGGTTTTACCCCGCCTGCGAGGCCGGCCAGAAGGGGTAATTCGGCCCCGGCCCCGGATGCCCCCCGGCCGGGCAACCTGTGAAGTACCGGAGCACATCCGGTACGACCCAGACAGCCCGACCCAGACAGGGGGC
>CAVRXW010000029.1:0-34617 GCA_963725125.1 uncultured Actinomycetes bacterium
TTGAGGTTGGTCTTGCTCGGACCTCGCCGCCCCGCTCGCCGCGAGGCCATGCTCGGCCCCTTAATCTGGGCTGCACCTGGCCCGTCGGCCTCGGCAGGCTTCTCGAGCCTGTCCCGTGCCCGGCCCGTCCAGCGCGACAGCAGCCAGGCGCCGCGCGTGACCGGCGCGGCGAGAACGGCACCCCGCAGCAGGCGTCACACAGGCCCGCCGCGCCTCCAGGAGCACACGGTCTCGCTCGCCAGCCCGCCGCGCGTCGTCCTTGCCGGTCTGCATGAGGTACTGATGAATGGTCATGGCCCAGCTCCTGGCAACGACTCGGCTTGTGACTGGTGGAAGCCTTCCTGCTAATCGATCGTCGTGCCGCGACCTCACAAAAGGCTCACATCACATCGCGGGTCATTCACCAGCCCATTCCCGCCTCATCCGTGCTTCACTAGCAAGCAGGGGGAGGGGCGTCGGGCGTGATGGGCGCAGAGCCGGGTCGCCGCCTCGCCGTCCAGGTAGCCGTGCGCCATCACGATCCGCTGCGCCAGCAACCGGTCGTAGAGCCCTTCCGGCCAGCCCCCGGGATCCAGCCAGACCCGCGCGGGCTGCAACGCCGGGTTCGGCCGGGCGGGCTGCGGTGCGGGGCCCGGCTGCCACGGAAGCGGGCCCGGGCGCTCGGGCGGCCCGGGCCGCCAGGGCGGGACCGGCGGCCCCGGCGGATAGCCCTGCATCTCTCGCGTGGTCATAGCTGTCCTTCCTGTCGTCCCGTCCCGGCCCGGAGGTCTCCCGGCCGGGCAGCACCCGGCTGGCCGGGCTCCGGCCGGCCGAGACCGGGCTGACCCGGCCCGGGCCCTGCGGGCCCTGGCTGACTTGGTCCCGGCTGGCCGAGATCAAGCCGGCCGGGTTCCGGCGGCGGGCCCGGTTCCGGCTGGCCCGCCCGGGCCAGCCAGGCGAGCTGGCTGCCGATCGCTGCGGCGTAACGTTCCAGGGTCGAAACCCGCACGTCCGCGTCCCCGGTCTCCAGCCGGGCCACGGCCGACTGCGAGGTGCCCATCCGCGCCGCGACCTCGGTCTGGGACAGCCCGGCCGAACGCCGCTGCGCGGCCAGGTCGGCGACAAGCCGGCGGCGCTGCGCCGACATGCGCCGCAACGCCATCTCCCGGAACCCCGGCAGCAGCGGCAGCTCGGGCACGTCGTCGCGCCCGGACTGCGCATCCTCTCGATCCATACGCCCAACGGTATCTCAAATATGAGATCCCATTACCGAGGTAAGCCCTCAGCGAACCCGCCACCAGCCGATCACCATCGACTTGGGCCGAGACACCTGCCCAGGGGCGAGCGGCTGACGTTACTGCCGGCCGGCTGAAGTCCGCCTTGGCGGGGCTGGGCTAGCCGATCCGGGCTGGGATCGGGCGGCCGCGGTCCTCGGACAGCAGCTGCTTGAGGGCGAGGACGCCGCCGCGGCTGGCGGCCAGGTGGCGGGGGGCGAGCCCGAGCTGCGCGGCCGGGTCGCCGGCGAACGCCGCAACGCACCGCTCGGGCTCGACGTTGGCCAGCGCGAGGATGGCGCCGGTGGCGCCCAGCGGCCCGGCCAGCCCCAGCACGGCCGAGGACCCCACGTAGGTCGCGCCGGAGTAGCGCGTCAGCTCGTCGAGCAGCCGCTCCGGGTCGCCGGAGGAGTCCTTCTGCCCGGCCACCGGCAGGCCGGCCAGCACGTCCACCGGCACGCCCGGCGGGTACACCCGGGGGAAGTGGTACGCGAGCACCGGGCGGGACCGCGCCGCGTCCGCCACGGCCTTGAAGTACTGGCCCACATCCCGGCTGGTCGCCGGCGGCCACGCCAGCACCGCGTCCGCCCCGGCCGCCACGGCATCCCTGGTCAGCGCGACGGCCTGGCGGGTGGACGGTGCCCCGGTGCCGGCGATAACGGGCACATCCGCGGGGATCGCGCCGCGGACCGCCGCCACCAGCTCCCGGCGCTCGGGCTCGGTCAGCGTGGCGGCCTCCCCCGTGGTGCCGGCCACGAGCACCGCGCGCATGCCGCGCTCCACCAGCTCGCGGGCCAGCTCGCCGGTCGCACCGGCGTCCGCCGCGCCGTCGTCACTGAACATGGTCACCAGGGCTACGCCCACGCCACGAAACAACTCAGCCATACCGGCATAATGCCCCGGGAGAGGGGATTGGTGATAGCGATGACCGGCAGCATCCGGTGGGGGATCATGGGCACGGCCAACATCGCCCACAGTCTGTTCCTGCCCTCGGTCCGGGAGGCGGGCGGCGATCCGGTCGCCGTGGCGGGCCGCGATCCCCGACCGCACCGCCCGGTGGGCGGCCGAAAACGGCATCCGGCGGACGATCGTGGGATACCAGGAGCTGATCGACGATCCCGGGGTGGATGCCCTGTACATCCCGCTTCCCAACGCCCTGCACGGCGAGTGGACGATCCGCGCACTGCGGGCCGGCAAGCCGGTGCTCTGCGAGAAGCCGCTGACCGGGTCGGTCGCCGAGACCGAGCAGGTGCTCGCCGTGGCCGGGGAGACCGGGACCCCGCTGTGGGAGGCGTTCGCCTTCCCCTTCCACGACCAGATGGCCCGGCTGCGCACGATCCTCGCCCAGGGGACCATCGGCGAATTGCGCGAGATCCAGTCGGACTTCCACTTCCTCATGCACGACCCGGGCAGCAACGTCCGGATGTCCACCGCCCTGGCGGGCGGCGCGCTGCTCGATGTCGGCTGCTACCCGGTCCGCCTGGCCCGTGACCTGTTCGGCGCCGAGCACGAGGCCGCCTGGGCGCGGGCGGACTACGACGCGGGCGGCGTGGACGTGACGGCCTGGGGGTGCCTGGACTTCCCCGGCGGCCGTCACCTGTACCTGTCGTGCGGCTTCGGCCGGGCCGACGACACCGGGACCCGGCTGCTGGGCACGGGGGGCCAGATCAACATCACCAATCCGTTCCACCCGGCCGCCACCGACATCTTCGTCGTCCGCGCCGAGGGGCAGAACCCGGTCACCCACCCGGGCGCCGGGCCGAACACGGCCTCGTTCACCCCGATCATCCGGCACATCCACGCGGTCATGGCGGGCTCGGAGGCACCGCGGCTGCTGGCCGTCGACACCTCCCTCGGCTCCGCCCGCGCGCTGCGCGACCTCGCCGCCAGCGCGGCCGCCTGACCGCGGCGGTTAGCCGGCCTGCTGGTCCATGGCCAGGCCGACCGCGGCGGCGTACCGGTGACCGGCCGCGGACCCGGTGCAGCGTGCCGCCCACGTTGGCCCGGCCAACCGGCACGTCACCGGGCAGCGCGCGCAGCACGACCCCGAGCAGCTCGTCGTCCCCGGCGGGCCCGCCGACGATGAGCACCTGGGGCAGCGCGGCACCGAGCGTGGCGAGGGCACGGCGCAGGTTCGCGGCGAACACGGCCTCCTTCAGCCGCAGCCGCAGCGCCCGCCACTCGGCCGGGCTGTGCCGCCGGTCGAAGGGCAGCAGCCCCGCCGGGCCGCGCACGGCGAGCATGCCCGCGGCCGAGGCCGGGGCCGGGCGGTCGAGGAAGCCGCGGCTTCCGTCCTCGGCCTCGAACCGCTGGCCGCCGTCGACCCGCAGGCAGGGGCCGCGCTTGACCCAGTCCGCGGCGGCCCGGGTGATGCCGAGCGTCTCGGCGACCGCGGCGGTAAGCAGGCCGCCCGCGCCCGCCGCCACCACCTCGCCGCCGGGCGCGATCACGTCGACGGTGCCCGCGCCGAGGTCCACCACGACGGCGTCGGGGCGCGCGCCCGGGGTGGTCAGCGCCCCGAGCCTGGCGGCGGCCGGCTCGGTGAGCGCGCGCCGCACCGGCAGGCCCAGCAGGCCGGCCAGTTCGCCCGCGTGATCGGCGCCGTCGGTCATCCGGCGCAGCGACGCGACCAGCGCCGCGGAGCCCAGGCTGCCCCGCCGGGCGGTGGCCGCGTCCGCCACGGCCGCCAGGTCCAGGGCGAACAGGTCATCGACCTCGGCCTGGCCGTCCGCCGTGCCGAGCACCCGCACCGCGCCGACCGGCCACCCCTGGGCCTGGGCGCAGGCCCGCCGCAACGGGACGCGCTCGCCCCCCGCCGCCACCCACGGCTCCCCCGGCTCCCCGGGCTCACCCGGGCCGGTATCGCCATCGGCCGGCCCCGGCGCCGCCGGCCGCACGGCCGACCACGGCGTTCGATGTGTCGACGAGCGTGCGGCACAACGCGGCGGCGTCCCCGGCCTCGGCGCCGGACAGGGAGAAGGCGGCCGCGAGTGCGACCGGGTCGGCCAGCAGGGTCAGCGGCTGGCCCGGCGGGCGGACCTCGACCGCGATCAGGTCAAACCCGGCGACGGCGGCCGGCTCGACCTGATCGATCACCGGGAGATTCGCGTAAAGCCTGTTGAAGATCAGCACGCCCTCGTCCCCGGCGGCCAGCACCGCGCCGACCGGCACCCCAGCGGACAGCAGGGAGCGCAGCCGTTCGGCCGCGCGAGCGTAACCGAAGCCGGGCGGGACCACCGCCACGGCAGGTGCGCGGGTGGCGGTGCAGGGAGAAGGGGAGGCGGGTGGGCGGTCCAGCCACAGCGGCGCGCCCACCCAGGCGCCGGTTCCCCCGGGGGTGGCGACCCCGGCGGTGAGCACCCGCAGCCTGCCGGTGGCGGGCGGCGCCGCCGGGATCGTCAGCGTGGTGGTGTCCACGGCGCGCAGCGGGGCGACCCGCGCCTCGCCGGCCCGGCAGCCGAGCCCGCGTTCCAGCCGCCGCACCAGGGCCGCCGCCGCCCGCAGCGAGTCCGGGGACCCCTTGCGCCCCCGGGTGGGTACCCGGCCGGTGCCGAGCAGGCGGTCGCCGTCGAGGAACGCGACCTCCGTGGTCGCATTCCCCACATCCACCCCAGCGATAACCGGCACCCGGGCCGCCGGGCGTCAAGGATGTGAGTTTGCCGTTGTTGTTTGGGCACCAGATTCACATTCATGGCCGGTGAGCGGGCCGGCCAGGGGTCATGCGGACAGGCCACGGCGCGCATAGACCTCGGCGGCCTCGGCCACCAGGGCGGCGCAGCGGGGCAGGCCCCGGGCGGCCAGCGAGTCCGCCATCGCGGCCAGCTCGGCCGGCGTGGTGCGTCCCGGGCGGAGCGCCTCGTAGATCCCGAGCACCTCCTCGTCGGTGAGCTGGGTCAGCTCGGCGGCGCGGCGCAGGTTCTGCGCGAGCTGCGGGTTCGCATGCTGCTCCGCGACCGTCGCCTGCCGCTCCAGCGTCTCCGGGTGAATCCGCAGGTCGGCCAGGCCAACCTCGCCCTGCCGGACGGCTTCGAGGGTGAGCTCGGTCACCGGGCGCGCCCGACAGCGCGCGAACGTCGGCGTTCATCGCAACCCCTCCAGGGACAGTTCCTCGGGCGGGGCGCCCGGCTTGATCCAGGCGCGTTCCAGGGCCATCAGCGCGATCACCGTGGTGTGGTACCTGGCCTCGATCGCCTCGTCGGTGTAGGGGTTGCGGGCCGGGTCGGGCGTGCCGCCCTTGGCGTGGCGGGCCGCGTTCGCGCCCAGCAGCCGGTACAGCTCGGGCGTGACCGCCGGGGCGATCGAGTAGAGCTCCAGGTTGGCCAGCGGGGCCAGGTCCCGGCGGTGGATCAGCGCGGTGCCCTTGCCCTGGAGGCCGATGCCGATGCCCGAGCCGGCCAGCCGGGCGGCGGCCAGCCCGATGCGGCCGAGGTCCACCGTGTCGCTGAACCGGACCACCCGGCCGGTGCAGCCCTCCTCCTCCAGGCCGGCCAGCAGTTCGGCCAGCACCCCGGTGACCGGCAGCCCGGACAGGCAGCGCCACACGTCCCGGCCGACCGCCGGGGACACCCCGATGATCACCTCACGCGGGTCCTGGCCGGGGCGCGCGGGACCGGCCGCGGCGAGCAGCGGCACCGCGCCGGTGGCCTGCTCCTTCCGCAGGTCCTCGACCCCGCGGGCCTGGCGGATCGCGTCGATCTCGGCAACCCGCTCCGGCGGCGGCTCGAACCCCGTCCCCGGCCCGGCGTAGTCGTTGGGGTCGGTGACCAGCGACAGGACCCGGAGCCGCTCGTCGAAGATGGCCGAGGTCTGCAGGTCGTCGCCGGCCAGCCGGGCCCGGGCCATGTCCATCATCCGCTCGGCCTGCGCCTCGTAGCCGAGCTCGTCCAGCGCCGCGACCAGGTCCACCACGGTGATCCCGCCGTCCCTGATGGCGTTCGCGGCGGCGACGACGGCCAGCGTGTCGGTCTCGCCGAGATCCTTCGAGCCGGCCGCGTCCACGGCGCGCTCCACGTGCTCCTCGGTGAAGTCGGCCAGCCCCAGGTGCTGGTACACGGCGCGGCACAGCTGCGCCGCCTCCCGGCGCAGCTCGCCGATCCGGTCCGCGGGGACGGTACGCAGCCCCCCGTCCACCCCCCAGTCCCGCTGCATGGCCAGGAAGTCGTCGATGTCCTCGGCATTGAAGTTGCTCGGGCCGAACATGTTGTCGTAGCGCTGGATGCTGCCGAAGCCGCTGAACATGAAGTCCGAGCCGGCCAGCACGATCGGCAGGGTCCGCGACGTGCGGCGCATGTCGGACTCGCTCATCAGCGCGTCGTTGCCCGAGCAGGACTCCAGGTTGCGCATCATCGCCATCAGGTTCTCGGCCATGAGCTCGCGCAGCCCGCGGGGCACGGCGGCGGCGACGCTGGCCCCGTCGATGCCGCCGTTCTGCACCCCCTGGGTGCCGATCGCGCGGGCCAGGGCCACGCAGCGGGCCTCCAGGTACAGCATGGACTTGCCCTCCGCCCCCGCCATCAGGACCTCAGCCCCCGCGCCGGAGGAGACCCGCATCTTCATGCCGCGGGATGCGTACGCCGAGGTCAGGAACGCCTTGGACCACGGGGTGTCGTCGCCGTCGGTGAACACCTGCTCGGTGCCGTAGAGCGAGATGGTCTCGGCGTAGGAGGTCAGGCCGCGCATGCCGAGCTCCAGCTCCAGCGCCTCCTCGACCGAGCACTGGATCAGCACGCCGTGCGCCCCGACGGCGGCCCCGATCAGGCACGCCACGGCGTTGCTCGGAGCGTCGGCGAGCACCGGCACGGTGGTCTCGATCTCGCGGAACCCGAACGCCGCCGCGGTCGCCGCGTCCGCCGCGAGCAGCAGCGGGTCGTCGAGCCGGTTGGTGACGTGGGCCTGGTTGCTCGGGGTGCGCCTGGCCCGCATCTTGGTCATGGCCTGGCCGAGCTCGGCCGGCCGGAGCAGGGCAAGCACCCGGGCCAGCTTGGCGGGCGTGGCACCGGCCGACAGCCGCACCACTTCGGCCCGGGGCACGTCGGGGCTGACCAGCCTGCGCGCGAACGCCACGTCGGACAGCCCCATGGCCTCGGCCGCCACCGCCAGGTCAAGCCCGTGCCGGGCGATGTAGCTGTCCAGCGAGTCGAACCGGTCCTCGGGCACGCCGTCCATCTCGGTGACCCGCCCGTCGGTGATGACAAGCCCCGGCTCGGGGTCGTGCGGGGAGTTCATCGCGATCAGCCCCAGCTCCGCGTCCTCGATCGCGAAGCCGTCCAGGTTGACCCGCTGGGCGTCCATGAACCTGACCCGGCCGACCGGCCTGGCGCCTTCTTCCGTCGTCACAGCACGGCTCCTTCCGCCGTTACGGCGCGGCCTGGGCGCGCAACTCGATCACCTGGCCCCGGCCGCGCGACGCCCGGGTCACGCCGCCGTGGCCGGGGGTGCGCACGACGATCCGGGTGCGGTCGCCGCGGAACAGGTCGTGCGAGAACTCGATCGGCTCGTCCTGGGTGCCGGTGGTGGTGCGGGTGATGGACAGCAGCGGCGCCCCGGCCGGCACGTCGAGGATCATCGCCTCGTCGGGTGAGGCGGCGACCACCTCGATGCGCTCCACCGCCTCTTTCGGCCGGGTGCCGAACCGCTCCTCGAGCAGCTCGTACACCGACCCGCCGAGCGGCATCTCCAGCAGCCCGGGGAACCGGTCCGCGGGCAGCATCGCGTGCTCGACCGAGAACGGGCTGCCGTCCGCGAACCGGATCCGGGCCAGGTCGATCACCAGGTCGCCGGGACGCAGGCGCAGCGCCCGGGCCGCAGTCTCGCCGGCCGGGGCCAGCCGCGCGGACAGCACCCGGGTGCCCGCGACCACGCCCTGGCTGCGCAGGAGGGCCGGCACGCCGACCACGCGGGACAGGTCGCGTTCGATCTTGCCCTTGCTGACGAACGTGCCCCCGCCCCGGCCGGGCACCCGGCGGACCAGCCCGCCGTCTTCGAGCACCGAGAGCGCCTGCCGCAGCGCGGCCCGGCTGACCCCCAGCTCGGCGGCCAGCGCACGCTCCGCGCCGAGCCGCTGGCCCGGCCGCAGCGTGCCGGCGGAGATCTGGTCGGCCAGGATCCGGCGCACGTCCTCGGCGGTGCGCGCCCCGGCCCCGGCCCCGGCGGCGGCCAGGGCCGGCTCGCCCGGGCTGCCGGTCATCAGCCGTCCAGGGCTTCGAGCGATTCCGGCAGCACCTGGCCGCCGTCCACCACGATCGTCTGCCCGGTGATGTAACCCGCCTCGTCGGTGGCCAGGAACAGCGCGGCGTAGCCGATGTCCTCGACCGAGCCGAGCCGGCGCAGCGGGATCGAGGCCGCCATCCCCGCCATGTAGTCCTCGCCGAGGTCGGCCAGGCCCTCGGTGATGATGTTGCCGGGCAGCACCGCGTTGACGGTGATCCCGCTGGCGGCCAGCTCGATCGCGGCGGTGCGCAGGAAACCGAGCTGGCCGGCTTTGCTGGCGCCGTAGTGCGCCCACCCCGGGTACCCGGTGATCGGCCCGGTGATGGACGAGGTGAGGATGACCCGGCCCCGGCCCGAGGCGGCCAGCGGGGCCAGGCACGCCTGCACCGACAGGATGGTGCCCTTGAGGTTGGTGCCGAGCACCTCATCGATGTTCTCGTCGGTCATCTCGGCCAGCGGCGCGGCGGGGAAGATCCCCGCGTTGGCGCACAGCACGTCGATGCCGCCGAGGCGCTCCGTCGCCGTGGCCGCGATCCGCTGGCAGTCCTCGCGCCGGCTGACGTCGGCGAGGACGTGCGACACCTCCGCGCCACCGGCGGACAGCTCGGTCACCGCGGCCTTGGCCGCGTCGGCGTCGCGGCCGGCGATCAGCACCCGGGCGCCCGCTCCGGCGAAGACCTTGGCGATGCCCTTGCCGATGCCGCGCGTGGCGCCGGTCACCACGACGGCCCGCCCCGCGATGGATGTGAACATGCTCGCCTTCCCTTCCCGCTCTATCCGAGCCAGGCTCAGGTACGCCTCGGCCAGGTCGCAGCTATCCCGGGTGTACCCGGCGCCGAGCTGCTGTGCGATCTCCACCGCGGTGTGCGAGCCGATCCAGGCGACCAGCAGCAGCCGGCGGAACAGGATGAACGTCCAGATCTCCGCCTCGTCTTCGGCGGGCAGGCCGGCCACCCGGCGGTAGCCGGACAGCCAGGCATCGATCAGCTCGGGCACGTGCGGCTGGTGCTCGAAGAAGCTCACCGAGGTGCCGACGTCGTACAGGTACCAGCTGAACCCGGAGTCGTCGAAGTCGATCACGCTCACCGCGTCGCCGTCGACCAGCAGGTTGGCCAGCCTGGTGTCGGCGTGGACCAGCCCGTACCGCGCGGGGCCGGTGCCGAACGCGGCCAGCCGGGCCCGCAGGGCCGCGTCGAGGCCGGCCGAGTACCTCCCGTTCGGCGGGGCCGACCCCGATGCCGTCCTGCCACCGCCCCCACCGTGGCTGCGTGCCGAACGCGGTGTCGTAGTCCCAGGTGAACCGCGAGAAGCCCGGCGGTCGCCGCCACTGCCTCGCGTGCTGGTGCATCCTGGCGGTGATCTCGCCAAGCTCCGCGAAGTGCGGCACCGAGTCCTCGGCCGGCTCGGTCCCGGGCAGGAACTCGAACCGCACGCAGTTGCGTTCCTCGCCGCTGGCCTCGTCGGCCACGGTGACGATCCGGCGGCCGTCCGGGGCGGGCAGCACCCGGGGCGTGCGCACGCCCGCCTCCGCCCGCAGCGCGCCCATCCAGTCCAGCTCCGAGGCGATCTCGCCGGGCGAGTGGTACCCGAGGCGGTGCACCCGCAGCACCGAAGGCCCGCTCGCGGGGTCGTCGATCAGGTAGGTCGCGTTCTCCGAGACGTTCAGCAGGGACACCGAGGTGCCGGGGTGGCAGCGGTACTCGCCCAGCGCCCGCTCCGCGCAGCGGGTCACCCGGTCCAGCGGTGCCGCCGACCGACAGGTCATGGGGCGGCATGGGATGCCCCCGCGTACATCGGCTCCCTGCTCGCGCCCCTCGACCGCGCCCAGGACGCCGGCCATCGCCTGCTGCGCCGCCTGCACGCCGGCGGTCTCCCCGGCCAGGTAGATGCGTCCCGCCACACCGATCATCGACACGTCAACCAGTGTCACACCCGGCGCCGCGCGTTCGGCCTCGTTGGCGGCGACGGTCGCGAACAGGGCGGGCGTCACCTCGCACACGCCCAGGGTGTCGCCGGGGATCACCATGGAACCGCCCCTGTTGCGGTTGATGATGACCGCCTGCCGGTCGGTCACTTCCTCGATGACGTCGGAGAACAAGATCTGGGGCCGGAGCTGGTCGGCCGGGTCGGCGGCCAGGCCCGCCAGGATCGCCTGGCCGGCCCGCTCCACGTCCGCCAGGTCGGCCGCGTGCACTTCGAGCACGCCGAACTGGCGCTCCACGAACAGGATGCCGGGCTCGACCGTGGGCACCGCGCGCAGCGCAAGGTCGGTCACCCGCTCGATGGCCAGGCCGGGTGCCACCTCGACGATGAGCGAGTGCTGGCCCGCGAACGGCGGGTAGCCCCGGGCGCGCGCGGGCGTGCCGAGATACGCCGCGAACTGCCGCTGGAGGTCCTTGACCAGCAGGTAGACGCGCAGTGTTATCCCGCTCGCCGCCGGGTCCCCACCCCCCACCCGCCTCCCCATTCCCCCTTCACTGTCCCCCTTCCCTTTGGCTCGCGGGGATGCCCGCTTCGCGGGCCGGGCGACGCCGCCGTTTGGCTCGCGCACCGTTACTCGGACCGGATGGTGAAGTGCCTGCCGAGTTCCGCGTGCGGCCGGGGGATCACGTGCACGGATACGAGTTCGCCGACGCTCGTCGCGGTTTCGGAGCCCGCCTCCGTGGCGGCCTTCACCGCCCCGACGTCCCCGATGATCGTGACCGACACCAGCCCGTCGCCGACGTCCTCCCGGCCCACGATGGTCACGTTGGCCGCCTTGACCATGGCGTCGGCCGCGGCCAGCGCGGCGACGTAGCCCTTGGTCTCGATCATCCCTATCGCGTTGTCAGCCATCTGCTTTCCCTTTCTTCCTGCCAGAGGAGGTTGTCACGGCCAAGGGGGCGGGAGCCCCCTGGGGGCGGGAGAGGACACTGCGCCGGCCGGCTCATCGATCGACCCGATGATCAGTGCGTCGATCGGCGGCGCCTTGCCGGGGAACCACGCGGCGGCGACCGAGCCCTGCGCGACGAGGACCCGTTCGCCCACGCCGCTGCCGAGCACGTCGAACGCCACGAACCTGGTCCGGCTGCCCTCCGCCTCGACCTCCAGGAACGCGCCGTTGGGTATCTCCGCCAGCCGGCGGGTGGACCAGACGTTTCCGACGACCGTCGCGGTAAGCATCAGCGCTCCTTCACGATCTCGACCCCGGCGGCGCGGGCCCGGTCCCGGCCCAGCGGCGTCAGCACGGCCCGCGGCCCGAGCACGAGCCTTGCGCCCTGCTTGGCCGCCGCCGCGACCATCGCCTCGGTCACCGCGCCCTTGTCCACGCGGTGGCTGGGCTGGACCGACCCCGGCACCGCCGCTGCCGCGAGCCGGAACCGCAGCCTGCCAGAGCGCAGGGCGTCACGATGCTTGGGGTTCTCAAGCAAATGGAGAAGGTGCATTACGAAGGCTGCCAGGTCGGCGTCGGTCCGGAGTGAAACGACCTCCACCGACTCGACGTGCTCGGTCACCGGGAGCGAGCCCCGCTGCTGCCGTTCGCGGCGGCGGCCTGGCAGCAACTCCGCCAGCACCTCCCGCACCAGCCCCCGGATGGCCTCCCCGTCCAGCTCAGTCACTGGCCTCCCTCGCGGGCGCTTAGCTGGCTTCGGGAGGCGTGTCGGCCTTGTAGCCGAATGACAAGGGGTCCCTCATGCCAGGCTCCGCAGGGAGTCCTCAGCGGCCTCGGCGGCCTGCCGCACGTCGGCCTCGGATCCGGAGAGGTACACCCGCCCGGTGGCCCCGATCATCCGGTAATCCACGACCTTGATCCTGGCGGCCTTCTCCGCTTCGTTGGCGGCGAGGATCGCGTACGAGGCGGGCTGCATCTCCAGCACGAACAGCGACTCCCCGGCCAGCGCCATCGACCCGATCTTGTTCCGGTTGATCAGGAAAGCGTGCTGCGGATCGAGCATCGAGATGATCTTCGACGCAAGCACCCGCGGTTTCGTTGCGTCGGTGGCCTTCGCCCCGAGTGCGTCGAGCACCGCGAAACCGGCCGCGCTGACCTCGTCGTTCCCCCCATGGATCTCCAGGTACCCGAACTGCCTTTCCACCACGAGCACACCCGCGGAGACCCCCGCGTGCTTGAGCGCCACATCGGTCAGCGGCTCGATGTCCAGCCCCGGCGCCACCTCGATGATCTGCGCCGCCACGTCACTCCGCGGCAGGCTCCCCCGGATCCACGTCCCCAGATAGCACATCGTCTGCGGTTGCAGCCTGTTGATGAAGATGAACGACCGCAGCTCAGCCACGAGATCCCCCCGCAAACTGAGCAAGTTCCTCGATAACGATCCGCCGGATCTCCTCCCGAAGCGCGTCCGCAACCTCTGCTCCCAGACCGCCACCCGAATCCCGGCCGTTCAGACCGGTACCAGGTGCCAGGTGGGCCGGAGAGTCGCCCCGGCGTGGGGTTGCGCCAGCAGCCACGCCGGGGTGACCTCCGTGCCCGCCCGGGCCCTCAGCCATATTCGAAGCGATCGGATATGCAGGCACAGAACCAGCGGGAGACTCCCAAGGGATCAGTCCCGAGAACGAGCCAAAAGGTTCAGCAGGATCGCGGTTGTAAGCGAGCCTGGTCCACTGCACGAGATGCTTGGGCTCCAGGTTCTCGACCAGAGACGACCGGCCGATAGAACCCGGTCCCGACGGTCATGGTCGGCGCCAGATGAGTCTCGATTCCCGAGCTGCCGAGGCTGTTCCCCGCGTTGACGGAGACGCGAAGGACCTCGACCGCCGCCCCGAACTCCATGATCGTCCGGGGATCCGCGCTGTGGATCGCCGCCGAGTGACCGCGCCCCGAGATCCGCAGCACGGCCCGGGCCGCGTCGATGCCGCGGCGTGCGTTCGGCACGCGGACCAGCCCGAGCACCGGGCAGAGCTTCTCGTGTGCGAGCGGCTCCTCGGGCACCACCAGCGAGAACGGGGCGAGCAGGATCCGCGTGGTGCCGGGCACGCGCAGCCCGGCCTCGCCCGCGATCCAGGTCGCGTCCTTGCCGACGAACCGGATGTCGAAGCGCCCGCCGGGGAACAGCAGCCCGGCTACCTTGGCCGCCTGGCCGGGGTCCAGCCGGTACGCGCCCTCCCGCTTCATGTGCCGCAGCAGCGTGTCGGCGACGGAGTCCGCCACGATCAGCACCGACTCGTTCGTGCACAGGATCGAGTTGTCGAAGCTCTTGCTGTCCACGATCCGCTTGGCCGCCTTCGGCAGGTCGGCCGTGGCGTCCACCAGCACCGGCACGTTGCCGGGGCCAACCCCGATCGCGGGCGTGCCGGAGCTGTAGGCGGCCCGCACCACGGGGACGCCGCCCGTGGCCACGATGACGCTGGTGCGCTCGTCGGTCATCAGCGCGTTGATCAGCGGCACCGACGGCTGGTCCACCACCTGGATGACCCCGTCGGGCGCACCCGCCGCGACCGCCGCGCCGGCCAGCGTGCGGGCCGCGTCGGCGCAGCACTCGCGGGCCAGCGGGTGCGGGCTGATCACGACGACGCTGCGGGTCATCAGCGCGAGCAGGGACTTGAAGAACACCGTGGCCACGGGGTTGGTGGACGGGGTGAGCGCGAGCACCACGCCGGCCGGGCGCGGGACCTCCACGATCTTCGCCGCCGGGTCGAAGCGCGGGGTCACGTAGTCGTGGGCCGCGTAGGCCTCGACGAGCCCGGTGCTGCACGCGAGGTTCTTGATGACCTTGTGCTCGGCCACCCCGAACCCGGTCTCCCGCACCGCCCACTCCGCGTACTCGCGGGCCTTGGCGGCGCCCGCCTGCGCGGCGGCGTGCACGATCCGGTCCACGGCCTGCTTGTCGTACCGGGCGAAGGCCCGGGCGGCCCATTCGGCGCGCTGCAACATCGCCCGCGCCCGCGGCACCCCGGCCGGGTCGCTCAGCTCCTCGATCGTGATCGCCCGCGGCTCCGCCACAGTCACCACGGCCTCCCCTCACAACGGAATTGTTTGTCGCGGTGGGCGCCACCACGACACTCTTTGGTCGTCGTGGGCGCCACCACGACATTCGCCGGGGCGGCGGTACAGCGGGCTCGGTGACGGAAGTTAGTGGTGTGGCTGATAGTGCGGTTGGGGTGTAGGGGTGGCGGCGTCACCGGGGCCTCCAGGTGCGGGCGTCGGCCGCGGCCCCGGCGATGGCGGCTTCGGTGCGGTCGAGCAGTTCGTCGCAGAGCGCCGGGGTCATCAGCACCCCCGGCTTGTACTGGAGGACGCTGGGGTCGAGGGTGGAGAAGATCGCCCACACCCCGGCCTCGTAGAGCCGCTGCATGACAAGCTGCGCGCCCCGGGGGTGCGCGAACTCCAGGCCCATCACGAGGCCGTCCTGCCGGATCCCGGTAAACCAGCCGGGGTACAGCGCCTGGATTCTGGCCAGCCCGGCGCCCAGGAGGTCGGCGATGTAGTGGACCATCGACCTGACCTCGGGACGGCAGGTGATCTCGAGCGTCTTCAGCGCGGCCACGCAGCCGAGTTCGGCGCCGCCGAAGCTGGACATGTGCGCGAACCCGTCCTCGGTGAGCCAGCCCGCCGCGGCCTCGCTGACCAGGACCGCGCTGATCGGGTACATGCCGCCGGAGATCCCCTTGCCGGTGACCAGGATGTCCGGCACGACCCCGTGCTTGGTGATCGCCCAGAGCTCCCCGGTGCGCATCAGCCCGGTCTGCACCTCGTCCGCGATGTAGAGGGCGCCGTGCCGTTCGCACATCCGCTTGACCGCGGCCAGGTAGCCCGGAGCGGGCAGCGGGAAGCCGTAGGTGGCCGGGATCGTCTCCATGATCACCGCGGCGACATCGTTGCCGCGCAGCGCGTCCTCCATCGCGGCCAGGTCGTTGAACGGCACGTGGCTGAACTCTTCCGGCCGGTCGGCGAGGAACAACCCGGAGAACCGCTCGTCCCCGGCGGCCACGGCCAGGCCGGTGTGCCCGTGGTATGCCTTGGCGATCGAGACGATCTTGCGCCGCTTGGTGGCGTGCCGGGCGGTCTTGAGCGCGATGTCGATCGCCTCGCCGCCGCCGCTGCCGAAGACCACCTTGGCGATCCCGGGCGGCGCGGTGGTCACCAGCGCCTCGGCCAGCGCGGTGCGGGCGAGCGAGGGGAAATGGTGGTTGCCGATGTCGAAGTGCTGCATCGCGGCGGTGACGGCGGCGACCACCTCGGGGTTGCGGTGGCCCAGGTTGTAGGTGCCACCGTTGAGGTGGGTGTCGATGAGGCGCTTGCCCTCGACGTCATAGATGAAGTAGCCCTCCCGCCGGTCGATGACCAGCGGGACGCCCGAGTCCACCCAGAACTGGGTCTTGCCCGGGTTCCAGAACTCCTTGGCCTTGGCGAGCATCTCGCCCTTGGACGCGAACGCGATGAGTTCCTCGGCCACCGCCACCTCCGCGTCCGCGCAGTTCGGTTCAACCAAATTGATACCGGATGCGACCAAACGGCGTCAACCGGTCCAGATTAATTTTGTCTTTCTGGAACCAGAACTCTTTATGGTTCTGGCTGGTTGCTCGATCAGGAGCAGCGGCAGCCGCACGGCGACCGTCGTGCCCTCCTCCTCCGTCGAGGTAAGGCTGATCTGCCCGTGATGGTTGGCCACGATGGTCCGCACGATCGACAGGCCGAGCCCGGAACCGGGCAGCGCCCGGTCCACCGCGTTCGACGCCCGGAAGAAGCGGGTGAACAACGACTCCTGCTCCCTCTCGGGGATGCCGATCCCGGTGTCGGCGACCGTGACCACCGCCGAACCTTCCTCCTGGGCCAGGGACAGGGACACGCTGCCGCCGCGCGGCGTGTACTTCACCGCGTTCGACAGCAGGTTGACCAGCACCCGGTCCAGTTGCTCGGCGTCCCCGTCCACCATGAGGCCCTTGTCCGTGGCCACCGTCTCGAACGTCAGCCCGCCGACCCCCGCCGACGGCCGGATCACGTCCGCCGCCGCCCAGACCAGGCTGGTCAGGTCCACCGGCGCGAGCCGGGAGGTGAACGCGCCCAGTTCGATCTTGGAGATCGTGAGCACGTCCTCGATCAGGGTCTTCAGCCGCTGCGCGTTGCGGTCCACCGCGTCCAGCATCTTGGCCTGTTCCGGCCCCACGAGGCCGGCCTCGTGGTCGGCGAGCAGTTCGACATAGCCGATGATGCTGGTGAGCGGCGTCCGCAGGTCGTGCGAAGCGGCCGCGATGAACCCCGCCTTGGCCCGGTCGACCGCCTTGAGCTCCTCGATGACACGTTCCTCGCCCTCGTACAGCCGGGCATGCTCGAGCCCGCGCCCGGTGTCGCCGGCCAGCGACTCCACCGCCTCGACCTCGGCCGGGGTCCACGGAACGCCCGGGTCGTCCCGGGCCACGGCGAGGCAGCCGAGCAGTTCCGGGCCGACCCCGAACGGTGTGATCACCACCGACGCCGCCCCCCACCCGGTCAGGGTCTCGCGGATCTCGTCCCGGGATGTCCGCGGCCTCCTCGGCACGCAGATCCTGGATGCGGTAGCTGGACCGGTGCTGGTAGATCTCCTGCAGCCAGGCGAGCGAGTCGGGCTGGAGGTGCTTGACCACGTCACCCATCTGCCGCCAGGCCTCCTCGTCGCCGTCGCCGTCGGCGTCGGCCAGCCGCCCCTCGCTGACCAGCCCGACCCAGACGAAGTCGACGGCCAGGTGCTCCTGGATCGCGGTGACCGCCTCGCGGACGACCGCCTGGCCGTGCAGGTGCTGGCGGATCCGGATCGCCGCCTGGTGTACCTCCGCCAGCAGGCGGACGCGGTCGCTCTCCGCGGCCCGGACGCGGTCGCTCTCATCGGCGAGGAAGTTGATGGAGCGCGCCAGGTCCCTGACGTCGGCCGGGCCGCCGGGCACCGCACGGGCCCGCATGTCGCCCATCGCGCGCCTGCGCACGGTCGTGGTGGCCCCGTGCAGGGGACCGCTCACGTAGCGCAGGCCCACCGCCCCCGCGATCACCGGGAACATGAGGCCGACCGCCAGGACGGCTACGGTCCAGCCCAGGCCGACGCCCAGGATGTTCTCGCTCTTGAAGGTCAGCTCGTCGCTGTCGCCCACCAGCAGCCGCCGCAGCCGGTCGTCCTGGATGAGGAACGCGTCCGACGTCGTCGCGGCGCCGGCATAAAGCCGGGCCGCGGTGCCGCTGCCGGCCGGCGCCGCCGCGGCACGGTCGTAGGCGGCGAACGCGGCCCCCGCGGTGCGCGCCTGCGCGGCCACCTCGGCGATAACGTCGCCGGCCCCCTCGATCGCGGCCAGCCGCCGGACCCGGTCCTGCGCCACCCCGAACCCGGCCTTTCCGGCCACGTAGTTCTCCAGGAACCGGGCCTGGCCGGTGGCGTCGTAATCACCTACCGCGCGCTGCGCGGAGATGAAGTCGCCGAGCAAGGTGAGGTTGGCGACCGACAGGATCTGGACCTTCTGGTGCAGATCCGAGATGGCCGAGCGCTGGTAGGAGGCACCGGCCAGCACGAATGCGATCACGCCGACGGCCAGCAGGGCCTGCGCGGCGAGCCCGGCCCACGCGTAGAAGATGATGGAACGCGGCTCCCTCACCGCACCCCCGCCCTCCGGTAAGAAACTACTCCGAGCTATATGCCCCTTACTCAACGTAGATAGGCGCCCAGAAGCCGCGGACCTGGGCCTTTGGGAGGCGCCCCAGGCTCCCCGGCCGGCGGGCGCACTCCCCCACGGCCGGAACGGCTCCCGCCGGCCACCGGACGGTGCGGCATCCTGTCAACTGTGACGCCGTATCCCATGGCGGCCAGGGCACTCGGCCGCCTCGCGCCGCTCGCCGTGGCCGTGCTGCTGGCCAGCGGCTGCGCACCGGGCACCGGCCCGGCCCAGGGAACGGCCGCCCGGGCGGGGGCGGGCCCGGGCGCCACGGCGAGCGCGACGGCCGTCCCGGGCGCCGGCCACGGGTCCCCCGCAGCGGCCGGCGGGCGCCGGGCTGGACGGCCGCCCCGGCGGCAGCTCATCACGGTGACCGCGGGCTCGTACGGCGCGACCTACGCCACGCTGACCGCGTACCGCAGCGCCGGCCACGGCTGGCGGCGGGTGTTCGGGCCATGGACCGCGCGGATCGGGCGGAACGGGTTCGCCCCGCCGGGCGGCAAGCGCGAGGGAGACGGCCGGACGCCGTCGGGGTCGTTCGGCCTGCCGTTCCTGTTCGGCGTCGGGCCGGATCCCGGGTTTCACGTCCCGTACCGGCGGATACACCCCTACGACTACTGGGACGACGACCCGGCCAGCGCCCGGTACAACGAGTGGGTGGACGCCCGGCGCGCCGGCGCCGGGGCCAGCCCCGAGCCGATGGACGTCTCCGCCTACGACTTCGGCGCGGTGATCGGCTACAACACCGCGCGGACGCCCGGGCTCGGCAGCGCCATTTTCCTGCACCTGAACATCGGCATCGCGACCGCGGGCTGCGTGACCCTGCCGGAGGGCGAGCTGCTCCCGTTGCTGCGCTGGCTGAACCCGGCCCGGTCGCCACGAATCATGATGGGAGTTAGCTAACGGGCGGCAGGGGCCCTGGTGCACACCCGGGGACCGGGTGGTGAACTTGGACCATGGCAACGAACACCACCCAGCCAGATGGCGTGCTGCATGTGACCGACAGCCGCACCGGGCGCGCTTACGACCTGCCCATCACGGCAGGGGCCATCCGGGCCCTCGACCTCCGCCAGATCAAGGTCTCCGACGAGGACTTTGGCCTGCTCTCCTACGACCCGGCCTTCCAGAACACGGCGAACTGCCGCAGCGCGATCACCTTCATCGACGGGGAGAAGGGGATACTGCGCTACCGCGGGTACCCGATCGAGGAGCTCGCCGAGCGTGCCTCCTTCCTGGACGTGGCGTACCTGCTGATGCGCGGGAACCTGCCCACCAAGGAACAGTCCAGCGGGTGGGCCGACGAGATCACCCGGCACACCTATGTGCACGAGAACGTGAAGAAGTTCATCGACGGGTTCCATCACGACGCGCATCCGATGGGCATCATGGTCAGCACGATCGCGGCGCTGTCCACCTTCTATCCCGGCGCGAAGGCGATCTTCGACACCGAGCGGCGGCACGAGCAGGTGGTCCGGCTGATCGCGAAGATGCCGACGCTGGCGGCGTTCGCCTACCGGCACGCGATGGGCCTGCCGTACGCGTACCCCGACGGCGAGCTGTCGTACGCGGGCAACTTCCTCAACATGATGTGGCGGATGACCGAGCCCCGCTACCACCCGGATCCCGTGCTGACCCGGGCGCTCGACGTGCTGTTCATCCTGCACGCCGACCACGAGCAGAACTGCTCCACCAGCACCATGCGGGTGATCGGCAGCTCCCACGCCGACCCGTACTCCGCGGCCGCCGGCGCGGCGGCGGCGCTGTACGGCCCGCTGCACGGCGGCGCGAACGAGCAGGTGCTGCGGATGCTGAACGACATCGGCTCGGTGGGCAACATCCCCGCGTACATCGACCGGGTGAAGAGCGGCGAGCTACGGCTGATGGGGTTCGGGCACCGCGTCTACAAGAACTTCGACCCGCGGGCGACCATGATCAAGGCCATCGCCGACCAGGTGTTCCAGGTGACCGGCCGGAACCGGCTTCTCGACATCGCCCTGGAGCTCGAGCGCATCGCGCTGGCCGACGAGTACTTCGTCAGCCACCGGCTGTACCCGAACGTGGACTTCTACTCGGGCATCATCTACCAGGCGATGGGGTTCCCGGTCGAGATGTTCCCCGTGCTGTTCGCGATCGGGCGGATGCCCGGCTGGCTGGCCCAGTGGGAAGAGGGGATCCTCGATCCCGAGCAGCGGATCTCCCGGCCGCGGCAGATCTACGTCGGGGAGGGCCTGCGGCACCTGGCCAACTCAGACTACGAGTGAAACGCGGGCCCCGCGGCGCCGCCGGGGGCCTGGATACGAGCCCGCGGATCAGGGCGCCCCGGCGGTGCCCGGCTCGTGCCTGGGGTCGTACCACACCGCCCGGCAGCCGTCCGCCCGGCACAAGACGACGCGGTGCCCGCTGCCGCGCGGCTGGGCCGCGCGGGCCGGGCCGCACTGGCACGGCTCCCAGGACACGATGATCCGGCCAGGTCCCCACGGATGCCCGTTGGCGCAGCGCTGAGGATAGGGCCACCAGTCCGGCCGGGCTACCTGTTCCACGCCTCGATTAGAACATACAAGCGAAGCCGGGAAAAGCGTGACACCTGAGGCTGGTGGGATCAGTTAAGGTCAGCGCAACAAAGGGGCAGGCCGCCCCGTCCGGGGCGGCCTGCCTGCGTGTCTGACGGCGCTCAGGTGTCTTCGCGGAGCTCCGCCGGGTTGATGTGGTAGGCGTCCTTCGGCCACTTGCGGTAGACGATCCGGGCCGGCTTCAGCGGCTTCTGGCTGTAGTTGAACGCATTGGAGAAGTTGTATGCGCCCATGTCGTTCGGGCCCAGCGGCGTCAGCCCGAAGTTGTTCTCCACGTACGCGAGGATTCCCGCGAACGAGGTGTGGGTCGAGTCGGTAAAGGCCGGCCGAGCGAAGGGGCTGACGATCAGCAGCGGGGATCGCGGCCCCTGCGGGGTCCCGTCGGGGTTGGTGCCCGGCGGTACCTGGTCGTAGAAGCAGCCGCAGTCGTCCCAGGTGATGAACAGGGCCGTGGAGTTCCACTCGGGACCTGTCATGATCGCGTTCGCCACCTGGCCTACCCAGTCATCCCCGGCCGTCATGGACGTGCCGTTGTGCTCGCTGTCCACCGCGTTTTTCCCGCCGGGGGTGACCACGGCGAAGTTGGGCAGGTTCCCGTTCTTCGCCACGTTGATGAAGGTGGAGGCCTGAACGTTGTTCTTGGTCTGGTTGGTGTCCAGGCACTCCGCGAAGGATGGGCAGATGTCCCAGATGTATCCGTTGCCCATCTGGGGTATCGGCTCGCCGAAGATCTTCCAGGTCAGGCCCGCCCCCGCCAGGCGGTCCATGATCGTCGGCGCGTAGCTCGCCGGGGTGGGCCGGAACGCTCCCCCGTTGGGCTGCCCGATGCTGAAGTCGGGAATGCAGCTCGGCTCGTTCTCCAGCGTGCCACTCGGCTCGCGCCACGGCGTGACCTTGTCGGAGTTGCAGCCCCACCCCGGACCTGGGGTGACTCCCTTGGCGGCCACCGGGTTGTCCCCGGTGAAGTTGTCCAGCGAGCCCATCACCGCGTAGAGGTGACCGCCCCAGGACGGGCTGTCCGCCATCGAGAACGTGTTGTCGCTGATGGCGAACGTGTTCGCGAGGGAGGTCACGTTCGGTATCTGCTTGGGCTTGTAGCCGCCGACGCACCGGTAGTTGACCTTGGGCATGCAGCCGGAGACCTTGTTCCAGCCGTCCATTTTCCCGCCGTCGATGGCCGCCTTCTGCGACGCCACGGTGTGGGACACGTTAGGCACGATGTCCGGCTCGACGTTCGGCGTGACCGTCACACCGTTGGAAAGCTTGACCGAGGCCGGCATCCCGCCCACCGGGCACCGTGCCGGGGTGATTGTTGCACCAGTACCCGAGGATGCTGTCGAAGGAATGGTTTTCGAGGTAGAGGACGACGACGTGCTTGATGGGCGAGGCCTGCCCGCTGTGCTCGATGGTGGATGTTTGCGTGCTGTGCCTGGCCCGCGTCGCCGATCCGCCCGGCGCGTGACTCGATGGCTGTGCGCTCAGCGACACGGCTACCGCGACCCCGGCAATCCCGAGGACGCCGGCGGCCGCCAGCGCTACCGCACGTTTCCGTACCTTGTTCCGACGGCGTTGAGTGACCACTGATGTAGCCCTCCTGTCTCCCCAGACCCCGGAGGCCCAAACCGGGACTCTCCGGGCACCCGTCCCGCCCGAGACGGGTACTTAGACCGCTACCACAACCGCGGTGCCCCAGGAAGAGCGCCAAGCAAAGGTCAACGAAATATAAACCCCGCGCCACACGACTCCCAGCTTTTACCCACGGCCCCCGCAGGTTTCCGACGCCGCGGCTACGCGCGCCGGACGCCTCGCGTTCCGCTGCCGTTGGCCCGCGGCGCTGCCCGCAAGCCCGCGCGGCCGGGCACGACACCGGCCCCGCCGGTTGCGTAAAGCACAAATCCGCGTGGGCCCCGCTCGTGCTTCGATCCGGGATCAAAACTCGGACAACGCCGCTGACCAGTGCAGATGCACGACTTTGCCTAATCCGGACAGTCGGGGCTATTCCTTCCCATGGCCGCTGCATCGTACATTGACCACGAACCGGGGCAGACACCGCAATGAGGCAACCGGCGCGCCCCCGCCGTGACTGTCCACTTCACGAGAGGGAGAAGCATGTCAAGCAAACGGTCCGTTGTCCTGGCTGGGCTTGCCCTGGCAGTCACATCGCTGGCCGCTGCCGCCCCGGCCGCGGCGTCCGCCGCCACGCCCAGATCCGCTCATGAGGTGACGCGCCCGCTCGTCAGCCCCGGCGGCCCGATGGTCCCCGGCGGCGCGCGCACCAGGGCCACCTCGCTCAACTGGTCCGGGTACGCGTCCGTGGGCGGCACGTACAAGAGCGTCTCGGCCAAGTGGGTGCAGCCGCGCGTCACCTGCTCGAGCGGGACCCAGCTGGCAGGCTTCTGGGTCGGGCTCGACGGCGCGAACGACAGCACCGTGGAGCAGACGGGCGATGCGGACGTCTGCACCGGCAGTCACCCGTCGTACTACGCCTGGTACGAGATGTTCCCGCACGCTCCGCACAACTACGGCAGCCCGGTGAAGCCCGGCGACCACATGAGCGCGTCGGTCAACTACACCGGCGGCGGCCACTTCACCCTCAAGATCAGCGACGCCACGGAGCACTGGAGTCACACCGCCCACGGGACCCTGACCACCGCGGCGCGCTCCTCGGCCGAGGTCATCATCGAGGCGCCGTGCTGCAACAGCAGCGGCAACCCGTTGCCGCTCGCCCACTTCGCCAACGTCCACTTCACCAGCGCCACCGTCGACGGTGCGGCCATCGGCCACAGCAGCCCCGTCAAGATCACCATGATCGACCAGGCCAACAGGCACCTGGACAGCATCTCCGCCCTCAGCGGAGGCAACAGCTTCTCCGGCCACTGGCTACGTAAGAGCTAGCGCCACACCGGTCACGCAGCCGCGGGGACCCGCCGTCAGTACGGCGCGGTCCCGCGGCTCAGCGCAGTTCGCTGATGCGGATCAGGTTGCCCGCGGGATCGCGGAAGGCGCAGTCGCGAATCCCGTACGGCTGCTCGGTCGGCTCCTGGACGACCTCGGCGCCACCGGCCTGCAACCGCTCGAAGGTGTCGTCGAGGTCGGTGGTGGCCAGGGTGATGTGGGCATAGCTGCCCTTGGCCATCATCTCGGCGATGGTGCGGCGCTCGTCGTCGGTGATGCCGGGCTCGGCGGCCGGCGGCTCCAGGATGATGGACGTGCCCGGCTGGCCCTCGGGGCCGACCGTGATCCAGCGCATCCCGCCGTAACCGACGTCGTCGCGGACCTCGAAGCCGAGAGTGTCGCGATAGAAGGCCAGCGCCTCGTCCGGGTCGTCGTGTGGCAGGAAGGTCCCGTGAATGGTGATGTCCATGCTGGTCACGCTAGCTGCGGCTCGGGGGCCCGTGCTTCTCGATTCCTGACCGGTCTGGTCACCTGTTTCGCGACGCACGGCGGCATCCCCGCCGTCGCGCGCGCCTCGTGGCGCCGGTAGGTGCTGGGCGGCACGCCGACCAGTTCGGTGAAGCGGGTGCTGAAGGTGCCCAGCGACGAGCAGCCGACCGCGAAGCAGACGTCGGTGACGCTCAGGTCGCCACGGCGCAGCAGCGCCATCGCGCGCTCGATGCGCCGCGTCATCAGGTAGCCGTATGGCGATTCGCCGTAGGCGAGCTTGAACTCCCGGCTGAGGTGCCCGGCCGACATGTGCACGCCGCGTGCGAGCGCCTCGACGTCCAGCGGCTGCGCGTACTCCCGGTCGATCCGGTCGCGGACGCGGCGCAGCCGCGCGAGGTCGCGCAGGTGGTCCGCCGAGGCCGGTCTGCTGGTCACCTCCTCACCTTACCCATCCGGCACAGTCTGATCATTCCCCAGGCCACGGGTGATATCGAAGGCCCGATCGCCGTAACCACAGCTAGCGTTTTGGTACCGCTTCGCTGCAACGACCACGCCGGGCAATCCCCGGGCATCACGGCGATCAACACGAACCACGTGGTGGTCGCCACCGGCTCGTAACTCGTTTCTCCGCGACAGGGGCTTCACATGGGGAATCTCTTCCGCTCCACGCTGCGTTCGTTTCGCGTTCCGCTGATGCTGGCCTGCCTCGGATCCGCGTGCGCGCTGGCCGGAACCCAGCCCGCGGCGTCCGCGGCGGCCCGGGTTCCGCCGACCCCGGCCAACCTCGACCTGCACGCGGGCTACGACTCGTCGATAACGCTGACCTGGTCGGCAAGTCCGGGCGCGAAGAGCTACGACATCTACCGCGCCACGACTTCGGGCGGGGAAGGCAACACCCCGTACGCCACAACGACGAAGACGACCTTCAAGGACCCCCATCTCAGCAGCAAGCCGGTCTACTTCTACCAGGTGAGCGCCGTCAATTCGGCCGGCCAGTCGGCCCGGACCCCCGAGGATGCCTCAAAGACCCCGCCGCCACGATCCACCGGAGGCAACAAGCGCGGAGTACGGTCCGGGAAGGGCAAGGTCTTCTACTGCAAGGACGCCCGCCTCGCCGGATTCGACTGGTTCGAGCAGCTGACCGGCTGGTTCCCCCAGGTGCTCGGTTCCTCAGGCTCGATCTCGCCCACGCAGCAGGTCGTTGACATGGCTTACGCGAGCGAAGGCACCATGACCTTCAAGAACGTCACCGTGCGGGCCGGTGGCCTGTACACGGTCGACTGGCGCTACGCATTCGCGAGCGGGCTCTTCCCCGGCGTGACCAACAGGGAAATGGGTCTCATGGTCAACGGCAAGGTCATTACCACCACCGAGCGCTTCCCGGTTACCGGCAGCTTCGACACCTACCAGCACTCCTTCCTCCAGGTCCGCCTCAAGGCGGGCGTGAACTCCATCAGCATGCTGGCCGTTTCCGATCACGGTGTTTCCCGCGTCGATCAGATGACGGTGACCCCGGCGAAGGCCTCCGTCCCGGGAGCGCCGGCAAAGCTGACCGCGAAGCGCGGGAACGGCACCGTGAGGCTGTCCTGGACGGGCAGTTCCAGCGGCCATCCGACGTCGTACAGCATCTACCGCGGCACGCTGCCGGACGGCGAGGCGATCACGCCGGTCGCGACCGTCAGCGGCACCAAGACCACGTTCACCGACACCGGCCTCACCAACGGCACCAAGTATTTCTACAACGTCGCCGCCAACAACGCCGTAGGCGTGTCACCCGACTCGAACGAGGTATCCGTGACGCCCACCGCCACGGCGCGGCGGTGGTAACTCACGACCCCGCTCGGGGTATCCCGCCTCACAGGTGGAAGCGGCTGCCCACGGAGTTGGGGACAAACGCCTCGCCGAAATGGCCAGACATCGCGTGCTGCGCGCGCCAGCCAGTGCAGTGAGCCGGTACGAGAACCTGCGGCCTCATCGCGTACAGGTCGTCGAGTACGCGAGGAATGAGTGGTTCGAAAAGCGGCCCGCTGAGGTGGAATCCGCCCAGTACGGCGTAGATGGGCAGATCGCCGGTGAGGCTTGCCGCGTAGCGGCAGATGTTCACGATGCCCGCATGACCGCACCCCGTGAGCACGACCAGCCCCTTGTCCCGCACATTGATCATGATCGCCTGGTCGTCCAGCACCAGTGGATCAGGCTGCCAGCCGTTGTCCAGCCAGGCCTGCTGGGGTGGGAAGCCCGGCTCATACCCGGTCACGCGGGGCACCTCCCCGGTCACCAGCACCGAGCGCTCGAAAAGGAAGCTTGGCTGGACACCTTCCACCACTTCGAACCCGGCGTCTTCCAGGGCGCGGCGGCTCGTGGTGGGGATCTCCAGCGGGTCGCGCCCGGGCAGCATCAGCCGGCGCCGCCGCCAAAAGTGCGGGTGAATAAGGACGGGCATGTTGACCCGGCCCAGCACACGGATCAGCCCGTCCAGCCCGCCGGTGTGATCGAAGTGCCCGTGGCTGCACACGATGGCCTCGATGGAACCGGGGTCGATGCTGAGCCGCCGCATGTTCTCAGCGACCCCATCGGGACTGACGCCGGCGTCGAACAAGAGCCGGTGTACGTGATCGCCCTTGCGCACCGTGAGCAGCATGGAGAAGCCGTGCTCGGCCACGAGAGCGTCGGGAACCCAGCCCTCTGCCGTCACCGCGCTGGGGCGGTTCGGCCCACTGCCCAGTGCCGCCCGCCGGGCAGGACCTTGATCTGGCATGAGGCCGTCGCTGACGTTGTCCATCAGCGTGATGGCCTCAACCGAATCCACCGGCTCCAAGCCGATCCGCTCCGGCAGCTCGGCGGAACGAAGGACAGCCTGTGCCGGCCCGGGCGGGCTGTCATCAGTGCACATCAGCTACCTCCCTCTCAGCGGTACGATGCGGCGCTGGGGCGCAGCGTATCTTCCAAGCACCCTGGTCGGCTGCCTGGATCGACCGCAACCGGCACGCTAAGAGCCTGGAAACGTTTGCCCTGTCCCCGCGAGCCGCGATGAGTCCCGCGGCGTCCGGCGGTCGTACTGTCGAACCCGTTACCGAGGAGGACTTCTGATGCGCAGCGTGACCTATTCGATGGGCGTCTCACTTGACGGCTACATCGCCGGGCCGGACGGCGACTTCGGCTGGACGGCGCCCGACGAGGAGGTCTTTCGCTTCGTCACCGACGAGATACGGCAGGTCGGCGTCCACCTGTTGGGACGACGGCTGTACGAGACGATGCTGTACTGGGAGACCGCCGACCAGGATCCATCGCTCGGCGACTCGATGCTCGAGTGGGCCGCGATCTGGAAACCGCTCCCAAAGGTGGTGTTCTCCACCACGCTGCCGGCGGTGCAGGGCAACGCCCGCCTGGCCTCCGGCGGCCTGGCGGAGGAGATCGAGCGGTTGCGAGCCGAGCCGGCGGAGGGCGACATCGCGATCGGCGGCGCGGCTCTCGCCGCCGAGGCGGCCGCGCTGGGCCTGATCGACGAGTACCGGGCCAGGGTCTACCCGGTGCTGGTTGGCGGTGGCATTCCGTTCTTTCCCCAGCGCGAGCGCCGGGTGGATCTCGAACTCGTCGAGACCCGCACCTTCAGCTCGGGAGTCGTCTACCTCCGCTACCGCGAGGCGCGCTAGCCGGCTCGTCCGCCGAGCCCTGGCAGGAACTGGCCGGCCAGTGGCTTGACCTCAATCACCCGGCCCAGTTCTCGCAGCGAGCAAACGTTGCCGGTTACGGCACTAACAGCATCGAGACCAATCGGAGGTGCAGGCATGCGAAAGATCGTCGCGTACGAGTTGTTGTCCCTCGACGGGGTTGCGGAGGATCCAGATAGTTTCATTGCCGACTGGGACGGCGCGATGGACGCCAACCTTGCCGCTGTGATCGCGACACAGGACGCGGTCATTCTCGGCCGCCGTAGCTACACCGAGTGGGCGCAGTTCTGGCCGAGCAGCCAGATCCAGCCATTCGCGACATTCATCAACGGGGTCACGAAGTATGTCGCGACATCGACGCCCCTTGACCGAGATTGGGCCAATGCGACGGTCCTCGACGGCGGGCTGGTCGAATTCGTTCGGGATCTCAAGCAGCAGCGCGGCGGCGATGTCGGCGTCCACGCAAGTATCTCGGTCGCGCAGGCACTGCTCGCCGCCGGCGTTGTCGACGAACTCAGGCTCGTGATAGCGCCGAGGATCGCCGGCCGCGGACGACGGCTCCTCGACGGCTTGCCATCGATTCAGCTCGAACCGATCCGAAGCGCGATCTCACCGGCCGGCTATCTGCTCGTCGACTATCGCGTTGTTCGTTAAGACTATTGACGGCTGCAATGACGAGCCTAGCGGCGAGGTTACATCTTGCTGCGGCTGGTAAGCAGCTCATAGCGGAGGGCCGCCAGCTCGCGCGGTCGCGCTTATGAGCGCTTCAGGAACCTCAAATAAACCGCCCCGAATACCAGGACGATTCCAATGTTTACCAGCAGCCGCGCCCAGAAGAGGTGCCTGAAGAACAGGATGTCCACGCCGACCACGACGGCTACCATCGCGAGGGCGTAAAGCACCATGGCTACCTGTCTTCCCACAGGCTCGTTCTACCCTGTGCGGCGGAGCAGGGCAAGAGCGGCGCTGGTTACATGCGTATTCGCGGAGCCGAAGGTCCACAGCGCCGGCCATGATGATCGATCGCGTACTGGCCCGGCGGTGCCCTACGCTGCCCACATGGTTGACAACGATCGCCTCGCACGCTTCGCCGACCTGGCCGTCCGCGTTGGCGCCAACGTCCAGCCCGGCTCGGGCGTCCTGCTCACCGCCAACACCGCCCACTTGGAGATCGCCCGGGCGGTGGTGGAGCGCGCCTACGCCGCCGGTGCCGCATGGGTCGAGGTCGAGTGGTCGGACGGCCCGATCCGGCGCTCGCGGCTCACCCACGCGAGCATCGAGATCGCTGACCAGGACGCGGCCGTGGGCGATTCAGCGGACCAAGGAATGGGCGGCCGAGCGGGGCGTGGTGATCTCGCTCGTCGGCGATCCGGACCCGCATCTGCTCGACGATGTCGATCCGGCGAAGGCCGCCGCGTTCCCGATCGAGGAAGCGAAGGCCTACCGGGAGGCGCTGCTGGTACAGCAGCTGCGCTGGACCGTGGTCGCGGCGCCGAACCCGGGCTGGGCCACGGAGGTCTTCGGCGAACCGGATGTCGAACGCCTCTGGGAGGCGGTCGCGACGGCGATGCGCCTGGACAAGGCCGACCCGGTCGCCAGCTGGCGGGAGCGGAACGCGGAGCTGGCCGCGCGGGGCCGCGCGCTGGACGCCCTGGACCTGACCGAGGTGCACTACCGCAGCGCCGGGACCGATCTCACGGTCGGGCTGCTGCCGGGAACCCACTGGACCGGCGGCGGCGGGAAGGACCCGGACGGCCTGGCGTTCATGCCGAACATCCCGACCGAGGAGGTCTTCACCAGCCCCGACCGGCGCCTCGCCGACGGCACAATCAGCCTGACGAAGCCGGTGATCGTCAGCGGTCAGGTCGTCGAAGGTCTGAAGGTCACATTCTCCGGCGGGCGCATTACCGACGTCACCGCCACATCGGGCACCGACACGGTGCGGGCTCAGCTCGACACCGACGAGGGCGCCCGCAGCCTCGGCGAGGTCTCCCTCGTCGACCGGGACTCGCGGATCGCGAAGGCCGGCATCCTCTTCCACAACACGCTCTTCGACGAGAATGCCGCCTGCCACGTCGCATGGGGGCAGAGCTTCCCGTTCTCGGTGGCGGGCGGCCCTGGAGAAAAGCGACGAGGAGCGGTACGAGATCGGGCTCAACCGCTCGGCCGTCCACACCGATGTCGTGATCGGTGGCGAGGGCATGACCGTCACCGGTAACGGACCAAAGGGCACAGTGGAGATCATCCGCGACGACGAGTGGGTTCTCCAGGTCTGACCCAGCCAGCATCACCCCGCGGAAGGGGCTCAGCGCGGTGGCGAAGTTTGCCGGGTTCGCGGGCGCGGCATACTTATGGGGTCTGCCGTAGGCCGCACGGGGTGAAGACGGCCGGATCGGCGTGAGCACAGCCGCATGCCCGGTGGGCTGACGCTTGTGGCGGTGGATTCACAGGTACGGGGGGAGAACCGGTGGACCGCACGCGAAACACGGCTAGCACTATGCGACGGAGCGTCACCTGGGCGGCCGCGGGCCTGAGCGCGATGGCCCTGCCGCTGGCTGTCCAGCCAGTCGCGGCGGCACATCAGTCACTGCGCGCCGACACGAGGGTGGCGAGCGCGGTCAAGCACTGGGGCGCGTTCTTCGGAGGGACCAAGATAGTCCAGCCTGAGGACACCACCACGTCCCCGGCGCCGATGAACCTGCCCGGCCCGGCCGCGGAGGTCGCCAGTTCGAACTCGACCCAGTACGCGCTGCTCACGAACGGCAGCGTCTATGCCTGGGGGCTGGGCAACGTCGGCCAGCTGGGCGACGGCGCGACCAAGAATTCCTTCACCACCGCGGTGCGTGTCCGCTTCCCCGCGGGGGTGAAGATCGCGTCACTGCCCATCGACGTCATGCCGTATGACACCGGCCTGGCCGTCGACACCACCGGCCATGTCTGGGGCTGGGGTGACAACCAGGGCGGAGAGCTGTGCCTGGGCCACCACAACAAGCACCTCACGCCGGTCAAGCTGCCGTTCTCCCACGTGACCGCCGTCGCCGGCGCGTTCGACCACGCGCTGTACGACGCGCATGGCCGGGTCTGGGCCTGTGGCCTCAACAGCCTCGGCGAGCTCGGCGATGGGACGACGAAATCCAGTTCGACCCCGGTGCGGGTGAAACACCTCGGGCGCGCTGCCCACGTGCGGGCGCTGGTGGCCGCGTTCGCCAACTCAGGCGCGCTGCTGGCCAGCGGAAAGTACCTGGACTGGGGCACCAACGGTGCGGGCCAGCTCGGCACCGGCGCGCACCGTAAGCGTTCTGACGTGCCGGTCACGGTGACGTTGCCGGCCCGCGTGCAACAGGTAACCCAGGGCGGGTCGGCGCCGGGAAACGGGCAGACACTGGTCCTGCTCACCGACGGCGGCCTGTACGCCTGGGGCGCGGACGGGCAGGGACAGCTCGGCGACGGGAAGACGAAGGCGGAGTCCTCACCGGAACCGATCACCCCGCCGTCCGGGGTCACCTACCAGGCGCTGGCGACCAGCGGTGCCACCTCCTACGGGATCTCCACGACCGGGGACGTCTACGCCTGGGGGGGCGGCCAGTACGGCCAGATCGGCGACGGCACCACCGACAGCAGCCCCATTCCCGTCAAGGTCGCCTCGGGCGCCACCGGGATCTCAGCTACCGCCGACGACGTGCTGATCTCGGTCCCCTGACTGATCCAGCCGCCGCCCGTTTGAGGGTGCGGGCGTGCCGGACAACCTCATGGCCCTCACCTATTTGCAGGCGTCTCAGTCACGATGTAGCGTCGCGGGGGACCTCACGCAACCGGAAGTGACTGGCACAAAGCCCGCCCCATGACGATCAGAACCGAGAGCCGCATAAAAATCGCCGGCAGCGTCAGTGAGGTGTGGGCTTATATCTGTAACGTCGGACGCTGGCCGGAGTGGGCGCCAACGGTTCTCGAATGCTGGGTTCGCGGAGGAGCACCGCTTCAGCCCGGCGCGCGGGTGGAGCAGCGGGCGAAGGACCTGTGGCGGACTCACGGCCGGAGCCAGGAGGTGACCGCTGTCGAGGCGCCCGGCTACGTGGCGTTCGCCGGGCGAATGGGTACGTCCGCGGCGCGCTGGGGAATGGAACTCGAGCCGGTGGACGATAGGCAGACCGACGCCAAGATGTGGATTGAGGTCGACCTCGTGGGCATCATGCGCGCGGTCCCCGGCCTTCTCAAGGGCAGTATTCAGCGGGTAAGCGATCGCGAGATGGCGGCGATCAAGGCCGCGGTCGAGTCCGCTACACGGGGGGGCGCAGAGTCCTAGGGGGGGTGGCGCGCGGTTCTGCCGCGACGCTACCGAGATCGAGGAGCACACCGTGAGCCAGCCCGACCGTACACGCGAGCACCTGATCGAGACATACCGCAAGAAGGCGAAGCACTACGACATCACCTCCCGGCTCTACCCCGTGCCCGGCTACCCCCAGCGGGCACAACGCCTCCGGGCCGTACAAGCGCTCGGCCTTCGCGCGGGTGACAGCGTGATCGACATCGCATGCGGCACAGGCGTGAACTTCCCGCTGATTGAGCAGGTGATCGGTCCCGGCGGCCGGATCGTCGGCGTCGATCTGACCGACGCGATGCTCGCCCGGGCCCAGGATCGGATAGAGACGAACGGCTGGAGCAATATCAGCCTCGTGCAAGCCGACGCGGCCGACTTCGACTTCCCAACCGGGGTCGACGCGATCCTGTCCACGTACGCCCTGTCGCAGGTGCCCGAGTGCGCAGAGGTCATCGCCCACGGCGCCGCGGCCCTCTCCGGAGGCGGGCGCTGGGTCGTGCTGGATCTCAAGGTTCCCGGCAACACGCCTGGGTGGCTGGCGCAGCTCGGTACGGCAATTGTGCGGCCTTTCGCCTCCATAGATGAGTGGATCATGCGCCGTCCGTGGGAGGCGATTCGCGCAGCCATGCAGGAAGAACTGGCCGATCTCTCCTGGACCGAGTTGTTCTTCGGAACCGCATTCCTCGCTGCCGGGTCCCGGAGGCGGTGAGCAGCGGCACCTCGCGGATGCGCGGGTAAGTTGGCTGAGTGCCCGCCCGCGCGCTATTTCATACCGCGCCGCGCTGCGTGGATATCAGGGAAGTGCCCACACCGCGGCCTGCGGCCGGTGAGGTCCTCGTCCGCACCTTGTGCTCTGGCATCAGCGGTGGCACCGAACGGCTGGTATACCGCGGCGAGGTCCCTGCCGAGTTGGCGCTGGACGACACGATCGACGCGCTTGGCGGTACCTTCTCCTATCCCTTCGCCTATGGGTACGCGTGCGTCGGCGAGGTAGCGGGGTCCGGCCAGGCGGTTTTCGCGTTCCATCCGCACCAGGACGTATTCGCGGCACGGGCTGGTGACCTGATTGCGCTGCCTGCTGTCGATCCCGCGGCCGCAACCTTGTTCCCGCTGGTCGAGACGGCGTTGCAGGTGACGCTCGATGCCGGGACCGGATATCGCGACCGGGTCATCGTGCTCGGCGCCGGGGTGCTGGGGCTGCTGACCGGCCTGCTGTTGCAGCGCGCCGGGTGGCGGCCGCTGATCGCCGAGCCGCAGGCGTGGCGCCGCGCCATGGCCAGCAGCCTCGGCGTCACCGCCACGGCACCGGAGGAACTGGCGAAAGAGCAGGTTCCGCTGGTCATTGACGCCAGCGGTAACCCGGATGCGCCAGCGATGGCGCTGAACATGCTGGCCCATGAGGGAACCCTGTTGATCGCGTCGTGGTTCGGCACCAAACCAGTGGTGCTGCCGCTCGGCGGCGCCTTCCACCGGCGGCGCCTGGTCATCCGTAGCACTCAGGTTTCCACCGTGCAGGCCCGGCTGTCCGGGACCTGGACCCCGTCTCGGCGCCGCCGGGAGGCCGTTGAGCTGCTGGCCGAACTACCGTTGGCACAACTGTGCACTCACGTCTTCGCCTTCGGCCACGCAGCCGAGGCGTTCCGGGCCGTGGACCAAGGGATACCCGGGTTGATGCATGCCGTTCTTGACTACGACAGGAGTGCTGCCGGTGACCTGTGAGGTCGGGTTGAGCCGAAGCGTTCGTGCTTTCCACATCATGCCGGGGCTGCCCGGGCCAGAGGGGCAACTGCATGAGCATGATTACCGCATTGAAATCGTGGTGGATCGCGAGCAGCTCGACGACCGGGGCATGGTCTGTGATCTGGATGTACTGGAAGCGGCGCTGACGGAGCTGACCAGCCGGGTCGAAGGCCGCAATCTGGAGGAGATACGCCCGGCCGGGGCCGAGGCGGTCACGGTCGAGGTGTTCGCCCGCTGGGTGCATGACAGCCTCTCGCCGACCGTCGCCGCCGCGGGCGGCGAGGCACTGACAGTGCGGGTGTGGGAGACTCCCGCCGCGTTCGGCGGCTACCACGCACGATGCTGACGCTCTGCCTGACCACCCCGGGCGACCTGAACCGTTCTGCTGACATGGTCGTCTTGCTGTCATGGGAACAGTCGGCACAACATTCTCGTCATCCTCGCGGGACAGCCATATGACACTGGGCTGGGATAACCCCACAGCAGATCCCACCACCACCATCCTGCTGCGGCACGGCGATACCCAACTGTCACCCGAACACCGCTTCAGCGGGCTGCGCGACCTCCCGCTTAGCGCCATCGGAACCCGGCAGGCCCAGGCCGCCGCCTACCGCCTGGCCACGGGTGCCCCGATCGATGCCGTGGTCAGCTCGCCATTGCAGCGCGCTGCGGCCTCCGCCGCCATTGCGGCCGGCGAGATGGGCCTGACCGCAGTCATCGATGACGATCTCCGTGAAACCGACTTCGGCGACTGGGATGGGTTCACCCTGGCAGAGATCCAGCAGCGATGGCCTGCGGCCGCGGCAGCCTGGAGACGCGACCCCGAACAGGCACCGCCGGGCGGGGAGAGCTTCGCCGAT
>CAVRXW010000030.1:0-6137 GCA_963725125.1 uncultured Actinomycetes bacterium
CCGGGGAGCCGGTCAGCTTCCACGGTGAGCACCTCACCGCCACGGACGTGACCATGCTGCCGCGCCCGGTGCAGCGGCCCCGGATCCCGGTCTGGTGCGGCGGGCGCTGGCCGAACCGGGCCCCGTTCCGGCGGGCCGCCCGCTGGGACGGGGTGATGCCCACCCACGCCGGGTACGGGCTCGGCAAGACCATGCCCCCGGAGGATCTGCGTACGGTCCTCGGGTACACCCAGGAGCACCGCGCCGCCGCCGGGCCGTTCGACGTGGCACTGGAGGGGCAGACCGACGGCACCGCGCCTGACCGCGGCGCCCGGCACGTGATCCCCTATGCCGAGGCGGGCCTGACCTGGTGGATCGAGGCGCTCGGCTGGTGGCGCGGCACACCGGAGGATGCGCTGGCCCGGATCACCCAGGGCCCGCCGGTGCTGCCCGATCCCTAGCGGCCATCGCGGGTCACGGGCGCCGCCGGGTGCGCCGCATCCATGCGCCCGGACCGGCAGGGTTGCCGGGGCCGGCCTTACCGCCGGCTACGCCGCCCGCGAGGGGGCCAGGCCGAACCAGGGCAGGCACGGTTCCAGCCCGGACACCCGTACCCGCAACGGCCGGCGGCCCTGCCAGGTCGCGCGGTCCAGCAGCAGCCGCTGCGCGTTGATCGCCTGGCCACGGACCACCAGATGGTCGATGCCGTCATCCGCGTAGCCGAGCTTGCGTGACACGCCCAGTGAGGCCGCGTTGTCGCTGTGCGCGATGGACCGCGCGTACTCGGCGTGCAGGTCGTCGAACGCCAGCGACAGCACCGCCGCCCGCATCTCCGTGCCGATGCCGCGGCCCTGGTAAGGGCGGCCGATCCAGGACCCGGTGTGCACCTCGCGGAGGATCGCGAAGTCCGTCGCCTTCAGGCCCTGGACGCCGACGATGTCGCCCTGGTGCACGACCGCGAAACTGACGTCCCAGCTCGCGGCTCGCCAGGAGGCCCACTGCGACCAGAAGAAGCGCAGCGACCTGGCGGGCAGTTCGGCGGCGGCCACATCGGTCCACGCGGCGCTGAACGGCTGGACCTGCGGGTCGTGCACGCCGGCCGCCGCGAGCGTGACGAGTTCGTCGAGGTCCTGCAGGCGTGGGCCAGCGCAGCTCCAGCCGCGGCGTGCGCAGCCGCAGGCCCGTGAGCGGCCAGTGCGGCGATGTCATAAAACGATTCTGGGCGGGTACCGCTGCCCTGGCAAAGGGATAACCGCGCTGGCGAAACCCGCGACGCGGGATGGCCGCGGGGCAGCAGCGTCAGGCCGGGCAGCTCTCGTGCACCCAGGCGCCGCTGGCCCGCCGCCGGGCGTCCTGGCCGGCCGTGATCGGCTGGCCGCAGCGGCCGCACCGGCTGTCGGCGGCCCGCACGGTGGGGCCGCTCAGCGCCTGGCCAGGGCGGCCTGCCCGGTGTCGAGCCCGATGGGGCGGGAGTCGGTCACCGGGAAGCTGGCGCCCCCGGGGCAGAAATGGCTGAGGTGCGCCTCGCGTACCCGCTCCTCGATCTCCATCGCCACCCCCGCGTCCAGTCTGCCATTCCCCGGCCGGTGCCCCGCCGGGCCCGGGCACCGGCCGGGAAGGTCACGCGGCGGCGCATGCCACGTCCAGGCCGGCCGCGGTGCGGAAGGAGTCCAGCACCAGTTCCGCGGCCACCGGGTGGCCGCCGATCGGCGCGCTGACCCAGCGGCCCGTGCTGAGCTGGAGCCGGTCGTGGAACTGGCCGGGTGCCAGCAGGTAGGCGGCCACCGCGACCGGTGCACCGGTCAGGTCGGCCAGGAATGACACGGCCTCGTCCACCGTCGGGCGGGCGGCCGACACGAACCCGGCGACCACGGGTGCCCGCCGGTGCGCCGCGAGCATCGCCGCCTGCCGCCTGATGTCCGCCAGCGCCCGCGGGTCGCGCGACCCGGCGGCCGCGAGCACGACCGGGACCCGGCCGGGCACGCCCGCTTCGGCCAGCCGGTCCGCCAGCGGGCGCACCAGCCGGGGACAGGGGCCGAGCGGCGCCGCCACCGGTACCCCGGCGGCGCGCGCCGCCCCGGCGATGTCGGAACTCAGGTGATACCCGCTGGAAAGCAGCAGCGGCACCACGACCACCCCGGCCGCGCCGGCTTCCGCCCGCGCACCGGCCAGGCCTTCCGCCAGCGACGGAGCTGCATTCTGAACGAAGGCCGTCCGTACTCTGGTCCCGCCCGCGAGCGAAGCCACCCGGCCGGTGAGGGACAGGACGCATTCCTGCGCGGCCGGATCCCGGCTGCCATGTGCGACAGCCAGCAGGACCGGGCTCATGACGATCCCTGCCCCGCCGGCACCACGCCGGTGAACTTCAGCTGGAACGCCCGGGCGCAGGACGCGCACCGCCACGAGCCGCCTTCCGGGGCATCCGGCCGCAGGTCGGTGTCCCCGCAGTACGGGCAGTAAAAGGGAACCTGCCTTTCGCCAGCGGGCTCGCTCATTGCAGGAGCCCTTCGTCGGCGCGGCGGGCCCAGGTGGCGAACTGCTCGCCCTCGGTGCGGCCGGCGAGGTAGTTGCGCAGCACCCGCTCCATGTAGTCGGGCAGCCCGTCGGCGGTCACCTTGAGCCCGCGCAGCTTCCGGCCGAACGCCGGATCCGTGCCGAGCGACCCGCCCAGGTGGACCTGGAACCCCTCGCCACCGTCCACGATCGAGCCCTTGAGCCCGATGTCGGCGATCTGGAACCGGGCGCAGGAGTTGGGGCAGCCGTTGATGTTGATGCTGATCGGTGTGTCGAACCCGGGCAGCCGCCGGTCCAGCTCGGCGTACAGGTCCATGGCCCGCTGCTTGGTCTCCACGATCGCCAGCTTGCAGAACTCGATGCCGGTGCAGGCCATCGTGCCGCGCCGGAACGCCGACGGGTTCACCTGGAGGTCACGCGCGGCCAGTTCCTCGGTCAGGTCGGCGACCCGGTCGCCCGGCACGTCGAGGATCAGCAGCTTCTGCGTGGTGGTGGTGCGGATCGTGCCGGAGCCGTACTCCTCGGCCAGGTCGGCGACCTGCCAGAGCTGGGTACCCGAGGTGCGGCCCACGTTCGGTGCCATCCCCAGGTAGAACAGTGTTTGTCCCGCCCCCGCGCTCCGCGCCCGCCCCCGCACTCCGTCCCGCTGCTGGTGCACGCCGACGTGGTCCCGCGCGCCGGGCGGCGGCGCGGGGGGCTCGGGCCCGTCGGGCAGCGCCCCGCCGAGGTACTCCTTCTCCAGCACCTCACGGAACCGCTCCGCGCCCCAGTCCGCGACCAGGAACTTCAGCCGTGCCCTGCTGCGCAGCCGCCGGTAGCCGTAGTCGCGGAACAGGCCGGTGACCCCGCTCCACACCTCCGGGACCCGGTCCGGGGACACGAACGCGCCGAGGCGCCGGGCGAGCATCGGGTTGGTGGACAGGCCGCCGCCCACCCACAGGTCGAAGCCGGGCGTGCCGTCGGGGCCGGTGACGCCGACGAACGAGATGTCGTTGATCTCGTGCGCGGTGCACTGGGCGGTGCACCCGCCGATGGCGGTCTTGTACTTGCGTGGCAGGTTGGTGAACTCGGGATTGCCCGCCGCCACCGCCTCGGTCGCCCGCAGCACCGCGGTGCCGTCGATGATCTCGCCGGCGTCGATGCCGGCCACCGGGCAGCCCAGGATGTTGCGGGGCACGTCGCCGCAGGCCTGCAGGCTGGACAGGCCGACGCCGTCGAGCCGGTCCCAGATCTGCGGCACGTCCTCGATCCGGATCCAGTGGAACTGCACGTTCTGCCGGTCGGTGACGTCGGCCAGGTCCCGCCCGTACTCCTTGGCGATGCCCGCCACGGTGCGCAGTTGCTCCGCGGTGAGCTGCCCGCCCGGGATGCGGACGCGCATCATGAAGAACGCGTCCTCGATCTCGGCGTCCTCCAGCGCCCCGGTCTTGCCCCCGCCGATCCCCGGGCGGCGCTGGGTGTACAGGCCCCACCAGCGGAACCTGCCGCGCAGGTCGAGCGGGTCGATCGAGTCGAAACCCTGGTGGGCGTAGCGGGTGAGGATCCGCTGGCGGACGTTGAGCCCGTCGTCGTCCTTCTTGAACCGTTCGGCCGCGTTCAGCGGCTCCAGATGGCCGAGCGCCCATTGGCCCTGGCCGCGATGGGTCCGGGATGGCATGGTTGTTTCCTTCTGCCGCAGGGAGGGCCGCGCACGCGAGCAGGCGCTCACGGTGCGGGCGGGAGCTGAGGTTCAGCGGCAGAAGGGACAGATGGCGCTGGAGACCCGGAGCAGGTCAACGTGACGACGGCACACCAGTGGCACCCAATGGGGGACGCCTGCGGGGCGGGTCACGGGTGCAGCCTCCTCGCCTGCCAGCCGGCCGAAGCCGCGATGCTGGCACTCATGCCTCGTCCCGTCAGTGTAACCGGCACCACGACCAGGGCAAAGGTGATATTTCCGGCACAAACCCGCTGCTCAGCGCCATGAGGTGGGTGCGAGCGAGGCCGTGCTGGCCGCGTGGGTGGGATGGGTGAATGATATTGATGACGACGGCGATGCCTGGGCACGGACGGTACATCTTTTCCTGTTTGCCCGGGTGAGCTGCTACGAAGGCCAGAACGGAGAGCAGCCATGGGACTCATGGACCGGGTGAAGGAGCAGGCGGCGCAGGTCGCGCAGCGGACCGCTCAGGCGACCCAGGAGGCGGCCCAGCAGGGCAAGGCCAAGCTGGACCAGGCCCAGGCGAAGCGCCGCGCCGACGCCATGTTCCGCGACCTCGGCGCGGCCGTCTACGCCGAGCGGACCGGCCGGGGCGGCACGGACACCGCGGACAAGATCGAGCGCCTGGTGACCGCCCTGCAGCAGCAGGAGGCCGAGCAGGGACTCGGTGACGACCGACGGGCCGCCGCCCACGAGCCTGACGTAGCGCACGGGGGGATCGCCCGCGCTGAGCGGGCGATCCCCCCGGTCGTGTCGCCCAGGCGGCCCCGGCCTGGCGCCACCTGGTGTCCGGCGGCTGCCGGTTACCCGATGCCGGTGCCGGAGATCGGGACCTCCAGCGAGTGGCGTGCCCTAGTCGTCCCGCCAGGTGACCTTGTACAGGCCGTGGAACGGGCCCGCCTTGTGCGGCGTGAAGACGATCGGGACCGTCAGGTCGTCGGTCGAGTTCACCGGCAGGCCCTTGGGGATGTTGTACTGCGCGCGGAACGGCGTGCCCTGGGTGGACGCGCCCGACATGAGCGCGCCCTGGTTGCCCTTGTTGATGATGTCGACCCAGATCTTCGCGGTGTGGCCGACCCGGACGGAGCCGAAGTGCACCTGCGCACGGCACCGAGGCGAACTTGGTCACCGGCCGTCAGGCCGATGCCGGTCAGCGCCACCGTGACGGCTCGGGCCCTTGTTGGTGGTTATGGTGAACGAGCCGGTGGCGGTGCCGACCTGTCGTCGGCGTGAACTCCCCTGCACCGGCAGCGCCTCGCCGGGCTTGATGACGGTGCCCACCTTGGGCAGCCCGGCGATCGTGTACCGGCCGGTGGGGGCCTTGACCGAGGTCACCCGCACCGGGGTGTCGCCGCCGTTGACCAGGCTGGTGCACCGCCCAGGAGTTGATCCCGACCGGGACGTTCGTGATCACGTACCGTCGTTGGTGTTCAGCACGAAGCTCAGGCTGGTGGACGGACGCGAACAGCCCGGTCTGGATGCCGTCACCGATGAGGGGCACCGAGACCGTCCCGGCTCCGGCGCTGGTGGTGAAGGAGACCGCGCCGGAGGCGCCGCCGATCGCGCCCGGCGCGAACTTCACCTGCGCCCGCAGCACGTCGCCCTTGTGCAGGGTGACCGGGAACTTCACCGTGGCCGTCGCGCCGCCGTGCCGGGTCACGGTCACCCGGCTGATCGTGAACGGATCCGGCTGGGTCAGCGCGCGTGCAGCGAGGCGCCGGTGACCGTCACGGTCCTGGTCGCGGTGACGGTGGCCGGGGCGGTGGTGGCCGAGTGCACCGTGCGTGTCGGCGAACGTGACCGTCCCGCCCGACTTGAGCGCGCCGCCGCTGGTGATGCCGAACCCGTAGACGTTGCCGTCCCTGGTGCCGACGTACACCATGCCGTTGCCGGTGGCGGCCGTGGTGAAATCAGCAATACGAAGACTTAGTTGAGCAGGATGTAG
>CAVRXW010000031.1:0-31289 GCA_963725125.1 uncultured Actinomycetes bacterium
CTGATCCGAGCCGGGCAAGCCTGCTTCAGATAACCAACTCAGCTGATTTGCTCTCGTTCCTGTACGACGCGAGGAGCACTGAGAGGGGAATCCAACTCGTCCAGTTGGTGCCTCGAACGGACGCAGCTCCAAGATTGCTGTCCGAAAAACCCCCTTCGATTCGGGCAGGTCGCTCTGGGAGGCAGAGGACATGAAGAGAAGAAATAGAGTTGGTTCACGGAAGAGCAGATCATCGGGGGATCCTGCAGGAGCAGGAAGCGGGGACGAAGACGGCGGAGGTATGTCGTAAGCACGGCATCTCACAGCCAGGGCACTGACAGCAACGACAGCCTTGTTCACGTGCATTCTTTCTCGCAGGGTACCGACCCACTGCGCCAGCCGGTCACGTCAATGGTCCACGTGCATGAATGCTGGTATTATGCAGCAACAGCCACCAAATCGCGTCTGACAAAAGGCAATCGCGCCCACTACACGGAGGGCGTGTCGTGAATGCCCGCTTTACAAGGGGTACTCCTGCCGGTCAAACTGAGATGGCTTCAGGGCGCGACGACCTGAGGCAAACGGAGAGAGGCGCTTATGCCAGCCAAGCAGTCTCCCCACTCATTTACCTCCCGCTAATCGCTTGGCCCGGTAGCCCTTCGATCAGCGGGCTCGGCCTCGCCATCGTCGCCGCCATCGCCCAGGCGCACGGCGGGCAGGCCACCCTGGAATCCGCTCCCGGCCACGGCACCCGGGTCCGCATCTGGCTCCCAGCCACCCCGCCCCGCGCACCCGCCGCGCCGCGCGCACCCGCCGCGCCGCGCGCACCCGTCACGCCCCGGTTATCCCGCGCCGGCCACCAGCACATCTACCACGCCCCGCCGCCGCCGCCGGAGTTGGTGGCCGGCCCGGCCGGTCACCAGGCCGCACCACCCCGGCAGCCGTTACCCCGCCCTGCCCGCTACCCGGCCGCACCGCCCCAGCGGGCGTTATCCCGCCCGGCCACCGACCCTGCCCCACCGACCCAGCAACCGTCACTCGGCCCCGCCGGCTACCCGGCCGCACCGCCCCGGCAGCCGTCACTCGGCCCCGCCGGCTACCCGGCCGCACCGCCCCGGCAGCCGTCACTCGGCCCCGCCGGCTACCCGGCCACAGCGCCTCAGCAGCCGTCACCCGGCGCCGTCGGTTACCCGGCCGCACCACCCCAGCGGGCGTTATCCCGCCCGGCCACCGACCCTGCCCCGCCGACCCGGCAGCCGTCACCCCGCCCCGCCGGCTACCCGGCCGTACCGCCTCAGCAGCCACCATTCCGCCAGGCCGGGGACCCGGTCCCGATGCACGCCGCCCCGCTGGGGCAGCCTGCCCCGGCCGGCCGTGCCGCTGCCGATGTCCGCCGGACCACCGCTTCCGCACGGTGGCGGCGCCATGTACCCGGCACCACCGCCGTTCCCGGCACCACCGCCGCTCGCGGGCCCACCCGTCCCGCGGCCCGGCACCGGCAACTCCGGGCCGGGCGAGTTACACCACGACTGGCTGGAGCCGCCACGGCCGCCGCCGCCACAGACATCGTGGTCCCCGCCAGGCGATGGCGCAGACGACGGCGGCCGCCCGGCCGGGCCGGGCGCCGCACCCCAGGCGCGGTTATCCCAGCCGGGCCGCCACCGCCGGGCCGGGCGCGGCTCGTAGCCGCCCGACGCCCGGTGCGGGGCCGGCCCGGCCGCCGCGCGTTACGCCCCGGCCGTGCCAGGGGCCGCCCCGGCCGTGCCCGGGCCCGCCCCGGACGGGCCCTTCTCGGCCGGGCTGGGCAGGTGCTCGAACAGGTAGTAGACGGCCAGCAGACCGAAGATGATCAGGGCGGCCAGCGCCGAGAAGAACCTCGCGATCAGGGTGGCCACCACATAGGCGACCAGGCCGCCGGTGAACCCTGGAATAGACCTGCGCAGCGCCTCGGGCGGCACGGCCGTGCCGAGAGCCGCCGAATGGGTCGCCACGTAGATCCACAGGCCGGCGAAACCGAACGAGATCGCGATCATGACGAGCCCGTAGGTCACCACGGCGGCGGTGGCCCCGCGGTGGGTCAGGTTGTCCGCGACCAGAACGGTGGGGAACGGGATGACCACGATGCCCATGAGCAGCAGCAGGTTCAGCACCAGCAGTGGCCGGTCTACCCGCTCGACGTGGGCCAGCATCGTGTGGTGGTTCATCCACATGATCCCGATGGTGAGGAAGCTGACCACGTAGGCGAAGTACTGCGGCCACGCGGCCAGCAACTGGCTGGTGAGCGAGCCGTGCCCGGGCAGTCGCAGGCTGAGCACGAGCAGCGTGATCGCGATCGCGAACACGCCGTCGCTGAACGCCTCCGCTCGCCCGCTGGGCATGGCTGCGCCGGTCAGCCGGCCGGCGAGCGCCGGCGGGGAGGCGGCCGGCGGGGAGGCGGCCGGCGGGGAGGCGGCCGGCGGGGAGGCGGCCGGCGGCTGACCGTCATCCGGCGCCGCAGCGGTGCCCGCGACCGGCTGGACCGAGCGGGCGAGCAACTGGGCCACGTCCACTATCTCCAGCGACTCGGGGGCTTCCCCCGAAGCCTTCTTCGCGGCGATCGCGTCACCCAGCATGACAAGGCAGTACGGGCACGCGGTGGACACCGTGTCCGGGTTGGTGCCCAGCGCCTCGTCGATGCGCTCGGTGTTGATCCGCTTGCCGATCCGCTCTTCCATCCACATCCGGGCCCCGCCCGCACCGCAGCAGAACCCGCGCTCCTTGCACCGGTGCATCTCCTGCGACTGGACCCCGGGCACCTGCTCCATGATCTCCCGGGGCGGGCTGAACACCTTGTTGTGCCGGCCGAGGAAGCACGGGTCGTGGTAGGTGATCTTCTCCGCCACCGGGGTGACCGGGGTCAGCTTGCCCTCGGCGACCAGGCGGGCCAGCAACTGGGTGTGATGGATCACTTCGTAGTTGCCGCCGAACTGGGGGTATTCGTTGGCCAGTGCGTTGAAGCAGTGCGGGCAGGACGCCACGACCGTCCGCGGCTTCACCTCGTTGAGCGTCTCGATGTTCGTTTGGGCCAGCATGGCGAACACGAACTCGTTGCCCATCCGCCTGGCCGGGTCACCGGTGCACGTCTCGCCCGGCCCGAGCACCGCGAACTTCACCCCGGCGGTATGCAGCAGGGTCGCGATAGCCCTGGTGGTCTTGCGGGCCCGGTCCTCCAGCGCCCCGGCGCAGCCCACCCAGAACAGGTATTCCACGTCGTCACCGAGCGGCCCGTCGGCGATCGGCACCTCGAAGTCGAGGCCCGCCATCCACTCGGCCCGCCGGGCGCCCCCCATGCCCCACGGGTCACCCTTGTTCTCCAGGTTCTTCAGCATCCCGGCCGCCTCCACCGGGAAGCTGGACTCGATCAGCACCTGGTAGCGGCGCATGTCGGAGATGTGGTCGATGTGCTCGATGTCCACCGGGCACTCCTGCACACAAGCCCCGCAGTTGGTGCATGACCACAGCACGTCGGGGTCGATCACGCCGTGCGCATCCGCGTCACCCACGAGGGGCCGTTCCGCCTCCTGCTTGACGTGCTCGGGGAGCTTCTCCCGCTCCTCGTCGCTGGACGCGAGCAGGTAGGGGCCCTTGGCCAGCGCGTGGTCGCGCAGGTCCATGATCAGCTTCTTGGGGGACAGCGGCTTGTCGGTCGCCCACGCCGGGCACTGGGACTGGCACCGCCCGCACTCGGTGCAGGTCGCCATGTCCAGCATGCCCTTCCAGGTGAAGTCCTCGATCTTGCCGCGCCCGAAGATGTCGGTGTCCGGGTCGGCCTCCTCGAAGTCGAGCACCTTGCCGCCCGAGCGCATCGGCTGCAGCGCGCGCGAGGCCGTTCGGGCGGCGGGAGAACAGCACGTTGACCGGGGCCAGGACGATGTGCAGGTGCTTGGAGTAGGTGAGGAACACCCCGAACGCCGATGATGACCGCGAGCTGGGCCAGGATGAACGTGGTCTCGAGCACGCTGTTCACGCCGGTGCCGAGCGGGGCGAGCCAGTGCCCGACGAGCTGCGACGCGAACGCCCCGTGCGAGTAAGGGAAAAAGCCGGTATTGATCTGCGCGCCCCGGTACAGCAGCAGCGTCGCGACCACAAGAAAGATCATGACCAGGACGAGCCACGCGGCGCCGGTGTGCGACCCGGAGAACCGGGAGTCGCGGCCGATCCGCTTCGGGCTCGGTGCGCAGCCGGATGATCGCGAAGGTGATGATGCCGGCCAGCACCGCCACGGCGAACAGGTCCTCGATGAACCCGATGACCGCCCAGTGGCCGATGACCGGGATCGCGAAGCTGCGGCTGAACAGGTCACCGTAGGCCTCGATGATCGTCAGCAGCAGGACGATGAAGCCCCAGAACGTCAGCGCGTGCGCCACGCCGGGCACCGACCACTGGAGCAGCTTGCGCTGCCCGATCACCTCGGTGGCCTGGGTTTCCACGTCCCGGCCGGGATGCTCTCGCACGGCGGCGATCCGCTCCGGCGCGGGCTGGCCCGCCCGGGCCACCCGGTACAGCCACCACAACCGCTGCCCGGCGAGCGCGGCGGCGGCCGCCGTCAGCACAAGCCCGATGACGATACGCAGGACCACGCGGACCTCCTCATGCGGCGGCTGCCCGCCCGGGGAGCGCGGCAGGCCTTTGCCGGGCGGCGCCGGCGGCTGGTACCCGTGGCCGGCCCCGCTGCCGGTCCAGGGTACGCCGCGCACCGTGCCCCGCAGAGATCACCGGGGGATGCCGGTGCGCGGCGCGCCCCGGCTGGCTTTCCCGGCATCCTACCGGTTGGTAACTTAGCGGGGCTGTGCTGGCCCGGCGTAAAGAGCCTGGAACCGCTCGATCGCCTCGGGATCGGTCACGACGGCGGCTCCCTTCGCTGATCGGCCGTGTTAGCCCGGGGCGGCAACTGCCCGGAACCCCCGTGCTAGCCGCGGGCGCCCCCGGAACCGCCTTCGACGGGGCCTTGGCCCGTGCCGCGAGGGCCATCACCGGGGAATGCCTGCGGCTGCCCTCTTCTTACCTGGGCCCGGCCACCAGTTCGGGGAATAGCTCCTCGATACAAAAAGTTGAGCCAGATAGACTCAAGTGATTTGCCAAGCACCAACCACCGTGGCAAGCTTGCGTCGGCCAGACTCAACTTCACTACTACCAAGGACTACTCATGGCACGTGCGGTAGGGATCGACCTCGGAACGACCAACTCCGTTGTCGCTGTCCTCGAAGGCGGCGAGCCCACAGTCATCGCCAACGCGGAGGGCTCGCGGACCACTCCCTCGGTGGTCGCGTTCGCCAAGAACGGCGAGGTGCTCGTCGGCGAGGTCGCCAAGCGGCAGGCGGTGACCAACGTCGACCGGACGATCCGCTCGGTCAAGCGGCAGATGGGCACCAACTGGACCGTCACGATCGACGACAAGAAGTTCACCGCGCAGCAGATCAGCGCGTTCATCCTGCAGAAGCTGAAGCGGGACGCCGAGTCCTACCTGGGCGAGACGATCACCGACGCGGTGATCACCGTGCCCGCGTACTTCAGCGACGCGCAGCGGCAGGCCACCAAGGAGGCCGGGCACGATCGCCGGGCTGAACGTGCTGCGCATCATCAACGAGCCCACCTCGGCGGCGCTCGCCTACCACCTGGAGAAGGAGGACGAGGCCACCATCCTGGTGTTCGACCTCGGCGGCGGCACGTTCGACGTGTCCCTCCTGGAGGTCGGCGAGGGTGTGGTCGAGGTCAAGGCGACCAGCGGTGACAACCACCTCGGCGGGGACGACTGGGACCAGCGGATCGTGGACTGGCTGGTGCAGGACTTCAAGAACGGGTACGGCGTCGACCTGTCCAAGGACAAGATGGCGCTGCAGCGGCTGCGGGAATCCGCGGAGAAGGCCAAGATCGAGCTGTCCGGTTCCGCCGAGACGCAGATCAACCTGCCCTACATCACCCACTCCGAGCAGGGCCCGCTGCACCTGGACGCCAAGCTCACCCGGGCGGAGTTCCAGAAGATGACCTCCGACCTGCTGGACCGCTGCAAGGCGCCGTTCAAGCAGGTGATCGCGGACGCCGAGGTCAAGCTCAGCGACATCCACCACGTGGTGCTCGTCGGCGGCTCGACCCGGATGCCCGCCGTGGTGGACCTGGTCAAGGAACTGACCGGGGGCAAGGAGCCGAACAAGGGCGTGAACCCCGACGAGGTCGTCGCGGTCGGCGCCGCGCTCCAGGCCGGCGTGCTCAAGGGCGAGGTCAAGGACGTCCTGCTGCTGGACGTGACCCCGCTGTCGCTGGGCATCGAGACCAAGGGCGGCATCTTCACCAAGCTCATCGAGCGGAACACCACCATCCCGACCAAGCGCTCGGAGATCTTCACCACCGCGGACGACAACCAGCCGTCGGTGCAGATCCAGGTCTTCCAGGGCGAGCGCGAGATCGCCGCGTACAACAAGAAGCTCGGCATGTTCGAACTGGCCGGGATCGCTCCCGCGCCGCGCGGCATCCCGCAGATCGAGGTCGCCTTCGACATCGACGCCAACGGCATCGTGAACGTCTCGGCCAAGGACCTCGGCACCGGCAAGGAGCAGCGGGTGACCATCAGCGGCGGCTCGGCCCTGGGCAAGGACGAGATCAACCGGATGATGGCCGAGGCGGAGAAGTTCGCCGAGGAGGACGCGCGGCGCCGCGACGAGGCGGAGACCCGCAACCGCGCCGACACGCTCGCCTACCAGACGGAGAAGTTCCTCGCCGAGAACGCCGAGAAGGTTCCGGACGACATCAAGTCGGAAGTCGAGGAGGCGATCGCTGACCTCAAGAAGACGCTCGAGGGCACCGACATCGATGCCATCAAGGAGGCCACCGAGAAGGCGGCCCAGGTCAGCCAGAAGATGGGCACCGCCATCTACGCCCAGTCCCAGGCGGCCAGTGCCGCCGCGGGCGAGCAGGCGGCCGGCGAGGCCACCGCGGAGCAGGACGACGACGAGGTCGTCGAGGCGGAGATTGTCGACGAGGACAAGCCCGGCGAAGAAGGTGGCACCGCCTGATGAACTCACCTGAGGAGACCAACGCAGGACCCGTTATCCGCGACCTCAGGCGCATCGACCCACGCACGGGGCAGGTCAGAAACCCCGGGACGGACGCGCCTGCCACCGCGGGCCGCGGTCCTGGCAAGCCCGCCAGGCCGGGCAAGCACTCGGTGTCCAAGCCGGGCGGCGCGGCCCGGCGCCCCGGAGGCCACCGGGCCCGCAGGAGCCGGCCGGCGCGGCCGGCGGTCCGGGGACAGGCCCCGCCGGTGGCGGGGCACCCGGGCCGGCCGCGGCGGGACCTGCCCGTGCGCCGGAGCGAGCGAACTCACTGCCCGGCTCGCCGAGCGCACGGCTGACCTGCAGCGCGTGAGCGCGGAGTACGCCAACTACCGCAAGCGGGTGGACCGGGACCGCATGGTGGTACGGGAGCAGGCACTGGCCAGCGTGCTGGTCGCCCTGCTGCCGGTGCTCGATGACATCGGCCGGGCCCGTGAGCACGGGGAACTGTCCGGCGGCTTCAAGTCGGTAGCGGAGTCGCTGGAGTCGACCGTGACCAAGCTCGGGCTGGTGAGCTTCGGCACCGAGGGCGAGCCGTTCGACCCGAACGTGCACGAGGCGCTGACGCACTCCTACTCCACCTCGGTGACCGAGCCGACCTGTGTCCAGATCCTGCAGCCCGGCTACAAGGTCGGGGAGCGGATCGTCCGGCCCGCCCGGGTGGCCGTCGCCGAGCCCGGGGAGGACGAGGCAGGCCAGCCGGACGAGGCCGGCCTGCCCGGCAGCCCGGGCGAGGCGGGATCGCAGGAGAGCCGTGAGGACGAAGACTGACGCCTGGAGATACCAATGAGCACCAGGGACTACCTGGAGAAGGACTACTACAAGGCTCTTGACGTCTCCAAGACCGCGACCGCGGACGAGATCAAGAAGTCGTACCGGAAGCTCGCCCGCAAGTACCACCCCGACGCCAACAAGGGTGACCCCAAGGCCGAGGAGCGGTTCAAGGAGATCTCCGAGGCGTACAACACGTTGTCGGACACCAAGCGGCGCAAGGAGTACGACGACGCGCGTTCCCTGTTCGGCAGCGGCGGCTTCCGGCCGCCGGGGCAGGGCGGCGCCGGCGGGTTCCCGTTCGACCTGGGCGACCTGTTCGGCGGCGGCACGGGCACGGGCACGACCACCGGTTCCGGCGGCCGGCTCGGCGACCTGTTCGGCGGCATGTTCGGCGGCGGCCGGCCCGGCACCCAGACCCGGCCGCGCCGCGGCACGGATGTGGAGACCGAAACCACACTGTCGTTCCACGACGCCATCGACGGCGCCACGGTCTCGTTGCGGCTGACCGGCGAGGGAGCCTGCCCGACCTGCCACGGCACCGGGGCGAAGTCAGGCTCGATGCCCCGGGTCTGCCCGAACTGCCAGGGCACCGGCCAGACCAGCCGGAACCTGGGAAGCTACGCGCTGTCCGAGCCGTGCACGGAGTGCCGCGGCCGCGGCCTGGTGGTCGACGACCCCTGCCCGGACTGCTCGGGCAGCGGGCGCGCGATGAGCAGCCGCACGATCCAGGCCCGGATCCCGGCGGGCGTGTCCGACGGGCAGCGGATCCGGCTCCGGGCAAGGGCGCCCCGGGTGAGCGCGGCGGCCCGGCAGGCGATCTGTACGTGCGGGTGCACGTCGCGTCGCATCCGATCTTCGGGCGCTCCGGTGCCAACCTCACGGTGACCGTGCCGGTCACGTTCACCGAGGCGGCGCTGGGCGCCGAGATCAAGGTCCCGATCGCTGCGCGGGGTGCCGGTCAGCGTGCGGATCCCCGCGGGGACGCCGAGCGGCCGCACCTTCCGGGCGCGGGGCAAGGGCGCCCGGCGCAAGGACGGGACGAACGGGGACCTGCTGGTCACGGTCATCGTCCAGGTGCCGCAGAACCTGAACAGCGGCGCCAGGCAGGCGCTGGAGTCCTTCCGTGACGCGACCGCTGGCGAGGATCCGCGCGAGGACCTCCTGCGCAGAGCAAGGCAGACATGACGCACAGCAGTTCCGGCGGCGCGCGCCGCCAGGCCCGGGAGGTGGTGCCCGCAGCGATGCGGGCGCTGCCCCTGGGCGACCGCCCGCAAGGGAGGCGATGAACATGAACGGGAACCCGTTCGAGGTGGCGGACGACAGTCCGGTGTATGTGATCTCGGTGGCGGCCGAGCTTTCCGGCCTGCACCCGCAGACGCTGCGCGCGTACGACCGGCTCGGACTGGTGTCCCCCGGCCGTTCGTCCGGCCGCGGGCGGCGCTACTCGCTGCGTGACGTGCTGCTGCTGCGCGAGGTGCAGCGGCTGTCCCAGCAGGACGGCGTCAACCTGTCGGGCATCAAGCAGATCCTCGAACTGGACGCCGAACTTGACCGGGCCCGCCGCATGCTCGCCGAGATGACCGCCGAGATCGCGCAACTCCGGGTGGAGCTGGAGTCGACCCGTGCGGTGGCCGCCCGGCTGGCCGGGCTGGTGCGCAACCCCGCCGCTGGCGGCCAACTGGTCCCGGTGCGGAACCTGGGCAGCAGCGCATCGGCAAGGCCCGCAGAATCGAGCAGTGCACCAGCAAGCAGCACACCAGCAAGCAGCACACCATTCGAGGACAACGATTAATGATTGACAAACTGACCCGCCGGAGCAGCGAGGCGTTCGCCGCAGCCAGGCAGCAGGCGACGGCCGACGGGAACCCGCACGTCGATGCCCTGCACCTGCTCGCGGCCCTGATCGAGCAGGAGGGCGGCACGGCGGCCCCGCTGCTGCGCGCCGTCGGCGCCGATCCCGGCGCGGTACTCGCCGACACCAGGGCTCAGCTCGCCCGGCTCCCCAAGATCGCGGGGACGACCGTCAGCGCCCCGGAGAACTCACGGGCCCTGCTGAAGGTGCTGACCACGGCCGGGCAGCGGGCCGAGAAGCTGAACGATGAGTACATCTCGACCGAGCACCTGCTCGTCGGCCTGGCCGCAGACGGCGGCCAGGCGGCAACGTTGCTGGGCAGGCACGGGGCCACCGCCGGGGCACTGCTCGACGCGTTCGAGAAGGTACGCGGCAGCGCCCGCGTCACCTCCGAGGATCCGGAGGGGACCTACCAGGCCCTGGAGAAGTACGGGGTCGACCTCACCCAGCGGGCCCGGGACGGCGCGCTGGACCCGGTGATCGGCCGGGACTCCGAGATCCGGCGGGTGATCCAGGTGCTGTCCCGCCGCACCAAGAACAACCCGGTCCTGATCGGCGACCCCGGCGTCGGCAAGACCGCCGTGGTCGAGGGCCTGGCGCAGCGGATCGTGGCCGGCGACGTGCCCGAGTCGCTGCGGGGCAAGCGCCTGGTCGCCCTGGACCTCAGTGCGATGGTCGCGGGCGCGAAATACCGCGGCGAGTTCGAGGAGCGGCTCAAGGCGGTGCTGAACGAGATCAAGGCCAGCGACGGCCAGGTGATCACGTTCATCGACGAGCTGCACACCGTCGTCGGCGCGGGCGCGGCCGAGGGTGCCATGGACGCGGGCAACATGCTCAAGCCGATGCTGGCCCGCGGCGAGCTGCGGATGGTCGGCGCGACCACCCTGGACGAGTACCGGGAGCGGATCGAGAAGGACCCGGCCCTGGAGCGCCGCTTCCAGCAGGTCTTCGTGGGCGAGCCGTCAGTCGAGGACACGATCGCGATCCTGCGCGGGCTCAAGGGCCGCTACGAGGCCCACCACCAGGTACAGATCGCCGATGCCGCGCTGGTCGCCGCGGCGGCCCTGTCCGACCGCTACATCTCCGGGCGTTTCCTCCCGGACAAGGCCATCGACCTGGTCGACGAGTCCGCCTCGCGGCTGCGTATGGAGATCGACTCCCGGCCGGTGGAGATCGACGAGCTGCAGCGGACCGTGGACCGGATGAAGATGCAGGAGATGGCGCTGGAGCGGGAGGCCGACCCGGCCAGCAAGGAGCGGCTGGAGCGGCTCCGCGCCGACCTCGCCGACCGGCAGGAGCAGCTCACCGGGCTGCTGGCCCGCTGGGAGCGGGAGAAGGCCGGCCTCAACCGGGTCGGCGAGCTGAAGAAGCGTCTCGATGACCTGAACGGGCAGCTCGAACGCGCGGAGCGGGACCATGAGCTGATGGCCGCCTCCCAGCTGAAGCATGACGACATCCCGGCGATGGAGAAGGAACTCGAGGCGGCCAAGAGGGCGGCCGAGAGCGGGGCCGGGATGGAGGGCCCGGCGATGGTCAAGGAGGAGGTCGGGCCGGACGACGTCGCGGATGTCGTGTCGTCCTGGACCGGCATCCCGGCCGGCCGCCTGCTCGAAGGGGAGACCGGCAAGCTGCTGCGAATGGAAAGCGAGCTGGGCAAGCGCCTGGTCGGCCAGGCCAGGGCGGTCCAGGCGGTGTCGGATGCGGTGCGCCGGTCCCGTGCGGGAATTTCCGACCCGGACCGGCCCACCGGCTCGTTCCTGTTCCTGGGGCCCACCGGGGTCGGCAAGACGGAACTGGCCAAGGCGCTCGCCGAGTTCCTCTTCGATGACGAGCGGGCCGTGATCCGCATCGACATGAGCGAGTACAGCGAGAAGCACTCGGTGGCCCGGCTGGTCGGCGCGCCGCCCGGCTACGTCGGATACGAGGCCGGCGGCCAGCTCACCGAGGCCGTCCGGCGCCGCCCGTACTGCGTGATCTTGCTGGACGAGGTGGAGAAGGCACACCAGGAAGTGTTCGACATCCTCCTCCAGGTCCTCGATGACGGCAGGCTCACCGATGGGCAGGGCCGGACCGTGGACTTCCGGAACACGATCCTGATCCTCACCTCGAACCTCGGGTCGGCGGAGATCGCGAACCAGTCCCTGGACGAGGACGCGAAACGGGCCACCGTGATGGCCGTGGTCCGGGCGACCTTCAAGCCGGAGTTCCTGAACCGGCTGGACGACGTCATCCTGTTCGACCCGCTGACCACCGAGGACCTCGCGAAGATCGTGGACCTGCAGGTGGCCGCGCTGGCCCGGCGGCTTGCCGAGCGGCGGCTCACGCTGCACGTCACCCCGGCGGCGCGGGAGTGGCTGGCCCTGACGGGGTTCGACCCGGTCTACGGCGCGCGGCCGCTGCGCAGGCTGGTCCAGTCCGCCATCGGCGACCAGCTCGCCAGGGCGCTGCTCGCGGGCGGCATCTGGACGGCGACACGGTGCTGGTGGACCGGGATGCAGCCGCCGACGAGCTCGACGGTCACCGGCGGGACACCGCCAGCCCGCGGCATCGGCCAGCGCCTGACCCGGCGCCCTTCGCCGGGTAAGCTGCCGGCCCGGCGGCCCCGGCGGCCGGGCCGCTGCACCGGCAGGACCGGCTTGCTACGTTCCGGAATGGGTGTCCAGCAGCCGGTCGTAGTCGTCCTCGGGCAGGCCGAGGTCGTTGCGGATCCGGAACCGCAGGCTCAGCAGCAGCCGGAGTTCGTTCACGTCACCGGGCACGTGGGTGAGGGGCCCGGTCATGGTCACGTCGCCGCCCTGCCCGACCGGGGCCGGCCGGGGTCCGGCCGAGGCACAGTTCGACGCCCGCGGTGGCCCAGCCGAGCGCACCCTCCAGGTCGGACTGCTCGACCAGCAGCTCCGCCAGCAGATCGCACATCCGCGCGTCCCGTGGCGCCTCCGCGCCGAGCGCGCTGACGTAGGCGTCCGCCTCGGCGCTGCGGCCCAGCTGGAACAGGGCGCGGGCCAGCGGTATCCGCGGGTCCACCGAGGCCGGACCGCCGTCGGCGATCGCGCGCATGAAGCCGTTCACCGCCGCGGCCGGGTCGTCGGCGAGCAGCCATTGCTCGCCGGCCCGGATGTAGGCCTCGGACCTGGGCATTGCCGCAGTCTGCGTGCCGGTATCGGCAAGCCTGGTCATCTCTTGCGCCGCAGCCCGGTGCTCGCCACTGCAGGCGGCATCGAACTCGATCGCGTCGAACGTTTCTGGGCTCAGGGCAACCACGGTAGGGACGTACCCATCTGAAGACCCCAGCAACGCGCTGGGCGGGTCCATCGGCGGCAAATCAGCGGCATTCGCACCCCTGCCCGGAAGTATTGGTCATGCCGTCCCGAATCTGACCGGGAGGATCGTCGTTGCGCATCGTCAAGGCCGCGGCGGACCGGGTCAATGACGGACCCTTTCCAGCGCGTCCCAGAAACCGCGCCGCAGGGCGTGCCGCACCTCGTCGTGCAGCAGCGAGTCGATCGGCAGCGAGGAGTCCTGCAGCAGCCTGGCTTCGAGGTCGGACGGCATCCGCGGCTTGCGGGCGAGCACGGCCTCCAGCCAGAGCGCCGGCGCGTCCCGCGCAACGACCTGGCCGAAGTTGAACCCCTCACCGTGCGCCGCCTGCACCGCGTCGGCCAGCGACACCGCCACCGGCTGCGGCACCAGTGCGTGCTGCGCGGCAGGCTGCGGGCCGCTGTGCGGGCCCTGCGGCGGGACATACGGTCCGGGCAGTGCCCCGCCGGGCTGGCCCGGCGCAGGGAGCTGCCTGGCGCGGCGCTGCGGGCCCGGCGGACGGCCGGCCGGGCAGCACCGCCGGGTATCCACCCGGCACACCGCGGGCCTGCTGACCGGGCGGAACGCCCGCGACCGGAACCCCGCCGACCGGAACCCCGGCCGGAGCGCCGTGCGGGACCGCGCCGGGCGGCGCACTCATGGCCGGGCCCGGAGGGGCGCCCGCCGTAGGCGGCCTGACGCCGGCCGGGGCCTGCCCGGCCGCTCCATCCGCTGGCCGGCCGGTAAATCCGGGCGGCGCGGCCGACGGGGCGAGTGCTGCCGGGGGCGGCGCGGGAGGCGGCGGCGGGGGGGCCGCCTGGTAGGTGGGCATGCCCTGCCGCGATGGCGGAGCCTGGGGGCCGGGCAGGCCTGCGGGCGCCGGGAACCCCTGCGCCACGGCCGGGGCCCCGGGCTGTCCGGACATGGGCTGACCCGGCATCGGCTGGCCCGGCATGGCCGGCCCGGACATGGGCTGGCCCGGCATCGGCTGGCCCGGCGTCGCCTGGCCCGGACATGGGCTGGCTGTGTATGGGCTGGCCCGGCATGGCCTGCCCGGACATGGGCTGGCCTGGGATGTCCGAGCCGGGCATGGGCTGGCCCGGCATGGGCTGACCGTACATGGGCTGGCCTGGGATGTCCGAGCCGGGCATGGCCGATCCGGGCATGGGCGATCCGGGCATGGGCTGGCCGGGGGCGAACTGCGGGGCGGGCGGCGCATGCTGGGAATGCTGGCCGACCGCGGGACCGGAATCGGCATGCGGCGACAGCGGGCCGGCGTGCTGCCCGCCAGCGCGAGGGCGCGCGGCGGCGGCGCGGCCGGGGCCGGGGCGGTCAGCGGCCCGGACATGTGGGCCGGGGCGTGGCCCGGCGCTGGCGGGCCGGCGGCATCATCGGCTGGCCCGGCGCGGCGTGCTGGCCGGGGTGCTGGCCCGGCGGGGCATGCTGCCCGGGGACGGCGGCGTGCTGCCCCGGCGCGGCGGCGTGGCTGTGCGGCGCGGGCGGGCCGGAAAGTGCGGACGGCGAGCCCGGGGCGCCCGGCTGGCTCACCGGCCCTGCCGGGCGGTGGCCCGGCGGCAGGCCCGGCTGGCCCGCCTGGCCCGGCGGCAGGCCCGGCTGGCCCGGCTGGGCACCGGGCGGGGCGGTGAGGCTGTGGTTCCCGGCGGCTGCCGGGCCGGAGGCGCTGGCCGCGGCGGCCGGTGGCCGTTCGCGGGCTGCGCCGCCCGCTGGTACTCGGCGATCACCGGGCCGGTGTAGATCGCTGGCGGGGCGGCGTGCGAGCCGACCGGCAGCGCCTGCCGGTGCGGCCCGCGCGCCCGTCGGGCCGTGCCCGTTGGCGGGCGCGCGGCTCGCGTAGGCGGCGACGGGGTGCCGGTCGTCCTCGCTGACCGGCTCCGCCCCGACGACGAGCTCCACCGCCGGCCGCAGATGGGCCTCGCTTATCTCGACGACGTCGTCGCATTCCTGGCGGAGCGCGGCGGCGGACGGTCCAGGCGCCGGGCACGGCGATGTGCACCAGGATCACCCGCAGGCCGAGATCCTGCACGTCGGCGATCACCTGCGCGAGGTCCTCTTCGGCGCTCACCACGAGCGCGTCGCTGATCGCCCGGTTACGGGCGAGCGTGGTCAGGTCGCGGTGGATCTCGCTTTCGACGCCCTCGCGGCGGCCGGGCTTCATCTTGCCGAGCCGCAGCTTCACGCCGGGCAGGTCGGCGAGGATCTCGTGGTCGGACGCGCGGCGGCCCTCGACGGTGGCCTCGTACCAGTAGCAGCGCAGCAGCGGCAGGCCGGTCCGATCACGTGCCACGTTCCGCAGGACGCCGAGTACCCCGGCATAGTTCCAGGAAACGGACTCCCGGTTGCGGGTTCCGTGGACGGCCATCGCGCCATCTCCTAGCACGTAGCCCGCGTCCACGAACAACGCGCAGCGATCCACGCGACACCGCCCTTCCGTCCAGGCGAGACGTTACCAGCGGCACAGCCGCCTCCGTGATGGATCGCGCACAGTCGCGGCCGTGCGCCGTGTCACGATGCCCTCGTGCTCAGGTCACGAGCCGTTGTGCTCTGGGCGGAGGATACCGCCAGTGGGACGGCGAAGGCATCGCGGCCGTGGACCGGCGGCCGGGCAGGATTGGTGATTATGCGACTGCTTGTGCTCGGCGGAACACACTTCCTCGGACGGGCGATCGTGGACGACGCGTGCAGCCGTGGCTACGACGTGACGACCTTCTCCCGCGGGCTCAGTCGGCCATCACCGGCCGGGTGCCGAGGCACTGACCGGCGACCGGACCAATCCCGAGCGACCTGCGGCAGCTCGCGCAGCGGCGAATGGGACGCGGTGATCGACACCTCCGTGCTCGCGCCCGCGCACGTGGCCGCGTCGGCCGCGGATCCTGGCCGACCGGCCGCAGCACTACACCTACATCTCCACCTTCTCGGTGTACGCCGGACTACCCGCGGGAGCCGCCACCGAGGACTCGCCGGTCCTCGACTGTCCCGGCCGACGCCACCGGCACCGTGGACAGGCTCGGGTACGGCCAGCTCAAGGCCGGCTCCGAGCGCGCGGTCGCGCCGCCTTCCCGGGCCGGTGCCTGATCGTCCGGCCCGGCCTGATCGTCGGGCCGCACGAGAACGTCCAGTGGACCACCTGGTGGCTGGCACGCCTCGCCCGGGGCGGGACGGTGCTCGCGCCCGGCGGCCCGGACAAGCCGGTCCGGATGACCGACGTCCGGGACCTGGCGGCCTGGGTGGTCGACAACACCCGGCGCGGCCTGCCCGACGACCGTCAACGTGCCCGGGCCAGGAGGGCACCACGTTCGGCGCGCTGCTGACCGAGCTGCGCGCGGCTGGCCAGCGCCGACGGCAGCCCGCACGCCGAACTCCGCTGGGTGGCCGACCGCGACCTGCTCGACGCCGGGGTGACCCCGTGGACCGAGCTGCCGATGTGGGCGCCGGACATCCCCGAGCTTGCCCACATCTGGGACGGTCCCTGGTGACCGGGCGATGCGCACCGGCATGCGGTACCGGCCGCTCAGCGACACCGTGCACGACACCTGGCTGCTGGCTGAAGCACGAGGCCGCGACGGGCCAGGTGCTCGCCCCGCACGGGCTGCTGGAACTCGGCCTGGACCCGGATCAGGAGCGCGCGGTCCTCGCCGGGCTCGGCTAGCCACAGCGCGGTCCCCGCCGCACCCCGGCTACGCTGCGGACCGTGACCGACCGCGATGAACTCCTGCAAGTGATCAACGACAAGGCCGTGCTCCGCGGGGACTTCGTGCTGTCTTCGGGGCAGCACGCGGACTGGTACATCGACCTGCGGCGGGTGCTGCTCAGCGGTGCCAGCGCCGGCCTGGCGGGCCGGGTCATGCTCGCCGTGACAGCCGACCTCGACTACGACGCCGTCGGGGGCCTGACCCTGGGGGCAGACCCGGTTGCGGCGGCGATGATGCACGCGGCGAGCGTAACGGGCCGAAATCTAGATGCGTTCGTGGTGCGGAAAGTCGGAAAAGACACACGGGCTGCAGCGGCGGATCGAAGGCCCCGACGTCGCCGGGCGCCGGGTGCTCGCGGTGGAGGACACCTCGACCACCGGCGCCTCGGTACTGACCGCGGTCGACGCGTTGCGGGACGCGGGCGCCGAGGTGGCCGGGGTGGCGGTGCTGGTGGACCGCGGTGCCCGGGCCGCGGTGGCCGCGCGCGGGCTGGAGTTCCGTGCCGCCTACGGCATCGGGGACCTGTGCTTGGGCTGATGCCCCCCGTAGTCGGCCGTCCCGGCGGCCTGCTCCCGGCGGACCACGCGCAGCCGGTGCCAGATGAAGGCGACGATGCCGATCACGGCGACCGCGGCGATGGCGTACCCGGCGAGCGAGATGGCCTTCTCGATGCTCTTCCACTGGGTGCCGACCGCGTAGCCGAGCAGCGAGATCACGGTGACCCAGATGGCCGTGCCGAGCAGGCTCAGCAGGGCGAACATCAGCAGCGGCACCTCGACAGAAGCCCGCCACGATGGAGATGAACGTGCGCACCACCGGCAGCGCGCGGCCCACCGGGATCGCCCACGCCCCGCGGCCGGCCAGGAACCGTTCCGCGCGGTCGATGTCCGCCTGCGTGACCAGCAGGTAGCGGCCGAACTTCGTCACCAGGGGACGCTCACCCACCCGGCCGATACCGTAGGAGACCAGCGAGCCCAGCAGTTCCGCGATCGTCCCGATGATGATGATCGCGACGATGTTGAGCTGGCCCTCGCCGGCCAGCACACCCGCGTAGCCGAAGGTGATCTCCGACGGGATCGGTACGCAGCAGGCCTCAAGGAAGCCGAAGAGGAACACCGCCGCGTAGCCGGCGTGGATGATAAAGCTCTCCATGGGCACTGTTGTACCAGGTACCGGGCCGTGCTATGGCCGCCATTGCCGGCCGGTGCCATCTTCGTGGGATAAACGTTAGTTCGGGTGCCGGCGGCCAGCGGCCCTGGCCCGCCCGGCCGGGCCGCGGCGCGCCGGGCCAGTGGATACTGGACTCTGGTCACCAGACGGGAGCTGATCGTCATGCCTATCGCGACGCCGGAGATCTACGCCCAGATGCTCGACCGGGCCAAGGAGCACGGCTTCGCCTACCCGGCGATCAACGTGACGTCGAGCCAGACGCTCAACGCCGCGCTGCACGGGTTCGCCGACGCGGAGAGCGACGGGATCATCCAGGTGTCCACCGGCGGCGCCGATTACCTGTCCGGCGCGGCCGTCAAGGACATGGTCACCGGCGCCGATCGCGCTGGCGCACTTCGCCCGGTCGGTGGCGGACAGCTACCCGATGCACGTGGCGCTGCACACCGACCACTGCCCCGAGGACAAGCTCGACGCCTACATGCGCCCGCTGGTGAAGCTGTCCCAGGAGCGGGTGGCGCGCGGCGAGGACCCGCTGTTCGGCTCGCACATGTGGGACGGCTCGGCGGTGCCACTGGCCGAGAACCTGGCCATCGCGTCGGAACTGCTCGACGAGTGCACCAAGGCCCACGTGATCATGGAGATGGAGATCGGCGTGGTCGGCGGTGAGGAAGACGGCGTCGTCGGGGAGATCAACGAGAAGCTGTACAGCACCCCGGCGGACGCGCTCGCCACCGCGGAGGCCGTGGGCCTCGGCGAGCGGGGCCGGTACATCCTGGCCGCGACGTTCGGCAACGTGCACGGGGTCTACAAGCCCGGCCACGTGTCGCTGCGGCCCGCCGTGCTCAAGGAGATCCAGGACGCGGTCGGCGCGAAGTACGGCAAGGACAAGCCGTTCGACCTGGTGTTCCACGGCGGGTCCGGGTCGGCGCTGGAGGAGATCCGCGAGGCGATCGGCTACGGCGTGGTGAAGATGAACGTGGACACCGACACCCAGTACGCGTTCACCCGGCCGGTCGCGGCGCACATGTTCACCAACTACGACGGCGTGCTCAAGGTGGACGGCGAGGTGGGCAGACAAGAAGGCCTACGACCCGCGGGCCTGGGGCAAGGCCGCCGAGGCGGGCATGGCCGCCCGGGTGCAGCACGCCTGCGAGGACCTCATGTCGGCGGGCAAGCGGCTGACCTGACAGCGCCGCGGCGGCGCTTGCGGGCGGGCCGCGGCGACCGGGCAGGATGGGTGCCATGGAACATCAGAATCTGTTCGCCGGGCCGCCGGCCACCTACCTGCCCGAGGATCCGGCCGCCGCCGAACTGGAGTACGGGCGCCGACCCCACCGCCGTCGCCGCCGCGCACCCCGCCTGCCTGGCCGCCTGGGCGGCACTCGCCGACGCGGCGATGGACCGCGGCGAGCCGGTGGCGTCGTACGCGTATCGCCCGGACCGGCTACCACCGCGGCCTGGACCAGTTGCGCCGGGCCGGCTGGAAGGGCCACGGGCCGGTCCCGTGGGAGCACGAGCCGAACCGGGGCTTCCTGCGGTCCCTGCACGCGCTGGGCCGGGCCGCGGCCGCGATCGGCGAGCAGGACGAGGCCGAGCGCTGCCGTGCCTTCCTCGCCGACTCCAGCCCGCAGGCCGCCGCGGCACTGAACGGCGACTGATCACCCAGGCTCCTGGAGTACCCTCGCATCTCGCTGCGGGATCCCGGGAGCCGCGGCCTCAACACCGGGAAGGGGCTGGTCACATGCCGGCCATCGTGCTGGTGGGCGCCCAGTGGGGTGACGAGGGCAAGGGCAAGGCGACCGATCTGCTCGGGGACCGCGTGGACTTCGTCGTCAGGTACCAGGGCGGCAACAACGCCGGGCACACGGTGGTCATCGGCGAGGAGAGCTACGCGCTGCACCTGCTGCCCTCCGGCGTGCTGTCCCCCAGCGTGACGCCGGTGATCGGGAACGGCGTGGTGATCGACCCGGAGGTGCTGTTCGGCGAGATCGACGGCCTGGCGGCCCGCGGCGTCTCCTGCGACCGCCTGCTGATCTCGGCCAGCGCGCACCTGATCATGCCGCACCACCGGGCGCTGGACCGGGTGACCGAGCGCTACCTCGGCAACGCCAGGATCGGCACCACCGGGCGCGGCATCGGGCCGGCCTACGCGCGACAAGGTGGCGCAGGACCGGCATCCGCGTGCAGGACCTGCTCGACCCCGGCATCCTGCGGCAGAAACTGGACCTGGCGCTGCATGGAGAAGAACCAGGTGCTCACCAAGGTCTACAACCGCAGGGGCATCGACGCGGGCGCGGTCGCGGCGGAGTACGTGGCATACGGGGAGAAGCTGCGCCGCTATGTGGCGGACACGGTGCTGGTGCTCAACCGGGCCCTGGACGAGGGCAAGTCCGTGCTGCTGGAGGGGGCCCAGGCGACCCTGCTCGACGTGGACCACGGCACCTACCCGTTCGTGACCTCTTCGTCCCCGGCCGCGGGCGGTGCCTGCGCGGGCTCGGGGATCGGGCCGACCCGGATCACCACGGTCATCGGCATCGTCAAGGCGTACACGACGCGGGTGGGCGCCGGGCCGTTCCCCACCGAACTGGACGGCGACCAGGGCGAGTGGCTGCGCAAGGCCGGCGGGGAGTACGGGGTGACCACCGGCCGGGCCCGCGCGCTGCGGCTGGTTCGACGCCGTGATCGCCCGGTACGCCGCGCGGGTCAACGGTGTCACCGACTTCTTCATCACCAAGCTGGATGTCCTGTCCGGGCTGGACAAGGTGCCGGTCTGCGTCGCCTACGACGTGGACGGCACCAGGCACACCGAGATGCCGATGACGCAGACCGAGTTCCACCACGCGGTGCCGGTGTATCGAGTACCTCGACGGCTGGTGGGAGGACCTGTCGAAGGCCAGGGAGTTCGCCGACCTGCCCCGCAACGCGCAGCAGTACGTGCGGGCGCTGGAGGAGATGATCGGCGCCCCGGTGGCAGCGGTCGGCACCGGCCCGCGCCGCGATCAGACGCTCCAGCAGCCGCTGCTGCAGCGGCGGCCGCGCGCCGGGCTCGCTACGGGGGCAGGTAGGCTCGCCGCGTGCGAGTCCTCCTCCTCGGCTCCGGTGGCCGTGAGCACGCGCTGGCGCGGGCGCTCGCCGCCGATCCCGGCGTGACCGGCCTGCACGCGGCGCCGGGCAACCCGGGCATCGCCGCACTGGCCGAGGTCCACCCGGCCGATCTCGCCGACATCGGCGCGGTGACGGACCTGGCCCGGTCGCTGGCTCCGGCGCTTGTCGATCGTCGGCCCGGAGGCGCCGCTGGTCGCGGGGCTCGGCGACGCGCTGCGCGGCGCCGGGCTGAGCTGTTTCGGGCCCAGCCGCCGGGCCGCCATGATCGAGGGCTCGAAGTCGTTCGCGAAGCAGGTCATGACCGCCGCGCGGGATCCCGACCGCCGCGGCGCACGACCTGCGCGACCGAGGCGGAGGTGGCCGCGGCGCTGGAGCGAGTTCGGGCCGCCGTACGTGGTCAAGGCGGACGGGCTCGCGGGCGGCAAGGGCGTCGTGGTGACCGGCGACCTGGCCGCTGCGCTCGCGCACGCCCGGGCCGCGGGCAAGGTCGTTGTCGAGGAGTTCCTCGACGGGCCCGAGGTGTCGCTGTTCGCGCTCGCCGACGGCGCCATGCGCGGTGCCGTTGCTGCCCGCGCAGGACTTCAAGCGGGCGCGGGACGGCGATCAGGGGCCGAACACCGGCGGCATGGGCGCCTACGCCCCGCTGCCCTGGGCGCCGGCCGGGCTGACCGGCGAACTGATGGATGCGGTCATCACCGCCCGCGGTCGAGCGAAATGCGCCGCCGCGGCACCCCGTACCGCGGCCTGCTGTACGCCGGGCCTCGCGCTGACCAGCCGCGGGCCGCGGGTGGTCGAGTTCAACGCCAGGTTCGGCGACCCGGAGACCCAGGTGGTGCTCGACCGGCTCGCCAGCCCGCTGTCCGGGCCGCTGGCCGCGGCCGCTTCCGGCTCGCTGTCCGGCGCCGGCCCGCTGGACTGGGCGCCAGGCGCCGCGGTCACGGTGGTGGTCGCGGCCGGCGGGCTACCCGGTCTCGCCGCTGACCGCCGACGTCATTGAAGGTATCGATGATGCCGAACGAGTGCCCGGGGCCTATGTGCTGCACGCGGGCACGGGCACCGACCGGGGCGGGCGGCTGGTGAGCACCGGGGGCAGGGTGCTCAACGTCGTCGGCACGGGTGCGGACCTGCGGGCCGCGCGTGCCGTGGCGTACGCAGGCCGCGGAGCGGATCCGGATGCGGGGCGGCTGGTTCCGCCGTGACATCGCCGCCGACGCCGCCCGGACCGCGCCCAGCCCGGCATGACCGGCCCGGAACCCGGCGCGGCCAGCCCGGGTCCGGATCGCACCCGCAGCCCCGCCAGCCCGGAATCCGGCCCGCCCGAGCCCGCCGCCGCCCCGCAGGACCCGTTGACCCCAGCGACCACGGACCCCGCTGACGTGCCGTTGCGGGTGACCACCCTGGAGCTGTTCTTCGACCTGGTCTTCGCGTTCACCCTCACCCAGCTCGCCTCGCTGCTTGAACACCACTTCACCCCCAGCGGTGCGCTCGAGGTGCTGCTGGTGTTCGGCGTGCTGTGGTGGATGTACGGCGGATATAGCTGGCTGACCAACGCCCGGGCCCCGGTGCGCACCCCGGAACGGCTGCTGCTGCTCGTCGGGATGGCCGGTTTCCTGGTCTGCGGCCTGGCGATCCCGCACGGGTTCGGCCCGGGAGACACCGGCGACCGGGTCGCCCTTGGCCTTGGCTACCTGCTCGTGGTCAGCGTGCACTCTGCGCTGTTCTACCGGGTCAACCGGAACATCGTCCGGGTCACGCCGTTCAACGTCACCTCGGCGCTGCTGGTGATCGGGGCCGGGTTCACCCCGGTGCCGGCCGCCTATCTGCTGTGGGCGGTGGCGGTTGCCGCCCAGTGGCTGTCCCCGCTGATCGCTCACCCCGGTGGCCGGTTCGACATCCAGCCCGCCCACTACGCCGAACGGACCGGGGCCCTGGTCATCGTGGCGCTCGGCGAGTCGGTCGCGGCGGTCGGCATCGGGGCCGCCCCGGCGGGCGTCACGTTCCAGGTTGCCCTGGCCGCCGTCCTGGGCCTGGCCGTGTCCGCCGCGCTGTGGTGGACCTACTTCGGCGACGGCGACGACGAGCGGGCCGAGCGGGCCATGGCGGCCACGGACCGGTCGCAGCGGGCCAGCCTGGCGCTGGCCACCTACTACGCCCATATCCCGATCCTGCTCGGCGTGGTGACGCTGGCCGCCGGGGCGTTACGCTGACCATCGGCAACCCGACACAGCCGCATCCGGACCAGGCCGTCGCCATTGCGGGCGGTGCCGCGCTGTTCCTGGCTGGCACCGCCTGGTTCCGCCGGGCGCTGCGGATCGGGCCTATCGCGCTGCGGCTGGCCGGCGCCGCCTTCGCCGTGGCCACGGCCGCGCTGGGCGCGGCCGTCTCGGCCGACGCCCAGCTCGCGGTGCTGCTCGCCGGGATCGTGGCGATGCTCGGCGCGGAGCACCGGGTGAGCGCGCGGGCCCGGGCCGCGGCCGGCCGGGTAGGGGAGAATGGGCCTGTGATCGAGCGTTACACGCTGCCCGAAATGGGGCGCATCTGGAGCCAGGAGCACAAGTACGAGGTGTGGTGCCGGGTGGAGACCCTGGTGCTCGAAGCGCACGCGAGCGCCGGCACCGTGCCCGCGGCGGCGGTCGCCCCGGTGCGCGCCGCGCCGCCGCCCACGCCCGAGGCGGTGGCCGCGGCGGAGGCGGTCACCGACCACGACGTGATCGCGTTCCTCACCGCCTGGGCGGACAACACGGTCCCGCGGTCGGCGGCCGCGTTCGTGCACTTCGGCATGACGTCCTCGGACCTGCTGGACACGGCGCTGGCGGTGACCCTCACCGAGGCCACCGACCTGCTGATCACCGGCGCCACGGCCCTCGTCGCGGCGCTGCGGGAGCACGGGCTCGCGCACCAGCACACGCTCCGGGCCGGGCGGACGCACGGGATCCACGCCGAGCCGGATGTCTGGGGGCACCGGGTCGCGGACTTCGCGTTCGCGGTGGCGCGGTGCCGGGACCGGCTGCGGCGGGCCAGGGACGGCGGTCGCGGTGGGCAAGCTGTCCGGGCCGGTCGGCACCTACTCCAACATCGATCCGGCGATCGAGGCCCGGGTACTGCCCCAGCTGGGCCTGCGGCCGGCCGAGGTGTCCACCCAGGTGGTGTTCCGCGACGGCATCGCCGAATGGGTGTGCGTGCTGGCCATGCTGGCCACCGCCTGCGAGGCGATCGCCCTGGAGGTGCGGCACGGGCAGCGGACCGAGGTCGCGCGAGCTGGCGGAGGCGTTCTCGGCCGGCCAGAAGGGTTCCTCGTCGATGCCGCACAAGCGGAACCCGATCCGCTCCGAGCGGATCTGCGGCCTGGCCCGGGTGGTCCGCGGGTACGTGACCCCGGTCATGGAGGGCATGGCGCTCTGGCACGAACGTGACATTTCTCATTCCAGCGTGGAACGGGTGGCGCTGCCCGACGCCGCCGGCGCGACCGACTACCTGCTGCACCTGACCACCGGCCTCATCGCCGGGCTGACGGTGGACGCGGCCAGGATGCGGGCGAACCTGGAGTCCACCGGCGGCCTGATCTACACCTCCAGCGTGCTGCTGGACCTGGTCGCCGCCGGGATGTCCAGGGAGGACGCATACGCGCTGGTCCAGGCCGCCGCCATGGCACGCTGGGACACCGGCGCCAGCTTCCGGGAGGCGCTGCGCAAGGAGGCCGCGGCAGGCCGGGCATGCGCTCGACGAGGCCCGCCTGGACGAGGTTTTCCGTGCGGAACGCTACGTCGCACGGCTCGGCCCGGTCTTCGCCCGGCTGGCCGACCTCACCTGACCATCGGGCCAACTGCCGGTACACACCTCGCCTCACCTGGCACAATAGGGAGCGGGAGCGGGGGAAGCTCGCAGATTGGGCCGTGGCTGGAACCGAGACGGGCTGCCGGGCGGCGCATGCCGCCGAGCCCGGGATGCCCGCAATGACCCGCAGACCCCAAAGCCGGTGGGATACTGGACACCGCGCGACACGAGGCCGTCCCGTCTCCGGGACAGCTAGCGGGCGGCCCGGCGGGACTGCCCGGTACACCATCCGGCCGTCGGTCGGCCCAATATGCAGCCAAGGAGCAGCGTGTCCGTGACCGTTGGACCCGAGACGTGCTATCGCGTCAAGGCGGCGAACCGCTGCGCGGGACCGTCTTCGTGCAGGGCGCCAAGAACGCCGCGCTCAAGATGATCGCCGCCTCGCTGCTCGCGTCCGAGGGCCGCACGGTGCTGCGGAACGTGCCGCCGATCGAGGACGTCCGCCGGGCGATCGAGCTCGCCCAGGCCGTCGGGGCCGTGGTCAAGTTCCACGAGGCGGAGCGCACCCTCGTGGTGGACGCATCGCAGCTGACCAGCCCGGTCCTGCCCGCGGATATCGCACGGCGGTTCCGCGGTTCTGTGCTGTTCGTGCCCGCGCTGCTGCACCGGCTGGGGGAAGCCGTCATCGAGGGCGTCGGCGGCTGCAACCTCGGCAGCCGCAACCTTGACTTCCATTACCGCGGCTTCGCCCGCCTGGGCGCCACCGTGGACAGCAGCGGCGACAAGATCTACATCAAGGCCGGCAAGATGCGCGGCGCGCACCTGTACCTGGACACGCCGTCGCACACCGGCACCGAGAACCTGATCATGGCTGCCTCGCTGTCCCCGGGCACCACGGTCATCGACAACACCGCGCTCGAGCCCGAGGTGCTCGATGTCATCGCGTTCCTGACCAAGATGGGCGCGCAGATCAGCGGCGGCGGCACCGGGTTCATCAAGGTCCGGGGGGTCAGCGAGCTCAGCGCGACCGAGCACGCGGTGATGGCCGACCGGATCGACGCCGGGGTGTTCGCGATGGCGGCCGCCATCACCGGCGGTGAGCTGAGCCTGGTCGGGGCCAACCTGGAGCACTTCGGCGTGGTCCGGTGGAAGCTGGAGCAGATGGGCGTGGAGTTCGCCGCCAGCGGCGCGGTGATCCAGGTGCGGCGCGAGCGCGCGCTGCGGCCGATCAACGTGATCACCAGCCCCTACCCGGGCTTCGCGACCGACCTGCAGTCGCCCATCATGGCGCTGAGCAGCCTGGCCGAGGGCCCGAGCTACATCAGGGAGACCATCTACGACGGGCGCTACACCCTCGCCGGGGAGCTCATCAAGATGGGCGCGAAGGTCGAGGTGGACGGGGACAAGGTGATCGTGCACGGCCCGTGCACGCTGAAGGGCACCAAGGTCGAGGCGCATGACCTGCGCACCGGCATCGCGCTGATCCTCGCCGGTCTCGCCGCCGAGGGGGAGACCGTCGTCGCTCCCGGCTACCTGATCGACCGCGGGCACGCGGACGTCGCCGGGCGGCTGTCCGCCCTGGGGGCCGACCTGAACGTGGAAGAAAGCGGCTGAGCAGGACCGGCGTGACCCGGTAACTCTGCCGCCGGTCGCCTGCACTTCACGCGCAATTAGCCCAATCCCCTAGTCAGTAGTGGCCGGGGTGGGTTACGACTGGCGCATGACCAACGGGCAGCGTCAGGCCGCGCTGGAACTCACCATCGGGGTGGTGGGCTCCCATGATCTCGTCGAGCGGATCATGCTGTCCGGCACGGCCATGCCCGCCCCGGCCACTGACCCGGCCGGGGCGGCACCCGGGCCGGCGAGAACGGGTATGCCACCGCGCCCGCCCTGGCCAGGCGATTGGTCGCCGTCGCGTACCGCACCGAGCAGGAGGCCGGCGACAAGGTGCTGCGGCTCGGTCCCGGCATCGACGTCTGGCTGTTCGCCAGCCGGGTCGCCTGCACCTACGCCGGCAGGCGGGCGTGCTGCGCAGCCCCGCGACCTGTGTCCCGCTCGGCGGCAGCGCCCTGTATGCGGCCCTGCTGCGGGCCGCCAGGAAGGGCGACTACGACCTGTCCAGGCTCAGCGTGGACGTGCTGAGCCGGGCGGAGGTCGAGGACGCGTTCGCCGACCTCGGCCTGGCCAGCGGCGACGTGCACGTCCGCGAGGAACCGGGCGGCGCCGCGGCGCTCGCCGCGTTCCACGAGCGCCTCTGGCGGCGCCACGAGACCGCGATCGCCGTCACCTGCATGGAATCGGTGGCGCAGCGGCTGACCGCCCTGGACGTCCCGGTCCTGGTCGTGCAGCCGACCCGCAGCGCGATCGACTCGGCGCTGCGGACGGCCACGCTGCTGGGGACCCAGCGCCGGCTGGAGGACGCGCAACTGGCCGTCGCGGTGGTCGAGGTGCCCGCGCTCAGGGAGACCTCGCGCCGGTCATCCCCCCGGCAGCCGCGCGAGGAACTGCGGCTCATCGTGCACCGCCTGCTGCTCCAGGAGGCGCAGCGGATCAAGGCCACGCTCAGCCCGGCAGGCGAGGACAGCTTCCTGGTCACCGCGACCCGCGGCTCGCTGTCCGGCGCCACCGACGGCTTCCGCGTCCCGCCGTTCGCCGAGCGCGCCCGCGCGGAACTCGGCATCGTGCTGGAAGTGGGCGTGGGCCTCGGCCTGACCGCGCAGGACGCCGAGGCGCACGCCCGCGCGGCGCTGGCCCGCGGCCACGCCGATCCGGACGCCCGCGGGTTCGCCCTCGACCGTGAGGGGCACGCGCTGGTGCCCTGGCCCCGCGAGCCCGTGGGGGTCCGGGCCGGCAACCCCCGCGGCATGGCGACGCTGTCGCGGCTGACCGACCAGCTGCCGGGGGACTCCGGGCCGCTCGTGGTCGACGCCGAGACCGCGGGCCGCCTGCTCGGCGTGACCTCGCGCACGGCCCGCAGGCTGCTGCGCACCCTCGCGGAGGAGGGCCTGGCCTGGCCACTGCCGCCGAACCGGATTCCGCAGCCGGGGCGGCCGCGCCAGCTCTACCGCCTGGTGACCGAGAAACTGGGCACCGGCCCCGGCTGAGCCCGCCCGGGGCGTGGGCGGGCCGGGCGCGCGGGCCGGGACGCGCGGTTGCCGTGGTCAGTGCCGCCGTGGGTAGGCCCTGGCGACGGCGAGGAAGGCGTCGTCGGCCTCCGGCGTCCCCATCGAGATACGCGCGCCCTCGTCGCCGAACGGCCGGATGCTGATCCCGGCGTCCGCGCACGCGGCGGCGAAGTCCTGGGTGTCGTCGCCCAGCCGGAGCCAGACGAAGTTGGCCTCGGTCGGCGGCACCGTCCAGCCCTGGGCCAGCAGGTCGTCGCGTACCCTGGCCCGCTCCTTCACCGCGAGGTCCACCCGCTCGTGCAGTTCGTCCTCGGCCGCGAGCGAGGCGACCGCGGCGGTCTGGGCGAGCGAGTTGACGCTGAACGGGAGCATGGTGGTGCGCACCGCGGCGGCCACCGGTTCCTGGCCGATGAGGAAGCCGACCCGCAGCCCGGCCAGGCCGTGGGCCTTGGAGAAGGTGCGCAGCACCGCGAGGTTCGGGTGATCGCGGTACAGGTCGATACCGTCGGGCACGCCGGGGTCCCTGACATAGTCCGCGTAGGCCTCGTCCAGTACCACCAGGCAGTCCGGCGGCACCTGGCCGAGGAACTCGGCCAGCTCACCGGTGCGGACGACCGTGCCGGTCGGGTTGTTCGGGTTGCACACGAAGATCACCCGGGTCCGCGGCGTGATCGCGGCGGCCATGGCGGCCAGGTCGTGTGTCTCGTCCCGCAGCGGCACCCGCACGTCGGTAGCGCCGGTGAGCGGGACCAGGATCGGGTAAGCCTCGAACGACCGCCACGCGTACAGCACCTCGGTGCCCGGCTCGGCCGCCGCCGCCAGCAGTTGCTGCGCCACGCCGACCGAGCCGCAGCCCAGCGCGATGTGCGCGGCCGGGACGCCGTACCGGCGCGCGATCGCCTCGGTCAGCGCCGCGGCGGTGTTGTCCGGATACCAGTTGACCTCGGTGGCCGCCGCGGTGATGGCCTTCGCCACCGAGGGCAGCGGCCCGAACGGGGACTCGTTCGAGGCGAGCTTGAATGACTGGCCCTGAGCGTTGGCCACCCGGCGGCCGGGCTTGTACGGGGCGAACTGATTCAGAACGGAACGGAATCGGGGCGATCGGTCGGACACCGTTGTCCTCCGGCTGGGCGGTCGGCTGCGTCACTAGCAGTCTGCCACCCCGCTTCGTGTCTCGGTCGCCCGCGCAGACCCCCCCCGCCGCCTGCGTTTGTCGTCGTTGTCACAACGACGACATTCTGGGCGGCATCGTGGGACAACTGCGCGCTCTCACTGGCGGCCGGCGGCCGTGAGTGTGATTGGCGGTTACGGGGTTGCGGCGCGGGCTGTGTGGCGTCACTCTGCGTCTCGTCCGCGCCGGTGGTGGCATGTCAAAGGATGGTCGCGTCACGCCCAGTTGGTGATGTTGGCCCGGCCTGGGGATTCCGTGCTGAGCGGTAACGTTCCCGGGACGGTCCCGGCGTAGGTTGTGCCCCGTGGAGGAGGCGCAGCCAGCAGGCGGGCAGGCGCCGGTGACGGCGGAAGCCGCGGCGCGCCGCTTCCGTCTGGCCTCGCCGGGGATGGCCCTGGCGCTGGGTGCGCTGACACTTGTCCTATTTGCCCTGGACGTGCCGCTCCATTTCGCCGCTCTTGGCGGGGGTGGTGGCTTGGGAGCCGCCGCCCTGCTGGTTGGCGTTCTCGGGCTGGTGGTTGCCCGGCGCCAGCCAGCCAATCCCATCGGGTGGCTGTTGCTGGGGTATGGTGCCGCGGCCCTCTTCTACGACGTTGCCAGTAAATACGCGGTGCTCGACTACCACTTCCACCGTGGGGATCTGCCGGCTGGCCCGGCGGCGGCGCTGATCGCCTCGGAGTTGTGGATCTTGTTGTTTCTGGTGCTGCCACTGGTGGTCCTGCTGTTCCCCGACGGCAGGCTGCCGTCACGCTGGCGGATGGTCTTGTGGGGGTACCTGGCCATCTGCGCGCTGCTTATCGCCGCCCTGCTGGGCTTTGGGGCGTGGGACATGGCCGGCACTCCGATCGTGGTGACCGGCAAAGGCCAGCTCGTCAACAACCCGGGGCCCTCCGGTGCCGCGGGCATCACGTTTGTCATCTTGCTGGCCGCCGTGCCCGTGTTCTGGGCGTTGTTCGTGGCCCGTCAGGTGTTCAGCTGGCGGCGGGCCACCGGGGAACGGAGGGCACAGCTCAAGTGGCTCATGGCGGGCAGCGCCCTCACCGTCACCGGCCTGGCCGGGGGGTTCGTGTTCGGCCAGTCTCCCAACGCCCTGGCGACGGTAGCGAGCAATGTCTCGCTGGGCTTGGGATTGTTCAGCCTGCCGGTCGGCATCTGCATCGGGATCTTGAAGTACCACCTGTATGACATCGACCGGATCATCTCCCGTACCGTGGCGTATGCGATCGTCACCGGCCTGCTGATCGGCGTCTACGCGGGTGCCGTGCTGTTGGCGACCCGGGTGCTGTCGGTGAACTCGCCGGTGGCGGTAGCCGCCTCCACCCTGGCGGCTGCCGCCTTGTTCAACCCGCTGCGGCACCGGGTACAGCGGATCGTGGACCGGCGGTTCAACCGGGCCCGGTATGACGCGGACAAGACCGTGGCCGCGTTCGCCTCTCGCCTGCAGGACGCCGTGGACCTGGACACCATCCAAGGCGATCTGGCCGGTGTCGTCCACCAGGCTCTGGAACCGGCCCGCGTGTCGGTGTGGATCAGCCAGCGCGACTGACGACAGCCCGCCGCCAGAAGGCCCGCTCGGTCATGCCTGAGGCTTAGGTTGCTGTGCTGTGCCGGGCGTTGCCTGTTGTCCGGCGGGTTCGAGTCGGGGTGGTTTCCAGGTGTGGCCGTTCGCGGCTGCGGCCATGGATCGAGGCTGTGAGTCCTGGGTGAGGAGGGCAGGGCGCCCGCTGGTCAAGCCGGTGATCCTCGGCCATCGGACGTTTCATCGCGAAGCCACCGGTCGAACCATGCACGCGTGCGCCGGAGCAGGTCGAGCTGGTGATTGCGTTCCGCGAACCCGTGTCCCTCACGCGGGTAGATGACGAGTTCGTGCTCGGCCCCAACCAGTGGCAATTGCGGCACGCCAGATAACCCGGGACACCTGACTATCATACGGCGGCCGTTCGACGCCGCTTGTGTGCAGCACCAAAGTGCAACCGCCTGGGCGCCGAACGCTCAGGCCGTCACCAGGGTGACCCGTCCTGGAGGGAACGGCTGTGCGTGGAAGCCGCCAAGGAAGATCGCTGATGACCACCAGGAACTTCAAGGCGATGGCGCATCACAGTTGAGCCGTCCACATGACCGTCAGGCGCCCAGGCTCGCCAGCCGGCCCTGGATTGTCCCATTCACAGGGACACCCTTCTTTTGTGGTCATCGTGTCAACGGCCACAAAAGGTTCTTGGGCGGGTGGGGAGTCCGCAGTTCTTG
>CAVRXW010000032.1:0-244900 GCA_963725125.1 uncultured Actinomycetes bacterium
CCGGGGCTCACCTCGGGCAGCACCCGGCCGAGCCCGTCGGCCGCTTCCCGCAGCTTGTCCAGGCTGTCGCCGTCGGCCAGCTTGGCGGACCGCCGGGCCGCGGTCTCGGCGCCGGGGGCGGTCAGTTCCCGGGACGCGGCGGTGGTGACCCGGCTCACGAGGTCGTGCGCCTCGTCGATGACGACGACGTCGTGCTCGGGCAGCACGATGAAGTCCTCCAGCGCGTCGATCGCGAGCAGCGCGTGGTTGGTGACCACGATGTCCACCAGCCCGGCCTGCTCCTTGGCCCGCTCGGCGAAGCACTCCGGCCCGTTCGGGCAGCGCGCGGCGCCGATGCACTCCTTCGCGCTGATCGCGACCTGCCGCCAGGCCCGGTCCTCGACGCCGGGCACAAGCTCGTCACGGTCGCCGGTCTCGGTGGTCGCCGCCCACTCGTGCAGCCGCTGGACCTGCCTGCCCACCGCCGACACGGCGGCCGGGTCGAACAGCGTCTCGCCCGGCTCCTCCGGGGCCCCGCCGTGCAGCCGGTACTGGCAGAGGTAGTTGCCGCGGCCCTTGAGGATCGCGAACGTCGGCGGCCGGCCCAGCAGCGGCTCCAGGGCCGCGGCGAGGCGGGGCAGGTCCCGGTCGATCAACTGGCGCTGCAGCGCGATCGTCGCGGTCGCCACCACCACGCTGGAGCCGGTGTCCATGGCATGCGCCGCCGCCGGCACCAGGTAGGCGAGCGACTTGCCGGTCCCGGTGCCGGCCTGGACCGCCAGGTGCTCGCGGGTGGCGATGGACCGCTGCACCGCCTCGGCCATCTCGACCTGCCCGGGACGCTCCGTCCCGCCGATGCCCGCGACGGCCGCGCCGAGCAGCGTCGTCACCTCGGACCCGGCGGTGTCCGGGGCCGGGCTTGCCGCCTCGGCCGGGCGCTGCTTGTCACCGGTCGGCACACCGGAACGCTATCGCGCGGCACCGACGCCCGCCCCCGGGCAACACGCGAACCGGTGCGGGGAACGGAGCCGTGATAGGGACAGGGATACTGGCCCCGAAGGGAGCCGCCGTGCTTCGCTACCGGACCGGAACCCAGGCCGCTGCCCTCCTCGCGGCATTGCTCGCGGCCGGCCCGGTAGCGGCGGCGCTACCTACACACGGCATTGGCCGTGAAGACGCATGGCGTCTATGACAGCCTGATCGGGGTGATTTGTGACGTCCGGCGCAGCAAAGGGGACCGGTTATGCGTAAGCGCGTGTGTGCGGCGGCAGTGGCACTGATGGCATCGGCCCTGCCGATCGGCCTCGGTGCGACACCGACACTCGCGGCCACCACCACGACGTGGACCGTCACCCCGGGCGGGGCGTTTTCCGGCGCCACCGGGCAGATCACGCTGTGGGACAGCGTGACGAACTACCAGATGACCTGCACCAGCGGTCAGCTGGCCGGCACCCTCAAGTCCGGCAGCGGGCTTAACGGCTACGGCATCGGCACCATCACGTCGATGACCTTGTGCTCCACCAGCGAGACGACGCCGTGGCCGCTGATCGCCAAGGCCTACAACCCCCACAGCGTCGGCGGCGCGACCACCGTGAACATCAAGAAGATTCACTTCGCGTCGTCGGCCAGCGGCTGCAGCTTCGTGGTCGACGGGACGAGCGACACCGCAGACAACGGCAGCATAAGGCTCAAGTACTACAACAACACCCACCGGCTGCACACCGTCTCCAATGGCAGCACCCTGCACTTCTACGACGTGAGCGGCTGTGACGGCCTGATCCACAGCGGCGACGCCATGTTCATAGTCGTCTACTACGAGATCTCCCCCGCCCAGACGATCAGCTCGCCGTGACATTGACCGCATAGGCCAGCCTGTGAGGATGCTCAGATGTCACCTCGCGCGCATGCCGTCGATCCTGGCCGCCTTGCCCGGTGGTGCCTGGAGCATCTCGGCAGCCCGCCAGCGGATGAGATCTTCAGATCCGGATACCTCTCCACAGTCATAGGGATCCGGCTGGCCGACGGCCGTGAGGTCGTAGTCAAGGTTCGCCCGGACTCGCCGCGGATAGCGGCATGCGTCGAAGTCCAGCGCCGCATGTTCCAGGCCGGTTATCCGTGCCCCCAGCCGCTCACCGGCGCCGCCCCTTTCGGCGACGGACGCCGCAACCGCGGAGGCTTACGTGCCCGGCGGCGCCATGCTCCCGAGCGCGGGCCACGCGGCCGGGGCCTTCGCCGAAGCGTTCGCACGGCTGATCCGGCTAGCCCCCCGGCCGGCCGAGGTGCCCACGCTCGACCCGGCACCGTCGTGGGCGGCCTGGAACCACGCCGAGGACGGACTATGGCCGTGTCCCGAGGACCCTGACGTCAACCTCAACGAGGTGGCCGGCCTGGAGTGGATCAACGATGCCGGGCGCCGCGCCCGTGACCGGCTGCGAGCCGGCGAGTCCGATGCCGTGATCGGCCACTGCGACTGGCTTGCCGGCAACCTGCGGTGGAGCGGGGACACGCTCCTGGTGGTGCACGACTGGGACAGCATGACCGCTGACAGCGAAGCCGCCCTCGTCGGCTTCGCTGCCGCGCTGTATTCGACCGTCAGCGCGGACGAGCCAGCGACCGTCGAGGACACTGAGCGGTTCCTCGTCGCGTACTGCCATGCACGTGGCCGGGAGTTCACCGCCGACGAACTCGAACGGTCGTGGGCGGCTGGCGTCTGGACCAGAGCCTATGACGCCCAGTGTCAGCACGCGGCCGGGCAGCCCATCACCTCACTCTCGGAGAATGAGGCCCGCGAGCGCCTCCGTCGCATTGGGACCTGGCCGCGGAGGCCATAACCGGCCCGCTGTATAAGACGGTTCGTTATTCTAGAAATCATTTGCTAGATTTCTAATTCAGGCGTAGCGTCGGCCAGCAGACACAGCGAGGCCCGGCTGTCGCTGACCGCCAGGGGTGCTCGAGGGGGCCGCGAAAGGAACCGAGGCATCTCATGCACGCACCGGCTGACAACGTCACTCCCCCGCTATCTGCATCTCCGAACAGTCTTCGCCAGTTCCTGCGAACGGCCCCCGGCAGCGCACTTCTTCCTGCCGTTATCTGCGCTGCGCTCTGGATCGCGCTCTCTTACGCGACCGGCGCGTCGACGATGTTCTCCCTCGGTGGCGGCATCCTGGTCGGCGTGATCGTCTTCACCATCGGCTATGGTCTCCGGCTGATGTTCGAGCGCCGGAGACCATAGCCGTTCTGGGCCAGCCGCCTCAGCTCCGGTGAAATCAGCCTGGGCTCCGAAGGGCTGCGCACCACCGGTTAGCGGGCCTTCCCGCTACCAGGGTTCACCTGCCACGATGAACTCCATGACGCAACCGAACCCAGCGACGGCCACCTTCCGGGCCGCCCGAGACCTGCTGCTCCGCCATCGCGAGGACCACGATGCGGCGATCCGCGAGTTCTCCTGGCCGCAGCTGGATGAGTTCAACTGGGCGCTGGACTGGTTCGACGTGGTCGCGGCCGAGCATCCCGGGCCAGGAGGCGCTGCGGGTCGTCGCCGAGGACGGCATCACGTCGATGACCTACGGCGAGCTGGCGGCCCGGTCGAACCAGGTGGCCAACTGGCTGCGCTCGCTCGGCGCCCGGCGCGGCGACCGGCTGCTGCTCATGCTCGGCAACATCGCCCCGCTGTGGGAGGTCATCCTCGCCGCGCTCAAGCTCGGCGTGGTGATCATCCCGGCCAGCACGCTGCTCAGCCCCGACGACCTGGCCGACCGCATCGACCGCGGCGAGGTCCGGCACGTGGTGACCGAGACGGCGCAGCGGGACAAGTTCGCCGGGCTGCCGGACTTCGGCACCGGCGGCTGGACCGCCGTCCTGGTCGAGCCCGGCGGCCGCGGCGCCGTCCCGGCCGCTGGACCGACGGCTGGCATCGCTACGCCGAGGCGTTCGGCGCGCCCGCGCGAGTTCACCCCGGACGGGCCGACCAGGGCCAGCGACCCGCTGCTGCTGTACTTCACCTCCGGCACGACCGCGCAGCCCAAGCTGGTCGAGCACACCCAGGTGTCCTATCCGGTCGGGCACCTGTCCACGATGTACTGGATCGGCCTGCGCCCCGGGGACACCCACCTGAACATCTCCTCGCCCGGCTGGGCGAAGCACGCCTGGAGCAACGTGTTCGCGCCGTGGATCGCGGAGGCGACCACGCTGATCCTCGGCTACGAGCGGTTCTCCGCGGACCTGCTGCTGCGGGCGCTGGGCGAGCAGCGGGTGAGCACGTTCTGCGCGCCGCCCACGGTGTGGCGGATGCTGATCCAGTCCGACCTGAGCGCCGCCGATGTGAGCACGGTGCGCGAGTGCGTCGCCGCCGGGCGAGCCGCTCAACCCGGAGGTCATCGAGCAGGTCAGGCGAGGCCTGGGACATCACCGTCCGCGACGGCTACGGCCAGACCGAGACGACCGCGCAGGTGGGGAACAGCCCTGGCCAGCCGCTCAAGCTGGGCTCGATGGGCCGGGCGCTGCCCGGGTACACGGTGGCGCTGCTCGACCCGATCACCGGCGAGACCGCCGAGGAGGGCGAACTCTGCCTGGACCTGTCCCGCCGCCCGCTCGGCCTGATGACCGGCTACCAGGGCGACCCGGAGCGGGCCGAGGCGGCGATGCGCGGCGGCTTCTACCACACCGGCGACGTGGCCTCCCGCGACGCCGACGGGTACCTCACCTACGTGGGCCGCACCGACGACGTGTTCAAGGCGTCGGACTACCGGATCTCCCCGTTCGAGCTGGAAAGCGTGCTGATCGAGCACGAGGCCGTGGCGGAGGCCGCGGTGGTGCCGTCCCCGGACCCGCTGCGGCTGGCGGTGCCCAAGGCGTACGTGACGCTGGCGGCCGGTGCCGAGCCTTCCAGCGAGACGGCCCTGGCGATCTTCGCCTACACCCGGGAGCGGCTGGCCCCGTACAAGCGGGTGCGCCGGCTGGAGTTCGCCGACCTGCCGAAGACGATCTCCGGCAAGATCCGCCGGGTGGAACTGCGGGCGCAGGAGACCGCCCGGCACGGCGACGGTGGGGCGGGCGGTAGCGCCGCGCCGGATCCGGGCCCGCGCGGCGTCACCGAGTTCTGGGAGGAGGACTTCCCCGAGCTCAAGAAGTGACCATCGCTGGCTGACCTGCGTATGCGCAGGTAGATGGCAGAAACAGACGGCGCGTTCGTTAGCTACATGTGGCCGTCTGTAGCCGTGTTTGCGCCCCCTCTCAGCGGGTACAGCAGGGTGCAAGATCACCTCGACTCTCGGTCTGTGGGCGCTCAGCACTCCTAGCGAGCGAGAACAGACGGAGGGTTCCATGACCGCGCAGCCTGCACTGTCCGCGACAGCCGTTCCCCGCCAGGACGTCTCCGCAATGACCCCTGACCAGCAGGCAACGATCATCCGCACGGCCGAGCGACCGTCGCCGCAGACGGTGTCACGCACGCTGGCCGAGCTGCTCCAGGTGACGAACACGGCCTCTTCGAGGCGGCGGTGACCGAATACACGCACGACTGGGGCGACGAAATGGTCCTCGGCCGCGTCGGTTCATCAGCGCGCCGGGTGGGCGCTCGGTATCAAGATCCGAGTACATCGGTGAGGTGAACCCGGAGTCAGCTGGACGTCGCTAGACGTCGCGGACGGTGACGGCGACTGCAGTAACGCGTCGATCGACATCATGATTTTCGGCGAGAACGGGAGCGACCCGGCGAGGCGAAACGCTCTACGAGTCACCAGCATCAGCCTCCGGAACCGCCAAGACAAAGCGAAGCTCATTCAGCTCCTAGAGGCCGCCGACTCCCGCCTCGCGGTTCTGCCGGACAGCGGATGGGCCAGCACGCCGTAGGAACCTGCACAGCGAATGAGGGCCGCATGGAACGGCCCTCATTCATGGCGCTGGCGCCTCATTAAGGTCTTGAGAGCAGTTCAGTGTCACGGTCTTGAAGATGTACACCCTGGCCTCAGGCACCGTCGGCAGGGGCCGGTTCTTGCTGACGTAGATCGTATCGATGCTCGTCACCATCGCGCTGGAGGCTTTGTTCTCGCCGTCGCCGATGGCGGCAGCCAGTTTCGCCTCGGCGCAGACCAATTTCGCCAGCCCTGGTATGGGCGTCAGTTGGGGGGACGGCGAGGCTGACGCGCGCGGCGTGCGGGAAGTGGGCTGCTCGCACTACAGCATCCGGCCAGTAATGTCAACATAGCGATGGCGAGAGCTACTCTCCGATGGCTTATCCCCTCTCTGTGCCTTGCGGGGCACCGGAATCGTACCGCCGCCGGGGTGATGCGACTCACCAATCCGGCTGGCGCGCCGAGATCGGGCGCGATGTAATCCGGTCGGCTGCGCCGCGCGTCTAACGACAGGTCGCGTGGCGATGCAGCTAGACGAGGGGGCGACATGAGCTAGTACCTGGTCCGGCGCTTAATACCCCCCAGCTCGAAATGGAGGGGGAATAGCCCGTGAACTCAGATCAGCCACCTGGAGGGTGGCCGGAGTACCCGTCACAGCCTGACAGCCATTACGGCCGGGTGCCGAGCCAGCGCGGCCTTTACGAACAGGAGCCACCTGCAGGTCCTTACCCGCCGCAGCGCTGGCAGCCGCCATCGCCACAGCGCCCGGAAATCCTGGCCGCGCAGGCACACCGGTCTGGACGACTGTCCTGGCAGCCTTCGGGGCCTTCGTCGTACTGGGAGTGATCGGGGCGATGGTCGGGTCACCAAGGAGCACAGGGAGCAGCACGAATAACGCTGCGGTCAGCACGACAGCTCCAGCGGTATCCGCTACTAGCGCGGCACCTACACCGGCCGTCGCCCACGCAGCCCACCTGCACGGCAGCCCAGCAGCACGCGCTCGCCTCAGCCGAGAGCTGTCTAAGTCTCGGTCAGGGGTTCTCCAAGCGCGGCCTGTTCCAGCAACTGCACTCTAAGTCGGGGGAGGGCTTTAGCAAGTCGCTTGCCCGGTTCGCCGTCAACCACGTCAAGGTTAACTGGCGGCACCAGGCAGTTCTCTCGGCCAGGGCGTACATGCAGACCCAGCCTGGATGGTCGTACGCGGGGCTGGTGGACCAGCTCGACAGCCCGTACGGGGAGGGCTTCACCCGGGCCCAGGCGGAGTATGCGGCCCACGCGGTCGGGCTGTGAACCGAGGGCGCCTGGGAGCGCTCCTGAGGGGCCTAACCGGCCCGTCGGGCACAGACCGGGTAGCAGGCCGCTGGGGGCCACATAAAGCTGTCCTGGCCCGGGTACGGGAGGAGGACTTCCCCCAGCTCAAGCACTGAGCGCTGGCTTGAGCACGTTGTTCCCGCCGGGGCGGGGGCGCCAGGCCCTGGACCGGGGATTCAGCTGGTGATGTCGGCCGTGGTGAGCCGGGCCCAGGCGATCGAGCCGAAGATCAGCAGGTACACGCCGAACGACAGCAGCCCGTGCGGACAGTTCCGTGGTGTCGATCGGCGTGCGGAGGATGGAGTCGAACGACAGCCACCAGTGCGTGGGCAGGTAGGGCCCCACGGCCGCGAACTGCGGGATGTTGTCGGCCACCTCGCTGGACACGGCGAGGATCATGATGGCGGCGATGGCCGCGATCGGGTGCTCGGTGAGGCTGGAGATGGCCAGCCCGATGGCACCGAGCATGGCCATGGCCGCCGTCACGTACAGCACCACGAACAGCAGCCGCAGCAGCCCATCGCCCAGCGGCACGGTGTTGCCGGACAGCATCGTGACCGGGCCGACCGGGAACAGGGCCACCCCCATGATCAGCGCCGAGGCGGCCACCAGCAGGCAGGCGACCAGGGCGAAGATCACCACGGCCACGTACTTGACGCTCAGCAGCCTGGCCCGCCCGGCCGGCACGACCAGCAGGTAGCGCAGGGTGCCCGCGCTCGCCTCGCCGGCCAGGGACTCGCCCGAGACCACCGCCACCACCAGCGGCAGCACCAGCGTCAGCATGATGGTGAGCGACAGGAACGACAGGAACACCCCGTTGCCGGCCACCTGGGTGAGGAACGCCGCGGCGGGCCCGTTCCCGCCGTTGCCGCCGCCATTGCCCTGCGGCACGGCCACCCGCAGCGCGGCACCGAGCAGGATCGGGATCGCGACGACCACGGCGAGCAGGGCACGGTTGCGCCACCGCCGGAACATGAGCCCCAGTTCCGAGCGCAGCAGCCGCAGCCACGGCCGGACGACACCACGCCTGGCCGCCATGCCCGCGGGCGCACCGCCGCCCGTGGCGGGCCCGGGGACCGGCGGCGCCTCAGCCGTCGACATCGAAGCCCTCCCCGGTGAGTTCCACGAACAGGTCCTCCAGGCTGGGCCGCGGCGTGTCGAAGCCGGCCACGGGCACACCGGCCATGACCAGCTCCCGGCACACGGACTCCGGGGTGCTCTCCCCGATCTGCGCGCTGACCTCGCCGTCGCTGGACTGGATGTCGGCGAGCCCCAGCTTGGTGAGCACGTCGGACGCCAGGCCCGGCTCGGTGGTGCGCACTCGCACCCGGGCGGCACCGCGGGCGCGCATCTCCTCCAGGGGGCCCTGGAAGACCAGCCGGCCGGTGCGCATCACGCCCGACATGGGTGCAGATCTGCTCCACCTCGGCGAGCAGGTGCGAGGAGACCAGGACGGTGACCCCGCCGGTGGCGATCTCCCGGATGAGCGCGCGCACCTCCCTGGTCCCCTGCGGGTCCAGGCCGTTGGTCGGCTCGTCCAGGATGATCAGCTCACGCGGCTGGAGCAGGCTCGCCGCGATGGCCAGCCGCTGCTTCATGCCGAGCGAGTAGGCACGGTAGTGCTTCTTCGCGGCGGCCAGCAGGCCGACCCGTTCCAGCGCGGCGGTGACCCGGGCGTCGGTGGTGGCCGGGTCCGCGGTCGCATCGGCGGCGTCGATCCTGACCAGGTTCGCCCGGCCGGAGAGCTGCGGGTAGAAGGCGGGGCCCTCGACCAGCGACCCGACCCGGGGCAGCACCCGCGCCGCCCCGGCTGGCATGGCCGTGGCCAGCAGCTCGTGGCTGCCGCTGGTCGGGAACACCAGGCCGAGCAGCATCCGGATCGTGGTGGTCTTGCCGGAGCCGTTGGGCCCGAGGAACCCGTACACCGCGCCGCGCGGCACCACCATGTCCAGCCCGTCCACGGCGAGCTGGCCGCCACGGAACCGCTTGGTCAGCCCGTGCGTGGCCACGGCAGGCTGGGCCGCGGCCCCCTGCGGGACCGGGCCGCCGGCCGGGGCAGGGGCGCCCTCGGCCGGCTGGTCCGCGGATACTTCCAGCCCGGTGCTCACTTGACCTTGGCGGCGGCCGCGTACAGGACCGACGGTGTGACCGCGCCGATCAGCACATGACCGTTCGTGATGAGCATGCTGACCAGGGCCGTGTGCAGCAGCCTGCCGCTGCCCCAGGCACCGTGCACCGGGTGCGCCGCGAGCAGCAGCGCGCCGAGCATCGCGGAGCCGCTCGATGGCACCGCCACCGCCGGACACCGAGCGGGCCGCCTGGCCAGCCACTCCGGCGGCGCTGCTCGCGCCGGACACGCGCGACAGCGCACCGCCGGGAAGGACGTCCGCCGCGGGCAGGACCGCCACCGAGGCCAGTCCTTGCCGATGACCTGCATACCGGTGGCCGTGCCCTGCGGCCCCTGGCCGGGCCCGTAACCGGTCCAGCCGGCCGGCAGGCCCGCGCCGGCCGTGTGCACCTTCGCGCCGGGCGGCGGGGTGAAGTCGAAGTTGCTGGCGGCCGGGGTGACGAACGAGATCGACGTGTAGCCGACCTGGAACACCGGGCTGGCGGTCCCCTTGGCGAAGATCTGCACCCGCAGCGGCACGGACAGGTGCTGCGCGTCCAGCGCGATCGTGATCCTGGCGATCTGCGACCGCTGGCCCTGGGCGCCAGGACGAGCTGGTAGGCGGCCTGCCCGGCCACCGTCACGTTGGCCTCCGTGGTCACCCGCGTGCTGGGGCCTGCGGCCTTCAGCGCCTGCTGCGCGGCCTGCTGCGGGGTGAGCGGGGCCTGCGGCATGGCGGGCTCACGGGCCTGCTTGCCGTGGCCCGGCCGGGAGGATGAACTTGGTGACCGAGTCGGAGTTGCTCTGCCACAGCCACGCGGTGGTGCCGTTGCGGATCAGGTCGGTCTCGCCCATCGGCACCGGGACCGCGAGGCGCAGCTGCTTCGGCCCGGCGTACCAGATCTTCAGCGTGTGCGACCCGGCCAGCAGCGACGTGATCGAGGTCGGGTCCTGACTCCCCGGCAGCTGCGGGATGCCCAGCGAGGCGGTTTCGACGACCGTGCCGGTCAGCGGCGGGACGTTGCCGCCGTCACCCGCCACGGCGGCGAGCAGTTGCGCCGGGGTGCGCGCGGGCAGCGCCGGGGCGGCCTGCGCGACCGTGATGGCGGAGGCTACGCCGACCGCGACGACCGCGGTCACCACGCCCGCCGGCACTACCCAACGGCCCCGTCGGGAGAACTTCGGGATCGCTGCCATAAAACTCACTCCTCGCCGTGCTGCCCGGGCCTCCCGCGGCGCGCCTGCCACCGGGGTCCCGTCATTCATTGTGCACGGTGCCGCTGTGGTATCCCTGTGAGGAAAAGGCGGCGGCAACAAGCGGGCGACGGGGAGCCGAGGCATGCGAGTGCTCGTGGTGGAGGACGAACGGCGGCTGGCCGCCGCGGTGCGCCGGGGGCTGCAGGCCGAGGGTTTCGCCGTGGACCTGGCCCACGACGGCGAGGACGGGCTGCACCTGGCCCGCGAGGGCGACTACGACGCGCTGGTGCTGGACCTGATGCTGCCGAAGATCTCCGGGTACCGGGTCTGCCGTCAGCTGCGCGCCGAGAAGAACTGGGTCCCGATCCTGATCCTGTCCGCCAAGGACGGGGAGTACGACCAGGCGGACGGGCTGGACCTGGGCGCGGATGACTACCTCACCAAGCCGTTCTCCTACGTGGTGCTCGCCGCCAGGCTGCGCGCCCTGCTCCGCCGCGGCGCGCAGCCGCGGCCCGTCCAGTTGCAGGCCGGCGACCTCACCCTGGACCCCGGGACCAGGCAGGTCCACCGCGGCGAGACGGCCATCGACCTGACGCCGCGGGAGTTCGCCCTGCTGGAGTACCTGATGCGCCAGGCCGGGCAGGTGGTGTCCAAGTCCTCGCTGCTGGAGCACGTCTGGGACGCCTACGACTCGGTGGACCCGAACGTGGTCGAGGTCTACGCGGGCTACCTGCGCCGCAAGATCGACAGCCCGTTCGGCCGCCGCGCGCTGCAGACGGTCCGCGGTGCCGGGTACCGCCTCGCCGCCGACGGCGGATAGCGCCGGCGGGCGGCAATGACGGGCGCGGCGGCAATGACGGGCGCGGCGGCAGTGCCGGGCAGGGCGGCAGGTCCGGCGGCGGGCGCGGGCGGCCAGCGCCCGGGTCGGCGCCCGGCGGCGGCCGGAGATGATCGGACCGTGACCTTCTCCGTGCCCCGGTGGTGGCGGCGGCGGAGCCTGCGGGCCAGGGTGACCATGGCCACCACGGTGGGCCTCGCGGTGGCCCTGGTGGCCGGTGTGATGCTGCTGCGCGGCGCGCTCCAGGCCTCCCTCACCCGTCAGGTGGACAGCACCGCCCGGCAGGGCGGCCAGGAAGTGGCCGTGCTGATCGACGGGAACAGGCTGCCGGACCCGGTGCTGGTGGCCGGCACGCTCACCGTCCAGGTACTGGACGCGCGACGGCCGGATCGTCGATGCCTCGCCGGACGCCGACCGGCTGGTCCCGCTGCTGTCCCCGGCCCGGGCGGCCGCCGCGGCCAGGACCGGGCGCGCGGTGCTGCTCGACGGGCGCCCGTTCGGCATCCCGTACCTGATGCGGGTGGTGGCGGTACCGGCCGACGGCCACGAGACCGTGCTCGCGGCCGCCTCGTACACCCAGGTCAGCGACAGCATGATGGCGCTGAGCCGGGCCCTGCTCGTGGGCACGCCGCTGCTGTTGCTGCTGCTGGCCGGCGCCACCTGGCTGGTGGTCGGCTCCACGCTGCGGCCCATCGCCGCGCTGCGCCGCGGGGCCCAGGTGGTCACCGCGACCGGGCAGGCCAGGGAACTGCCGGTGCCCGAGGCACGGGACGAGGTGCCGCACGCTGGCCATCACGCTGAACGACATGCTGACGCGCCTGGACGCCGCCCAGCGGCGGCAGCGCGAGCCTGGTCTCGGACACCGCGCACGAACTGCGCAGCCCGATCGCGAGCATCCGCGCCCAGCTCGAGGTGGCGCTCGACCACCCGGAGCAGCAGGACTGGAACGCAGACCGGCCGCGACGTGCTGGCCGACACGCTGCGGCTGGCCAGGCTCGCCGAGGACCTGCTGGTGCTGGCCAGGCTGGACGAGCACGGCAGCCGCGGCGGCGCCGCGGCAAGCCGGTCGACCTGGCCGCCCTGGTCACCGAGGAGGCCGAGCGCAGCGCGCGGCGGCCGGGTTCCGGTGACGGCGCGGGCACCGCCGGGCCGTGCGTCGTCACCGGCGAGCTCGGACGGGCTGCGGCCGGCTGCTGCGGAACCTCATCGACAATGCCATGCGTTACGCCAAGTCCGGGGTGGCCGTGACGGCGCGGCGCGACGGCGCGGAGGTCGTGCTGCACCGTGTCCGACGACGGCCCCGGCATCCCGGCCGAGGACCGGGAGCGGGCCTTCGACCGGTTCGTCCGGCTCGACGACGCGCGCAGCCGCGACGAAGACGAGACGGGCGGCTCCGGGCTCGGCCTGGCCATCGTGCGCGCGATCGCGCTCGCGCACGGCGGCTCGGCCCGGCTGGAGGATGCCACGCCCGGCCTGCGCGCCGTGGTCCGCCTGCCCGCGGCCCTCCCGGCCGACACCGTCCGGTGACGGGGCGGCGCCGGTGCCATCACATGAGCCGACGGGTGAGCTGTGGTACTGCCTGTGCCGTCCCCCGGCGCCCTACCAGCGGCCCCAGGGGAGCAGGGAGACGACCGCGATCGCGGCGAACAGCAGGGTCAGGTAGGCGATGGACAGGTGGAACAGCCGCATCGACGCCGGGTTGGTGCTTGGGCGCGCGATCCCGGCGCAGGTGCCCTCGTCGACCTCGCGCCCGGCACCCGGGCCGCCGCGGCGGCGGTACCGGCGGCGGTCCCCACCGGGGCCACGACGGCGGCCGGGACGGGCTGGGCTGCGCGGTTGACCCGGGCGTGCAGCCGGTGCGCCTCGGCGAGGAACCAGGCGCCCAGCACCACCGCGCAGATCGTGTACAGCCAGCCGGCATAGGGCGCGAGGGCCAGCTGGTCGACACGACCATCACGTAGGAGTAGATGAGGATCTTGCGGGCCACGACCACGGTCGCGGGCGCGACGACGGGCAGCATCGGGCACGCTGGCCGCGGCGTAGTCGTCGCGGAACTTCATGGCCAGCGCCCAGAAGTGCGGCGGCGTCCAGAAGAAGATGATCGCGAACAGGACGATCGCGGGCAGGCTCACCCTGCCGGTCACGGCCGACCAGCCCACCAGCACGGGGAAACAGCCCGCGGCGCCGCCGATCACGATGTTGGACGCGGTCCGGCGCTTCAGCCCGATCGTGTAGACGAAGACGTAGAACAGGATGGCGGCGTCGGCCAGGATCGCGGACAGCCAGTTGACCAGGGTGCCGAGCAGCACCGTGGCGGCCGCGCCCAGGATGATGCCGAAGATGAGCGCTTCGGCCGGCTTGACCATGGCCATCGGCGCGGGCCGCGCCAGCGGGCGGCGGGACGTCCGCCGCATCAGTGCGTCGATGTCACGGTCGATGTAGCAGTTGATCGTGTTCGCGCTGCCGGCGGCGAGCGCCCCGCCGGCCAGCGTCACCAGCAGAATCCGGACCGACGGCAGGCCCCGGTCCGCGAGCAGCATCGTGGGGATGGTGGTGACCAGGAGCAGCTCGATGATCCTCGGCTTGGTCAGCGCGAACAGCGCAGGCGCCATGGCCCTCAGGCTGCGGCGGCCCGCGACAGGCAGCGCAGGCAGGGTGCCTGCGGAAACTTCCGGCACGCTTCGGTCCTCAGCCCTCATCCTCGGGCGGCACGACACCGGTGATACTGCCGGTGTCCACGGCCGACGGCATGGCCGGCCGGGCAGGGGCGGCAGTCTCGGGCATGGCGGTGGCGGTCGTCGGGCGCAACTGCATCTGGTAGCGGTGACCGGGCACCAGGTGCGGCTTGGTGTAGACGATGTACAGGGCCCCGGCCACCAGAATGAACAAGGTCACGGGGAACACGAACGTCAGGATGGCCCCGCCGTAACTCCAGTCACCTGTCGGCGACGCAGCGACGATCAATCCGTGCACTCCAGCCTCCAGCTACGCATTTGACTGTCATCTCAGGCCGGGCCGGGATGGCCAGGCCGGCTTGGCTGGCTTGAGCAACCGGTCCAGGCCGCTTGTCAAGGCTTGCGCCTCCTCATCGTTCAGCCACTGGATGAGGAGGGCCACACCCGCGGTGATGTAGACGGGGAGCACCAGCACCCACAGCACCGCACCACCTGCCTGCTGGTCATACACCACGCTTAGCACGTGCTGCCCCGGCCCCGCGTAGGCGGGGTAGGCCAGACCATAACCGAACACGAGCACCATACCGAGCAGCGTGCTCACGACGACCGAAGCGCCCACCAGGGCCACCCTGCGCAGCGGGGTCAGCACCGGGCTCAGCGGCCGGGAGCCGATGAGCTGCAGCCAGAACGCGACACCCAGGCCAAGGTAGGACAGCACCTCCGCGGCGTAGACGGCCGGGTACCGCAGCGCGCCGTCGTACAGCACCGGCAGGTGCCAGCCGCACCAGACCACGTTGAACGCGATGACGGTGCCCACCGTCCGCCGCACCCGCGCCTGGGTGGCGGCAGGCCGCGGGCCGGGCTCCGCGTCCGGGGCCCGCGGCTGCCGGAGCGGGAGGCCGCGGCGCAGCACCAGCCACGGAGCGCCGAGCACCAGGAACACCGGGGCCACATTCGCCAGCATGACGTCCTGCAGCGACCGGTCCCAGATATCGTGCGCCGACCAGTAGGCGACAGGAGACAGAAGGGCGAGGATCACCACGAGCAGCCCGCCGTAGAAGGCCGTCGCCTCCCGGCGCAAGGCCGCGCGGGATGTCCTCGCCCTGCCGCCTCGCATCGGTGACCACGCCGCGCAGGCCGCGCGCAGTGCACGGCCATCACGACGGCTACCACGGCCAGGACCGCGGCATTGGCCGACCAGTGCGAGACAACTACGTTCATGACGACCACGGCCACCCGGCCGGCGATGAGACCCGCCGGGACGAGCCGCTGCCTCCTTAAGGGATGACGTAGAACAGGACCCAGAACACAACTGCCACCACGGCCAGGAAGTTCCACACGATGGCGAACCCGGACAGTGACGACTGGAAGCGCTGGACCGCGAACGCCTCCTTGTAGGTGGGCGGCTGCTCCACGAAGGATATGGCCGGGATGAAGCGGGACCGGGCGAGCAGCGTTTCCAGCCAGATCATGGCCGCCACCAGCACCACGATGAACACCGGGTAGAACCCGATGAACACGCTGGAGAAGCCCGAGCTGCCCGGCCAGAACGGAAGGAAGAGCAGCTCGATGATCTGCAGCACGATCGCCGCGAGGCCCAGCAGCAGGGCGATCAGCGCGCCGATCTGCCACAGCCTCTTGTTGCCCGCCTTGATCTGCTGCAGCGCGGCGTAGTGCACCCCCGCGCTGAGCAGGAGGCAGATCATGATCACTGAGCCGTAGATCATGGACGGCGGCACATAGCCCGAGCCCATCCACCTCCCGGAGGAGTTGACCGAGCGCAGGTAGAAGTAGGCGAACATGAACGCGCCGAACAGGAAGCAGAGCCCGCCGATGGCCAGGCGCGACGCCGTCCACGCGGCGTTGAGCGCGGCCTCGTGGTAGAAGCCCTCCTCCTCCGTTTCCCGGCTCAGCCCGGACGCGCCCGTGGTGGTTGACTCGGCCATGGCTAACCCTCCAGTCCTGCGCCGGCGCCCGCGTACGCGGCGCTGATGATGCCGGCCGGCGGGTTCAGGTCAGCCACCGGTGGCGCATCCTTGACGCCGTACTCGTAGGGAGCGGACAGAATCACCGGAATGTGCTCGAAGTTCTCCGGTGGCGGCGGCGAGGACACCTGCCATTCCAGGCCGCGGGAGTTCCACGGGTTGCCCGACTTCCTTCTCGCGCCAGACCAGCGTGGACATGACGAAGTTGATCAGGAAGATCAGGATCGAGCCGCCCAGGCAGAACGCGGAGATCGACACCCAGTCGTTGAGCGTCTGCAGGTTCCGCGCGTACTCGAACACCCGCCGTGGCATGCCCATCATGCCGAGCGCGAACAACGGCAGGAACGTCGAGTTGAAGAAGATGAACATGGTCCAGAAGTGGATCTTGCCGAGCCGTTCGTTCAGCTTGATCCCCATCATCTTGGGCAGCCAGTAGTAGATGCCCGCCATGAAGGCGAAGATCAGCCCGCCCATGATCGTGTAGTGGAAGTGGGCCATGACGAAGAACGACGCCGTGCTCGGTGGTGTCCGCGGGCACGTCCGAGAGGAACACGCCGGAGACCCCGCCGATCAGGAAGTTGAAGTACATCGCCAGGCAGAACAGCATCGGCACGGTGAACCTGATCTTCGCTTTCCAGAACGTCCCGAGCGCCACCAGGTAGATGAACCCGGTGGGAATCGAGATCAGTTCGGTGGTCAGCATGAACAGCGGCCGCATGTCCGGGTTGATGCCGCTGTCGAACAGATGGTGCTGCCAGACGAAGAAGCTGAGCAGGGCCACGCCGATCATGCCCGCCGCGGCCGTCCGGTAGCCGAACAGCGGCTTGCGGCACATGACCGGGATGATCTCGGACACCACGCCAAACCCCGGCAGCGCCAGGATGTAGACCTCGGGATGCCCGAAGAACCAGAACACGTTCTGGTAGAGGTAGCTGCTCCCGCCGAGCTGGTTGGCGAAGAACGCGGTCTGGAAGGTCCGGTCGCTGATCATCATGTACATCCCGGCCACCAGCACCGGCACGGCCAGCACCTGGAGGAAGGAGACGGTGAACATGGACCACACGAACATCGGCAGCCGGCTCCAGCGCATGCCCGGTGCCCGGTAGTTGATGTAGGTCACGATGATGTTGAAGCCCGCGAGGATCATCGAGATCCCCATCAGGCCGAACGCGATCGCATAGGTGTCCATGCCGGGGCCGGCCTGGACGCTCAGCGGAGCGTAGCCGGTCCAGCCGGTGGGGAAGCCGCCGAACAGGATGCCGGACAGCAGGATGACGTAGGCGGCCGGGGTGAGCCAGAACCCGATCGCCTCGATCCGCGGGAACGCCATCCGCTTCGAGCCGATCATCAGCGGGGCGAAGTACTGGCCGAACGGCCCGAGCACGACCGACGACATCATCATCATCATCATGGTGCCGTGCTCGCCCACCACCATGAGGTAGGCGCTGGAGCTCATCAGGTGGTAGGTCGGCGACAGCAGCTCGCTCCTGATCGCCATGGCGAACAGGCCGCCGGTCAGGAAGTACGTGATCATGCCGAACAGGTACTGGATGCCCACGACCTTGTGGTCGAGGGTGTACCTGAAGTACTTCGCGAGGCCGCCGAGCGGCTCGTGCTTGACCTCAGGCAGCGGCTTGCCGAGCATCAGCCGGCCGAGGTCGTTGAACACGCCGAGGCCGACCAGCCAGCCGACCGTGCCGAGCACGTAGCCCAGCACGATCGGGACGTCGTTAGTGCCCGCCAGGGCGTTCTGCCCGTAGTCGTAGGACAGCGCGTTGCCGAACCAGTGGCCGAGCAGGTAGCCGATCACGGCACCGACCAGGCCGGTGTGCACCGCCGGCCTCATCCACCAGGGCCGGGCGCTCTCCGGGCCATCCGACACGGGCTGCATCCGGCCCGCACCTGGCTGAATCTCGATGGCCATCCGGTCACCTCTTCTTCGGCGAAACGGTTGTCACGGGGAAAGCCGCCGTCCGCGGCCGGGTTCCGGTCATGGCGTCACCGGGTCCTGTGGCGGGTAGTAGTAGCCGGCCGCGCCGGTGATGCCGTCGATCTTGACGATCGCGGCGCCGAGCTGCGGGATCACGGTCGGGTCGTAGGTGAGGGCGTAGGGCGGCAGCGCGGCCAGCATGCCGTTGCTGGCCTGCTTGGCCTGCAGGCCACGTGCCCAGGCGGCGAACGCCGCCGGCGACACCACGTGGCCGTAGTTGTACATGGCGCCGTGCCACAGGCCGCACAGCTCGTTGCAGCGCACGGTGAAGCTGCCCAGCTGATTCCTGGTGGTGGTGTAGGCGACGTTGTCCACGCCGGGGTTCGCGTCGGCCTTCACGCCGAGCTGGTAGGCCCAGAAGCTGTGGATCACGTCCAGCGAGGTGACGTGGAACTCCACCGTCGTGTTGGCCGGCAGCACCAGCTGGGTGCTCTCCATGCCACCGAACTGCGGGAAGCGGTAGCTGAAGGCCCACTGCTGGCCGATCACCTGCACCTCGAGCATGTGCGAGACGTTCGGCTTCCAGATCGGATCCGGGCCTTCACCGGCGCCCGCGCCGGCCGGCACGATCAGCTCGACGGTGCCGAAGACGAACAGGCCGAGCACGATGACCGCGGTGGCGCCGATCCAGGTGGCCTGGATCTTGGCGTTGCCGTGGATCGGCGGGCCGTCCTCCTCGTCACCCTCGCGGTGGCGCCAGCTGAGCAGCGCGTACGCGGCGTAGGTCCAGACGAACAACAGGACCGGCGCGCCCACGACGGCCATGACCGCGATGTCGAACTGCTGGTGCTGAGCGGACGTGGACATGGTGCCCGGTGGCAGGTGCGGCCGCCAGACGATCCAGATCAGCAGGTCGGCGATCACCGCCAGGGGCAGCCAGATCGCGAAGATCCACAGCCCGTGCCTTCTTTCGGCCGGTGCGCTGGCCGCCGGGGCCTCGGGAGTGGCCATCAGGCTCTTACCTCCATGTTGCCGGTCATGAAACCGATGGTCTGCATCGGGCCGCCGTTGCCGTCGAGGTAGCCGCCGCCGCACGGAACCAGGCACTGCCAGCGGAAGATGCCGCCGTGCGAGGGCGCCCTGAAGCTGAACGACTCCACCGAGTGCGGGCCGGACGTGCACGGCGACACGCCGCACAGGTTGTTGGCCGAGTCGATGGCGTTCGGCGAGGCGACCGGGATGAACAGGTGCAGGGCCGGGATGGCGAACGTGTGGCCGACCGTGCAGCCCGCCCAGGAGTTGATCACCGACACGTTCCGCGGCGGCGTGGCCACGCCCTTGTTGTTGACGATGCTCAGGTTGACGGTGCCGCCGATCGTGCCCTGGACCTGGCTCCAGTAGTTGTTCCGCAGTGGCGTGCAGCCGTCGTAACCCAGGATGGTCACGTGCACCAGGCCGCCCGCGGGTATCGAGAACAGCGTCGTGTGCACCCACTGCTTGGTGGCCGGGTCATGGACGAAGTAGCTCACCCACTGCGGCTGGGTGGCCGAGTTGTTCTGCGGGTCCTCCTGCAGCAGCACGTTGGTGACCCCGCCGGAGGCGTTGAAGGTGACCGTGGGCGGGCTGCCGAGTATGTAGTGCACGACGATGAATGCCGCACCGACGACCACTGCCGCGAACGCGACAAGCAGGGCCGTGATACGGACCGGCAGAGACACCAGTCACCACCTCGCTTCTTCGCGGCGCACTGGCGCACGCGACTGGGCCGGCCGCGCTCGTCCCCAGGACCTCGGCCGGAGGTCTGTTACGAGCCTGATCTTCCGAGCATCCGTGCCCCGCCGGCAACACCACGGCGATTCAATGACGAAATTGTCATGATCATGGCATCCTGGCAGGTAACGGCGCCCGGCTCAGGGCCTGTCCTGATGACAGCCTGTAGGCATTCAGTTACCCAAGTAGTGCCCCATCCACCCGTGAGCCCCGGCCGGCCGCCCGCCGGATGCCCGGACCGACCGGTTTTGGGTGCATCGGGGTGGCGGAACTGCAATGGTTTGCGAAAAGCTGGCGGACCACAGCGCCGGCGGGTTGACCGGACGCCGGCGGGCGATGGATCCTCAGGGAAGGAGCCACGCTTGCGCCATCTGCCACCGGCCCTGACCGGGCCGCCGGCACCACGGCGCGGGCACGGCGAAATGACGAGACTCCCATGACGACGACGGAGCAGGCTCCAAGCCAGGGGGGGCCGCGCATCCTGCTCGTGGAGGACGAGCCCAGGATCCGCGACTTCATCACGCGCGCGCTGGTCACGGCCGGCTATGAGGTGACACCGGCGGCCTGCGGCACGGAGGGCCTGCGGCTGGCCCAGGCCGGCGACTATGACCTGGTCATCCTGGACCTGATCATGCCGGACATCGACGGCCGCCTGGTGCTGGCCGCAGCTGCTGCGGCAGCGCCGGGAACAGGCGGTCCTGGTGCTGTCCTGCCTCGCCGACGTGACCACCAAGGTGGACTGCCTGGAACTCGGCGCCCAGGACTACCTCACCAAGCCCTTCTCCCTGGCCGAACTGCTGGCCCGGGTCAGGGTCCGGCTGCGCGGGGAGCCGCATGCCACCGCCAACGAGGTGCTCAAGTCCGGGGAGCTGATCCTGGACGTGGGCCGGCTGGAGGCCAACATCGGCCAGGGCCCGATCCCGCTGACCCGGCTGGAGTTCCTGCTGCTGCGCGAGCTGATCGAGCACCCCGGCCAGTCGGTGGGCAAGGGCCAGCTCCTCGCCACGGTCTGGGGCTACGACTTCGACCCGGGCTCCAACGTGGTGGACGTGTGCGTCCGGCGGCTCCGGTCCAAGCTGGGCTTCGAACTGATCAAGACGGTGCGTGGTGAGGGCTATCAGCTCGCATCGTGACGGACCGCTTCCCCGGCAGCCTGCCCACACCTGGCCGCCGCCGTGGCCGTGGCACATGCGCATGCGCTGGCCGCACCGCCCGCCCGGGCTGCGCTGGCCGCTGCGGCGGCCGTTGCTAGCCCGGCGGAGCGACCCCCCGGAACCGCCCGATGGCGCAGGGCCCAGTTCCTCCGTCACCGGGCCCTGGCCGCGCTTCACGGGGGGCCGGCCTGGGTGGACGTGGCCTGGGCGGCCTTCTCGCTGGCCAACCTCGCGGCGATCGTGATCTTCTCGCACTGGGAGACGGTCCCGTTCCACTTCATCTGGATCAGCCTGACGCTGCTGTACGGGTTCCGGGTCTGGGCCACCCGGCCCACCGCCTGGGTGCTCGCGGTGGTCATGATCACCACCGGGGCCGCCATCGGCTGGGATGTCTACGTCGGCGCCCAGACGGTGGACGAGCTGAACGAGGTCCCGCTGATGGCGGCCATGTTCTGGCTGATGGTCTGGCACGCCCAGCGCAGGCTGGCCGCGGACACCGAACGTGAGCTGGTCAGCGAGGAGAACGCCCGGCTGCTGGCCACCCAGCGGCGGTTCCTCCAGGATGCGTCGCACCAGCTGCGGACGCCCATCACGATCGCGCTCGGCCACGCCGAGCTGCTCGCCGGCGACCTGGCCGGGCGCCCGGAGGCACGGGACATCCAGGTGGTCGTGGGCGAGCTCACCAGGCTCCGCCGCCTCGGCGAGCGGCTGCTGATGATCGCCGCGTCCGAGGATCCGGACTTCCTGCGCCCCGAGCCGGTGGCGCTGGACCGGTTCACCCTGGAGGTCGTTCGGCAAGTGGCTGCCCACCTCGGCGCGGCGCTGGACGCTGGGCCGCCTGGATCCGGTGCTGGTCACCGCCGACCGGGAGCGGCTCGGCCTGGCCTGGACGCTCTGCTGGAGAACGCGGTGCGGCACACCACCACGGGCGAACAGATCCAGCTGTCGGTGCTGCGCGACCACGGACGGCCAGGCCGCTCGTATGATCGTCGCGGACAGTGGTGAGGGGATCGCGCCCGCCGAGCTGGACCGGATCTTCGACCGGTTCCGCTCGGGCTCCGCGCTCGGCGGCACCCGCGGCACGGGCCTGGGCCTCGCGCTGGTGCGGGCGGTGGCCCGCGCTCACGGCGGCGAGGTGCGGGTGCGCAGCGCCCCGGGCGAGGGCAGCGAGTTCGAGCTGGTGCTGCCGGTGCGCCCGGCGGCCGAGGAGGCCGCCGGCGCGGCGGACGGCACGCCCGAGGCCAGGCCGGCGTTGCAGGCCAGTGGCTTGCTGACCCCGGGACGAACGACCGTGGAGGAGCTGTGACGCCGGAACCAGGTGCGGCACCGGACCCAGGTGCGGCGACACCGGCCCAGGTGTGGTCGGAGGCAGCGGTGCCGCCGCAGCCGGGCTGGCGCGGCCGGATCCGCGCGCTGCGCCGCCCCGGGTGTACGGTCGCCGCGGCCGTGGCCACGGTCATCGTGGCGCTCATCGTGGCCGGGGCCACGGTCGGGTCCGGCTCCGCCGCGCCGCCCACGAGCCTGGGCCAGGCCAGGAACTTCACGCTCAGCGTGCTCGGCCACCCCGGCCAGCACCTGTCGCTGCAGTCCATGGCGGACCGCCCGGTGATCGTGAACTTCTTCGCGTCCTGGTGCGCGCCGTGCCAGAAGGAGACGCCGCTGATCGCCCGGTTCTACCGGGACAGACGGCGGCAGCGTCCGGCGGTCGTCGGCGTCGACGTCAACGACTCGGCGCACGGCCGCGCTGTCGCTTCGTGCACAAGCAGCGGCGTGACCTACCCGGTGGCCGTCGGACCCGATGCCGATGACGGACGCGATCGCCTACAACCTGCCCGGGCTGCCGGCCACCTTCTTCCTCAACGCGCGGCACGTCATCGTGAAGCGCGTCTTCGGGGCGGTCACGCAGGCGGAGCTGACCACGGGCGCCCGGCTGATGGCGCAGCGGGCCGGGTGAGCGAGTGGAGGCGAGTCCATGCAGACCCCGGCACGCACGGACCCGCCGTACGTCCCGATCCGCCACACCCCCTGGCCGGTCCGCAGGACCCCGCGCTGGTTGTTCGCTGGCCGGGCTGGTGGTCCTGGTCGTGGCGGTGCTGGTCGGGCTCGCCGTGCACCCGTCACGGTCGCAGCGCGCCACCGACCTGAACGGCTTCCTGACCGACATGAAGACCGACATCCAGTCCTGCGCGGGCGGCGTGCAGGAGTCACTCCAGGCGCTGCACACGATCGAGGCGGGCACCAGCCACGACGTCGGCACCGCGATCGGCATCGCCACCTACGGGTCGGCCAACTGCTCCCCGGCGAACAGCATGCCGCTTGACGACCTGGTCGGGTACCAGGTGCAGGAGTCGCTGTCGTCGTTCCGCCTGGACCGGGTCGTCGTCGGCCTGGTGATCTGGGCCACCCCGGACGCGCTGCGGGTGCAGGCCGACGTGGCCGACATCCTGCGCGACAGCGGCGCGGCGCGCGCCACCGCCACCGCCAAGCTGACCAGGTGACCTCAAGGTGCTGGACGCCCAGCGCGCCTACCGTGGACAAGATCATGAATGCCGCGATCACGGCCACCGGCGCCACGGGCAGGCCACCGCCGCCTCCCGGGCTGACCGGGACGGCGGCTGCGCGGTACCTGATCAGCCGAGGCCGATGTCCTCCAGGGCCATGGTGAACGCCGTTTCCCAGGAGGCGGCGGACCGGGTGGCACCCGGGGACGGCGGCTTGACCCGGTCCAGCGCGGCCAGGGCACAGCGGACCATCTCCGCGGGCCGGGACGAGGCCACGTCGGCGTTGCCCAGTTCCAGCTCGTGCTGGAGGTTGTCGCGCCCGTGCCCCTGCACCACGTCGAGCAGGAGCAGCGCGCGGCCGACCGTGCGCGCCTCGGCGCAGGTGTCCCCCGAGCTGGTGATGACCAGGTCCGCGGCAGCCATCAGCGCCGGGATCTCCTCGGTGTAGCCGAACACGTGCAGCCGGGGACGGCTCCGCGCGGCCGCGCGGAGCCGGTTCTCCAGCTTCGCGTTGCGCCCGGCGACCGCCAGGACCTGCACCCCGGCGTCGGCGAGCGCGGCCGCGGCGGCCGCGATCGGCCCGAGGCCCCAGGCACCGGACATGAGCAGCACGGCACGGTCGTCCGCGGGCAGCCCGAGAGCCGGCCCGCGCCTGCTCCTGGGACGGCGGGTCGTAGAAGCCGGGGCGCACCGGGGACGGCACCACCCGGACCCGCGCCCGGGGCTGGTAGCGGCGCACGAAGGCCTCCGCCGCCGCCGAGGTGACCAGGTACAGGTCCACGTTCGGCTGGACCCAGAGCCGGTGCGGCGTGACGTCGCTGCACAGCACCACGTGGCTCATGCCCGGATACCGGTCGGCGAGCACGCTCACCGCGGAGGCGGCCGTGGCGAACACCGAGATGGCCAGGTCGGCCGCGATGGGAATCGAGGTAGTCCCGCAGCCGCGGCACCAGTTGCCGCTTCGGGCCCGCGTCGGCCAGCAGCGCCAGCCGGCTGCCCGGGCGCAGCGCGGCGAAGTGGAACGCGTCGAACAGGCCCGGCGTGGCCAGCATGGCGCGGAACACCGCCTCCCCCGCGGAGCCGCCCCGCGGGCCGAGCACTGGCCATGGCGTCGAGGTCTCGGTGTCCAGCCGCGCCCGGCCAGCGAGCGGTCGAGACCCTGGCGTGCATCGTCGTGCCCGGCCCCGAGCGAGCCGGACAGCAGCAGCGCGCGCCGCATGGCGTGGCGTGCCCGGGACCGGTGCTCCCTGGTGGCCGAGCCAGTCCAGGTAGCGCCGGACCCCGGCGGCGAACGGGGTCTGCGGCGACCAGTCGAGCAGTTCCTTGGCCGCCCGGTTGGACACGCTGACCCCCTGGTAGTCGGCGTCGCGGGCCGGAGCGTAATGCACCGGAACGCGCCCGATGAGCTGCTGGACGGTCTCGGCTATTTCGCGGACGGACACCGGCGTGCCACCTTCCAGCGCCAGGACCTGTCCCGCCGCCGCCGGGGACAGCGCACGCACGTGCGCGTCGGCCAGGTCCTCCACGTACACGTAGTTGCGCTGCTGCTCACCGGTGCCCGCGATGGTGATGGGCTGAGCAGTCCAGCACCGCCTGGACGAACCGGGCGACGACCAGTTCCTCGCGCATCCGCGGCCCGTACGGGATGCCGTAGCGCAGGATGGTGAACTCCTGGCCGAACATCTCCTTGTAGCTGTGCACGAGCAGTTCCGCCGCGAGCTTGGTGGACACGTACACATGCCCGGCGCTGCGCAGGTCGACGGGGAAGTCCTCGGCCAGTTCGCCGGTGCCCCGTGCCGCCCCGTACACCCACACGGTGCTGGCCAGGATCACCCGGCCGCAGCGGTGGTACCTGGCCGCCTCCAGGACCCTGGCCGTGCCCTCCACGTTGAGCCGGACCGCCCACACCGGGTCGGCCGCCACCTCGTTGACGTTGGACGCGCCCGCCAGATGGAACACGGCGGCGCAGTCGGCCACGGCCGCGCCGAGCCCGGCCACGTCGAACAGGTCCACCTCAAGGTACGTCGCGCCTGGGTTGCGCCACCGCGGCCGCACGTCGATGACCCGCACGTCGTGGCCGCCCGCCGTGAGCCGGTCCACCACGTGAGAGCCGATGAAGCCGCCACCTCCAGTTACCGCTATCTGCACCGGCGCCCTTTCTCGCGTGCCCTCGCCGGCCTGTGCCACACGGCCGGCACCCTGGGCTGCCCAGCCTCGGGCAGCGTTGCCACCTGGGAGCTATCAGCCCGGGAGCATCTCGTGCACCGCAGCGATGGCGGTCAGCACCTCGTCGATCTCCGCGTCGCTCATGTCGGAATGCACCGGCAGGCAGATGTGCCTGCGGGCGACCTCTTCGGCCACCGGCAGCCGGCGCCCCGGCGTACTCGGCGAGTACCGGCTGCCGGTTCAGCGGCAGGTCGTACACCTCGCCGGACAGCCTGACCCCGAACCGGTCGGACAGCTCCTGCTTGACGGCGGCCCGGTCGGCGCCGGGCGGCGAGCAGCACGATGTACTTGTAGACGTTGCCGCGCGCTGCCGGGCGCCTCGGCCAGCGGGGTCAGGCCGTCCACGACTGGCCAGTGCCTTGTCGTAGGCGGCTGCCACCTCGCGGCGGCGGGCGATGAACTGGTCCATCCGGCGCAGGTGCACCAGCCCGGTCACCGCGTGCAGTTCGCTCATCCGCCAGGCCGAGCCCCGGCGCACGTGATGGTTGGCGGTGAAGGCGCCCTTGCCCTGGTCCCGGTAGATCTTCGCCTCGTCCGCCACGTGCTCGCGACGCCGGTCACCACCATGCCGCCCTCGCCGCTGGTCACGACCTTCGTCGGGTAGAACGAGAAGGCCGCGGCCACCCCGAACGAGCCCGCGAACTGGCCGTCCAGCGTGGACCCGTGCGCGTGCGCGGCGTCCTCGATCAGCACGATGCCGCGCTCGTCGCAGAGTTCCCGCACGCCCGGTGATGTCCGGGCTGATCATCCCGCCGATGTGGACATGCACGACCGCCGCGGTGTCCGGCGTCAGCGCCGCCGCCACGGTGGCCCGGTTGAGCGCGAGCGTGCCAGGTCGACGTCGGCGAAGACCGGGCGGCCGCCCGCCTGCAGCACCGCCGCGGCGGTGGCGTAGAAGGTGTTCGCGGGCACCACCACGTCCCGTCCCGCAACCCCCGCCACGCCGAAGGGCGATGTTCAGGGCCGCGGTGCCGCTGGAGACCGCCACCGCGTGCGGGGCGTCGTGCGCGGCGCGCGAACGCCGCCTCGAATCGCCCGGTGTAAGGGCCCAGGGTGAGGGCCCCGCTGGCCAGGATCTCGGTGACCGCGGCGGCTATCTCCGCCCGGTCCGCCGGGGGGAACACAACACGTGCTGCTGGCACTCCCAACGCATGGCCCCTTGCTCAGTCGCGCCGGGGCCGGCCGCCCCGCGTCTGGTAACCGGTCGTGCTTCGGGTATCGTCCCGATCTTGCCATCATTCCAGGAGAGATCCGGCCTGATATCGGTGCTCCCCCACCGTGTCGCCGTCGCGGGACAAGGCCGCAGGCCAGAGGCTACGAGGCAGGTGTGACAGGTGTTCATCGTGAGCGCGGGCGCACGGGCGCCATCCCGGCCGGCCGGGCGCACCGCCGCGCTGGTGCTCGCCGGCCTGGCCGTCGCCCACGCCGGCCCGGGGGTCACCGCCCTGGGCCCGGTCCGGCGGCGGTTCTTCCCCCGGCTGTCCGGGCTCGGCCTCGCCGATCATGTGGCAGTCACCTTCGATGACGGCCCCGACCCGGCGTGGACCCCGGCGTTCCTGGAGGTCCTGGCCGCCGCACGGGTGCGCGCCACGTTCTTCATGCTCGGCGCCATGGCGGCCCGCGCGCCGAGGCTCGCGGCGGAGGTCGCCGGGGCGGGCCACGAGGTCGCCGTGCACGGCTGGGCACACCGGTACACGATCCTGCGCAGCCCCCGCGCGGTGGCCGACGACCTGGCCCGGGCGACGGACGCGGTGGCCGGCGCGACCGGCGCGCAGCCGCGCTTCTACCGGCCGCCCTACGGCGTGCTGAGTTCCGGCGCGCTCGCCGCCGCACGCCGGCTCGGGCTCACCCCGGTGCTGTGGACCTGCTGGGGCCGGGAATGGACGGCGGGCGCGACGCCCCGGTCGGTCGCCACGACGCTCACCAGCACCCTGGCCGGCGGTGCCACGGTCCTGCTGCACGACTCCGACTGCACCTCGCCGCCTGGTTCCGCGGCGGCGGGGCTGGGCGCCCTGCCGCTGTTGCTCGAAGAATGTGCGCTACGCCGGCTCGTGGCCGGCCCGGTCGCCGAGCACGGACTGGAACCGTGATTCGCGGTAAGGGAACACCCGACGCGCGCGTATCGGTGTGGGTCCGGTGACCGGCCGGGTGACCTGCGAAAAGCACAAGCCAGGCCGGTGCGGAGCGGTCCGGCGCCGATGGGAACCCCCCAGTACGCATTCAGCTTGCGTTCAGGGAGGTAGTGCTTACTGGGTACGGCGCTTGGCCAGGGGCGGCGGCACGGCGTGCCGCTGCGGGGACCCACCAGACCGCATAGGCTACATCGGGCAGAGGTGAGGGATGATGGCGGAAGGTCAGGGCAACGGGAACGACTCGCCGGAGCGCGACAGCGCCTGGCAGCCGGCTCCCGGCGACGGCAGGCCCGAGGCAGACACCGATCCCGGTGCCGGGCAGGAAGCGGCGCCCGGCGCGTCGTGGCTGCCTTTCAACATGACTTCCCCGGCCGATGAGGCGGGCCAGCAGGCTCCGCCGCCGGCCCCGGGGCACCGGCGGAGCCTGGGATACAGCCCGCTACCTGGGCGCAGCCCGCACCCGGTGCCATGGCGGCTCCCGGCCCGCAGGCCGCGGCCGGTCAGCCCGGGCCCGGCCAGCAGCCGGGATCCGGGGAACCGGGGACCCCCGGCCAGCCCGGCCAGGAGGCCCCGCCGCTGGGCGGGCTGTCCTCGCCCTGGCAGGCCCAGCCCGGCAGTCAGCCGGCCTGGGCGCCCCCGCCGCAGCCCTGGACCGGGCCCGCCGGTCCGGCCGGGCAGCCAGCGCCGGGTGCCCAGCCCGCACCCGGCAGCCAGCCTTCCTACGGCCCGCCCCCGGCCGCCACCCACTACGGCGCACCGCACCCCACCCGGCCAATGCAGGGGCCGCCGCCCGGCTATGGCGCGCAGCCCCCGTACGGCGGGCAGCCATACAGCGGCCAGCCGCCCTACCCCGTGCCGCCCGGCGGGCAGGTGTACTACGGCGGGCAGCCACCCTACGGTGGCCAGCCGCCTTACAGTGGCCAGCCGCCCTACGGTGGCCAGCCCCCCTATGGCGAGCAGCCGCCGCCGGGCTGGCAGCCCCAGCCCGCACCGGGCCATGTGCCGCCGCTTCCCGGCGAGATACCGGGAGCGGTGCCCCCCGGTGGTGAGGGCCACTGGGCCCCGCCGGGCAGCTACGGGCAGCCGCCCGCGGTACCGCCGCCCTCGCGCGGGCCGATGAGCCGTGCCCTGGTCTACATCGTGGTCGCGGTGCTCGCCGCGGCGGTCGGCGCGGGCGCGGTGTTCGCGCTGCGCGGTTCCAGTGGGGCGGCCCCGTCCTCCTCGGTCGGCGCGCAGGACATCCCCAAGCCCAAGACGAACCCGGGCTCCGGGGGCAACTCCGCCAACCTCATCACCTCGGTGGCCAAGAAGGTCGACCCGGGGCTTGTGGACATCACCTCCTACGTCCATTACCAGCAGCAGGTCTTCGAGGGCACCGGCATGGTGCTGTCCGCCAACGGCCTGGTACTGACCAACAACCACGTGGTCAAGGGCGGTACCCGGGTGACCGCGACCCTGGTCAGCAACGGGCGCAAGTACGTCGCCCAGGTGGTGGGCACCGACAACACCCAGGACGTCGCACTGCTCAAGCTGCAGGGGGCGTCGGGGCTGCAGACCGTCACGACCGGTGACTCGAACAACGTCAAGACCGGCGACCCCGTGGTGGCGCTCGGGAACGCCGGCGGCACCGGCGGCTCGCCGACCGTGACCAGCGGGACGATCACGAACCTGGACCGCTCGATCATTGCCAGCGACGTGGGTTCGGGCACGTCGGAGCGGCTGACGCACATGTTCCAGACGAACGCCCCGATCGGCGAGGGCGACTCCGGCGGCGCGCTGGCCAACGCCGCGGGCCAGGTGATCGCGATGAACACCGCCGCGAACACGCAGAGCATCGGCGGGGCCGGCACCAGCCAGGGCTTCTCGATCCCGATCGACCGGGCGCTGCTCATCGCCCGGCAGATCGCCGCCGGACACGGCAACAGCACGATCCAGATCGGCCAGCCCGCGTTCATCGGCATTGCGATCGCCAGCGACCCGAAGAGCGAAGCGCCGAGCAACTCCGCCAGCCCGAAGACCCAGCTGGGCCAGCTTCAGCAGCTCGGCCAGGGCGGCGCGATCAACTCCAGCGGCCGGTGCCTGGCCAGCGAGAGGGCGAACCCGGTGCCGACGAGCATCGCGCCGGCCAAGTCGGGCACGCTGATCGCGGGGGTGTTCTGCAACGCGCCCGCGGCGGCCGCCGGGGCGGTGGCCGGTGACGTGATCACCGCCGTGAACGGCCACGCGGTGACTTCCCCGGCCTCGCTGCGCATGCTGATGAGCCAGTACCACCCGGGCACCACGGTCTCGCTCACCTGGGTCGGGCTCAACGGGCACCAGCAGACCGGCCCGCTCAAGCTCGCCGCAGGGCCGGCCGGATAACGACAGCACGTCCCGCGGGGCGCTCGGCCAGCCGGGCGCCCCGCAACGTGTCTCACCCGGGCCCGGCAGCGTGTCTTACCGGGCCGGCAGGGCCCCGGCCCGGTGACGAAGGAACCGGGCCGCAGGCCACCGGGGGGCTCCGGGGGGTCGCTCCCCCGGGCTAACTGAGCCAGGCCGCCATGGTGGCCTCGCACTCGGCGATCTGCGCCACGGGCACGTGCTCGTCCGGGGAGTGGGCGAGCATGGGATCGCCGGGGCCGTAGTTCAGCGCGGGCATGCCCAGCAGGGCGAACCTGGCCACGTCGGTCCAGCCGAACTTGGCCCGGGGCTGCCCCGGGCACGGCCGCGAGCAGCGGCGCCGCGGCCGGGTGGTCCAGGCCCGGGCGGGCACCCGGCGCCGAGTCGGTGATCTCGACCTCGTAGCCACCGAACACCTCGCGCACGTGCGCGGCCGCCTCCTGTTCGCTGCGGTCGGGCGCGAACCGATAGTTCACCGTGACCACGCACTCGTCCGGGATGACGTTGCCCGCGACCCCGCCGCTGATCCCGACGGCGTTCAGCCCCTCGTGGTAGCTGAGCCCGTCCACCACCGGCTCGCGGGGCTGGTAGGACCGCAGCAGGCCGAGGATCCCGGCCGGCCCCGTGAATAGCGTTCTGGCCCATCCAGGACCGGGCGGAGTGCGCGCGCTTGCCCCGCGCGGTGACCTCGGCCCGCAGCGTGCCCTGGCAGCCGCCCTCGATGAGCGCGCCGGTGGGCTCCATCAGCACCGCGATGTCACCCTGCAGCAGGCCGGGCCGGTGACGGGACACCCGCAGCAGCCCGTTGCGCTCGGCCTCGACCTCCTCGCAGTCGTAGAAGACCCAGGTGACGTCCGGGCGCGGCTGCGGTCAGCCGGGCGGCCAGCCGGAGCGCGACCGCCACCCCGGACTTCATGTCGCAGCTCCCGCAGCCGTACAGCAGGCCGTTCTCGCGGCGCGAGGGCAGGTTGCCGGCGATCGGCACCGTGTCGATGTGGCCGGCCACGATCACCCGCTGCGGCCGGCCGAGGCTGGTCCGGGCGACCACGGTGTTCCCGTCGCGGTGCACCGACAGGTGCGCACACGCGCGCAGCGCACGCTCGATCGCGGCGGCCAGGTCCGCTTCGCCGCCGCTCACCGACTCCACGTCGACAAGTGCGGCGGTGAGGCTCGGCGCTGTCGCTAGAAAGATCCAGGTCCACGGCGGCAGCATAGAGTGCTCAGCAGTCCGGCGGCGGGGGCTGCCGGCAAAGGGAGCAGGTGCGCATGTTCAGAGTTGATTCCGAAGTCGGCCGCCTACGGCAGGTGATCCTGCACCGGCCCGGCCTCGAACTCAAGCGGCTCACCCCGGACAACGCGGCGGACCTGCTCTTCGACGACGTGCTGTGGGTGAGCCGGGCGCAGCAGGAGCACGACGCGTTCGCGGAGGTGCTGCGGTCCCGCGGCGCGGTCGTGCACTACTACAGCGACCTGCTCGCCCAGACGCTGGACATCACCGCGGCCCGCGACTACGTCCTGGACGGGGTCTTCGACTCCCGCTGGCACGGGCCGCTGGCGGCCGGCCAGTTGCGCGAGGCGGTGGACGGGCTGGACTCGGTGACGCTGGCGGGCTACCTGGTCGGCGGGATCACCAAGCAGGAGATCTCCGAGCTGGCCCCGGAGCCGAAGAGCATCGCGTTCCACTCGCTGGACCCGGACGGGTTCGTGCTCGTCCCGCTGCCGAACCTGCTCTACCAGCGGGACACCTCCTGCTGGATCTACAGCGGGGTGTCCATCAACGCGATGCGCCGCCAGGCCCGGGTGCGCGAATCCCTGTTCGCCGAGGCCATCTACCGGTGGCACCCGATGTTCGCCGACGCTGGCTTCAAGGTCTGGTACCACGGCGCCGACGCGGCCCCGGCCACCATCGAGGGCGGGGACGTGCTGGTGATCGGCAACGGCGCGGTGCTCGCCGGGATGAGCGAGCGGACCACGCCGCAGGCGCTGGAGATGCTGGCGCACCGGCTGTTCGCCGCCGACGCCGCCACCTCCCTGGTCGCCATCGACATGCCGAAGCAGCGGGCGTTCATGCACCTGGACACCATGCTGACCATGGCGGACTACGGCGTGTTCACCAAGTACGCCGGGATGGGGATGCTGCGGTCCTACACCATCGAGCCGGGCGCGAGCGTGCGCGAGCTGAAGGTCACCGACCACCCGCCGGAGGACATGCACACCGCGCTGGCCGCCGCGCTCGGCTTGCCGAGCATCACGGTGCTGACCGCCGTCCAGGACGTCCGCTCCGCGCAGCGGGAGCAGTGGGACGACGGCTGCAACGTGCTGGCGGTGGAGCCGGGCGTGGTGGTCGCCTACGAGCGGAACGTGACCACCAACGCCTACCTGGTGGAGAACGGCATCGAGGTGATCACCGTCGCGGGCGGCGAACTGGGCCGCGGCCGGGGCGGTCCCCGGTGCATGAGCTGCCCCATCGAGCGCACCGGCTGAGGCGAGGACTGGACTCCGGCGGGCCCGCCGGCCCGGGCGTGAGCGGGCCGGGCGGGCGCCAGCCATGCGACGACCACGCCGGGGCCGGTGTGACCGAGCCGGCCGGTCAGGCGACGAACCGGTAGCCCATGCCCGGCTCCGTTTGCAGGTGCCGCGGCCGGGATGGGTCCGCCTCCAGCTTGCGGCGCAGGTGCGCCATGTGCACCCGCAGGCTCCGCGTTTCCCGGAGGTAGGCGGTGCCGCCCACCTCGGTGAGCAACTGCGCCTGGCTGACCAGCCGGCCGGCGTTGCGGACGAGGACCTCGAGGATCTCCCATTCGGTCGGGGTAAGCCCGACCTCGCCGTGCGGGCCGGCGATACGGTGCCGGGCCAGGTCGACCGCATGCCCGCCGATCCGGACCCGCGCGATGTCCGGAGTCTGGCGGCCCGCCGCGCCAGTGCCCGGACCCGGGCCAGCAGTTCGTCCATGTCGAACGGCTGGTGACATAGTCGTCCGCCCCGGCATCGAGCGCGGCCACCGTGTCCCCGGTCCGGGCGCGCCCGGACAGCACGAGGATGGGTGCCCCAGTGTGCTTACCTTCCATGCAACGCCGCGCCGGCGGCGGGCGATGGCGGCGTTAACAGGCCCCATGCAGCCGGGGATCGCTTTCATGCGCGGGCCATGCGGCCTGGCCGCTGCTCCCGGTTTCACCCGGGCCGTCGATGGTAGTTACGTGGTGTGGTAGCTGCGGCCGCGCTGACGGGTGCGGTCTTGTTTGTCGCGGCGGGAATGATCTGGACCGCCCGCCTGGTCCATGCGGTCATGGTGGCGGAGGACTGCCCCGGAGCCAGCGGGTGATCGTTCTCTTCGGGGTGTGGCTGGCCCTGGCCGGTGCGGTGGCGCTGCTCGCCGGGCTGGCCGGGCGGCGCCGGGTCCGGCGGCTGCGCCGCCACGGGCTGACGGCCTGGGGCGTGATCGTCCCGGCGCCGGGCGAGGAAGAGCCGCCGCGCCGCACACTGGTGCAGTACCGGCTGGCGGACGGGCAGGTGCTGGAGCGGATCGTGCCCGCGGCAGGCATTCGTACGGCACGGCTGCCGCCCGGGCAGAAGGTACTGGTCTGGTACGACGCCGAAGACCCCGGCGACATCCTCGTCTACGGCCGATGGGGCCGGGCCGCCGACTGGGCGTTCGTGGCCGCCGGGGCGGTGTTCGTCCTGGGCGGGCTCATTCTCGCCGGGCACCCATGACCGCGCCCGCCGCCGGCCCGGCGGTGCCAGCCGGTAGCCCTTACAGCGGGAGCAACTCGGGGCGCTTGGGATCGACGTTGTCGCCCGAGGAGATGCCGCGCACCCGGCGCGCCGCCCAGGGGGCCGCGTGCTCGCGCGCCCAGCGCAGGTCCATCCGGCGGGCCGCCAGCCAGGCCGCCCGCCCGGAGGCGGCCACGCCGCCGGTCACGGCATCGGCCGCGGGCCAGGGCGCGCGCCAGTCCTCCGCGCAGTCCACGCCGAGCACCTCGCAGGTGCGCAGCGCCACCCGGCGGTGCGCGTCCGGGGTGAGGTGCAGCCGGTCCGCGCTCCACGCCCGCGGATCCCGCAGCACGGACATGCCCCACAGGTCCACGACGTGGCAGCCGTGCCGGTCGGCGATCGCGCGCAGGTGCATGTTGTAGGCCGCCACCTTGCCGCGGATCAGCCGCAGCACCGGGAACCGCGGGTCGAAGCCGGTGAAGATGACCACCTGGCAGCCGGCCATCAGCAGGGTGCGGACCACCTCGTCGAACGCCTGCGCCAGCGCGTCGGGATCGGACCGGAACTTCAGCAGGTCGTTGCCCCCGGCGGCAAGGCTAACCAGGTCCGGGCGCCATCGCGATGGCCTGCGGCACCTGTTCCTCGGCCACCTGGGCCAGCACCTTGCCGCGGATGGCGAGGTTGGCGTAGCGCAGCCCGGGCTGCTGCGCCGCGAGCAGCTCGCGCGAACCGGTCCGCCCAGCCGAGGTAGCCGGCCTGGTCGGCGCGCGGGTCGTCCAGGCCTTCGGTGAAGCTGTCGCCGAGCGCGACAAAGGTGCCGATCTGCACGTCACGTCGCCCTTCGCTCAGGTACCTGGCCAGAGTTCAGCGTATGCCGGAACGCTGACCAGCAAGAACCAATGTTATGCCCGGCTTGTCCCAGCACCGGAACGCGGCCTCCCCGTGCCCGGGAACCTCCCCGCATCGGTGCGCCGCGAATCGCGCCGCGGCACCCTCCGGGCGTCACCGTGCCGGATCCGGCCCACAGCGCCGGAGGGGAGCAAACTTGGCAGATGCGATCCCGCCCCGCCGCGCTCGCCGTCTGCGCGGCGCTCGCCCTGTCCGGCGCGCTGGCCGGCTGCAGCACGGCCACGTCCGCCAGGGGCCCGGCCGCCACGCCGACGGCCCGGCCGGCCACCTCCCAGCCGGCGCCGCCGGCCAGCCCCGTGGCGCTGCCCGCCACCGACTGGACCAGCTACCACCGGGACGCGGCCCGCACCGGCGTCGCGCCCGCCAGCCCGGCCGCGGGGCCGCTGGCCATCGCCTGGCGGCGCCGCCTCGACGGCGCGGTCTACGGCCAGCCCCTGGTGATCGGCGGCCTGGTCATCGCGGCGACCGAGGGCGACACGGTGTACGGGCTGGACCGTGCCACCGGCCAGGTCCGCTGGCAGGTGCACCTGGGCACCCCGGTCCCGCTGTCCGCGCTGCCCTGCGGGGACATCGACCCGCTCGGCATCACCGGGACGCCGGTTTACGACCCGGCGACCGGCCTGGTCTACGCGGTCGCGGAGACCACCGGGTTCCACCATGTCCTGGCCGGCATCGCGGTGCCCAGCGGCAGGCTGGTGTTCCGCCGCGACGTGCCCACACCGGACGGGCACCCGCGCGACGACCAGCAGCGCGCGGCGCTGGCGCTGGACCACGGCCGCGTCTACGTGGCGTTCGGCGGGCTGGCCGGCGACTGCGGCCCCTACCAGGGCTCGGTCAACGGAATCCCGGCCAGCGGGCGCGGGCCGATGGTGTCCTACAAGGTGCCGACGGCCAGGGAAGGCGGCATGTGGATGCCGGGCGGCCCGGTGGTGGGCCCGTCCGGCACCATCTACGTCAGCGCGGGCAACGGGGCCGCCACCGCCCCACCGTGGGACGGCAGCGACTCGGTCACCGCGCTCACCCCCGGCCTGCACCGCACCGGGATCTTCGCCCCGGTCACCTGGCCGGCCGACAACGCCACCGACCTCGACCTCGGGTCCTCCCCGCCCGCGCTGCTGAGCGACGGCATGCTGCTGATCGCCGGCAAGCGCGGCACGGCTTATCTGCTGAACGCCAGTCACCTGGCCGGTGTCGGGCTCGCAGGTGGCCCAGGCCCCGGTGTGCCCCGCCTACGGCGGGGCGGCCGTGGCGGGCCAGGTCGTGTACCTGCCGTGCGAGGGCGGCGGGATGGCCGCCGTGGACACCGCAGGCAGCCGGATCCGGATGCTCTGGCGCGGCCCGCCGGGGGCCGCGGGCTCGCCGGTGCTCGGCGGCGGCGCGGTCTGGGTCCCCGACTGGACCGCCGGGGTGCTGTACGAGCTGGATCCCGGCACCGGGCACGTCCGGCACAAGATCCGGCTGGGCTCGGCGCTGCCGCACTTCGCCTCGCCGTCGCTGTCCGGCTCGCTCGCCCTGATCGGCACCATGCACGGAGTGGTGGCGGTCCGCGGCGCTGAGGGTGTACCCCGCAGGTCATCCAGCCTGCGGGGCACACCCTGACCGGGCGGGCTGCCAGACTTGAGCCGTGACCACTGCGCCGGAGTACCCGCAGCCACCCGGGCCGGCGTTCCTGTTCGACCTGGACGGGACGCTGATCGACAGCGTGTACCAGCATGTGATCGCCTGGCGCACCGCGCTGGCCCGGCTGGACATCGACCTGTCGGTGTGGCGGATCCACCGGCGCATCGGGATGAGCGGCGGCCTGTTCGTGTCCGCGCTGCTGCGGGAGACGGGCCGGATCGCTGTCCACCGACGACATCGCCATGCTGCAGATCTGGCACGGTGAGGAATACCTGGCCCAGGTCGAGTCGGTGCGCCCGCTGCCCGGCGCCGCGGCACTGCTGGCGACGCTCACCGAGCGGAAGATCCCCTGGGCCATCGCGACCAGCAGCTACCAGGTCACCGCGGTGCGCGCGCTGGCCATGCTGGGCCTGCCGCCGGACGCGCCGCTGGTGACCAGGGACATGGTCGCCCACGCCAAGCCGGACCCGGACCTGTTCCTGGCCGCGGCGGCGCTGCTGGATGTCGATCCCCGGCAGGCCTTCGTCGTCGGGGACAGCGTCTGGGACCTGCTGGCGGCCCGCCGGGCCGGCGCCATCGGGATCGGCCTGCTGTCCGGCGGTTACGGCCGGGAGGAACTGGAGCGGGCCGGCGCCTACCGGGTCTACGCCGACCCGGCCGACCTGCTCGCCCGGGCCGACGAGGTGGGCATCCGCCTCGGGCCGCCGCGCCCGCCCGGGGACTGAGCGCGGCCGGTCAGAACCTGCCGGCCGGGTGGCTGGTGGCCAGGGCGGCGCCGACCTGGTCGGCGAGCGCGATGGCGAGCAGCCGCTGTTCCAGGGTGGGCCGGGCAGCGGGGCCCGGCGTCATCAGGAACCGGCCCTGGAACACGCCGCCGCCTTCCACCAGAAGCTCGGTGTCGGTGCCCGGGGGAAAACCCTCGGCATCGACGTTCCAGGGCAGGTCTTCGGAGATGACCGTGCCGTCGTGCCGCATCCGGGCCGGCGGCCGAGCCCGGCGGCTCCGTACTGGAACCGGCACGACTCCAGTGACAGCACCCGGATGAGCTGGCCGGCCACCTGATCGACCAGCGCCAACGCGGAGCTTCCGGTGGCGGCGGCCTGGGCGGCCGCGTTGATCCCGGCGAGATAGCCGGCCCGCCTGCTGGCCGCCGCGTGCTGGCGGCGGCCCCACACCGCGATCTCGGTGACCGCCACCCCGATGAACAGCAGCAGCACGGTCGTCTCGACATCGGCCCGGCTGTTGATGGTGAACCGCTCGTAGGGCCGGGTGAGGAAGAAGTCGAACCACGCCGCCGCAGAGGCCGCGGCCAGGATCCCCGCCAGCCGGTACCCGTTCGCGGCCACGGCCACCACCACCAGGATCAGGGCCAGGGCGGCGTCGGTGTTGGGGAAGCTGCCCCGGAACGGGACCAGGAGGGCGGCCAGCGCCAGCGGGGCCGCGAGGCCGGCGAGCACCGCCAGGGTGTCCCGCCTGGGCATTCGCCAAATGTGCATGTTTCGGTGATAACACGCGCCGGGCCGGGCGGCTGCATGCGTTCTGTTAGGGTTTCGTGCCCGCCGCGCATGGGTGCCGCATGGACCCCTCGGGCGTCACCATTTTCCCAGGTAAGACTGCATAGTCACCCGGATGACGGGCGTGCCGCCCGTGGGTCCGGCAGTCCTAGGAGGGACCGTGCAAGACCTGCTCTTTATCGGCCTGACCATAGTCGTCTTCGCCGTGCTGTGGCTCCTGGTGAAGGGGGTCGAGCGCTTTGAGCGCTGAGAACTGGATCGGGCTGATCGGCGGCGTCCTGCTGACCGTGTACCTGTTCGTGGCACTCGTGCTGCCTGAGAGGTTCTGATGAGTAGCACTGCCGCCGGCTGGCTGCAGTTCGGCCTGCTGTTCGCCGCGCTCGCCGCGTGCTACGTGCCGCTCGGCAACTACATCGCGCACATCTTCACCACGGACAAGCACTGGAAGATCGAGCGCGGCCATCTACAAGCTGATCGGCATCGACCGGACCGCGGACCAGAAGTGGAGCGTCTACGTGCGCAGCATGCTGGCGTTCTCCGTTCGTCAGCGTGCTGTTCCTGTACGGCCTGCAGCGGCTGCAGCACTACCTGCTCGTGAGCCAGGGCCTGCACATGGCCGTCGCGCCGCGACACCGCCTGGAACACCGCCGTCTCGTTCACCACCAACACGAACTGGCAGAACTACGCCGGCGAGGCCACGATGAGCTACATCGCCCAGATGAGCGGCCTCGTGGTGCAGCAGTTCATGTCGGCCGCGGTCGGCCTGGTGGTGGCGATCGCGATGATCCGCGGCTTCACCCGGTCCAGGACCGACAAGCTGGGCAACTTCTGGGTGGACGTGACCCGCGCCGTGGTCCGGCTGCTGATCCCGCTGGCCATCGTCGGCGGGCTGATCCTCATCGCCGGCGGCGCGATCGAGAACTTCTCCGCCTACCACACGGTGACCACGCTGTCCGGCGGCGCACCAGACGATCCTCGGCGGCCCGGTGGCCTCCTCGGAGGTCATCAAGGACATGGGGAACAACGGCGGCGGCTGGTTCAACACCAACTCCGCGCACCCGTTCGAGAACCCGAACCCGTTCACGAACATCTTCGAGATCTTCCTGCTGCTGCTGATCCCGTTCGCCACGCCGCGCGCGTTCGGCAAGATGGTCAAGGACAACCGGCAGGGCTACGCGCTGGTCGCGGTCATGGTCGATCATCTGGGTCGTCGCGGTCGGCGGGATCAGCCTGTTCGAGGCGCACACCGGCACCGGCGGCACCGCGACGATGCCGCGCGGCCACGCCGCGGAGGGCATGGAGACCAGGTTCGGCACACCGGGCTGCTCGGTGTTCGCCGCGTCCACGACGGTCACCTCGACCGGGGCGGTGAACTGCTTCCACGACTCGCTGACACCGTTCGGCGGCGGCATCGCCCTGTTCGACATCGCGCTCGGCGAGATCGCGCCGGGCGGCATCGGCGCCGGCATGTACGGCATCCTCGTCCTGGCCATCGTCACGGTGTTCGTCGCCGGGCTGATGGTCGGCCGGACGCCGGAGTACATCGGCAAGAAGATCCGGCCCACCGAGATGAAGTACGCGGCGCTGTACTTCCTGACGCTGCCGGTGGTCATCCTCACCGCGGCCGGGCTGTCGATCGGCACCCACGATCGGCCAGAGAGCGATCTTCAACCCGGGGCCGCACGGCCTGACCGAGATCGTGTACGCGTTCGCGTCGCATGGCCAACAACAACGGCTCCGCGTTCGCCGGCCTGGGCACGGCCGCGACCTGGTACCAGGTGCTCGGCGGGATCGTGATGCTGCTCGGCCGGTTCGCGCCGGAGATCTTCGCGCTCGGCCTGGCCGGATCCCTGGCCAGACAGAGCCCGGTGCCCGCGAGCGCGGGCACGCTGGACACCAGGACGCCGCTGTTCGTCGGCATGGTCGTCGGCGTGATCCTCATCCTGGTCGGCCTGACCTACTTCCCCGCGCTCGCGCTGGGCCCGTTCGCAGAAGGACTGCACTGACATGGCTGTGACAACGACACCGCAAACGGGCGGCGAGGCCCGCAGGATGCCGGCAGCCGAGCCGCGCCGGGTCGGCGGCGGCCTGCTCGACCCCAAGATGCTGTGGAAGTCGACCCCGGACGCGTTCAAGAAGCTGGACCCGCGGGTCCAGATCCGGAACCCGGTCATGTTCGTGGTCGAGGTCGGCGCGGCGATCTGCCTCTACACCGCGATCACCGGGCCAGCCTCCGACCGCGTCTTCAACTGGACGATCGTCGTCTGGCTGTGGCTGACCGTGGTGTTCGCCAACCTGGCCGAGGCCGTGGCCGAGGGCCGCGGCAAGGCCCAGGCCGAGACGCTGCGCCGGACCAAGCGGGAGACCGTGGCCCGGCGGCTGATCGGCTGGCAGCCCGGCCAGGCCGACACTCCGCGAGGAGGAGGTGCCCGGCACCCAGCTCACGCTCGGCGACCATCGTCGTGGTCGAGGCCGGCGAGATCATCCCCGGCGACGGCGACGTGGTCGAGGGCGTCGCCTCGGTGGACGAGTCGGCGATCACCGGCGAGTCCGCCCCGGTCATCCGGGAGTCCGGCGGCGACCGGTCCGCGGTCACCGGCGGCACCAGGGTGCTGTCCGACCGGATCGTGGTGAAGATCACCTCCAAGCCCGGCGAGACCTTCATCGACCGGATGATCGCCCTGGTCGAGGGCGCGGAGCGGCAGAAGACACCGAACGAGATCGCGCTGAACATCCTGCTCGCCGCGCTGACGATCATCTTCATGCTGGCGGTGATCACGCTGCAGCCGATGGCGTTCTACTCCGGGGCGCCGCAGTCGCTGGTGATCCTGGTCGCGCTGCTGGTCGCGCTGATCCCGACCACGATCGGCGCGCTGCTGTCGGCGATCGGCATCGCCGGCATGGACCGGCTGGTGCAGCGCAACGTGCTGGCCATGTCCGGCCGCGCGGTCGAGGCGGCCGGCGACGTGAACACGCTGCTGCTGGACAAGACCGGCACGATCACCATCGGCAACCGGCAGGCCACCGAGTTCCTGCCGGTGAACGGCGTGACGGCGGAGGAACTGGCGAACGCGGCGCAGCTGTCCTCGCATGGCCGACTACACCCCCGAGGGCCGCTCCATCGCGGTGCTGGCCAAGGAGCAGTACGGCCTGCGCGAGCGGCCCGAGGGCGAACTGAAGGGCGCGGAGTTCGTCGAGTTCACCGCGCAGACCCGGATGAGCGGCATCGACCTGGCCGACGGCCGGGAGGTGCGCAAGGGCGCCGCCTGCTCGGTGGCCCAGTGGGTCCGCGACAACGGCGGCACCCCGCCGGACGAGCTCGGCGGCATGGTCGACGGCATCTCGGCCGTCGGCGGCACGCCGCTGGTGGTCGCCGAGCAGCGTCCAACGGCACCGCCCGCGCGCTCGGCGTCATCTACCTCAAGGACATCGTCAAGGAGGGCATCGCCGAGCGGTTCGCCGAGATGCGCACGATGGGCATCCGCACCGTCATGATCACCGGCGACAACCCGCTGACCGCCAAGGCCATCGCGGACGAGTCCGGCGTGGACGACTTCCTCGCCGAGGCGACGCCCGAGGACAAGATGGCCCTGATCAAGAAGGAGCAGGAGGGCGGCAAGCTGGTCGCGATGACCGGGGACGGCACCAACGACGCCCCGGCGCTCGCCCAGGCCGACGTCGGCGTGGCCATGAACACCGGGACCTCGGCCGCCAAGGAGGCCGGGAACATGGTGGACCTGGACTCCAACCCGACCAAGCTCATCGAGATCGTGGAGATCGGCAAGCAGTTGCTGATCACCCGCGGCGCGCTGACCACGTTCTCCATCACCAACGACGTGGCGAAGTACTTCGCGATGCTCCCGGCCATGTTCTCGCGGCGTCTTCCCGGGCCTGGCCAAGCTCAACATCCTGCACCTGTACAGCCCGAAGTCGGCGATCACCTCGGCGATCATCTTCAACGCGCTGATCATCGTCGCGCTGATCCCGCTGGCGCTGCGCGGCGTGCGCTACCGGCCGGCCTCGGCCTCGTCGCTGCTGCGCAGGAACCTGTGGATCTACGGCGTCGGCGGGCTGATCATCCCGTTCGTCGGCATCTGGGCCATCGACCTGGTGGTCCAGTACATTCCCGGATTTGGTAGGTAACCGCAATGAACCGTCTTCCCGGCATCGGTCCGGCAGCACATCGCGGCGCTGCGCGTGCTGCTCGTGTTCACGGTGATCTGCGGGATCGTCTACCCGGTGGTGATGGTGGGCATCGCGCAGGTGGCGTTCCACAACCAGGCCAACGGCTCGCTGGTCAGCTACACCACGGCGCGTGGTCGGCTCCAGCCTGCTGTGCCAGGAGTTCACCGACGCCAAGGGCAACCCGCTGCCGCAGTACTTCCAGCCCCGGCCGTCTTACGCGATCGTCGGCTGGACACCGAGCCAGGCCAAGAACGGCAAGTATGTCGTCACGGGCACCGGCCGACAATACGGCTGCAACCCGCTGTACTCCTCGGCGTCGAACCTGGGCCCGAACAACCCGGCGCTGGCTCCAGGTCATCAAGACAGCGGCAGACGCAGATCGCGGCGTTCGACCACGTCAAGGTCTCGCAGATCCCGCCGGACGCGGTGACCGGCTCGGCCTCCGGGCTGGACCCGGACATCTCGCCGGCCAACGCCGCCATCCAGGTGAACCGGGTCGCCGCGGCGCGGCACGTCAGCCCGGCCGCGGTCACGGCACTGGTCAAGCAGTACACTCAGGGCCGCGTTCTGGGCTTCCTGGGGGAGCCCGGGTGAACGTCCTCAAGCTCAACATCGCCCTCGACCAGAAGTACCCGTTCCACGGCTGAGCCCAGGCCCAGCAGATGATGGCCCCGCGCCCGGAGGAACCGCGCCCCGGCGGTTACCTCCGGGTGCGGCCGCTCCGGCTCAGCGGGCCGGCGCCAGTGCCCGCATGGATCCCGTTAGAGTTCCGGTGATCGGTGGCCTGGCGGCGCTACCAGGCCACCTTACGTAGGCACACTGGTAGCAAGGATCGAGTCCCTGCTGGCAGGGGGACGATGGGCAAGGGCAACCCGGGCGAGCTCCGGATCTATCTCGGCAGCGCCGCGGGCGTCGGCAAGACCTACGCGATGCTCTGCGAGGGGCACCGGCGGGCCGAGCGCGGCACCGACGTGGTCGTCGCCTTCGTCGAGACGCACGGCCGCGCGCACACCGAAGCGCTGGTCGAGGGCCTGGAGGTGGTCCCCCGCGCCCGGCTGCCCTACCGCGACACCACGTTCGAGGAGATGGACCTCGACGCGGTGCTCGCCCGCAAGCCGCAGGTCGCGCTGGTCGACGAGCTCGCCCACACCAACGTGCCCGGGTCCCGGCACGAGAAGCGCTGGCAGGACGTCGAGGAACTGCTCGACGCGGGCATCGACGTCATCTCCACCGTCAACATCCAGCACCTGGAGTCGCTCAACGACGTGGTCGAGAAGATCACCGGCGTGCCGCAGCGGGAGACCGTGCCCGACGCCGTGGTCCGCGCCGCCGACCAGGTCGAGCTGGTGGACATGACCGCCGGAGGCGCTGCGGCGCCGGATGGCGCACGGCAACATCTACGCCGCCGGAGAAGATCGACGCCGCGCTGAACAACTACTTCCGGGCCGGCAACCTGACCGCGCTGCGCGAGCTTGCCCTGCTCTGGCTGGCCGACAAGGTCGACGAGGGGCTGCAGCGCTACCGGGCGGACCATCACATCAGCCAGACCTGGGAGGCGCGGGAGCGGGTGGTGGTCGCGCTGACCGGCGGCCCGGAAGGCGAGACGCTGATCCGCCGCGCCGCCCGGATCGCGGCCCGCTCCTCCGGCGGTGACCTGCTCGCCGTGCACGTCACCCGGTCGGACGGGCTGACCGGGGCCGAGCCCGGCCGCCCTGGCGGCGCAGCGGCGGCTGGTCGAGTCCCTGGGCGGCAGCTATCACCAGGTGGTCGGCGACGACATCCCGCAGGCGCTGCTCACCTTCGCCCGGGCCGAGAACGCCACCCAGCTCGTCCTCGGGGCCAGCCGGCGGTCCTGGCTGTCCGCCCTGTTCACCGGGCCGGGCTTCGGCGCGCGGACGATCCGCGGCTCGGGCGACATCGACGTGCACATCGTCACCCACTCGCACATGGGCCGCGGCCGGGGCCTGCCGCGGGCCGGGGGCGGCCTGACCCTGCGCCGCCAGCTCGCCGGGTACGCGCTCGCCGCGGTGCTCGCACCGCTGCTGACCCTCGTCCTGACCAGCGCCGCGCGGCGGCCTGAACCTGATCAGCGACGTGCTGGTGTTCCTGGTCGCGGTCATCGTGGTCGCGCTGGTCGGCGGCTTCGTGCCCGCGGTGCTGCTGGCCGTGGTCAGCTCGCTGCTGCTCAACTACTACTTCGTCCCGCCGATCCACAAGTTCACCATCGCCGAGGCGAACAACGCGCTCGCGCTGGGCGTGTTCGTCGTGGTGGCGCTGCTGGTCAGCTCGGTGGTGGACATGGCGGCGCGGCGCACCAGGCAGGCGGCCCGGGCGGGCGCCGAGTCCGAGCTGCTGGCCACCACGGCCGGCAGCGTGCTGCGCGGGCAGCACGCGGTCGAGGCGGTGCTCGACCGGGTACGCGAGGCATTCGGCATGGAGTCGGTGACGCTGCTGGAACGCGGCAGCGAAGCGCGCCCCGGGCGCGGCCGCCGTCTGGACGGTGGTGGCGCACTCGGGCTCGCACCGCGGTCACCACGCCGGACGAGGCGGACGTCGAGGTGCCCGTCGGCAAGGGGCTGCGCCTCGCCCTGCTCGGCCGCACGCTCACCGCGGCCGACCACCGGGTGCTCGGGGCGTTCGCCGCCTACGCGGCGGTGGCGCTGGAGCAGCAGCGGCTGGCCGCCGAGGCCGAGGCGGCCCGGCCGATCGCCGAGGCGGACCGGATGCGCACCGCGCTGCTCACCGCGGTCAGCCATGACCTGCGCACCCCGCTCGCCTCGGCGAAGGCGGCGGTGACCAGCCTGCGCTCGCCGGAGATCACCTGGACGGCGGCCGACCGCGCGGAGCTGCTCGCCACCGCGGACGAGTCGCTGGACAAGCTGACCCGGCTGGTCGACAACCTGCTGGACATGAGCAGGCTGCAGGCCGGCGCGCTGTCGGTGTTCTGCGGCCGGCCGGGCTGGAGGAGGTCGTGGCGACCGCCCTGGACAGCCTCGGCCCGGCCAGCCGGGACGTGATCGTGGACATTCCCGAGTCACTGCCCGAGGTGCTGGTGGACCCGGCGATCCTGGAGCGCGTGATCGTCAACCTCACCGGCAACGCGCTGCGCTACTCACCGCCCGGCCAGCCCCCGCTGCTGGCCGCCAGCGCGCTCGGCGACCGGGTGGAACTGCGCGTGGTGGACCGGGGGCCGGGCATCCCGGCCGACGACCTCGACCGCGTCTTCGTGCCGTTCCAGCGGCTCGGCGACACCGACAACACCACCGGGGTGGGCCTGGGCCTGGCCCTGTCCCGCGGCCTCACCGAGGTGATGGGCGGCACGCTCGACCCGGAGGAGACCCCCGGAGGCGGCCTGACGATGATCATTTCTCTGCAGGCCGCGGCCGCGGCCGACCAGCAGGCGAGGCGGCACCCGGACGGCGCGAGCGCGACGAGGCGGCCGACGGCGCGGTGCGGCCGGTCACCCGCTACGGCCCGGGCATCGCCATCTCCCGCGGCGGGACCCGGGATGGCGCGGCCGACGATGGCGCTGCCAGCGACGGGGCGGCCAGCGACGCCACGGCACACGACGCCACGGCGGGCGACCACGCAGCGCACGACGGCACGGCGCACGACGGCACGGCGCACGACGGCACGGCGCACGACCACGCGGCGAGGGAGGGAGCCGGCTGATGGCCCGGGTCCTGGTCGTCGACGACGAGCCGCAGATCCTCCGGGCGCTGCGGATCAACCTGCGGGTGCGCGGCTACGACGTGGACATCGCGGCGACCGGCAAGCAGGCGCTGGAGGTGGCCGCCCGGCACCCGCCGGACCTGGTTCTGCTCGACCTGGGCCTGCCGGACCTGGACGGTGTCGACGTGATCGGCGGGCTCCGCGGCTGGAGCAGCGCGCCGATCATCGTGCTGTCCGGGCGGGCCGAGAGCACCGACAAGGTGGTGGCACTGGACGCCGGTGCCGACGACTACGTGACCAAACCGTTCGGCATGGACGAGCTGCTGGCCCGGATGCGGGCCGCGGTGCGCCGGGCCGGGCCGCCCGACGGGGCACCGCAGGTGCGCCTCGGCGACCTGGTCGTGGACCTGGCCGCCAAGCGCGTCACCAGGCCCGACGGCAGCGGCATCCGGCTCACCCCGACCGAGTGGCACCTGCTGGAGTTCCTGCTCCGGCATCCGGGGAAGCTGCTGAGCCAGCGGCAGTTGCTGGCCGAGGTGTGGGGTCCTGGCTATACCGAGGCGACCGGCAACCTGCGCCTGTACATGACGCAACTGCGCCGCAAGCTGGAGCCTGACCCGGCGCGGCCGCGCTGGCTGCACACCGAGCCGGGCATGGGCTACCGGTACCAGCCGGACCCGGCGCCGGACACGGCATTGCCACCGGCGGCGCCGCCACCGGACACGGGAGATGCGCCCGCGGCGAGCTAGCGGATCACGAGGGCGGCGATGATGGCGAGCACCACGGCCACGCCGATCACCACGGCCGCCAGCGTGGCGACCCTGCTGCGCGACGCGCGCATGCTCCAGGCCTGAGTCGCCTCCGGGCCCCCCGAACTGTCCACGAAGGCGCGGAACTCTGCCGTGCTGCCAGACGCCTCAGCCTCGTTAGGTTCGCGCATGTCCCGAACCTAGCGGAAGCCTGCAGGTCAGGAGGCGGCAATCGGGCAAATTGACGTCCTGCACGCCACGGAGAACGGGGACTCCGCTGCGCGGCTCACGCCGCGCTCCGGGGCTTGCACCCGGCCATTTCCGGGTCAGCTGCTTTGGGCCGGGCCGCCCCCCGGCGGCCGCGGGCCGATTCCGGCCCGGCTCACCAGCCGGGAGAGCACGATCACACTCTTGGTCCTGACCACGAACGGCTCCGCACTGATGTGCTCCACGACCTCCTCGAAGTGCCGGACGTCGGCCGCGCGGATGTGCAGCAGCGCGTCGGCCTCGCCGGTGATCGTCGCCGCCCCGGTGACCTCCGGGTACTTGCTGAGCGCGGCGGCGATGTCGGACGGTGAGGTCCGCCCCCGGCAGAACAGTTCCACGTAGGCCTCGGTGGTCCAGCCGAGCATGCCGGGATCCACGATCGCGGCAAACCCGGTGATCGCCCCGGAGGCGCGCAACCGGTCCACCCGGCGCTTCACGGCGGGCGCGGACAGGCCGACCTTCGCCCCGATCTCGGCGTAGGTGGCGCGCCCGTCCTCGACGAGCGCCGCGACGATCCGCCGGTCCAGTTCGTCGAAGGCCACACCCCGATCCTGTCAGGTACAGGCCGGGGTTCCCGCGGCTCCACGTGACGCACGTGGACTGGGTGTCCCTCCGCAGCGTGCTGGCCGGCCACGCGGCCGCTCGGCATCCGGCTGGGCGACGTGGGGATGACCGCTCGTGGTGCTGGTCGCGGTCGAACTGAACGTGGCCACCGGCAACGGGCCCGGCGCCGCGCCAGCTGAACGCGGTCGCCTACGTGTTCGGCGCGGTCCTGGTGCTCCCGGTGCTGCTGCGCAACCGCTACCCCCGCTTCGAGCTGCTCGCCTGCTCGGTGCTGCTGCTCACGTACTACTCGTTCGACCGGCGGGACATCTCCCCCGCCCCGCTGCTGTGCGTCCCGATCTACGACGCGGCGGTGGCCGGGTTCCTGCTGGCGGCCATCGTGATCCCGGCCGTCTACATGGTGATCGGCCTGTTCGTGGTGGAACTCTCCCAGCACTGGACCCTGGTCACGCTGATCAACAACTTCCTGCCGTCGATCGTGGTGCTGGCGCTGGCGATCATGCTGGGCGACGCGGTCCGCAGCAGGCGGGCGCTGGCCGCGGAGACGGCGGAACGGCTGCGGGTGGCGCACGAGGAACGCGAGGCCGAGGCGGCCCGCCGGGTGGCCGAGGAGCGGCTGCGGATCGCCAGGGACCTGCACGACACGGTGGCGCACAGCATGGCCACGATCACGGTGCAGGCGGGCTCGGCGCTGCACGTGCTCGGCGACCGGGACGACAAGCTCCGCGGCGCGCTCACCGCGATCCGGGAGACCAGCAAGCACGCGCTCGGCGAGATGCGCGCCACGCTCGGCCAGTTGCGCCAGGGCACGCCGGACGGCGGCATCCCGGTGACACCGGGCGGGCTGGACCGGCTGCCCGCGCTGCGGGACGCGGTCACCGCGGCCGGGGCCCCGGTGACGATCGCCGTGGACGGCGACCAGCGCCCGTTGCCTCCGGCCATCGACGAGGTGGCGTATCGCATCCTGCAAGAGTCACTGACGAACGTGCTCCGCCATGCCGGCCCGGCGGCGCGGGCGACGGTGCGGCTGTGCTACGAGCCGGCCGCGCTTGGCAATCACCGTCACCGACGACGGCGTCGGTACGAACGGAGACCAGCAGGGCCAAGGCCCCGTGACGAAGGAACGGGGCTTTGAGCCAACGGGGGGTTCCAGGGGGTCGCCCCCCCAGACCAGCAGGGCCATGGACTGACCGGGATGGCGGAGCGGGCCGCCGCGGTCGGCGGCAGGGTGACCGCGGGACCGCGCGGGGATGGCGGCTTCGAGGTCAGCGCAACACTCCCCCTCACCGGAGACGCCGGATGATCCGGGTGCTGCTCGCCGACGACCAGGCCCTGGTGCGGGCCGGGTTCCGGATGCTGCTGGAGGCCTCCGACGGACATCTGCGTGGTGGGCGAGGCGGCCAACGGCGGGACCGCCGTGGCGTTGGCCGCCGAACTGCGCCCCGACGTGGTGCTGATGGACCTGCGCATGCCCGAGGTGGACGGGCTCACCGCGACCAGGCGGATCTCCGCCGACTCCCGGCTCAGCAAGGTCAGGGTGGTCGTGCTGACCACGTTCGACGACGACGAGCACGTGTTCGGCGCGCTGCGGGCGGGGGCGAGCGGGTTCCTGGTCAAGGACGTGGAACCGGAGGAACTGCTGCAGGCGGTGCGGGTGGTGGCGCGCGGCGACGCGCTGCTGGCGCCCAGCGTGACCAGGTCCCTGATCGCCGCGTTCACCGCGCGGGACCCAGGGCCGGGCAACGGGCCCGCCGCGGCGCGGCGGGCCGGGCCTGCCCCTCCCCCGGGCCTGCCCAGTCTCACCGACCGGGAGCGTGAGGTGGTGGCCCTGGTCGCCGCGGGACTGTCGAACGACGAGATCGCGGCCCGGCTCGTGGTCAGCCCGCTGACCGCCAAGACCCATGTGAGCCGGGCGATGGTCAAGCTCGCCGCCCGGGACCGCGCGCAACTCGTGGTGCTCGCCTACGCCCACGGCCTCGCCGCCCCGTCCTCCTGATCACCGGCACCACCCACGGCCGCCGTTTTGACAACACCCGCATCTCCGTGCGACTCTACGGATGTACGGATACACGGAGGAGAAGTGCCGCCAGCCGATCATGACCACCCGGTGAACCCGGAGCGGGTTGCCGCCGCGCGGGCCGGCGTGCTGTCGGAGGACGAGGCGGGCCGGCTGGCCGGGCTGCTGGGCATGCTCGCCGACCCGGTCCGGTCCCGGATCCTGTTCGCCCTCGTGGCAGGCCAGGAACTGTGCGTGGGTGACCTGGCGCTGGCGCTGGACGTCACCGAGGACCAGGTGTCCTATGCGCTGAAGATGCTGCGGCTAGCCGGGCTGGTGAGCTTCCGCAAGGACGGCCGCATGGTCTTCTACCGGCTGTCCGACGGCTTCCCGCATCAGCTGCTGGAGCACTGCCTGCGGCAGTTGCTGACGATCGCGGCGCCCGAGGGAGACCGGTGATGCGCGTGCTGGCGGCGCTGGGCCACGCCCTGGCGCTGGCCGGGTCGATGACCTGGCAGGTCACCTGGTCGCTGATCCTGGGCTTCACCCTGTCGGCGGTCGTGCAGGCCGTGATCCGGCGGGAGACGGTCACCCGGCTGCTCGGCGACGACACGGCCCAGGGCGCTGGCCGTGGCCACCGGCCTGGGCGCCGCGTCGTCCTCGTGTTCCTACGCCGCGGTGGCGCTGGCCCGCGCGCTGTTCCGCCGGGGCGCCGAGCTTCACCGCCGCGATGGCCTTCGAGATCGCCAGCACCAACCTGGTCATCGAACTGGGCATCATCCTGGCGCTGCTGATCTCCTGGCAGTTCACCCTGGCCGAGTTCGTCGGCGGCCCGATCATGATCGTGCTGATGGCGGTGGCGTTCCGGCTGTTCGTCCGCACGCGGCTGATCGAGGCGGCGCGGCGGCAGGCGGACAAGGGCCTGGCCGGGTCCATGGAAGGTCACGCGGCCATGGACATGAGCATCGCCGCGCGAAGGCGGCTTCCGGCACCGGCTGGCCAGCCGCGACGGGTACACCTCGGTCAGCCACATCTTCGTGATGGAGTGGGCCGCCGTCATCCGCGACATCGTGATCGGGCCTGCTGATCGCCGGGGCGGTCGGCGCCTGGGTGCCGGACATCGTTCTGGCAGCACCTGTTCCTGACCGGGCACCCGCTGGCCGCCAGGCTGTGGGGGCCGCTCATCGGCCCGGTCATCTCGCTGCTCAGCTTCGTCTGCTCGATCGGGAACGTGCCGCTGGCCGCGGTGCTGTGGAACGGCGGGATCAGCTTCGGCGGCGTAGTGGCGTTCATCTTCGCCGACCTGATCATCATCCCGATCCTGGTCATCTACCGGAAGTACTACGGCACCCGGATGATGCTGACCCTGCTCGGGATCTTCTACGCGACCATGGTCATGGCCGGGTACATCGTCGAGTTCCTGTTCGGCGGGCTCGGGCTCATCCCGGCCGAGCGGACGGCGAAGGTCGCCGACACCGGCGTCCAGTGGAACTACACCACGGTGCTCAACATCGTCTTCCTGCTGCTGGCCGCGGCGCTGCTGGTGCGCTTCTTCCGGTCCGGCGGCGGGCCCGATGCTCAAGATGATGGGCGGCAGCCCCGGCTCCCACAGCCAGGAGCAACCGGACGTCACCCAGCCGGACCACGAGCACGACCACGCCCACACGGCCGCCCGCACGCCCGGCCCCGGCCCGGCGGCCCCGCGGGATAAGGCGGCCACGCGTGACAGCCGGCCGAAGCCTCGGGGGGTTCAGTAGCCTGAGCCCGGCTCCGGCGCTCCGTACCCGGGCGGTGATCCGCTCGCGGCGGCGGTCAGCGCGGTTGCCTCGGCCCGCCACTTCTGATGGATGCTGAACCGGACCTGGTGGAGCCGCCCCTGCTGGTCCTGCAGCTGCGCCCGGACCGAGAAGTGCGTGACGCCGTGGTCCGGCGGCCCGAAGCGGATCGCCTGGCGCGGCACGCTGCCCAGCGTGCGAGTCGGCGTGTTGCTGAACCTCTTGATCCCCACGAAGAGCACGTAGTTGGTCGTGAGCAGGACGTAGACCGGGGTACCGGCCGAATCGGCGAACGGGATCTGCCCGCGCTCATCCACGAACAGTCCTTGCAATTGCTCCCCGCGCGGCGCGAACTCGGCGAGGCGGCTGGCGAGTTCGTCGCGTATCGCGGCTTTGCTCACCGGCATGCGACCCACGATAGCCGCGGCGGCGATCACCGTCACCGACCACCTCGTTCGGCCTGGATCAGATCGTCATGATGGACTGGACCGTGCAGGGGGAGCCGCCGGCCTGACACTGGGGGCAGCGTCAGGGGTGCGGCTTGGAGCAGTGCGGGGGGATGAATGGAAGGGTGCTTTCGCGTGGGCGTGGCCCTGGCCGGGGGGGCGGTGCTTGCCGTGGCCGGACTGACTTCCGCTGCCTCCGGTGTGGCCCGCAGTCCGGGCGCCAGGACGGTGACCGGTCCCCGGGCGGCCGCGCCGCCAGTGTCCGCCGCTGTCCGCGGCCCGGCCGGCGCCAGCGAGGCCGCCAAAACGCGGCCTGCCCCGGCCATTGTCACGTTCACCTGGGGTGGCGGTAACGCCGATCAGATGACGGCATTGCCGATCTTCCGCAGCTACCGGATGCACGCGACCTTCTACATCCCGTCCGGGCTGGTGTGTGTTCCGAGCCGGACAGTTAGCTGCGCGGGGTCCCGGTACCTGACCCTGCATGATGTTCATGCGATCGCCGCTGATGGCAATGAGATCGGTGGCCTCACTGTGCTGCACGTGCCGGTCACCGGGATGCCCGCGGCCGAGGCGCAGCGTGAGATCTGCGATGACCGGGTGAACTTGTCCCGGTGGGGCTTTACCGTCACCGACTTCGCCTACCCGTTCGCGGAAGTGAACCCGCAGGCCGAGGATCTCGTCCGGCGGTGCGGCTACAACAGCGGCATGGGCACAGGGCAGCTACATGGTGCGGGGCTGTGCGGGTCGTGCGCGTGGGCGGAGAGCGTTCCGCCGCGTAATCCCTACCAGCTGCGCACCCCCATTGAAGTGGCCTCGGTCGGCACTGTTTGGTCGCCTGCCACCTTCGAGTCGATCGTGGAAGGTGCGCAGCGGCACGGCGGGGGGTGGGTTATCTTCACCATCCATGACGTCTGCCCGGCCGCCTGTCCGCTGGGGGTCACACCTGCCGAACTGCGCAGCGTGCTCGCCTGGCTTGCCCGGCAGGCCAGCCGCGGCACCAGGGTGGAGACGATCGGCCAGGTGATCGGCGGCACAGCCAAGCCGGTCGTCCACGGCCCTGCCCCGCGCCCGATCCTGCCGCCGGGCGTCACCAACGCCAGCCTGTCGGCCAGCGGCAAGGGCGGATATCCCGCGTGTTTCCAGGCGGCCGGATTCGGCGCGAACACCGTCGCGTACAGCTACCACCGGGGTAATGGCCCTGGCGGTGCCGCCACCGAGACGATCCACATGACCAAGTGGACCTCCGGCGATGCGAAACTGCTGCCGACGCTGGACCTCGGCCGCTGCGCCCCGTCGGTCACCGCCGGCCGTTCCTACACCATCGGGGAGTGGTACAAATCCACCAGGCCGACCCAGTTCGACCTCTATTACCGCACATCGGTCGGGAACTGGGCCTACTGGGCCTCCAGCCCCCACATCGCGCCCGCTACGGACTGGACGAATGACACGTGGACGACACCAGTCCTCCCTTCTGGCGCAACCGGGCTGAGCTTCGGCCTGACCGTCGGCTCCGTGGGCACCATCACCATCACCCGCTTCAGCCTCGCACCGGCACACAGCGGCCGCGGGAGGATCCTCCTGGTCGGGCTTGCCCTGCTCGCCTTCCTAGCCGCCTTCACCGCTATCAGGAAGATCCGCCACTCCAAGGCGGACACGCCGAAAGTGCGTGTGTCGCAGTCGCAGCTGTCTGCCGGGCCATAACGAAGGTGCCCAGCAGCCAGCCGTCGGACGCAAGTCACCGGAACCCAGGCCGCGTGGCCGCCAAACGCCGCGGGCCAGCCGCCGTCTCAGCAGTCACCACCGCACCAACGGTCGCATTAGCCCCGCTCTGCCCGCTCTAAATGTCAGGGCTGGCACAACCATGACCGAAGAAGGTGCCGCTGAGTAGGCCCGGGGCGCGGTTCCAAGATTGCTCCTGGCCCGTTTCCCCGGACCTCTCGCCGAACCCGCCGTGCGCGTCTCCGCGCAACGGGCTCTCCACGGTTGCTGTCGTCAGGCTGGTTCAGCTGTCCAGGGGGTGGGGATCTTGGTGTGGCGGTAGCGGTACCGGGTCACCGGTATTGCCGCGATGGGCCGCAGTGCGATCTCGCCCGCCATGATCGGCAGCCACCGCCCAGTGGGGCCGGTGAACTGCCGGCGGACGTCTTTCCATCTCCAGTGGTGCCGTTGCCTCAGCATGCGGATTATCCGCCACCAGGCGAAGTTGTCCAGCATGGTGAAGGTGTTCTTGGCCACGGCGTGCCGGAAATAGTTAGCCCAGCCGTGCATGACCTGGTTCAGCCGGGTCAGCACGTGTCCCAGGTCTTGCTGTGATGTCCTGTGGGTCAGGGCACGGATCTTGGCCTTCAGCGACCGGACGGGCCGGTCGTCGATGAAGGTGTAGACGTGCCACTTGGTGGTTCCCCTCTTGCGGCGCCACTGGATGCGGAACCCCAGGAAACTGAACCCCTCGCTCAGGTGCACCACGCGGGTCTTGGCCTCGGAGAACCGGAGCCCGAGCCCGGCGAGCACGGTGGCGATCTGTTCGCGCAGCGCCTCGGTGTCCTGCCTGCTGCCGTCGGCCAGCACGGCGAAATCGTCCGCATAGCGGACGAACCGCCAGTTCGGCAGCCCGTTATGGCGGCGGGTGGCGCGCCTGCTGCCGGTGGACATCACCCCGCCGGTCTTCCACGGGGCCGTCAGGTGCTCATCGAGCGCGCTGAGGGCTATGTTGAAGATCAGCGGGGACAAGATGCCGCCTTGCGGCGTGCCGGTGAGGGTGTCGCGGTGCTCGCCCGCTTCGGTGAGCACCCCGGCTTTGAGGAACGCCTTCACCAGCGCCAGCACGCGCTTGTCCTTGACCCTGGCCCGCACCCGGTCCATCACGGCCGCGTGGGACACATTGTCGAAGGCCGCCTCGATGTCCGCATCCAGCACCCACCGGTAGCCGCGGGTGCCGTAGAAGTGGATCTCGGCGATCGCGTCCTGGGCGCGCCGCATCGGCCGGAACCCATACGAGCACGGCTCAAAGCCCGCCTCGAAAATCGGCTCCAGCACCAGCTTCAGCGCCGCCTGGACAACCCGGTCCGCAATCACCGGTATCCCGAGCTTGCGGAGTTTTCCCGACCCGCCGGGCTTGGGGATCTTGCGTTCCCGCACCGGCAGTGGCCGGAACGAGCCGTCCTTCAAGGCGGCCCGCAGGTCGTCCAGGAACCCGGGCACGCCCACCTCACGTTCGACCCAGGCGACGGTGACGCCGTCTGTGCCGGGGGTGTTCGCACCCTGGTTGCCCGCGACCCGGGCGAACGCCACGATCAGCGTCGCCGGGTCATGCACGAAGTTGAACAGGTCATCGAACCGGCGGCCCGGATCGGCCGCCGCCCAACGGTGAAGCTTGGCCTGCATCCCCGCTACCCGCGACCACGGCCCTCCGGCCGGATCGGGGGCGCTGCCATTCGGCGGCGCGTCTTGCGGCATTGCAGCCTCCTTCCCCTCTCGTAACCGCTGCCGCCCTTCCCCATGTGACCGGCTCTCCCGGCCCCGGAGTACTACGGCGGCTCCGCCCCGCCCGGCCGGTTCAGCGGTCGGCGCGCCTATCCCCGCCCGGCAGGCCGGATGCCCGCCGCCAGGGAGCCCGCACCGGGCGGTTCCCGTGTTCACCATGATTCGCTCGGCCAAGTAGGAGCCCGGCTGTGTCCCAGCAGCCCCGCCACGGCTACGCCGCAGACCTTCACCGTGACCTCCCAGACGGCAAACCACACCGCCCCGGAAGTTCCCGCCGCCTCCACAAACAGCAGGACGCGCTGCACCCGGCCCATATCCACCAGGTTTGAGCCGGTGTCCCAGTTGAAGGACGTAATAACACCGGTTCCTCGCGTACTCCTCTCCGCCACGCTCGCCGGACCCGCACCATCTGGCAGTACCAGCACGCCCCGGCTTTGTCAGGGCTGCTCCCGCCCTCCCCGGCACCACCCGGATCAGGCTGCCCTCAGCTACAGCGACCTGCTGCGGCAGGCCACAGGTGAAGGTCTCTCACCTCCACTCGAACCACAGCGCCTCACGGCGCAAACCGAGAAAGGGACAATCCGCGTCGCTTCTGACCGGGGCGATGCCTGGTCATGGAGTGGACTACGGATCTGTAGTGGCCTACCTGGCAGCTCTTCGCTGGTCAGCGGCTACGGGGCCAGCTGCAAATGCCGGTTGAGCGGAAGCTTGCTTCAGTGCGGCCTGTGGGCGGCCCGCGGCTGCCCAGGCTGGGCCATGCGGGGCGGCTCGACAACGTCGGCGGCGCGGCGCAGCGCCCGAGCGAGGCGCTGCCGCATCCCTGCCAGCCTGCCAGACCAAGACGACGACGGCCCAGTTTGGCTCGGCCGCTGGGTGTCGCCCTTCTGGCCCGCATCGAAGTTGGCGAACACCCGTGCCGGATCTTCGTCTTCTTCGTAAAACTGCTCGGCCTCCTGGGGTTTCACACTTGCCATCATGCCTCCGTCCTGGGCAACGTGTCACCTTACGTACGCGCTTCCCAGCGCGTAGACATCCCCGGCCGGGTCATCGACCGGGTACAGCACGACCACACAGCGCCGGTCGCTGATCCTGACCTCGACCAGGGCGCGGCGGCCTCGGTCAGGATGGTCATGCCAGACATACCTCAGACCCGCCACGCCGACGACCGCGTCACGAACCTCACGGGGGTCAAGCCCGTGTTTGGTCGATAACTTCCCGGCAGTCGCCTCACTGATGATCAGCTTGGCGACCCACAGAGAGCGAGGCATGGCGCGACCATAGCGATATGGGCCGACAAGGGCAGGTGGTGGACCGCCGGGGGGGTGTGACACCGCGGCACAGAGAATGTGGTCGCAGTGCCAATGACCACAAACGCAGAACCCGGCATCGGGGCCTCAGGGGACGAAGGTGGTGGTGAGGGGGACCGTCCGGCCGGTCGCGGCGGCGGTCTGCGCGGCCAGCATGATCTCCAGAACGTGCCGGGCCCGGACGGCGCTGGGCAGCGGCTGGGTCCCGGCGTCCAGGCAGTCGGCCAGGTGCTCGACCAGGGATGCGCGGGCCAGCACCTGGGTCCGGTCCGCCCGGGTCTCGGCGTCCAGTGAATGCGGGGTGACCCAGCCGGGCAGGCCGGGCGCGGCGTCCACCCGGAACAGCTCGATCGGCAGCTGGCCGCGCCCGTAGGCGGTATCGGGCCGGTTCACCACCAGGGTGCCACCCAGCCCGTACACCTCCATCTCCGGGCTCCGGGTGGCCATCACCGTGAAGCTCGCGTCCACCACGGCGAACGTGGCGTCGCCGAAGTCCAGCAGGACGAGGTTGTTGTCGGGCTCGGTGACCGGGATCTCCAGGCCGTCGAACGGGCCGCCGCGGGCCCGCCGCACCGGCGCGGTCACCCCGGACATCGCCGCCACGGCGCGGGCCGGGCCGAGCACGGCGGTGACCCGGTCGAACCCGTAGACGCCCAAGTCGAGCAGCGGGCCAGCCCCCTTGGCGTAGAACCAGGACGGGTCGGCGGGCCAGGCCATCGCGGCCGGCCCGCCGTGGGAGGACTGCACCCGGGCGAACGCCACCTTGCCGATGGCACCCTGACCGATCAGCCGCCGCGCCTGCGCCCACTCCCGCTTCAGGATGTCCATCGGCGCGCAGACGATCAGCAGGCCATCCCGTGCGGCGGCCTCGATCAGCTCGTCGGCCTGCGCCAGCGTGGACGCCAGCGGCTTCTCGGTGACCAGGTGCTTCCCGGCGGTCAGGATGCGCAGTGACGTCTCGTGATGCGCGGCAATCGGGGTCAGGTTGACCACGGCGTCGACGTCGCCACGGGCGAGCATCTCGTCGAGGTTGCCGCAGACCACGGGGATATCCCAGTCCCGCGCCACCTGCCGAGCCCGGGCCCGGGTCCGGCTGGCGATCGCGGTGACCTCGATCCGGCCGCGCAGCCGCCGCAGGCCGGGCAGGTAGCCGGGCTCGACCGTGGCGATCATCCCGGCGCCCAGGATCCCGACGCGCAGCGGGTTCTGGGGACCGCGAGTGGCAGGGCCTGGCACGGTCACGTGGCCACCTTCTCCGCTGGCTTCCAAGGGGTCGGTGCAGTCTACGGGCCCGGCACCTTGACGGTAATTGTTTGGCTCCATACGATCCGGCCATGGGCCAGGATGCCATCGCCGAGTTCGCCGCGTCGGTGACCGTGGCGGACCTGGAAGCCGATCCGTACCCCATCTACGCGCGGCTGCGGCGCGAGGCGCCGGTGTGCTACATCCCGGCGGTACGGCTCTGGTTCGTCACCCGCTACGACGACGTCGAGTTCGCCGGGACCCATCCGGAGCTGTTCAGCGCGGACCTGGACGACTCGCCGGTGGACCACACCTTCGGCTCGCCGACCATCCTCACCGTGGACGGCGCGCCGCACCTGGAACTGCGCCGCAGCCTGGATTCCAAGTACCGGCCCAAGCATGTCAACGGCTACATCGACGACCTCGTCCGGCCGGTCGCCGAGCAGGTCCTCGACGGGCTCGCGGGCCGCGACCGGGCCGAACTGATGGCGGAATACCTGGAGCCGGTGTCTGTGCTCAGCCTGGGCACCGTGGTCGGCGTGGCCCACCTGGGCGCCGGCCGGCTGCGGGACTGGTTCTGGCGGCTGCACCTGGGCGTGATCAACTTCGAGGGCAACCCGGCGCGGGCCGAGGTCGGCACGGCGTGCTCACGGGAGATCGACGAGGTGCTCGGCCCGGTCTTCGACCGCCTCGAGGCCAGCCCGGACGACAGCACGATCTCCCACCTGCTGCACAGCGGAATGCCCGGCGGCGCCTGCCGGGCCAGGGATTTCGTGATGCCGACGCTCAAGGTGATCCTGCTCGGCGGCATGCAGGAACCCGGCCACGCGGGCGGCTCCGCGCTGGCCGGGCTGCTCGCCAGCCCGGCGCAGCTCAGCGCGGTGCGCGACGACCCGGCCGGGCTGCTCCCCGCGGTGGTGGAGGAGGGCCTGCGCTGGGTGTCCCCGATCGGCACGCAGACCCGCCAGGCCGTGACCGGCACCGAGCTTGGCGGCACCATGATCCCCGCGGGCGCGCCGGTCGGGTCGCTGGTCTCCTCGGCCAACCGGGACGAGACCAAGTTCGCCGACCCGGACCGGTTCGACATCTTCCGGCACCGGCCGGGCACGGAGCACGGGCCGGCTGCCCCGGCGCACCGGCCCGCCGTGCTAGCCTTCGGCGCGGGCAAACACTTCTGCGCGGGGCACGCCTTCTCCCGGGCCCAGGTCAGGATCGCGCTCGAGGCCCTGATCCGGCGGTTCCCCCGCCTGGCCCTGGACCCGGCCCGGCCGCCGGAGTTCCGCGGCTGGGAGTTCCGCGCCCCGCGCCGCCTCGACGTGCTCCTCTAGGGCGCCGGGGGGCGGCCCCTGGCCCGGGTCACACCCGGCTCTCCGCGCTCAGGTCGGCCAGCTCTGTGCTCGCCGACCGCCTGGCCCGCAGCACGAACGTGGACGCGAAGCCGATCACGAGCAGGGCGAGGGCGAGCCACGGGGCCCAGATCGTCGGGCTGGTGACCTTGTAGAACGAGCCGTAGATGGCGGCCGCGGTGATCAGGATCCCGATCACCGCCGAGATGACCAGCGACACCCGGCGCGAGGACGTGGCGAAGCTGCGCAGCGAGCCGACCGACATCAGCAGGTACACCACGACCAGGGCGAAACCGCCGAACGTGGACCCCCAGGCGAACAGCGCGAAGTAGTGCGGGGTGGCCGGCAGCGCAAACAATCCGGTCCAGAACTGGTTGATCAGCAGGGTCACGATCGCCGCTCCGACCACGAAGACCGCGGCGCCCAGCGGCGCCCCGTTCGCCTTGCGGGTGATGGCCAGCGGCGCGGGGACCCGGCGGTCGCGGGCCATGGCGAAGATCCCACGGGAGGCGGACACCGCGCAGCCGATGGCGACCGCCAGCATGTCGAACAGCACCACGAGTTCGAGCAGCCGGTCGATCCAGGTGCCGCCATACCCACCCGCCTTAGCGGGAGCCCCGAGTGCGAACAGCGGCGCCGACGCGGCGGCGGTGATCGCCTTGAGGCTGTAGTGGAACCCGGCCACCTCCACGTAGGTGGCGAGGACGTAGAAGACGGTGGCGATGCCGGCCGTGGTCATCACCGCGATCGGGATCTCCCGCCGCGGGTTGGGCGTCTCCTCGGCCAGGTTCGCCGCGGTCTCGAAGCCGACGAACAGCAGCACCCCGTACAGCATGCCGAAGAAGATCCCGGACCAGCCGTCCGCCGACGACGACGGGTTGAACGGCTTGAAGCTGTTCGCGGAGCCCAGCTTCACGATGACGCCGACGAAGAAGATCGTGACGACGACGATCGACACCAGGGCCAGGACGAGCTGGGTGCGGGTGGACACCCGGACCCCGAAGTACAGGATGCCGGCGATCACCACGATGAGGATCAGCGTCCACAGCCACGACGGCAGCGGGCTCACCCCGAACTCGGAGGCGATCGTGCTCTGCAGGTACCCGCCGATCAGCAGCAGCAGGCCGGTGAGCAGCACGGTCACCCCGCCGTAGTACAGCCACCCCGCCGCGGTGCCGATCCGCTCGCCGAGGCCGCGGGTCACGTAGTCATACAGCGACCCGGCCGCGTGGATCTCCCTGGCATAGTTCGACACGATCCAGCTCAGCGCGAACACGCCGACCGCGGCGAGAAGCACCGACAGCGGCGACGCGACCCCGCCGCCCTTGCCCGAGGCGCTGATCACGCCGACCACCAGCGGAATCACGAACGCCGAGGAGAAGACGGGGCCCATGAACCCCACCGACTGGGCGATCACATCCGGGAGTGACAGAACTTTGGCGCCGAGGCGCTCGTAGGCCGGCTCGGAATTCGCCATGATTTCCTCCCTGACATTTCTCATGCATTACGCCCGCCGGGGAGCCGGGCAGCGCCCCTCAGGCCGGAATCCGCAATACCCTCCTGGCGTTGCCGCCGAAGATCGCCGCCGCGTCGGCGTCCGGCAGGCCGAGAGCCTCGATGTCGGCGATCGTGTCCCCGACCACGCTGGGGCCCCCGAGCGGCATGTCCGTGCCGAACAGCACGTGCTCCGGGCCGAAGAACTCCACCGCGCACCGGACCGCGTGGGCGGCGCCGAACATCGCCGTGTCGGCGTAGAAGCGGCGGAAGTAGTCCACCGGGTCGGCGCGCAGCCTGGCCAGGACGTCGGCGCGCGCCGGGTCCTCCAGCGGGGAGGCGAGCCGCCCGGCGAAGTGCGGCACCATGGCACCGGCGTGGTGGGTGATCACCGGCAGGTCCGGATAGGTGTCGAAGAACCCGGAGTAGACCAGCCGGGCCATGCACACCGACGTCTCGTACGGCCAGCCCAGTGACCACCAGATGCCGTACTCCGACTTATTCTCCGCCGGGTAGTCCGGCCAGGCCGGGCTGCGGGTCGGGTGGATCCACAGGGCGCCGCCGTGGCGGGCCACGGTGTCGAAGATGGGCGTGAACCGTGGCTGGTCCAGCGGCGCCCCGCTGACGTTCGTGTGCAGTTGCGCGCCGAGCGCGCCCAGGCCGGTCATGGCCCGGTCCAGCTCCGCGGCGGCCGCGCCGGGGTCGCTCATCGGCAGGGCGGCGGTGAACCCGGCGAACCGGTCCGGGTGGCGGCGCACGAGTTCGGCGAGCTCGTCGTTGGCGGCGCGGGCCAGGTCGAGGGCTGCCGCGGGGCCGCCGAGCTCCTCCAGCGGCGGGACCGCCAGGGTCAGCACCTGCTGGTAGTCACCGAAGGCGTCCATGACCCGCCACCGGGCGTCCAGGCCGGTCAGCGCGGGGTCCTCGTGGATCCAGGGCTGGTAGCCGAGGATCCGGTCGCTGATGGCGCCGCCCGCCATGATCGACTCCAGGCGCCGTGCATACGCAGGCGGGAGAATGTGAGCGAAGGCGTCGATCTTCCTCACGTCTGTCCCCTCGGCGTTGGCCCCAGGCGGCACTGGCGCGGGCGGTTGCCGGGATCGTATGGAAGCAAACGATCCACTGTCAAGGCCTGGCCGCACCCATGATCGTGGACTTCTTCCAGCGCGGCCCATAATGACGGCTGGCGGGGGCGCCGCCCGTCCGGGCGCCCCCGCCAGCCGCGGGATCAGAACTTCGCGAGGGTGGCGACGAAGTTCGCGCCGGGCGATCCCAGCCCGGTCATGCTGTCGAATCCTGGCCGGGTGGTCAGGGTCACGGGCCCGGTCATGCAGTGACCCGTGGCGTCGCAGTACGTCTCCGGCCCTTGGTAGTTGAGCGCCCGCATACTCACGAGGAACCCGCCGGAGGCGTTGACCGCGTTGACGTAGTCGACCCGGATCACCGCCGCCGAGTGGAACGAAGCGGGCCGCGTGACGTCGTTGTACGCGGTGGGCGTCGCGGTCCACGCCTTGTACAGGATCGGGTTGAGGAACCCAAGCGGCGTGCCCGCGGCCTGGTCGGCGTCGGCGATCACGCCGGCTAGCAGGGGCGAGGACAGGCTGGTCCCGCCCTCCTTGAACTGGTCGTAGTAGGTGCCGTTCGGGAAGGTCTGGGTCAGCCCGATCAGGAAACCGGTCTGCGGGTCGGCGTCCATCGAGATGTCCGGCACGACGCGGTAAGGCACCGGCCCGTTGAGCGCCTGGTTGCGCAGCGCCAGCGCCCTCGGCACCACGCCTTTCTGGTAGAAGGGCTGGGTGTAGACGTAGCTGGTGCCACCGGCGCCGCCGTCGTCGTAGGCAAGCGGAGCGAGCGGCTTGGTCGCGGAGCCACAGTTGCGCGCCTTCACCTCGCAGAGCACCTGCCTGGCCGTGGACCAGCCGTACTCGGCCTGGCGGGCGTTCTTTGCGTTCACCTCAAGCGCCGTCCCGCCGACCGCCGTCACAAACGAACTGGTCGCCGGGTAGTTCTGCGCGAACGTGCCGAAGGAGGCGAAGTTGTCGCCGAAGTCGTGGCTGCAGAACAGCACGCTGACGCCGGTGGCGGCCGCGAGCATGAACGTGTCGTCGAACGCGGTCTTGGTGGCGGCGTCGGTGAGCAGGTCGCCGGTCACGTCATCCCAGGAGTCGGTGACCACGGAGGCACCGCTGGTGACCGCGGTGGTCACCGCTGCCAGCAGGCCGTCGTCCAGGCAGTTCTGCGCCCCGACGTACTGGATGTGGGCTCCGGGTGCCATCGTGTGCGAGGACTCCACGTCCAGCGCCTGCTCGGCATACCAGCCGCTGCCTCCGCAGAGCGCCTGGTTGTTCACCGTCGCCGGGGTGATGTTGGTGAACTGGGAGGACGTCAGCGGGTGCGCGGGATCGTTCAGCTTGAAGTACTGCTGCGCGTCGGCCAGCAGGGTCGGCGAATCGTAGGCGTCAGTGATCGCGATGGTCACGCCGCTGCCGTCGTCGCCCTTGGCCACCGAGCCAGCCAGCCCGTAGGCGCCGCGCATCTGGGCTGGCTTGTAGCCGCAGATGTCGTAGGGCAGCGGGTGAGTGTAGGGCTGGTAGAGTTGGCCCGAGTCCGCGGTGTCGGTCTTCTGCCCCCAGAACGCCGAGCACGGCTGGGGATTGCGGAACCCCGCGGGCGGCGGCGGTTCCTGGCCGGGGCTGGCCGCCTGCGCGGCCGTGGCGTGACCCGTCGGCGCCAGGCCGGGCGTGGCCACGTACTGGTTGACGCCCACCGTGCCGGCGACGACGCCCGCGAGCGACGAGGGAACCGTCATCGTGCCGTTGGCGAGCCGGACCTTGTGCCCGTTCACCTCGTAGTAGCCGAGCTTCACGCCGAACGCGTGCTCGACCCGCAGCGCCGTCCCCGTCGCAGTCACGAACAGGCGGTCCTTGGCCAGCGAGCCGACCGTGAAGCCCGCCTGGCGAAGCCACGCCTGCGCCTTGGCCACGGTGGCCTGGGCCGGCCCGAACCGGGACACCCATTGTGCATCGGTCAGGTAGTGATGGAACTCCGCCGAGCCCGGGCTCGAAACCTGCTGCACGAAAGCCTGTGCGGCGGTGCCGTTCCGCAGGGAAAGCAGCAGGTCAAAGCGCACCTGACTGGTACCGGCCACCGTCCCGGCCGGGCGGGCGCGCTCGCGTGCCGGGGCCAGTGTCCCGCGCAGTGCGATCCGGTGCGAGGCCGGGCCCGGGTGCGGCGCCGCGACGGCGGGCGGCCCCGTCATCGCTGCCATGGACACCCCCAGTCCCACGGCCCCGGTCACGGCCCACCATCGGGCTAGTTTCATGACGTGCCTCCTTCGTGCGTCGTCGCGACGAGGATCTGCTTTGTCAGCGGGTCCGGTCGGGACCTTAGCCACGGCCGCCGTCCCAGGCAATGGGCCAGGGGGCTTGCGTCACGCGGCGGCGCAGGTGCCCGCACCGTCCTGGCAGGAACGCGCACGGGTCAGGCGGAGATCACCCGGACCGGGAGGGCCTTGAGGCCGTTGGTGAAGTTGGACCGGATCCGGCGCGGCTCGCCGGCCAGCTCGAACCGGGCCACCCGCCGGGCCAGCGCGGCGAGCACGATCCGCACCTCCAGCCGGGCCAGGTGGGCACCCAGGCACAGGTGCGGCCCGCCCCGGCCGAAGCTCAGGTGCCGGTTGGGGGCACGGCCGACGTCGAAGGTGCCCGGATCGGCGAACTCCGCCTCGTCGCGGTTGCCGGACACGTACCAGAGCACGACCTTGTCCCCCGCCCTGATCGCCGCCCCGCCCAGCTCGGTGTCCGCCGTGGCGGTCCGGCGCATGAAGTGCGTCGGGCAGCTCCACCGGAGTACCTCATCGGTCGCGGCGTCCAGCAGCCCGGGGTCGGCCCGCAGCCGCTCCCACTGCTCCGGCCGCTCGCAGAACGCCAGCACCCCCTGGGCGATCGCGATCCTGGTGGTCTCGTTGCCCGCGACCACCAGGATCGAGAAGAAGTTGTCCAGGTCGGTCTCGCTCAGCCGGTCGCCGTCCACCTCGGCGCGCAGCAGCCGGGACAGCAGGTCGTCGCCGGGGTGGGCGAGCCGGTCCGCCACGACCGTCCGGCCCAGGTCCCACAGTTGCTTGCCGTACGGGCTGCGAAACGGGAACCGCCGGTAGGCGTCGGTGTCGTCGCGGCCCCAGACCACGTCGGTGATGTCCGGGTCGGTGTTGGCGATGAGCCGGTCGCCCAGGTCGATGAACGAGTCCAGGTCCGCCTCGGGCAGCCCCATGATGCGGGCCAGGACCCGGATCGGGACCTCCTTGGCAATCGCGTCCACGAAGTCGAGCCCCTGGCCGGCCAGCACCGGCGCGGTCAGTGCGCCGTCCAGGACCTGCCCGGTGAGCTCCTCGACGAAGTGCTGGTAGACCGCGACCGCGCGGACCGAGAAGGCGCCGGACACGATCTTGCGGAGCTTGGTGTGCTCGGGCGGGTCGGTGTCGATGATCGTCCGCCGGGCCGCCATGTCCTCGTCGGTCGGCTCCTCGAAGGAGATGCCGCGCGCGGAGGAGAACGTTGCGACATCCCGGCTGGCGGCGACAATGTCTGCATAGCCGCAGACAGACCAGAAACCCGAGTTCGGCGGCGCCTCGGCGTGCCAGGCGACCGGCGCCTCCCGCCGGAGCCGGGCGAACTCGGCGTAGGGCACCTCGCGCGCCCACATGTCGAGATCGGTCAGGTCGACGGCTCGCGTCATGGCAAGTAGTTTGGCACCAAACGAGATCGCCGGCAATCGGAGGCATCGCATGCGGGTCGTTGTCGTCCGCCACCACGAAGAGGACTCGGCCGGGTTCATCGGCACCGCGTTCGAGGCACGCGGCGCGCAGCTCGCCGCGACCCTGTTCCCCAAGGAGGGCCCGCTCCCCGACCTCGCGGGCGCGGCGCACATCGTGCTGCTCGGGTCCATCTGCTCGGTCTACGACGAGGGCGAGGCACGGGCCTGGATCGATGAGGAGCTGGCCTGGCTGCGCCGGGCGGACGCGGCCGGCGTGCCGGTGCTCGGGATCTGCTTCGGCGCCCAGGTCCTCGCGGCCGCGTTCGGCGGCACGGTGGAGCCCGCCGGGCGGGCCGAGATCGGCTGGGTCATGGTCGACTCCGCGGACCCGGAGCTGATTCCGCCGGGGCCGTGGCTGGAGTTCCACCACGACAGGTGCCTGCCGCCGGCCCAGGCCACGGTGCTCGCCCGCAACGAGCTGGGCGTCCAGGCGTACCGGTTCGGCCGGCACCTCGCCGTGCAGTTCCACCCGGAGGTCGACGGTGACCAGTTCAGGTTGTGGCTGGCCGCGGGCGGGCGGGCCGAGATAGCGGCGAACGGCCAGGACCCGGACCGGCTCCTCGCGGAGACGATCGCCGAGGAGCCTGACGCCGCCGCCCGGGCCGGCCGGCTGGTCGACTCGGCATTGCGGATCGCCGCCGAAGCCCGCGACCCGGCTAGCTCGTGACCCGGCCGGCTGTGCCGCCGGCCGCCACGCAATCCTCGGCGCCGCAGACCGGCCGGGAGGTGCCTCACCTGACCACGGCCGGGAGATCTTTAACCAGGCGGGGCGGCCGAGCGTCGCAGAGGTCATGCGGGGATTTCGGATACCGGCCGCAGCGCCCCGGTTCACGCTGGCGCTGCTCGCAAGCTCAATCCTCCTAGGCTGCGGCGCCGCAGCGCGCCCGGCCCAGCACGCAGCCATCGCGTCCACCTCCGCGGAGGCAGCCCACCCCACGCTGGCGGCCGGCCACGCGGCGGCCACCACCTCCGGCGGGAGCGACGGCCGGCTCGCCGCCATCGCCTTCACCAGCCCAGCAGCCGGATACGGCATGTTCACCCGTCAGGCGGGCGGGCGCTGCCAGGTGCTGGCCGGCCGGACAACGGATGGCGGGGCCAGCTTCGAAACCCTGGCCGCCATCACCCGGTGGCCGTGCGGCGGCACCCTGCCTGCCACCGCGCTGGCAGCCGACAGCCACGGCGACGGCTTCCTCTACGATCCCGGGCTGTTCGTCACCCATGACGGCGGCCGGACCTGGGCCGACGGTCACCAGCCCGGCACCGTCCTGGCCATCGCCACGGCCGGGCGCTCCGCCTGGATGCTGCGGGCCGACTGCCCGCGCCATGGTGGCAGCTGCCCGCTCCGGCTGCTGGAGTCGGCGAACGGGGGGCGGAACTGGGCTCCGTCACCGGCCCAGCCGCCTGGTGCCACAGTGCGCGCCGTCGCCGGCCAGCCCGCAGCAGAGGGCGCGGCCGGCCAGACCTGGCTGCTGCGCACCGGCCGGTCGTCGGCCTATGTGCTGTCCAGCCCGGCCGGCGACGTCGCCCCGATGTGGTTCACCGCCGACGGCGGCGTCACCTGGTCCGCGCGGCAGGTCCGGTGCGGCCCGATCGCCGCGATCTCCGCTACGCTCACGGCCGCCCCCGGCGGGACGCTGCTGGCCGTGTGTGCCGGGCAGCCCAGTGCCGGTTACCAGGCGAAGTCGGCCGGGCGCTCCACCGACGGCGGCAGTCACTGGGCCGTGCACACACCGTGCCCAGTGTCGGGCATGAGCTGCCACGGCGGCACGCCGTTGGACTCTGGCTACCTGGGACAGATCGACACCGTGTCCGCGGACACCGCATTCCTCGCCGGTGACCGGCGCTCGCTGCTGGTCACCACGGACGGCGGCAGCCGCTGGCGGGCCGTCCGGCCGGTGATTGGGGACAGCGGCGGCGGCACCGCCCAAGTGATCTTCGTCAGCCGCCGGGACGGGTTCGTGCTCGGCGACGACGCACGGCGTGGCGAACGGCCCGCGATCTGGCGCACCGCTGACGGGGGCGCGCACTGGTCCACCGTGGTGCCCCGGTCCGGGTGAGCCCTTCGGCTCCAGGCTGACCAGCACCAGGCGGCCGTCCGGCTCGTGCGCGCGGCGCCCGGCCAGGCCGCCGATCTGGCGCGCCACCCGCAGAAGCGGAACTCAGCCCTCGGGATACAGGCCGGCGAACAGCTCGTAGGCGCGCTCGAACACCGCGGGGGTGAGGATGTCCGGCGCGATGTTCTGGTAGATCTGCAGCCCGATGAGCAGTGCGTGGCCGATGGCCCAGGCTTCGACGGGGGCGGTCCCGGGGAGTGGCTGATCGTGGTCCGCCTCGGCCAGCTCGGCCAGCCGCCGCTCATTGACGGCGCTGTAGCGCCGCAGGGAATCCGGGCTGCGCAGCAGCGCCGCGAGGAACTCAAGCTCCATCGCCAGCACGGCCTTGTCCCGGAATGCCTCATCCACGGCCATGGCGCGGCTGAACTCCGCCAGCCGTTCGCGCAGCGGCAGGGACTGGTCGTTCAGCTTGGTCGCCCAGGCCCATACCGGCGCCGCCTCGATCGCGCTGATCAGCAGATCCTCCTTGCTGGAGAAGTGACCGTAGATAGCGCCCTTGGTCACGCTGGCCGCCTCGGCGATCTGCTCGAGCGAGGTCGCGGCGTAGCCACGCTCCCGGAAGAGCCGCTGGGCCTCGCCGAGCAGACGCTCGCGCGTCATCGCCTTCGAGGCCTGCCTTGTCATCCTGGCCACGGGCCAATGCTGCCACATGGTGCCGCCCATTGATATTCCGCCGGTCTCTAGATACCGTCGGTATATGAAACGGCGGCGGCCGCCGCCCGGACCGGGGAGGACGCAAGTGAGCCTCGCAAAAAAGGTGCTGCGCCGGGTGGAGCCCGCGGCGATCCGGTACTACCAGTGGCGCGGCGATCCCCTCGCCCGGTGGATGCGACCACAGACGAAGACCGACCCCTACCCGCTGTACGCCGACATCCGCCGGCGTCCCCTCGTCCGCAGCGCGCTCGGTCCCTGGATGACGGCGGATCACGCCGCGGCGGAGCGCATCCTGCGGGACCGGCGGTTCAGCTCCTCCCCCGTGCACCAGCGCGGTTACCGGCCGCCCGCTTACCCGGCCGGCGATCCCCGCGCGGAGCTTCCCGCCACCGACCTGCTCACGATGGACCCGCCCGACCACACCCGGGTCCGGCGCCTGGTGTCCGGTACCTTCACCCCGAAGGCGATAGCCGATCTGGAGCCGTGGGTCCGCGAGATCACCGGCCGGCTCCTCACTTCTGCCGACGCCTCGGCAGGCTTCGACCTCATCGACGCGCTGGCCTTCCCGCTGCCCATCGCGGTGATCTGCCACCTGCTCGGCGTCCCGGCTCAGGACCGGGCCAGCTTCCGGGCCTGGGGCCACGCCATCGCCGCCACCCTCGAGCCGCAGAGCTCCCCTGGCCGCCGAGCGCCAGTCGCGCGCAGCGGAGCTGGCCCTGACCTCCTACCTGCGGGACCTGGTGGCCAAGCGCCGCGCCGATCCGGACGCGAGCCTGCTTTCCGCCCTCGTCGCGATCGAGGAAGACGGCGACCGGCTCAGCTCCGCCGAGCTTGTCAGCACGGCGCTGCTGCTGCTCGTGGCCGGCTTCGAGACGACCGTCAACCTGATCGGGAACGGCACCGTCGCCCTGCTCGGCGAGCCGGAGCACTGGGAGCGGCTGCGGGAGGATCCGGCGCTGGTCCCCGCGGCCGTCGAGGAACTACTCCGCTTCGACAGCCCGGTCCAGCTGACCGTGCGGACCGCGACCGAGGACGTGGACCTCGACGGCACGGCGATGCCGAAGGGCACGGCGGTCATCGTGGCGATCGGCGGCGCCAACCGCGATCCCGGCGTGTTCGGCCAGCCCGGCCGGCTCATCATCGACCGGCCGAACGCCTCGCGGCATCTGGCGTTCTCGCTCGGGATCCACCACTGCCTCGGCGCCGCGCTCGCCCGCCTCGAGGGCCGCATCGCGGTCGAGGAACTCACCCGCCGGTACCCGGGGCTCGAGCTGGCTGGGCCGCCCGTCCGGCGGCCGCTGCTCGTGCTGCGCGGCTTCGAGACAGTCCCCGTCCGCGCGGTCCGCGCGCCCGCGCGCAGCGCGGGACATCGTTTGGCTGGATAGGTACCGGAGCGGGCGGTCAGCTTTCCTCGACCGCGCGGATGATCGTCCGCAGCAGCGACGCGAGCTGGTTCTTCTCCCGCTCGGACAGGCTGGCGCTGACGAACGCCTCGCCCATGTTGAACGCGGGGAACAGCCGCTCGATCACGCCCAGGCCCTTCGGTTCCAGGCTGACCATCACCAGGCGGCCGTCCGACTCGTGCGCGCGGCGCCTGGCCAGGCCGCGCTTCTCCAGCGTCTTCAGCACGCCGGTGAGCGTTCCCTTGGTCACCCCGGCCTCGGCGGCCAGGTCCCGGGTCTGCTGCTCACCCCAGATCCACAGCACGAACAGCACGGTGAACGCGGCCCAGGACAGGTCCTCGCCGGAGAGCACCGTGCGCTCCATGTGGTTGCGGATCACGTTGGCGGCGCGGTAGATGTTCGACACCGCAGCCATGGCGGCGAAGTCGAGCTGCTGGTCCCCGATGCGGCCGCGGATGTCGCGCTCGGCCTGCATGAGGTCGGTGGCGTTGCTGGCGGCTAGGCGACGGGGCATTCCACGATGGTACGTGGTGCGGTTCCTCAGAAGAATCGCCGCTGCATATAGACCAGATGCTGGAACGGCTCCGGCGCCGTGACGTCGTCCGCGTCGCCCTCGGCCAGCGTCTTGTTGATCAGCCTGGCGACCGTCTGGACGGTGTCCACGCCGTAGGCCATGTCCGGGTCGTTCCTGGTCAGGATCGCGATCGAGTAGTCGTAGTCGTGGTGGGTGAAGTCGCCGATGCTGTTGATGTCCCACAGGTCCGGGTCCGGCAGCCAGCCGTTCTTCAGGTGCACCGTCATGTCCGCGGGGGCGCCCGCCGACACGCCCCACCGCTCCCAGGAGATGACGTCGGCCATCAGGCCGAGCGCGTAGCGACGGCTGGCCGCGTCCAGCACCCGGTTGCGGGTGATCAGCAGCCGCAGCAGGCGCAGTTCGTCGTGCGCGTTGACGTCGGTCAGGCCCCAGAAGTCGTCGGTGCCGAGCACGGTGTGGTTCATCCGGGCGGCGTTCACGAATGCCTGCAGCGCGGGCATGCCGATCTCGTTCCACAGTTCGTCCTGCGCAGTGTTGTCCGACTCGGTGATCATCGCCGTGGCGAGCGCGGCCTGCTCCGGGCTGATGCCCTGGTGCGCCTGCTGAAGCTGGTACAGCAGCGCGCCCAGGGTGATGACCTTGATCACGCTGGCCGAGTGGAACTCCCGCCACTGGTGGTACCGGCAACTGAAATCCTCGTCGGTGTCCTCCACGGCGATGCCCACCGTCGCCACGGTGCCATGCAGCACGCGGACGATCCGCCGGGACAGCGCGGCCGCCAGCGCGGGCTGGTCCGATGAGGTGCAGATGCCTGGCGCCGTTGCGGCCGGGGGGGCCGCGGGGGTGCTCGCCGGGCTGGGCGTGCGTGCGGCAGCCGCGGTGCTGGCCGGAACCGGAGTGCGCACCGCGGTGCTCGCCGGGGCGGGGGCACTCACCGGAACCGGGGCACTCACCGGAACCGGGGCGCCCACCGGGGCCGGGGCGCCGGCGGAGCCGGAGATCAGCAGAGCCGAAAGCGCGAGAGCGTACCAAGGCCACCGGCCGCGCCGCCACATCGTCATCACACTCCCCGGGCAGCGCACGACGATAGACGGCGAAACTGGAGTGACGATGTCATCAGCATGTGAAGAGCGTGAGGATTTCGGCCGACCGGTGTCAGACGCGCTACTGGGGCGCGTCGTAGGCGATCGTAGGCAAATCCACTGCCGTGGCGCCACCATCCACGGTAAGTACGGCTCCGGTCACCGCGGACGCGTGCTCGCTGGCCAGGAACGCCACCACCGCCGCGACCTCGCCGGGCTCGGCCGGCCTGCGCAGCGGCACCTGCGCCGTGGCCAGGGCGTACGCGGTCTCCCGGTCCGGCAGCCCGCGCAGCGCGGCCAGCGCGTCCATCTCCTCGTCGGCCATCGGGGTGCGTACCCACCCCGGGCACACGGTGTTGACCCGCACGCCGCGCGGGCCGAAGTCCCTGGCCATGGACCTGGCCAGGCCGATCAGGCCATGTTTGGCGCTGACGTAGCCCACCGACTCCGGTGCGGCCGCCAGGCCGGCGATCGACGAGACGACCACCACACAGCCGCGCCGCGCGATGAGCTGCGGCAGGCAGGCCCGGGCGCTGACCAGGCAGGTGGTCACGTTCGCCCGCCAGCTCCGCGCCCAGTCCTCGTCGGCGATGTCCGCCGCGGTGCCCACACCGTGGCCGCCGGCGTTCGCCACCAGGATGTCGATGCCGCCGAACCGCTCGGCCACGGTCGCGGCCAGGTGCGCCATGTCCGCCGCGGACGCCGCGTCGCCGGGCACGGCCAGCGCCCGCTCCCCCAGCGCGGCCGCGACGGCCTGCACCGGCCCGGGCCGCCGGCCCACCAGGACCACCCGGGCCCCCTCCGCCGCGAACCGCGCCGCCACGGCCGCGCCGATCCCGGTCCCGGCACCGGTGATCACCGCCACCCGGCCGTCCAGCCACCCCGCGGCCCCTGGCATGGCACCCCTCCCCTGCGGCCGGCTAGCCGGCCGCCTGCGCGGCGAGCGCCTCGACCCTGGTGTGCAGTTCGCCGAGGTAACCGTGCGCCTCAGGCTTCATCAGCACGCTGCGCAGGATTCTGCTGCCGTCCCGGTCGGCCTTGATGCCGGGGTGCCGCCGGGACAGGCCGGCCGCGGTCACCCGCAGCGTGCTGAGGAAGACCGGCCGGTCCTGCTTCATGCCACGGGCCAGCATCGAAACGGACGCCGCGTCGATCCCGGACATCGCCGCGGCGGGGAGATGCGGGAAATAGCAGACGATGTCCAGCTCGGGGGGCTGGTAGAGGCGCAGCAGGCTGGACTCCTCGATCAGGGCGGCCCAGTCGAGCGCCGCACGGCGGCACGCGGCCAGCACCCGGCCCAGCCCGCCCGGGGAGAGGGGCAGGAGCTGGAGGGTGAGCCAGAGCGCGGCCGCCGCCGCACCGGCCCGGGAGCACTCCAGGCTGATCTCCCCCAGGTGCAGCTCGTCGGAGGTGAAGTAGGTGTACGGCGAGTCGTGCAGGTAGAACCGGCCCACGTCGGGGTCCTTGAACAGGACCGCACCGCATCCGTAGGGCTGGAGGCCGTGCTTGTGCGGGTCGACCACGACCGAGTCGCACCCGGCGATGGCCCGCCACGGGGCCGGGTCCAGGGTGGCCTGGTCCCCGGAGCCGGGCTGATCCCCGCGGCCGGGCTGGTCCCCGCGGCCGGGCTGGTCCCCGCGGCCGGGCTGGTCCCCCGGGGCGGCGGCGGGCTGCCCGGCGAGCTCGCGCGATGGGGCCTGCCGGCTTGCCGGCCAGGCGCCATCGGCGCCCCGGGGGGTTCCAGGGGGGTCGCCCCCCCGGGCCAGCAGCGTGAAAAACCCGCCGTACGCCGCGTCCACATGCACCCGGGCGCCATGCCGGCGGGCGACCGCCAGGATCTCGTGCACCGGGTCGATCGCGCCCAGGCCGGTGGTGCCGGCGGTCGCGACCACGGTGCCGATCCGGCCCCCGGCGAGCAGCGTGTCGAGCGCCCCGGTGTCCATCCGCCCCGCGGCGTCGGCCGGCACCGCGGTGCCCTCGACGCCGAGCACGCCGCACATCCGGGCGTGGGTGTAGTGCGCCTCCTCGCTGTAGGCGACGCCGAGGCCGGGATGGGTTTCCCTGGCCACGTAGAGGGCTTCCAGGTTGGCGACCGTGCCGCTGGTGGTCAGGTGGCCGAGGTGGGCGTCCAGGCCGAACATCGCGGCCAGCGCGGCGACGGCCTCCTTTTCCATCTGGCCGGTGGCGGGGCCGCCGTCCAGTGCGTGGTTGTTCGGGTTGATGAGCATCGCGGCGAGGTACCCGGCCACGGCGGCGGGGTGCGGCGGCTTGAGCATCTGCCCGGCGTAGCTCGGGTGGAAGAACGGGTAGTTGTCCCGCAGCCGCCCGGTGAACTCGCCGAAGACGCTGGCGAACCGCTCGTCGCTGACGAACATCGACGGGTCGGCCGGGTACGGCCCGAACCCGTCCTGCCACTCCTGCACCGCCGCCACGGCGCTGGCCAGCCAGCCCTGCAAGTCCATCCGGAAACGGTACCCCCCGCGATGGCGCGCCCCGCGCGGGCGGCCGGAACGAGCGGTCCACGGAGCGCGGGCCGGGCCCCTGCCCAGATGGAGCCCGGCCGCGCGGCCGCGTGGTGCCGGCGCCGCTCAGGTGCCGATGTTGAGGAACGTCACGGTCAGCGCCGCGGGCCTGGCCGTGGAACTGCCGGGCGAGGGGGTGAAGACGACCGACCCGGCGCCCGAGCACGGCACGGTGATGCTGGTCGGGATCTTCTTCGGCACGAAGAAGCTGGTGAAGCTGGCGAGGATCGTGGTGGCCGGGGTGGGTGCGAGCGTTGCCGTGATCCGCTTCCCGGCGCTCCCGGTGAACCCGACGTCGGCCGTGGAGGCCGGCTGCGCGGTCTTCACCTCGATCTTCTGGTTGCCGGCCGGGTGGCCGGTGTTGGCCGGCCCGGGCAGATCACCTTGATCACGGCCTTGCCCGGCGGGTGGCCGTTGATATAGCCGCTGAAGTACTCGTTGGGACCGATCGGGACCGGGTCCTGCTGCCGTGCCGCGGCGGCCGCAGGCACGGTGAGGGCCACCCCGAAGGCGGCAGCGATTAAACCGGACGTAAGGGCCGCGGCGAACCGCCGGCTGAGTGTTCCGCGCATGTGTTCCTCCCCGGATATCAGCGCGTCCAACTGCCTGCCACGATGACACCGCCCTGGAGTCTGTTCCAGTGCTATCCGTGGTAGGGCAGGCAAACGATTTGTAGCACTTCGAGGGGGGAACGCGAAGTAAAGACTATTAAACTAATAGGGAAAATAGGTAATATGAACCATGCCGGGTTAAGATCGGTATCTCGGGTCCCGCCCAGGAGCATCTGTCCCTTCGCAGAGCAGGAGTCCCATGACCGTCACCGACGAGTACCTGGCCAACAACGCACGCTACGCGGAGAGCTTCAGCGGCCCGCTGCCGATGCCGCCGTCCGCGCACCTCGCGGTGGTCGCGTGCATGGACGCCCGCCTCAACGTCTACGCGATCCTCGGCCTGGGCGACGGTGAGGCCCACGTGATCCGCAACGCCGGCGGGGTCATCACCGATGACGAGATCCGGTCGCTGGCCATCAGCCAGCGCCTGCTCGGCACCCGGGAGATCCTGCTGATCCACCACACCGACTGCGGCATGCTCACGTTCACCGACGACGCGTTCAAGCGCTCGATCCAGGACGACACCGGAATCAAGCCGGCCTGGGGCGCCGAGGCCTTCCCCGACCTGGACGAGGACGTCCGCCAGTCGATCGCCCGGATCAAGGCCAGCCCGTTCGTGCCGCACAAGGACGCCATCCGCGGCTTCGTCTTCGACGTCGCCACGGGCAAGCTCAACGAGGTGAACTGACCAGGTGACCGCCGCGGGCGCCCCGGTCCCGGACTCCTCCGCGGCCGGGGCGCCGGTCGTCGATGCCCACCAGCACTTCTGGGACCTGTCCGCCCATGACCAGCCCTGGCTGGCCAGCGACCCGGTGCTGGCGCCGCTGCTGCGGAACTTCACCCTCGCCGACCTGGCACCGCTGGCTGCGGCCGAGGGCGTGACCGCGTCCGTGGTGGTGCAGACCGTCACGGAGTCGTGGGAGACGCCCGAACTGCTCGTGCTCGCGGCCGGCCGCGGGCTCGTCGCGGGTGTGGTCGGATGGGCAGACCTGACCGCGCCTGATATCGCCGACGTGCTGGCGCACCTGCGCGAACTTCCCGGCGGCGAGCGCCTGGCAGGCATCCGGCACCCGGTGCTGATCGAGCCCGACCCGGACTGGCTGGCCCGGCCGGCCGTGCTGCGCGGCCTGGCCGCGGTGGCCGGGGCGGGCCTCGCCTACGACGTGGTCGGCGAACCGCGTCACCTGCCGGCCGCGGTGACCGCCGCGCGCCGGCTCCCCGGGCTCCGTTTCGTCCTCGATCACCTCGGCAACCCCGACATGAGCCCCGAATCCAGCGAACCGTGGGCCAGTGCGGTCACCCAGTTCGCCGCCCTGCCGAACACCACCGCCAAGCTCTCCGGCATCCTCGGCGTCCCCCCGCCCCCCGGCGCCGCGCCCGGCACCCGCACGCACCTCCGCCCTTACTACGATTTCGCAATACACGCTTTCGGAGCAAACCGCCTCATGTTCGGCTCCGACTGGCCCCCCAGCACCCTGGACGCCGGCTACGCCGAGGTCATCGCGACCGCCCGCGCCCTCACCGCCGGCCTGAGCGCCACCGAGCAACGCGCGATCTTCTCCGGCACTGCCTCCCGCACATACCGCCTGATCTGAGGTCTCCCAGCCCGAAATCAGGCCAGCCTCCCGGACCCAGCCCTCGCCTTCCCCCCACCCAGTCGCCGCTGCGTCCCTCCGGAGCCAGATCATGGGCATCAGGGGTGAGGGGAACGATGACGCCGCGCGGATGCCGCCCAGCGGGCGCGGGCCAGCGGGAGGCGGGTGACGATGGCCCCGCGCGGGACGCGGCAGGCGGGCGGCGGTGAACTGGCAGCGGCGTTTAGCCGGGTGCCAGTTTGCCGTTGCCCGCCCCCCAGTCCGCAAAGATCGCCAGCCAGTGATGCCCCAGACTCCCGTCAGGGAGATGATGGGCTTTTAGGTGCGCCCGAGGAGAGGAGGCCGGCATGGCCGATGTCGTACGTGCCGCCCTGGTCCAGCAGAAGTGGACCGGCGATAAGGATTCGATGGTGAAGAACGCGGTGGCGGCGATCCGGGATGCCGCGGCACAGGGCGCGCGTGTCACCTGCCTGCAGGAACTCTTCTACGGCCCGTACTTCTGCCAGGTGCAGGAGCCGGAGTGGTACGCCTGGGCCGAGGCGGTGCCCGACGGGCCCACCGTCCGGCTGATGCGCGACGTGGCACGCGAGCACCAGATGGTGCTGATCGTGCCCGTCTACGAGGCCGAGCAGGAAGGCGTCTACTACAACACCGCCGCGGTCATCGACGCCGACGGCACCTTCCTCGGCAAGCACCGCAAGAACCACATTCCGCAGGTCAAGGGCTTCTGGGAGAAGTACTACTTCCGTCCCGGCAACCTCGGCTACCCGGTGTTCGACACCGCGGTCGGCCGGATCGGCGTCTACATCTGCTACGAGCGGCACTTCCCCGAGGGCTGGCGGGCGCTCGGCCTGGCCGGCGCCAAGATCGTGTTCAACCCGTCGGCGACAAGCCGCGGCCTGTCGGAGTACCTGTGGCGGCTGGAGCAGACCAGCGCCGCGGTCGCCAACGAGTACTTCGTCGGCACGATCAACCGGGTCGGGGTCGAGCCACTCGGTGACAACGACTTCTACGGGCAGTCCTACTTCGCCGACCCGCGCGGGCAGGTCATGGGCGGGGCCGCGTCCGACACCGCCGAGGAGGTCGTGGTGCGCGACCTGGACATGGGCATGCTCGAAGAGGTCCGGCAACCTGTGGCAGTTCTACCGCGACCGGCGCCCGGACACCTACGGCCCGCTGGCCCAGCCGTAGGAGGGGCAGCCATGCGCATGCTCATCCGCGGCGGCACCGTGGTCACCGCCACCGGCGTCGTCCCGCGCCGACGTGCTCGTCGACGGCGAGACCATCGCCGCCCTGCTCGACCCCGCGCACACCGGGTCGTTCGCCGGGCTGGCCGACCGGTCGATCGACGCCACCGGCAAGTACGTCATCCCGGGCGGCATCGACGTGCACACCCACCTGGACATGCCGTTCGGCGGGACGTTCTCCGCCGACGACTTCGAGACCGGGACCCGCGCGGCCGCCTGGGGCGGCACCACCTCGCTGGTGGACTTCGCCGTGCAGCCGAAGGGCGGCTCGCTGCGCGAGACGCTCGACGCCTGGCACGCCAAGGCCGAGGGCAAGGCCAGCATCGACTACGGGTTCCACATGATCATCTCCGACGTCAACGAGCAGACGCTCAAGGAGATGGACATCCTCGTCGGCGAGGGCGTGACCAGCTTCAAGATGTTCATGGCCTACCCGGGCGTGTTCTACGCGACCGACGGCGAGATCCTGCAGGCCATGCAGCGGGCCGCGCAACGGGGCGCCACGATCATGATGCACGCGGAGAACGGCATCGCGATCGACGTGCTCGTCGCGCAGGCACTGGCCAGCGGGCACACCGACCCGGGCTGGCACGGCCGCACCAGGCCGCCCGAACTGGAGGGCGAGGCCACCGCCCGGGCGATCCGGCTGGCCCAGGTCGACCGGCGCGCCGCTGTACATCGTGCACCTGTCCGCCCAGCAGGCGCTGGATGCCGTGACCCAGGCCCGCGACGAGGGGCGTAACGTCTTCGCCGAGACCTGTCCGCAGTATCTCTACCTGTCCCAGGACGACCTGGACGCGCCGGGGTTCGAGGGCGCGAAGTACGTCTGCTCGCCGCCGGTGCGGCCGAAGGAGCACTGGGCGCACCTGTGGCGCGGGCTGCGCACCAACGACCTGAGCATCGTCTCCACCGACCACTGCCCGTTCTGCTTCAAGGAGCAGAAGGAGATGGGCCGCGGCGACTTCTCCAAGATCCCCAACGGCATGCCGGGGATCGAGCACCGGGTCGACCTGCTGCACCAGGGCGTGGTGGACGGCGAACTGTCGCTCGCGCGGTGGGTCGAGGTGAACTCGACCACCCCGGCGCGGATGTTCGGCCTCTACCCGCGCAAGGGCACCATCGCCCCCGGCTCGGACGCCGACATCGTGGTCTACGACCCGGCGCTGCGGCACGTGCTGTCCGCGCAGACGCACCACATGGCGGTGGACTACTCCGCCTACGAGGGCAGAGAGGTGCAGGGCGGGGCCGCCGTGGTGCATGTCCCGCGGCGAGATTCTGGTCAGCGACGGGCAGTGGCACGGCCAGGCGGGGCGGGGCCGGTTCCTGCCCCGGGGCGAGTGCCAGTACCTCAGGTAAGGGGGGCTTGATGGATATTGGCCTGGTGCTCCAGACGGATCCGCCGTGCGAGCCGGGTGGTCGAACTGGCCGCCCGGGCGGATCTCGGCGGGTTCAGCCATGTCTGGACGTTCGACTCCGCCGTGCTCTGGCAGGAGCCGTTCGTCATCTACTCGCAGATCCTGAGCCGGACATCGAACGTCAAGGTCGGCCCGATGGTCACCAACCCGCTGTCGCGCGAGCTGTCGGTGACCGCGTCGCTGTTCGCCACGCTGAACGACATGTTCGGCAACCGCACCGTCTGCGGCATCGGCCGCGGGGACTCGGCCATGCGCGTCCTCGGCCGGACGCCCGTCGTCGCTGGCCACCCTCGGCCACGCGCATCAACGTCATCAGGGACCTGGCCGAGGGCCGGGAGGTCGACTACGACGGGACGAAGGTCCGCATCCCGTGGGTGCGTGACGGCCGCCTGGAGATGTGGATGGCGGCCTACGGGCCCAAGGCGCTGAAGGTGTGCGGCGAGGAGGCCGACGGCTTCATCCTGCAGTGCGCCGACCCGGACATCGCCCGGTGGACCATCGGCGCGGTCCGGGCCGCCGCCGCGGCGGCGGGCCGGGATCCCGCGGCGCTGACGATCTGCGTCGCCGCGCCCGCCTACGTCGGCGACGACTACGCGCACATGCGGGACCAGACCCGCTGGTTCGGCGGCATGGTCGGCAACCACGTCGCCGACCTGGTGGCCCGCTACGGCGACACCGGGGACGCGGTGCCCCGCGCGCTCACCGACTACATCAAGGCCCGCGAGGGCTACGACTACTCCCACCACGGCAAGGCGGACAACCCGTCCACGGACTTCGTGCCCGACGACATCGTGGACCGGTTCTGCCTGCTCGGCCCGGCGGAGCGGCATGTGGACCGGCTGGCGGAACTGCGCGAGATCGGCGCCGGCAACTTCAGCGTGTACCTCATGCACGACGCCCAGGACGCCACCCTGGACGCCTACGCCAGCCGGGTGGTCGGCGCGGTCTGACCGGGCTGCGCGGTCTGACCGGGCTGCGCGGTCTGACCGGGCTGCGCGATCTGACCGGTTGCGCGGCCTGACCGGACCGCGTGGTAGGGCCGGGCCGGCCGGTCCCGACGTCCCGGCGAGGCGCTTGCCGCCGCCGGGCACTCAGCCGCCCAGCGAGTCCTGCCCGTGGCCGCCCTTGCCGTAGTGGCCCTGGCCGTGCGACGCGCCGCCCTGGTTGTCACCGTCACCCTGCTGGTCGCCGCCCTCCTGCTGATCGCCGCCGCCCTGATGGCCGTGCCGCCGGGGCCGGAGCGCCGCGGTCAGGGTGACCAGGCTGCCCACCGGGCGCCGGCCGGACGGCTGCACCGACAGCACCGTCCCCGGGGGCTGGTCGTCGCTGCGCCGCCAGGCGATGCGGACGGACAGCCCCTGCTGGCGAAGCCGCTGTGCGGCGACGGCGACCGGCTCGCCGATCAGCGGCCGGAGCCGGACATCGACGGTCGAGGCCTTCGAAGCAGGCACGACGGGCCCGGAGGGGGCGGCGGAGGGGACCGTCCCCGCGTGTGGCGCGGGACCTGGCCCGATCAGGCTTCCGATCACCACGGCGGCCGCGATGACCGCGACCGCCGCCGCCGCGGGCAGCACGGCCCGGCCGAACTCCCGCCTGGCCCGGGAATGCCGGGGCGGCGCGCGGGCCGGGAGACCAGATGCCGGGTCGGTGGCTCCGCCACGGGAGGCCGCGGTGTCCGGGCGTGCCTGGCCGGCCCCGGGCCCGGCGGCACCGCGGCCGGCCCGGCAGCCGCGTGGCCCGTTGCCACGCCCGGGTACCGTGCCGTCTGCTCCGCCACGGTGATGCCCGGGTCGCCGAACGGGGCACCACCCCGCGCGGCCGCGCCCGCGGCCAGGCGGCCGGCCAGCTGGCTGGCCCGCCGGGCGACCTCGCCGGCGCTGCGCGGCCGGGCCGCGGGATTCTTGGCGGTCAGCTCCAGCACGAGCGCGGCCACGTCCGCGGGCACCTGCCCGGGCAGTGGCGGAAGCGGGCGTTCCCGGTGCGCCAGCGCCACCACCAGCGCGGGCCCGGTGAACGGCGGCGCGCCTGCCAGGCACTCGTAGGCCACGATTCCCAGCGCGTACAGGTCGCTGGCGGGCGTGGCGGGCTCCCCCATGGCCTGCTCCGGTGCGAGGTAGCCCGGCGTCCCGCACGAGCTGGCCGGTGCCGGTGACCGGTGCGGAATCCGCGGCCCGCGCGATGCCGAAGTCGGTGATCTTCACGACACCGCCCGGGGCGAGCAGCAGGTTGCCCGGCTTGATGTCCCGGTGCACCAGCCCGGCCAGGTGCGCGGCGTGCAGGCCGGACGCCGTCTGGGCGATGATGTCCAGGCTGCGCACCGGGTCGGGCGGGCCGGCGGCCAGCATCCCGGCCAGCGACGGCCCGGCCACGAGCTCCATCACCAGGTACGGCGGCTGCGGGGGATCGAGGCTCGCCGTAGTCGTAGACCCGGGCGATGTTCTCGTGCGACAGCCCCCCGGCATGCTGCGCCTCCGCGCGGAACCGGGTCAGTGCCTCCGCGTGCTGCGCATAGCCGAGATGCAGCAGCTTGATCGCCACCGGGCGGGCCAGGACGACGTCGGTGGCGCGCCAGACCTCGCTGAAGCCGCCCGCGCCGATCTTCTCCCCCAGCGCATACCGGCGGCCGAGCACAACACTGCCGGGCGCATGCATGGACCAGCGGCTACCCGGATGCGGTGCCGCTAATCACGCCACGGGCCGGCCGCCGGCCGGCGGCCAGACCACGGGGAACAGCGGGTGGTCCAGTTCCGCCCCCGCGGCCAGCTCGCCGTCGAGGCCCTCGAACGGCGGTGAGGTGCGCCAGGGCCGCGGCGCGAACCTGGCCGCGGCCGACAGGTAACGCAGCGACAGCACCCGTCGCCGCCCCGGGTAGGGGAACCCAGGTGCCCCGTGCACGGTCAGGAAGTCGAAGAAGATGGCGTCGCCGGGGGCAAGCTCGAACCGGCGGATGTCGTGGGCGCCCCGGTCAGCCTCGATATCCGGCAGTTCGGCAAGGCTGCCCGCGGGGAACCAGCGCGCCTCCCCGGTCAGGAAGGTGCGCGGCATCAGCCATGGCCCGGCGTGCGTTCCGGCCACCAGCTCCAGGCAGCCCGCCTCGGGCACCGGGTCCACCGGGATCCAGGCGCTCACGCCACGGCCGTCCACGTTGTAGTACGGCTGGTCCTGGTGCCAGGGGGTGCGCTGGCTGGTGCCGCCCTCCTTCATCAGGACGTGATCGTGGTAGAAGCGAACCCGCGGCGTGAGCATCAGCGTGGCCGCGATCCGCGGGATCCGGGAGTGACGCGCCAGTTCCTCGATGCCCGGAATGTCCTGCCACCGGCGGAAGTCCTCGGTGAACCTGCCCGGATCCCCGGTGGCGCTGGCTTCCAGGGCGAGCGGCCCGGGGCGGGCGAGGACCGCATCGATGGCCGCGGCGGCGGCCGCCACCTGCTCGGGGTCCAGCGCGGACCGCACACAGACCACGCCGTCACGGGCGAACGCCTCCGCCAGTTCGGCCGCTCCGGGCATCGGCTCCATCGGCGCTCGGGGCACGGGCCCGCCGGGCCCGCCGCCCCTCCCCCTTTCCCACCTGTACTGGGGCTTACCTGGCGATCCTAATGAGCCCGGCCGCATGGCACCCGCGGTCAGCCTCCCCGGGCGCCCCGCAGCCGGTTGCCAGCCGGGTTTTCCGTGGCTCACCTGGACACCTGCGCAGCGTCAGCCGACGGGCAGGCCGGTGCCGTCGTCGTAGCCGAACGCGTAGGCACGGATGAAGTTCACCAGCCTGGAGTGCGCCGCGAGCAGGCCGTCCGCCTGGCTGCCCGGCGCTTCGGCCAGTTCCGCCAGGTCCGTACGCACGTCGGCGATCACCCCGGCCATCCCGGCGACCAGGGCACCCGCATCGGTGGTGCCCTCCAGGTCGCGGTCGGCGCGGTCGATGATCTGGCTGCGAACCAGCAGGTCAGCCACCTGCGGCGGGCAACCGAGACCGGCTTCCAGCAGGTCGCTCCAGCGGCGGCAGATTCGCCGCAGCCCGGCCCGGGCCCGGTACCCGGCGAAGATCGACTCCCACTGCCGGCCGATGAACTCCTCCCAGCCGAGCGCCGCCACATCCTCCAGATCGTGGTCGTACACGCGCGCCAGACTACGGCCGGCCGGACCGTGGGGCCGGACGGGGACGTTGCGCTGGCGGCGTAATGCGCTGCAGGCGTAAGCCGGCGTACGGCGGCGCAGCCGGTATTTCAATGCAGTGATGGAGATCTTGATTCTGGGCGGGACCGCATGGCTGGGCCGTGAGTACGCGCGCCAGGCGGTGGATCGCGGCCACGGGGTGACCTGCCTCGCCCGGGGGCAGGCCGGGCCGGTAGCGGACGGGGCCGCGCTCGCCGCCACCGACCGGAGCGCCCCTGAGGGGTACGCGGAGGTGGCCCGGCGCGACTGGGACGCGGTCCTGGAGGTGTCCTGGCAGCCCGGCTTCGTCAGGGACGCGGTGGCGGCGCTGGGCGGCAGGGCACGGCACTGGACCTACGTGTCGTCCGGCAGCGTCTATGCGTCCCACACCGTCCTGGGCGATGACGAGTCGGCGGAGCTGCTGCCGGCCACCGACGCCCGCGTGGCCAGCGTGGCGCAGTACGGCGAGGCGAAGGTCGCCTGCGAGCGGGCGTCCGCCCCGGCGGCCGGCGGCCGGCTGCTGATCGCGAGGGCCGGGCTCATCGGCGGCCCCGGCGACCACAGCGACCGGACCGGGTACTGGGCCGCCCGCGCGGCCCGCGACCCGGCCGGGGCGATGCTGGTGCCCGGCTGCCCGGACCTGGCGACGCAGGTCATCGACGTGCGCGACCTGGCAGCCTGGATGCTGGCCTGCGCGGAGGCGGGCGTCACGGGAACCTTTGACGCCGTCGGCCCGGTCGTCCCGTTCGCCGAGTGGATCGAGTTGTCCCGCGCGGCGGGCGGCCACACCGGCCCTGTGGTCGTCGCGGAGCCCGGCTGGCTGCGCGAGCAGCAGGTCGGCGAGTGGTCGGGCGAGGAGTCGCTGCCGATGTGGATCGCCGAGCCCGGCTGGGACGGCTTCGCCGCGCGCACCGGCGCGGCGGCGCTGGCCACCGGGCTGCTGCGGCACCGCCCGCGCGCCGAGATGCTGGCCGACACGCTGGCCTGGGAACGCGCCCAGGGCCTGGACCGGCACCGGAAGGCCGGGCTGAGCGCCCAGCGGGAACGCGAACTCCTGGAGGCGCGCCGGTTGCCTGGCTGACCGAAGCCCGACGACAATAGGCAAGCATGAGAGGCAGGCCGAAGCGGATCGCACTCGTTGCCCTCGTGCTGGCAGAGACCGTGCTTGCGGTGCTGACCTGGCGGGACCTCCGGCACCGGTCGGCCGACGAAATCCGCGGCAGCAAGTGGTTCTGGCGGATCATCAGCACCATCAACCCCGGCAACTCGGTCGCCTACTGGCTGGTCGGCCGCAAGTATGGGCGGTCACGCCCGGCCTGACCCAACTCCGGCCAGCCGGCCGACGCGGGTCAGGCCGGGGCGGTGGGCTCCGCGGATGCCCGGCCGTACCGGCGCACGGCGGCGGTGAACACGACGCCCAGGGCGAACAGCACCGGCGGCGCGAAGAGCACGGCCAGGTGCCCGGGCGAGGGGTTGCCGAGCAGGTTGGGGCGGAGTAGCAGGCCGGCGCCGCCCTGGTTGAAGACAAGCTGGATGGCACAGGGGTAGCACGCGGCCGTGAAGGCCAGCAGGAAATACCGGTTGAGGCGGAAGACCACGGCCAGCACCAGCGCGGCGACGGCCAGCACGGTACCGGTGACCAGGTACCCGGCGGCCCCTGGGTGAAGAAGCCATCTGAAGTACGGGGGGGCCGTCAGGGCGTACCAGTCCGCAAAGGCCTGGAACGAGCCTGCGGCCAGCAGCAGCATCACGCCGTGGCGCCAGCTCACCAGTCCGCGCCCGTGGCGCGGTCCCGGCGAGCCGAGCAACGCGGCGAACTCCAGCAGGAGCACCCCGGCGGTGATGAGTACCAGCGGATCGGGGATCCAGTAGAGCCCCGTCTCGGCCACGCCGAAGTAGGCGAGCATCGCGGGGATCACCACCAGCAGCGCCAGCCGGCGCAGGCCCAGCAGCACGAGCACCGCGAGGACCACCTCGAGTCCGGCCCAGATGCCGAAGAGGTGAATCCGGAGCAGGGCCGCGCCGCTGCTCTCGAGGGTCACGTGGGACAGCGGGACCGGGCTGCGCGGCGGCTGGTACGGCAGCGCCACCTGGAGGATGCCGGCGGCCAGCAGGAACAGCGGGGCCACCAGGCTGAACGCGGCCAGGCCGTCGGCCAGACCGCGCCGCTCCGGGCCGGGCCGGGCCGGGAACAGCCGCATCCGCACCGCGCTCCTGATCAGGTCCACGGCCTCGGCGAAGCGCGGCCGGCGCTGCCCCTGTGCCGCGCCGGCCATCAGCACCGCGAGGATCTCCTCCCCCCGTTCGGCCCGGAACGGCTTCGGGTACCAGGCCAGCAACCGGCGGTAGCCCCGTTCCAGGGCCGCCGGCTCGTTCATGCCATCCCCCCGGCAAGGTCCAGCCTGGACAGCGCGGCGGCGGCGTTGGCCTGCAGCCGGGCCGCTTCGGCGGTGAGCAGCCCGGTGCCCTTGGGGGTGAGCCGGTAGTAGCGGCGCAGCCGGTTTTCCACGATCTCCTCCCGGTCCACCGTGATCAGCTCGTCGGTGCGGAGCCGCTCCAGCGCCGTGTACAGCGTCCCGGCGCGCAGCCGCACCCGGCCCCCCGAGATCTCCTGGACGTCAGTGATGATCCCGTAGCCGTGCTGGCTGCCCGCGGCCAGCGCGGTGAGTATCAGGAAGGTCGCTTCCTGCATGGCTCGCTGCGTCATATCAACTTTATATACCGCTGGACTATTTGTCAGCAAGCCGCGATCCGGCGATCCTGCCCAGGCGGCCGGCGCCGCCAGGGAACCCGGTCACGCCCGGCATCCACTGGCCACGGAACCCCGCGCCCTGGGCGGCTCCCGCTCGCGGGCCTGGCTCAGGCCGCGCCCGGCGCGGTCAGGCCGAGCCGCTCGGCCGCGGCCTGCCCGCTGGTCCGGGACGCCCCGTAGGTGGCCAGGTAGGCCCGGGCGGGCGGGCGCCATACCGGCAGGCCCATCTCCACCACGATCGCATCGGGGCGCGCCGCGAGCAGGCGGGTGATGACCGCCTGGGCACCCGGATCGCGGTGCGCGTCACGGATGACGGCGATCACCGAGCGTCCCGCGGCCCGGCCAAGGGCCCGTGCCATCCGCTGGTCCGCCTGCTCTCCCCCGGCAGGCACCTGGATGACGCTGCCCACGGGCAGCCACGGCGCCAGGCCCCAGGGCACGGTGCCGACCGCGATGTTGCCCAGCGGGGCAACCTCGAACACCAGCGGGTCGGTCAGCATGCCCAGCGAACCGCTGACCCGCAGCGCGCGCCGTGCCGCCGCCAGGCCGATGCCGTCGCCGTCGCCGTTGCCCGGTCCCAGGTCCGGCACCCCGTCCAGGGTCCCGGGCCCGGGGAGCCCCGGCATCCCCGGGCCCGCCCCGGGCAGGGCGCCGACCGCGGGGCCGCGCGGAAGCCGGCGACCCGCGCCGCCGCCTCCTCCAGCCGGGCGGCGGGCAGTTCGCCGGCGGTGACCGCGGCGGCGAGCGCGGCCCGGACCGCGAGGTAGTCCTCCTCGTCCTGGTCCCGGCCCAGGCAGAGCAGGTCCACGCCGGCCGCGAGGGCCCGCACGGCAGCGCTGGGCACGCCGCCCTGGCCGCTGACCGCGCGCATCTCCAGGGCATCGGAGATGATCACCCCGGTGAAACCGAGTTCGCCGCGCAGCAGCCCGCCAAGCGCGGCGGGCGACTGGGTGGCAGGCAGGTCCCCGGTCAGCCCGGCCACCCGCAGGTGCCCCGGCATCACGGCGGCCACCCCGGCGGCGATCGCGGCCGCGAACGGGGGCAGGTCACGCTCGCGCACCTGGGCCATGCCGCCCGCCACTGTGGCGAGCACGTGGTGGGTGTCGTCCGTGGTGCTGCCGTGGCCAGGGAAGTGCTTGGCGCACGCCGCCACCCCGGCCGACTGGAGGCCGCGCACCGCCGCGGCCGCGTGCCGGCTGACCAGGCCGGTGCGGTCGCCGAACGCGCGGGTGCCGATGACCGGGTTCCCCGCGGCGGTGTTCACGTCCACCGACGGCGCCAGGTCCACGTTGATGCCGACGGCGGCCAGGTCGGCCCCGAGTGCCCGGTACACCGCCCGGGTGAGTGACACGTCGTCGACCGCGCCGAGGGCGGCGTTGCCCGGATAGGGGCTGCCGGTGAGGTGGGCCAGCCGGGTGACGTCGCCCCCCTCCTCGTCGATCGCGATCACCGGTTGCGGCGCCGCGGCGCGCAGCGCCGCAGTCAGCGCGGACAACTGCTCGGGTCCGGCCACGTTGGGGCCGTAGAGCGTAACGCCCACAAGACCGTTTTCCAGCGCCTGCAGCAGCCATCGCGGAGCGGAACGGCCGGGGAACGGCGGGATGAGGACAGCGTCGGCGAGGCGCGTCAGCGACCCGGCGCCAAAGGCGGTGCCGCTCACCCCTTCACCGCCCCGGCGACCAGGCCGCGGGCCATCCGCCGCTGCACCAGCAGGAAGAACAGGATGGGCGGGATGGTGTAGAGGGTGGCGGCCGCCATGATCGCCCCCCAGTCCGAACTGTGCTGGCCCATGAAGTAGGTCACGTAGATGGGCAGGGTGAACTTCGCCGGGGTGTCCGGGCTCAGGAAGGTGAGCGCGAAGACGTACTCGTTCCAGGCGAAGATGAACGAGAACACGCTGGTCGCCACCAGGCCGGGCGCCACCAGGGGGAGGAGGATCCGCCAGAAGATCCGCGCCGGGCCGGCGCCGTCGATGGCCGCCGCCTCCTCCATCTCCCGTGGCACGGCGGCCACGAAGTTGCGCAGCATCCAGACGGAGATCGGCAGCGCGAACGCCGTGTAGAGCAGGATCAGCCCCGGCAGGCTGTCGAGCAGGTTGAGCGCCCTGAAGTCGATGAACAGCGCGATGACCAGCGCTTGCTGCGGCAGCATCTGCACCACCAGCAGCATGATCAGGAACGAGGTGCGGAACCGGAACGCAAACCGGGCCACCGCGACCGCCGCCAGCAGGGAGATCAGCGAGGAGGCAACCACCGCGGTCAGCGTTACCAGCAGGCTGTTGGCGAAGAACGTCCAGAACGAGATGCCGACGGTGCTGCCGCTGAGCACGTTGTGGAAGTTGGCCAGGGTCGGGTGGGCCGGCAGTGGGTGCGGCGTCAGCGAGAAGATCTCTCCCGGCGGCTTGAACGCCGTCGAGATCATCCACACGATCGGGGCCAGGGTGACCACCGCGACGAGCACTCCGGCGCCGTTGAGCGCCACGGCGCGCAGCCTCCCGGTGCTGCCCCGGCGCAGGCGCCGGCACTGGGCGCCAGCGCGACCGGCGGCAGCGAGCCCGGCTGCGCGGTCACCGCAGCGCTCCCTGCTTGATGGAGGCCCGGACGTAGCCGACCGTGATGATCAGCAGGATGACGGTGAGCACCAGCGCCAGCGCGCCGCCCAGGCCGTAGCTCGGCGGCGTCGAGAAGGCCCGCTGGTAGACGTAGATGCCGAGGTTGTACTCATCCAGGTTGGCCCCGGAGCCGGTGAGGAGGTAGAGCTGGGTGAACACCCCGAAGTCCCAGATCACCGACAGGAGCAGCAGCACCAGGAAGATCGGCTTGAGCAGCGGGTAGGTGATCTTCCAGAACGCCCGCCACGGGGTGGCGCCGTCCACCCGCGCGGCCTCGTGCAGTTCGGCCGGTACGGTCTTGAGCCCGGCAAGCACGCTGACCGCGATGAACGGGAAGCCCTGCCAGACCAGCAGCAGGGTGGCCACGGTATAGACCGGCAGGGCCGACGACATCCAGTTGAAGCCGGCCCAGGTCGCCGCGCCGCCGCCGAGCCAGCCGGGCAGTTGCGCCAGCGCCCAGTCGACCACGCCGCCGTCCGGGTTGAACAGCCAGTAGAAGATCACGGTCGCCGCGACGGTGGGGGTGGCCCAGGCGAGCAGCGTCGTGGTGCTCACGACCACCGACATCCGCGGGCCCAGCCGGTTCAGCAGCAGGCCCACGCAGGTGCCGGTGACCAGCGTCAGCGGGACCACGATCACGGCGAAGGCGACGCTGTTGCGCAGCGACAGCCAGAACTCCGGGTCGTGGAAGATGGCGGTGAAGTTGGCCAGCCCCACCCACTGGGCCGGCGCCACCCCCGCGAGCTGCTCGATCCCGTAGTTCTGGACCGAGAACAGGCCCAGCTGGATGGCCGGCCACACGATGAGCCAGCCGACCCCGGCCAGCGCCGGGGCCAGCAGCAGGTACGGGGCCAGGTGGTGCCGGCGGACGAACACGCTGGCCCGGATCCGCCACGGCAGGCCGCCCTGGCCTGGGCGCAGCGCGCCGGACTCGTCCACGAGCCCAGTGTCCGCACCCCCGGCCCGCGGCGCAGCCGCATCGCCGGTACCCCGGGCTGCGGCGCAGCCGGGTCGCCGCCGGTACCGGGGCCTGGCCCCCGGCCGGCGGAGCCGGCCAGGGGCGGACACCTTCGTCACATCTTTCCCGTGTTGAGCACGTTCTGGAGTTCGGTGTTGGCCTTGTCAACGGTCTGGGTGAAGTTCGCGCCCTGCATCAGGGCCTTCATCATGGTCGGGATGATCGCGTCGGTGGTGTCGGCGATCCCCCAGTTCTTGGAGTTCAGCGGCGAGATCTGGGTGACGGTCGCCGCCTTCGCGAACCCGGCGAGCACCGGGTTGCTGCTGTAGGCGCCGCCGGTGAGCTGGGAGGTGTACGGCGGGAAGAACCCCTGGGCGTTGGCGAACGAGGTGGAGTTGGGGACGCTGTTCATCACCTTGATGAGGTCCCAGGCGGCCGTGGGGTACTTGGTCAGCTTCCAGACCGCGAGGTCGGAGCCGCCCGCGAAGGCCGGCGACTGGCCGCTGCCCTGGCCGGGGATCGGGAACGAGGCCCAGTTGGCGCTGTCCACCGAGTTCTTCGGGAACTCCGCCTTGGCCCACGGGCCGTCGATGTACATGTCCAGCTTGCCGAGCGCGAAGTCCTCGTTCGAGCCGCCGGAGGTGGCACCGGGGGCGCCGAGCTCGGTCTGCCCGATGTAGGTCTTCGGCGACACGTGCTCGGTCAGGTACAGGTCGGCGTAGAACTTGATGCCGGCCTCCGACTGCGGGCTGTTGAGCTCCGCGGCCCACGTGCCGCCATGGTCCACCGCGACCTGCCCGCCGGCGCCCCAGATGAAGCTGACGATGGCGTTGGTGTAGTTGCTGGGCGCGCCCAGGCCCCAGGTGCCCGGGTCCTTCTTCATCAGCAGCTTGGCGTCGGCCACGAGCTGCGCCCAGCTCGCCGGCGGCGCGCTGATACCGGCCTTGGCGAACTGGTCCTTCCGGTACCAGATGCCGCGCACGCCGCCGAACCACGGCACCGCGTAGATGGCCGAGCCGACGGTGTCGTTGGCGAGCATGCCCTTGACCATGTCCGAGCTGGGCGCCCACGTGTGGACCTCGGGGGCGATGTTGGCGAGCATCCCGAGCGAGGCCTGGGCGGGGGTGTCGGTGTTGCCAAGCTCGGTGATGTCCGGGCCGTTCTTGCCGCTGCTGAACGCGGTCGTCCAGTCGGTGGCCCGGTTCCCCCACGGGACGAAGACCACCTTGATCTTGGTCTTGGCATAGGCCGGGTAGGCCTTGTGGAACTGCGTGACGATCCCGTTCATCCAGGTCACCTGCTGCGGCGTGGACGATCCCATCCGCCACACGGTGAGCTGGGCGGGCACCCCCGAGGATGAGGCAGCCGTACCGCTGCTGGATCCGCAGGCCGCGGCCAGCCCGGTGAGCGCCGTGGCCGCCGAGATGGCGACGGCGGCTCGTCTGAGTCTCACTGGTTGCTCCCTTCGCGTCGCCGTCGGCGCGCGGCCGGCGGGCCGGGCTTGAACCGGCGCGCGGCGTGGCGCGCGCCGGTCTGCTGGCGCCGCATGACACCAGCTCAGCACCCCTGGGCCCGGGGGTATGCGTAAACTAACAAGAAAGTTTCCTGTAAGAATAGAGGCTACGGGTAACGGGTTCGTTTCTGTTGCCGGATCGAGACATAGGGTGCACGGCGCACAGAGCCCGGCCGGGCACCGCGGAAATGCCCGGCACGAACCACGGTCCGCGGTCTGGACCGCAGGGCCGGGCAGGCAGAAGGATGGCCTGGCGGGACAGGGGGCACGATGATGGGACGGCCAGGCACACCGAGCCTGCTTCGGGAGATCAACGACCGCGCGGCGCTCGAACTGCTGCTCGCCGAGGGACCGCTCACCCGGTCACAGGTCGGCGAGGGCACCGGCCTGTCCAAGGTCACCGCCTCGCAGACGCTCACCCGCCTCGAAGAGCGCGGCCTGGTGGCGGTGACCGGGCAGCAGGCTGGCGTCCGGGGCCCCAGCGCGGCGGTGTACGCGATCGTCCCGTCCACCGCGATCGTGGCCGGCCTGGACGTCGCCCCCGAAGCGGTGACCACGGGCGTGGCCGACGTCACGGGCCAGGTGCTGGCCGAGGTGACCGTCGATCCCAACGGCGCGCGCAACCCGGTCCAGCTGGTCCGCAACGCGGTCGCCGCCGCGTGCCGCGCCGCCCGGATCGAGGCGGCGCAGTTGCGCGCGGTGGTGATCGGCACCGGCGGCATGGTGGACCCGCGTACCGGGGACGTCCGGCTGTCGGTGAACCTGCCCGACTGGCACGAGGGCGTGCTCGGCGCGCTGCGCGGTGACCTGCGCCGGCCGGTGACCATCGAGAACGACGTCAACCTGGCCGCGATGGCCGAGCACGCGCAGGGCGCGGCGCGCGGGGTGGACGACTTCGTCCTGGTCTGGATCGGCGTGGGCCTCGGCCTGGCGGCGATACTGGGCGGCCGGCTGCACCGCGGAGCGCGCGGCGCCGCGGGCGAGATCGGCTACCTGCCGGTGCCGGGGGTGCCGCTGCCGGAGGACCTGACCCATCCCGCGGCGGGCGGGTTCCGCTCGCTGGCCGACGGCCGTGAGGTCCGCGCCCTCGCGGACCGCTACGGCTTCGCCGCCCCGGCGAACGGCGAGGCGGTCGCCGCGGCGGTGCGCGCCGCGGCCGCGGGCCAGTCCGGCGGCGAGGAGTTCCTCGCCGACCTGGCCCGGCGGCTGGCGGTCGGGGTGGCGGCGATCTCGGTCACCCTCGACCCCGGGCTCGTGGTGCTCGGCGGCGAGGTGGGCCAGGCCGGCGGCACGGCCCTGGCGGACCGGGTGAGCACCGAGGTGGGCCGGATCTGCCCGGTGACTCCCGATGTGGTGCCGACCGCCGTGCCCGATGCCCCGGTGCTCCGCGGAGCCCTGCTGGCCGCCGTCGACCAGGCCCGGTCGGCCCTGCTGGCCTCCGTCGCCGACGGCTGACGCGCGGACGGCCTTACGCGGACGGCCTTACGCGGACGGCTGACGGGCGGACGGCGGCGCCGGTCAGGCGGCCGGGCGGCGCGGCGCCGGTCAGGCGGCCGGGCGGGCGGCGGTGCCGGTGAGCGGCAGGCCGGCCGCGGCGGCCCCGGCGTAGTCGTCGTCGACGAGGATCACCTGGTGCCCGGCGGCCGCCAGCAGGGACGCGGCGATGCCGGCCCGGTATCCGGCCTGGCAGTGCACCCAGACCGGGGCGGGGCCGGCCGGGCAGTTCGTGCATCCGGCCGGGCAGTTCGTGCAGCGGGATGTGCACGGCCCCGTCGATGTGGCTGGCCGCCCATTCGAGCGGACGGCGGACATCCAGGACGGTGATGCCGCCGCCGCGCCGGGCGGCGGCCAGGCCGCGGAAGCCGGTCACCGGGCAGGCGGCCGGGTCCTCGCCGCCCAGCCAGTCCGCCAGGGTGCCGGTCGCCGCGCCGGCGATCCGGTCCACGCCGATCCGGGACAGTTCCCGCTGCGCGGCGGCGACCTGGGCCGGGGTGCCGGCCAGCAGGGTCAGCCCGGCACCGTCCGGGAGCAGCCAGCCCAGGTGGGTGGCGAAGGCGTCGCCGAGCGGGAAGCTGGCCGACCCGGGCACGTGCCCGGCCGCGAAGACCCGGCGGTCCCGCAGGTCCACCACCCAGTCACCAGCGGCGACCCGGGCCGGCACCTGGCCGGCGAGCACCCGGGGCGGCGGGAGCAGGGCGGGAGCGTCCGCGCCGAACGTGTTCGCCGGGGCCATCCGGGCGTAGTACGCGGGAAACACATCCAGGCCGCCCAGCAGGCCCGCGACGTAACGGTCCTGGTCCAGGGTCAGCACCGGGTTCGCCCGCGCCTCCTCGGCGATCGTCGATGCCCGCACCGGTCCCCCGGCCGCGGGCCGCGCCGCGCAGAAGCTGCCGAAGCCGTGCGTCGGGTACACCGGCACCGCCCCTGGCAGCAGGGCGGCCAGCCGGCGGGCCGAGGCGTGCTGGGCCGCGGCGAGCGCGGGGGCGTGCCGCGGGCCGAGGAGATCCGGGCGGCCGGTCGAGCCGTGCAGCAGCGAGCCGCCGGTGAAGACGCCGGCCATCTCCCCGGTCACGGCGTCGGTCACGGCATAACACAGGTGGGTCCAGGTGTGGCCCGGGGTGGCCAGGACGCGCACCCGCATCGCCCCGGCCTCGATCACATCCCCGTCGCCGACCGCCGTTCGGCGCAGCGCCACGTCGTCGGCGCCGTTCACGTGATACGCGGCGCCGGTCTCCCCGGCCAGGGCCAGGCCGCCGGAGACGTAGTCGTTGTGGATGTGCGTCTCGAACACGTGGGTGATCGCCACGCCGCGGTCGGCGGCCGCCACCAGGATCCGGTCGATGTCACGCTGCGGATCCACCACGAGCGCGGCCGTGCCGTCGGTCACCAGGTAACTGCGGTCACCCAGCGACGGCGTATCGATCACCACAACGTCGATCACGGCGGACTCCCTGCACTCGACCTTAGCTATTTATCCTATCGACATACTAGGTTATAGTGAACCCGTGTACTGCGCCGAGCCTTACGACAACCGCCCGCCGGTCATCGCGGTCATCGGCGGGGGCGCCAGCGGCACGCTCGCGGCTATCCATCTGCTCCGCCTGGTCGCCGCCGGGCGGCAGCCGGTGCGCATCGCGCTGATCGACGCCGGCGGCAGGCACGGGCTCGGCCAGGCGTACTCCACCACGCATCCCGGTCACCTGCTGAACTCCCCCGCCGACACGATGAGCGCGGTCGCCGGCGACCCGGGCCAGTTGCTGCGCTGGGCCACGGCGAACCGCATCGCGCACGACGGGTTCCTGCGCAGGTCCGACTACGGGCGCTACCTGTGCGACACGCTCGCCGAGTCACGGCGCCGGGCCGGGCACGGCCGCCACCGTCACCCCGGTCACCTCCCATGTCGTCCGGATCAGCGACTGCGCCCCGCGGCACGCGCTGCGGCTGCACCTCGCGGCCGACGGCCACATCGACGCCGACGCCGCGGTGCTGGCCGTGGGCAGCCCCGCGGCCGCCGCACCGTGCCCGGTGCCGGACAGCCCCCGGTACATCGCCGACCCGTGGGCACCCGGCGTGCTGCGGCGCATCGCCGACGGCAAGCCGGTCATGGTGCTGGGCACCGGCCTGACCGCGCTGGACGTGGCCATCGCGGTGACGGCCGCGCACCCGCGCAGCGCGGTCCACCTGGTGTCCCGGCACGCGCTGCTGCCCCGGGCGCACCGCGGGCACCCAGAACCGGGACGGCCGGCCTGGCTGCCGGCGCTGGCCGGCCCGGGCGGCCACGGTGCGGCTCGGCGAGCTGATGTGGCAGGTCCGCGCCGCGATGACGGACCGCCCGGAAGCCTGGGAGGAGATCATGGACGCGCTGCGGCCGCACGTGCCCCGGCTGTGGCAGCGGCTCCCGGTGGCCGACCGGCGGGTCTTCCTCCGGCACGTCGCGCGCTACTGGGAGGTGCACCGGCACCGGATGCCGCCGGATACGGCACGCCGGATCAGCGTGCTGCGCGGCACCGGGCGGCTGTCGGTGCACGCGGGCCAGGTCGACGCGGTCACCCCGGTGCCCGGCGGGCTCCGCGATCCGCTGCGAGCACGCGGCCGGGGAGCGCCCCGAGCACGAGGCCGGCTGGCTGGTCAACGCCACCGGCCCGGCCGCCGACATCACCCGGTCCGGTGGCCCGCTGCTGCGCGACCTGTTCGGCAGCGGGCTGGCCCGGCCGGACCCGCTGCGGCTCGGCCTGGACGCCACCCCCGGCGGCGCGGTGATCGACGCGGTCGGGCCGGCCGAGCGCCACCCTGTTCACGCTCGGCCCGCCGCTGCGCGGGCTCTGGTACGAGACCACGGCCATCCCGGAGATCAGGACCCAGGCCGCCGCCCTGGCCCTGCGCCTGACCGCCGCGACCGCGGTGCCCGCGCGCCCGGGCACCGCCGCCTGACGTCCGGCTGCGGCCCGCCGTCTGTCCTCCAAGGGCGGCGGGCCGCGGCCGGCGCCAGCCCAGGCCCCGCGGCCTGGGCACGCCGCCGCGCCGCGCCGCCAGGCCGGCCACAGCCGCGCCATCCCCAGCAGCCCAGGCACGCCGCGGCCCGCCGCGGCAGCCGCGCCCGGCCGCCGACCGCCCTGGCCACCCTGGGAACCCGCAGGCCGTCCGGGGCCCACGGCCAGGCACCGCCCCGCGCGGGCGGCACGGTTGCGGCACGGCCTATTACGAAAGGGTGACGTTCTGCCCAGTTCGTTGCGGTTGGTCCCGGTGGGGCGGCAGGTTTACCGCCAGGATGCTGAGCATCTGCCGACCCAATTGGGCGGGCCGAGGGACAAAGCCTGGCGCGGGCCGTCCCCGCCCGCCGCGTGGCCAGGCGCGCGTCGCGGCGTGCCTGGCCACGCCTGTGCCCGCAGCTTGACGAGCCCGGCGCACTATGGTGATGTTGACCCGTCCATCGACGGCAGTGGAGGAAGCCGGTGCGAGTCCGGCGCGGTCCCGCCACTGTGACCGGGGAGCGGCCCTCACGTTAGCCACGACCGCGATGCGGTGGGAAGGCTGAGGGGAGCTTCGATCCGGGAGCCAGGACACTCCGGCCGTCGGTCCTTCTCGCCCGGGGCGTGGTTACCCCGAGGAAGGCCCGCCATGATGCCCGCACCTGTCCCGGCCGCCGCCCCACCCTCCTCCCCTTCCCCCTTCACGGCCCGGCGCGCCCGGCCCGGCCCCCGCCTACTGCCACGCCACCGCTGATGCGGCGCCGGTCCGGGCTCGCCTGCGGGCTGCTGCTCGGCGCCGCGCTCGACGCCCTGCTCGCCGATCCGCCCCGCGGGCATCCCGTCGCCGCGTTCGGCGCCACCGCGGCCCGTGCCGAGCGCCGGTTCTGGGCGGCCAGCCGGGCGCGCGGCGCCCTGTTCGCCGTGGCGTGCACCGGCCCCGCGGCCGCCGCCGGCTGGGCGGCGGGGCGGCTGGCCGGGCGCCGGGCCGGTGCCCGGCGCCGCGCTGGCTGCCGCGGCGACCTGGGCGGTGCTCGGCGGCGCCAGCCTGGCCGCCGAGGCGGCCGGGATCTCCCGTGCGCTGAGCGACCGGGGACCTCGCCGACGCGCGGCGCCGGCTGCCCGCGCTGTGCGGGCGCGACCCCGCCGGGCTCGCCGCGGCCGAGCTGGCCCGCGCGGCGGTGGAGTCCGTCGCGGAGAACACCTGCGACGCCGTGGTCGCGCCACTGCTGTGGGGCGCGGCGGCCGGCGTCGGCGGCCTGCTCGGCTACCGGGCGGTGAACACGCTCGACGCGATGGTCGGCCATCACACCATGCGTTACGAAAGGTTCGGCTGGGCCGCCGCCCGCCTCGATGACGTGGCAAACCTGGTGCCCGCCCGGCTGACCGCCGCTCTGGCCGTCGCCCTGGCCCCCGCGGTCGGCGGGAGCAGGCGCCGGGCCCTGCGCACCGTGCGCCGCGACGGGGCCGCGCATCCCAGCCCGAACGCGGGCCGCTGCGAGGCCGCGTTCGCCGGTGCGCTCGGGGTCAGCCTCGGCGGCACCAACGTCTACCAGGGCCTGGCCGAGCGGCGCGGCACCCTCGGCGACGGCCCGCCGCCCGGCCCCGCCGACATCGACCGCGCCATCCGGCTCTCCCGGCTGATCACCGCCGCCGCCGCCGTCCTCGCCGCGGCGGTCGCATACCTGCTCAGCACGCGGCCCCGCCTGAGCCCGGCCCACCCGCCCCGGAGCGCCCGCCGCGGCCATCCCTCCCGTGCACGTTTGTCGTCGATGTGGCAACGCCGACAATCTTGTGTCGTCGTTGTGGCAACGACGACACACCAGGGCCACGGTGGGGACGCCATGAAGGGGATCCTGGTCGCGGGGACGACGTCGGAGGCGGGCAAGAGCGCGGTCACCGCGGGGATCTGCCGCTGGCTGGCCCGGCGCGGCGTCAAGGTGGCCCCGTTCAAGGCGCAGAACATGTCGCTGAACTCGGTGGTCACGCCGGACGGCGCGGAGATCGGCCGGGCCCAGGCGATGCAGGCCGCCGCGGCGGGCATCGAGCCCGAGGCGGCGCTCAACCCGGTGCTGCTCAAGCCCGGCGGCAACGGCACCAGCCAGGTCATGGTGCTCGGGGAACCGGTCGCCGAGGCGGATGCCATGTCCTACCCCGAACTCAAGCCGCGCCTGGCGGGCACCGTGCTGGCCTGCCTGACCGGGCTGGCGGACCGGTTCGACGCGGTCATCTGCGAGGGTGCGGGCAGCCCGGCCGAGATCAACCTGCGCGCGCACGACATCGCGAACATGGGCCTGGCCCGGGCGGCGGGCCTGCCGGTGATCGTGGTCGCCGACATCGACCGGGGCGGCGCGCTGGCCGCCCTGTACGGCACGCTCGCCCTGCTCAGCGCGCGAGGACCAGGCGCTGGTCGCCGGGTTCGTGGTGAACAAGTTCCGCGGCGACGCCGCTCTGCTGCAGCCGGGCCTGGACCGGCTGCGCGACCTGACCGGGCGGCCGGTGCTCGGCGTGCTGCCGTGGACGGCCGGGCTGTGGCTCGACGCGGAGGACTCGCTGGCCTCGGGGTGCCGGGCGGCGGATGAGCCGGGACCCGGGGCCGGCGGCGGCGGCGACGTGCTCCGGGTGGCGGTGGTCCGGCTGCCCCGGATCAGCAACTTCACCGACACCGACCCGCTGGCGGCCGAGCCGGGCGTGGCGGTCCGGTTCGTCACCTCCCCCGCCGAGATCGCCGACGCCGACCTGGTGGTCCTGCCCGGCAGCCGGGCCACCGTGGCCGACCTGGCCTGGCTGCGCGAGCGCGGCCTGGCCGGCGCCGTGGCCGATCGCGCCGCGCGGGGCGGCCCTGTGCTCGGCATCTGCGGCGGCTACCAGATGCTCGCCGGGCGAGATCCGCGACGACGTGGAGAGCGGCGCGGGCCTGGTCCCTGGCCTGGGCCTGCTGCCGGCCACGGTCGAGTTCGGCACCGCGAAGGTGCTCGGCTCCGCCGGGAGACCGCGGACGGCGAGCCGGTCACCGGGTACGAGATCTCACCACGGCGTGGTCACCGCGACCGGCGGCGAGCCGTTCCCGGGCGGGTGCGCGCGCCGGGCGCGGTGCTGCGGCACCACGTGGCACGGGATCTTCGAGAGCGACGGGTTCCGCCGGGCGCTGCTGCGCCGGGCCGCCGCCGCGGCAGGCCGGTCCTTCGAGCCCGCCCACATCGCGTTCGCCGCGATCCGGGAACGGAAGCTGGACACCCTGGCCGACCTGGTGGGCGAGCACCTGGACACCGATGCGCTGCTGGACCTCATCTCCCGCGGCGCGCCCGCCGGGCTCCCGTTCGTCCCCCCGGGAGCACCATGAGCACCGAACCTGCCGTCGTCCTCATTTCGGCGTCGGACACCGACCTGCTGGCGGCCAGGGCCAGCGGGGCGCCGTGGCGGCTGGCCAACCCCGCGCGGACGTCACCGGATGAGGTGCCCGGGCTGGTGGCCGGAGCGTTCTGCGTGATCGTGCGGTTGCTGGGCGGGCGCAGAAGCTGGCCCGACGGCCTCGCCGCGGTCCTCGCGGCGGGCCTGCCCACGGTGGTGCTCAGCGGTGAGGCGGCACCCGGACGCGGATCTGATGGCGGCGTCCACGGTGCCGGCCGGGGTGGCCACGCAGGCGCTCGCCTACCTGCGCGAGGGCGGCCCCGCGAACCTGGCCGAGCTGGCCGCGTTCCTGTCCGACACGCTGCTGCTCACCGGGCACGGGTTCGCGCCGCCGGTGCCGCTGCCCGGCTACGGCGTGCACGGGCAGCGCGAGCAGCGGCCGGGCCGGCCGACCGTGGGCATCGTGTTCTACCGGGCGCACGCGGTGTCCGGGAACACCGGCGTTCGTGGACGCGCTGGCCGACGCGGTCGAGGCGGGCGGCGGGAACGCCCGGTGCGTGTACTGCGCGTCGCTGCGCGCCGCCGGGCCGGAGGTCTACGAACTGCTCGCCGGGGCGGACGCGCTGATCGTGACCGTGCTCGCGGCCGGCGGGACGGTGGCCGGGGAGGCGAGCGCGGGCGGGGACGACGACGCCTGGGACGTGGCCGCGCTGGCCGCCCTGGACGTGCCGGTGCTGCAGGCGCTGTGCCTGACCTCGTCGCGGGCCGCCTGGGCGGCCTCCAGCGCGGCGCTCACCCCGATGGACGCGGCGATGCAGGTCGCGGTGCCCGAGTTCGACGGCCGGCTGATCACCGTGCCGTTCTCGTTCAAGGAGGCCGGCGCGGACGGGGTGCCGGTGTACGCGGCCGACCCGGAGCGGGCGGCCCGGGTGGCCGGGATCGCGCTGGCGCACGCCCGGCTGCGGCACACCCCGCCCGCGCAGCGGCGGCTGGCGATCATGCTGTCGTCCTACCCGACCAAGAACGCCCGGGTCGGGAACGCGGTCGGGCTGGACACCCCGGCGTCGGCCGTGGTGCTGCTCCGGGCGCTGCGCGAGGCAGGCTACGACACCGGCGACGGGTTCCCCGAGGACGGCGACACGCTGATCCACGCGCTGATCGCGACGGGCGGGCACGACGTCGAGTGGCTCACCGAGGAGCAGCTGGCCGCGGCGCCGATGCGGGTGCCCGCGGCGCGAGTACGCGCAGTGGTTCGCGGCGCTGCCGGAAGCGCTGCGCGAGGCGGTCCGCGGGCACTGGGGCGACCCGCCGGGCGAGCTGTACGTCGACGGCGGCGAGATCGTGCTGGCCGGACTGCGGTTCGGCAACGTGGTGCTGATGATCCAGCCGCCGCGCGGGTTCGGGGAGAACCCGGTGGCCATCTACCACGACCCCGACCTGCCGCCGTCGCACCACTACCTGGCCGCCTACCGATGGCTGGACCGCGAGTTCGGCGCGCACGCGGTGGTGCACCTGGGCAAGCACGGCACCTGCGAATGGCTGCCCGGCAAGGGGCTCGGCCTGTCCGCGGCATGTGCGCCCGGACGCGGTGCTCGGCGACCTGCCGCTGGTCTACCCGTTCATCGTCAACGACCCCGGCGAGGGCACCCAGGCCAAGCGGCGCGGCCACGCGACGATCGTCGACCACCTGATCCCGCCGATGGCCCGCGCCGACAGCTACGGCGACCTGGCCAAGCTGGAACAGCTCCTGGACGAGTACGCCACGGTCAGCGCGCTGGACCCGGCCAAGCTCCCGGCCGTGCGGGCCCAGGTCTGGGAGCTGATCGCGGCCGCGCAACTGCACCACGACCTGCACGTGGACGCCGCGCCCGGCGGCCGAGGAGTTCGACGGCTTCGTGCTGCACGTGGACGGGTACCTGTGCGAGATCAAGGACGCGCTGATCCGCGACGGCCTGCACATCCTGGGCAGCGCCCCGGCCGGGGAGCAGCGGGTCGACGACGGTGCTGGCGGTGCTGCGCGCCACGCAGGTCTGGGGCGGGCGCAGCGCGCTGCCCGGACTGCGCGCCGCGCTGGCCGCGCATTTCGGGCTGAACGAGAAGGCGCTGCTGGCCGACCCCGGCCAGCCGGCCGACGTCCGCGGTGACCTGCCCGGCCTGGCGGCCGGTGAAGGGAGTGAAGGCGGGAGGCCGGGCGGGCTGGACCGGGGCCGACGTGATCGACGCGCTGGAGGGGCTCGCGGGCAGGCTGGTCGCGGGCCTGGACGACGCGGGCTGGCACCCGGAGAAGGCGCAGGCCGTGGCCGCCGAGGTGCTCGGCGCGGCACCGCCGTCCGTGGTCGCCGTGCTGGAGTTCGCCGCCGCGCGAGGTGGTGCCGCGGCTGGACCGCACCGCCGACGAGGTGACCAACCTGCTGCGCGCGCTGGACGGCCGGTACGTGCCGGCCGGGCCGTCCGGGTCGCCGACCCGCGGCCTGGTGAACGTGCTGCCGACCGGGCGGAACTTCTACTCGGTGGACCCGAAGGCCATCCCGTCCCGCAACGCCTGGGACGTGGGCGCGGCGCTGGCCGAGTCGCTGGTGGCGCGGCACCTGGCCGACACCGGGGCGTACCCGCGCGTCGGTCGGGCTGACCGTGTGGGGCACGTCGGCCATGCGCACCCAGGGCGACGACATCGCCGAGGTGCTGGCGCTGATCGGGTGCCGCCCGGTGTGGGACGACGCGTCCCGGCGGGTCACCGGGTTCGAGGTGATGCCGCTGGCCGACGCTTGGCCGGCCGCGGATCGACGTGACCGTGCGCATCTCCGGGTTCTTCCGGGACGCGTTCCCGCACGTGATCGCGCTGCTCGACGACGCGATCGCGGCCGTGGCCGACCTGGACGAGCCGCCGGAGTCGAACTACCTGCGGGCGCACGCGGACGCCGACACCGCGGCGCACGGGGACCGGCGCCGGGCGACCACCCGGATCTTCGGGTCCAAGCCCGGCGCGTACGGGGCCGGGCTGCTGCCGCTGATCGACGCGCGGAACTGGCGCACCGACGCCGACCTGGCCGAGGTCTACGCGGTGTGGGGCGGGTACGCCTACGGCCGCGGCCTGGACGGCCGCGAGGCACGGGCCGACATGGAGACGGCGTTCCGGCGGATCGCGGTCGCGGCGAAGAACACCGACACCCGCGAGCACGACATCGCCGACTCCGACGACTACTTCCAGTTCCACGGCGGCATGGTGGCCATGGTGCGGCACCTGACCGGGCAGCTCCCCGGCCGCCTACATCGGCGACTCGGCCGTGCCGGACCTGGTGCGCACCCGGACGCTGGCCGAGGAGACCCGGCGGGTGTTCCGGTCCCGGGTGGTCAACCCGCGGTGGCTCGCCGCGATGGCCCGGCACGGCTACAAGGGCGCGTTCGAGATGGCCGCTACCGTGGACTACCTGTTCGGCTACGACGCGACCGCCGGCGTGGTCGACGACTGGATGTACGAGCAGCTGGCCGCCTCGTACGTGTTCGACGACCAGACCAGCGCGTTCCTGCGCAAGTCGAACCCGTGGGCGCTGCGCGGCATCGCCGAGCGGCTGCTCGAGGCCGCCGACCGTGGCCTGTGGGCCGAGCCGGAGGACGGCACCCTGGACGGCACTGCGGAACGTGTACCTGGAACTGGAAGGCGAGCTGGAGGGGGAGGACTCGTGCAGCCGCGCACCCCGGCCCCAGCCTACCGGTTGTCGTCGTCGTGGCAACGACGCCAAAAGAAGTCGTGGTCGTGGCAACGACGAGCCAACGAGGCGATCGCATGAGCGGGTTCCCGTTCAGCGCGGTCGTCGGCATGGACGAGCTGCGGCTGGGGCTGGTGCTCAACGCGGTGTCGCCGGGCATCGGCGGGGTGCTGGTGCGCGGCGAGAAGGGCACCGCGAAGTCGACCATGGTGCGCGCGCTGGCGGCGATCCTGCCCGACGTGGACGGTCGTGGCCGGATGCCGGTTCTCCTGCGACCCGGCCGCGCCCGGATCCGTCCTGCCCGGACGGCCCGCACGAGCCGGGCGCCGGGCTCGGTCACCCGCCCCGCGCGGCTCGTCGAACTGCCGGTCGGGGCCAGCGAGGACCGGCTGGTCGGCGCGCTGGACATCGAGCGGGCGCTGACCGAGGGCGTCAAGGCGTACGAGCCCGGGCTGCTGGCCGCCGCGCACCGCGGCGTGCTGTACGTGGACGAGGTCAACCTGCTGCACGACCACCTGGTGGACCTGCTGCTGGACGCCGCCGCGCTGGGCACCTGCTACGTGGAGCGGGACGGGGTCTCGGTCCGGCACGCGGCCCGGTTCCTGCTGGTCGGCACGATGAACCCGGAGGAGGGCGAACTGCGCCCGCAACTGCTGGACCGGTTCGGGCTCACCGTGGAGGCCGCCGCCCCGCGCGATCCGGCCCTGCGCGGCGAGGTGGTACGGCGGCGGCTCGCCTACGACGCCGATCCGGCCCGGTTCGCCGCGCAGTGGCAGGACGCCGAGTCGGCGCTGGCGTCGCGGATCGTGGCAGCTCAGGCGCTGCTGCCCGGGGTGGCCCTGCCCGACGCCACGCTGCGGCAGGTGGCGTCGGTGTGCGCGGCGTTCGACGTGGACGGGCTGCGCGCGGACCTGGTGACCGCGCGGGCGGCGATCGCGCACGCGGCGTGGCAGGGCCGGGATGAGGTCACCGCCGTGGACGTGCGCGCCGCCGCGCGGCTGGCGCTGCCGCACCGCCGCCGCCGGCAGCCGTTCGACGCGCCGCAACTCGACGAGGAGGAACTCGACCGGGCGCTGGCCGGGGCCGGTGCGGATCCCGACGACGACCCCGGCCCCGGGGATGACGGGCCGGGCGGCGGGGAGGCGTGCGGCCAGCCACGAGACCGCGGGCGGCCAGGACGCCCCCGCGCCACGGCGAGGCGGCCGCGCCGGACCCTGGTCCCGCGCGGGGAGCCTCCCGCGGCGGCAGGCGTCCGGCCAGCCACGGCCGGGTAGCGCGCCGGCCAGGCCGCCCGCGGCTGCCGGGACGGCGTTCCGGGTCAAGCGCCTGGAAGTCCCCGGGGTCGGGACCGGCTCGGCGGGCCGCAGGTCCCGGGCCCGCACGGACTCCGGGCATGTCACCGGGGCGCGGCCGCCCCGGGGCCGGCTCGGCCGGGTGCACGTGCCCGCCACGTTCGCCGCGGCCGCGCCGTACCAGGTGCCCCGCGGCCGGGCCGCGGGCGGAAAGGCTGCTGCTGCGGCGCGGGCGACCTGCGCGAGGCGCGCCACGAGGGGCGGGAATCCAACCTGGTGCTGTTCGCTGGTGGACGCCAGCGGCTCGATGGCGGCCCGGGCCAGGATGGGCGCGGTCAAGGGCGCGGTGCTGTCCCTGCTGCTCGACGCCTACCAGCGCCGGGACAAGGTGGGCATGGTCACGTTCCGGGGCCAGGCCGCGCGAGGTCGCGCTGCCGCCCACGTTCTCGGTCGAGGCGGCGGCCGCCCGGCTGGCCGCGCTGCCGACCGGCGGGCGCACCCCGCTCGCGGCGGGGCTGCTCCGGCGCACGAGGTGCTGCGCACCGAGCGGATCCGCGATCCGCACCGCCGGCCCGCTGCTGGTACTGGTCACCGACGGCCGCGCCACCGGCGGCCCGGACCCGGTGGGCGGCGCGCACCGGGCGGCGGCCCTGCTGGCGGCGGCCGGAGTGCACAGCGTGGTCGTGGACTGCGAGTCCGGCCCGGTCCGGCTGGGCCTGGCCGCCGCCCTGGCCGGGTCCCTCGGCGGCGTCCTGCTCCGCCTGGACGAGCTCGCCGCCGGGCCGCTGGCCGACTCGGTGCGCGTGCTCAAGGAGGTGGCCTGATGCCGCAGGGAAAGCCGTCGGCCGTCCCCGACGACGGGCTGACCACCCGGCAACGCCGCAACCGCGCGCTGGTCGTGGTGCACACCGGCGAGATGAAGGGCAAGTCCACCGCCGCGTTCGGGCTCGCGCTGCGGGCCTGGAACCAGGGCTGGCCGATCGTGGTGTACCAGTTCGTCAAGAGCGCGAAGTGGAAGACCGGGGAGGAGTCGGCGCTGCTCGCGCTGGCCCGGGTGCACGCAGCAGACCGGCGAGGGCGCCCCGGTGACCTGGCACAAGATGGGCGAGGGCTGGTCCTGGATCGCCCGGCCGGGCACCGAGGCCGACCACGCCGCCAACGCCAGGGAGGGCTGGGAGCAGGTCAAGCGGGACCTCGCCGCGCAGGCGTACGGCTTCTACGTGCTGGACGAGTTCACCTACCCGATGAAGTGGGGCTGGGTGGACGCGGCGGACGTCGTCGCCACCCTGGCGGCCCGGCCGGGCCAGCAGCACGTCGTCATCACCGGGCGTGACGCCGACCCGCGCGCTGGTCGAGGCGGCCGATCTCGTGGTGCGAGATGACCAAGGTCAAGCACCCGATGGACGCCGGCCAGAAGGGCCAGAAGGGCATCGAGTGGTGAACGTCCCCCGGCTGGTGGTGGCCGCGCCCGCGTCCGGGCACGGCAAGACCACCGTGGCCACCGGGCTGATGGCCGCGCTGCGCGCGCGCGGGCTGGCGGTGTCCGGGCACAAGGCAGGCCCGGACTACATCGACCCCGGCTACCACGCGCTGGCGACCGGGCGGCCCGGCCAGGAACCTGGATCCGGTGCTGTGCGGCGAGGACCGATCGCGCCACTGTTCGCGCCACGGCGCCGCGGGCGCGGACATCGCGGTCGTCGAGGGCGTCATGGGCCTGTTCGACGGGCGGGGCACCACGGCCGAGGGGTCCACCGCGCACGTGGCCCGGTTGCTCGGTGCTCCGGTGCGTGCTGGTGGTGGACGCCTCGGCGCAGGGCCGGTCGGTCGCCGCGCTGGTCTCCGGGTTCGCCGTCGTTCGACCCCGGGGTGCGGCTGGCCGGGGTGATCCTGAACCGGGTGGGCTCGGCCCGGCACGAGGAGATCCTGCGGGACGCGCTGGCCGGGATCGGCGTGCCGGTGCTCGGCGCGCTGCGCCGCGACGACGGCGATCGCCGTCCCGTCCCGGCACCTGGGCCTGGTGCCGGCGGCCGAGCGGACGGGCGCGGCCCGCGCAGGCGATCGCCCGGCTCGCGGCCCTGGTCACCGACTCCGTGGACCTGGACGCCGTGGTCGCGCTGGCCGCATCGGCCGGCCCGCTCGCCGCACGGCCCTGGGACCCGGCGTTCCGCGATCATGGGTCCCGTCGGGCACCACCCAATCCGCAGGCACTGCGCCCGATGACCCCGCGGCCGCGGGCCAGCCCGGCGCAGGCCCGGTGGTGGCGGTGGCGGGCGGGGCGGCGTTCACGTTCTGCTACACCGAGACGGTGGAACTGCTGACCGCCGCCGGCGCCGACGTGGTGACCGTGGATCCGCTGCGGGACGAGGCACTGCCGCCCGGGACCGGCGGCCCTGGTGCTCGGCGGCGGGTTCCCCGAGGTGCACGCCGCTGACCTGTCCGCCAACGAGCGCGCTGCGCGCGGACGTGGCCCGGCTGGCCGGCTCGGGCGCGCCGGTGGTCGCCGAGTGCGCCGGGCTGCTGTACCTGGCCAGCGAACTGGACGGGCCGCCGATGTGCGGGGTACTGGACGCCACCGCGCGGATGACCGCCCAGGCTCACCCTCGGCTACCGGGACGCGGTCGCCGCGGCCGACCTCGGTGCTCGCACCCGCCGGGACGGCCGTCCGCGGTCACGAGTTCCACCGCACCACCGTGGTCCCGCGGAGCCCCGCGGCCCCCGCGTGGACGTTCGGCGGGACAGACGAAGGTTTCGTCCGCGGCGGCGTGCACGCGTCCTACCTGCACCTGCACTGGGCCGGGTACCCGGAGCTGGCGCGGCGCGTCGTGGCGGCGGCGGCATGCAGGGCGGCGGCATGAGCGCGCCAGCCGCTGGTCGGCGTGGGCATGGGCCCGGTGACCCGGAACTGGTCACGGTCAAGGCGGTGCGCGTGCTGCGCGAGGCCGATCTGGTGCTGGTGCCGGTCCTGGCGACGAGCCGGCGAGCAGGGCCGGGCGGAGGCCACGGTGCGCGCGCACGTGCGGCCACGACCGGATCGCCCGGGTGGCGTTCGCGCTGACCGAGGGCGCGGACATGGCCGAGCGGGAGGCCGCCTGGGACGCGCGCCGCGGACGCGGCCGTGGCGGCGTTCGCCGGCGGGCGCCGCGCTGGTCGCGTTCGCCACGATCGGCGACCCCAACGTCTACTCGACGTTCACCTACCTCGCGGCGACCGTCCGGCCGCGGGTGCCCGGGCCTGACCGTGGCCACCGTGCCCGGCATCACCGCCATGCAGGACCTGGCGGCGCGCAGCGGCACCGTGCTGTGCGAGGGCCGGGAGACGCTGGCCCTGCTGCCGCTGACCGCGGGGATCGGGCCGTTCCGGGCCGCGCTGGCCAGCTTCGACACCGTGGTCGGCTACAAGAGCGGCAGCCACCTGCCCGAGGTGCTGGCCGCGGTCCGCGACGCGGGCCGCCTCGACGGCGCGGTGCACGGGGCCAGCCTCGGGCTGCCCGGCGAGGACATCCGGCCCGCCGCCGAGGTCACCGGCCCGGCGCCCTACCTGTCCACGCTGCTGGTGCCGGGCCGGCGCACCCGCCGCGGAGGCAAGCTGTGACCGCCACGCGAGCCGGCCGCGCAGCCGGGCCAAGGTCTGGTTCGTCGGCGCCGGGCCCGGCGCGGCCGACCTGCTCACGCTGCGCGCCGCCGCGGTGATCGGCGCGGCGGACGTCGTGATCTGGGCGTCCAGCCTGGTCCACGCCGACGTGCTGGACCACGCCCGGCCGGGCGCGCGAGATCGTGGACTCCGCCGCGCTGCCGCTGGAGGGCGTGCGCGCCCTCTACGAGCGGGCGCTGGCGCGAGGGCCTCGTGGTGGCCCGGATCCACTCCGGCGATCCCGGCGCTGTGGGGCGCGGTGCAGGAGCAGCGGGAACTGTGCGACGAGCTCGGCCTGCCGCACGAGACCATCCCCGGGGTCAGCGCCTACTCGGCGGTCGCCGCGCTGGCCGGCCGGGAGCTGACCGTCCCCGAGCTCGCCCAGTCGGTGATCCTCACCCGGCTCGGCGGCGGCAAGACCCCGATGCCGCGCCGGGGAGGAGGTCGCCGAGCTCGCCCGGCACGGCACCACGATGGCGGTGTTCCTGTCCGCGGCACGCTCCGGCCAGCTGCAGGCCGAACTGCTGGCCGGCGGCTACCCGCCGGACACGCCGGTGATGGTGGCCTACCGGGCGACCTGGCCGGACGAGCTGCTCGTGGAGTGCACGGTGGGCACGCTGGCCGAGACGGTCCGCGCCCGCAAGCTGTGGAAGCACACGCTGTTCCTGGTCGGGCCCGCGCTGGCGGCCAGCGGCACCCGCTCGCACCTGTACCACCCCGGCCACTTCCACGGGCACCGCCGGGCCGCAGCCGCAGGCCCGCCGCGCGCTGCGCAGCCGCCCGGACGGCCGCCGCTGCCGGCGAGGCGCGGGCCATGACCGCAGCCCAGCCCGCCGCGGCGAGCCGCCGAACTGACGCGAGCCCGACCTGCCCCGCACCGCCAAGGTGCGGCCCCGGGCGCTGCGCACCGGCTGGACCACCGGCACCTGCGCCTCCGCCGCGGCCAAGGCCGCGACCACCGCGCTGCGCGACCAGGCCGCGCAGCGGACCGGTGGAGGTCGCCCTGCCCAGCGGCCGGCGGGTCAGCCTTCGACGTCGAGTCCTGCGTGTACGACGCCACGCAAGGCGACCGCGGTCGTGGTCAAGGACGCGGGCGACGACCCGGACGTCACCCACGGCGCGCACCTGACCGCGACGGTCCGCTGGCGGCCGGAGCCGGGCGTGGCTGCTCGACGGCGGCGAGGGAGTCGGCGTCGTGACCAAGCCCGGGCTCGGCATCGAGGTCGGCGAACCGGCGATCACCGCCACCCCGCGGGCGATGATCGTCCAGGCGGTGGCGGAGGTGACCGACCTGGCAGACCGGGGCGTCGTGGTGGTCATCTCGGTGCCCGGCGGGGAGAGGATGGCACGCAAGACCACCAACGCGCGGCTGGGCATCCTCGGCGGCATCTCGATCCTCGGCACGACCGGGATCGTCCGGCCGTTCTCCACCGCGTCCTGGCGGGCCAGCGTGGAGCAGGCGGTGTCGGTGATGGCCGCCCAGGGCGAGCGCACCGTGGTGCTGTGCACCGGCGGGCGGACCGAGAAGGGCGCGATGGCGCTGCTGCCGGACCTGCCCGAGGTGTGCTTCGTGGAGGTGGGCGACTTCACCGGCGCGGCGCTGCGCCGCGGCCTCGGCCGTCGGGCTGGACGGGGTGATCTTCGTCGGCATGGCGGGCAAGCTGGCCAAGCTCGCGGCGGGCGTGCTGATGACCCACTACACCCGGTCCAAGGTGGACCTCGGGCTGCTCGGCGAGGTGACCCTGGCGGCGGGCGGGTCGGCGGCGGTGGCGGACGAGGTCGCGGCCGCGAACACCGGCCGGCACGCGTACGAGATCTGGCAGCGCGAGGGGCTGCTGCGGGCCGGCCGGGCGACGAGTTGTGCCAGCGGGTCCGGTCGGTGCTGCTGCGGGCCGGCCAGGGCAGGCTGGACGCCGACGTGGCCATGGTGGACTTCAGCGGCACCCGCGTGGTCGCCGCCACCCGGCCCGAGTGGGTGACCGCGGCATGATCACGGTCGTCGGGCTGGACGGCTCGCCGCTCAGCCCCGCAGGCCGAGGCGAGCGCTGTGCGGTCGGCCACCCTCGTGGTCGGCGGCGCGCAGGCACCTCGCCGCCCTGCCCGCGCTCGCTCCCGCCCGGCAGCGCGCGGCCGGACCGTGGTGCTCGGGGAACTGGCGCCCCGCGCTGGACGCGCTCGCCGCGCACGACGGGGACGCCGTGGTGCTCGCCTCCGGCGACCCCGGGTTCTTCGGCATCGTCCGCGCGCTGCGCGAGCGCGGGCTGGCTGCGACGGTGCTGCCCGCGGTGTCCTCGGTCGCGCTGGCCTTCGCCCGGGCCGGGCTGCCCTGGGACGATGCCGTGGTGGTCAGCGCGCACGGCCGCGATCCGCGCCCGGCGGTCAACGTGTGCCGGGCCTACCCGCAAGGTCGCGGTGCTGACCGGGCCCGGGTGCGGGCCCGGCCGAGATCGGCGCGGCACTGGCCGGCTGGGACCGCCGGCTCCTGGTCGCGCGAGCACCTCGGCGGCGCCGCCGAACGGATCACCGAGTGCTCCCCGGCCGACGCGGCCGGCCCGCACCTGGGCCGACCCCAACGTGGTCCTCGTCCTCGGCCTCCCATGCGCCCCGGCGCAAGTCGATGCAACGCCACGTTCATCACCAAAGATGCCGATCAACGTCACATCATCACGAACCGCGAGGCGCGCGGCCGGCGGGCACACCCGCGACCGGGTCGGTGGGGCTGGATGGCCGCAGTGCAGGAGCACGCCGGGTCCGGCAGCTGGCGGGTCGGGGAGCTGCCAGGCTCCGGGGGCTGGCGGGGCTGGAGCGAGGGTGCGGGGTACGCAGGGCGGGTGGCTGGCGGGCGGTCCCGGCGCCGGGCGGGGTGGGCGCTGGCCGAGGAGGAGTTCGACAGCCGGGACGCGGTGATCACCAAGGCCGAGGTGCGGGCGCTGGCGCTGGCCCGGCTCGGCCCCGGCTCCCGGCACGCTGGTCTGGGACGTGGGCGCGGGCAGCGGGTCGGTCGGCGTCGAGTGCGCCCGGTTCGGCGCGGCGGTCATCGCGGTGGAGCGCGACCCGCGGCGCTGCGAGCGGATCCGGGCCAACGCGAGCGGCACGGCGTGGACGTGCGGGTCGTGCCGGGCGAGGCCCCGGCAGGCGCTGCGACGACCTGCCCGGACCCGGACGCGGTCTTCGTCGGCGGCGGCGGGCCAGCGGTGGTCGAGGCGGTGGCCGCCCGGCGGCCGGCCCGGATCGTGGTGGCGCTGGCCGCGGTCGAGCGGGCCGGCCCGGTCGCACGACGGCGCTGGCCGCGGCCGGGTACGCCGTGGACGGCGCCCTGCTGCAGGCGGCCAGGCTCGCCCCGCTGCCCGGCGACGTGCACCGGCTCGCCGCCACCAACCCGGTCTTCCTGGTCTGGGGCACGGCGGGCGCCGGTGGCACGGAACCCGACAGCCCCGGGACCCCCGGCACCGGCCCCGGAGCGCCGCCATGATCGGGCTGATCGCGGTCACGGTGGCCGGCCGCGCCGCTGCCGCCCGGCTGGCGGCCAGGCCTGGCCCGGCGAGACCCGGACCTACGAGGGGCCCGCCAAGCAGGCGCTGCACCGGGCCTGGGCCGAGTGCGACGCGCTGGTGTGCTTCCTCGCCGTGGGCGCGACCACCCGGCTGGTCGCCCCGCTGCTGGACAGCAAGTGGATCGACCCGGCCGTGGTCTGCGTGGACGAGCCCGGCCGGTACGCGGTGGCGCTGGTCGGCGGGCACGCGGCCGGCGCCAACGCGCTGTGCGCCCGGGTCGCCGACGTGCTCGGCGCCCAGGCGATCATCACCACGGCGACCGACGCGACCGGGCTGCCCGGCCTGGACACCCTGGGCTGGCCCGCCGAGGGCGCGATCGCCGCGGTCAGCCGCGCCCTGCTGGACGGCGAGCCGGTCGCCTTCGAGACGGACGTCACCTGGCCGCTGCCCGCGCTCCCGGTCACCATCGGCGGGGCGGGCCCGTGCCGGATCGTGGTGACCGACCGGATCGTGCCCGATCGACGAGCACACCGTGGTGCTCCGCCCGCCGTCCCTGGTCGCGGGGGTCGGGCGCGAGCCGGGGGGTCACCGCCGAGGAGGTGCTCGGCCTGATCGACGAGGCGCTGGCCGTGGGCGGGCTGTCCAGGGACTCGGTGACCGCGCTGGCCACGGTCGACGCCAAGGCCGGCGAGGCAGGCATCGTCGAGGCCGCGCGGCACGGGCGGCTGGCCGCTGCGTCAGCTACCCGGCCGGCCAGCTGGCCGGCCGTCCCCGTGCCGAACCCCGAGCGACGGCGGCGCTCGCCGCCGTCGGCACGCCGAGCGTGGCCGAGGCGGCGGCCCTGACCTGCGGCGACGTGCTCGTCGTGCCCAAGCGCAAGTCGGCGATGGCCACGGTGGCGCTGGCCCGGATCCGGCCCGCGCGGGCGGCTGGCCGCTGGTCGGGCTCGGCCCCGGTGACCGCGACCTGGTCACCCCGCGGGCCATCGCCGAACTGCGCCGCGCCTCGGTGGTGGTCGGCCTGGACCAGTACCTGGACCAGATCCGGGACGTGCTGCGGCCGGGCACCCGGGTGCTGTCCAGCGGCCTCGGCGACGAGGAGGAGCGGGCCTCCGTCGGCCGTGACGCGAGGCCCGCGACGGGCACGCGGTCGCGCTGGTCGGCTCCGGCGACGCGGGCGTGTACGCGATGGCCAGCCCCGCGCTGGCGATGGCGGGCACGGACATCGACGTGATCGGGGTGCCCGGGCATCACCGCCGGGCCTCGCGGCCGCGTGCCCTGCTGGGCGCGCCGCTCGGCCACGATCACGCGGTCATCTCCCTGTCCGACCTGCACACGCCGTGGGAGATCATCGAGCGCCGGGTCCGCGCGGCCGCCGACGGGCGACTTCGTGGTCGCCTTCTACAACCCGCGCAGCCAGGACCGGGACTGGCAGCTCGGCGCGGCGCTGGAGATCCTGGCCGGCCACCGGGAGCCGGGCACCCCGGCCGGCGTGGTGCACGACGCGTTCCGCCCCGGCCAGCGGGTGCTGATCACCACCCTGGCCGAGGCTCGACCCGGCCGTCGCGGACATGACCAGCGTGGTCATCGTCGGCTCGGCCAGCACCCAGATCGTCGCCGGCCGGATGGTCACCCCGAGGGGGTACCGATGGCAGCGCTAGCCCCGGCCCCGCCGCCCCGCCCAGAGCTAGCCCCGGCCCCGCCGCCCCGCCCAGAGCTAGCCCTAGCCCCGCGCCCCGCCCGGGCACCGTGACGATCGGCGCCTGTCAGGGCTGCGGTGCGTGCCTGCTCACCTGTCCAGAACATGCGATACGCCCCTCCGGGGGCACCCTGATCGTCCTGGCGGAGCGCTGCACGGGGTGCGGCGAGTGCATCGAGATCTGCCCGGTGGACGCGATCACCGAGCCCGAGGTGGCCCCAGCCTCATCGGCGCAGCCAACTATTACGATTTCGTACGATGCGAAATCGTGGTATCTGCCAAGCGGTTCCGCAGGCGGCAGCCACCACGTCCTAGCTGGGAGGACGGCACGATGACCCGCGTAGTCGCACCCGATCGAGAAGCAGTCGTACGAGATCCTCCGCGCGCGGGCGGACACCTCCGCGCTGCCGCCGTGGACCAGGGCCGTGGTGGAGCGGGTCATCCACGCCAGCGCCGACTTCGGCTACCTCGACGACCTGGTCTGCGCGGAGGCGGACCTGGCCGCGGGCGCGCAGGCGCTGCGCGACGGCGCGCCGGTGGTGGCCGACTCGGCGATGACGGCGGCCGGGATCACCGCCCGCGAGGTGGTGTGCCGGATCAACGACCGGCGGGCCGCGGCGCTGACCAGGGTGCTCGGCATTACCCGCGCGGCGGCCGGGATCCGGGTGGCCGGCGGCGAGGTCGGCCCCGGCGCGGTGTGGGTGATCGGCACCGCGCCCACCGCCCTGGCCGACCTGCTCGCCGCGGGGCCCGGCCCCGGCGCTGGTCATCGGCCTGCCGGTGGGTTTCGTCGGGGCCGTCGAGGCGAAACAGGCACTGCGGGACAGCGGGCTGCCCGCGGTGACCAACAGGAGCGAGAAGGGGGGCGCAGCCGTCGCGGCGGCCGCGCTCAACGCCCTGCTCTACGGCGACCCGCTCGCAGACAGTGACTAGCCCCGACCCCGCCGCCCCGCCCAAGGAGCCGTCCTCGTGACCATGCCACCCCTGCTGATCGTCGGCCACGGGACCCGCAGCGACGCGGGCGTGGCCGAGTTCACCCGGCTCGTCGGGCTGGTGCGGGACCGCGCCGCGGGCCGGGTGCCCGCCGTCGACGGCGGATTCATCGAGCTGGCCAGGCCCTCGGTGGCGGACGCGGTCGCCCGGCTGGTCCCGCCCGGCGCCGGCGGCCCGCGGCCGATCGTCGCGGTGCCGCTGGTGCTCACCGCCGCCGGGCACGGCAAGGGCGACATCCCGGCCGCGCTGGCCAGGGAACTGGTGCGGCACCCTGGCCTGTCCTACTCCTACGGGCGCCCGCTCGGCCCGCACCCGGTGCTCCAGGACATCCTCGAAGCCAGGATCGACGCCGCGCTGGCCGGCGCGCCCCGGCGGGACACCGTCGTGGTGCTGGCCGGGCGCGGGTCCACCGACCCGGACGCCAACGCCGAGATCGCCAAGGTGGCACGGCTGCTCTGGGAGGGCCGGGGCTATGCGGGCGTGGAGTTCTGCTTCATCTCGCTGGCCGAGCCCTCGGTGCCCGCGGCCCTGGAGCGGGCCGTGCTGCTGGGCGCGCGCCGCATCGTGGTGGCCCCGTACTTCCTGTTCCCCGGGGTGCTGCCGGACCGGGTGGCGGCCCAGGCGCACGAGTTCGCCGCCGGCACCCCGGGCTGGCGGTGACGGTGGCGGGGCTGATCGGGGCGTGCGGCGGACTGACCGGGCTCGTGCTGGAACGCTACGACGAGGCACTGGCGGGGGACATCAGGATGAACTGCGACACCTGCGCCTACCGGGTGGCGCTCCCCGGCTTCGCGGACAAGGTCGGGCGCCCGCAGGTCCCGCATTTCCACCCGGACGACGAGGCGGGGCACCGGCATTCCCACGCCGCCCACGAGGTGCTGTCATGACAGATTCCGGCGCGGCCCTGCCCGGTGAGCCCATGCCCCAGCAGGACATCGACGCGTTCTACCGGCTCGCCGCCGCGCGCCGGGACATGCGCAACGGCTTCCTGCCCGACCCGGTCTCCGACGAGGTGCTGACCCGGGTGCTGACCGCGGCGCACCAGGCGCCCAGCGTGGGGCTGAGCCAGCCGTGGGACTTCCTCATCCTGCGCGACCGGGCGGTGCGCGAGCAGGTGCGCGCCCTGGCGCCGCCGGCAGCAGGACGTGTTCGCCGGCTCGCTGCCCCGGTCCCGGGCGCTGCGGTTCGGCGACCTGAAGGTCGAGGCGATCCTGGACACCCCGGTCAACATCGTGGTGACCTGCGACTCCACCCGGGGCGGCAGGCACGTCCTGGGCCGGCACGCCCAGCCGCAGGTGGCCGCGTATTCCAGCGTGTGCGCGGTGCAGAACCTGTGGCTCGCGGCCAGGGCCGAGGGGCTCGGCGTGGGCTGGGTCAGCTTCTTCGACGAGCGGGAACTGGCGACGGCGCTCGGCCTGCCGCCGCATCTGGAGATCGTGGCCTACCTGTGCGTCGGACACGTGACCGAGTTCCCGCCGGGACCGGAACTGGCGCTGTCCGGCTGGGCGCGGCGGCGCCCGCTGGCCTGGGCCGTGCACGAGGAACGCTGGGGCCAGCGCGGGCTGCCCGGCGGGACCACGGTGAGCCTGCTGGCCGACACCCTGGCCGCCATCACGCCCGCGGACGCGGGGGCGATGGCCCAGGCCAGGGAGCGCCAGGAGCGGCTCACCAAGCCGAGCGGCTCCCTCGGCGTGCTGGAAGAGCTTTCGGTACGGCTGGCCGGCCTGGCCGGGGACTGCCCGCCCGCGGTGCCCGAGCCCGCGGCCGTCGCGGTGTTCGCCGCCGATCACGGCGTGCACGCCCAGGGGGTCACCCCCTGGCCGCAGGAGGTCACCGTGCAGATGGTGGCGAACTTCCTGGCCGGCGGCGCGGTGGTGAACGCGATCGCCGCGCAGGCCGGGGCCGAGGTGTGCGTGGTGGACGTGGGGGTGGCGGCCGAGATTCCGCCCGCGCCGGGACTGCTGCCGCGCAAGGTGCGGCCGGGGACCGCGGACATGACCCAAGGCCCGGCGATGAGCGCCGGGGAGGCGCAGCGCGCGGTGGAGGCCGGCATCGAGACCGCACGCGATCTGGTGGCGGCAGGCAACCGGTGCCTGGTGACCGGGGACATGGGCATCGCGAACACCACCGCGTCCGCCGCCCTGATCGCGGTGTTCACCGGCGCGGAGGCGCAGGAGGTCACCGGGCGCGGCACCGGCATCGACGACGAGACCTGGGAACGGAAGGTCAGCGTGATCCGCCGGGCGCTGGCCAGGCATCAGCCGGACCCGGCGGATCCACTGGCCGTGCTGGCGGCGGTCGGCGGCCTGGAGCACGCCGCGCTGGCGGGCTTCATGCTGGGCGCCGCGGCGCTGCGGACCCCCGTGGTGCTCGACGGCGTGATCGCCTGCGCGGCCGCGCTGGCCGCCAGGGCGATGGCCCCGGACGTGGTGGACTGCCTGGTGGCCGGGCACATGTCCACCGAGCCGGGCGCCCGGCGGGCGCTGTCCGCGCTGGGCCTGCGGCCGCTGCTCGACCTGGACATGCGGCTGGGCGAGGGGTCCGGTGCCGCGCTGGCGGTGCCCATCGTGCAGGCCGCCGCCCGGGTGCTGCGAGATGTCGCGACGTTCGACAGCGCCGGAGTGTCCGGCGCCAAGGAGTAAGGGACGGACATGGCAACCCCGTCCGAGCCGCAGCCCGCCGCTGGGCCCGACACCGGATCCGGCACGGCCATCCCACCCACGTCTGCCGCAGCCACGGGCGCCGCCACCACCCCACCCGCGGACGCCGCAGCCACGCCAGCCACGGGCGCCGCAGCCACGCCACCCACGGGCGCCGCACCCTCCCCACCCACGCCGGCCCCAGCCGCACCAGCCGCGGCGCCGCCCATCTATCCGCTCAGCCTGCGACTCGAGGGCCGCCGGGCCGTGGTGGTCGGCGGCGGCCCGGTCGCGCTGCGCCGGGTGGCCGGGCTGCGCGAGGCAGGCGCCGAGGTCGTGGTGGTGGCCCCGGCGCTCACCCCGGCGCTGGCCGACATGGCGGACCGCGGGCTGATCACCGCGCCATCGGCGCGGGTACCAGCCAGGCGACCTGGACGGCGCCTGGCTGGTCCTGGCCTGCACGGACCGGCCGGAGGTCAACGAGGCCGTGGCGGCGGACGCCGAGCGGCAGCGCCTGTGGTGCGCCCGCGCCGACGACGCGGCCGCCTCCGCGGCCTGGGTGCCCGCGGTGGGACGGGCAGGCGCCGTGACCGTGGCGGTCAACGCGGGCCGCGACCCGCGCCGCGCCGCGGAACTACGTGATCGTTTCGTGGACGCCGCGGGCACGGTGGATCGTTCGTGCTGCGAAGGAAACGGCGGGCGGGACCGGCGGGCAGCCGACGGCCGGGCGGGTGTCGATCGTCGGCGGCGGGCCCGGCGACCCGGGCCTGATCACGGTGACCGGGCTGCACCGGCTGCGCGAGGCCGACGTGGTGGTGGCCGACCGCCTCGCGCCGCTGGCGCTGCTGGAGCAACTGGCGCCCGGCGTGCAGGTGGTGGACGCGGCGAAGGTGCCCGGCGGCCCGGCGATGCGGCAGGACCACATCAACCACGCACTGGTCGAGCACGCCCGCGCCGGGCGTGCCGTGGTCCGGCTGAAGGGCGGCGACCCGTTCGTGTTCGGCCGCGGCCGCGAGGAGGTCGAGGCGTGCCTGACCGCGGGCGTCCCGGTCGAGGTGGTGCCCGGGGTGACCAGCGCGATCTCGGTGCCGGCCGCGGCCGGCATCCCGGTCACGCACCGCGGGCGTGAGCCAGGGCTTCTGCGTGCTCGCGGGGCATGTCCGGCCGGGGGACTCGCGCAGTTCGGTGGACTGGGCGGCACTCGCCCGCAGCGGGATGACCCTGGTGCTGCTGATGTCGATCGACCACCTGGCCGAGATCGCGGACACGCTGATCTCCGCGGGGCTGGGCGGCGCGACCCCGGGCGCGGTGGTGTCCGACGGCTGGAGCCGGCAGCAGCGGGTGGTGACGGCGCCGCTGCGGGACCTGGCCGGCGCGGTGCAGGCGGCCGGCGTCACGAACCCGGCGGTCGTGGTGATCGGCGACGTCGCCGACCTGGCCACCACCGGCCTGGTGATGCCCGGCGCTCCCCGGTCCCCCGCGGCCCGTCCTCCCCCGGTGGCCAGTCGTCCCCGGGAGGCCCGCCGTCCCCGGCCGCGCCCGGACTCCGCCGCGGACTCCGCGCTCCGCCGGAACACCGCCGACAGCCGGGACGCCGCCGTCCGCCCGACGCCGGACTGGCCCGGCGCGGCCGCACGCCCGGCGCCGCAGCCGACGCCAGACGCCCCGGCGGCCCGCCGCCGAGGCAGCGCCGCGGGCAGCCCGGCGCCGCGGGCCACCGCCGCGGCGCCGGGTGCTCGTGCTCGGCGGGGCACGGTCGGGGAAGTCGGCGGCGGCCGAAGACATGCTGGCCGGGGACGGCCCGGTCGACTACGTCGCGACAGGCACGCCACCGGGCTCGGGCGACACGGAATGGGACGCCAGGGTGGCCGAGCACCAGCGGCGCCGGCCGGCGCACTGGCGGACGGTGGAGACGCTGGCGCTGGCTGAGGTGCTGGCCGCGCCGGGCCCGGCCCCCGTCCTGGTGGACTGCCTGACCACCTGGCTGGCCCGGGTGATGGACGACTGCGGGGCCTGGGACGACACGACGGCTGCCGCCGGGGCCCTGGCGGCCCGCATCGACCAGGTGCTGGCGGCGTGGCGGGACACGGGGCGGCAGGTGATCGCGGTGAGCAACGAGATCGGCTCCGGCGTGGTGCCCGGCACGGCCTCCGGGCGGCGGTTCCGCGACGAACTGGGGCAGCTGAACGCGCGCATCGCCGCGGACAGCGACGAGGTCTGGCTGTGCACGGCGGGGATCGCCCGGCGGCTGCGATGACACAGGCCCCGCGGGCCGGGCCGGCCCGCCCTGGACGCCCGGTCCAGGCCGGGCTGGCCCCGCTGCGAACCGCGCTCGGCCTGTTCACGATCCTCCCGGTCAAGGCGGCACCGGAGATCAGCAGGGACGACGCGGCCCGGGCCGTGCTCTGGCTGCCCGTGGCGGGGCTGCTGGTCGCGGTCCCGGCCGCCGGGGTGCTGTTCGCGGTGCAGGCCGGCGGCCACTCCGGGCCGCGCAGGCTGCTGGCCGCTGCCCTGGCGGTCGGCGTGCTGGCGCTGCTCACCGGGGGGCTGCATCTGGACGGCCTGGCGGACACCGCGGACGGGCTGGGCAGCCGCCGGCCCCGGGACGAGGCCCTCGCGATCATGCGCCGGTCCGACGTCGGGCCGTTCGGCGTCGCGGCGCTGCTGTTCACCGTCCTGGTGCAGGTCACCGCCCTGGCGACGGTGGCACCTGGCTGGCCGGACGCGGCCGCTCTCGCCGTGGCGGCGGTCACCGGGCGGACGGCGGTGGTGCTGGCCACCGGACCGGGATCCCCGGCAGCCCGGCCGGACGGGTTCGGCGCGCTGGTGGCCGGGGCCACGACCACGCGGGCCAGGGTCACGGCCGCCGTGACGCTGCTCGCGGTGACCGCGGCGGCCGCCGGGGCCGCCTGGGGCGCGTACCCGGCACTGCGTGCCGTCATCGCCGTGCTGGCCGGGCTGTGCGCGGGGGAACTGCTGCGCCGCCTGGCCCGGCGGCGCCTCGGCGGGATGACCGGTGACGTGTTCGGCGCCCTGGTCGAGGTTTCCGCTGCCGTGATGCTGCTGGCTGGCCCTGACCGCCTGAGCGGGTGCCCAGGGGCCGGTAGGCTCGGCGGTCATGCGAATCCTCGTCCTGGGTGGCACGTGGTTCGTGGGCCGGGCGATCGTCGAGGACGCCCTGCGCACCGGTGCCGAGGTGACCCTGTTCGGCCGGGGCAAGTCCGGGACCGACCTGTTCCCCGAGCTGACCCGGCTGCCGCGGCGACCGGGACACCGGCGACTACGCGGCGCTGCGCGACGGGACCTGGGATGCGGTCGTGGACTGCTGCGGCTACGTCCCCAGGCACGTCGGGCAGGCGATGGACGCGCTTGGCGACCGGGTGGGGCGGTACCTGTTCATCTCCAGCAACGCGGTGTACCGGCACGAAGGGCTGCGGCCGGGCTCGGATGAGGACGCGCCGCGCCGTGCACCGGTGCGGGACGTCGATGACACCGGGGAACTTGACGACAGAACCTACGGCCCGAGCAAGGTCGCCTGCGAGGACGACGTGGTGGCCCGGTACGGCCAGCGGGCGACGATCGTCCGGCCGGGGAAGGTGGCCGGGCCGCACGACTGGCAGGACGGGCTCACCTACTGGGTGCGGCGGGCGGGCCGCGGCGGGCGGGTGGCGGTGCCCGGTGATCCCGCGCAGCCGGTGCAGATCATCGACTCGCGGGACCTGGCCCGCCTGGTGGTGCAACTGCTCGCCGACGACCGCCCGGGTGCCTTCCATGCGGTCGGCCCGGCCGAGCCGGTCACCCTCGGCGGGCTCGTCGAGACCTGTGCCCGGGTGACGGGCACCCAGGTGGAACTCGTGCCGGTGCCGCTCGACCTGGCGCCGCAGCCGTTCCCGCTGGTGAAGACGGACTGGGTGACGCAGCAGCGCAGCCCGGCGCGGGCGCGGGCCGCGGGGATGCCAGCGACTCCGCTCGAGGTCACCGTGGCCGACGTGCTGGCCTGGGACCGGGAGCGCGGTGAGCCGCCGCTGACCCGGGGGTTCTCGCCCGAGGCGGAGCAGGCACTGCTCGCGCAGCGGGACAACAGGGAGCACCGCGCGCAGCCGTGACCGCGCCCCGCACAGGCGCGACCCGCACAGGCGCGACCCGCACGGGCGCGACCCGCACGGGCGCGACCGGCGCGGGCCGGAGGCTCAGCCGCCGGCCATTTCGGCCAGTTCCGCCGGCCTGAACGCCCGCAGCACGCAGAACTCGTTCCCGTCCGGGTCGGCCAGTACCACCCAGCTCACCTCCGGGCCCTGGCCCACGTCGGCCCGGCGCGCGCCCAGGCCCTCCAGCCGCGCGACCTCCGCGGCCTGGTCCACCGGCCGCAGGTCGAGGTGCAGCCGGCTGCGGCCCGACTTCTCCTCGGGGACCCGCAGGAACAGCAGGTCAGGGGCCACCCCATCCTCGGGGCTGCCCTCCGGCGGCTCCAGCACCACCTCGTTCTCATTGCCGACCTCGAGGCGCCAGCCCAGCGCTGCCTGCCAGAACGTCGCCAGGCGGAGCGGGTCGGTGGTGTGGATGCTCAGGCACTGGATGCGGATATCCATGCGGCGACTCTGGCGCCGGCATGCGCATTCTGTCCAGTTCCTTTCGCCACCGGGGGCTGCCTGCCCGGGCACGGCGGGCGCGGCCACCGCCACCTATCTCGGGCGTGTAACTGAGCCCATGTAGCGAATTGTGATTGAATGCTTGCTCATTGCATCCACCGTGTTTCCTGCGCAACGTGCAGAAGGGAAACTGAGATGACGTGGTGGCCCCGCACCGCACTCACAAGGGTCCTGCTCAGTGGCATCACAGCGGCAACCGCTGTCTCCGTCACCGCGGTCGTGCCGGCCACCGCCGCGCCGACCGAGGTGAGCTGCGACCGCTGGCAGGCCCTGCATGTCACGGGAATCGCCGATCAGCCACTGGTGGTCAGGAACAAGCCCAGCATCAACGACAACGATCATGGGATGTGCCTGTCGGTGCCGGGAAAGGACGGCGCCTTCACCGTGGTCCGCTCCCCCGGGACCGCGACATCACCGACAGTACGGGCTTATCCCTACATCGGGACCGGCTGCTTCGAGGGAGCGTGCTCCTCGGCCGAGCAGGGCAAGCTGCCCCGGGCGGCCGCGCTCGGGAACTACACCGTCAACTGGGCGACGTCGACGCCGCCGGACAGCGGGATATGGGACTACTCCCTGGATATCTGGTGCGGTCCCCGCAGCGGGGTCGGCACCTACGAGATAATGATCTGGCTCCAATACAGCGGCCCGCAGTGGTGGGTTGGGCTGTTCCCGAAAGTGTGGATCGACGGCGCGCAATGGTACGAGGTGCCGCACGCTACCGCCGATGGCCGGTATTACATCTCTTTCCGGCGCGCTTCGCCCGTGACGTCGGCATCGCTGCGGCTGGCGCCGTTCATGGCGAGAGCCAAGAAGATCGGCATGATCAACTCGTCGGCACTGATGTGGGCCGTCCAGGCCGGTTTTGAAATCTGGTCAGGCGGTCAGGGCCTGGCGGTCACCAGGTTCTCCGCTACCGGCTAGCTGCAAACCCGGCGTTCTCCGCTACCGGCTAGCTGCAACCCGGCCGCTGGGCCGGTTTCGCCGGGCACGGCGGGGTTGCAGCCGCCCTCGGCCGCGGTCCCGCGCTGCGGTGGCCCGGGTCTTCCGGTTCTGGCGGGCAGGGTCTTTTGGCCCATGCCGTCACGGTGAAAAGGACCAGGCCGCGGGCCGAATGGACCGGGGAAACATACCTCACCGAAAGGTGACTTTCTTCTCTGGGGCGTAGGCGGCTCCATATTCAAGACTGGGGTTATGGCAACAAGCCACCCAGTGCATAACCGCCAAGGAGCCGTCATGAACGCCACCGCACCGCCCGCCAGACCGCGGCCACCCAGACCCACACCGGCCGCCGCCACGCCCGGGGCCGCCGGGCCCGCAACAGGGTCCTTGGCCTCACCGCAGCCGCGGCCATCACCGCAGGCGCCCTGCTGGGCACGGCGCTGGGCGCCGGCGCCGCGTCCGCCGCCACCACGCCCGACTGGCTCATGGGCGCCGGCACCCTGGCCGGGATCAACGCCGCCGACCCGGCCATCACCGCCCAGGTGCTCAACACGCCGACCACCTACGGCGCCGGGTCCAGCCTGACCGGTAACCCGATCCAGCCCGGCCTGGCGGCCACCCCCGTGCTCACTTACACGTCCTACGCCCAGTTCGCCTCGGACATCGCGAACTCCCGGATCAGCTTCCCCTACCAGTGGGTCATGTACGACCCGGAGAAGTGGGCCCAGACGCCGCTGAACGAGCAGCAGAACCCGGACCAGTACATGACCCTGTTCGGCCAGCTGGCCCACGTCCACGGGCTCAAAGTGATCATGGCCCCGGCCCTGGACCTCGGCTACGTCCCCGGCGCCATCACCCCCCGCCTGCCCGGCGAGGCCATCGGGCACTGGTACCTGCGCGCCAACATCGCCAGCGCGGCCGCCGCCACCGGCGACATCGTCAACGTCCAGACCGAATCACAGACCACCAGCCTGCCCGCCTATGACGCGCTGTTCAACGGCGCCGCCGCCCAGGCCCACGCTGCCAACCCCGCAGTCCAGGTGTTCACCGAAGTCTCCACCGTCAACGGCACGGTCACCCAGATGACCGCCGCCGCCGAATCCGTCAGCCCCGACGGCTACTACATCGCCGCACCCGGCGCCACCGTGGCGGCGGCCCAGTTCGTCGAGACCATGCACGCTGCAGGCCACTAACGGCAGGGGAAAACATGGCGCCATACACACCCAGCACACCGATCACCACCAGTACGGGTCCGCCGGTTCACGGCGGACCCGTACTCACGTGTCACCGCAGCGCCGACGGAGTCGGCACAGCCTCCCCCGCACCCCGCGAAACCCCCCGCCCCCGCGAACTCCCCGGCCCCCGCAGAGATCTCACCCCGGCACGGAAGGCCGCGATGGCGGCAGGGTTGTCATCCAGCCGCCAGTCCTGGTGATAGAGACCATCGCGCTGGGCAACGTCGAAGTAGATCAGGCCCAGCAGGCGGTTGCGGCGAATGCCGGCGAACAGGCCGGGAATCTTCTTGACCTGGCCGGCGAGCGGCCCGATGCCGACCTCCGAGAGCAGGATCGGCTTCTTGGTGAACTTCCGGACGGCGCTGATGGTGTCGCCGATGACGCTCTTGAAGGTGTCGGCCGGGGTGACGTAGTAGCCGTCGATGCCGACCCAGTCCACGTACTGGTGGCCCGGCCACCAGTGCTGCACCCGCCCGGCGCCACGCCTGCCCCCGCTGATATCCCACAGCCACGTGACGTTGCTCGCGCCGGACTGCCGGAACAGGGTCACCACGTGCCGCCAGGCGGCCCGGTATTCGGCGGGCTCGGCGTGGTGCCAGCCCCACGGATACCAGCCGCCGTCCGCCTCCGGGGCGAAGCTCATGATGACCTGGCCACCGTAGTGCCGGACCTGGGCGGCGAACCGGTGCAGGTAGCTGTCCCAGCGCCCGTCCGCGATGGCGATCATGGACGCGTGCCAGGGCTCCATGTGCACCAGCACCACGGCGCCGGTCTGCGCGGCCGCCGTGACAAAGCGGGCACGGAACGCCGCGCCCCAGGGGCTGTAGTAGACGGTGATGTTGGGCCTGCGGCCCGCCACCCCGGCGAAACGGGTCACCGGCAGGTAGGTCGTGGGCGTGTTGGGCTCAAGGGTGCCCAGGTAGTGGAAGGCGCCAGGGTGGTGGATGGCGGCGTGCGGGTAGGGCGCGGAACTGGCCAGGGGCAGCACCGGGGCGGCCGCGGTAGCAGCGGCCAGGGCGCTCCGTCTATGGACGGGTGCGTGCCGGTATTGCCAGATCGCGGCCGCGGCGCCGCCCGCGGTGATGGACACGCCCACCGCCGCGATGACGGCGGCGGCGTACCTGGCCTTGTTCATCGGATCAGCTCCACGGTGTGGCTGGGCGGGCCGGAGATGGTGACCTCCACCTTCTTGCGGGTCACCCAGCCCTGGCGATGGCACGTGGCCATGCCGTAGAAGCGGATCTGGCGCAGGATCAGCAGGTACCACAGGGCGGCGAACGGCAGCAGCAGGGTTGACATCAGCCAGGAGGGCCACCGCTGGTCAGAGCGCTTCACGGTGATCAGCCGCAGGGCGACGGCGAACGGCCAGGCGACCAGCGCGATACAGCTGGCGAAGACCAGGCTGCGCGAGGCCGGCCAGACGAGCGGCACCGCCACCGAAACCGCGGCCGAGGCGAAGAAGGCGTACTGCTGATAGACCACGAACCACCAGGCATAGGAGCGCAGCGACAGGTAGCGCATCCGCCACAGCGTCCGGATCGTCGAAGCGCGCATCCACCGGGTCCACTGGCGCAGGTGGTGTGACAGGGTCTCGGGGTACACCGGCATGGCCACCGCCGTGGGCTGATGGACAGCCCGCCCGTGCAGCAGGGCGAACATGGTCAGTGCGGTGTCGTCGCCCAGGATGACCGGTACGCCGAAGAAGGTCTCCTCCAGGTAGGCGGGCAGGATCCGGTGGATCAGCCACCCCCGGTAGAGCGAGAAGGCGCCCGGGTTGATCACCACGTTCCCGCCCGCGACGCTCTGCGCGCTCATCGTGAAGAGCTGGAAGGCCAGGGATCGCAGCCCCATGGCACGGGTGAGGAGGTTCTTGTTCAGGTTGTAGGCGAACTCCAGGCCCGCGACCGAGACGATGTCGCGGTCGGCGAACGGCTTGAGGCCCTCCTCGATGGCCCGGCGCTCCAGCGCGGAGTCCGAGTCCATCGTCGCGTAGATGTCGGCGTTGGGCACCGCATGGAACGCCGCGGCCTGCGCATGCTTCTTGCCCTTGTTCTCCTGGCGGATCCAGAGGAGCTGAGTGGCGGAACGGTGGGCCTGCCAGCGGGCCCGGACCTCGGTGTAGTCGACGCGGGAGCCGTCATCGACCACGATGATCCAGTCGACCTTGCGGGTCTGCTGGAACAGCGCGTAGATGGTCCGGTCCAGGATCGCGGGGTCCTCGTTGTAGCAGGGGACCACGGCAGCGACCCCCAGGCGGTCCAGCTTCAGGCTCTGGATCTCGTTCACCTTGAACGGGCGCTGGAACCACGACAGGGTGAGCTGCAGCAGCACGAACCCGAGGCTTACCGCCCACAGCCCGTACACCCAGCCCGCGGCCGCCGAGATGTGGGCCAGAAGCGTCCGGTGCAGGAAGACCGACCCGGACACGACCAGCGCAAGGGGAACGACCACGAACCCCCGGCGCGGCCGGAAGGTGACCCGGGGGATCTGAAAGCTGCGCTGCGGGGTTACAGATCGGTGGGGGCCTTGCTGCGGCGGAACAAAAGCCGAACGGTCAGGGTCCAGACGAGGGTGGAACACGCCGAGATCCCGAACACGACCCAGATCACGCTCCCGAACCCAGGTCCCTTCATCGTTTTCTCCCCCTTTGATCGTGCTCGTGTGCTGATCATCGTTGTGGATCGTCATTGTGCCGGTGATCCTCCTGCTGCGTGAACGGCTTTGCGAATGGACGTCACGTCATTCAGACCGTGAGTAAAGGTCAAATCCTGCTGAGCCCGGAAAATGGCGTGGCACCGAATTCCTTATGGCGTGCCGATCATCTCCGTGGGCAGTTCTCCCCCGGCCGGCTGCTTCCGGGCCGCGGGCACGGGATTTGCCCCGGCCGCGTACTGCCCGATCGTTGCCAGCATTCGTGCATGAACGGCATCCAGGCCGCCGCGCTGCCGCTCGCAGCGCTGGGCCGCGCGGGCCAGTACCCGGCGGGGAGCCGCCGCCATGGTGGCGTCGAACAGCGCCCAGGAAAGCTCGTCGAGCGCGGCACGGACCGGCTCTGGCTGCTCCGTCCGCGCGCAGGTGGCAGCCAGTGCTTCCATCCGCTCCTCCAGCACGGGCGCGGCCGCGATCTGGAGCGGGAACACGTCGATGTCCCCGCACCATGCCTGTTCCGTACCGGCGCCCTCGAACGCGCTGATCAGCGGGCTCATGTCACCTGCGGTCATAGGGTCGTATAGCGCGGGGAACGGTGCCGACTCGTAGCCGCGGTCGTAGCCGCTGAAGTAGATGGGCGCCGTGGAACCGGTCCGCGCGAGCACGCCGAGCGCCACATCGACAAGGGCCACCGGCCAGCCGAGGTCGTTGATGGCATGCACCCGCAGCGAGCCCCCCTGCGCCCCGGCCGCGGCCGCGAGCAGCAACTGCGCCGACTGGAGCGCGGACTGGACGTAGAACGCGATATCGGAGCTATGCAGCCGGATCACCCCGCCGTTGCACCAGTCCAGCAGCCGGGCATGAATGATCGAGTTGTCGATGACATGGGTGAACCTCGCTGCCGAACAGGCGGTCGGCCCATCCGCCGCCGCCCGGCACAGCAGCCACTCGGCGGCCCGCTTGGAGGCCGTATAGATCTCCGGTGAGTACGGGCGGAAGGCCTTGCCGGTCGACGCCGCGACGACATGAGAAACCCCCGACGCAGCGGCGGCGCTGACCACGTTGCGGGTGCCGAGCACGTTGGTCGTTACCGTGCGGTGCACCTCGTGCTCGGCGAGCCCGGGGTCCCGCTGCCCCGCCACGTGGAAGACAATGTCGCAGTTGGCACGGTCGAAGACCGCGGCCAGCTGATCGCGGTCCCTGATGTCCGCATGGACATAGTCGGCGTCCGCAAGGCGCGGCCATCCCTGGGTGACGCCTCGGCTCACGCTCACCAGGCACGCGGGCTCGAGCCGCGCCAGCTGGGCCATCAGCGCCGCGCCGACGCAGCCTGTGCCGCCGCTGACCAGGATCCGCTTGCCTTTCAGGCACGCGGCAAGGACCGGATGCGGCAGGTCGATGTCTTTCCTGGCCGCGGCGAGGAACCTGCGGTACTCCTCCTGCGCCGCTGGTTTGCTGGCGAGCAGCGCCTGGGTGTGGGTAGCCAGTTGCCGTAATTCTTCGCCATTAAGGCATTGCCTGCCCGGCGGTATCTCCTGCTGCATCCGCGCGAGGATATCTGCGGAAGTCTGCACCTCTTGGTCTCCATCGGCTCGGCCGTTGACGTCCTGGCCGCTGCTGTGGTCAATGTCCTTCCGCCCGGCAATACCGCAACCAGTTAGGGAAGGCCGCCAGGCCTATATCGCAGCTGCGATCACATCAGAACCTGACGTGGGGAAGTTACTACTCGTGTTCATCCGTTGACCTAGGGTAACGCACATTAGCAGCAGCATGCAGCGAACACGTAAAAATCTGTTTGTGACCGGCACCGTCACTCCGGGAATGTGCGAAATTTGCGCTACATGCGAAACTCGAACCATTCAATGGCGCACGCGAACAATTCCCTCAACGGGCAATTCGCGAGCCCGGCGAGTTTTGCCGCTGGCGCCGTCCCGGCGGGCCGGTACGGGCCTGGGCGCCGCCCGGCCCTCGTCGAGAGCACCGGCGCGGTCACGGCCCAGGCCCGCACCGGCCAGGCCCCCGCCAACAGCCGGGGGCCTGGCCAGCCCGCTAAGAGCCGGGCGCGTAGCTGCGGAGCACGCCGTCCAGCCCCGTTGTGTAGAGCGCGCCCTGCGAGACAGCCGGAGAGGCGAAGAACCCAGTGCTGAGGGCCTGCGACCACACGGTCGCTCCGGTCGCCAGGTTGAGCGCATACAGGGTGCTGGTGGTGTCCCCGATCAGCAGCACCTGCTGGCCCGACGGCCCGGTGACTACCGGAGAGGCGTAGAAGGTGGCCGAGGACAGGACGTGCCAGACCAGCGCCCCGGTGACGGCGTTGAGCGCGTAGACGCCGGTGTCCGATCCGAGGTAGATCCGGTTGTTCACCAGGGCGGCCCCCGCCACGTCGCCATGGGTGCCCGCGGCCAGGGCGTACTTCCAGATCAGGGCGCCGGTGGTGAGGTCGATGGCATAGACGGACTTGTCTTTCCCGACCGCGTACACGACGCCGCCGGCGAAGCCGTTCCGGCCTGGCGGGGAAATGACCGGGGCGGAGCCCACGTCGTGGTATTCCGCGGTGTTCGTCCGGTAGCGCCAGACCAGCGCGCCGGTGCTGGCGTTGAGCGCGTACACGGAGTCGTCGTCGTCCTTGCTGCCGAACACGAGCAGCGGCGTGCCGGTCGCGTCGGTGCCGTAGGCGGGAGACGACCAGGTACCGCCGGGGGACACCTGGAACCCGGTGAACTCCCAGTCCTGGGTGCAGCCGCCGTGCTTGTTGCCGGGGCCGTAGATGGCCCATTCCGCGCCGTTCGCCGCGCCGTTGCCCGGGATGGTGCCGTCGTAGACCACCGGCCCGGATCCGTCGGGGTCATTGACGACGACCGGGGAGGCCAGGATCGGCGCCGTGGTGCTGAATGAGCACTCCAGCGCGCCGGTCGCGGCGTTCACCGCGTAGAGCGTGCCGGATGTGGTGCCGAAGTACACCACGCCGGAGTACACCGCGGGCGAGGTCTCGATCACGCCACTGGCGGCCTTGTAGGTCCACACCGGGGCGCCGCCGGAAGCGGGATAGGCGTAGAAGCTGTTGCCGGAGCCGGCGAAGACAAGTGCCCTGCCGGGCGAGCCGACCGTGACCACGGCGGGCGAGGTGTAGCTGTTACTGCCGAGCTTCGCGGTCCACGCGCTGGCCAGCGAGGGCGCGGTGACGGTGCTGATCGCCGTCTCCGACGAGACCCCGTAGTGGGTGGCGCCAGCGCGGAACATCGGCCAGTTGTAGAACGTGGTGGCGCTGAGCCGCCCGACGGCGCTTGCCGACACGGAGCCCGAGGACGTGGCGGGCGTGGTTCGGTCCGGCCAGCTTCGCCCGCACGGCAACGTGCGCGGCACCGGAATGCGGCGCCGCGCTGGCGGTGCCCGCAACCGCCAGGGCCCCCGCCAGGGCAGCGCCGACTGCGGCGATGGCCAGCGCGGGCCTGGGCTGAATTAATTTCGACATCTGCGTTCTCCTAAGGTTCGGCTGCTTTCCGTTTCGGTGACCCTTGCCGGGCTGCTGCCCGAAGCACCGTCCGCCCGGTGTTGTGCCTTGGGAGTGCAGGCGGGATAAGCTGTGATCCTGCCCAAATTTGGCAATGTTCGCGCTCCGGTCATGGTGGGGCGGTGGGGTGGCCGGTGACAGTGTACTAACATTTCGCAGCCTTTGAAAATTGGCCTACATGGCCCCTCTACCAGGGACTTTGGCTTAGGCATTCGCATGGAGGCACCAGGCATGGGTAACGACCGTCGCGAATGTTATCTAAGCGGCGAGCAGGCGTTTACCGCCGATTACCGGACACTACCGGCCGGCCCTATCCGCCACAGCTTTCTTATATCCCGCCAAATAAATATTCCAGCCTAAAATTGCCCGAAAGCGACACTGTCCGGCGGGCGCGGCGCGGACGCGGCGGCCGATCCTCCGCGGTTGCAGAACGCGCCGGGAGCCTGTACAACACGTATTCTTCGGCGCTGGGGTGACTGTGGTGATTTCACCTGCTCTGTAACTGTTTATGCAGGCAATTCGGCCACATATGCGGGTCCAGAAAAGGGGGATCAGTGTCATGAATACCTATTTGCGTCATTTGTCCTGCCTCGTGTTCACGAGCGCCGTCGTCGCGGGGGTGCTGCGGCCGGGCCGGTGACCGCCGCAGGCGCGGCGGTTACCACCGGCACGACCACCTGCTCGGGCCGCCGTCGGCACCGGGCGTGCTGACCGGTACGCACGGGGCCGTAGTCGTGCGGGGGGCATGCGAGGTCAACGCGGGGGCCGCGGTCGTCAACGGCAATCTCACCGTCAGCCCCCGGCTCGGTCCTGCTCGCCGCGTTCGCGCTGAACGACAAGACCGGAACCGGCACGTCCAGCCTGGCCGTGAAGGGCAACGTCCTGGTCCGCGCGGGCGCAACCCTGGTGATGGGCTGCAACCCGGCGAACTTCGCCTGCCTGGACGACCCGAACCCGAACAAGCCAACGCTGTCCATGCACCCCACCGTGGGCCTTGACCTGCGGTCGCAACCAGCCGCTTGGCGTCGTGGTGCACAACTTCACCGTCGGCGGTGACGTGATCCAGACCGGTGGCGGCGGTGGCGTCAACTGCACCCCGCAGGGGGTCTTCAAGCTGTTCCAGAGCCCCGTCTACAGCACCTACGAGGTCGGCTCGGTTGGCGGTGACGTGCCGGATAAGCAGCGTCCAGTCCTGCTGGATGGGCGTCGTGCAACTGAAGGTCGCGCAACACCGTGGTGATGTACCGGAACCAGCTGGCGGATTCGGACGCCATCGAGATCCTCGCCAACAACATCACCGGCAACCTGATCTGCCGCGGCAACAGCCGCACCTGGGACAGCGAAGACCTCACGGCGCACGCTGTTCCCGCGCAAGCCCCTGCCGAACACGGTCGGCAGGAACCGTAAGGGCCAGTGCGTGCTGTCCAGCCCGACCAAGCCGGGCGGGCCGCACGGCCCCGGGCCGTTCTAGCAGCCGTGCGCGCGGTGCTGGCTACGGACTTCCTGAGCCAGCAACGGATGTGCCCTGGCTGACCGGCTCAGGTGGCGATGTCGGGGTAGGGCAGGCTCCAGTGGCTGAGCCGGGCCGCGAACTCGCGCTGGAAGGCCAGCGGCTCGGCGTAGTCGCGCTCGAACAGCGCGATGAACAGGGTCAGCGTCAGGAAGTTGTGCGCGCCCATCTCGAACAGCGTGACGTAGTCATGGGTGGCCAGGGCCTCACGCTCGGCGCCGGTGAACGTCAGCCAGGTGCTGCGCTCGGCCGTGGGGCAGTTGAGGATCTCGTTGGCCTGCTCCGCCTCCCACCAGGCCACGGTGCCGCGCGGGTCGTCGCGGTAGCGCTCGACCAGTTCCGGGTCGCGGTCGATGGTGTACAGGAACTTGTTCAGCAGGTACTTGCTCACTGCGCGTCCACCCCGTTCGGGTACCAGGTGAAGTAGGCCTCCATGGTGTGGAAGAGGTCCAGCGAGTCGGTGTAGTCGGCCTTCGCGTTCTCCCCGGCGACGCCCATCATCAGCATGAAGTCCATGAAGCCGTGGGTGGCGTTGCCCGGTTCCCACAGGCTGTCCAGGCTGACCTCGGCCAGGGCCGCGTCCAGGTCGCCGGACGCGATCCAGCCGACCGCCTTGCGGTCGAACTCCGGATCCGGGCCGTGCGGGCCGAACTGCCGCGGGCCGCCCAGCTCCAGGGACAGGTGACCGGTGCCGATGATCGCCACGCGCTGGTCGCTCGGCCAGGACTCGACCAGCCGCCGGATCGTCTTGCCCAGCTCCACGAAGCGCTTCGGCTGCGGCATCGGCGGGGCGAAGATGTTGGTGTACACGGGCACGATCGGCAGGTCCGCCGCTGGCCGCAGGGTGATCAGCGGGCAGGTGATGCTGTGGTCGACGCGCAGTTCATTGCTGAACGCCAGGTCGAAGCCGGCGTCGATGCCCTCGCGCAGCAGGTACCCCGATAGTTCCTCGTGCCCGGCCATGAACATCCGGGGCAGCCCGAACTCCCGCTCCTCGTTGTAGAAGTTCCCGTCGTAGGCCGGCGCCTTCCCGATGAGGAACTGCGGCATGTTGTCCAGCCAGATCTGATGGAAGTGGTCCGAACCGACCATCACGAGCACGTCGGGGCGGGCCCGGGTCAGGGTTTCCCGGAACGCCTCGATCTTGGCGGCCCACTCGTCCGCGAACGGCGGCCGGTCCTCCCCCGTGGCGGTGCTCGCCCGGTAGTAGAACGGATGGTGGGTCGATGCGATGACCGCAGCGACGGTGGCCATGGCGGCTCCTAATCGTCTAGGGGTTCACGCCGCGGCGGGCCAGCAGCGCTGGCGGGCCGGTGGCTGGCATTGTCACGGATGTCGGCCCGCCCGAGGTCGGTGGCCCTGGGCCCGGGCCTGCCACGAGGTGCGGTGCCGCCTGGCAGGCAGCCCAGTCGGCACTGATCGCCGCCGCGGCCGACAACAGCAGCGGCAGGTACTCGCCGGTGAGGGTCGCCACGGAGGTCTCGGCGGCGTGCACGGTCACGTTCATTGCCGCGATCACGCGTCCCGTGCCGTCGCCCAGCGGCGCCGCAACCGACCGGATCCCCGGGGCGAGCTGTTCGTCGGTCAGCGCCCAGCCGCGCTCGGCCACCTCGCGCAGCGCGGCGGCCCGCTCGGCCGCCCCGGGCTGCCATCTGGCGGTGATCCCGGATCGGCTGGGCTCAGCGAGCACCCGTTCGGCCTCCCCCGGCGGCAGCGCCGCCAGCATCGCCTTGCCCAGGGAGGTCTGCATGGCCGGGAACCTGGTGCCGATGGTGACCGCGAGGGCGATGATCTTCGGCACGGCGACGCGGGCCACGTAGACGATGTCGGAGCCGTCGAGCTGGGCTATCGACGAGGACTCACGGGTGCGGGAGACCAGGTCCTCCATGTGCGGCCGGGCGACCTCCCACAGGTTCTGCGAGAGCACGTAGGACATGCCCAGGTCCAGTACCCGGGCGGTGAGCCGGAAGCCCCCGTCGGCCTGGCGGACGTAGCCGAGCTGGGTGAGGGTGAGCAGGATGCGCCGCGCGGTGGGCCGGGCCAGCCCGGTCGCGTCGGCCACCGCTGCCAGCGACATAGCCTGCTGCCTGGGCCCGAACACCCGGATCACATCGAGGCCGCGGGCAATCGCCTCGATGAAATCAGGGCTGGTGTCCCGGCGCGCCATGCTGCCTCTCTCCCGGTACGGGTTTCCTCTTGACAGCAGCCTGCGAACAGGCCAGCGTTCCGTCAAGTTAGGCATGACCGCTCTACGGACGCTTGTCCGATCTTAGGATGACCACTGCCTGAACCGGAGGTAGGACATGACAACCCCATCCAGCCCGGACTTCGCGCCTGGGCGGCCGGTGGTGTTCCGCAACGCCACCGTGCTGACCATGGACGACGGGCATCACGTCTTGCGCGGCGGCGATGTGCTGATTTCCGGGGAGCGGATCGTCTCGGTGGGCCATGCCCTGGAGGCGCCCTCGGACGCCGTGGAGATCGACGCGACCGGCGGCATCGTCATGCCCGGAATGATCGACACCCACCGGCACATGTGGCAGACCGCGATGCGCGGCTACGGTGCCGACTGGACGCTCAGCCAGTACTTCGTCTGGTACTACCTGCAGTGGGGCAAGACCTTCCGGCCGCAGGACGTGTACGCGGGCAACCTGCTGTCGGCGGTCGAGGCGATCGACGCCGGCGTGACCACCACGGTGGACTGGTCTCACGGCCTGCAGACGACCGAGCATGCTGACGCCGCCGTGGACGCCCTGGAGGAGGTCCCGGGGCGGTTCGTGCTGGCCTACGGCAACATCCAGCAGGGCCCGTGGGAGTGGTCGGCGGCACCGGAGTTCCGTGACTTCGTCAGCCGCAGGTTCACCAGCGGCAACGACATGCTGCGCCTGCAGCTGGCGTTCGACATCACCGGCGGCGAGGAGTTCCCCGAGCAGGCGGCCTTCGAGGTAGCCCGTGAGCTTGGCGTCCCGGTGACCACGCACGCCGGGGTGTGGGGCGTGACCACGGACGACGGCATCCGCAAGATGCACGAGGGCGGCTTCATGACGCCGTCCACCATCTACGTCCACGCATCCAGCCTGTCGGCCGACTCCTACAACCGGATCGCGGCCACCGGAGGCTCGGCGTCCCTGTCCACCGAGAGCGAGCAGAGCGCCGGGCAGGGGTATCCGCCCACCTGGAAGCTGCGCGAGCATGGCATCCCGGTGTCGCTGTCCATGGACACCAGCGTCTGGTGGAGTGGCGACCTGTTCTCGGCGATGCGGGCGACGCTGAGCGCGGACCGGGTCCGTGAGCACCTGGAGGCGCATGGCAAGGGCGAGACCGTGACCAACCACAAGCTGCGCGCCGAGCAGGTGGTGAGCTGGGCCACCCGGGGCGGGGCCGACGCCCTGGGCCTGGGCTCGGTGACCGGCAGCCTGGAGCCGGGCAAGAAGGCCGACGTCGTGCTCATCAAGAACGACGACTCGCCCGTCATGGTCCCGCTGCTGCACCCGTACGGCCATGTCGTCTTCCAGGCCCAGCGGGCCGACGTGCACACGGTCGTGGTCAACGGCCGGGTGGTGAAATACGGCCACCGGCTCCTCGGCACGGACCTGGCGAAGGCGCGGCGGGCGGCCGAGCAGACCGTGGAGTACCTGCAGGGCACCCTGGGGCCCGAGGCCTGGACCGAGGGGATGCACCCGGAGATCCCGGAGACCCGGGTGGTGAACAACCCCTACACCTACACCTACACCGACGGCCAGGACGGGCAGCCTGGCAGCTGATTCCTGCCCGCCGCCGGGACCTTATGCCGCCGTTGTGACAATCACGACCAGCGAGTCTGACGGGGTGGCAGGCCAGATGGCACGAGGTGGAGCGAGTTGAGCACCGAGCCTGGACCCGCCACGTTCGGCACCCGGCCCGCCAGGCCGATGTACGCAGCCTTCTACGGCGAGCTCGTGCCGCACGCCCCGCTGACCGAGCTATCGCAGGATGCCTACAGCCTGTTCTACTCCCGGTCGGCGGCGATGGGATGGCTCACCCCGGCGGTCGAGGGCGCCTCGGGCGGGGTGTGGGGCATGAATGACGCCGAAGTGGGCCCAGCCCTGGCGCCTTGGCCGGACCCGGTCGCGTGGTTCCAGGTGACGCTGACCGAACCGGCCGGGACTGGGGTGCTACCGGTGCAGCCGTTCCTGGCGTGTGCGGGCGATGTCATGGCCCGGCTGGGCACGCTCCGGCTGGAAGCGGTTCAGGTGCTGGTGCCCGGGCAGGACGCCCCCACCGACGGGGACTTCGCCTCGCCTTCATCCATGCCAGTCGCCCGGCCCCTGCTGGCCAGCCTGAACTGGTTCGGCGACCGCGGCCCACGGCTACGGGAGCCAGCGCGAGTCACCCTCGACGGCGGGCCGGACCCGCAGCTGACTGCGGCGGCCCCCGCGATCGCCCGGTGGATCCGGGAAATCCGCCAGGACGTCTTCGCCTGCGACTCGTACTCCCTGGCCGATGACGATCACCTGGTCCTGCGGCCCACTGCCCTGCACGGGCAGCCTGGCGGCCCGCACCACCGGGTCACCTTCCACGGCACCCTCGCCGAGTGGTCACTGGATGCCCTGGGATGGCTGGCCGCTTTCCTCGCCGACATCAGTTCCCGGCATGGCGCCAGTACCCCGCTGATGCTCACCGCTGACCGAACCGGTGCGCCAGGCATCCCCGCAGGCTGAGCCCGGCGGCACCAACTGGCCTCGCGAGGCCTGCCTGGCCCGCAACCATGACGGTGCAGGCCGAACCGTTGCTACGCCGCCGCTCGACGCACCATCTCCGTTAGGCATAAAACCGCAAGCTTGCGGATGCGGCGGGCAACGCTTCGAATGGCCCGGTCGATGTCGGTGCCGAACGGGTTCTCGTGCACCAGGTACGTCCAGGTGGCGGTGGGGCGCTTCAGGCCGATGGCCTTGAGATCGACGCCGTCGGCGGTGATCTCGGCGATCCGGAAGGTCTCGGCGGACTGCGCCGATGCCGTGCCGAGCAGGGCACCGAATGCGCGGACCGCTTCCCTGTGGAACTCATCCAGCGGAGCGATCCCGCGGGCCAGAGCGCGCAGGTGGATGCCCTCGCGGAGCTCCGCCAGGAAGGCCAGGTGCTCCGCCCAGGCCCGGTCCAGGTGGAAAAGGACGATGTGGCGCGCGGCGCTGACCAGGACGCTCCTGTTCACGCTCGAGGCTCAGCTCCGCCAGCCGCTCCGGGCATTGCCGGGCAAGCGCCGACAGGGCGCCGTCGGTCCGCAGCACCCGGTCGCGATACTCCAAGACGATCCGCCGCTGTTCCTCGACGAGCTTGTTGTACCGCCATGTGTTCCGGTGGATCTCCAGGTTGACGCCCTCGGCAACGCGCTGCGCGTGGCCCAGCGCCCAGTGCGCCTTGGAGTCGGGGACCTGGGCTCGCGCCTCGTCGGGCGCGTACTGGAGGATCAGCTCATCTTCCATGCTGGCGAAGAAGACGGACCCGCCCGGGTCGCCCTGGCGTCCGGCGCGCCCACGCAGCTGGTGATCGAGCCTGGAGCTCGCGTGCCGGCCTGTGCCGATGATGTACAAGCCGCCTAGCTCGGCTATCAGGTGCCGGTCGCCGCCGGTGCCACCAAGACGGATGTCGGTGCCACGCCCGGCCATCTGAGTCGACACCGTGATCGCGCCGTAGGCCCCGGCTTCGGCCACGATGGCGGCCTCCTGGGCATCGTTCTTGGCGTTGAGCACGGTGCACCGCAACCCGGCGCGGTCAAGCTCGCCCGCGAGCCGTTCAGACTCGGCGACATCGAGAGTGCCGATCAGAATAGGCCGCCCGGTGGCGTGCGTCGCGGCCACCTGGCCGACAACCGCCTTCTCCTTGTCCCTGATGGCCGGGTATAGCCGGTCGGGCTCATCGGCGCGGATGCACGGGCGGTTCGGCGGGATCACCGCGATCTCCAGGCCGTAGAACTCCCGGAACTGCTCCCCGACCGCCACGGCGGTCCCCGTCATCCCGCAGACGGTCCGATAGCGGCGGACCAGGGACTGGATGGTGACGGTGTCGAGAATCTCGCCGTTCTCACTCGCGGCCAGGCCCTCCTTGGCCTCGACCGCCGCGTGCAGGCCGTCGGGCCAGCGCTGCCGCCGGGCCACCCTGCCCCTGGACTCGCTGATCAGCTGCACCACGCCGTCCCGCACGATGTAGTCCACATCGCGCCGGAGCAGCGCATGAGCATGCAGGGCCACGTTGAGCCGGGTCAGCGCCTCGGCGTGCTCGACGGTGTACAAGTCGGTGCCGCCTAGTTCCTGTTCCACGGCTTGTGCTCCCGCAGTGGTCAGGTACACATTGCGAGCGTCTTCGTCGACCTCGTAGTGCTGCTCGGGGTGAAGCCCGGCCGCAATCCGTGCCATCTCGCGATCGATATCCGCGATCTCCGCCGCACCTGCGAGGACCAGCGGCACCCGCGCCTCATCGATCAGCACCGAGTCAGCCTCGTCGATCAAGACCACATCCGGATCACCTGTGACCAGATCGGCGATGTCGGTGACCAGGCGGTCGCGGAGCGCGTCAAAGCCGATCTCGCTCACCGGCGCGTAGGTGACCTGCGCCGCGTAGGCGTGCCGCCGTTCCGCCACCGTCGAGGCCTGGCCGAGCCAGCCGGTGGTCACGCCCAGCAGGTCGTAGACCGGGCGCATCCATTCGGCGTCGCGGCGGGCCAGGTAATCGTTCACCGACATCACGTGCACCGACCGGCCACGCAACGCATGGCCGGCGGCAGCGAGCGCACCGCTCAGGGTCTTGCCCTCGCCGGTCGCCATCTCGGCGATCAGCCCAGAAAGCATCGCCAGCGTGCCGAGCATCTGCACGTCGTAAGGCCGCTCACCGAGTGCGCGCCACGCCGCCTCACGGCAACAAGCGCAGATCTCCGCGTCGTCATGGGCCGCTTGCGCCGCCGCCGTCAGCTCGCCATCGGTCAGCCCGCGCAGTCGCTGCTCATGCGCGCCGACCTGGGGCAGCAGCTTCTGGAACGGCGTCAACTCGATTGTTCCGGGCTTTTGCAGCAACCGCCTCACGATGCTCTTAAGCTGCACGCCCGGACAACGTCCCGCTGCGGCATCAGGTTCCGGCTACACGCTTTCGCTGGGCTGGGAGCAGACCGGCGCCTGGTCATCGCGTAGACGGTCTCGTTCTGACCCGCCGCTTCGCCGGTTTCCGCGGGGGTCAACTCTTGCCGTCCGGCGGGGCCGGGTACGAACAGGCCACACGGCATCAACCCTTGCCAGGAGAGACCATGATCAAGCACGGTATCGGCTTAATCTCGGGGGTGGCGCTGGCATTGGCCGCGGTAATCCTGCCGGGTCCGGCCAGCATGGCAAGCCCGGCTAAGGGCGCGGCGGCGGCTTCGGCGCCGGTCGCCTGGGTGGTGAACCAGAGCCTGCATTCGGCGAAGAAGGGGTCGGTGACCCCGATCGATACCGCCACCAACACGGTGATCACGAACATCCCGGTATCGCGCGATGCGATAGCTGTGGCTCTCGCGCCCGGCAGCAAGACCGCCTACGTCGCGCTGAAGGCCGACAATCACCGTGGTGCCCATGGCTACGTGGTCCCGGTGGACACCACCACCTACCGGAAGGGCAAGCCGGTCAAGGCCGGATACATCCCCGGCACCCTGCTGATCACGCCAAACGGGAAGACCCTCTACGCCGCTGACTGGCTCATCGGCCAGGTGACCCCGATCGACACCGCCACCCACACCGCAGGCAGGCCGATCAAGACCGGCGCCGATCCCTTCGCGGTGACGATGGCAAGCACCCCGAACAGCAAGACCGTTTATGTGGTGAACGAGGAACCGTACGGGACAGTGACCCCGATCGACACCGCCACCAACACCGCGGGCAAGAACATCAAGGTCGGGGTGGACCCCGGCCCCATCGTGATCGCCCCGGACGGCAAGACCGCCTACGTCCTCAACCTGGCGGAGGGAGAACCGGGGAAGGGCACCGTCACCCCGGTCAACACCGCGGCCAGCACCGCGGGCAAGCCCATCCCCATCAAGCACGCGGCATTCCCCCTCGCACTCAACTTGATGGTGATCACCCCGAACGGCAAGACCCTCTACGCGGCCGGCAATACCACGCTGACCCCGATCGACACCGCCACCAGCACCGCGCTCCCGGCCATCCGGGTGGCCCCGCGCCACGGCAGCGACTACGGCGCCGCGATCACGCCAGACGGCAGGACCGTCTACGTGGAAGGCACCTTCAACAAGTCCACCAGGGGGTTCATCGTTCCGGTCAGCACCGCCACCGGAACGGCCGGCAAGCCCATCGTCTTCCGCGGGTACCCAGACGCCATGGCGATCACCCCGGACGGGAAGACGCTCTACGTTATCCGCGCCGGCGCCCCCCAGATCGGGCTCCCGCAAGACGTGCTCCCAATCAACACCGCTGCCAACACCGCCGGCAAGCCCATCGAGACCGGGCTGCAGCCGACAGCCATCGCCATCACCACCGGCCACTACCAGCGGTGATTGACGGCACAACAGCGGACGACGAGCCCGGCCGGCCAAGGCCCAGCGCGGTCACCCGGGCAGACGTATCGCGCTCGGAGGGACGCAAACTGGCAGGTGCACGCCAGAACGTCCAACACCGCACAATGTGGTCGCTGGCGCAACCGCTTACGACGCTGCGGGCCAGCCGCAGTCTCAGCAGTCACCACCGCACCGGCGCGCTGCACCTCCTGGCGGGCGACCTCGGCCAGCTGTCCTCGTGGCGCGACGGCCACGGTGCCGGGCTGCTGGCCACCGACGGCGGCTACCGCGCCTTCGTCGCCGCGCTGGACGCGAAGAACCAGCAATGGGTCGACGCTGGGCTGCCCGTGCCGGCCGGGGACTACACCACGGAGGGAGACGACCGCCTGATCGCTCCGCTGCTCACGGTCCGGGGCATCATCGTCTGAGCCCGGCCGGAGCGGGAGCAGCGGTCAGGGGACCGCGGCTGCCTGGGCGGCCTTCACCGCCTGGTTGTAGTCGTACCTGGTGAGGAACCCGGCCGCGAGATCGGCTTGCGCGGCGGCGGTGAACTGCGACACGTAGTCGGCGTGGGTCGGGTACAGCGACTGCAGCGTGGCCTGACCGAACGGTGTGTAGTACCCCTCCAGCAGGCACAGGCCCTCGGTGCGCAGGGTCGGGTCGGTGATCACTCCCGTGGAGAGCGTGCTGAAGATGCTCTGCAGCGTGGTGAAGAGCTGGCTCGGGCTCAGGCTCTCCTGGCTCGGCAAAGAGAAGTTGATCGCCGAGTAGGTCTCGGTCGGCACGTTGATGTCCGGCAGCCGGATCCCGCCGAGCGCGTTCCCGTACCTGATCGCGTTCCACGATGTTGAAGAACGGCGTGGTCGCGATCTGGTTCCCGGACGGCGGCGCCACCCCCTGGGTGATCCACTTGTGCAGCGCCATCAGGGCCGAGTCCTCCAGCTCGAACACGCCCATGTTGTCGGGCAGCGTGCCCCCGTTGAAGGGCACGCCGAACACGCAGTTCGGCGGCGGGAGGCTCGGCACCTCGCGGGCGATCGTGCCGCCCTCGTAGAGCCCCTCGTGCAGGTCGATGTGCGCGGCCCCGGCCAGCTCCCAGGTGCGCAGGTGGGCGTTGTCGGGCTGCCGGGCGAACGCGAACCCCAGCTCCTCGATGTCGCCCTCGGTCTCGATCTGGAGCAACGGCGTCGTGAGGTCGGTGCGGATGAGGGCAGGGAACGGCGAGAACGCGACCAGGCCGGTGCCGATCGGCGCCCCGAGCGCCCCGCGGCCGACCACCAGGAAACCGTCGTACGCGTGGCTGAGCGGCTGGATCGCGTTGTACGTAGGTGGCCAGCCGGAACGCCGACTGCGAGTCGCCCGCGCCGATGACCGTGGCCGGCTTCAGGCCGCCGAGCAGGTTCGCGGTGTCCGCCCGGGCCACCTGTGCCGCCTGGGTGAAGATGTCGTAGGACTGCCCGTCGCCCGAGTCGCCGAGCGCGGCGTAGCGCACCGGATCCCAGGTCTTATCCTCGACCATGCTGCCCGTCTGCGCCGACACGCCGACGTAGGCGTACCCCTGGGAGAGGACCTCATGGTAGATCTCCGACCACACCGGATCCTGGTCACCGCCGGTGGTGTCGTTGAGCCACTCCACCACCACGGTCCCGTTGAACTTGGCGGGGTTCGTCGGGTAGCGCACCAGCAGCCGCGTCGTGTACGGCACGTTGCTCTGCGCCACCGACACGTTCCAGACGCCGTTCGAGCCCCAGAGCCCGCTCTGCTGGTAGACGTTCGTGGTGCCGGACATGGTGAACTCGCGCTCCGCGTAGCCGTAGTGCGCGAGGTTGATCGTCGGCGCGCCGGGGAAGCTCGGCTTGACCGGCACCGCGTCATAGGGGTAGCCGTGAATGCCGCTGCCTGCGGGAATCGGCTTGACCGTGGGTAGCGGGCCGCCGGCAGGTGCCGCAGCGGCGCGGGGAGCGGCGCGGACGATGCCACACCGGGCACCAGGGCCAGCGCCGACACTACGAGTGAGCCCGCGATGACGATGCCAAGGATGCCGCGAGCCTTGAGCCTTCGATGCGCCATGTCGCCTCCCACGGCGAATGTGTAGCACTCCGTCGCCTCTTTCCGGCTGGAACTGTAGCACTGCCATACCACTTTGCCTAGGGGGCGCCCGGAGCGGACCGGCGGGCGATAAAATCGCGTGTGGAAACCTCCCGCACGTACCGGGGCATCACCCCGGCAGCAGCGCCAGGCTGACCGGCGGGAACGGCTGATGGAAGCCGGGCTTGACCTGTTCGGCACGATTGGCTACGCGCGTACCTCGGTCCGCGCCGTCAGCGCCGCCGCCTCGCTCAACTCCCGCTACTTCTACGAGTCGTTCAGCAGCCGGGAGGACCTGCTCTACGCCGTCTACCAGCGCATCGTGACCGACATCTTCACCAGGGCCGCGGCGGCGACCGCGCGGGAGACGACCCTCGAGGCGCAGGCGCGGGCGACCTGCGGGCCGCCTGGACGGCCGCCACCGAGGACCGGCGCAAGGCACGGGTCGTGGCGATCGAGGTCGTCGGCGTGAGCGAGCGGCTGGAACGGCTGCGGCACGAGACCCGGCAGGCGCTGGCTCAGCTCACCGCCGACAACGCCATGTCGCTGGCCGGCCAGGGCGTCAAGCTGCGGCTCGACCCGGTGCTCACCGCGCGCTTCCTGATGGGCGGCGTGGTGGAGGTCCTGCTCGAATGGATCAACGGCGACCTGGACGCGTCCGCCGACGAGGTGGTCGAGCACTTCACCGCGCTGTTCACCGCGGCGGCGTACGCCACGGTGACACGGGACAAGCCCGCCACGGCCGGCTGAGCCACTAAGGGATCGCCCACTGCTGGTTCGAGCCGCCGTTGCAGTCCCAGATATCCAGTTGGGTGCCGTTGGCCGTGTTGAACCCCGGGTCGTCCAGGCACCGGCCGGACACCGGGTTGACCAGCATGCCGTTCACCGGCAGCCACTGCTGGTTGGCTCCGCCATTGCAGGTCCACAGTTCGACCAGCGTGCCGTTGGCGGTCCCGGCACCGGTGATGTCCATGCACGAGCCGTTGATGCGGATGGTGCCGTCGGTCTCGATGGTCCAGTTCTGCGCGGCGGTGCCGTTGCAGTCATACATCTGCACGTGGGTGCCGTTGGCACTGGAGTCCCCGTTGTCGTCGACGCACTTGGCGGTGTTGACGCCGGCGATGATCGGCCCGGCGGGCGTGGCCGAGCCGACAGGCGTCACGGACAGGTTGTCGAACTGGTCGGTCTGGTAGCCGTTGACCCCCAGGCCGATCATCCCGTCGGTGAACGCGGTGTCAGTGACCGTGCCGACCGTAGTCCCGTCGATGGCCCCGCTGATCGTATGGCCGTTGAGGGTCAGCGCCAGGTGGTGCCAGGTGCCGGTGCCGAGCGCCGCGACGGTGCCACTGGCCAGCGTGGTGATCGTGCCGCTGGTGTTGTTACGGAAGATCGACCACGCGCCGCTGCTGGCGGCCTGGAAGTAGTAGGCGTCGATGTCCGCCGGGGAGAAGCCGGTCTGCGTGCTGACCCGGCCGAGCAGCTGGACCGCCCCGGCCTGCTGGATCAGCACGTCGGCGGCGACGGTGTAGTTGGCCCAGGACAGGTTGCCGCCGATCGTGTACGGGTTGGCGTTGTTGTCCCACTCGATCGGCTGGACCGCGGCCTGCTGCTGCAGGCACTGCCCGGACCGGCCGGCCGCGCACGGCTCCACCTCGAACGCGCCCTGCTGCTGGGCGAGGTAGCGCGGCTGCTGCCCGGCGGTGTCGCTGTCGAAGCTGTCGGAGTAGGGCAGGGCCAGCGTGCCCTGTGCCGGGCTCGCCCCGGTGCCCTTGCCCTGCCCGGTCGTGGTGGTGAGCGAGTACACGTACCCGGGCTGGAGGGTCAGCGAGAAGCTGCCGCCGCTCGGGGTGATGTCGGAGGAGTGCACGAACCAGTTCGACGAGCTGCTGGAGTTGACGTTCGTGCTCCACACGTGCACGGTGCCGGTGGACAGCCCGCCGGTGACGTTGAACGTGACGGTCTGCGCCGCGGTGGCGTCCATGGTCTCGATGATCGAACTCCAGTCCGACCCGTTGGGCGACTTGAGCGTGACGTAGCTGCCGTCGCTGCGGTTGCCCTGCAGGTAGCCACTGGCCGAGTTGATGTAGGTCCAGCCCGGCGCGGTGAACTGGGTGGTCTGCGCGGTGACCCACAGTTGCTTGCCGACCGTGTACGCGCCGGACCAGGGCTGGTTGGCCACGATCAGCCCGTCGGTGTTGAACGGCAGGTCCGGGTAGATCGCGGCCACGACCGGCCAGTTGATCGTCGCGGTCATCTGCCCGTCGAGGTAGTCCCGGTTGTCCGCGCGGGCCATGGCCGCGGCGCCGTTGTTGAGGTCCTGTGAGCCGTTCTCGCTGGCCCATAGCTGCTTGCCGGTGGCGACCGCGTTCGCGGTGCTGGGGCAGGAGGACTCGCTGGACAGGTAGCCGCAGGGATAGTGCGCGCCGACGATCTGGACAGCGCTGGCGAACGTAGGGTTGGCGACCAGGTCGTTGGCGATGGTCCAGTCGGTGTCCGCGCCGACGATCTGCACCGCGGAATACCCGTCGGTGTTCAGCGTGGACCGCAGTTGCTCATACCAGCTGATGTTGTAGCCGCGCTCGTTCCAGCCGCCGAGGTAGTTGATCGTGAGGCCGTGGGACGCCGCGCAGTTCAGCCACGCGACGATGTAGCTGATCGTGTTGGTGGACCAGAAGGTGCTGCCGATCCAGCCGGGCGCGCCCCAGGCCAGGCCGTACAGCTTGATGCCCGGGTTCAGCGCCTTGGCCTGCTCCATCAGCCACCACTCGTAGCCTGCGCCGCAGTTGATGGAGCCGGAGGCGTGCTCGATGCTCGACTCCGAGCCGTCCGTGGAGTTGGTGTCGCCGCCGATCTCCACCTTGAGGATCTGCAGGTCAGCCCCGTAACCCGGTTTGAAGAGGTAGTCGAGTATCTGCTGCTGCTGCGTCGCCGGGTAGTCGGTCAGCAGGCGGGTGTTGCCGCCCCCGCCGCTGATCGCCCCGATCCCGTCGAAGGTACGGCCGCCCTGGGTGCCGTTGACGGTGATGGTGGTGGTCGCCGCCGCGGCGGGTGGCGCGGGCATGCCCGCCACGCACCACGCCGCGGTGAGCGCCACCCCGAGGCCGGGGGCCAGCCAGCGCCGTAACCCTGCCCGCCAGATCGCGATCATGCCGGCCCCTCTCATCCGTTACCGGCACCATCCGGTCAGCGATCAACCGCGGGAGTTGACGTCGGAATCTGCTCGGAGGTGGTCGGTAATGTTGGAAGCTGCCTTCATTGAGGCATGCCAGAGCCGCCCGGTCAATCCCACTTCGGCCATTGATGTGAGGGCATGTCTATTTCACGAGCTGGAGGTAGGCGATGCTGCCGAGCCCGGCGATGAGGCAGTAGATACCGAACGGGGTCAGCGTGCGGGTCTGGAAGTAGCGGGTCAGGTAGCGCACCGACAGATAGGCGCCGACGCCGGACAGGAGGCTGCCGAGCAGGACCTGGCCGTGGATGCCGTTGCCGAGCGGGCCCATCAGGTCGGGGATCTTCAGCGCGCCTGCGGCCAGGATGACCGGGGTGGCGAGCAGGAAGGCGAATCGCGCGGCATCTTCGCGGGACAGGCCGCGGGCCATGCCCGCCACCATGGTGACCCCGTCGCGGCTGATGCCGGCCAGCAGGGCCAGGACCTGCGCAGAGCCGATGACGGCCGCCTGGGCCGGGCGCATCGCGGCCAGCCGCTGGTCGGATTCGGCCGCGTAGTCCGGCCCCTCGCCCTCCCAGGTGGCCCGGACCGGCCCGGCACGTGGGGCTGGCTCGTCCCGGTAGACCGTCGTCCCGTCCCAGACGGTCCCGTCCCAGGTATCCGGGCGCCCGGCCCGGGCGGCGGCCCGGGCCTGCCCGCGTCCTGCGGCGATCTGCCGGTCGGCCCGCAGCGACGCACGCGAGCGGAACCGTTCCCCGGCTATCAGGATCAGGCCGTTGAGGATCAGGAACACCGCGGCGTACACGGGCTTGCCGAAGATCACCCGGAACAGGTGCTCGAAGGCCAGGCCGGCCAGGCCGACCGGGATCGTGGCCAGGATGATCAGCCAGGCAAGCTGCTCATCGGCGGACTGCAGCATCCACCGGGTGGTGCCCTCGGCGGGCCTGGCGAGCTGGCGCAGTGAGGAGAAGAAGCCCTTGATGATGCGGACCCAGTCCCGCCAGAAGTAGATCAGCAGCGCGATCGCGGTGGCTACGTGCAGCCCGACGATGAACGCCAGGTAGGGCGACTCCGCGGCGGCGACGTTGAGATCGCGCGCCCAGCTGCCGCCGATCAGGGCGGGGATCAGCACATTGTGCCCGAGGCTGGACACCGGGAACAGCTCGGTGACGCCCTGGACCAGGCCGACCACGGCGGCCTCCAGGTAGGTCAGGTGGGTCATGCCACCCCTTCCATGCGGGCAGATCTCGGTCGCGGCGCCCGCGCCCCCGGGCTGGTCCGGTGGGTGCCGGCGACCGCGGGCGGAGTGGCGGGTGTCCCGCGGTCGCCGAACTCTACAGGTTCTGTAAAACCATACCAGCGATCATCTACACTTGGCGTAGAAGTTCTACACACGGTGTAGATACGGTCCCGTGCCGCGCCCGGATCCGGCGTGCCGTGGCACGGCCCGGGCCGGGGAACTGCTGGACCGCTACGGCTACGCCCGGGCGATCGTGCTGGCCAGGTTCATCCCGGTGGTACGCACCGTGCTCAACCCGCTGGCCGGCGTGCTCAAGGTGCCTGCCCGGACCTTCACCGTCTGGCAGGTGACCGGCGGGGTGCTCTGGTCGGCCGGGGTCACCCTGGCCGAGTATGTGCTGGGTGCGAGCATCCCGGGCATCGACCAGTACCTGCTGCCAGCGATCGCGGTCGTCGTCATCGCCTCCGCCGTCCCGGTGGCCGTGGAACTGGTGCGTGGCCGGCGTGCGCGGCAGGGCCGCCATGCCCGCTCCCGGCTCCCCGGCCGCGATGCCCTTCCCGGCCAGCCGCGGTAACCGGGCTTTCGCCGCTCAGGCGGCGGTCCAGGCTTCGCTGCGCTCCCAGAGCGTCCCGGCCAGTTCCGGGGTCGCGACCGCGCTGGGTTCCCGCTCCCGGCAGTTGTCGTAGAACCGGCCGGTCACGTCGGCCAGTTCCGGCGCGGTGGCACAGTACAGCGAGGTCGCCGCGCCCTGCTCGGTGGAGAGCATCCGCATCGTCATGAGCGGGCGGACCGGCCACGGCACCCGGCGCCAGATGTCCGAGGCGACCACGCCGGGGTGCAGCGCGTAGGCCGTGATGCCGCGCCCGGCCGTGCGGCGGGCCAGTTCCTGGGAGAACAGCACGTTGCTGAGCTTGGAGACGGCGTATTCGCGCAGCCCGGTGCGGCTGACCGTGGGCCGGCGGACAGCCTCGAAGTCGATCCCCTTGGCCTGGTAGTGGGAGTCGCTGGCGACCGTGACCACCCGGGCCGGTGCGCTGGCGGCCAGGCAGTCGAGCAGCGCCGCGGTCAGCGCGAAGTGCCCCAGATGGTTGATGCCGAAGGCCAGCTCGAAACCGTCCTTGGTGATGCCCCGCGCCCCGCCCACGCCGGCGTTGTTGATCAGCACGTGCAGCGGCTCACCGCGGGCCAGGAACTCCGCCGCGCAGCGGCGCACCGAGGCGAGGTCGGCCAGATCCAGCAGAAGGAACAGGACATCGCTGTTGCCGGTGGCCGCGGTGATCTCCGCGGCGGCGGCACGGCCCTTCTCCGCCGAACGGCAGGCCACGAAGACCTTGCCGCCCCGGCGGGCCAGGTCGGCGGCGGTGGCGCGGCCGATCCCGGTGTTGGCCCCGGTGACGAGGAAGGTGCGCCCGGACAGGCCGGCTGAGTTCGCGGACATGGTGAAGTTGTACCGTACGCCGCCGGTACTTCTGGCAGCCGGGTGCGCCGCGGCCTGCCCCGGACGACGTTCCGGGGCGCGCCGGGCTGCCCCCGGGCCGGGCGGCTCCGGTCCCGCCCCGGGCGGCGGCGCCACTGCGGCGCGGGGCAGGCCCGGCCGCGTTATGCTCGCCCAATAGCAGCAGGAAAGCGGGCACGGCCCGCCATGCGCAGGAGCCACAGGTGCGGATCGCGGGAGAGAACCGGCAGCAGGAACCGGCGGGCACCGGCGCGCCGGGCGAGCCGGATGCCCTGGCCGCGCGCCGGTCCGCGCGCCGCCGCCGGAAGTGGATCATCCTCGGTGTGACCGCGGCGCTGCTCATCGGCCTGAACGCCTACGCGGCGTACGTGCTGACCAACCAGGACAACGCGGTCGCGGGCGCGAACCTGCGGCCGTCGGGCATCCCGCGGAACATCTCGACCAGCCTGGCCAACCTGATGCAGCTCTCCCCGATCCTCAGCCAGCGGGCGCCCGGGTTCACCCTGACCGACCAGAACGGCCACATGATGAGCCTGGCCAGCCTGCGCGGCAAGGTCGTCGTGCTGGAGTTCATGGACCCGCACTGCACCGACATCTGCCCGATCGTGTCGCAGGAGTTCGTCGACGCCTACCACAAGCTGGGCAGCCAGGCGGGCAAGGTCGTGTTCGCCGCGATCAACGTCAACCAGTACCACGCGACGGTGGCGAACATGGCCACCTACTCCAACGAGCAGCGGCTGAACACGATCCCGAGCTGGCACTTCTTCACCGGCCCGGTGCCCGCGCTGAAGACCGCGTGGCGCAACTACGACGTCGCGGTCGAGGCACCCAACCCGAACGCGGACATCATCCACACCTCGTCGGTGTACTTCATCGACGCCCAGGGCCGGGAGCGCTTCGTCGCGGCGCCGATGGTGGACCACACCGCGAACGGGACGGCCTACCTGCCGCTGGCGCAGATCTCCGACTGGGCCGGCGGGATCGCCCGGCTCGCCGCCGACGTAGCCCGCTGAGCGGCCGGACCTCAGCGCGGGATCGTCACGGTCACGGTCAGCGCATTGACCGGCACCGTTCGTCGCCCGGACCTCAGCGCGGGATCGTCACGGTCACGGTCAGCGCATTGACCGGCACCGTTCGTCGCCCGGACCTCAGCGCGGGATCGTCACGGTCACGGTCAGCGCATTGACCGGCACCGTTCGTCGCCCGGACCTCAGCGCGGGATCGTCACGGTCACGGTCAGCGCATTGACCGGCACCGTTCGTCGCCCGGACCTCAGCGCGGGATCGTCACGGTCACGGTCAGCGCATTGACCAGCACCGTTCGTCGCCCGGACCTCAGCGCGGGATCGTCACGGTCACGGTCAGCGCATTGACCAGCACCGTTCGTCGCCCGGACCTCAGCGCGGGATCGTCACGGTCACGGTCAGTGCGCTGGACCGTTCGTCGCGCCCCACGTAGAGGCGGCGCTGCCCGGCCGCGGTGACCCAGCCGCGCGCGTCCTGCCAGTACTCAAGCTCGCGCTGCGGCACGGTCAGCGTGACGACGCGTGCTTGGCCGGGGCGCAGGCCGATCCTGGTGTAGGCGGCCAGCGCGCGCGGGGCGAACGCGGCCCCCGGCGGCGGGCTGGCCGGCGGGCCCAGATAAACCTGCGGCACCGCCGTCCCGGCCAGCGGCCCGGTGTTGGCCAGCCTGAACCGCACCACCAGGCCGCGGCCGGGTGCCGCGTGCCAGGTCAGGGCGCTGTAGACGAACCGCGTGTAAGACATTCCATAGCCGAACGGAAACAGCGGGGCGATGCCGTCCTGGTCGTACCGGCGGTATCCCACGAAGATCCCCGTCGGCTGGTTCCGGCGCGGCCGGTTATGGGCGGCCGGCCAGGTTACCGGGAGCCTGCCCGCCGGGTCGTCCCGGCCAAGGAGCATGTCCGCCGTGGCCTGGCCGCCGGCGTCGCCTGGGTACCACATTTCGAGCACGGCCCGCACCGCGCCGAGCCACGGCATGGCGACCGGGCCGGGCGTGTTGAGCACCACGATGGTGTCCGGATCGACGGTCGCCACGTCCTGGATGAGCTGGTCCTGGCCGTCCGGGAGATGCGTGCCACCGGCGCTCCAGGCGAACACCACGGCGGCACCGGCGGCGCGCGCGGCGGTCATGGCCGCGGCGAGGCCGGCCTGCTGCGCGGCCGGGGTGACCCAGTTCAGCCGGACCTGCACCGGCCGACCGGAGCCATTCGGCGACTCGGTGACGCCGAGCGTGTGAATGCCCGCGGTCAGCGTGACCCTGGCGCGCAGGTTGTCCAGCCCATCGGTGGTCGGCACAAGCGCGCCGCCCGCCGGGGCGGCCGCGGCCGGTGCCGTGGTGCCGGTGGCCGTGGTGCTCCCGTCGGGCGGGGTGCTCCCATCGGGCGGGGTGCTACCTGTGGCGCCATCCGTGGCGGCGGCGGCCGGCCCGGCGGCCTGGCCCGGACCGTCCTGCGCGAGGAGGGTGCCGTCCAGGGTGAGGGCGGCCCAGGAGCCACCGGTGCCGACGCTGATCCAGTAGGTCCCGGTCGCCGGGACGGTGAGTTCACCGGCCCAGGTGTGCCCGGAGCCAGCCGGCAGGGCGTCATGATCGGCCACGGTGTTGTCCAGGGTGCTCACCACCTGCGTGGCATCGTGCCCGGTGGTGCTGCGCACCAGCCCGGGCAGCCCCTCATGGGTGAGCAAGGCGGCGGGGACCGGGGTGCCGGTCATGTCATCGCCGACTGCGAAGCTCAGCCGGGCCGCCGGGCTCGGGGCCAGGTCCTGGCGCAGTGCCTGCAGGGTCCCGGTCTGCCGGGCGGCGATGCCCGCACCGTTCCCGCCCGCGGGATCGGCCCCGATGACCTGGTCCGCGCCCGGCCCGATCAGGGCGACCGAGCTCAGCGCGGCGGGTGACAGCGGGAGCGCGTGGCCGGAGTTCTTCAGCAGGGTGGCCGCCTCCGCCGCGGTGCGGGCGATGACCCGCTCATCGGCGGCGACGGGTTCGGCGGGGGCCCGGTGCACGGGCTGGGGGCCGAGCAGGCCGAACCGGTCCATTTCGGTGAGGACGGCGGCGACCGCCTGGTTGACCGTGGCGATGCTGACGGTCTTGGCCGCGATCGCGGCACGGAGTGCGGCCGGGGTGAAGTACCTGTCGGCTGCCCGGCCCGCCGCCGGGACCTCGCCGTCAAGCCCGGAATCGAGCGACAGGGTGCCGGGGTTGGCCCCCGGCCCGGCGAGCACGAAGCCGGTGAAGCCGAGTTCGCTGCGCAGGTCCTGGATGAGCAGGCCGGGGTTGCCGCACGGCGCCTGGCCGGCCGGTTTCCGGGCACGCCTGGAGGGGGCGGCGCCGGACGAGCCCGCGCCCTGGGCAGCATCGGCGCGGGTCGTGCCCGCACGGGCCTGGGCCGCTGCCGTCCCGGCCGGCGCGGTGCCAGTACCGGCCGAACTGTCGGGCCCGGTAGCCGAACTGTCGGGACCGGTAGCCGAACTGTCGGGAGTGTTAGCCGCGCCGCCGGCCGCCGGCGTGTCGGCCGGGGCCGTGGCCCCGCCGGCCGGCCGGGAGGCACTGCCCGCGCCGCCTGCGGCACCGGCCCGGCCCGCGCTGCCTGCGGTACCGGCCCGGCCCGCGCCCGCGGCGGTGCCCGTGGTGCCGCGGCCCGCGGTATCGCCCGCAGCACCGGTGCCCGCAGCGCCGCCCGCAGTGCCGCCAGCAGTGCCGCCCGCAGTGCCGCCCGTGGTGCCGCCCGTGGTGCCGCCCGTGGTGGCGGGTGAGCAGAGCACGCCCGTCACGCCGGCGCGCACCGCGTCCTCGAACGGCTGGAGGTAGATCTCGTGCAGCGCCGCGGAACCCGGGACCACTCCGGAGTTGCCGAGGCCGCCGGGATAGCCGTCAGCCACCGCCATGGTGCCCTGTGCCTGGATGCCGGCGATCTCGGCCGCCGCGGTGCCGCCGGCCAGCAGCGGATCCTCCCCGTAGCTGGCGGCGGCCGCCGCCCCGGTGCCACCGGTGTCGATGGCGCCGAAGGGCCGGGCGACCGCCTGCTGCCGCAGGGCCCGTGCGTCCCGGCCGAGCACCACGCCGTTGGCATAGGCGTCCGCCCGGCTGAAGGTCGCGGCGAGACCCAACGGTGCGGTCATCGCGGCCGAAGGCTGCCGTGTCGTGCCCAGCTGACCTTCGGCGAGATGGAGCACGGGAATGCCCAGGCGGCGCATACCGCGGAGGGCGGCGGTTTGCGGCTGCCCGGCAGTGGTGACCCATTCCAGCAGGCTCAGCTTCTGCGCCAGCGACATTCGGCCGAGCAGGCTATTGACGACCGGGTCACCGGTGACCGGGGGAATGCTCGCGGCGCTGGTCGTGGCCGGGCCCTGGATGGCGCCGCTCGCCCAGGTGAGCGCGGCCGTGCCCGCGACCAGTGCGAAGGTCACCATCACGACGGTCAGGCCGGCCAGGGGCCGGCGCCGGCCGTGGCGGCCCCTCCCCCGCCTTCCTCTGGACACAGAACTCTCCCCCACGTGGTGGCCGCGGACAGCGCGAATCAGCCCTAAACGGCCAGAAAAGGCATTGACCCGTTACCCTCAATGACAAAACGCTAGGCCCATATTGCGGCACGGTCAAATATGCACGCCCTCTTTTCGGGCCAATGATTTGTCAAATGGCCTTGTCTCGCTCAAATAGGGCAATTCAAGATAAGTAGCGTTTGCGGATATCGCGGGCCGGCTGCAGCCGCCAGCTCAGCCGTCGGCTTCGGCGTCCAGCGAGCGCCGGACGGCCAGCGGCAGACCGGGAGCGGCCCGGTCGTTGATGAACACGGCCGCCGCCCGGTACGCGGCGGGCCGGAGCCCGAGCATGGCCCGGAAACCGGACGTGGCACCGTCGTGGCCGAGATAGCCGGGCGGGCCGAGTGACCAGCCGAGGCCTGCCGACCGGAGCGGGTCGATCGGGTGGCAGGGCCGCTGGGCCATGCCGATCGCCCGGCCGGCCGCCGAATCCGGTGGTGTCAGGCACGCGGACAGGTAGCGGGCCATGTCCTCGGCACTGGCCTCGACCCCGCCCGCGCCCCACAGGTGGTGCGTCCACGGAGCGACCGGGCGGCCCTGCACGTGGCCGGCGACCCGGCTTCCGCCGCCGTGGCCGGCCACGCCGGAGCAGGTCATGCGGAGCGGCCGGAGCACATGCTGATCCAGCAGCGACCCGAACGTGCAGTCCGCTGCCCGTTCCAGCGCCAGGCTCAGCACCTGGAAGCCGAAGTTGGAGTAGTCCCACTCCACGCCGCGCGGCTTGCGGGCGGTCAGCCGCAAATTGCGCTCGGCAACCGCGGCCGTCAAGAAGGCGTGCGGGTCGGCGGCGCCAGCCTGGTGCCCCGGCGCCACGCGCGGCAGTCCCGAGGTGTGCGTGGCCAGCTGGAACAGCGTGACATCGGAGTTCTGGCCGGCATCGAGCCAGCGGCCAAGCGTGTCGTCGAGGGTGACCGCCCCCTCGTGCACGAGCGAGGCCAGCACCATGCCGGTCATCGTCTTGGTCAGCGAGCCGATCTCGAAGCGGCCATCCAGCGGGCAGTCATCGCTGAGCCTGACCGCGTAGCCGCCCGCGTCGGCGGCGACCACCGCGATGACCGCGCGGGCGGGAAGCGCCGGAGTCACCGTGCCGGCCAGTTCCGTCGCGGTGGCCGACCTCCAGTGCACGTGGCGATCCTACGGTCCCGGCCGGCCGGGACAACTTGTAAGTTGAAACTTATCAGGCTAGACTTACGATATGCCCGGAGACACAGACGTCCACGATGTCGCCGCGGCGCTGCGGGTGAGCATCGGCATGCTGCTGCGGCGGCTGCGCCAGGTACGCCCCGCGGACGAGTTGTCCCTGCCGGAAAGCTCCGCCCTCGCCCGGCTGGACCGCACCGGCCCGGCCACCCCCGGCGCGCTGGCCAAGCTGGAGCAGATCAGCCCGCAGTCCATGGGAGCGACGCTCGGCACGCTGGAGGGGCGCGGCCTGATCGAGCGGCACCCGGATCCGGCGGACGGCAGGCGGGTCGTCCTGTCGGTCACTGCCGCCGGGCTGGCGGTGCTGCGCAGCAGGCGCAGCGCACGGGCGGAGCGACTGGCCCAGGCCCTCTCTGCCGGGTTCACGCCCGCCGAAGTCAGCCTGCTGGCGGCGGCCGCGCCGCTGCTGGAACGACTGGCGCAGAGCATCTGATGGCGAGCGGCCAGGCAACGGGACACACCACGGGGGACCGGTACAAGTGGGTGGCGCTGTCGAACACGACCGCCGCCGTGTTCATGTCCGCCCTCGACGGATCCATCGTCATCATCGCGCTGCCGGCGATCTTCCGCGGCATCCACCTCGATCCGCTGGCCCCCGGCAACGTCTTCTACCTGCTGTGGATGATCATGGGATACCGGCTGGTCCAGGCCGTGCTCGTGGTCAACCTCGGCCGCCTCGGCGACATGTTCGGCCGGGTCAAGATCTACAACGCCGGCTTCGCGGTGTTCACGTTCGCTTCCATTCTGCTGTCGTTCGATCCGTTCCGCGGCGGTCACGGTGCGCTGTGGCTGATCGGCTGGCGGGTGCTGCAGGCCGTCGGCGGGTCCATGCTGATGGCCAACTCAGCCGCGATCTTGACCGATGCCTTCCCCGCTGACCAGCGCGGCTTCGCGCTCGGCACCAACCAGGTCGCGGCGATCGCGGGCCAGTTCATCGGCCTGGTGGCGGGGGGCATCCTGGCCGCCCTGGACTGGCGGGCGGTGTTCTGGGTCAACGTGCCGGTCGGGGTGTTCGGCACGCTGTGGGCCTACCGGATGCTGCGGGACAACGGGGAACGGCACCGGGGCCGGATCGACTGGTGGGGCAACATCACCTTCGCGGTCGGCCTTGGCGCGGTGCTGATCGCGATCACGAACGGCATCCAGCCGTACCACGGTCAGGCCATGGGCTGGGCCAACCCCACGGTCATCGTCATGCTCACCTCGGGCCTGGTGCTGCTGGCGACCTTCGCCGTGATCGAGACCCGGATCGCCGAACCGATGTTCCAGCTCGCGCTGTTCCGCATCAGGGCCTTTACCGCCGGCAACATCGCGGGCCTGGCGGTATCCATCGCCCGCGGGGGGCTGCAGTTCATGCTGATCATCTGGCTACAGGGGATCTGGCTCCCGCTGCACGGCTACGACTACAGCAACACGCCCCTGTGGGCGGGAATCTTCCTGCTGCCGCTCACCGCCGGCATCCTCATAGCGGGCCCCACCTCGGGCCTTCTTTCCGACCGCTTCGGGTCCCGGGGCATCGCGACCGCGGGGATGGTGGTGTTCGGCGCCAGCTTCATCGGCCTGTTGCTGCTGCCGGTGAACTTCCCCTACTGGATGTTCGCCCTGATCACCGGGCTGAACGGGATCGGCGGCGGCATGTTCGCCGCGCCCAACTCCTCCTCGATCATGGGGAGCGTCCCGGCCAGGCACCGGGGCGCGGCATCGGGCATGCGCGCGACCTTCCAGAACTCCGGCACGGCGCTGTCGATCGGGGTGTTCTTCTCGCTGATGATCGCCGGGCTGGCGAACAGCCTGCCGAAGGCCATGACCAGCGGCCTGCAGCACCAGGGCGTGCCCGGCGGCTCTGGCGCACCAGGTTGCCGCCCTGCCGCCGGTCGCATCGCTGTTCGCGGCCGTCCTCGGGGTCAACCCGGTGCAGCACGTGCTCGCGGCCCACGGTGCGCTGTCCTCGCTGTCAGCCGCGCATCAGCGAGTCCTCACCGGCCGGCAGTTCTTCCCGGAACTGATCTCCGGGCCGTTCCACCAGGGCCTGGCCGTGGTCCTTGTCGTCGCCACCATCCTGGCGGCAGTGGCCGCCATCGCCTCGATGGCGCGCGGCCCGCGCGATGGCGGCCCCGCGGGCACGCCGGCCGGTGACCCGGCCGGCACGCGGCAGCAGATTTCGGCGTGACCCGGACACGGGGCAGCACCCGGCTGGGACACTACCCGTCATGCACACTCTGGTTGTCGATCATCCGCTGGTCACCCACAAGCTCACGGTCCTGCGGGACTCCTCGACCGAGGCTCCCACGTTCCGGCGGCTCACCGACGAACTGGTGACCCTGCTCGCCTACGAGGCGACCCGCGAGGTCCCGGTGCGCCCGGTCACCGTCCGCACCCCGGTGGCCGACGCTACCGGGGTCAAGATGGCCAGGCCGGTTCCCCTGGTGGTGCCGGTGCTGCGGGCGGGCATCGGCATGCTCGACGGCATGGTCCGGCTGCTGCCCACCGCGGAGGTCGGGTTCGTGGGGCTGGCCAGGGACGAGGAATCCCTGGTGGCCAGCACCTACGCCAACCGGCTGCCCGCCGACCTGTCAGGCCGTGCCGTGTTCGTGCTCGACCCGATGCTGGCCACCGGCGGCACCCTGGAGACCGTGTTCCGCATGCTGATCGACCGCGGCGCCGCCGCCGTCACCGGGGTCAGCCTGCTGGCGGCGCCCGAGGGGATCGCCCGCCTGGAGGCCGCGTTCCCCGGCGACGGCCCGGTCCCGGTCCGCGTGGTGACGGCCGCCCTCGATGAGCGGCTGAACGACCGCGGCTTCATCGTGCCCGGCCTGGGCGACGCCGGCGACCGTCTCTTCGGCGAGATCTGAGCCGGCGAGATCTGCGCCGGCGAGATCCGAGCCGGCGAGGAGCCGGTGAACCGGGGCGCGCGCTTCTCGCCGAAGGCGATGACCCCCTCCACGAAGTCGGCCGACCCGGCAGCCTCCTGCTGGATCCGGGCCTCCAGCTCCAGCTGGGCGTCCATCCGGTCGTAGAGCCACTTGTTGAGCTGGCGCTTGCTGCCCGCGTAGGACCTGGTCGGGCCCGCCGCCAGCCGGGCAACCAGCTCGTCGGCGCGGTCCGGGAACTCCTCGTCCGGCCAGACCCGGTTGATCAGGCCCCAGTCGAGCGCCTGACTGGCCGGCAGCCGCTCGCCGAGCATCGACAGCTCGGCGGCGCGGGCGAACCCGATCCGCGAGGGCACGAGCACCGACGAGCCGCCGTCGGGGACCAGGCCGATGTTGACGAACGCGAGCAGGAAGAACGCCGATTCCGCGGCGACCACGAGGTCGCAGGCCAGCGCCAGGGACAGCCCGATGCCCGCGGCGGCGCCGTGCACCGCGGCCACCACCGGCTTGGGCATCTCCCGGATCCCCATGATGATCGGGTGGTACTGCCGCGTCAGCCTGCCGTACACGTCGGGGACCCCGCCCTCGGTCCGGTCCGCGAGGTTCTCCCGCAGGTCGGCCCCGCTGGAGAACGCCTTGCCAGCCCCGGTGACGAGCACCGCCCGGACGCCGGGGTCTTCGGCTGCCGCACGCAACGCGGCGAGCAGGTCCACCGAGAACTGGGTGTTCCACGCGTTCCGGGATTCCGGCCGGTTCAGCTCGATCTTCGCCGCGGCGCCGCGACGGTACAGGTTGACTGTCTCGTACTTCTGGGCCAGCTCATAGTCGTCCATGGCGCTACCTTAACAGAGCATTACTCCGGAGTTTTACTCCGCTAGAGGGTCCTCGGTGACAGAGCGATGCTCCGGAGCGTTACTCTAGGAACGATGACGCAGACCGACACCCGCCGCCGCATCCTCGACGTGGCACTGGCCAGCTTCCTCGCCGACGGCTACGAGCAGACGACGATCGCGGCCATCAGGAAGCGCAGCGGCACCTCGAACGGCGCGCTGTTCCACCACTTCCCGTCCAAGGAGGCCATCGCCGCCGCCCTGCACGTGGAAGCCCTCGCCTCGTTCCAGCAGGGCCTGTGGGACCTGGTCAGCCGCAAGCCGGAGTCGCTGCGGGCCGCGGTGCGCGCCGTGCTGGAGCACCAGCTCACCTGGACCGAGCGCAACGCTGACCTGGCGCGCTTCATCTACGCGCGCGGGCACCTGGACTGGGACACCACCGCCGGAGCCGAGCTCGCGGCGCGGAACCGGGACCTGGCGGCCGCGTTCCGCCAGTGGATGGCCCCGCTGGCGGCCAGTGGCGAGATCCGGCCGCGGCCGATGCTGCTGACAACGGCGATCGTCAGTGGCCCGGCGCACTCGATCGCCCAGCGCTGGCTCGCCGGGCACCTGGACCGCCCGCTGACGTCGTTCCTCGACGAGCTGACCGCCGCCGCCTGTGCCGGCCTGAGCGGCACCCCGGCGGGCGCCGGCCCGGCAGGCACGGCAGGTGATTCCCGGGCGGCCGGGGCGGCCGCGCCCGGCCCACGCCGGCCGGTCCCCGCCCGGGGCCGCGTCACCCTGGAACTACTGGCCGATGACGGCAGCGTCGTCGCCCGTGGCCAGGCCACGGCTCCGCTCAGCCCCTGATACCGGGGCGGCCGCGCGACGCCCCTGCGCGGCCCGGAGGCCGGGCCGCGCAGGGGTGACCAGGACCCTTGGTCAGCCGACCATCCACTGCATGGTGTAGGTGGTATCCAGCGGATTGCCGCTGGTGTCGAAGCAGAAAACGTCCGCCTGCTCCTGCGACCCGACGGTACCGATCGGCCCGTCGACGATGCAGTGCGCGGGCGTGGAGCCGTACGCGGTGGCCTGTTCGTCACCCTGGCTGCCATCGCCAGCGCTCGGGAAGAGTGTCTCCCACTCGCCCGTCCCGAGCTTGGTCACGGTGGCCGTGCTGCCCACCGTGTCGTACTGGTAGGGGCTGCTCGGCGTGTAACTGGACGATGAGGGATCGTTCCCCCACAGGTAACCGCTGGGTGCCCCGTCGCCGAACAGGTCATCGGTGGCCGTGAACGTCATCGTGAACTTGTTGTTGACCGCGGCACCGGCCGGGGTGAAGCAGTCGACGAAGACGTTCTGCCCCGGCGCGGAACCCTGCCAGTCGACGACCTGGCACGAGTTGGCGTTGTTCCCGTACGCCGTCACCTTGACGGCCCCGTCCGCCACCACCGGTCCGGGCAGCTTCACCTGGTACTGGCCGGTGCCAATGCGCGTGATCTTGTTGGTGCCGCCCGAGGAGTTGAACTGGAACGGCACCGCGGGGGTGTAGTTGCCGGCGGCGGGCTTGTTGGCCAAGACATAGTCCGTCGTCCCCGTGGAACTGCCGCCCGAGGTGTACGCCACCATGAACGGGGCGTCCATCTTCGCGCCGGATACCGCGAAGCAGTCCACGAAGACCAGCAGGATCGAGCCGGTCGAGTCGGCCGTCCAGCGGACAACCTCGCATTGGGACGGTTGCAGGCCCTCAGCCGTCACATCGACCGTTCCCTGTCCCGCGAACGCGCCGAGGCCGAAGAAACGAACCGTGTACGTTCCGGTGTTCGACCGGCCGATCCGGATCCCTTCTCCGGTGCTGTTGAAGGAGAACCCCTTCTCGGGGGTGTAGGAACGGGCGGACGGATTGTCTCCGTATGCGTAGGCGACAACGGCTGGCGCGCTGGCAACCGTTGCCCCGTGCGCGTGTGCGCTGGCAGCAGCCATGCCCGGCACCGCGGCCGTGGCCAGGCCAGTCACCGTGGCTATGGCCGCCAAAAGGGCACGCGTTCGCGGCCTGGCTCGGCGGGAGCGGAATTCGTCATGGTGAGCGGGAATGGACATGGAAAATAACCCTCCGTCAGGTGCCGGCCACCTGTTACCCCCGGGTGGGGCGACATCCATTCCTAACATTGCGCCAAAGTAGGGACAAGGACATCGCCGGGTAAAACACGCGCGGCGCCAGGACGGTAGCGACGCGTCGTGTGCGGCGGCGCCGGGGGCGCTGCCGCGGCACGCGCCGGGGTAAACCCGGGGCAGGTGCGAGCCGGCGGTCGCGCGATATCGGGGGGCCAGGTGCCTGGGTGTCAGGTGCCGAACTGCGGGGCGGTCATCGTGTACCGCGCCTCGACCTGGGCGGTCACGGTCTGCTTGGCGGGCTCGAAGTCGAACTCGGGCCCTCGTACGGCGACCTGCGCCGAGGCGTACGCCCGGACGCTGCCGGCCGCGAACGCCACGCGGCCGCGCCTCGGTCGAGCAGTCCGGTGTCGGCCGCCTCGACAAGCCCGGTCACCGTTCCGCCGAACGCCTCCGCGTACTCCCGGGCCCGCTGTGTGGCATCCCTCGCCGCCGCCAGCCGCGCCTCGCGGTACACCGGGCTGTCCGGCCGCAGCCGCCACTCCGGCCGGTGCACCGCGACCATCTCTGGTCGGCCAGGCCGGCGACGCATGTCGCCGAGCACGTCGAAGTCCCGCGACGGTCACGGTCAGGCCCGCCTGGGCGACGTACCCGGTGATCCGCTCCCTGGCTTGCCCTCCTTGAACTACGGGCTGGACGCTCACCGGCCGCTTTCCAGCTTCTCGACCGCCTCGCCGTACCCCTTGATCTCGGCGGTGATCCGCGTGGTCCGCTCGGCCAGCAGGTCCACCGCCCGGCGCCGCTCCCGGTCACGCGCCATCACCGTGACCCAGACGACCGCGATCTCGGGCTCGACCTCGACGAGGGCCTCGCCCCGGACGGAAATAACCGGCTCATCGGGCATCTGTCACTCCGTTCTAGACCCCGACCGGGTGCCAGACGGTCTTGATCTCCAGGAAGGCGAGCATCCGCGCCGGGGACGGCGGCGCCGCCCAGTCCTCCTCGGCGGCGAACACCCGCTTGACGTTGCCGGCCGCGAGCCGCTCCAGCTCGGCCCGTCCCTCGGCGGCCACGCCGGTGAGGTCGATCGCGTTCACGTCCATGTGCGCGGCCAGCACCGGCGCCAGCTCGGCGGCGTACCCGGTCAGCACGTTCACCACCCCGGCGGGCACGTCCGAGGTCGCCAGCACCTCGGTCAGCGTGATCGCGGGCAGCGGCGCGAGCTCGCTGGCCACCACGACCGCGGTGTTGCCGGTCGCGATCACCGGCGCGAGCACGCTGACGAGGCCGAGCAGGCCGGACGCTGGCGGCGCGATAACCGCCACCACGCCGGTCGGCTCGGGCACGCTGAAGTTGAAGTACGGCCCGGCGACCGGGTTGGCCGCCCCCGCCACCTGAGCGACCTTGTCCGGCCAGCCCGCGATACCAGACCCAACGGTCGATCGCGGCGGCTGACGGTCCGCGTCGGCCTCCCGCGCGCGAAAGTCCCTCATTCTTTACGCTCTCGTCGCGGCGAACTGTGCCTCCCGGCCCTGCAGCAGTTCCGCGACCCGGTAAAGCACCTGGCCCCGGTTGTAGGCGGTCGCGCCGGACCAGCCGGATACCGCCTTCCGCGCGGCGACCACGGCGTCCCTGGCATCCTTGCGCGAGGCACGCGCGGCGTGGGCCAGCAGCGTGCCGTCCGGCCCGGCGACCGGGTACGAGCGGCCGGACTCAGAGCGGGGGAACGCGCCCCCGATGAACAGCTTGTAGGTCTTGCGCACGTCCAGCCGGGCCCGGGTTCCGTGACCGGCCGCGCCGGGCCGGCCCCGCTCGCCGGGGCAGCCTCGCCCGGCTTGGCGGGCTGGCTGGCCTCGGGCGGCACTAGCCCGGGGGCGGCGCCCCGGCCGGGGGCGGGCGCGATCCGTCGCGGGGGCGGGCGGAGGAGAGCGCGGGGGCGGGAAGAGCGGAGCCGTCGGCGGCGGGCTTGCGGGAGCCTTGGCCGCTTGCGGCGGCGGCTCTTGCGGGCCCCGCCGTGGTTTGTCAGGCATGGAGGTACGCGGCCAGGCCGGTCCGGCCGCCCTCCCGCCCGAACCCGGATTCCTGGTACCCGCCGAACGGGCTGGCCGGGTCGAACCTGTTGTAGGTGTTGGCCCAGACCACACCCGCGCGCAACTGTTGTGCCATGGCGAGGATCCGGCTGCCCTTCTCCGTCCAGACCCCGGCGGACAGCCCGTACGGGGTGTTGTTGGCCTTGGCCACGGCCTCGTCCGGGGTGCGGAACGTGAGCACCGACAGGACCGGCCCGAAGATCTCCTCGCGCGCGATCCGGTGCGACTGGCTCACCCCGCTGAACACGGTCGGCGGGAACCAGTAGCCGCGGGCGGGCAGCGGGCACACCGGCGACCAGCGCTGGCCGCCCCTCGGCCTCGCCGGCCGCGGCCAGGCTGGTGATCTTGTCGAGCTGTTCCCGCGAGTTGATCGCCCCGATGTCGGTGTTCTTGTCCAGCGGGTCCCCCAGGCGCAGCGTCTCCAGCCGCGCCTTGAGCCGGTCCAGCAGGGTGTCCGCGATCGACTCCTGGGCCAGCAGCCGGGACCCGGCGCAGCACACATGGCCCTGGTTGAAGAAGATCCCGTTGACGATGCCCTCGACCGCCTGGTCGATCGGCGCGTCGTCGAACACGATGTTCGCGGCCTTGCCGCCCAGTTCCAGGGTGAGCCGCTTGCCGGTGCCGGCGATCGCCCGCTGTATCTCCTTGCCCACCTCGGTGGAGCCGGTGAAGGCGATCTTGTCCACGCCCGGATGGGCGACGAGGTCACGCCCGGTGCGGCCGTCCCCGGTGATGATGTTGACCGTGCCGGGAGGCAGGCCGGCCTCGCGGATCACCTCGGCGAGCAGCAGCGCCGACAGCGGCGTGGTCTCGGCCGGCTTGAGCACGCAGGTGTTGCCGGTGGCGAGCGCGGGCGCCAGCTTCCAGGCCGCCATCAGCAGCGGGAAGTTCCACGGGATGACCTGGCCCGCCACGCCGACCGGGCGCGGGGACGGGCCGAACCCGGCGTAGCCGAGCTTGTCCGCCCAGCCCGCGTGGTAGAAGAAGTGCGCCGCCGCCAGCGGGATGTCCACGTCCCGCGATTCCTTGATCGGCTTGCCGTTGTCCAGGCTCTCCAGCACCGCGAACTCGCGGGCCCGCTCCTGGATGACCCGGGCGATCCGGTACAGGTACTTGGCCCGTTCCCGGCCGGGCATGGTGCCCCAGGACTCGTCGTAGGCCCTGCGGGCCGACGCGACCGCCAGGTCCACATCCTCCTGGCCCGCCTGGGCGACGCTGGCCAGGGGCTCCTCGGAGGCCGGGTTGACCGTGGCGAAGTGCTCCCCGCTCCGCGGCGCGGCGAAGTCCCCGTCGACGAACAGCCCGTACTCGGGCCGGATGGTGACGATGTCGCGCGATTCCGGTGCGGAGGCGTACTCCCACTCCGCGCCGGTCCCCAGTTCCTGGCCCGTTGCCCCGGCCGCGACCGGCGAGGCTGCCTTACCGCCCATATGCGCCTGGCCTCCACTTATCTCCGCGCCGCCAACCTACCCCGCCGGCAGCCTGCCCACGCGGGGCGGGGCGTCCCGGGCGACGACGCGGCCGGCGCTGTGGCGGGGCGGCACTTTAATTCACTGTGGCCCGGTAGTCCGGCCTCGCCGCTGACGCGTCCTAAAAGAGGGCCGGCCTGTGCGGCGCACAGCGGCGGCGGGGGGGCTCGGCGGAATCAACGGACGTGGAGCCTGAGGGGACACCCGATGCGAATGGCGGTCATGAGCAGGCATAACAGGTCGGCCCGGATCCTTCTCACCGGGGCTGCGGCGGCGCTGGCAACGGCGACCGCGCTGGCCGGCGGCCCGGCCCGGGCACAGGCGGCGGGGCGGCCCGGTACCGCTGCGGCACCGGGGACGGCGGCCGCACCGGCGGTCGTCTATGTCGCCTGCGACAACTCCGGCACGGTCACGCCCATCACGGTCGCCACTCGCAGGCCCGGCCCGCAGATCGAGATCGGCAACCACGCGGACCTCATCGCGATCACCCCGGACGGGGCGACCGCGTACGTCGCCGACGAGACGGACTACACGGTCACCCCGATCGACACCGCCACCAACAAGGCGCTGCAGGCGATCCCGGTCGGCGGCGACCCCGCCGCCATCGCGATCACGCCGAACGGCAAGACCGCCTACGTCGCGAACGCCACGTCCGACACCGTGCTCCCGATCAGCACGGCCACGAACGAGGCCGGCAAGCCGATCAAGGTGGGCACGGGCCCCGCGGGCATCGCGATCACCCCGAACGGCAAGACCGCGTACGTCACCGACAACGGCGGTAGCACGGTCACCCCGGTCGACATCGCCACCGGCAAGGCGCTGCCGGCGATCCAGGTCGGGACGGGACCGCTGGCCATCGCGATCACCCATGACGGCCAGACCGCGTACGTCGCCAACTACAACTCGGGCACCGGGGACACGGTCACCCCGATCGACACGGCCACGAACACCGCCGGCCCGGCGATCACCGTCGGCACCGGCCCGCGCGCCATCGTGATCAGCCCCGACGGCCAGACCGCCTACGTCGCGAACCTCGGGTCGGACACGGTGACCCCGATCGACACGGCCACGAACACCGCCGGCCGCCGATCACCGTGGGCACGGAACCGATCGCCATCGCGTTCACGCCGGACAGCGCGACCGCCTACGTGGTCGGCTTCAGCCCGGGCACGGTGACCCCGGTCGATGTGGCCACCGGCGTGCCAGGCGCGCCGATCAAGGTGGGGAGCTTCCCGCGGTCGATCGTCATCGCGCCGAGCGGCAGGACCGCCTTCGTCGCGAACGGCGCAAACGCCTCGGTGACCCCGATCACCATTGCCACGAACAAGGCGGGTGCGGGAATCAAGGTTGGCGGCGGCCCCGTCTTCCTCGCGATCAAGCGGTAAGCCGGCGATCAGTCCAGGGTGAAGTAGTCGGGGCCGGCGTAGACGCCGGTGAGCTGCTTGCTGCGCTGCATGAGCAGGTCGTTGAGCAGGCTGGAGGCGCCGATGCGGAAGTAGTCCGGGGTCAGCCAGTCCGGCCCGGCGGTCTCCCGGACCAGCACCAGGTAGCGGATGGCGTCCTTGGCGGTCCGCACGCCGCCCGCGACCTTGACGCCGACCCGGCGGCCGGTCGCCGCCGGCGAAGTCCCGCACGGCCGACAGCATGACCAGCGCCACCGGCGGCGTCGCGGCGGGCTGCATCTTCCCGGTCGACGTCTTGATGAAGTCGGCGCCGGCCAGCATGACCAGCCAGGCGGCGCGGGAGACGTTGTCCAGCGTGGCCAGCTCGCCGGTCTCCAGGATCACCTTCAGGTGCGCCGGGCCCGCACGCCTCGCGGACCGCGCGCACCTCCTCGTAGACCTGCGCGTACCGGCCGGCCAGGAACGCGCCGCGGTCGATGACCATGTCCACCTCGTCGGCGCCCGCGTCCACCGCGTCCGCGACGTCGGCGAGCTTCACCGCGAGCGAGGCGCGCCCGGACGGGAACGCGGTCGCCACCGAGGCGACCGCGACGCCGCTGCCCGCCACCTCGCTCGCGCGCGACGGCGACCAGGTCCGGGTACACGCACACGGCGGCGACCGGCGGGACCGCCGGGTCGGCCGGATCGGGCTGGCGCGCCTTGGCGCACAGGCCCCGGACCTTGCCGGGCGTGTCCGCGCCCTCCAGCGTGGTGAGGTCGACCATCCGGACCGCCATGTCCAGCGCCCACAGCTTGGCCTCGCGCTTGATGGACCTGGTCGCCAGGGCGGCGGCCCGCTCCTGCGCGCCGACCTGGTCCACGCCGGGCAGCCCGTGCAGCGCCCGGCGCAGCGCCGCGTCGGAGGCAAGCGCGCCGCTGGTGCCGGGCACCGGGGGCGCGGTCACGCCCGGTCAGCACCGCCCCGGACGGCCCGCCGCCGGTCGTCCTGGCCACCCCGGCGCCGCCGTCCCGGTGCACCGTCGTCGCTGGCAGGCACCGTCGCTACCTCCTCAGGCCGGGCATCCGGACCACCGAGTCGCTGGCCGCCCGGGCGGTGGCGAACCCCGGCTTGATCACCGTGTTGATGATGTGCAGCCGCTCGTCGAAGTGGCCGAACGCGCTCTTCATCGCGTTGATCGTGAGCCACTCGATGTCCGACCAGCCGTAGCCGAAGGCCTCGACGAGCCGGTGGAACTCCGAGGACAGGGTGACGCCGCTCATCAGCCGGTTGTCGGTGTTCACGGTGACCCGGAAGGAGAGCTGGCGCAGCAGCCGGATCGGGTGCTCCTCGATCGACGGCGCGGCGCCGGTCTGCACGTTGGAGGTCGGGCACATCTCCAGCGGGATCCGCCGGTCCCGCACGTAGCTGGCGAGCCGGCCGAGCTCCACGGAGCCGTCGGGGGTGACCTCGATGTCGTCCACGATGCGCACCCCGTGGCCGAGGCGCTCGGCGCCGCACCACTGCAGCGCCTCCCAGATCGACGGGAGCCCGAAGCCCTCGCCGGCGTGGATCGTGATGTGGAAGTTCTCCCGCGCCACGTACTGGAAGGCGTCGAGGTGGCGGCTGGGCGGCCAGCCCGCCTCCGCGCCGGCGATGTCGAACCCGGCCACGCCCCGGTCGCGGTACCGCACCGCGAGTTCGGCGATCTCCAGCGAGCGCGCCGCCGTGCGCATGGCGGTGAGCAGGGCGTACACGGTGATGCCACGGCCCGTCGCTGCCGAGCGCGGAAGCCCTCGAGCACCGCCTCGACCACCTCGTCGAGGCTCAGCCCGCCCGCCACGTGCAGTTCCGGGGCGAACCTGACCTCTGCGTAGACCACACCGTCGGCGGCCAGGTCCTCCGCGCACTCGGCCGCCACCCGGACCAGGGCGTCGCGGGTCTGCATGACCGCCACCGTGTGCTGGAAGGCGTCCAGGTAGAGGTTGAGGTGACCGCGGTTGGCGCCGCGCTGGAGCCACATCGCGACCTCGGCCACGTCGTCCGAGGGCAGGCGGTCGTAGCCGATCGCGGGGCCAGGTCCACGACCGTGGCCGCGCGCAGGCCGCCATCGAGATGATCGTGAAGCAGCACCTTGGGAGCGGCGCGGATCTCATCCAAGCTGGGCGACATTCGCCCATTCTCACACAGAGTTATCGGCCCCTCGCGGGCGCTGCGCATGGTCGTGCCGAGGCGCGCAAATTGGCAGAGGGGAGGCTGGTCCTCGGCGCCGGGACACCGCAACGGCGCCTGGGGCTGCGTCGTGCCGGAGGCGCGCGGCAGCGCTGTGCGGCGTTCGGCCCGGCGCCTGCGCGCGCGGCGAAATGCTGGTTTCTCTATCCGCCTACCGCTCGACCGGGTTCTCAGTTGCCCACGCGGTCGATGACCGGCGGAAGCTCCTCCGGGCCTTCCGGGCCGATCTCGATGGCGTCACCGAGGGCGTCCAGCGCCGCGCTCGAACCGGGACTCGTCGTCGGTGCGCAGTTCCAGCAGCGGCTGCTCCTCGTCCACCCAGTCCCCGGGCTTGGCGAGGCACAGCACGCCCGCGGCCGCGCTCACCGGGTCCTCCTTGCGCGCCCGGCCCGCGCCCAGCCGCCAGGCGGCGTTGCCGACCCCGCGCGCGTCGAGCCGCACCAGGAACCCAGTGCCTGGCGCGGCCAGCGTCCGGGTGTGCCGGGCCACCGGCAGCGGCGCGTCCGGGTCGCCGCCCTGCGCGGCGATCATGTCCCGGTAGCGGAGCAAGCGCCCGTTCCGTCCGGCGAGCACCGCCGCCGGGTCGGCGGCCACACCCACCAGCCGCAGCATCTCGGCGGCCAGGGCGAGCATCACCTCGACCAGGTCCGGTGGCCCGTACCCGGACAGCGTGGCGACCGACTCCTCGACCTCGACCGCGTTGCCCACGGCCCGGCCGAGCGGCGTGTCCATCCTGGTGAGCAGCGCGGTGGTGCGGACCCCGTGCTCGTCGCCGAGCGTCACCATGGTCTGCGCCAGCAGCCTGGCGTCGGCCTCCTCGGCGCATGAAGGCGCCGTTGCCGACCTTGACGTCGAGCACCAGCGCCCCGGTCCCCTCGGCGATCTTCTTCGACATGATCGAACTGGCGATGAGCGGGATCGACTCGACCGTCCCGGTCACGTCCCGCAGCGCGTAGAGCCGCCGGTCGGCGGGGGCCAGGCCGGGGCCTGCGGCGCTGATGACGCAGCCGACTGTCGCGGAGCACGACGAGCATCTCGCCGTGCGACAGGGCGGCCCGCCACCCGGGAATCGACTCCAGCTTGTCCAGGGTGCCGCCGGTGTGGCCGAGGCCACGGCCGGACAGTTGCGGGACCGCGGCGCCGCACGCCGCCACCAGCGGGGCGAGGATCAGCGAGACCTTGTCACCGACCCCGCCGGTGGAGTGCTTGTCCACGGTGGGCAGGCCCACTCCGGACAGATCGAGCCGCTCCCCGGAATCGATCATCGCCCCGGTCCAGGCGCGCAGTTCGGCCGGCTCCAGGCCCCGGAAGTAGATGGCCATGAGCAGGGCCGACATCTGCTCCTCCGCCACCTCGCCACGCAGGTAAGCCCCGATCAGCCAGTCGATCTCGTGGCCGGACAGCGGCACGCCGTCTCGTTTGGCCCTAATAAGGTCCACCGCAGCGGGCGGACCGGCCGGCCGCTCGGCCGCCCGGCCGGGACCCGGGGCGCGCCGGCTCAGCCATCCTTGCCCGCGCGCTCGGCCAGGTCGGTGCCGGTGAACGGGGAGGGCAGCAGCCGGGCCAGCTCGGCCGGGCCGGCCGCGGTGTCCACCAGCAGGCCGGGCCCGCCCGCCTCCATGAGCAACTGGCGGCACCGCCCGCAGGGCAGCAGCCGCTGGCCGTCGCCAGCGGCCACGCTCACCGCCGCGAGGGTGCCACCGCCGCTGGCGTGCAGGGCGGAGACCAGGCCGCATTCGGCACACAGGGTGAGCCCGTAGGAGGCGTTCTCCACGTTGCAGCCGGTCACGACCCTGCCGTCGCTGGTCACGCCCGCGGCCCCCACGCGCAGCCGCGAGTACGGCGCGTGGGCCCGCTGCGTCATCTGTGCCGCGGCGGACCGCAGCGCTGGCCAGTCGATAGCCATGGCACCCCTCCAGACCGTCACGATAACAGCGGCATCCCCGGGCCCCCGGGCTGGCCCGGCGGGGGAAGCCGTCCGCTGGCCGGGGGCGTTCGCTCAGCAATCCCGGCCGCCGCTGTCGTTCTCCTGAACTTCCGGTTGCGATTTGGCAACGGCGCCTGCGATCGCTGCCCGCGACCTTCCCCGGACGGCGGACCAGGTCTAGCCTGCGATCATCCCGACGCAGGGTGCCTGGGATCTTCTCGCCCCTGTCGCTCCGGGGGACAGAAGGGGGCCGGCGATGAGAACGTCGAAAACCGCTCCCGGAGCGGGCGGCGACAGGCGCCCCGAAAGAGGAGGTAGTAAGTGAGAAAAGCTTTCCAGGTCGCCGCTGCGCTGGCAGCGGTAGCCTTGGTCGCCACGGGGTGCGCCAAGCCCAGCTCTTCGTCGACCCGTCTCGGGCTCGGGCACGACCGCGGCCAAGTTCACGGGCTGCATGGTCACCGACACCGGCGGCATCAACGACAAGTCGTTCAACCAGTCCTCGTGGGCGGGCATGCAGGCGGCCGCGGCCACCGACACGAACATCACGGTCAAGTACCTGCCGTCCACCACCACGTCCGACTACGCCAAGAACATCAGCACGTTCATCGGCCAGAAGTGCGGGATCATCGTCACCGTCGGCTTCCTGATGGGCCCGGCGACCGAGGCCGCTGCCCAGGCCAACCCGAAGCAGAAGTTCGCGATCGTGGACTGCTCGTACGCCTCCTTCTGCCTGTCAACCAAGGCCCATCCGCCGATCGCCAACAACGTCAACCAGCTGGTGTTCAACACCGTGCAGGACGCCTTCCTCGGCGGCTACCTGGCGGCCGGGATGACCAAGACCGGCAAGGTGGCCACCTACGGCGGTGAGAAGTTCGGCACGGTCACGATCTACATGGACGGCTTCTGGGACGGCGTGCAGTACTACAACAAGCAGCACCACACCCATGTCCAGGTGCTCGGCTGGAGCGAGCCGAGCCAGAACGGCACGTTCGCGGGCAGCTTCACCAACATCACCGCGGGCCAGACCATCGCCAACACGTTCATCAGCGATGGCGCCGACATCATCTTCCCGGTGGCGGGCGGTGTCGGGCTCGGCTCGGCGAAGGCGGTCCAGACCGCCGACAGCTCCGGCAAGAACGTCTCCATGTTCTGGGTGGACACCGACGGCTGCGTCAGCGCCGCGACCTACTGCAAGTACTTCATCACCAGCGTGGAGAAGGGCATCAGCACCGCGGTGAAGACCGCCGTGCTCCTCGCCGCTCATGGCCACAGTGGCGGCAGCTTACGTCGGCACGCTCGCCAACGGCGGGGCCGTGCTGGCGCCGTACCACGACTGGGCGAGCAAGGTGCCCGCGTCGCTCCAGAGCGAGCTCAACACGGTGAAGCAGGCCATCATCAGCGGCAAGATCGTTCCCGCCACCAAGAGCCCTGTGTAGCCAGGGCACCAGCCAAGAAGTTACCGTCAAGCTGGTCAGTGTCCCCGGCAACGGCCGGGGACACTGACCAGAATCGGCTGGAGGGTGGCTGCCGGTGAAACTTGAGTTGCGCGGCATCACGAAAGCGCTTCGGGAGCCTGGTCGCCAACGATCACATCGACCTGGTCATCCAGCCCGGCGAGATCCGCGCCCTGCTCGGGGAGAACGGCGCGGGCAAGACCACGCTGATGAACGTGCTCTACGGGCTCGTGCAGCCCGACGAGGGCGAGATCCTGCTCGACGACAAGCCGGTCGCCATCCACTCGCCCAGGGACGCGATCCGGGCCAAGATCGGCATGGTGCATCAGCACTTCATGCTGGTGCCGGTCTTCACCGTGGCCGAGAACGTCACGCTCGGCAGCGAGCCGGTGCGCAAGGGGCCATTCGGCCTGCCGTCATTCGGCCTGCTCGACCGGCGCAGGGCGCGCCGTGACGTGCTCGAGCTCTCCGAGCGGTTCGGCCTGCGCGTGGACCCCGACGCCCTCGTGGAGGACCTGCCGGTCGGCGTGCAGCAGCGGGTCGAGATCATCAAGGCGCTGCTCCGCGACGCGCAGGGTGCTCGTCCTCGACGAGCCCACCGCCGTGCTGACCCCCGGCGAGACCGAGGACCTGTTCCGGATCATGCGCGAGCTGCGCGAGGGCGGGCGGTCGATCATCTTCATCTCGCACAAGCTCAAAGAGGTCCAGGCGATCGCCGACACGATCACGGTCATCAGGCGCGGAAAGGTCGTCGGGGAGCGGCCGCCGTCCACCACCAGCTACCGAGCTCGCGTCGTTGATGGTCGGCCGGGCGGTCCAGCTGCGGGTGAGCAAGGAACCGGCCAAGCCGGGCGACGTGGTGCTTGACGTCCAGGACCTGAGCGTGGAGGGGGAGCGCGGCGAGCAGTCGGTGCGCGACGTGTCCTTCCAGGTGCGGGCCGGTGAGATCCTGGGCGTGGCCGGCGTTCAGGGGAACGGCCAGACCGAGCTGTGCGAGGCGCTCATGGGCCTGCGGCCCTCGACCGGCTCGGTGCGCCTGAACGGCACCGACCTGAGCCACGCCTCGACCCGCGCCCGGCTGCACGCGGGCATCGGCTACGTCCCGGAGGACCGGTCGGAGGACGGCCTGGTGGCTGACTTCTCGGTCGCCGACAACCTCGTACTCGACATCTACGATCAGCCGCCGTACGCCTCCGGCCTGGCGCTGAACCTGGACGCCATCCGGGAATCGGCGGTCAAGCGTGTCGAGGAGTATGACGTGCGGACCACGTCCACCACAACGCCGGCCGGGACGCTGTCTGGCGGCAACCAGCAGAAGGTCGTGGTCGCCCGGGAGATGAGCCGGGACGTCAAGCTGATGATCGTCAGCCAGCCGACCAGAGGCCTGGACGTCGGCTCGATCGAGTTCGTGCACAAGCGCCTCGTCGCCCAGCGGGACGAGGGCGTAGCGGTGCTGATCGTCTCCTCCGAGCTCGACGAGATCTACGCCCTGGCCGACCGCATCGCGGTCATGTACGAGGGCCAGATCGTCGCGTTCTGCCCGCCCACCATCCCCGAACAGGAGCTCGGTCTGCTGATGGCCGGCGAAGGGACGGGATCCGCCGCCCCGACTCGAAGGCGCTCCGGGAGCCGAGAGGGCGAACCGGAGACGCCAGTACCAGCCCAGGAGCCGAGCCATGACTGACCAACATGAGGCAGAGCCCCCCGCAGAGCCCTCCGCAGAGCCTTACGTAGCGACGAGCGACCACCACCGTGGAGGACGCGGGCGAGCCCACGCCGGGCGAGGCCGCGTGGCCGGCAGCCGCTGACCGGCCACGCGATCATTCAGGCGGTGACCGAGGGCCACTCGGTCGTCATCACCATCCTGGCCGTCGTTCGTGGCCCTGCTGGTCGGCGCCGTGCTGATCGTGGCGAGCGACCCGGTGGTGCTGCGCGCCTGGGACTCGTTCGGCTACGCGCCGGGCACCGCGTTCTCGGCCACCTGGGATTCGGTGTCCGCGGCCTACTCGGCGCTGTTCGAGGGCTCGATATTCAGCCCGGGGACGATCTCGGCCGCCTTCCACGGCGGTTCGATCGCGGCGATCTTCTATCCACTGTCGCTGACCGCGTTCGAGGCCACCCCGCTGATCCTTACCGGGTTGTCGGTGGCGGTATGTTTCCGGGCCGGGATGTTCAACATCGGCGCGGCGGGCCAGTGGATCGGCGGCGCTCTCGTCGCGACCTGGCTGGGTTACGCGGTCAACCTGCCGATCGTGCTGCACGCGATCGTCTGCATCATCGGCGCCTTCGTCGGCGGCGCGGCGATCGGCTGGATCGTGGGCGAGATCAAGGCGCGAACCGGGGCGCACGAGGTCATCCTCACGATCATGCTCAACTACGTCATGTACAACCTGCTGACCTTCCTGCTGTCCAGCCCGTCGCTCATGCAGGCACCGGGCCAGACCAACGCGGTCGCACCGAACATCGACGGGAAACGCGACGCTGCCGCACGTCGGCGGGCCACCACCGCAGGTCGGCGTCGGGTTCCTGATCGCGCTGGCCGCCGCGGCCGGGACATGGTGGCTGCTCTCGCGCAGCACGCTGGGCTTCGAGTTCCGGACCGTGGGCGCGAGCCCGAGCGCGGCGCGCAGCGCCGGCATCAGGGTGGAGCGGGTCTGGGTGCTCGCGTTCCTGATCGCCGGCGGCCTCGCCGGCCTGTCGGCGACCACGATCGTGCAGGGCCAGACGGCGCCGCTGACGTTCAACAGCTACGGCACGTACGGCTTCGACGGCATCACGGTCGCGCTGCTCGGCCGGGCCAGGCCGCTGGGCGTGGTCCTCGCCGGGCTGCTGTTCGGCGCGATGAACGCCGGCGGCACGGTCATGGAGGCCGCCACCGGCGTCCCCGCCGATGTCACCAACGTCATCGAGGCCCTGATCGTGCTGCTTCGTCGCCGCACCGCCGCTGATCCGGCTGCTGTTCCGGCTGCGGAGCAGCGGCGGCGCTGGCCCACAGGCCGTCGCGTCGAAGGGATGGTCGGGATGACCACCACTCTGGCCCCTCACCCCGGTTCGCGCACCGGTCTCGATAAACCGCAGGTACCTCGCCGCGGGCACGTTCATCCTGCTCGGCCTGATCGACATCTTCGTCTTCGGCCTCTTCGCACACCGCGGCGACGCCGTCTTCGCGCTGTCCCTGCCCGGTGCCACGCCGAAACTGCCGGGGATCCACGTTCCCGGGGCGCTGACGGCCTACCTGCTCGGCGTGATCTCGATCGGCCTGGGCATCCTGCGGGCCGTCGTCGACCTCTCCTCGCTGGGGCAAGCGGCTCACCATCGCGATCGCGCTGCTCTGCTTCCTGGTGTCGCTGCTGGCCTGGGCGGACGCCGGCAACTCGGTCGGCCCGCTCCAGGTCGTCGACCTGCTGCAGGGGACCCTGACCGCGTCCATTCCGCTGATGCTCGGCGCCATGGCCGGCTTGCTGGGCGAGCGGTCCGGTGTCATCAACATCGCGATCGAGGGCCAGCTGCTCACCGGCGCGTTCGTCGCGGCGGCCGTGGCCAGCGTCACCGGCGGGGTCTGGCTCGGGCTGATCGGCGGGTCGCTGGCCGGCGGCCTGGTCGGCGCGATACTCGCCATATTCGCGATCATGTTCCTGGTGGACCAGATCATCGTCGGCGTGGTGCTCAACGTGATCGCGCTCGGGCTGACCAACTACCTGTACGACCGGGTCATGGTCCCTTACGCCACCACCTTCAACGCCGGCAACACGTTCGGCACCCTCAAGATCCCCGTGCTCGGCAACATACCGATCATCGGGCCGGTCTTCTTCGACTCGAACGTCTTCCTCTACATCACCTACGCGCTGATCCTGGTGATCCAGATCGCCCTGTTCCGGACCCGCTGGGGGCTGCGGGTGCGCGCGGTCGGCGAGCATCCGACCGCGGCCGACACAGTCGGCATCAGGGTGCTGTGGACGAGGTACCGCAACGTCATCCTCGGCGGCCTGGTCGCCGGGATCGGCGGGGCGTACCTGACGGTCGGCTCGGTCGGCTTCTTCACCTCGGACATCAGCTCGGGCTTCGGGTACATCGCGCTCGCCGCCATGATCTTCGGGCGCTGGACGCCGCTCGGCTCGGTGGCGGCGGCGCTGCTGTTCGGGTTCAGCTTCCAGTTGCAGACCGAGCTGTCCGTCCTGCGGGTGCCGGTCTCTTCGTTCATCCTGCTGATGGCGCCGTACGTGGCGACGATCATCGCCGTGGCCGGGCTGGTGGGACGGGTGCGGCCGCCCGCCGCCGACGGCAAGCCTTACGTCAAGGCATGACAGCGCCCACCGTGAGCCCGGATCCGTACCGGGAGGCGCGGGCCAGTGCCGCCCTGCTGGCGGAGCTGACCGGCCAGCCGCGGCACGACGTGGCCGTGGTGCTCGGCTCGGGCTGGGCACCGGCGGCGGACGCCCTCGGCGCCGCCGGGGCAGAGGTCGCGCTCGTCCGCGCTCGGCGGCTTTCCGCCAGCCGACGGTCGGCGGGCACTCCCCCACGGTCCGCTCGCTGCTGGTGGGCAACGTGCGTGCCCTCGTCTTCCTCGGCCGGGTGCACCTGTACGAGGGGCACGCCGGTGGCCACCGTGGTGCACGGCGTGCGGACCGCGGTGGCGGCCGGGCTGCCGGGTCGTGGTGCTCACCAACGCGGCCGGCGGGATCCGGGCGGGCTACCAGGTCGGGCAGCCGGTGCTGATCGCCGACCACCTCAACCTCACCGGGCGCTCGCCGCTGGCCGGCAGCCCGCCGCCGGAGGGCTACGCGTCGCGGTTCACCGACCTCACCGACCTGTACTCGGCCCGGCTGCGCGCGCTGGCCAGGCGGGCCGACCCGGACCTGGCCGAGGGCGTCTACGCGGCGATGCCCGGGCCGCACTACGAGACCCCGGCCGAGATCCGGATGCTCGCGCACGCTGGGCGCCGACCTGGTCGGGATGTCCACGGTGCTCGAGGCCATCGCCGCCCGGCACCTCGGCGCCGAGGTGCTCGGCGATCTCGCTGGTCAGCAACCTGGCGGCGGGGCTGGCCGCCCAGCGGGCTCGATCATCTGGAGGTGGTCGCCGCCGGCCAGGCGGCCGCCGGGCGGATGGGCTCGCTGCTGGCCGGGCTGCTGCCCGTCGTCGTGCCGGGCCGGTGACCATGATCGGCGGCGCGGCGGGCTGCGGCCCAGGCCGAGCGCTGGATCGCCGACGACCCCGACGAACGGGACCGCGCCGAACTGCGCGCGCTGCTCGCCGACGGCGGCGAGGCGGCCGCGGCCGACCTGGCCGACCGGTTCGCCGCCCGGCTGGAGTTCGGCACCGCGGGGCTGCGCGGCGCCGATCGGCGCGGGGCCGAACCGGATGAACCGGGCGGTGGTCCGCGCCACCACGGCCGCGCTGGCCGGGTGGCTGCGGCAGGGCCACGGCGGGCCGGGCGCGGCGGAGGCAGGCGTGGTCATCGGCTGCGATGCCCGGCACCGGTCCGGCGAGTTCGCCGCCGAGGCCGCCCGGGTGCTCGCCGGGGCCGGGATCCGGGTGCACCTGCTGCCGCCGCAGCAGCCGACCCCGTTGCTCGCCTTCGCCGTCCGGCATCTGCGGCGCCGCCGCCGGGATCATGATCACGGCCAGCCACAACCCGCCCGCTGACAACGGCTACAAGCTCTACCTCGGCGACGGCGCGCAGATCATCCCGCCGGTCGACAAGCAGATCGGCGCCGCCATCGCCGGGATCGGCGACCTGTCCCAGGTCCCGGTCGCGCGCCGCGGACAGCCCGCTGATCGGCAGGCTCGGCGACGAGATCGCCAGCGCCTACCTCGGACGCCATCGTGGCCGCCGTGCCCGGCCCGCGGCGGCTCCCCCGGTCGCTGCGGGTCGTCTACACGCCGCTGCACGGCGTCGCGGCCGGCCTGGCGCTGCGGGCGTTCGAGCGGGCCGGCTTCCCGCCGCCGCAGGTGGTCGCCGCGCAGGCCGAGCCGGACCCGGACTTCCCGACCGTCGCGTTCCCCAACCCCGAGGAGCCCGGCGCCCTCGACCTGGCGCTGGCGCTGGCCCGGGAGACCGGCGCGGACCTGGTCGTCGCCAACGACCCGGACGGCGACCGGCTGGCCGTCGCGGTGCCCGACCCGGCCGCCGCCGGCGGCTGGCGGGCGCTGACCGGCGACCAGGTCGGCGCGCTGCTCGGCGCCTACCTGCTGGACCGCGGAGCCGCGGCGGCCGGGACCGGCCGCGGCGCGCTGGTCGCGACCACCGTGGTCTCGTCCACCCTGCTGTCCAAGATCGCCGCGGCGGCCGGGGCCCGCTACGCGGAGACGCTCACCGGGTTCAAGTGGATCGTCCGGGCCGCGGACGGCGTGCCCGGCTCGCGGTTCGTGTTCGGCTACGAGGAGGCGCTCGGCTACGCCGTCACCGCCGCGGTGCGCGACAAGGACGGCATGAGCGCGGCGCTGGCGCTGCTGTCGCTGGCGGCCACGGCCCGCGCGGCCGGGCAGACCCTGCTGGACCGCTGGGACGCGCTGGAGACCGCCCACGGCGTCCACCTGACCGCGCAGGTCACCCTGCCCACGCGGTCCCCGGCGCGAGGTCATGGCCAGGCTCCGCGCCGGGCCGCCGGGCGCCCTGGCCGGCGCGCCGGTGACCGTCGGTCACCGATCTGGTGGCCGGTCATGGCGGCCTGCCGCCGTCCGACGTGCTCACCTACCACCTGGCGGGCGCCCGGGTGGTGATCCGGCCCAGCGGCACCGAGCCCAAGCTCAAGGCCTACCTGGAGGTGGTCGAGCCGGCCGCCGGCCGCGCGCTCGACCGGCCCGCGAAGCCGCGTCGGCACGCCTCGGCCCGCTGCGCACCGCCGTGGCCGCCCTCGTCGCAGGCGGCTAAGGGGACTGGGGCAGCAGCGGCAGCCAGACGGTCACCGTGGTCCCGGCGCCCTCGGCGGACTTGAGGTCGATGTCCCCGCCATGGTTGACCACGATCATCCGGACGATGGCCAGCCCGAGCCCGGTGCCCGGGATGGACCGCCCGGTCGCGTTGGAGGCCCGGAAGAACCGGTTGAACAGCTCCTTCTGGTCGCTGGCCGGGATGCCGATGCCGGTGTCGCTGACCCGGATCACCGCCGACCTGCCCTCGGCGAACGCGGAGACCTCGACGGACCCGCCCTTCGGGGTGAACTTGACCGAGTTGGACAGCAGGTTGATCACCACACGGTCGAGCTGGCTGGCATCACCGTCGACCATCAGCTCGCCCTCGGTGGGACTGACCGTGAGGGCAAGCTCGCCCGCGATCACCGACGGCAGCACCGCGGCGGCGGCGGCCCGGATCACGTCGGTCAGGTCCACCGGGCGCATCACCGTGGTGAACGCGCCGGACTCCAGCTTGGCGAGGGTGAACACGTCGTCCACCAGGTTGCGCAGCCGCACGGTGCTGCGGTCGATGGCTTCCAGCATCTGGCGCTGCTGCGAGGTGACCTCGCCCGCCTCCCCGTCCCCGAACATCTCCACGTATCCCTCGATGGTGGTCAGCGGGGCACGCAGCTCGTGGGACACCGTGGCGAAGAAGCTCGACTTGGCGGTGTCGAGCGCTTTCAGATCCCCTACCAGCCGGTTCTCCGCCTCATACAGCCGGGCGTGGTTGAGCCCGCGGCCGAGGTCCGCGGCGACCGAGTCTATGGCGTCCACCTCGGCCGCGGTCCACGGGCGCCCGGCCTGCATGCGCTGCAGCACGATGATGCCGAGCAGTTCGCCGCCCACCCCGAACGGGGTCATGAGCTGCGCCGTGACACCGGCCTCGAGCAGCGTCTGGCGGAGCTGCGGTGGCATCTCGCCGGTGTCCCCGCCGGCCAGGTCGTGGATCACCTGGCTGGTCTGGGCGCGGAACAGGGCCCGCAGATGGTCTATGGCACCGGGCGGGAGAACCGTCCTGATCACGTCGGCCGGGACGAGCCAGCGCGGCGCCTGGCCGACGACCGAGCCGATCTGGTCGTCCTCCAGCAACCGCAGGTACGCCACGTCGGCGTCGACGATCTGCTCCACCGTGAGCTTGGCGGCGTGCAGCACGTCCCTGGCGACCAGGTGCTCCCGGATGCGCAGCCCGGCCTCCCTGGCCATGGCGCGCAGCCGGGTGCTCTCCGCTTCGGCCGCCCGCAGCCGGTCGCTCTCGTCGGCCTGGATGTTGATGGACTCGGCGACCTGGCGGACCTCCGCCGAACCGGACACCGGGGCCCGGGCGGTGTAGTCGCCGGCGGTCAGCCTGCGCACGGTCGCGCTGATCCGGCGCATCGGCCGGGTGATCGTGTACACCGTGCTCAGCGAGGCCGCCAGCACCAGCAGCACGGCGACCGCCAGCGCGGCCCCGCTCCAGGCCAGCCTCCCCTCCAGGCGCTGCCTGGACGTCGCGGCGAGGGCGTTGATGCTGGCGTTCAGCCGCTGCTGGGTGGCGGCGGTGGCCCCGGCGAACGCGGTGCCCAGGCGGGCCGAGTTGCCCAGCAGCGCCGTCGCGGCCGGGGTCCCGGCCCGGGCCGCCGCCACGCGGGGCGCGAGGGCGAACCACTGCGCGCCGAGCCGTGCCTGCACGCCGATCTGCTCGCGGACCGCTGGCGTCGCCGCGCGGCGGAGCACGGCCAGGTCGCGGCCGAACTCGGTGCGGGCCGCGGCGAGCGGCGCCAGGAAACCGCGCTGGTGCGTCTCGGTGTAGAACAGCACCGCGAAGGTGGCGGTGCCGAAGGCGGTCTCCAGCTGGCTGTTGGTCCGCTGCAGCGCGGTGTACCTGTTGGTGACCTGCCTGGTCGCCTGGTTCTGGTTGGCCACGGTGACGAACCCGGCCACGGCCGCGACGCCGATCAGCACGGCGCACACGCAGAACGTGACCAGGAGCTGGCTGATGATCGAGCCGCGCCGCCTCATCCGTGCCTGCCCTCGCCGCTGACCGGCACCTCCGGCAACGGCCGCCAGGCTTCCTCGTCCACGAGCAGCGGGATCCGGACGGTCACCGTGGTGCCCTTGCCCTCCACCGACACCACGTCCAGGTCGCCGTGGTGGTTGGCGACGATCGTGCGGACGATGGCCAGTCCCAGCCCGGTGCCCGGGATCGACTCCGCCACCGCGTTGGACGCGCGGAAGAACCGGCTGAACAGTTCCGTCCGGTCCGGCTGCGGGATGCCGATCCCGGTGTCGCTGATCCGCAGCACGGCCAGGTCGCCGTCACACCCGGTGCCGATGCTGACGCTGCCCCCCGCGGGGGTGAACTTGACCGCGTTGGACAGCAGGTTCATCACCAGCCGGTCGAGCTGGCCGGCGTCACCGCTGACCATCAGGCGGTGATCCGAGTCCTGCCGGGTGAGCGCGAGGCCCTTGGCCGCGGCGGCCGGCTGCAGCGCGGTGACGTCCGCGGCGACGATCCCGGCCAGGCTCACCGGCCGCATCACGGACGTGAACGCACCCGATTCGATCTTCGACAGGGTGAGCACGTCCTCGATCAGGTGCCGCAGCCGCGCGGTGTTGCGGTCCACCGAGTCCAGCATCTGCTCCTGGGCGGTGGTGAGCGGCCCCGCGGTGTGCTCACGGAGGATCTCGATGTACCCCGCGATGCTCGTCAGCGGGGTGCGCAGCTCGTGCGACACGGTCGCCAGGAAGTCCGACTTGACCTGGTCCACCCCCCTCAGCTCGTCGACCAGGCGGTTCTCGGCCTCGTACAGGCGGGCGTGGTGCAGCCCCCTGCCCACGTCGGCGGCCACCGACTCCACCGCGCTGACCTCGGCTTCGGTCCACGGTCGCCCATGGCTCGTCCGGAGGGCCACAAGGACGCCCAGCAGTTCCGCGCCGGCCCCGAACGGGACGAGCAACTCGGCGATCACCCCCGCCGCACGCAACCCGTCCCGGACATGGGGTGGCATCTGGTCGCCCTCGGGGCCGGGGATGTCCTGGTACACCAGGCTCGCATTGCGCTGGAACAGCTCACGGAACCGGGCTTCACCCTCACCCCGCATGATGGTGAGGTAGCTGTCCCGCAGCAGCCAGTCATGCTCGTGCCCGACCGGGAGGCCCAGCCCCCCCTCGCCCTTGATGTGCAGGTAGGCGATATCGGCCCCGAAACCGGACTCGATCGCGTCCTTCGCCTCGAGCAGCAGGTCCTCCACCCGCAGGTGCTCGCGGATCCGCAGCCCGGTGTCCCGCGCCACCGCGCGCAGGTGGCTGGTCTCCGTCTCCTGGGCGCGCAGCCGGTCACTCTCGTCGGCGAGGGCGTTCAGCGACCGGGCGGCCTCCCGCATCTCGGCCGGCCCGGTCACCTGGGCACGGGCGGCATGGTCCCCGGCGGTGCAGCCGGCGCAGGATCGCGACCAGCCCGCGCAGCGGCCCGGTGACCCCATGGATGATGGCCAGCGCCGCGGCCAGCCCGAGCAGGGCAGCGACCGTGGCGAACACGCTGGCCACGGTGACGGCGTGGTCCACGGCGTGCTCCCCGCTGGCGACGGCGGCACGGCCCTCGGCCGCCAGCCGCGCCTGCAGCCGGTCGCTGGACTGGTAGAAACTCTGCTCGCTGTCGGCACTCTGGTCGGTCAGCTTGGTCACCGCCGGGCTGCCCGGGCGCAGGGCCGCCGTCAGGCCGGCGTAGCGCAGCCAGGCCAGCGCCGCCCGGTTCTCGGCCGTGACGGCCGGGTGCTCGCCGTCGGCCGCGAGGTGCAGCGCCTGCGCAAGGGCGCGGGTCAGCGCCTCCGTGTCCGTGCGGTAGAGGCCCAGGAAGCGGGCCTGCCCGGTGAGCAGGTGGGCGCGCAGCGCGGACTGGGCCTGGGCGAAGTCGGCGCGTACCTCAAGGTTGGCGACCTCCAGCGGGTGCAGCCGCTCGACCGGGCCGTCCACGGACCTGTCCTGCTGCGAGACGCCGTTGTGGATGAGGACCGCGGCGGCGAGGAGCAGCACGGCGAACAGGACCAGCCCGGCCCACAGCCGGACCACCATCGACCGGCGCGGCCACCGGGCCACCCGGGCCCGGCCGGCCGCGACCCCCGTCACCCGCACCTGCCCCCCTGTGACCCGCAGCGACATTTGGTAGTGATTATGTTACTCACAGTAAGAGCCTCCGCTCCCCGGCGCCGCCGGCCAGGTTCGCTGGCCGCGGGGGCCCGCGGCGCCCCGGTGCGGGCGGGGCGGGCCCATCCGCCGCCCCGCAAGGTTCCACGAATGTGAATCTGGTGCCCCTGGCCCGGCCTTGCTGGGCCAGCAAACCGGACAATCAAGGCATTATCGGGCCGACATTCCTCGTTCAGAGTGATGGCACATGTTGACCATGGCGCCAGAGGGGGCCCTCGTTGTCACATTCATGCCCGGACCCTGACCCCGGGCGGCTGCGGCCCGGCCGGTGATCCGTGCCGGGGGCCGCGGTGCGGTGCGCGGCCGCTGGCCGCACCTGGCGCGGCGTGGCAAGCTCGGATGCATGAGCGATTCCGGTACCGCCATCTCCGTCCAGCCCGCCGCAGCGGCCGACCCCGCCGATCCGGCCTGCGACGTGGCCCACGGCCGGGCGCCGCTGCCGCCCAGCACACGGACGCTGGTGGCGGTCTTCACCTCGCCGGTGGCCCGCTTCCTGCTCGGGTACGCCAGGGACGCCGGCTACCGGCCGGTGCTCATCGACCCCGACCCGGGGCGCCTGGCCGGGCGCAGCGGCGAGGCAGGCGCGGGCCCCGGCGGCCCTGACGGCCATGCCGCACCGGACGGGCTCGCGGCCCTGGACGGGCTCACCGCGGCCACCGCGCTGGCCGGGCTGGCCGACGAGGCCACCGACATCGTGGTGACCGACCACCACCGGCCGGAACTCGGGAACGTGCTGCGCGATGCGCTGGCCAGCCCGGCCCGCTGGGTGGGCATCCTGGGCAACCCCCGGCACCCGGCCCCGCACATCCCGGCCCTGGCGGCCCTGGGCGTGCCGGACGAGCAGATCGCCCGGGTGCACCGCCCGATCGGGCTGAACATCGGCTCCCGGACCCCGGCCGAGATCGCGCTGGCGACCATGGCCGGGCTGATCGCGGACCGCAACGGCCGCCCCGGCGGTTTCGAGTTCTGACAATTTCCGCGCCCGGTTTCCGCGCCTGGCAAGCGGGTTCGGGGCAAGGCTTTTCCCCCGGCGCGGCTCCCCCCGTTGACCCAGCGGGATGTGAGCGGTAACAATTCTGGCAGCCGGAGGGCAGCGGGCCGGAGGGGGGGCCAGCCCGATCGGGACTCGCGCAACCAGCGCTACCTGGGCACTCCCATCGGCGCAGGCAGACCAGGGAGGGCGCGCGATGGCGCGAGCACGAGCGGGCCGGGCCCGGCCACCCGTCATGGCCGATGTGGCACGCCTGGCCGGCGTGTCCCACCAGACGGTGTCCCGGGTGCTCAACGCCCACCCCAACGTCAAGCCGCAGACCAGGGACAGCGTGCTCGCCGCGATCGCGGAACTCGGCTACCGGCCGAACGCGGCCGCCCGCACCCTGGTCACCCGGCGCACCCGCACGCTCGGCGTGGTCAGCTTCGACACCACCCTGTACGGGCCCGCCTCCATGCTCTACGGCATCGAGCGGGCCGCCGCGCACTCCTATTTCGTGTCGATCGCCAGCCTGCCCGCCCTGGACCGGCGCAGCGTGCTCGGCGCGGTGGACCGGTTCCTCGACCAGGGCGTCGAGGGGATCATCGTGATCGCGCCGACGACCTCGGCGGTGGCCGCCTGCAGCCGGGTCCGCGCGCACGTGCCCCTGGTCGCGCTGGGCTGCGGCACCCACACGCCGCTCACCTCCGCCGCCGTGGACAACGCCGCCGGCGCCGCGCTGGCCACGCGCTACCTGCTTGACCTCGGTCACCGCACGGTGCACCACATCGCCGGGCCCGCCTCGTGGGTGGACGCCCAGGAGCGGATCTCCGGCTGGCGCAGCGCGCTGGCCAAGGCCGGTGCCCCCGAGCCGGAACTGCTGTCCGGCGACTGGGGCTGCCCCTCGGGCTACCGGATCGGGCAGCGGATCGCCGCCAGCCCCGAGATCACCGCGGTGTTCTGCGGGAACGACCACATGGCGCTGGGGCTGCTGCGGGCACTGGCCGAGCACGGGCGCCAGGTACCTGGCGACGTCAGCGTGGTGGGCTTCGACGACATACCGGAATCGGCGTACTTCCTGCCGCCGCTGACCACGGTGCGCCAGGACTTCGGCGAACTGGGCCGGCGGGCCCTGGCCACCCTGGTCGACATGATCGACGGCCGCGCGCAGCCGGTGTCCTGCCTGCGGATCTCACCCCACCTGGTCGCCCGCGCCAGCGCGACCGCCCCCGGCTCGCGCCGGCGGGCCGGAGCAGAGGAGAGGCAGCATCCATGACCGCTGAGCAGGCAGCCGTGGACCCGTGCGTGGTCGGAGTGGACTACGGCACCCTGTCCGGGCGGGCCGTGGTGGTGCGGGTGCGCGACGGTGCCGAACTCGGCGCGGCCGTCCACGACTACCGGCACGGCGTGATGGACGCGCAGCTTGCCGCCACCGGCGAGCCGCTGCCGCCGGACTGGGCCCTGCAGGATCCGGGAGACTACATCGACGTGCTGCGGGAGGCGGTTCCGGCAGCGCTGGCCCAGGCGGGGATCGACACCGGGCGCATCATCGGCATCGGCACCGATTTCACCGCGTCCACGCCGCTCCCGGTGACTCGCGACGGCACCCCGCTCTGCCAGTTCCCCGGCCTGGACGCCCGCCCGCACGCCTACGTGAAGCTGTGGAAGCACCACGCCGCCCAGGGGCAGGCGGACCGGATCAACGCCCTGGCCCGTGAGCGCGGCGAGCCGTGGCTGGCCAGGTACGGCGGGAAGATCTCCGCGAGTGGCAGTACGCCAAGGCGCTCCAGGTGCTGGACGAGGACCCGGAGATCTACCAGCGGGCCGAGCGCTGGATCGAGGCGGCCGACTGGATCATCTGGCAGCTGTGCGGCACCGAGACGCGCAACGCCTGCACCGCCGGGTACAAGGGCATCCGCCAGGACGGCCACTACCCCTCCCGGGCGTACCTCGCCGCGCTGGACCCGCGGTTCGCCGGCTTCGCCGAGGACAAGCTGGAGCACCCGATCTCCCCGCTGGGCGCGCGGGCCGGCTCGCTCACCGCGCGCGCCGCGGCCTGGACCGGGCTGACCGAGGGCATCGCGGTCGCCGTCGGCAACGTGGACGCGCACGTGACCCCGCCGGCCGGGAACGCCATCGAGCCCGGCCAGATGGTGCTCATCATGGGCACCTCCACCTGCCACGTGATGAACGCCGCGAAACTGGCCGAGGTGCCCGGCATGTGCGGGGTGGTGGACGGCGGCATCGTCGCGGGCCGCTACGGCTACGAGGCGGGCCAGACCGGCGTCGGCGACATCTTCGCCTGGCTCGCCGACCAGGCGACACCGCCGGCCTACGTAACCGAGGCGGCCCGGCGCGGGATGAGCGTGCACGACCTGCTGTCGGCCGAGGCCGCCCGGCAGCCGCCCGGCGCCCACGGGCTGATCGCGCTTGACTGGCTGAACGGAAACCGCTCGGTGCTCATCGACCATCGCCTGTCGGGTGTCGTGGCCGGCCTGACGCTGGCCACCCGCGCGCACGAGATCTACCGGGCGCTGATCGAGGCCACCGCGTTCGGCACCCGGGTCATCATCGACGCGTTCGAGGGCGCCGGGGTGAGCGTCGGGGAACTGGTGATCGCCGGCGGGCTGACCAGGAACGAACTGATCATGCAGATCTACGCCGACGTGACCCGCCGCCCGCTGAGCCTGATCGGCGCCGCCCAGGGGCCCGCCCAGGGATCCGCGATCCACGCGGCGGTCGCCGCGGGCGCCTACCCCGACGTGCCCGCCGCGGCCGCGGCCATGGGCTCGTGCACGCGCGGCGTCTACACCCCGGACCCGGCCAGCGCCGCCGTCTACGACGAGCTCTACGCGGAGTACGTGACCCTGCACGACTACTTCGGCCGGGGCGCCAACGAGGTGCTGCACCGGCTGCGGGCCCTGCGCGACCGGGTGCTGGCCGGCCACGCCGCCCGGGAAGGCGGCCCGGCCGTGAGCGGCATGTCCGGCGGACCGGCGGGCGGAAGTGCGGGCGGCCCGGGCCGAGGTGTGCCGCCTGCACGCGGCCCTGGTGGACAACGGCCTGGTGGCGTGGACCTCGGGCAACGTGTCCGCCCGGGTCCGCGGCGCGAGGGGGGCGGGGAGGTGGGCGGGGGAGCCCGGACCTGATGGTCATCAAGCCCAGCGGCATCGGCTACGACGACCTCACCCCGGAGTCGATGGTGGTCTGCGACCTCGACGGCGACCGGGTCGGACGGCGCCTACCTGCCCTCCAGCGACACCTCCTCGCACTGCCTACGTGTACCGGCACATGCCGCGGGTCGGCGGCGTGGTGCACACCCACTCGGCGTACGCCACCGCGTGGGCGGCCCGGGGTGAGGCGATCCCCTGCGTGATCACCGCGATGGCGGACGAGTTCGGCGGGGAGATCCCGGTCGGGCCGTTCGCGCTCATCGGCGGGGACGAGATCGGCCGGGGCATCGTCGCCACCCTGACCGGGCACCGCTCGCCCGCCGTGCTGATGCGCAGCCATGGCGTCTTCACCATCGGCGCGACCGCGGCGGACGCGGTCAAAGCGGCCGTGATGTGCGAGGACGCCGCCCGTACCGTCCATCTGGCCCGGGTGCTCGGCGACCCGGCAGCCGCTGCCGGCCGACCAGGTCGACGCCCTGCACCGCCGGTACACCACGGAATACGGCCAGCGCTGACGGCTGGACGCCCACCACGACCATCCGTTCAGGAGGAAGGCAATGGCCACCAGCAAGGCCCGCAGCATTGCGCGCATCGGGATCCTCGGCATCATGCAGGACCTCTATGACGACATGATCCCGGGCATCGCGCTGCGTCAGGAGGGCTACGCCGCCGAACTGGCCGCGCACCTCGGCGTGCCGGGCCAGTTCGAGTTCGTCCCGGCCAAGCCCATCAAGTACCGCGAGGACGCCGAGCGGGTGATGCGCGAGTTCGAGAACTCCGATCTCGACGGGGTGCTCGTGGTGATGCTCACCTACGGGCCGGCCATGCGGGTGGCCCGGCTGCTGTCGGAGTCCCGGCTGCCCATCTGCCTGGCCAACATCCAGCCCGAGCCCAACGTGACCCCGGCCTGGGACATGGCCGACATGACCTACAACCAGGGCGTGCACGGGGCGCAGGACACGGCGAACGCCATGGTGCGGGCCGGGCGGCGGTTCTGCGTGTTCACCGACGACTGGCGCGGCCGGCAGCTTCCGCGACGACGTGCACCGGTGGGCCCGCGCGGCCGCGGCGGTGACCGCCTGGCGGCGGCTCAAGGTCGCGCTGTTCGGCTACGCGATGAATGACATGGGTGACATCCGGGTGGACGAGTCCGCCCTGGTCCGGTCGCTGGGCCCGGAGATACTCGCGGTCGCTCCCGGTGATCTGTACCGGGGCATGGCGGCCGCCGGCGAGCCCGCGGTGCGCGCGGTGATCGACTTCGAGGACGCGAACTTCGAGATCGACCCCCGGCTGTCCGCCGAGGAGCGCGAAGACCACGCGCGGATGCAGGTGGCGATCGAGGACATCCTGGTCGAAGGCGGGTTCGGCGCGTACACCGCGCATTTCGACGCGATCGGGGAGGACGGGCGGTTCCGGCGGCTGCCGCTGGCCGCGGCGTCCACGCTGATGGCCAAGGGGTACGGCTACGCGGCCGAGGGCGACGTGCTCACCGCCTGCCTGGTGTTCGCCGGGCACACGCTGATCGGCGACGCGCATTTCACCGAGATGTACGCGATGGACTTCCCGTCCGACTCGGTGCTGATGAGCCACATGGGTGAGGGCAACTGGAAGGTCGCCCGGTCCGACCGGCCGGTCAGGCTGATCAAGCGGCCGCTGGGCATCGGGCGGCTGGAGGACCCGCCGACGTTCCTGTTCCAGTACCAGCCCGGCCCGGCGACGCTGGCCACCCTGGTCTCGCTGGAAGGTGAGCGGTTCCGCCTGGTCGTCGCCGAGGGCGAGAACCTGGACACCCAGGAACTGCCCGCCCTGGAGATGCCCTACGGGCAGTTCCGCCCGGCGTCCGGGGTGCGGGCCTGCCTGAACGGGTGGCTGGCCGCGGGCGGGCCGCACCACGAGGTGATGAACCTGGGCCACCACGCCGCGGCCTGGCGGGACTTCGCCGCCATGGCCGGTATCGAGTTCGTCCAGGTCTGAGCGAGGCCCGCGGCGGTCAGCGCCGGCGGCCTCGGTACCTGGCCGACATGGCGGCCGCCCCCCGCCCGGTTGCCGGGCGCGCGGTGGTGGTTTGCGCTACGGCCTCGGCCGGGAGCGGTTGCGGCACCCACGTCCGGGCCGGCCCGGCTATCGAACGCAGCAGCGCGGAGCCTGGCTTGACGGTGGCGGCGAGCGGGACGACGCGCGCCTTGCGCATCAGCGTGCGCACGTCGGCCGACTGTGCCGGGGTCTGCAGGGTTATCGCTATGCCGCTGGCGCCGGCCCGGCCAGTCCGGCCGGAGCGGTGCAGATAGGCCTTGTGCTCGGCGGGCGGGTCGGCGTGGATGACCAGATCGATGCCGTCCACGTGGATGCCGCGGGCGGCGATGTCGGTGGCGACCAGTACCCGGACCGCCCCGGCGGCGAACCGCGCGAGGTTGCGCTCACGGGCGCCCTGGGTGAGGTTTCCGTGCAACTCGGCGGCGGGGATGTGGGCGGCGGTCAACTGGCCGGCGAGCTTTCGTGCGCCGTGCTTGGTCCTGGTGAAGATCAGCGACCGGTCGCAGCCGGCGGCGAGGGCCGCGATAACGGCCACCCGGTCGGCGGGCACCACGGTGAGCAGGTGGTGGACGATCGGCGCGGGAGCCCCGGGCGGGTCGACGGCGTGCTCGGCCGGGTTGTCGAGGAACCGGCGGACGAGGACATCCACGGCGTGGTCGAGGGTCGCGGAGAACAGCATCCGCTGGCCGTCCGGCGGGGTCGCGTCCAGCAGCCGGCGCACGACCGGCAGGAAGCCGAGGTCGGACATGTGGTCGGCCTCGTCCACCACGCTGATCTCGACGTCGCCGAGATGGCAGTGGCCCTGGCCGATCAGGTCGGCCAGCCGGCCCGGGCAGGCGACGATGATGTCGACCCGGTTGCGCAGCGCTGTCACCTGCGGCCGTTGCGGCGTGCCACCGAAAATCGTGGCGACCTTCAGGCCGACGGCCTTTGCGAGCGGCCGCAGCACGTCGTGGACCTGGTTGGCCAGTTCACGGGTCGGCACCAGCACCAGCCCGCGGGGCCGGCCGGCCATGGTGTGCCCGCCGGCCAGCCTGGCCGCCAGCGGGATGCAGAACCCCAGCGTCTTGCCGGAGCCGGTCTTGCCGCGGCCGAGGATATCGGCACCGGCCAGGGCATCGGGCACGACGGCGGCCTGGATGGGGAACGGTACGTCGATGCCCGTGGCGGCCAGTGCGGCCGTCAGTGGCACCGGCACGCCGAGCGATGCAAAGGTGGGGCTGTGCGCCGCGTCCACTGGACGCGTGCGCCTGGGTTCCCGGCGCAGGCCAGGAGTACGTTCGATGGGCTGAGCTGTCATGAATGCCGTTCTTCCGGACTTATGGTGGCCGCATCTCTGGCGGGCCGCCACGTCCGTGGAAACCAGCTTTGCTCATTGAGCGATGTACGACCGGCGCGCCCTGATGGCTGCGCCTCACTGAATGCAGTGCACCTCGACAGTACCCGATCCGGGACTGTGATCAGTGCAGCAGCCCACAGTTGCCCCGGCCTGGCCAGGAAAGGCGCATGATAGTAACTATGAAGGCACCCCGCGCCGCGGCCCGGCGCCACTTGCCCGGTAGCCCGTTCGCGCCTCCGGCTCCGGCGCCCCCGGCCGAGACGTACGCAGTCGACGATCAGGTGACCCACGACAGATACGGCCTCGGCGTCGTACTCGGCGTGGAAGACCACGCCGTGCTCGTCGACTTCCGCCCCGATCAGCGGCGGATACCGCTCCCGTGCGCGAAGCTCAGCAAGCTGTAACATCCAGCCGGCCGCGCGCATCCGGCGGCAGGCCGGGTAATGCCCGGGCACCCTCGGTGCGGCCGGGAACTGACAGGCGCCCTAACGGCATCACCCGGCCTGCCCAGCCCACATGGGGCTGAGCAGGCCGGGTGCAGTACCGGTTAGAGCGGCTGAACCTGCTCGGCCTGCGGGCCCTTGGGCCCACGGCCGGCCGTGAACTCAACCCGCTGGTTCTCCTGCAGGGTGCGGTAACCGTCGATCTGGATGGCCGAGTGGTGAACGAAGACGTCATCGGAGCCGTCGTCCGGGGCGATGAAACCGTACCCCTTGTCGGCGTTGAACCACTTCACGGTGCCTTGAGCCATGTTCCTTCTCCTGGTGCGACATTCTTTCCGGGCCGCGCGCGGGCGTGACCCACGTTGGCGCAACCGCGCCCATTAAACACCACCGAGCGCCCTCCGTGGCCATGGAGCGGACTGAGTGGGTGGACATGGGCGGAAATGTTCGCCTCGGTTTCGCGCCGGCGCGAGGTTTTCGCACCGGTGCTCACCGCGCAGGGCGGCATCGGGGCGGCCGCGTGGCGGGATGGCGAGTGGGGTGGCGGGCCTGGCTGGGCGAACCGGGCCCGCGGCACCTGGCGGCGGGCGACACAGGCGCTGCCGGGCGCAAAGCCGGGATGCGGCACCCCGGCGGGGCTACGCTGGTGCGGCCGGATACGCGGTGGCGGCCGGCACTTTGACCTGCAGGGGGAGCACACCATGGCCACGACAGATCCCTGGCCGGTGATCCACGCCGAACGCGAGGCGCTCATCGCCGACCTCGGCACGCTCACCGACGACCAGTGGGCGAGGCAGTCGCTGTGTGCCGGCTGGACCGTGCGCGACATGCTCGGGCACATGATCGCGACGGCGAAGATGACACCGCCGAAGTTCCTTGCCGCACTCGCCGGGGCGGGGTTCCGCTTCAACGCGATGACCGCTAAGGGCGTGGCCGCGGAGGCGACCGCGAAGCCGGCCGACGGCCTGGCGGTCTTCCGCAGCCACGCCAAGGACACCACGCACCCGCCGGGCCCGGTGGAGGCGATGCTCGGTGAGGCGGTGATCCACTCGGCGGACATCCGCAAGCCGCTCGGCATCTCCCGCGAGTACCCGGAGGAGGCGCTGAACCGGGTGGCGGACTTCTACCGCGGGTCGAACCTGATCGTCGGCGCCAAGAAGCGGATCGACGGGCTCACCCTGCGGCCACGGACACCGGCTGGTCCACCGGCAGCGGCCCCGAGGTAACCGGTCCGCACCTGTCGCTGATCCTCGCCATGACCGGGCGGCCCGCCGCCCTCGACGACCTGGCCGGCGAGGGCCTGGCCACGCTCAGGTCACGTTCGTAGCATGACGTCACCGCCCGGCGGCGGACTCCGTCCAGCCGGATACTCGGGCACGCCGCTGCCCGCAAGCTCGGCATCAAGCCCGGCCACGCGGTCGGCGGTGCTCGGCGCGCCCCGGCGGCTTCGCCGATCGCTCGCCGCGCTGTCCGGCGCCGACGTGGCCGAGATGCTGCCCGCCGCCGGGCCGCTGGACGTGATCGTGACCTTCGTGCGGTGGCGGGAGGACCTGGAGACCCAGCTTCCCGGGCTGCGCGCGCCGCATGGCCCCGGCCGTGCGGGCTGTGGATCGCCTGGCCCAAGCGGGCGGCCAAGGTTCCCACCGACATGACCGAGCACGTGGTGCGGGAGGTGGCCCTGCCCACCGGCCTGGTGGACAACAAGGTCTGCGCCATCGACGAGGTCTGGACCGGCCTTCGCCTGGTGATCAGGCGGGAACTGCGCGGTCCCGCGCGAGCCCGGCCCGGCGCCTCGGCCAGGGCCGTCCCCCGGGCAGCGCCGTCAGTCGAGCAGCGGCCTGCCGTCGAAGACGCCGAGCTCCTCCCGGTACAGCTCCAGGTTCACGCCGTTCGGGTCGCGGAAGTACATGCTCTCCTCCACGCCCCGGTCCGGGCCCGAGGTAGTCCACGCCCGCGTCGTCGAGCTTCTTCTTCGCGACCGCGTACTGCTCCGGCGAGATGGAGATGGCCAGGTGCTGGACCCCGCCGATGGTCTCGTGGAACGGCGGGTGCTCATGGCCGGGGAAGTCGAAGAACCCGAGCAGGTTGCGGTTGCCGATGTCGAAGAAGAAGTGGCTGGACCCGGCGTAGTCCCGGTTCTCCACCAGCTCGACCAGCGGGAAGCCGAGAAACTCCTGGTAGAACTGGATCGTCTCCTCGACGTTCTTGCAGATCAGGGCGAGATGGTGCACGCCTTGCACGGTGCTGGCCGGCCGGTCACCGCGCGGCGCAGGTACTTCTCGCGCAGCTTCTGCCTGCGCGCCCTGATCTCGTCGAGTTCCTTGCCCTGGGGCGCTGGCATGGATCGCCTCCCTGCGTGATCACGGCTGAAGCCCGGTGCCGGGCACAGTCGCGGCGGCGTCCCTCAGGCACAGGGTAGCGGGACCGGCCGGGCCCGCCCTAGCCGGGCGCGGAGCGGCTAGGCGGTGACGCTGCCCCCGCCGCCCAGGATCCGCTCGGCGTCCAGCCCGCGCCGCCGCAGCGCCCAGCCGTGGAGGCCACGGCCCTCCTGGGCGAGGGTTGCGGGCGGCACGGCCAGGACCGGGCACAGCGCGTGCGCCAGGCAGTACCGGCTGACCCGGCCACGGCTCGGCCAGGGCACCAGGCCGCGGCGGCCCGCACCCACGATGAGCAGGTCCCCGGCCTGGCAGGCGAAGGCGGCCAGGACCTGGCCGGGCGGGCCGCGCTGCACGACAGGCTGCACGCAAAGGTCGGCCGGAAGCTGGCCCCAGGCCGCTTCGAGCGCGGCCCAGAGCCGCTGCCAGGCGGCATCGTGCCAGATGTGGACCAGAGCAGGGCAGGGCTGCCGGGCGGCGAGCTCGCCGCCGGGCGGTACCCAGGCAAGAACGGGTGTCAGGGTGGCATCGTCACGGCGGGCCAGGTCCTCCGCGTGGCGCAGCGCCCGGAGGCTGCCCGGCGAGCCGCTCGCGCCGACGATGACCCGACGTACGCCGGACACGACAGCGCTCCTTCCTCGCGAGGTGCGCAGTGACGCAACTGAAGTACCCACACCGCGGTTTCTAAACTGCTCAAAACCGCTCTGCTCGGACCGCGGTGACCGTCTCGGTACTCAGTGTCTACACAACCACTCCCATGCTGCGGACTTCAACCCCGTCGGCCGGCTGGGTCAGCCCTGCGGGCCTGCCGGCGGCAGGGTCAGTCGGGAGTGACGCACGGGGCGGCTGAGGCAGGGCCACGGCCACGCTAGGGCTTGCGGGCGACGCCGCCGTAGGCGTTGACCTCCGATGGGCATCGGCCGGGGCCCGGTGCCGACCGGCCGCCACTCGGACACCAGGACCAGCCCCGGCTCCACCATCTCCAGCCCGCGGAACGCGAGTTCGGCGAACTCGTCGGCGGTCCGGATCTGGCCGGTGAGCCCTCGCTCCTGGTAGGCCCGGCCCGCCCCGGCGAGCGTGTCGGGGTCGTGCTCTGCCGTGACATGGGAGGCGACCAGGTAGCTGCCGGAGGGCAGCGCGTCCAGCAGCGTGTCGACGATCCGCCGCGGCTGCGCCTCATCCGGCACGAAATGCAGCATCGCCACCAGCATCAGCCCGATCGGCCGGGAGAAGTCCAGCGTCGCCGTGCGTCACCGGATCCGACAAGATCTTCTCCGGATCCCGCAGATCCGCATGAATGTAGGCGGTCTCGCCCTCCGGCGACGACGTCAGCAGCGCCCGCGCGTGCGCCAGCACGATCGGGTCATTGTCCACATACACCACCCGGCACGACGGCACCAGCCCCTGCGCCACCTCATGCACATTGTTCGCACTCGGCAGCCCCGTCCCGACATCCAGGAACTGCCGGACCCCCGCCTCCGCCACCAAGAACCGCACCGCCCGGCCCAGAAACGCCCGGTTCTCCCGCGCCGCGGTCCGCACGGTGCCCCAGCTCTGCAGCGCCTTTTCGGCCGTTTCCCGGTCCACGGCGAAGTTGTTCTTGCCGCCGAGGAAATAGTCGTACATGCGGGCCGGGTGCGGCTTTGTGGTGTCGATGCCCAGCCGGGCGCGCCCGGTCTCCTGCTCTGTCACGCTTACCGCCTGTTCGTGGTGTCAGGTCGCGATCCTACTGGTTCGTAACCCAGCCGCGCTGGCGGCCCGGCCGTCAGGGTTTGCGGGCGATCGCGCCGTACCAGTTGACCTCCGCGGCCAGCGGCCGCGGGCCGGCGCGGCCGGCCGCCATTCCGAGACCAGCACCAGGCCGGGATCCACGAGTTCCAGTCCGCGGAACACGAGATCGGCGAACTCGTCGGCCGCCCGTGCCTGGGCGGGCAGGCCCGAGGCCTGGTAGGCGCGCACCAGGCCGCCCACGCCCTCGGGGTCGTGCTCGGGCGTGACGTGCGAGGCGACCAGGTAGCTGCCGGACGGCAGCGCGTCCAGCAGCGTGTCCACGATCTGCCGCGGGCTCTCGCTGTCCGGCAGGAAGTGCAGGATCGCGACCAGCATCAGCGCAACCGGCTGGGTGAAGTCCAGCGTCTCCCGGGTCACCGGGTCGTCCAGGATCTTCGCCGGTTCCCGCAGGTCCGCGTGAATGTAGGCGGTCTCGCCCTCCGGCGACGACGGTCAGCAGCGCCCGCGCGTGCGCCAGCACGATCGGGTCGTTGTCCACATACACCACCCGGCACGACGGCACCAGCCCCTGCGCCACCTCGTGCACGTTGTTCGCGCTCGGCAGCCCCGTCCCGATATCCAGGAACTGCCGGACCCCCGCCTCCGCCACCAAGAACCGCACCGCCCGGCCCAGAAACGCCCGGTTCTCCCTGACCGCGGTGCGCACCGCGGGCCAGCTTTGCATCGCCCGCTCGGCGGTGCGCCGGTCGGCCTCGAAGTTGTCCTTGCCCCCCAGGTAGTAGTCGTAGATGCGGGCCGCGTGCGGTTTCGCGGCGTCGATTCCCGGCTCCATCAAACCCTGCTCCCGGTCGCGGTCGGCGGCCATTCCCGCGCCGCCATTTCCCGGAATACTACGGCTTGCGCGCCACGCCGCCATCCCATGTCACCTCGGCGGGCAGCGGCCGCGGGCCGTCACCTTCGGGGCGCCAGTCCGACACCGACACCACCCCCGGCTCCACGATCTCCAGCCCGCGGAACGCGACCTGGGCGAACTCGTCCGCCAGCCGGAACTGGAACGGAATCCCGCGCTCGTTGTAGATCCGCGCCGCCTCGGCCCCGGCGTCGGGGAAGTACTCCGGCGTGGCGTGGGAGGCGGCCAGGTAGCTGCCGGAGGGCAGCACGTCCAGCAGCGTGTCCACGATCCGCCGCGGCTGCGCCTCATCCGGCACAAAATGCAGCACCGCCACCAGCATCAGCCCGATCGGCCGGGAAAAGTCCAGCGTCGCCGTGGTCACCGGATCCGACAAGATCTTCTCCGGATCCCGCAGATCCGCATGAATATAGGCGGTCTCGCCCTCCGGCGACGACGTCAGCAGCGCCCGCGCATGCGCCAGCACGATCGGGTCATTGTCCACATACACCACCCGGCACGACGGCACCAGCCCCTGCGCCACCTCATGCACATTGTTCGCACTCGGCAGCCCCGTCCCGACATCCAGGAACTGCCGGACCCCCGCCTCCGCCACCAAGAACCGCACCGCCCGGCCCAGAAACGCCCGGTTCTCCCGCGCCGCGGCGCGGATGGTCGGCACCACCCGCATGAGCGCCTGGCCGGTCTCCCGGTCGGCCGCGAAATGATCCTTGCCGCCCAGGTAGTAGTCGTACACCCGGGCCGCGTGCGGTTTCGCGGTGTTGATCTCCGGCTTCACCGGGCCCCGCCTCCCGTCTCCTGCAGCAGCCGCCACGAGCCACTGACGAGATATTAGTGCGTAACGAAAGTTCCGGGATCAACGGCAGCCATCAGGGGAAATCCGGCATCCGGGGCAGGGCGGCCGCGCGGGAATGTTGAACTATCAACAACCGTTGTAGCCGGCGAAAGTACTGTTAGCTGAGTGCACCGCCCGAGTATCAGGTGCGCGCACCGCCCGAGCGGAGGAGACGACATGCCCGCAGTCACTGTCGAGGACATCCTGGTGCTGCCGCGCGTCCAGGAGCCGGACCAAGCCGCGGCCGTCGATCGCCCCGTGCTGTCGGTGACGACCGCACCGTCGGGGTTCGAGGGCGAGGGCTTCCCGGTGCGGCGGGCGTTCGCCGGTGTGGACCTGGCCCGCCTCGACCCGTTCATTCACATGGACCAGATGGGCGAGGTCGACTACGCCCCCGGTGAGCCCAAGGGCACCGCGTGGCACCCGCACCGGGGCTTCGAGACGGTGACCTACATCATCGACGGGATCTTCCGCCACCAGGACTCCAACGGCGGCGGCGGCCTGATCACCAACGGCGACACCCAGTGGATGACCGCGGGCGGCGGAATCCTGCACATCGAGGAGCCACCGGAGGAACTCGTCGTCAGCGGCGGGCTGTTCCACGGCTTCCAGCTCTGGGTGAACCTGCCCGCCCGGCTCAAGATGACCAACCCGCGCTACCAGGACATCCGGGCGGGCGAGGTGGCACTGCTCTCCTCGGCCGACGGCGGGGCGCTGCTGCGGGTCATCGCCGGCGACCTGGCCGGCCACCGAGGGCCCCGGCGTCACCCACACGCCGATCAGCGTGGTGCACGCGACGGTGTCCCCCGGCGCCCAGGTCCGGCTGCCCTGGCGGCCCGACTTCAACGGGCTGGCCTACGTGCTGGCGGGCAACGGCACCGTGGGCGCCGAGCGGCGGCCGGTGCGCACCGGCCAGCTTGCCGTCTTCGGGCCGGGCGAGCTCGATCACGTTCGGCGCCGCCGAGCGGCAGCAGGGCCCGGGCAAGGACTTCGACCTGCTGCTCCTGGGCGGTGAGCCGATCAGGGAACCGGTCGCCGCGTACGGCCCGTTCGTGATGAACACGCGGGACGAGCTGGTCAAGGCCTTCGAGGACTACCAGGCAGGCAGGCTGGGCAGCATCCCGGCCCAGCCGCGGCCGATCCCGCAGGAGCCGCGCCCCGGCCACGATGTGCTCTGACCGGCACCGCCCGCCCGGCCCAGGCCGGCCGGGCGGTGCCGTCCGTAGACTGCATCCGTGACTAAGCCGACCCGCGCCGACACCGCGACCACGATGGGGGCGGCCCCGCCGGGCCAGCCCGCCGGGGCACCCGCAGAGCCGCCCATGGCACGGCGGATCCCGAGCGAGCGCACGCATCACGGTGACACCGTCATCGACGAGTACGCGTGGCTGGCCGACTCCGCCGACCCGGAGACGCTGCGCTACCTGGAGGCCGAGAACGCCTACACCGCGGCGATGACCGCCGGCCAGGCCGGGCTGCGGGAGAGCATCTTCGGCGAGATCAAGGGCCGCACCCAGGAGACCGACCTGTCGGTGCCGGTCCGCCAGGGCGGCTGGTGGTACTACGCCCGGACGGTCGCGGGCAAGCAGTACCCGGTCCGCTGCCGGCGCGCGGTCCAGCCCGGGGAGAACACGCCGCCGGGCACCGGCGACGGCGCGCCGCTGCCGGGCGAAGAGATCCTGCTGGACGGCAACGAGGTAGCCGGGGACTCGCCGTTCTTCTCGCTCGGCGCGTTCCAGGTCAGCCCGGACGGGCGGCTGCTCGCCTACTCCACCGACTTCGCCGGCGACGAACGGTTCACCCTGCGGGTCAAGGACCTGGTCAGCCGGGCAGACCACGGCGGACGAGATCCCCGGCACGTTCTACGGCTGCGCCTGGTCCGCCGACGGCTCCGCGCTGTTCTACACCACCGTGGACGCGGCCTGGCGGCCGTACCGGGTGTGGCGGCACCAGGTGGGCACCCCGGCCACCGACGACGTGGTCGTGATCGAGGAAGCCGACCGGCGGTTCTCCGTCGGCGTCGGGCTGACCCGCAGCCAGCGCTATCTGGCCATCGGCATCTCCAGCCCGCTGACCAGTGAGGTCTGGCTGCTGGACGCGGCCACGCCGGCCGCGAGCCCGCGCGTGGTGCTGCCCCGGCGCCACGGCGTGGAGTATTCGGTCGAGCACCAGGCCGGGCCGGACGGCACCGGCAGGCTGCTGATCCTGCATAACGACGGGGCGCTGAACTTCGAACTGGCTCAGGTCCCGCTGCGGGATTCCCGGGCCACCGGGCCGGTCGCCAGCCCGGCGGACCTGAGCCCGGTCATCGCGCACCGGGCGGACACCAGGCTGCTGTCCACCGACGCCTTCGCCGGCCACATCGTGGTGTATTTCCGCCGCGACGGCCTCACCGGGCTGCGCATCCTGCGGGCCGGCGGCGGGGAGCAGGAGATCGCCTTCCCCGAGCCGCTGTACCAGGTGTCCCCGGGGGCGAACCCGGAGTACGACACCCGGGAGTTCCGGCTGAACTACGTCTCGCTGGCCACCCCGGACACGGTCTTCGACGCCGACACGGCGACCGGGGCACTGACTCTGCGCAAGCGCAGGCCGGTCCTCGCGCTGCCCGGCGGGGGGAGCTACGACCCGGCGGACTACGAGCAGCGCCGGGAGTGGGCGGTCGCCGCCGACGGCACCCGCGTGCCCATCTCGCTGATCTGCCGGAAGGGGACCCCGCAGGACGGCAGTTCCGCACTGCTGCTCTACGGCTACGGGAGCTACGAGGTCTCCATCGATCCGGGCTTCTCGATCCCGCGGCTGTCGCTGCTCGACCGGGGCTTCGTCTATGCCATCGCGCACGTCCGGGGCGGCGGTGAGATGGGGCGGCACTGGTACGACGACGGCAAGACGCTGCACAAGACCAACACGTTCACCGATTTCGTCGCGTGCGCCGAGCACCTGGTGGCGCGCGGCTGGACCGCCCGGGACCGGCTGATCGCCCGGGGCGGCTCGGCGGGCGGCCTGCTCATGGGGGCCGTGGCCAACATCGCCCCGCAGGACTTCGCCGGGATCGTCGCCCAGGTACCGTTCGTGGACGCGCTGACCTCGATCCTGGATCCCTCGCTGCCGCTCACGGTGCCGGAGTGGGAGGAGTGGGGAGACCCGCTGCACGACCCGGCGGTCTACGCGTACATGAAGGGCTACACGCCCTACGAGAACGTGACCGATCAGGCCTATCCGCCCATCCTCGCGGTGACCGGCCTGCACGACACCCGGGTCCTGTTCCGCGAGCCCGCGAAGTGGATCGCCCGGCTGCGCGCCACCGCCCGTGGCGGCCCGTTCCTGCTCAAGACCGAGATGACCGCGGGCCATGGCGGCCGGAGCGGGCGCTACGACAAATGGCACGAGGAAGCGCTGATCCTGGCCTGGGTCGTGACCACGGCCCGGGCCGCGGCACCGCCTCCGGCATGAAACTTTCCTGACCTGGCGCGGCTAATCACGCCTGTCACGGCGTCCTCGTTTCCCGTGCCTGTACCGGGCTGCACGCTGCGCCTATGGTCGCCGCAAAGCAGCCAGCAGGACCGGCCCGCGCCGCTGCGGAGCTTCACCATCCCCGGAGCCCGTGCTGGCCGGAGCCAGGATTGCACGAGGAGGACCCGCATGAGACCTTCCATCCGCATCAAGACCCGGCGCCCCCGCCTCTGGGCGCGGTGCCGCGGTCTTGGCGGCAGCGGCGCTCGGCTGTGCCGGGCTGGCCGCGGTCGCGGCGGCCCCGGCCAGCGCCGCGCCGGTGTGCCAGGTCGACGTACACGGTGAACAGTGACTGGGGGACCGGGTTCTCCGTCGCGGTCAACATCACCAACAACGGCCCGGCGATCACCTCCTGGACGCTGGGCTACGCCTACACCGGCAACCAGAAAATCGCCCAGGGCTGGTCGGGGACCTGGTCCCAGTCCGGGGAGAACATCACCGTCACCAACGCCTCCTGGAACGGCTCCCTGGCCACCGGCGGGTCCGCGTCCGATCGGCGCCAACTTCTCCTACACCGGCACCAACACCGCCCCCACCGCCTTCACCCTCAACGGCACCGCCTGCAACGGCACCGGCGGTGGCGGCGGCACGCCCACGGTGTCGATCACCAGCCCGGCCAACGGGGCGACGTTCACCGCCCCGGCGTCGATTCCCATCACCGCCTCGGCCTCGGAGTCCGGCGGGACGATCAGCAAGGTGGAGTTCTTCAACGGCGCCACCCTGCTGGGCACCGCCACGTCCAGCCCGTACACGTTCACCTGGTCCAGCGTCCCGGCCGGGACCTATTCGCTGACCGCGGAGGCGTTCGACGCCAGCGGCGATACCGCGACATCCTCGGCGGTCTCGGTCACGGTCAACCCGGCGACCACGCCGGCCGTCGTGGCCAGCCCCACGTCGCTGTCGGTGACGCAGGGCAGCACCGGCACCTTCGGCGTGTCGCTGTCCACGGCGCCCAGTTCGAACGTCACGGTCACGGTCGGCCGCGCGTCGGGCAACAGCGGGCTGTCGGTCTCCTCCGGCGGCACGCTCACGTTCACCCCGGCCAACTTCGCCACGGCGCAGACCGTGACGATCGCGGCGGACTCGTCGAGCACGGGCGCCGCCACGTTCAGCGCCACCGCCTCCGGCTACACGACGGCCGACGTCTCGGTGACCGAAACCTCGTCCAGTTCCACCGGGGCGCTGCTGGTGAACCCGCCGTCGTTCTCCGTCGCGCAGGGCACCAGCGACGTGTTCGGGGTGTCGCTGTCGTCGGCCCCGTCCGGCAACGTCAGCGTGACGGTGGGGCGGACGGCGGGCAACTCCGGCCTGGCGGTCAGCGCCGGCGCGACGCTGACGTTCACCACCAGCAACTGGAACTACGCGCAACCGGTGACGGTCACCGCCGACACCTCGAGCACCGGCAACGCCACGTTCAGCGCGAGCGCGTCCGGGTACCCGGCGGTGAGCGTGACAGGCACCGAGACCGCGGCGGGCTCCACCACGACCCCGTCGCACGTGGTGAACCCGTTCACCGGCTCGACCTGGTACGTGAACCCCGACTACACCGCCGAGGTGGCCACCTCGGCCGCGGGTGCCACCGGCACCCTCAAGTCGCAGATGCAGCTGGTCGGCCAGCAGTCCACCGGAGTCTGGCTGGACCGGATCGCGGCGATCTACGGCGGCTCTGGCAACAGCAGCCGGATGAGCCTGGAAGCGCACCTGCGGGCCGCGGTCAGCCAGGAGTCAGGCAGCACCCCGATCCTGGTCCCGATCGTCGTCTACGACCTGCCCAACCGTGACTGCGCCGCACTCGCCTCCAACGGTGAGCTGACCGTCAGCAACAACGGCCTGACCTACTACGAGCAGGACTACATCAACCCGATCGCGCAGATCCTGACCAACTTCGAGCACACCAATATCAGGGTGATCGCGATCATCGAGCCCGACTCGCTGCCCAACCTGGTCACCAACCTCAACGACGCCAACTGCGCCCAGGCCAACTCCAGCGGCGCCTACGTGGACGGGATCCAGTACGCGCTGAACAAGCTGCACGCGATCCCGAACGTCTACAACTACGTGGACATCGCCCACTCGGCGTGGCTCGGCTGGTCGTCCAACATGGGCCCGGCCGTGTCCCTGTACAAGTCGGTGGCCTCGGGCACGACCGCGGGCGTGGCCAGCATGGACGGTTTCATCAGCGACACCGCCAACTACACGCCGATCAGCGAGCCGTACATGACCGCGACGCAGAGCATCAACGGCCAGCCGGTGGACTCGGCCACCTTCTACCAGTTCAACCCGTACATCGATGAGCTGACCTACGACGAGGCCATGTACACCAACCTGGTCAACGCCGGCTTCCCGAGCACCATCGGGATGCTCATCGACACATCGCGCAACGGCTGGGGCGGCCCGAACCGGCCCACCGGCCCGAGCACCTCCACCGATCTCAACACGTTCGTGAACCAGTCCAAGATCGACGAGCGCCCGTTCCGCGGCGACTGGTGCAACCAGAACAACGCCGGCCTTGGCCCGTTCCCGCAGGCGAACCCGAACTCCTCGTTCACCCACCTGTACGCCTACGTGTGGATCAAGCCACCGGGCGAGTCCGACGGCGACTACCCCACCGCGACCCATTCGCACGGCGACCCGCACTGTGACCCGAACGGCACCAACACCGACGGGAGCGGGAACACCTATCCGACGAACTCCATCCCGGGGTTCGACATCCCGGCCGGGCAGTGGTTCCCGGCGGAGTTCCAGATGCTCGTGCAGAACGCCAACCCGGCGGTGCCGTGACCGGCTGATCCGGTGACGGGCTGACACGACAGTCGTGGCCCCGGTGCCGCGGTCTTCGCCGCGGCACCGGGGCCACACCCATGCCGGCAGGGGCCTAGGCCCCGTGACGAAGGAACGGGGCCTAGAGCCAGCGGGGGGTTCCAGGGGGGTCGCCCCCCAGGCCAGCAGGGCCTAGGCCCCGTGACGAAGGAACGGGGCCCAGAGCCAGCGGGGGGTTCCAGGGGGGTCGCCCCCCAGGCCAGCAGGGCCTAGGCCCCGTGACGAAGGAACGGGGCCCAGAGCCAGCGGGGGGTTCCAGGGGGGTCGCCCCCCAGGCCAGCAGGGCCTAGGCCCCGTGACGAAGGAACGGGGCCCAGAGCCAGCGGGGGGTTCCAGGGGGGTCGCCCCCCCAGGCCAGCAGAACCTTGACGTGCAGCAGCCGCTTCGCCGCGCCGATCAGCCCGGTGTCGCCCCACAACCGCGGCTGGGCCGCCCCGGCCACAGTGACCCCGACGGTCAGGCACCCTGACGGAGTGACCACGACCCGCGGGGCGGGCCGGGCCGCCGGCACGAACGTGATCCGGTAGCTGCCGAGGATGGCGGGACACGAGACTGGCTGGTACGGCGCCGCGTGCAGGCCGTTCGCCTGCCCTGCCAGCCGGGCGATCGTGCCGCGCGAGGTGATCGCCCGCGTCACCGTGTGCCGTCTCGGGTTGAAAATCGTGATGGACACCACGGCCTCGCGGTACCGCGCCGGATCGATCCGCTCGGCCGCGGACCTGGCCGGATACCAGGTCACCGTCGCGTCGGCACGAAGCAGCGACCCGCCGCCCGCGGCGGGCACCACAGCGGTGTCGAGTTCGGCGCTGGAGATGCCGGCGGGCAGCGAGCGCGGCTGATAGCTCACGGTCATCATCGTGACGCCGGCCGCGCTGGACAGCTGCCCGGATCCGGACAGTTTCATCCCCGCGGGCAGGTGTGCCCGCAGGAACCCCTGCGCCGCCGTCATCGGCTCGCTCAGCCGGAACAGCGCGTGCACATCGGCCTGATGGGTGCCGGGGTAGGAGATCTGCGGCTGGCGCAGCAACGACGGCCGCTTCCGCATCGGGACCGGCCGCGCGCCGGGGGGCAGGCTCAGGCGGAGCAGCAGCCGGCGAGCCAGTACCTGCGCCCCGGCACGCGAGCCTGCGGCCGGCTCCTGGCCGGTCCCCGGCCCGGTGCTGGCCGTCGCGGCCGGCCCGGGCGGCCGCGCGCCGGCAGGTCCGCCGTGCGGGTCCCGCAGCCCGCTAGGAGCACGGCGGCCGTCGCGGTGACCGCCGTGACCGCCGCGGCGCCACGGGCGGCCGTCGTCCGCACCACCAGCCCGGTGCGACCCATGAGGCCTCCCGCTACGGCATGGGACCGGCGCTGGCATCGCGAGCGGGTTAACGAGCCAGCGCCGGCCGACCATTACGCCCCTTAGACGCACGGCCCCGTCCCCCGGTTCCGCCGAAAAAATATGTCAGAAAGTTATTGTCGCGAGCCGCCCCCAGACGTCTTAAAGCTGTCCGTGACAACTGCATGCGACTGCTGGCCGCCCGCGGGGGCCCGCCGGGACTGGCGCCAGCAGATGCTGAGGGGAGCAAGAAATGAACGCAGCCACACCACCATTGATGAGCAAAGGCCAGGCCGGGCGCATCGCGGCCCGGCCCACCGCCGCCCGGCGCGCGGTCGCCCGGCGCGCGATCGCCGGCCGGGGGCCGTCCTCGCGGCGATCGGTGTCGCCGCCCTGACCGGATGCTCGGCCGGCGCGCCGCGCCCGCCCCGAGCGCCACCACCCCGGCCGCCTCGGTGAGCCCCGGCCGCCGCGGCGGCTGCCACGTCCCCGGCAGCGCGGGCCTCCGGCGCGGCGCCCGCCACGATTCCCGTGCTCGGCCGGCTGGCGGGCGGGTTCGCCCAGGGCCAGGGTTTCGGGCAGGTCAAGCCGGCCGAGATCTTCAACGGCGGCGACCCCACCGGCCTGGTCACCAAGCTCACCTGGAGTTCGTGGGGCGGCTCCCAGGCGGTCGGGTCCGGCGTGAGTGACTACGTCGGGACCGGGCCAGTCGGTCGCCACCGGCAAGCAGAAGCCGGTCACCGTGGTCGCCTTCAAGCTGGGCACCTGCCACGGGACGCTGATGTACAAGGCGGTCGAGTGGTACTTCCCGAAGGAGGGCCAGGGCGTTCAGCCCGGACCAGTACGAGAACATCTGCGCCGGCCGCTACGTGCCCGGCTCCTAACCGGTGCGGTCAGCGCGGGTACCTGGCGCCGTTGAAGTTGACCAGGATCGAGTACAGCGAGCTGGTAGCGCAGATGAACAGCTGGTTGCGCTTGGCGCCGCCGAAGGTGAAGTTGGCCACGATCTCGGGCACGTGGAGCTTTCCGAGCAGCGTGCCGTCCGGGTCGAAGCAGTGCAGCCCGTCGCCGACCGCGGCCCAGATGCGGCCGCGGTCGTCGAGGCGGATGCCGTCGAAGCTGCCGGCGTCGCAGGTCGCGAAGACCTCGCCGCCGGTGAGCGTGGACGTCGCCGGTCACCCCGAAGCACCCGCAGGTGCCTGCGCGCGCTGTCGACGATGTAGAGCGTGCGCTCGTCCGCGGAGAACGCCAGCCCGTTGGGCCGGTCGAAGTCGTCCGCCACCACCCGCAGGGCGCCGCTGGCCGGGTCGAGCCGGTACACGTAACAGGCGCCGATCTCGCTGTCGGCCCGGAAGCCCTCGTAGTCGCTGTCGATGCCGTAGCGCCGGGTCGGTGAACCACAGCGACCCGTCCGCGCGCTCGACGATGTCGTTGGGACTGTTCAGCCGCTTGCCGTCCCAGCCGCTGGCGAGGACGGTGACCGATCCGTCGTGCTCGGTCCTGGTCACCCGGCGCGGGCCCTGCTCGCAGCTGACCAGGCGGCCCTGCCGGTCGACGGTGTGCCCGTTGGCGTAGCCGGCCGGCTGGCGGAACACGCCCACCGCGCCGGTGGCCTCGTCCCAGCGGAGGATCCGGTCGTTCGGGATGTCGCTGAACACGAGGTAGCGCCCGGCGGGGAAGTAGGCGGGGCCCTCGGTCCAGCGGCACCCGGCGTGCAGGCATTCCAGCCACCGGTCCCCCCGGTAGCCGCGGAATCGCTCGTCGAGCACCTCGAACTGCGCCTTGACCGGGTCCCGCATCGCATCCTCGCCGCCGTCCGGTGAACCAGCCTCTCCCAGCATCCTGGCATCCTGCGGCCTTGGCCCCGCACATCCGGGCAGGTTAGGGTGCCCCCTAACACGAGGATCACCGTGGCTGGTGAAGCAGAGTCTGCCTCGGGAGGTCGCATCCCTCGCATCTGGCTCGGGCCGGGAGGATCGATGGGCACGCGGTGACGGTCGTTGATACCGATGTCGTGGTCATCGGGGCCGGCTCGGTCGGGAGCATGGCGAGCTGGCAGCTGGCCACACGCGGGTTGCGCGTCATTGGCATCGACCGGTTTACGATCCCAGGGCCGTTCTCCGCCTACGCGGGTGAATCCCGGGTGTTCCGCATGGTGTATGCCGAGGGCGGGCATTACACCCCCCTCCTGCAGCGCGCCCGTGACCTGTGGCGCGAACTGGAAGCGGCCTGCGGGACTGCCCTGCTCAAAACCACCGGCGTGGTGACCATCATGGATCACGACCACCCGGATCATGCCGCCCTGCTCCGGGCCGGCCGGGAACGGGGCCTTGCGTTCGAAGTCGTGTCGGGAGAGGAGGCACGGCGGCGCCTGCCCCAGCACCTCGTCCGGGAAGGTGATGTCGCCCTCTTCGATCCCGAGGGTGGTTACGTGCTCAGCGAGCGCGCCGTGTTCTGTGCCGTCCAGCTTGCCCAGCGCCGCGGAGCCTCGTTCCTGGGCAATAGGAAGATCACTGCCCTCGAACGCCAGGGCGACCGGTGGCTGGTCCGGACTGACCAGGAAGAGGTTCGCGCTCCGCGGGTGCTGCTGGCCACCGGAACAGGCGCCGGGCCGGTGTGCGCCGCACTGGGAACGCACCTTGCCGTGCTCCCGCAGGTACTCACCTGGTTTCCCATCGCGGACCCGGGTCTTCATCAAAGCCAGCAGGAGCGGGTGTTCATCCGCAGCTCGCGTGATGCCCAGTTCTACGGTTTCCCCAGCACGGACGGGTGGACCATGAAGGTGGCAGCAAGCATCTACCTCGACGAGGTCACCTCGACCGCGCGCCCGATCACCTGGGATCCCCGGCACCTCGATACGGTGCGATCCTGGGTGCGCACCTTCCTGCCCGCCCTCATCCCTGAGCCGGTCAAGACGGTCGTGTGCGCCGACGGGTACACGGTGGACGAGACAGGTCTGCTCGGCCGCATGCCCGGCATGGATGGCGTGGTCGTCGCCGTCGGCTTTTCAGGTCACGGGTTCAAGATGGCCTCTTCGCTCGGCGCAGTCGCCGCCGACCTGATCGCCGAAGGAACGACCGCCACCGACATCAGCTTCATGGATCCCGCGCGCTTCCTGGCGCCCCAACACACCGCCGCCGCTCATCACGTGGACGATGCGGCAACCTACTCGGAGCTCCTGTGACCAGCATCCCTCCCTACCCCCTCGGCGATCTCCTCGCCCAGCCGGGGTCGCAAGTCCGCGGCAACTGCCCGGTCAGCCTCGGCACGGGCACCGTCTCACTGCCGGTGGTCATCACCCACGGGAGCATGCCCGGCCCGGTGCTTGCCGTCACGGCAGGGATCCACGGCGGCGAATACGTCCCGATCGTCGCGGTCCGGCAGTTCGTCCGCGATCTCGACCCGACGCAGATGCGGGGAACAATCGTCGCGTGCCTGCAGTCCAGCCCGGTGGCGTTTGCGCAGCGGTCGGCCTTCGTCAACCCTCTCGACGGCCAGAACCTCAACAGGTCCTTCCCCGGAGACCCGCGAGGCGGCCCCACAGCGCGGCTGGCCGCCTGGCTGTGGGAGAACCTGCTGGCTCGCGCCGACTACTACGTCGACTGCCATTGCGGCGACCTTCCCGAGGCGCTTGATCCGTTCGCGGGTGTCAGCCCGGGACCGGACGGCGTGGTCAATGAGCGGGCCAGCGCGCTGGCGGATTGCTTCGACGTGGCGCGGCTGATCGTGGACCGCCTGGAGGGATCCACCATCCGGGCGGCCGCTCTCGCCGGGATCCCCGCTGCCCTGGTCGAGGTCGGCGGTGCAGGCCGCTGGTCACAGGAGGAAGCAGATGTCCAGCGAACGGGCCTGCGCCGGGCCGCCGCGCTGGCCGGCATACTCGCCGGCCGAAGAAGGCACCCGGCCGCACCTGCCCGTCTTCGAGGACGCAGCCAATGTGCTCAGCGACCGCGGCGGCCTCTGGTTCCCAGAGGCCGCCGTCGGAGCGACCGTGACCAAGGGAACACGTCTGGGCTGTCTCGAGGACCCTTTCGGGGACATCGTGCAAGAGATCCTGGCGCCCGTGGCCGGCGTCCTTATCTACGGGCTCAGTAGCCTGGCCGCGGTCGAGGGCGATCTCCTGGCGTCCATAGCACAGCCCGTGCCAAGCACCTGAAGAGCGCGGTCCAGTCGTCACAGTTGGGCCGTTCACGTGACCGTCAGGCGCCCAGGATCGTTTGTCGCCGTTGGCACTTCGCCCACATTCTGTTGGTGTTGTGCGGCAACAGTCGTTCACGGGCGCGCCGGCTGACGGCCCCGCTACTCGTGGTCGGCCAGCGGCTGTGCCCGGTTGTCGGACCCGATCCAGCACCGGCCGCCAAAGCGATCAGCGCCACCGCCACCAACGTCGGCCGCGCCGCGATCGATGTGGATCAGCCGCCAGCAGTGAATCGTCAAGCCGACACGACACCTAATCTCACCCCGGACGGGTGAGGAATAGGCAGCGCGCCCGCAACATGATCAACGGTGTCACGCAACGTTCCCCGGCAGCACCGATCACAGCGACCCAGTCAGCGCTGACGCGTACGGCCGCACAAGGAGATATCCATGCGGACCTGTGATCAGCCCGCACTGGGCTGGACCGTCGTCCTGCAGCGCCAGCCGGTCCGCTTCGTCGAGGGCCAGGCCGGAGGCGCACGACCATGGGCGAATCTGCTGTGACTGGCGCGTCTGGCACCAGCGCTCCTGAGCTGGCCAAGGGTGACCGCAGGCTGGCCATCTTGCTGGCGATGGCGATGTTCGTCCTGGTCGTGGACACCTCCGTGATGAACGTATCGATCACGGCGGTAGTGCATGATCTGCACACGACCGTCAGCGGGGTTCAGTCTGCGATCGCGCTCGAGGCGCTGGTGTCGGCGGCGTTCATCCTGATCGGCAGCAAGGTGGGCGATCTGATCGGGCGCAAGCGCGCGTATGTACTGGGCCTCCTTGGCTACGGGATCGGTGCCCTTGCCATGGCTCTTTCGCAGGGCCTGATCGCGATCATCGTCTTCTGGGCGATCGTGGGCGGGCTCGGCGCAGCGCTGCTGCTGCCGGCGATGCAGTCGCTGATCCATGGCAACTTCGAGGGCGCGGCCCAGCGGCAGGCCTACGCGCTGGTCGGGGCCGCGGCCGCGATCGCCGCGGCGGTCGGCCCGCTGATCGGCGGGTTCATCACGACCTATCTGTCGTGGCGGATCGCGTTCTTGCTAGAGGACGTCGTCATCGTGGTGGTGCTGTCGGGCATCAGGCTGGTCCACGACGTGCCCTACACCGGATCCCGGCAGATAGACCTCGTGGGTGCCGTCTTGTCCGTGCTGGGCATGGGCGGCATCGTGCTGGGCATCCTGGTGTGGGAAGAAGGCGGCCAAGCGGTAGGCCTGCTTCTGGGGCTCGGGGCGGTCTCGCTCGGGGCCCTGGCGTGGTGGCTGGTGCGGCGCAAGCGCGCGGGCAAGGCGGTGCTGCTGGACCCGGACCTGTTCAAGGCCAAGCTGTTCAAGTTCGGGGTCTCCGGGCAGGTGCTTCAGCAGATCGGCCTGGGCGGCGTGATGATCGCGCTGCCGATCTACCTGCAGATCGTGCTGGAGTACAGCGCGATGGGAGCCGGCCTGTCCATCGCCCCGCTGTCGCTGAGCATGTTCGCGGTGGCCCTGGTCACTGGCAGAAGAGGCGGGAAGCGGCGCCCGGCGAGCCTGATCCGGGCGGGATTCGCGCTGTTCACGATCGGGATGATCATCGTGGAGCCGATCGTGCCCCGGGCGACGTCAGGCTGGTACCTCGCGGTGCCGTTGATCATCGCGGGATCGGGGCTGGGCCTGATGGTCTCCCAGCTCAACAACTACACGCTGGCTCCGATCGCCGACGAACGCGTCAGCGAAGCCGCCGGCGTGAACTCGGCAGGCGGGTCGTTCGGCCTGTCGTTCGGGCTGGCGTTCGCCGGCGCCATCCTGCTGGGGGCGCTGTCCATCGGCTTCACCAGCATGGCCCAGTCGAGCACCGTGCTTTCCAAGGCCGACCAGCAGCAGGTCGCCAAGGTCTTGGAGCACGACGCCCAGGTGGTGAGCAACACTCAGCTCGAAAAGCAGCTCGCTGGCAAGCCGCAAGCCACGAAGAATGAGATCATCAAGATCAACACTCAGGCGCGGCACATCGCCCTTCAGGTGGCCCTTCTCGTTCCCATCCTCGCTGGCTTGGGTGGGCTGCTCATCTCGTTCCGCATGATGCGCCTGCCAGACCCCGAGCAATCGGGCTCCGCCGAACAGGCGGTCCTGGGCTGACCCGGGACACGATCACCGCCAGGAATCACGGGCCCGTAGCCTGTGCCGGTATGGACGTTCTCTTCATCACGAGCGTGGCGGTGGTCGCCGCCGACCCGCCGCGGAGCCGCAAGCTGTTCATGAATGCCCTCGGCCTCCCGCTGGAGGGCGAAGGCGAGGGCTACTACTCCAGCGGGAGCATCCCCGGCAGCAAGCACTTCGGTGTGTGGCCGCTCGCGGAGGCGGCACAGGCCTGCTTCGGCACGCCGGAGTGGCCCGCCGGCCGGGTGGTCCCCCAGGCATCCATCGAGTTCGAGGTGGCGGACGCGGACGCGGTCGCCGCGGCAGGCGATGAGCTCCAGCGGGCCGGGTACGAACTGCTGCACCCGGCCAGGACCGAGCCGTGGGGACAGACGGTGGCCAGGCTCCTCACCGAGGACGGCCTGATCGTCGGCATCTCCTACGCGCCCATGCTGCACGGCGGCGAGCCGGCCTGAGCACCCGCGCCTGGCCGGGTTCCCGCAGGCACCGGCCAGACTAGGTGCCAAGCCAGACCGTTCCGCCACCGCGCGGCCAGCACGGTCGCAGCCGAGACAGGAGAGCGGGTGCAGTAGTGACCGCCAGCGCCCCGTTGCCGCCAGCCCTGGTGTATGTTCCGCCGGGCGATCCCTGGCGCAGCGGCCTGCGGCGCCCCGTCTTTGGCAGCCTGGTACTGGCCGGGGTGTTCTTCCTGTGCACCGCACCGGTCAAGCAGATCCCCGGCCTCTACAACCACGCACCCTGGCTGAACGACCCGTTCGACACGGTCATCTCGTTCATGATGTTCTTCGTTCCGCTGATAGCGCTGTGCTGCGTCCCGCGGCTGCTGCTGTGCCGGCGATCCGAGCCGCTGCCCGCCGCCCGAGCACGGGACCTGCTGCGGGGATGCCGTGTCATCGCGGCCGCGGTCACACTGACGCTCGCAACCGAGTGGATCAGCCTGCTCATCGGGGAGAACCGGGCACAGTGGAACGGCGCCACGTGGCTGCAGGCCGCGGCGCTGGTCATGATGAGCGCCGCCGCCGGCTGGGTCATCCGCCAGCTGCACCGCGCCGGGCTGCCCGGCGTGCCACGGGGCGAAACCCGGCCCGCCCCGGACTGGCTCGGGGACACCCTGCAGCTCCTCAGGCAGCGCTGCGACCGGCTCGGCCCGCTCAGCCGGCCTGCCCGCGGCCTGCTCGCCAGGACCGACCAGTCTCTGGCCGGGACACTCCGGCAGCACCCGCTGCTGGCAACCCTGGCGGCGTGCGCCGTCTTCGGCACCGGGGCCGGAGTCAACCAGGGCATCCGGGAAAACTACTTCCCGTCAGCCATCGTCCTCACGTGCACATTGCTCACGGTCGGCATGTTCGGGCTGCTCACCGCCGCGGGCAGCTACCTCGGCCTGATCAGGGCGACCACGCACCTGCGGGGCCCCCGCCGCCGGGCGGCCGACGCCGCCGTCGTCACCTCGATCGTCATCCTGGTCCCGTTCGCGCTGCGGGGGCACCTGTGGTGGCTGGTCGGCAGCACCAATGCGGACGCAGGCATTTCCCAGCTCGCACAACTGCTGGCGATCTGCGCCGTCGCGGCCTTCGCCGCCACCTATCTGCTTGAGTCGGCCCTGCGCCTGTACCGCGACCGCGGGCCGCAGGCCGCAGGCGACGTCCCCGCGGACCCTGAGCCAGCCACCTGCCACCGCCGCGTCAGCGGGCCAGGGACTGCAGGTGGGACCGGTAGCCCGCGCCGTACGGGGTCGGGTTACCGGCGTAGCTGGTGATCAGGCTGGGCCCGGTGCCGCAGTTGAAGTCGGCGTTCCAGGCCCAGGCCAGGTAGCTGGCCGACTCCGAGTCCAGCCAGTTCATCAGCTCGCTGATGTAGCCGGACGCGCAGTCGCTCTCCCCGATCTCCCCGGCGACCAGCGGCACCTGCGCGATCACCGGCGCCACCTGGCTGGCCCAGCAGGCCAGATTGGCGCACGCGTTGAAGCTGTAGGAGTGCCAGGACGCGGCCAGCTCGTGATCCGGGTCGGCCGGCTCGTGGGCCAGCCACCCGGTGAGGTCGTTGCTGTAGGCCAGGCCGCTCAGCAGGATCACGTTCCGGGCGCCGGTACCGCGGACCGCGTTGACCAGGCTCTGCATCCCGGCGACCGGGTAGCCGATGCCCGCGCACGACCCGCCGTTGAGCCAGCACTGCCAGCCCTCGGCCTCATTGTGCGCGGCCCGCTCCGGGTACGGCTCGTTGAACAGGTCGAAGAGGACCGCGTCGTTGCCCTTGAAGGTATTCGCCACCGAGGTCCAGAAGCCGATCGCCTGCGCCGCGTCCGGCATCGGCTTCAGGCAGATGGCCCGCGGCGACGCGCACGCCGAGGACGGCCCGGTGTAGGCGCCGTCGGTCCAGTGCAGGTCCATGATCGCGACCATGCCGTTGGCGTTCAGCAGGCTGACGTACGCCTTGATGGCGTTCTGGTAACTGGCGCCCGCGTAGGCCGGGTTGACGTAGGGGTCACCGTTCCAGCACGCCTCGTTCAGCGGGATCCGGACCGCGTTGATCCCCCAGGCCTTCATCGCCGAGACCGACGCCTGGCCGTGCGGCCCGTCGAAGATGCCGTGGCCCTGCACGCACAGGAACTCGGTGCCCGACCGGTTCACCCCGTGCAGCACCACCGGCCGGCCATGCGCGGTGACCAGCCGGTTCCCGGACACGTGCAGCTTGGGCGCCGCGGCATGCGGGTGCGGCCGGTGGCTGGCCGGGCTGGCCGGCCCGGGGGCGGCCGGGGCGGCGGACGAACAGGCCGCCACGGCGCACGCGACCGCGGCCGCCGCGCCGAGCAGCAGGCCGCGCCGCGCGCCGCGCCGGCCGCCGCGCCCCGGCCCGGCCGGGGCTCGCCCCGGACCCTGCCATATCCGCCTCATGCGGTGAAAGGTAGGGCATCCCGGCCGGTGCCGCCGCCGGTTGCCACGGAATCCGGCGGGCCTGAGGGAGGCAGGCCCGCCGGGATTCCGGTTCAGCGGAGCATCAGGTCGTGCAGGCGGCGCCGTTCACCGTGAACGCGGTCGGCACGGCGTCGCTGTTGGTCCAGGTGCCCTGGAAGCCGAGCGAGGTGTTCCCGCCGGGCGCGATCGTGCCGTTGTAGCTCGCGTTGGTGATCGTCACGTTCTCGCCGCTCTGCGTCTGGCTCCCGTTCCACGCGTTGGTGATCTTCTGGTCACCGGGGAACGTGAACTTCAGCGTCCACCCGCTGATCGGGGACGAGCCGGTGTTGGCGATCGTCACGCCCGCCACGAAGCCGCCGGCCCACTGGCTCTGCGTGGCGTACGTGACCTGGCAGGTGCCACCACCGCCAGTCCCGGAGATGGTCCAGGTGAACGTCGCCGACCCGGACGCCCCGGTGCCGTCGGTGGCGGTGACCGTCACGGTGGACGTTCCCGCCGCGGTCGGCGTGCCGGAGATCAGCCCGGTACCGGACGCGATGGACAGGCCCGCGGGCAGCCCGGTCGCGCTGTAGCTGAGCGTCTGCCCGGTGCCGGAGTCGGTCGCGTGCACCTGCAGGCTGGCCGCGGTCCCGGTGGTGCCGGTCTGGCTGCCGGGGTTGGTCACCGTGACGGTGTTCCCGCCGCCGGAACCCGAGGTCCCGACCACATAGGTGACCAGGGACCGGGCCGGGATCAGAAGCCGTGAACGCGCCGCCGCTCACGCTCAGCGGCGACTGCGCCGCGACGTTGTTCGACGAGTTCGTCAGCCACGGCGTGACGGTCGCCCCGTTCGGCGTGCCGGTGCCGGACAGCGAGTAGGTGATCGGGTCCGCGCTGGTCCCGGTGTTGAGCGCGACTATCGCCACGGTGCCGTCGGTGTTCTTGAACGCGGTCAGGTCCACGGCCGAGTTGGACGAGCTGGCCGCGATGCGCACCGCACCGGGGTGCACGTAACGGCTGTAGTTGGCGAACGCCCAAGGCCGGCCCGAGGGGGTCACGGTGGAACCGTTGATCTCGACCAGGCCCTCGTTGTCGCCGTTGCTCGACGGGGTGGTGCTGCCCCACCAGTACAGGAACGCGTTCAGATTGGCGCCCGTGAGGCCCTGATAGATGTGCTGCGCCCAGGTCAGGCCGGACGCGTCGGTGCCGTCGTCCCAGGCCGGGTCCCAGCTCTCGAACGTCGACCACTCGGTCTCCCAGGCCGGCTTGGACCAGCCGCCCAGCGGCGAGGTCGGCGCGGCCGTGTACCCGTGGCTGGTGAAGACCGACGTGTCGGCCAGCGCCGTCGGGTCCGCCTCGATCGCGGCGGCGTACTGCTGCGCGTAGTCCCAGCCCTCGGTGGCGCAGCACTCCATCTTGGTGGACAGTCCCGAGGAGGCCAGGGTCGGCCCGAGCACGTCCAGGAGGTTCGCCGTCTGCGACGGGCTCATCTGCATGCTGTCGTAGCTGGTGGACAGGTTGGCCTCGTTCTCCGGGCCGATGTAGGACAGCGGGATCCCGGCGGCCGCGTAGTCCTTCGCGTACTGCACCAGGTAGTTCGCGTACGCCTGGCGCCAGTCGCCGGACGAGCAGGTCGCGCCCGGCGAGCCGCATACCGCTCCGCCGCTGCTGGTCGAGTCGTTCGTCTTCATGAACGCCGGGGCGCTCCAGGCGTCGGCGAACACGTTGGTCACGCCGAAGTCCGCCTTGATCTGCTGGGCGAACCAGAGCTGCCCGGCGTCCTGGCCGGTTTGGGACATCGGCAGGTAGGTGGGCGCGGCGCCCGGGCTGCCGGGGCTGTTCGGCTCGATCGTGCTGCCGGAGTCGGCGCTGATCCAGTTGCGCAAGATCGTGAGACCGGCACCGGATGTGGGGCTGTACAGGTCGTTCAGCACCTGCTGCTGAACGGTCGACGAGGCGTTCATCACGGTCGACGCCTGGCCGAAGGCTTCGGAGGCGCCGAATCCGGTGATCGTCTGGAACGTCGTCGCCCCGTTGATGGTGGCCGTGTCCGCGGCGGCGGCCGGGCCCGCGACGGCCACGAGCCCGCCTGCGCCCAGCGCTACCACGCCAGCAGCGGAAACGGCTAGTAATAGGGCACGCCGGACAAACGGCGGCGTGGAGCGGGGATGAGCCACGGGTCCTCCGTTATGCAATGAGAGGGCGGTCAGGTGCTGCAAGCGGTGCCGTTGACCGCAAACGCGGCCGGCGCGGCGTTACTGCTGGAGTAGGAGCCGGTGAAGCCGACGGTCACCGACGAGCCCGGCGCTACGGTTGAGTCGTATGACTCGTTCGTGACCGTCACCTGCTCGCCGGACTGCGTGTAGCTGGCGTTCCACAAACTGGCGATCTTCTGGTCGCCGCCGAACGTGAACGTGAGCGTCCACGGGCTGATCGGGGCGGTGCCGGTGTTGCCGAGCACGATCTGTGCCTGGAACCCGCCCGGCCAGGTGCTGGTCACCGAGTAGGCCGCCTGGCAGGACAGCGGCGCGGGCGGCCCGGTCGGCGAGGGCGACCCGGTGGACGCGCCGGGCAGCGGGAACTCGATGGTGGCCAGCAGGCCCTGCTTGGCCGCGCTGACCGGCGCCGCGTCGTAGTTGCTGTCGAGCAGTGCGTAGGAGTCCTCGCCGTTCAGCGCCCAGTAGGTCCAGTTCAGCCACTGGTTGGCGGTGAGGTAGGACACCAGCGCCGAGAACCACTGGCCCTGGGATCCCGGCGTGGTGCTGGAGATGTCGGCGGCGGTGTTGTCGGTGCCGAACTCGCCCACCCACACCGGCGCGGTGCCCTGGGCGTACAGGTATCCCCAGAACTTGTTCCACACCGCGTCCAGGCTCGCGGGCGTGGTCGAGGAGCCGAACCAGGTCTGCTGGAACAGGCTGGGCCCGTAGTCGTGCGCGGAGTACACCACGTGCCCCGGGGAGCTCAGCACGACCGGGAACTGGCCGGCCTCGGCCAGGTCGCCGCCCCACCAGGTGGAGTCGAACCCGCCGGAGGAGTCCGGGTTCTCGCTGACGCCCTCGCAGAAGATCAGTGCGCCCGGGTCCGCCGCCAGGATCGCGTTGCCCGCCTGCTCGTAGGCGAGCCGGACGTCGGTGCCCGGGTCGCCGGTGCCCCAGGTGGCGCCCTGCGCGTAGCTGTCACCGGCCGGGGTGTGCGGCTCGTTGCGCAGGTCGAAGCCGACCACGGTCGGGTTGCCCGCGTACCGCTTGGCCAGCGTGACCCAGTCGTTCACCCAGTCCTGGCTGGTGTAGGTGCTGGTGTACCACAGCCCGTTGGCCTCGGCCGACTCCCCCGCCTCGGACCGGTGGTCGTCCAGGATGACCTTCAGGCCGGCCTGCCCGGCGTAGGCGATGATCTTGTCGAGGATCTGCAGCGAGTTCAGCCCCTTGAGGTCGGTGTTGATGGGGCCGGTGCCGTTGTAGAAGCTCAGGTTCTGCGGCACGATCGGGTCCTCGACCATCTGGTTCGAGAACGGGATCCGGATGGTGTTGTAGCCGAGGCTTTTGATGTCGTTGATGATCGTGTGATAGTCCTGCGCCCACAGGCCGTGCGCGACCTCGTCCGGGGTCTCGAAGCCGTACCAGTTGATGCCCGCGATCCGTACCGGGTTGCCGGCCGCGTCGAGGATCTGGTTGCCGCTGGTGTGCCAGTAGCCGGCGCCGGCGCCGCCCGCGGCGGGCTGGGCGGCACCAGGGATCGCCGCGCTCGCCGGGGCGCGCGTGGCCGCGAGCACCGCGGCGGCCAGCACGACGGCCAGCCCCAGCGCACCGAGGCCCGCCACTCCGGCCGTGCCCGCTCCGGGCCTGCCCGCTCCGGGCCTGCCCGCTCCGGCTGCGCCCGCCCGGCCGCGCAGGAGTGTCAGTCGCATCCGTGCCTCCTGTCAGCAGGCCGGCCTGACCGGGCCCGGTCTTGGCCAGCCGCGCCGACCGCGACGCTAGCCGTGGGCCGCCCGGGCGCCAACCGCCGCGGCCGGCAGCCGCGCCGCGGCCGGGCCGGTCCACGCGCTGAACAGCGCAAACGCTCATGCCCCGATAGCGCAGTCGATGAAACTTTCCGAAACTTTCGGAACTCTTGCGGCCGGGAGGAAGACGCGCCGGCACCGCGCCGCGCGCGGGCTCCGGGGACCGCGGCCCGGCCGGCTGCGGCGAGCGCGGTGCCGATCGGCTCACCGTCGCCCGGCACCGCTTTGTCGCGTCCCGGCGGCGGCAGGTTCCCCCCGGCCGCAAAAGCGGCACGATGCCTAACGACGCCCCGGGGCCGGCCCGCGCCCGGCGGACGGCGCCCGCGCGGGGCGGATCCCCGCGGTGGCCGGCGCCGGCGGTACGGCCTCAGTGCGCGTTGAGGTTCCCGTTGAGCAGGCTGCGGCCGAGTGGGGTCAGCGAGTGGTTGACCCGGCGGCCGCGCCGCACCGTCTGCACCAGGCCGGACGCCCGCAGCGCGGTGGCGTGCTCCGACGCGGACGGCGCACTGGTGCCCACGCAGGCCGCCAGTTCCGTCGTGCTGCGCGGGGTCCGCAGCGCGCGCAGCACGGCGGCCCTGGTGTGGCCGAGGAGCCCGGCCAGGTTGCCGGACTGGCTGGCGTCGTCGGCGGGGACCGTCGGCCGGGCCGCGTAGATGAGCGCGTTCCCGCCGGCCTCCGGCGGGTGCTCGGAGAACAGCGGCGGCCCGGTCCACAGCGTCGGCCGGCAGCAGTTGCACGCCCTGGCCGTCGAGCGTGCAGTCGCCCGTGCGCCACGATCGTTCCAGCGAGTTGTCCCGCCAGGTGAGCGTCTCGTGCAGCGTGCCGAGGACCTCGGCCAGGCCGCCGGTCGCCAGGACACCGACCCGATCCGCCACGTCGGCGCGGAACGTCGCGACGATGCGCGGCCAGCAGGGCGCCACGCAGGCCAGGTAGAAGTCGCGGAGCCCGCGCACCACGATGCTCCATCGCACTCCGGCTCGCCGTCGGCGAGGGCGCGGAGCCAGGAGGGCGGGCGGCCGGGGCCGCGCCAGGCCGCGGGGACCTCCGCCGCCAGCACCGCCGCCGGGGTGGCCCGGACGATCTCCAGGCCCTCCTCCAGGTCCGGCACCGGCGGATCCACGAACCCCGGTGAGGGCAGCGCCGGTGGCAGCAGGTCCAGCAGTGGCCGGGCGGCGGCGGGAAGGCACGCCTCGCGCGCACGGCCCAGCGGGACAGCACCGCCGGCGCCGGCGCCGTATCTCGAGCAGCCCGGCCGACACCTCGACCAGCGGCGCCGGGGCCTCGGCGAAGCGGGTCAGCAGCAGGTCGTCCGCGGCTGAAGCGGACCCGCGTCAACGGCAGGCCGCCGACTCCTTCGGTGGCCGGGTGCCGCGGCGCTTTCGGCGAGTATCCGAATTGCTTGCCTGCGAGCCTGCCACTGTCGCATCGTAACCAGGAAGGCCATCTCAACGCGTCACGGAGGCGTAACGAGGGTAATCACATCGCATAACGAACGTAGCAATAAGGTAACAGCACCGGAAGCGGCGCTGGGCGGCTCCTGGCATGCCCGCACGCTGCCGGTTCCGCAGCCGCGACTGACTCAGTCAGTCACGGCTGCCATTCTTTGCCCGGGGTCATGACTTTCATTTCCCGGCTGCGGGCCGCCCCCATTGGGCGGGCCGCGAAAGCCGTTCAGTCAATACGGTCGATAAACACGACGGAGGCGTTTACCTCATGCCCAGGCGCAGCATCACGGGGCTGGCCGCGGTCGGCGCGGTGACAGCCCTCGCCCTCGCCGCGTGCGGCGGCAGCAGCAGCGGCGGCGGCGGCGGCGAGCGGCGGCTCATCCAGCCCGGCCGGCTTCAACGCTGCCGTGACCAAGATCGTCAACCCGTCGAACACGAAGACCAGCGGGACGATCTACTTCGGCAACAGCAGCACCCCGGACTCCACCGACCCCGGGAACACCTACTACGCCTTCATGTGGAACTTCTCCCGGCTGTACACGATGCCGCTGATGACCTACGCGTCCTGCCCGGGCGCCTGCGGCCTCAAGGTCGTGCCGGACCTGGCGACCGCGCCCGGCGCGGTGTCGGACAACGGGCTGACCTGGACCTACCACATCAAGCCCAACGTGAAGTTCGAGGACGGCACCACGGTCACCTCGCAGGACGTCAAGTACGCCGTCGAGCGCACCTTCGACCGCTCGGTGCTCCCGCTGGGCCCGGCCTATTTCCCGCTGCTGCTGGCACCGCAAAAGCCGGCGTACCCGGGCCCGTACAAGGACCGGGCCAAGAACATCATGGGGCTCCAGGCCGTCCAGACCCCGAACCAGACCACGATCGTGTTCCACCTGGCGCACCCGTTCGCGGACTTCAACTACGTGGCCGCGATCCCGCAGACGGCCCCGGTGCCGCCGAACAAGGACACCGGCGCGAACTACCAGCTGCACCCGATGTCGACCGGCCCGTACAAGTTCCAGAGCTACCAGCTGAACAAGCAGCTGGTGCTGGTGCCCAACACCTTCTGGAACCCGGCCACCGACCCGAACGCCAAGCAACTGGTCAGCAAGATCGTCGTCACCATGAACATGAACGCCAACGACATCGACAACCGGCTGCTGGCCGGAGACCTCAACGTGGACATGGCCGGCACCGGGGTCCAGGCCGCAGCGCGGGCGAAGATACTGTCCAGCCCCACCTTGAAGGCCTCGTCGGACGACCCGGTGAGCGGCTTCCTCTGGTACGCCTACCTGAGCACCGTGGTGCCGCCGATGAACAACGTGCACTGCCGGATGGCCATCGAGTACACGGCGAACAAGACCAACCTGCAGACCGCGTACGGCGGCCCGTACGCCGGCGGCGCGATCGCCTCCACCGTGGCTCCCCCGAACATCGTCGGGCAGAAGCACTTCGACCTCTACGACGCGGTCAGCAAGCCGCAAGGGGATACGGCGGCGGCCAAGGAGCAGCTGAAGCTGTGCGGGCACCCGTCCGGGTTCACCACCGGCATCGCCTACCGCAGTGACCGGCCGAAGGAGGTCGCGGCCGCGACCGCGCTGCAGCAGGCGCTGGCCCAGGTCGGGATCAAGACCACGCTGCACGGCTACCCGACCGGCACCTATTTCGCCAACTTCGCCGGGGTGCCGAGGTACATGCACCAGCACGACATCGGGATCGCCTTCGGTGGCTGGGAGGCGGACTGGCCGGACGGCTACGGGTTCTTCTACTACATCACCGACGGCGCCACCATTGCTCCGACGGGCAACTACAACGTCGAGGAGCTGAATGACCCGGTCGTCAACAGCGACCTGGCCAAGATGGCCGCCACCAACGACGAGACGACCCGCGACTCCTACACCAGCAAGATCGACATGCAGGTGATGAAGGACGCGGCGATCCTGCCCGAGGTGTACGCCAAGTCGCTGCTGTACCGCAACCCGCAGCTCACCAACGTGTTCGTGCAGTCGTACTACGGCATGTACAACTACTCGACGCTCGGCCTGAAGTAGCCGGGCGCCGGCACCGCCCGCGCCAGGGCTCGGGACCGGGCCGGTCCGCCGGCCCGGTCCCGGCGCGGGCGGGCCTATTCGGCAAGCCCGCCCCGGTCCCGGCGCGGGCGGACCTGTTCGGCAAATCCGCCGGCCCGATCGCGGCGCGGCCGATCTGTCGGCTCCCTCGGCTATGGTGCTGCCCATGGCGGGACGCGAACTCCAGGAGATCATCGATCCGGACTGGGCGCGGGCGCTGGAACCGGTCGCGGGGCGGATCACCGCCATGGGCGAGTTCCTGCGCGCCGAACTTGCCGCGGGGCGCCGCTACCTGCCCGCGGGCGAGAACGTGCTGCGGGCCTTCACCCAGCCGTTCGGCGCGGTACGGGTGCTCATCGTGGGGCAGGACCCGTATCCCACACCCGGCCACGCCGTGGGCCTGAGCTTCTCGGTGGCGCCGGCCGTGCGGCGCCTGCCACCCAGCCTGCTCAACATCTTCCGTGAGTACACCGACGACCTCGGTTACCCCAGGCCGTCCACCGGCGACCTCGTGCCGTGGACCGAGCAGGGGGTGCTGCTGCTCAACCGGGTGCTGACGGTCGCGCCGGGCCAGCCTGCCTCGCACCGGGGCAAGGGCTGGGAGGAGGTCACCGAGCAGGCGATCCGGGTGCTGGCGGCGCGGCCCGGGCCGGCCGGCACCGGGCGTGCCCCGCTGGTCGCGATCTTGTGGGGCAGGGATGCGCGGAGTCTCGCGCCCCTGCTGGACGGTGTGCCGCTGATCGAATCCGCCCATCCGAGCCCCAACTCCGCCGACCGCGGGTTCTTCGGCTCCCGCCCGTTCAGCCGGGCCAACCAGATGCTGGAGCAGCAGGGCGCACCGCCGATCGAGTGGAAGCTCCCCTGACGCGGTCCCCTTGCCCTTGCCGTGATCCGCTGCCCCGCGAACCCCGGAGGTCCCTTATGCACGCTCGCATCCGTGCCGCCATGCTGGCCGCCGGGGCGCTCGCCCTTGCCGTCGGTGCCGGCACCCTGCCCGCCGCCGCATCGGCCCGCGCCGGCGCCACCTGGACCGTCACCCCGGGAGGCAGCTACCGGGCACAGGTCCGCAGCGACAACATCTGGGAACTGCTGGATGTCCGCACCGGCCAGCACCTGTCGTGCACGGTCAACGCGTCGGCCTGGAGCATGCGGCTGCGGTTCAGGAAGGGCAGCGGGCTGAGCGACCCGATCGGCTGGGCGGGCTCACTGTCCTTCCCCAAGCCCTGCTTCCCCGGCGGCATGGGCCCGGTCACCCTCAGCGCGGGCAGCCTGCCCTGGGGGATCAATGCCCTCAGCTACAACCCGGCCGGCCAGGTGACCAGCGGCCGGCTCACGCACCTGCATCTGGCCCTGTCGGGTCCGCATTGTGCCGCGGTCCTCGACGGCTCCAGCGCCACGGCCGGCGACGGCACCGCGCCCTTCGTCTACAACAACGGGCCGGCCGGCACGCTCCAGATGGCCTACCGCCCGGGCTCCGGTGACCTGCACGCCTACCAGGTGACCGGCTGCCGGGGGCTGCTGCACAGCGGCGATCTCGTGCGGCTGTTCTTCGGGTACGACCTGAATCGCGCGCTGACCGTGACCAGTCCCTAAACTCGCGCAGGTCCGGTGATCGGGGGGATCATGCGGGTTCCGAGGCTGGCCTGCCTCGCCGTCGCGGGCATCGTTGCGCTGCCGGCGCTGGCGCTGTCACCCGCCGCGGCGGTGACCGCACCAGCGAAAGGCCTGGTGTCGGCCGAGCACATCATCACCACGCTTTACGCCTATCCGGGCACGTCAAGCTGGAACCTGGTCACCGGCAACGCCCCGGTGGTCGGCGCGTCGATCGTGGACATGTGCGGGGCCGACGGATCGGGCTCGGGCTGCGACGGCAGCCCGTGGACGGAGCAGCCGCCGGCTGCCTGGACCACGCAGATCGAGGCGCTGCAGAATGCCGGGATAACGCCGCTTGTCTATATCGCCACCGACTACGGCGACGCGGGCGGCAGCCCCGCTTTCTCCCTCGCCACCGTGGAGTCGGAGGTGTCCGAGGCGGTGGGCTGGTACGGCAGCGGGATCGGCTTCATGTTCGACCAGGGCGCGACCACGTGCGCCCTGGAAACCAGCTACTACGGCCCGCTCTACGGCTACGTCAAGCGCATCACCAGCGACGGCACGGTGGAACTGAGCCCTGGAACGGTCAGCGCGGGGATGTCGTGCTACATGAACGCGGCGGACATCCTCCAGGTGTTCGAGGGCCCCGAGACCGGCAACGCACAACTGGGCCTGGCGGGTTTCCAGGGCCACGCGTTCCCGTCCTGGCTCCGGGACTACCCGGCGAGCCGGTTCGCGGCGACGATCAGCCAGGCCACCGCCGCGGGAGCCAGCACCGATGCCGCCGACGCCACCGCCGCCCGGATCGGCAACATCTACGTCGATGACGAGCGCGAGCCGGACCCGGGCTACCAGACGCTGCCGTCGTTCTGGCCGGCCGAGGTGGCCGACGTGACCGGCCTCGCCCCGGCCGGCCCGGCTCCGCAGCACCTCGCCGTCCCGCTCTACGCGGCGGCGAACTCCGCGGCCTGGACCCAGGTCACCGGCAGCGCCCCCGCCGTCAAGGCGGCAGTCGTGGACATCTGCGCCCCGGACGGCACCGGCTCGGGCTGCGCCGGCGGCAAGCCAGCCGACGCGCCCAACCCGGCCTGGCCGCCCACCATCGGCGCGCTCCGCAGCGCGGGCGTGCTGCCGCTGTACTACATCGCCACCGGCTACGGGACCGCGCCGCTGGCCACCGTCGAGGCCGAGGCCGCCGACGCCGTGCGCTGGTACGGCACGCCGAGCGTCATGTTCGACCAGGTCCCCGCGTCCTGCTCGGACGTGCCCTACTACCAGGACCTGTACGACTACGTGCATGCCCGGGGCGGCATCGTCATGCTCGATCCGGGGACGGTGACGGCGTCCTCGTCCTGCTACATGCCGGCCAGCGACATACTCGGCGTGTTCGCTGGCACGCAGGCGCGCTTCCAGGCCGCCACGTTCCCGTCCTGGCTGGCCGGCTACCCCTCCAGCCGGTTCTGGGCCGTGATCAGCGCGGGCACCACGGCGGGCGTCGGCACCGATGTCGCGGACGCCGCCGCGGATGGGATCGGCAACGTGTACGCCGACGACGAGGCCGAGCCGCCCAGCTATGCCACCCTGCCCGCGTTCTGGCAGGCCGAGATTGCCGACCTGACCCGGGCCACCGGGCCGCCGCCGGGCTGAGCCGCCCGGTCAGCCCGCTGCCAGGATGCGCAGGTGGGACCGGTACCCCATGCCGTATCCGGTCGGGTGGCCGCTATAGCCGCTGATCAGTCCCGGGCCGGAGGAACAGTTGAAATCGGCGTTCCAGGCCCACGCCAGGTAGCTGGCCGACTTGCTGTCCAGCCAGCGCATCAGCGGATCGATGTAGCCGGACGCGCAGTCGTTCTCGCCGATCTCCCCGGCGATGACCGGCACCTGGGCGATCACCGGTGCCACCTGGTAGTTCCAGCACGACCGGTGCGAGCACGTGTTGAAGTTGTAGGAGTGCCAGGACGCCGCCAGGTTGTGGTCCGGGTCGGCGGGCTCGTGGGACAGCCACTGCCTGAGGTCGTTGGCGTACTCCTCGCCGCCGAGCATGATCACGTTGTTCGCCCCGGTGGAGCGGACCGCGTTGACCATGCTCTGCATCCCGGCCACCTGGTAGGAGATGCCCGCGCAGGTGCCGCCGCGCAGCCAGCAGCGCCAGCCGCTGGCGGTGCTCCCGGTGGCCCGGGACGCGTACGGCTCGTTGAACAGGTCGAAGATGACCGCGTCGTTGCCCTTGAAGGTGTTCGCCACCGAGGTCCAGAAGCCGATCGCCTGCGCCGCGTCCGGCATCGGCTTCTGGCACACCGCCTGCGCCGACGAGCAGCCTGAGGACGGCCCGGTGTAGGCACCGTCGGTCCAGTGCAGGTCCAGGATCGCCACGAGCCCGTTGGCGTTCAGCAGGTGCACGTAGGACTTGATCGCGTTCTGGTAGTTCGCCCCGGCGTAGGCCGGGTTGACGTAGGACTCACCGTTCCAGCAGGCCTCGTTCAGCGGCACCCGGACCGCGGTGACGTCCCACTTCAGCATCGCGGAGATCGAGGCCTGGTGGTGCGGCCCATCGAAGATCCCGTTGCCCTGCACGCACATGTACTCCGTGCCGGACCGGTCCACGCCGTGCAGCACCACCTGCGCGCCGCTGGCGTCCACCAGTTCGTTGCCCGACACGTGCAACTGCGGGGCGGTCCCGCCGGGTGCGGCGGGCACCGGGGCCGGCGCCAGCCGGCCGTGCGGAGCGCTGCCGGCGGCAGTCCCGGCGACGACGGCCCCGGCGGTGCGGGGCGATGGCTGGGCCGCCGCTGGGCCGGCCACCGTGGCCAGTGCGGCACCGGCCAGGAGCACCACCGGCAGCACCGCGGCAGCACGGATTCCAGGGATCGACCGAGGGAGTCTCACGACGCATGCCTCCTGAGGATCACGCCCGCCCGCCCACCGGCGAGCAAGACCCTACCGGCCGGCGGCCGCCCGCCGGCCGGTATTTCCAGCAGCCGGCCGGTATTTCCGGCGGCCGGCCGGCGGCCAGGGCGGCTGGGCCCGCCGGGAAGTATCAGCCGCCGGGCAGGGACTGGAGGTGCGCCTCCACACCGGCGCCGTAGCCGGTGGGGGTACCGGTGTAGTCGGAGATCAGGCCGGGGCCCGAGGAACAGTTGAAGTCGGCGTTCCAGGCCCAGGCCAGATAGCTGGTCGACTCGGAGTCCAGCCAGCTCATCAGCGGATCGACGTAGCCGTCCGCGCAGTCGTTCTCGCCGATCTCCCCGGCGATGACCGGTACCTGGGCGATCACCGGCGCGACCTGGCTGGTCCAGCAGGACTGGCTGGAGCAGGTGTTGAAGTTGTAGGAGTGCCAGGACGCCGTCAGGTTGTGATCCGGGTCGCTCGGTTCATAGGTCAGCCACTGGGTCAGGTCGTTGGCATACTCCTCGCCGCCGAGCATGATCACGTTGTTCGCCCCGGTGGAGCGGACCGCGTTGACCATGCTCTGCATCCCGGCCACCTGGTAGGAGATGCCCGCGCAGGTGCCGCCGTTGAGCCAGCACTGCCACCCGGTCGTCGTGCTGCCGGTGGCCCGGGACGCGTACGGCTCGTTGAACAGGTCGAAGATGACCGCGTCGTTGCCCTTGAAGGTGTTCGCCACCGAGGTCCAGAACGGGATCGCCTGTGCCGCGTCCGGCATCGGCTTCTGGCACACCGCCTGCGCCGACGAGCAGCCCGAGGACGGCCCGGTGTAGGCACCGTCGGTCCAGTGCAGGTCCAGGATCGCGACCATGCCGTTGGCGTTCAGCAGGCTGACGTACGCCTTGATGGCGTTCTGGTAGTTGGCGCCCGCGTAGGCGGAGTTGACGTAGGACTCGGCGTTCCAGCAGGCCTCGTTCAGCGGCACCCGGACCGCGTTGACGCCCCAGGCCTTCATCGCCGAGATCGAGGCCTGGTCGCTGGGCCCGTCGAAGATCCCGTTGCCCTGCACGCACATGTACTCGGTGCCGGACCGGTCCACGCCGTGCAGCACCACCTGCGCGCCGCTGGCGTTCACCAGTTTGTTCCCGGACACGTGCAACTGCGGAGCGGGGCCGCCGCCGCCGGTGGAGGTGGGTGAAGGGCTGGGGCTGGGGCTGGGTGAGGGGCTGGTGGGGGTTGGTGAGGGGGACGCGCTGGTCGGTGTGGGGCTGGGGGTGGGGGAGGGGGGGAGGGGGAGCCGGTGCCGTTGCAGGCGGTGCCGTTGAGGGTGAAGGCGGTGGGGGCGGTGTTGGTGCCGGTGTAGGAGAAGTTGGCGCCGATGGACGCGGACCCGCCGGTGGCCAGGGAGCCGTTCCAGGAGGCGTTGGTGACGGTGATGTTCTCCCCGGACTGGGACCAGGTCCCCGACCAGCCCTGGGCGATTTTCTGGTTGCCGGTGTAGGCGTAGCCCAGGGTCCAGGAGGTGATCGCCGGGCCGTTGTTGGTGATGTTGACCGCGACGGAGAACCCGGTCCCCCAGTCACTGTTCACCGTGTACGTCACCTGGCACACCGAAGACGCCGCCGCGGGCGCCGCCGGCCCGCCCGGGTGCCGCGGCGGCGGCACTGGCCGCCGCTGCCGCCAGCGAGGCCGCGGCCAGCACGGCCGCCGCGGGCACCACGGCACCACGCCGCAGCCGCCCAGCTCCGAAGGCCTTGGCGAGGGCAGCACCCAGGCGTCTCATGACATGCACCTCCGGCGGGGATCGCGCCGTTGCCCGGCGCGCGGGAAGTAGGCCAGCGCGACCTTAACGCCGCTATTTGATATCGGTCAATTTCCCCGGCGGAACCGGCTTTACCCAGCCGGTGAGCGGCCCCGGGCATGAAAACACCGGCCGCTAATTTCATGGGCCGTCCGCAGGTTACCGGCCGTCGTGCCGTGAAAGTTTCATGACCGCACACCCGGATCATTCCCGCCCTTGACGGTAACCGGCCGCGGGTTCAATCTCTGGTGAGACTTTCCTCCCGGCCAGGAGCACCTATGCGTATTTCACGGATCGCCGCGCTGGCCGCCGTGGCTGTCACGGCGGGGGCGCTGGCCAGCTGCTCGGGGCCCGGCCCGGCCGCCCCGGCCGGTTCCGCGGGCCAGCAGCCCGCCGCCCGGGGCCCGGCGGTGACGCTGCGGGTGGCGCTGTACGGCTCGCCCGGGTACCAGCAGGCCGGCCTGTTCGCCGCCTACCAGCGGCTGCATCCGGGCATCCGCATCGTGGCCGACGTCACCGGCCCGGAACCGGCCTACTGGCAGGCGCTGCGACGGCACCTGGCCACGGGCCGGGGCCTCGGCGACCTCGTGGCGATCCCGATGGCCCAGATGAGGGAGGCGGTGCACCGGTACCGGTCCAGCCTGGTGCCGCTGAGCACGCTGGGCGGGGTCGGCGGCGGCGTCAACACGTTCGAGGACCAGTGGCTGCCCTGGATCTGGCAGCCCGCCTACCACGCCGGCCAGGCCTACGCCATCGGCGCGGAGACGGGCCCGCTGGCGCTGTGCTACCGGCCCCAGCTGCTGACCGAGGCCGGCCTGCCAGCCAGCCCGGCCCGCCTGGCGCGGGACTGGTCCACCTGGCAGGGTTACCTGGCCTTCGGCCGGGAGTTCAGGCAGCGGATCCCGCGGGGGCCGGCCTTCATGGACTCGGTGACCAGCGTCTACGACGCGATGATCAGCCAGGCCGGGCCTGCCCCGGCCGGCGGGGCGGCGCCGTCCGGGCCTGCCGGTGACCCGGCCGTCCAGCGCGCCTGGGACAGCGCGGCCATGGCGGCGAAGGACGGCCTGGGCGCCGGGCTCGCCCCGCAGACCCGCGCGTGGGACGCCGGGGTGGCCCGGCTCTCCTTCGCCACCACGGTGTGCCCGCCGTGGCTGCTCGGCCCGATCCAGCGGCTGTCCGGCGCGCACGGCGCGGGCACCTGGGCGGTCACCACCGTGCCGGGCGGCACCGGTGACTGGGGCGGGTTCTACCTCGCGGTCCCCCGGGCCAGCGCCCACCAGCAGGACGCCTACCAGCTTGCCGCCTACCTGTCCGGGCAGCAGGCCGGGCCGGCTCTCGCCCAGCGCGGCGCGTTCCCCGCCAGCTCCCCGGCCATCAACGCGTCCACCGCCATCACCAGCAGCTACTTCAGCGGCTCCCGCACCGGCCGGATCTTCGCCCTCGCCGCCACCCGCATGCCCGCCACCAGCACCCCCGATCCCACCGCCACGGCGCTCGCCCCCCTGGTCGGCGCGGCCCTGGCCCAGGTCCAGGCCGGCACCCTGAGCCCCGCCCGCGCCTGGTCCCGGCTCCTGCGCCACACCACCCGAGGCTGAGGCCCCGAAACTCAGGTGGCCGCGGGGCAGCAGCTGAGTAGGGTTGGGCGGTGCCCGAGTTGCAGCGCCTGCGCGCCGATCATGCGCCGGCGGTCCTGGCCTTCGAACTGGCGAACCGTGCCTACTTCACCGCCTTCATCAACGACCGCGGCGATGCGTTCTACGACCAGTTCACCGAGGGGCACAACGCCTTGCTGGCTGAGCAGGAGGCCGGCACCTGCGCCTTTCACGTCCTCGTCGGCGAGGATGGCTCGGTACTCGGCCGGTTCAACCTGTACGACATCGAGGACGGCACCGCGGTGGTCGGCTACCGGGTCGCGCAGCACGTCGCCGGGCACGGCGTGGCGACCGGGACGCTGCGGGAGCTGTGCCGGCTGGCGACGGCGCAGTACGGGCTGCGCACGCTCAGGGCGGCGACCAGCCACGAGAATGTCGCGTCCCAGAGGGTGCTGACCAACGCCGGGTTCGTCCCGGCCGGACCGGCCGACCCGGCCAGCCTCGGCGGCAAGCCCGGCACCTGGTATCAGCGCGACTTGTAGCGGGGCGCCTTGTAGCGGGGCGCCTTGTAGCGAGGCGGGGTTGAGGGTCGTCCGCTGGGTCACCTGGCCACGGACAGAACTCCGTGGCCAGGTGACCCACCGCCCGGCCCGTGCCGGTTCCCCGGGCGATCATGCGGCGGAACAGTTGCAGGCGCGGCACGGTGCTGACGCTCCCCGGCTCCCGGCGAGGGCGCGGATTCCGTGATGTGGCGAATGGCGTTCAGCCAGTCGCCACATCGCGGTCCGCGACCCATACCTCCGTGAAACGTTCATGACCCGCTCCGGCTAAAGCTGCATCGTCCGCACTGTTGTCCTGGCCTTTCTTCAATCGCATGATCAAAGCCAGGCTGCCGGAAAACGCTTCCCTTCCCCGACTGACACCGGCTTTTTAAGCTGCGCGTGGATACACCGCGTGCAAGGAGGAAGCGGATGCGCGTATTAATGAAACGGTCACCGGGGCGCTCGGCCGCCGTCTGGGCCGCCGTTTGCTCGCTGGCGGCGGGAGCCCTCGTGGCCGCCGGCGTCATGGGCGCGTCCGCCGCGACCGGGGCGGCCGGCCAGCAGGCGGCGCCCGCGGCGGCGTCTTCGGTGTGCCAGGTGACGTACACGGTGAACAGTGACTGGGGGACCGGGTTCTCCGTCGCGGTCAACATCACCAACAACGGCCCGGCGATCACCTCCTGGACCCTGGGCTACGCCTACACCGGCAACCAGAAAATCGCCCAGGGCTGGTCGGGGACCTGGTCCCAGTCCGGGGAGAACATCACCGTCACCAACGCCTCCTGGAACGGCTCCCTGGCCACCGGCGGCTCCGCGTCCGATCGGCGCCAACTTCTCCTACACCGGCACCAACACCGCCCCCACCGCCTTCACCCTCAACGGCACCACCTGCAACGGCACCGGCTCCCCCCCCCCCACCCCCACCCCCAGCCCCACACCGACCAGCGCGTCCCCCTCCACCCCCACCAGCCCCTCACCCAGCCCCACCCCCAGCCCCTCACCCACCTCCACCGGCGGCGGCGGCTCGGGCTCACCGATGGTGTCCATCACCAGCCCGACGGCCGGGCAGATCTTCACCCCGGGCGCCACGGTGACGCTCCAGGCTGCCCCGGTGACCGGGGCGGGCACGATCACCTCGGTGACCTTCTACGACAGCACCACCGCGGCGAACGACAACGTGATCGGCACGGCCACATCCAGCCCGTGGTCGGTCCAGTGGGCGAGCGTCCCGGCCGGCAGCTACTCGCTGACCGCGGTGGCGAGCAACGGCAGCGAGAGCCTCACCTCGTACCCGGTCGCGATCACCGTGGAGTCGCCCACGGTGGTGGTCAACCCGGCGAGCGTCGCGCGTGCAGCAGGGCAAGAGCACCACGTTCGGCGTCGCACTGTCCGCGCAGCCGTCGGCCACGGTCACGGTGAGCGTGGCGCAGAACTCCGGCGGCGATCCCGACCTGTCGGTCTCCTCCGGCGGCACGCTCACGTTCACCACGTCGAACTGGAGCGTGCCCCAGAACGTCACGGTCGCCTCGGGCTCGACCGTCGCCGACGGCGGCGGCCAGGGCACGTTCAGCGCCAGCGCGACCGGCTACAACGCCGGCACGGTGACCGTCACCGAGGCGCTGGCCGCGGGCTCCCAGTCCGGCTACGACCAGTGGTTCCTCAACCTCTACGACACGATCATGAACCCGGTCAACGGGTACTTCAGCCCCAAGGGCATCCCGTACCACTCGGTCGAGACGCTGATCGTCGAGGCGCCCGACTACGGGCACGAGACCACGTCGGAGACCTACAGCTACTACCTGTGGCTGACCGCCGACTACGGCCGGGTGACCGGCAACTGGACGCCGTTCAACAACGCCTGGGCGAACATGCAGCAGTACATGATCCCGAACGACGCCAACCAGCCCGGGCAGTGCAACTACAACCCCTCCTCCCCGGCCAGCTACGGGCCCGAGGAGCCGGTGCCGAACGACTACCCGGTCGCGCTCAACTCCTCGGTGCCGGTCGGCTCCGACCCGTTGTTCGCCGAGCTCAAGGCCACCTACGGCAACTGCGACATGTACCAGCCGATGTGGATCATGGACACCGACAACAGGTACGGCTTCGGCCAGCAGGAGGACGGCACCTCCACGCCCAGCTGGGTCAACAGCTACCAGCGCGGCCCGGAGGAGTCGGTGTGGGACACCATCCCGCAGCCGGACTGGGACACGTTCAAGTACGGCGGCCCGAACGGCTTCCTCGACCTGTTCAACAACGGCGGCGGCAGCTTCGCCCAGCAGTACAAGTACACCGACGCACCGGACGCCGACGCGCGCATGGTGCAGGCGGCGTACTGGGCGGACACCTACGCCAAGGCGCAGGGCAAGGAGTCGCAGATCGCCACGACGCTCGCCGAGGCCGCCAAGCTCGGCGACTACCTGCGGTACTCGATGTTCGACAAGTACTTCAAGCAGATCAGCGCGAACTGCAGCCAGGAGGGCTCGGTCGCCTGCCCGGCGGGCACCAGCAAGGCCAACGAGGACACCTACCTGCTGTCCTGGTACGACGCCTGGGGCGGCGCCACGAACGGCGCCTGGGCGTGGCGGATCAGCGGCACCACGATCCACGAGGGCTACCAGAACCCGCTGGCCGCCTACGCGCTGTCCACCGACTCCGACCTGATCCCGCTGTCGCCCACCGCCAAGGGTGACTGGGCGACCAGCCTCATCACGCAGCTCAACATGTTCAAGTGGCTGCAGTCGGCGGAGGGCGGGATCGCCGGCGGCATCGAGAACAACTGGGGCGGCAACTACGGCGACGTGTCCAAGCCGCCGTCGGGCGACCCGACCTTCGACGGGATGTACTACGACCCGCAGCCGGAGTACCACAACCCGCCGAGCAACCAGTGGTTCGGCTACCAGACCTGGCCGATGGAGCGGCTGGCCGAGTACTACTACGTGACCGGCAACTCCGAGGCCCAGTCCGATCCTGGCCAAGTGGGTCGCCTGGGCCGAGTCGGTGACCACGGTCAACACCAGCGCCGGCACGTTCTGCCTGCCCGGCACGCTCACCTGGAGCGGCCAGCCCGGCGAGAGCTGGACCACCGGCACCTCGAACTCCTCCCAGCCGCCGGCCAACACCGGCCTGCACGTGTCGGTGTCCGGCTGCTCCGAGGACCTCGGCGTGGCCACCTCGCTGGCCAAGGTCTACGAGTACTACGCGGCCAAGTCCGGCGACACGACCGCGGAGACCGACGCGCAGAACATCCTGGACGTCATCCACAAGAACTTCGCCGACCCGCTCGGCTACTCCGCGCCCGGAGACGCGGACCGACTACAAGAACTTCACCTCCGCCCTACAACACGACCAACTACGAGGGCGTGTACATCCCGTCGAACTGGACCGGCAAGTACCCGGGCGGCATCCCGCTCAGCTCGTCCACCAACACCTTCCTGTCGATCCGGCCCTGGTACATCGGCGACCCGCAGTGGTCCAAGGTCCAGGCCTACCTGAACGGCGGGTCCGCGCCGACGTTCAACTACCACCGGTTCTGGGCGGAGGTGGACATCGCGACGGCGTTCGACACGTTCGCGAACCTGTTCCCGACCGTGCAGCCGCCGGCCGGCTCCTGACCGGCTCGGCAGCGCGGGCCAGGCCGGCCCCGGGGCAGCCCGGGGCCGGCCGGCCCTCCGGCCCGCCGGACCCAAGGAGGCACACCGGCCATGTCCGCGGCACGCTGGGCCCTCGTGCTCGTTTTGTGCCTCGCCCCCGCGGTCACCGCGTGCGGTTCGTCCAGCACGACGCTCCCCGTGGTGGCCGGTGGCTTCGGCACGGACCCGCTGATCACCCTGCCCGGGGCCAAGCCGCCCGGCGGTCTCGTGGTCCGCACGCTCAGCGAGGGCCCGGGGCCGGTGATCCGCGCCAGCGACTACGTGCTGTTCGACGTGGCGGCGAAGGTCTGGACCGGGGACCGGCTGGTGCTGGACACCTTCACCAGCCACCAGCCGCAGGGGCTGCCGCTGGCCGCCGGGCTGCCGGCCTGGCGGCATCTGGCCGGCCAGCGGGTCGGCAGCCGGGTGCTTGAGGTGGTGCCGCCCGGGGACGGCTTCGGCCGCCGGGGCGACGCCTCGGTCAACGTGACCGGCACCGACACGCTCGTCTTCGTCTTCGACATCCTGGCCGCCGTCCCCTCGGCCGGCCACGCCAGCGGCACCGTGGTGCGCGGCCGGCCCGGGCCGGCCTGCCCCGGGTCACGAACTCGGCGCACGGACCGGTGGTGCTCGTGCCGCCCCGGGCGGCACCGCCGAAGAACCTGGTGACCAGGGTGCTGATCGCCGGGCACGGGCCGCGCCTGGTTCCCGGCGAGACCGTGGTCACCCAGTTCACCGGGGTGCTGTGGCGCACCAGGGCGGTGTTCGACTCGTCCTGGCGGCACGGCGACCCGCAGTCCTTCGTGCTGGGCTCCAGCCAGGTCATCGCGGGCTGGAACCGGGGACTGGCCGGCCAGCGCGTCGGCAGCCGGGTGCTGCTGGTGATCCCGCCGGGGCTCGGTTACGGGAAGGCGGGCAACCCGCCGGCGATCACCGGCACGGACACCCTCGTGTTCGTCATCGACATCCTCGCCGCGGCCCACGGCTGACGCCCGCCGGGCCCGGAGCCAGCCCCCGGCCCACCCCGGCTGTCCGGAGCCAGCCCCGGCCCAGCCCGGCACCGGCCGCCCGGGGCCGGTCCCGCGCCCGCCGGCGCCGCGCGCACGAAACAACCTGGCCCCCCTGGCCAGGCGCGCGGCCTGCGTAACGCACTATGAAAGTTTCATGCGCACGGGTCCGCGCTGCCCATGAGGCCATTGCCGGACCTGAAACTTTCATGAGCCCGGTGGCCCGGCCGCCCGGGCCGCCGCCACGACATCGCCGGTCGTCGCCGGCTTTCCCGAAGCCCTTGACAGCGGCGGTCAGGATTGACCGGAATATTCAACAGAGAGTTGCAGGACCGTAACGCACCCGAAACATTGCGCCGGTGCGCGTCGCTGATGACACAGTGCGCCACTTGGGGGAATGGAGCCTGCGGGCCAGAATCGGCCGGGCACCGAAGATGGCTGGCGAGGAGGCTGGGGTGTCGGGCACGGACACGAAGTTACGGCCCAGGCTGGCCGATGTCGCCCAGCAGGCCGGGGTATCACCGGCGACCGCGTCGCGGGTACTCACCGGTTCCGCGAGGGTGCGGCCGGAGACCCGCCGTGAGGTCGAAGAGGCGATCGCGCGCCTCGGTTACGTGCGCAACCGGGCGCCGCGCGCGTCGGCCGCGGCGCGGCGCACCGGGTCGATCGCGTTCGTGGTGTGCGAGGACAATTCGCGCGTCTTTACCGAGCCGTTCTTCCCGCTGATGCTCCGGAGCATCAGCCGGGAACTGTCCGTCGCGCGGGAATTCAGCTCGTCCTGCTCATGGCGCACTCGCCGCGGGACTACCAGATCGCTTCCCGGTACCTGCGCAGCGGCCACGTGGACGGCGCGGTGCTGGTCAGCATGCACGGCAAGAGCTCGCTCGACCTGCACAGCCTCGGCGTGCCCGTGGTGCTCGGCGGGCGGCCGTTCGGCAACGACGACGACCTGTCCTACGTGGACGTGGACAACGTCGGCGGGGCCAGGATGGCCGTGCAGTATCTGCTCAAGAGCGGCCACACCACGGTGGCCACGGTGGCCGGCCCGCCGGACATGTCGCCCGGCGTGGACCGGCTGCGCGGCTACCGCACGACGATGGCCGAGGCCGGGCTGAGCGATTCGGGGCTGATCGTGTTCGGCGACTTCGGCCGGGTTTCCGCCGAGCACGCGGTGTACCGGCTGCTCGACCGGCGGCCCGGCCTGGACGCGATCTTCGTGGCCTCGGACCTGATGGCCGCCGGCGCGCTGCGGGCGCTGCGCCGCAGCGGCCGCCGGGTTCCCGACGACGTCGCCGTGATCGGCTTCGAGGACTCACCGCTGGCCCGGCACACCGACCCGAAGCTGACCACCGTGCGCCAGCCCGTCGAGGCGATGGGCGAGCGGCTGGCCAGCGAGCTGCTCGCGCTGATCGGCCGGGGCGGCCAGGAGCCCTCGCACGTGGTGCTCGACACCGAACTGATCATCCGCGAATCGGCGTAATCGCCCGGTTCACTATTGTGAGGAATCCCAGCTCATTGCCGTGATTATAGGGTGATGTCCGGAAGTGCTGGATTTGATCCGCTTTGCCATGTCATGATTTCCCAGCGGCGAGTGGGAGATGTGCGTGGTGCCGGTCGGGCGTCCAAGAGACGCGGCCTGCGGCCCTCCCTATTCGGTGGGCTAGCCGAAGCGAAGGGGAAAATGTGAAAGTAACAAGCTTGCGAGCCATGATCGGTGGCGCCTCGGTACTCGGGATCGGAGTGCTCCTGGCCCTGCCCGTGGCACTGCCAGCAGCGGCATCCGCAGGACCGCACGTCAAGACGTTCCGGCCCGGGCACGCGCTGTACGACGTGGGCATTCACCCGCACATCACGGCGGCCCAGGCCCGTGCCTCCGAACTCGCCGGGACGACCGTGCCCGAGTACACCGCCAGCGTGAAGGTGGGCACCAAGAGTTACACCTACACGATCGTGGGCAAGAACCCGGCCACGAAGGTGACCAACGCCTCGACCACGGTGACCGCCGAGATCGTGCCGCTGATCATGAAGTTCGCGAACGGCGACACCTGGAACCCGACCAAGGTCGACAGCTGCGACGCCGGCGCCAGCGCGCTCGCCCGGGTGCAGAACTCGCCGATCGTCAAGGCCCAGGCCCACTCGTTCGGCGGCACATCGGTCGGCGACGTGCAGGTGACCAACGCCTTCCAGCGCGCCGAGTTCTGGAAGGACGCCCAGCCCAGCGGGATCAACCCGAGCTACGGTGTCAAGCTGGCGTTCAAGACGCTCAAGCCGGTCACCATCACCGTGCCGAACGCCCAGGCGGCGACCTTCTCGATCGGCTGTGGCAACGGCCTGCTCGGCGCTGCCAACATCAACTGGCTGGACCCGCTTCCTGCAGAACACCGTCATCCCGTCGCTGAGCAGCCAGGGCGTCGGGACCACGACGTTCCCGATCTTCGTGCTGCACAACTTCGTGGAGTACATCGGCAACACGAGCCAGTGCTGCGTCCTCGGCTACCACAACACCTACAACACCTCCGCCGGCGCGCAGACCTACGGCCTGGCCATGTACGACAACTCCGGCGCGTTCACCGGGTCCTCCGACATCTCCGCCATGTCCCACGAGGTGGCCGAGTGGCAGAACGACCCCGACACCATCAACCCGACCCCCGCGTGGGGCCACACCGGCCAGGTCAGCGGCTGCCAGTCCAACCTTGAGGTGGGCGACCCGCTATCCGGCACGACCTACAACGACCACGCTGGGCGGCTTCACCTACCACCCGCAGGAGCTGGCCTTCTTCTCGTGGTTCTACCACCAGAAGCCCAGCCTCGGCGTGAACGGCTGGTACTCCGACCAGGGCACGTTCACGACCCCCGCGGCGACCTGCACCTGATCACCGGCTAGCGAAACCGCACGTTCATAAGATCCGCCCGGAGGGGCCGCCCAAGCCCGCCCCCTCCGGGCGGATCCATGTCCGGCACCCACCGCCCGAGCTTGTTGCTATAAGTTACCTCTGCTAAACGGAGCGTGACGGTGAGGCGACGAGGAGCAGCGGATGAGAACAGGGATGGTTCTGGCGAGCGTGCTGCTGGCGGGCGGTGCGCTGGTGGCGAGCGCGGCACCGGCCGGGGCGGCGTCCCCGGGAATCATCACTACCATGGCGGGCGGTCCGGGCCGCGGGGTGGGCCGGAACGTGTCCCAGCTTCCAGTGGCGCTGGCGGCCAGTCCCGATGGTGCCACCTACGTGGGTGACCTGGATGGTGTGGTGCGGGCCCTGCATGACGGCTCCAGCTGGGAGTCGGTCACCGCGGGTCTGGGCGGCCCGTCCGCGGGGTTCTCCGGCGACGGCCGGTCCGCGACCAAGGCCCAGCTGAGCCAGCGTGCTGGGCGTGGCCGCCGACGGCGCCGGGGATGCGCTGCTCTCCGACACTGGCAACGGGCGGGTCCGGATGGTCCCGGCGGCCACCGGGACGTTCTTCGGCCAGCACATGTACCGCGGGCGACATCTACACGATCGCGGGCGACGGCTCGACCGGGTTCTCCGGCGACGGCGGGCCCGGCCACCGCTGCCGGCACTGACGGCACCCGAGGGCCTCGCCGTCGACGCCGCCGGGAACGTGCTCATCACCGACTGCGGACAACCAGCGGATCCGGGTGGTCGCGGCCGGCACCGGCACGTTCTACGGCCAGGCCATGACGGCCGGCGACATCTACACGATCGCCGGCGACGGCACGGCCGGGTTCGCCGGCGACGGCGGCCCGGCCACCTCGGCCGAACTGTGCGGATCCCGGCGGGGTGGCGGTCGACCCGCCGGCAACGTGGTGATCGCCGACACTGGTCAACGACCGGGTCCGGGTGGTCGCGGCGACGACCGGCACGTTCTACGGCCAGGCCATGACCGCCGGGCGACATCTACACCGTGGCGGGCAGCGGCCAGCTCGGGTTCGCCGGCGACGGCGGCCCGGCCACCGCCGCCAAGCTGGCATTCCCGCAGGCGGTCGCGGTCGACGCGCGCCGGGAACCTGGTGATCGCCGACACCTGCAACGACCGGGTGCGGGTGGTCGCGGCCAGCACCGGCACGTTCTACGGCCAGGCCATGACCGCCGGCGACATCTACACCATCGCCGGCGACGGCGGCGACGGCATCGCCGGGGACGGCGGCCCGGCCACCTCAGCCGAGCCTGGGCTTCCCACAGGCGGTGACGGTGGACCGCTCGGGGAACGTGCTCATCGCCGTGGCCGACATCCACCGGGTACGGGTGGTGGCCGCGGCCACCGGCACGTTCTACGGCCAGGCAATGACCGCCGGGGACCTGTACACCGTCGGCGGGAACGGGCAGGCCTCGCTGTCCGGCAACGACGACGGCGCGCCGCAACGCCGAACTGGACAACCCCACCGGGGTCGCCGCCGACGGCGCGGGAGACTTCGTGCTCTTCGACCACTACCAGGCCCGGTTCGTGCCGGCCAGCACGGGCACGTTCTTCGGCCGGGCGATGAACGCGGGGCACATCTACGCCGTCGCGGGCACCGGGCATGCCGGCTACTCCGGCGACGGCGGCCCGGCGAAGGCCGCGACCCTGCGCTACCCGGGCGGGGCCACCTTCGACCAGGCCGGGCAACCTGGTGATCGCGGACAGCGGCAACGACGCGGTGCGGGTGGTCGCCGCAGGCACCGGCGCGTTCTACGGCCAGGCCATGACCGCCGGGGACATCTACACCGTGGCCGGGACCGGGCATTCCGGCTTCTCCGGTGACGGCGGGCCCGCCACCGCCGCCCAGCTCAACGATCCCCGGTCGGTGGCGGCCGACGGCTCCGGGAACCTGGTGATCGCCGACACCCGCAACAACCGGATCCGGGTCGTCGCCGAATCCACCGGGACGTTCTACGGCCAGGCCATGACCGCCGGGGACATCTACACCGTGGCCGGCTCCGGCGAGCACGGCGACTCAGGCAACCGCGGCCCGGCGACCGCCGCCCGGCTCACCAGGCCGGCCGGCGTGACGGTCGACGCCGCGGGGAACCTGGTGATCGCCGACACCGGCAACAGCCGCATCCGGGTGGTGGCCGAATCCACCGGGACGTTCTACGGCCAGGCCATGACCGCCGGGGACATCTACGGGGTAGCCGGCACCGGCCACCCCGGGTACGCCGGTGACGGCGGCCGGGCCACCGCCGCCCAGCTGACGCTGCCCGGCGGCGTGGCGGTCGACGCGGCCGGCAACCTGGTCATCGCTGACACCGGCAACAACCGGATCCGCGTGGTGGCCGAATCGCACGGCACGTTCTACGGCCAGGCCATGATCACCCACCAGATCTACACCGTGGCCGGCACGGGCACGCCGGGCTTCGGCGGGGACTCAGGGACCGCCACCGGCGCGCTCCTCTGGGGGCCCGACGGGGTCGCCGTGGACCCGGCAGGCGACATCCTCATTGCCGACACCGGCAACGACCGGATCCGGCAGGTAACCGGCTGACGACGCCGCCGCGAGCACGGGCGGGAACGGCAGTAACGGAGGCTGGCGGGCCGGGCTGGATCTGTTAACGGGAGTTCAGTGTGGGTTTCGCCCCGGGCGGGTTTGTGGTCGTTGTCACGATGACGACATTCTGGTCCGAAAATCGGACTTTAGCTGGGCGCGCGGCAGCAGCCGGCGGCGCGTCAGCGCTGTCGGCTCGGGTGGTGGGTCAGGCGGTTGCGGTCAGCGGTTCGCCGGTGTCTGGGTTGATGGGCTGGATGGTGACGTGGTAGCCGAGGCGTTCGAGGCTGCGGAGGTGGCCGTGGGCCTGGCGGCGGATGTTGGTGCGCTGTTCGTAATATTCGGCGCCGAGGTCGTGGTAGGTGGCGGCGGGGTCGGAGAGCAGGGCGTGGAAGACGGTCAGGACGGAGTTGCCGGTGGCGACGAGGGCTTTCTTTTGGGGCATTCGCTTGACCAGGCGCCGGTATTTGGCGCCGAGGAAGGAGTGGGTGCGGCCGGCGCTGAGGGTGATCTCGCCGAGGGCGGCGGACAGGTAAGGGTTGCCGCGGCCTGTGGCGTTGGCTCCTTTGCGTTTGCCGCCGGATTGGCTGACCTGGGGGCACCACCGGGCCCAGGACACCAGGTGGGCGGCGGTGGGGAAGACGGTCATGTCTGCGCCGATTTCGGCGATCACGTCCTGGGCGCTGGTCCGGCCGGTGCCGTGCACGGCGTCGAGTTGCTCGATCTGGTGCAGGTAGGGCTCGGTGAGGGTCTCGATCCTGGCGGTCAGCTGGCCGATCTGGGCGGTGAAGTTGTCGATGGCGGCCAGCATCATCGCCAGCACGGCCACGTGGTCTTGGGTGAGGAAGGAGCAGTCCAGGGCTTCTTCCAGTCGGGCGATCTTGCCGCGCATGCTGCCGCGGGCCAGTTGAGCCAGTGCGCGGGGGCTGCGCTGGCCGGCGATGATCGCCTCCAGCATGGCCCGGCCGGAGGCGCCGTGGATGTCGGAGATCACCGACGACAGTTTCAGGTGCGCGTCTTCGAGCAGTTTCTCTACCCGCTGCTTTTCGGAGGTGCGGGCCTGGGTGAGGTGGCGGCGGTAGCGGGTGTGGGTGCGCAGCGCGCGGATCGGCGCGGGCGGTACGAAGCTGGAGGGCAGGCTGCCGCGCTCGGTGATCCGCGCCAGCCACACCGAGTCGGCCCGGTCGGTTTTGGGCCGCCCGGGCAGCGCCTTGACCTGCCCAGCGTGATACAGCTGGCAATCCAGCCCTTGCGATTCCAGGACGAAATACACCGGTTTCCAGTAGTCGCTGGTGGCCTCCATCCCGGCCTTGGTCACCCCCCAGGCCCGCAGCCAGTCCGCCAAAGACAGCAGCTCCCGGCGGGTGGTGGCGAACGAGCGGGTCTCCTGGGCCCGGCGGCCGGCCCGGGTGTCGCTGGGCACCCGGATGGTGACCTCGATCCCGGCCTTGGCGATGTCGATCCCCGCGGCCCGCTCAGCGAACAGCGGCTCGGCTTCGACGTCATGCATCACAGCTCCTACGATGAGAACGCGGTAACGGGCGTGGCCGTCCGCAGGAGCTGCGGGCCACCGGAAATCTGGTCCGCGGGCTCGAAGCACCATGTCACAGCCCTCAAAGCAGCTCCCGGCGTTCAGGCTTATGTCCGGGGTCCAGCCCGCCAAAGAATGACGACGTCAGCGGACGGCCACACTCATCCTCTGCCCCGCCTGCCAGCTCTCCGCACCACGCCCGCCACAGCGCAGCAGCGAACCCCAGCCGGCAACCACGGCCAGGCTGACAGGATTTTCACGCCGTCACCGCGTCACCCGGGCCAAAGACGGCTTATGTGGTCGTTGTGCCAACGACCACAAACGTATCGTGGGGTCAGCCTGCGCGCTGCGGGCCCGGCCGCCTGCTGAGTCCCATCCCCTTGGTTACATTTCACGGGGCCTGTGCGGCGCCGCCGCTCCGGGCCCCGAAAGCCTCTCTGACCTGCGATTCCCCGGATTCGCTCGGCCAGCGCCGAGGCGGCCGGTCACACGCCTCTGGACGGGCGCGCCGCCCCGGCCGTAGCTAGTGCGTGAGGGCCCCGCCAGAGTGCCGGTTCCGCACCTGGACCGGCGGGCGCCCGGGCCCGCGGCGCCCCCACCGCGGGCGAGCCGCTTGCGAGGAGGCCGGGATGAGACATGTGAGCGCACCAGTACGCCTGCTCACACAGGCAGTGGTGGTGCTGTCGGGGACGGCGGTGGCCGGGCTGGTGTCGCTGGGGCCCGCGGCACCCCCGGCGGCGGCCCAGACGAGCGACTCCGTCACCGTGAACGCGACCGCCGGGCTCGGCACGATTCCGTCCGGCGCGATCGGGCTCAACACCGCCGTCTACGACGGGTACATGAACGACACCCCGATCCCCGGGCTGCTCAAGGCCGCGGGGATCGACGCGCTGCGCTACCCGGGCGGCTCGTACTCCGACATCTACAACTGGCAGACCGACACCGCGGCAGGGGCGGCTACGTGGCCCCGGACACCGGCTTTGCCAGCTTCATGACCACGGCGAAGGCGGTCGGCGCGCAGCCCATCATCACGGTGAACTACGGCACCGGCACCCCGGCGCTCGCCGCCGCGTGGGCGTCCAGCGCGCTGTCCGGCGGCGACGGCGTGAAGTACTGGGAGGTCGGCAACGAGGTCTACGGCAACGGCACCTACGGGGCGAACTGGGAGGCCGACGCGCATTGCGACACCTCGCCGTCCGGCGGCCCGGTGACGATCGGCAGCGAGCCGTCGCAGACCTACAACTGCGGGCCCGAGCACGTACGCGGCCGGCGTGGCCCAGTACATGACCGCGATGCACGGCGCCGACCCGAACGCCAAGGTCTGCGCCGTGCTCACCACGCCCGGGGTTCTGGCCGGACGGGGTGACCAACTCGCAGACCAGCCCGCAGCCGTGGAACCAGACGGTGCTCACCGCCCTCGGTTCGAGCCTGCAGTGCGTGATCGTGCACTACTACCCGGGCGGCTCGTCGGCCGCGGGCATGCTGACCGACCCGGCCGACATCGCGGGCATCGTCAGCACGCTGCACAGCGAGATCACCCAGTACGCCGGGATCAGCAACGCCGCCAGCGTGCCGATCCTGGTGACCGAGACCAACTCCACGCTCGACATCGACACCCAGCCGGGCGCGCTGTTCGGCGCCGATGAGTACCTGACCTGGCTGGAGAACGGCGCCACGAACGTCGATTGGTGGAACGAGCACAACGGGGCCGGCACGATCAGCACGGTGAACGGCGTCACCGACTACGGCGACCAGGGCATCTTCTCCAACGGGTCGAGCAGCAGCGGGACCACCGAGCCACGCGGCGGAGACGCCGTTCGCGCCGTACTACGCGATCGAGATGCTGACCAAGCTGGGATCGCCGGGCGACGAACTGGTGACCGCCGACGTCCAGTAACGCGCTGGTGCGGGTGCACGCGGTCCGGGCCGCCGACGGAAGTCTGAACGTGCTGATCGACAACGAGGACCCGTCGAACTCCTACACGGTCAGCCTGGCCTACAACGGCTTTACGCCGAACGGCTCGCCGACCGTCTACACCTTCGCCAACAACGCCACGTCGATCACGTCCACGACGCAGAGTTCGACGTCGTCGGTGACCGTGTCGCCGTACTCGCTCACCGTGGTGCACATCCCCGGCAGCGGCGGCACCGGCGTGACCGCGCCCGGGCGCACCGGGCCAGCCGACCGTGTCCGGGCTGTCGCTCGAGCACCTCGGGCAGCAACACCGGCACCGCGACCCTGTCCTGGCCCGCGTCCAGCCCGGGCACCTACCCGGTCGCCGGACTACCAGGTCTACCAGCAGGGCAGCGGTGGCGGCAGCACGCTGGTGGGCACCACCACGACCACCTCGTTCAGCCTCACCGGGCTGACCATCGGGGACAGCTACACCTACAACGTGGTGGCCGTGGACAGCCAGGGCAACCCGTCGCTGCCCTCGCCGCCGGTGACGTTCACGGTGCCGCCGCCGACGAACAGTTCCTGCGCGGTGCACTACGCGGTCAACAGCAGCTGGGGCGGCGGCTTCAACGCGTCCATCACGATGACCAACAACGGCAGCACGGCGATCAACCCGTGGCAGCTCACGTTCACGTTCCCGGCGGCCGGCGAGGCGGTCCAGGGCGGCTGGGACGGCACCTGGTCGCAGAGCGGCCAGCAGGTCACCGTCAGCGCCGCAAGCTGGAACGCTGCCATCGCCAGCGAACGGCGGCTCGGTGAGCATCGGCTTCAACGGCATCGACACCGGCCAGGATCCGGCGCCCACCGCCCTCTACGTCAACGGCACCGTGTGCGCCAACAACTGACCGTTTCGCTGCCGTACGCATGCCGTGGCCGGGGTGAGCCCGCGCGCTCACCCCGGCCCTGCGGCGCCGTAAAGCGGCATCCGGGCCGGCGTCCTGCCATGAGGAACGCGGCATGCCGGCGGTGTCGCCCCAGCCGGCGGCCACGGCGGGACGGTGTGGCGGCCAAAGCGGGACGGTGTCGTGGCCAAGGCGGGAGGATGTGGCGGCCAAAGCGGACGCGGCCAAAGCGGACGGTGTCGCGGCCAAAGCGGGAGGATGTCGCGGCCAAAGCGGGAGGATGTGGTTCGTGAGCGGCGGCGCCCTCCGGTAGGCCCTACCCGGCGCGGCTCACGCTCCGGAGCAGGGTGGAAAGCTCGCCGCTGAGCTGTCGGCCGGCCGCCGGAGTGATGGCGCCCTCGCCGAGCCGGGTCGTGAGCTTCGCCTTCAGGCCGCCCACAAGCTGAGCCGCGCCGGCGGTGTTCCCCGCGGCCAGGTCCCCCTGGACCGGCTGCAGCAGGTTGGTCAGGTCCACGCCGACGTCCTGCCTGATCTGGCCGGACGCGACGCCGCGCCGGATGGTTGCCTGGATCTGGCCGAGGACCTGGAGCGGCGGCGGGGTGGCGGAGGCGAGCACCGACGAGGTGGCCTCCGCGGAGGGCAGCGGATCCGCCGTCGGCCGGGGCGTCCCGGCTGGGCGGGTGGCGGTCACATGCGCCGAGGGGGTGGCGGGCGCGCCCGTGGTCTGGGCCGCGGGCGAGGTGAGGAACTGCGTGAGCACCACGGCCGCGACGGCCACCCCGGCCGCGGCCCCGCAGATGGCGAGCAGCCCGCCCCGCCCGAGAGGGGCCACGCCGATGCGCCGTTCCCGGGAGGCGCGACGGGATCCGGGGCCTGTCCCGGCGGGCGTCCCGGAGCCCGTCCTGGCGACGCGACGCCTGCGGCCCGGACCGGCCCCGTGCCCGGCGTTCTCGCCGCGGCCTGCGCCCATGCGCCCGGCACCCGTGCGGCCCGCGCCTGGGCGGCCTGCGCCTGGGCGGGCGGTGACCGGGCCGGCGGCACCGCCTGGGGCGTCGTCCGCCGGCTGCCGTCCGGCGGGGACCGGGCCGCCACGCTGACCGGCCGCATCCCGGCCCGGTACGGCGCGCTGTCCCGGCTCGGCGTGTGGCCCGGGCTCCTCCCCGGCGCGCTGCCCCGGCTCGGCGTGTGGCCCGGGCTCCTCCCCGGCGCGCTGCCCCGGCTCGGCGTGTGGCCCGGGCTCCTCCCCGGCGCGCTGCCCCGGCTCGGCGTGTGGCCCGGGCTCCTCCCCGGCGCGGGCCGTGGCCGCCGGCTGGGTGGCCTCCGACGGCTGGCCGCCGACGGCCTGGCGGGACATGAAGGCGACGTGCGCCGCGCTGGGCCTTTCTCTGGGGCTGGCGCCCAGGCAGGCGGCCCACAGCGCGGCCAGGCCAGGCGTGACCGGGTCGGCTGCCGGATCCGTGACCGGCGGGGAGCCGGATGTCCCGGCCGCGGCGATGCCGCTGAGGCAGGCGACGAACAGCACGCCCAGGGAGTACATGTCCGATGCCGTGGTGGCAGGCTCACCGCCGAGCCGCTCCGGGGCCGCGTAGGACAGGACGCTCTGGAACCGCTCGTCCGGCGGGCGCTCCCGCAGGGCGGCGAGCCCGAAGTCGGTGACCTGCACCCCGGCAGGCCCGTTGATGACGTTCGACGGCACCAGGTTGCCGTGGATCACTCCCGCGCCGTGCGCGGCGGCGAGCGCGTCGGCTACCGACGCCACATACCGCAGGGCCTCCGCGGCCGGGAGCGAGCCGCCGGCCAGGCGCTCCTCCAGGGTGGGCCCCGGCACCAGGTCCCTGACCAGATAGGGGATCGCGGGGCGGCCATCGGTGGCAGGTTCCTCGCCGTAGTGGTGGACCTGGGCGATGCCCGGGTTCGACAGCGCCGCCACGCTCGCGTAGACAAGCCCGAAACCCGGCCGGTCACCTCCGGCCGACCGCGCGCGCAGCGTCTTCACGGCGACGTCGCGGCCGACGTTCTCGTCGATTGCGCGCCATACGCTGCCAGGCCCTCCGCCCCCGACAGGCCCGACGAGCCGGAACCGTGAGCCGAGGACCAGTCCCGCCCGTAACTGATCCACAAGGCCAGTCTGCCCGAAAGGGGCAGCCTGGCGCGAAAGAAGCGGCAACGCCGGGTATCAGGGCGTGTCCCATAGATCATTCGGCCTGCTGCGCGGCCACCGGACGGGCGCCTCGCTGCGTTGTCGTCGTCGCCCATAGAGGGGCAAGTAGGAAGACCCACGTCCTGCCGCCACCACCAGCCCTGTACTGACGATCGAGTGGACCGCCGACCTGTCACAGGCCGCGCCGAGCCCACTCCCGTAAGAGTAACGCCAACCAGCTACGCGCAGCGATGGCCAGCTGTGTGGGCAGCGAAGCCGGCCCACACGGTATGGCCGCCAGGCGGGCCGGGCACGGACCGGCTCGCGCCTGCCCCAGAACCGCCCCCCGGCCGCCCGCCCCTCAGTAAGGACGGCCTACGGCCGACTGCTTCTTTGGATGGCGGCTAGGTTCGCGGCGCCTGCGGTCGGTGGCGCAACTAGCTGCCAGCCCGCTTGAGACTTTGCTTAGCGTCCAGCACCCATCCTTGTAGGCAGTGGCCCGCCAGTGGGGATCTTCGCCCCCCGGAGATCCGCCGCCAAGGCCAGGCTTACCGTGTTGAGCTTCTCAGTCAGGAGTACTGCATCGGCCAGGCATGCCTCGATGAAGGTTGCATCGCGAAGGTCTGCGGCGAGCAGGCGCGCGCCTGTGAGGTCAGCTCGGGTGAATTCAGCCCGTGCCAGGTTCGCCCGGTCCATCTTCGCTTGCTTAAGGTTCGCTTCAATGAGGAAGGCACCGGTCAAGTTCGCGCCGTAAAACACAGCTCCGGAAAGCTGGGAGCGCAGGAACACGGCGCCGGTGAGATCAGCCTGGAAGAAGGTTGCGCCCGACAAGTCCGCGTTCCGCAGGTCAGCGCGCGTAAGGTTTGCTTCGGCCAGATTTACCTGCCCTGTGTCCTGGGCGGTGTCCCGGCGGCCGATAACCGTCAGGGCTGCCTGCACGTCCGGCCTCGTGCTGCGCTCCGGCTGCTCCAACATGCAGCGGCCACTGCTCGCGGGAGTGCTCCCGCACGAACGCCGCAAGGACCTCGATGACCGTCGGATGATCCCTGGGAGAATCGCGGGCGATCCGTTCGAGAGCATAGATTCCGCCGATCCGCACATCGAGCTTGTCAGACCCGAGCTGCTCAATCGCCCTCGTATAACGGTCGGTGACCTGGCCCTGCTCGGTCAGCTCAAGAGTCCGCCGCTGCCCCTGCTCGGTAAGTTCCATCGCTCGCCGCGACAGGTCAAGCTGAATGCGCGCCAGCGTGAAGTTCCGGGCCGTGTAGATCAGCGCAGCCGCCGCGAACAGGCCCGCGCCCAAGGTGAGCAACTGAGTCCGCACTGCTTCGCGGGCCGTTTGCAGGTGAAGTGCTCGTTGTGGCGCCGCGATGCTGCCGACATCGTGGGCGGCGATGAAGTCGGTGACTGGCCAGATGAGCGCCCCGGCGATCACCACGGCTGCGAGCACGCAAGCGAGAAGGACGATTTCCCGGTGGCGACGCCACAACCCGGTAAGCAACGACAGCACGGCACGACGTTATGGGCTGCCGGCTCTGTGTGCTGACTGTTCGGTGATCCCGATGGCTGCCCGGCGGGTTAAGGTGGAACGGCATGCCGGCAGGCGATGCATCCGATAGCGCCCGGCAGGCGCCGGGCCTGTTCCAGCGCTCGGCTGCTGCGGCCGCTGGTGCGCTCGTCGGCGCCAGGCTTGGCCCAGATGCCGCCGTTGCAGGAGCGGCGGCCGGTCCTTACCTAGAAGAACTCGCCCGCAGGGCATGGGATGAATTCAGGCCAGACTCGCAGCGCCGACAGGCGGAAATGCTGGCCTTCGCAGCAGAAGCAACAGGGCAGGAGCCAGAGCAACTGCCCGACCTGATTGGCAAGTCTGAACGCACACGCTTGCTGACGGCCACGGCGATGGCGGGCGCCGCCCGGACCGCCTGGCCACCCAAGGTGGCCGCCCTCGGCAGGGCCTTGGCGGCTGGGCTCATCGCAGACGACGCCCGCCTCGATATCGCCGAACTGGTCCTTCCGGCGATGGTGGATATGGAGCGGCCACACGTCTCTTT
>CAVRXW010000033.1:0-59608 GCA_963725125.1 uncultured Actinomycetes bacterium
CAAGGGTGCCGCACCGGCCGGCGACCAGGACGCGGACCCGGCCGGTGAGGCCGATGACGAGGATGGCCCCGGCGGCAGCCGTAAGCGCCGCCGCAAGCGCCGCCGCGGCTCCGCGGCCGACGCGGACCAGACCGGGCCGGACGACCCGCCGAACACCGTGGTGCACGTGCGGCCGCGCCCGGTCCGGCGGCGACGAGCCGCAGCGACGAGGTCCAGGTCGTCCGCGGGTCCACCCGGCTGGAGGCCAAGCGCCAGCGGCGCAGGGAAGGCCGTGACTCCGGGCGGCGGCGCCCGCCGGTCATCACCGAGTCGGAGTTCCTGGCCCGGCGCGAGGCGGTGGACCGGGTCATGGTGGTCCGGCAGCGTGCCGAGCGGACCCAGATCGCGGTCCTCGAGGACAAGGTGCTGGTCGAGCACTACGTGGACCGGGGCAGCCACCAGTCGCTGGTCGGCAACGTCTACCTCGGCAAGGTGCAGAACGTGCTGCCCTCGATGGAGGCCGCCTTCGTCGACATCGGCAAGGGCCGCAACGCCGTGCTGTACGCGGGCGAGGTCAACTTCGACGCGAGCGGCCTGGAGGGCGAGTCCAAGCGCATCGAGTTGGCGCTCAAGTCCGGCCAGTCGGTGCTGGTCCAGGTGACCAAGGACCCGGTCGGGCACAAGGGTGCCCGGCTGACCAGCCAGGCCAGCCTGCCCGGGCGCTACCTGGTGTACGTGCCGGGCGGGTCGATGATGGGCATCAGCCGCAAGCTGCCCGACACCGAGCGCACCCGGCTCAAGCAGATCCTCAAGCAGGTCATGCCGGACGGCGCCGGCGTCATCGTGCGCACCGCGGCCGAGGGGGCCTCGGAGGAGGAACTCGCCCACGACGTCGCGCGGCTGTCCGCGCAGTGGGAGAGCATCGAGCAGAAGGCCAAGTCGGCCAGCCCGCCCGAGCTGCTCTACAGCGAGCCGGACCTGACCATCCGGGTGATCAGGGACATCTTCAACGAGGACTTCAGCCAAGCTGGTCGTCTCCGGCGAGGAGGGCTGGGACCTGGTCGACGAGTACGTCCGCTACGTGGCGCCGCACCTGGCCGGAACGGCTCGAGCACTGGCAGGCGGACGAGGACGTGTTCGCGCACTACCGGGTCGACGAGCACCTGGCCAAGGCGCTGGAGCGCAAGGTGTGGCTGCCGAGCGGCGGCTCGCTGGTCATCGACAACACCGAGGCGATGACCGTCGTCGACGTGAACACCGGGAAGTTCACCGGCCAGGGCGGCAACCTGGAGGAGACGGTCACCCGCAACAACCTGGAAGCCGCCGAGGAGATCGTCCGCCAGCTGCGGCTGCGCGACGTCGGCGGGATCATCGTGATCGACTTCATCGACATGGTGCTGGAGAGCAACCGCGAGCTGGTGCTGCGGCGGCTGCTCGAGTGCCTGGCCAGGGACCGGACCAAGCACCAGGTGGCCGAGGTGACCTCGCTCGGGCTGGTGCAGATGACCCGCAAGCGGGTCGGTTCCGGGCTGCTCGAGGCGTTCTCCGAGACGTGCGAGTGCTGCAACGGGCGCGGCGTGCTGGTCTCCCTGGACGGTGTCGAGCACAACGGGCACCGCGGCCGGCCCGACGGCGCGCCCGCCAGGGACGGCAAGGCAGCCAGGGACGGCAAGGGCGGCAGGGACGGCAGGCGGCAGCGGCAGGGCAAGGCCGACAGGGACGGCCAGGCCGAGGACAAGCCCGCGGCCAGCACTGCCGGCACCGGCAACGGCGGCAGCGGGGGGCCCAGCGGCGGGGGGCCCAGCGGCGGCGATGCCGTGGCCAGCCATGGCGATGCCGTGGCCGGGGGCGGCGATGCCGTGGCCGGGCCGGCCGAGCCAGGTTCCGGGCACGGCGCCGGCCAGGCCGGATCCGCCGAGGCCGGGGCCGCCGAGGCCGGAGCCGCCGAGGCGGCCGGGAACGGCGCCGCGCCGGGGCAGCCATCGGGCGGCCGGCGCCGGCGCCGGGCCGCCACCCGGGAGCCGGGACCGCCGGACGCGGCCGCGAACGCCGACGGGCAGGCAGCGCCGGAGGCATCGGCGCCCGCGGGGGTCTGATAGCCTAAGACGCCAGCGCACAGGACGGATCCAGGGCTGGGTTCCCAGGGTGCCCGGTGTAAAGCTGGCGAGCCCATCTTCGTGTCTTGGTCCGCAGCCGCGGAACAGCGCGTTGGGCCCGCACAAGCAGAGAGAGAGTGCTTCGGTGTACGCGATCGTGCGCTGCGGTGGCAGGCAGGAGAAGGCGTCGGTGGACGACGTCCTCACCGTCGACACACTTGCCGGTGAGGTCGGTTCCAGCGTGACGCTGCCGGCCGTGCTCGTGGTCGATGATGGCAAGGTCATCAGCGATCCGGGTGAGCTCGGCCACTACCAGGTCACCGCGGAGATCATGGGTGAGGTAGCCGGACCCAAGATCAACATCATCCATTACAAGAACAAGACCGGCTACCGGCGACGGATGGGCCACCGCCAGCGCTACACCCAGGTGAAGATCACCGGGATCAGCGCCGAGCGGAAGGCCGCGGCGAGGAAGAAGAGCTGACGATGGCACACAAGAAGGGCGCGTCGTCGAGCCGGAACGGCCGGGACTCCTCCGCGCAGCGGCTGGGCGTCAAGCGGTTCGGCGGTCAGCAGGTCAACGCGGGCGAGATCATCGTGCGCCAGCGCGGCACCCACTTCCACCCCGGGCCCGGGCGTCGGCCGTGGCAAGGACGACACCTGTTCGCTCTGGTCAGCGGCGCGGTCACGTTCGGCCGCGTGCGCAACCGCCGGGCCGTGAGCGTGATCGCGGAAGCAGGCGCGCCGGCGGACTAGTCCGCCGTGAGCTAACCGAGCCACACTAGGGCGGACCGCCAGCCGGTCCGCCCTAGAGTCATGTGGCCACCAGGAGGGATCGACAAGTGGCCGAGTTCGCCGATCACGTCACGCGTCACGGTGAAGGCTGGCGACGGCGGGCATGGCTGCGCGTCGGTGCACCGGGAGAAGTTCAAGCCGCTCGGCGGGCCTGACGGCGGCAACGGCGGCCGGGGCGGCGACGTGATCTTCGAGGTGGACCCCGAGCATGGCCACCCTGCTCGACCTGCACCGCCGGCCGGTGCGCCGCGCGGGCAACGGCAAGCAGGGCTCCGGCTCGCAACCGCAGCGGCGCCGACGGCGCTGACCTGGTGGTGACCGTCCCGGACGGCACCGTGGTCAAGGCGCTGGACGGCGAGGTGCTCGCCGACCTGGTGGGCGCCGGAACCAGGTTCGTGGCCGTGCGCGGGCGGCCGTGGCGGGCTCGGGCAACGCCGCGCTCGCCTCGCCCCGGCGCCAGGCCCCCGGGTTCGCGCTGCGCGGTGAGCCGGGCCTCGAGCAGACCCTGGTACTTGAGCTCAAGACGGTGGCCGACGCCGGCCTGGTCGGCTTCCCCAACGCGGGCAAGTCGTCGCTGATCTCGGCCATGTCCGCGGCCCGGCCCAAGATCGCGAACTACCCGTTCACCACGCTCACCCCGCATCTGGGCGTGGTCGAGGCGGGCGAGACCCAGTTCGTGGTGGCCGACGTGCCCGGGCTGATTCCCGGGCGCGAGCAGCGGCAAGGGGCTCGGCCTGAACTTCCTGCGCCACGTGGAGCGCTGCGTGGTGCTGGTGCACGTGCTCGACTGCGCCGCGGGCCTGGCCGGGGAGCCGGACCGGGACCCCGTCGCCGACCTGGACACGATCGAGGCGGAACTGGCCGCCTACGCCGAGGCCACCGGCGCCGACATGGCCGGGCGGCCCCGGATCGTCGCGCTCAACAAGATCGACGTCCCGGAGGCGCGGGAGGCGGCCGAGCGGGCCCGCGAGGTGCTGGCCGCCCGGGGCCTGGAGGTCTGCGAGATCTCCGCGGCGACCCACGAGGGGGTGCGGGAGTTCGCGTTCGCCGTGGGCCGCGTGGTCGCCGCCGCCCGCGCCGCGCTGCCCCCGCCGGAGCCCACCCGCCAGGTGATCAGGCCGCCCGCGGCGGGCGGGCCCGAGTTCGAGGTCGTCCGCACCGGGGCGAACAGCTTCGCCGTGCGCGGGGACAAGCCGGCCCGGTGGGTGCGGCAGACCGACTTCAGCAACGCGGAGGCCGTCGGTTACCTGGGGGACCGGCTGGCCCGGATCGGCGTGGAGGAGGCACTGGCCAAGGCCGGCGCCCAGGCCGACGCCGAGGTGGCCATCGGGGACCCCGACGATGCGGTCGTCTTCGACTGGGACCCGGACGTCCCGGCCGGCGCGCCGCACAGGTTCGGGCCCCGCGGCACCGACGAACGGCTGCCCTGGTGACCGGGGACGACCCCGCGGGGGAGGCCGGCCGGGACGACCGGGCCGACATCACCGCCGCCCGCCGGGTCGTGGTCAAGGTCGGCTCGTCCTCGCTCACCACCGCCGGCGGCGGGATCGACGCGGGCAGGATCGCGGCGCTGGCCGGGGTGCTCGCGGCCCGGGTGCACGCGGGCACCCAGGTCGTGCTGGTCTCCTCGGGGGCGATCGCGGCGGGCCTCGCGCCGCTGCGGCCTGCCCCGCCGGCCCCGCGACCTGGCCACCCAGCAGGCCGCCGCGAGCGTCGGCCAGGGCCAGCTGGTCGCGGTGTACACGGCGGCGTTCGCCCGGCACGACGTGCGCGCCGGGCAGATCCTGCTGACCGCGGACGACCTGATGCGCCGCGCGCACTACCGCAACGCCCAGCGGACCCTGGACCGGCTGCTCGAACTGGGCGTGCTGCCCGTGGTGAATGAGAACGACACGGTCGCGACCGACGAGATCAGGTTCGGTGACAACGACCGGCTGGCCGCCCTGGTCGCGCACGTGGTCCGGGCCGGCGCGCTGATCCTGCTGTCGGATGTGGACGGGCTCTACGACTTCGATCCCCGCCATCCGGGCGCGCGGCGGATCAGCCGGGTGGAGCAACGCGCGGACCTGGACGGCGTCACCCTCGGCCCGCCGGGCCGGCCGGGCGTGCCCGGTGGGTCACCGGGGCAGGGCGGTGCGCGCCGGCCGGTGGGCACCGGGGGAATGGTCACCAAGGTGGACGCGGCCCTCATCGCGACCGAGGCGGGCATCGCCACCGTCGTGGCCAGGGCCGATCAGGCGGCTTCGGCCCTGGCCGGCGAGCCGGTCGGTACCTATTTCGCCGCGCACGACCGCCGCCCCGCGACCCGGCAGTTGTGGCTGGCGCACGCCGCCTCCGCCCGGGGCACGCTGCTGCTGGACGCGGGCGCGGTCCGGGCGGTCGTGGCGGGCCGGGCATCCTTGCTGCCCGCGGGGATCATCGGGGTCGAGGGAACCTTCGACGCGGGCGACCCGGTCGACCTGTCCGACCCGGACGGCCAGGTGGTCGCGCGCGGGCTGGTCAACTACGACGCGGCCGAGATCCCGGCGCTGATGGGCCGGTCCACCCGGTGGCTCGCCGCCCGGAAGGGCCCCGGCTACGAACGCGAGGTCGTGCACCGCGACGACCTGGTGATCCTCAGCCGCTCCCGCGCCTGAAGGATCCGTTTGTGGTCGCTGGCACGATGACCACATTCATTTGTGGTCATCGTGCCAATGACGACAAACGAACTGCGGGGTCCGCCCCGGAACGCGGCAAATATTCGCCGGCACCGGGAACTGGCTGCTCTGTCTTTCGGGCACCGAGGAGTTCATCTCCCGGAACGGGCAGCGCCCAGCGCTGCTGACGTCGGGTTATGTAGCGGCCGCCTGGATTCCACCGCGGTCAGGATGAGCCGGAGCCGCCCGAGCCTGACCCTGAACCAGAGCCGCCGTTGCCAGGACCGTTTCCCGGGCGGCCGAATATCCCGCTGAAAATCGATGCGCCCGCCCCGGCAGCGCTCTCCGCGAAGCCCTTGACCAGCCCCACGAACGGGTCCGAGGTCCGGTTCCACGAGTCCTGGTAGGACTTGGCGCCCGGCCTTGATCTCGTCGGTTACCGAGACATGCGGGTCGTCCTCGCGGCGCGGGTAGTTGCCGGACAGGATGCGTCTCGTAGTCGCTCCTCGGTCACCCAGCGGTCCAGCTCGGCGAACCGCACCACGGCGAACGGGTGCGTGTTGCCCTGCAGCTGCAGCAGCTTGATGAGCCCTTCGCGGACGTCGGGCACGGCGTCGTACTCGTGCGCCTGCTGCCGGAACGCGTCGTGGCTCAGCTCGGACATCTTGGCGCCACCGGCGATCTTCATCAGCGCCCGGCGCCCGGCCGACGGGTCCTGCCCGGCCAGCACGCCCGCCCGGTCGCAGGACAGCTCGGACTTGCGGTACCACTCCTCCAGGCCCGCGATGATCACGCGCAGGCCGATGTAGCCGATGGCGAACCAGGCGATCCGGGTGGCGAGCCGGGTCAGGTGGTAGAGCATGGTCCGGTAGACCGCGTGCCCGGACAGCACGTGCCCGAGCTCGTGGCCGATGACGAACCGGATCTCCTCCGTCGTCCATCAGGTCCACCAGGCCCGTGGTGATCACGATGAACGGCTTGTCCGAGCCGAGCGTCATCGCGTTGGGGATCGGGTCCTGGGAGATGAACAGCTCGGGCACCTCGGGCAGGTCCAGGATCGAGGACCCGTCCAGCAGCAGCTCGTACAGGTGCGGGAACTGCTCGGTCGACGCCCGGACCGAGCTGGCCAGGAACAGCAGCCGCAGGCTCCGGTCGGAGAACAGGCTGGCGAGCCGCTGGAGCAGCACGTCGAAGCCGGTCAGCTTGCGCATCGCCACCAGCGCCGAGCGGTCGGCGGGATGCTCGTAAGCGCGCGAAGAGATCCCGGGCAGGCGTACCCGGGCACGATCCGGCACGGTGGTCATACCCCGATGCTATGTGCCCGCCGGAGCGCCCGAGAGGGGTCCAGGCCCACCACGGGCGGGGGCCTAACCCCCGCCGTGGCACCCCGGACCATGGCAGGATGGCCGGAAGCCGGGCGGGGAAGGTGACGCAGATGTTCGAGCCCAGCGCGGAGGCCATGCCCGCCGAGGAACTCGCCAGCCTGCAGGAAACCGGCTGCGCGCCCTGGTGGCCCGGCTGCTCGCGCACCGGCGGCGTCCAGGCGGAGCGGCTGCGCGCGGCCGGGGTGACCGCCCCGGACGAGGTCGCTCTTGGCCGATCTGCCCCGGCTCCCCATGATCGTCAAGGCTGACCTGTGGGCGGCCTATCCGTATGGCATGGTCGAAGTGCCAGTGGACGACGTGGTAGCCGTGCACGGTTCCAGCGGTACCGGCGGCCGGCCGACGCTGGTCGCCTATACCCGCGCGGACCTGGCGCTGTGGGCGCGGATGTGCGCGCGGGCGCTGGCGGCGGCGGGCGCGACGCGCGCCAGCACCGTCCACAACGCCTACGGGTACGGCCTGTTCACCGGCGGGCTCGGCATCCACCAGGGCGCGATCGAGCTCGGCGCCACCGTGGTCCCGGTGTCCGGCGGCATGACCGCGCGGCAGGTCACGCTGATCCGCGACCTGCGTCCGGACATCCTGACCTGCACGCCGTCGTACGCGATCCGGCTGGGCGAGGCGCTGGCCGAGGCGGGCGCCGGGCCGGGGGAGGGGCTGAGCCTCAAGGCGGGCCTGTTCGGCGCCGAACCCTGGACCGGCCAGATGCGCACCCGCATCGAGGAACTGCTCGGCCTGCGCGGCCCTGGACATCTACGGGCTGTCCGAGGTGATCGGCCCCGGGGTGGCCGCCGAGTGCCTGGAGGCCGCCGACGGGCTGCACGTCAACGAGGACCACTTCCTGGTCGAGGCGGTGGACCCGGAGACCGGCGTGCCGGTGCCCGACGGCACCCCCGGCGAACTGGTGTTCACCACGGTGACCCGGGAGGCGCTGCCGCTGCTGCGGTACCGGACCGGGGACATCGCGTCGCTGCGGCGCGGCACCTGTGCCTGCGGCCGGACCCTGGTCCGGATGAGCAAGGTCACCGGCCGCCGCGACGACATGCTGGTGCTGCGCGGCGTGAACGTCTACCCCAGCGAGGTGGAGCGGGTGCTGCTCGCCGCCCCGGCGCTCTGCCCCGACTACCTGCTGGTGGTCGATGAGCGGGCGGCTGCGGCCCGGCTGATCGTCTGTTGCGAATACAAAACGAACGTCTCGGGGCCCGTCGCCGCCCGCCGGGCGGGCCGAGTCCGGGGCGGGCCAGGCGCCGGGTGCCGCGGAACTGGAGGCCCGGCTGCGCGCGGAGCTCGGGGTGGGCGTCGCGGTCCGGGTGCTGCCCGCGGGCACGGTGCCGCGCAGCGAGGTCGGCAAGGCGGTCCGGGTGACCCGGTGGCGCGACGGCGCCCCGCCGCTGCCCGGGCTGGACTGAGCCGGCGCCGGCCTGGCTGGCGTTGCCTGATCACAGCCGCGGTCGCTAAAGTCTGGGGATGGGAACCGGCGGCAAGGTCAGGGTCGGCGTGATGGGCGGCACGTTCGACCCCATCCATCACGGCCACCTGGTCGCGGCCAGCGAGGTCGCGCACATCTTCTCGCTGGACGAGGTGGTCTTCGTGCCTACCGGCGAGCCCTGGCAGAAGCAGGACAGGCAGGTGTCGCCCGCCGAGGACCGCTACCTGATGACGGTGATCGCCACCGCGTCGAACCCGCGGTTCTCGGTCAGCAGGCTGGACATCGACCGCCCGGGGCCCGACGTACACCATCGATACGCTGCGTGACCTGCGCGCCGAGCGCGGTGCGGACGCGGAGTTCTTCTTCATCACCGGCGCCGACGCGCTGTCCCGGATGCTGTCCTGGCAGGACGTGGACGAGTTGTTCACGCTGGCGCACTTCGTCGGCTGCACCCGCCCGGGACACCGGCTGACCGGCCAGGGCCTGCCGGAGGACAAGGTCAGCCTGGTGGAGATCCCGGCGCTGGCGATCTCCTCGACCGGCTGCCGCCAGCGGGTCGCCGAGGGCGAGCCGATCTGGTACCTGGTGCCCGACGGCATCGTGCAGTACATCGCCAAGCGGCAGCTGTACCGGAGGAACGGCGGCTGACCGCGCGAGTTCGGCGAAACGCGCACTCACCGGCACGGAGACGCCGGATATGGCATGCCGGGTTACCCTGAAAGGGCACCCGCACCCCCGCGGGCCGCGGCGGCGCTGCGTTGTGCCGCATGCGGAAGCCGGGGTAGGCGGGAAGGAACGCCTGAGGAGGCCGAGCACTACACGTGACAGCTACCGCCAGGGCCGTCGAGCTTGCCAGGATCGCGGCCGAGGCCGCAGCTGAGAAGCTCGCTGCGGACATCATCGCGTACGACGTCAGCGAGCAACTCGTCATCACCGACGTGTTCTTGCTCTGTGCGGCCGCGAACGACCGCCAGATACGCGCGGTCGTGGATGAGATCGAGGAGAAGCTGCGGCAGGCCGGTGCCCGGCCGGTACGCAGGGAAGGTGAACGGGAGGGCCGCTGGGTGCTCCTGGATTACCTCGACATCGTGATCCACGTTCAGCATGCCGAGGAGCGCGTCTACTACGCGCTGGAACGGCTCTGGAAGGACTGCCCGCGGGTGCCGCTGCCCGAGCCGGTGGGTGTGGCGTCCAGTGCGTCCGGTGCTGCCCAAAAGCCTGATCTGGGCAAAATCCAATAACTGTCGTGCGGGGCTCGTCGGCTGCCGCCATGCTGGCCTGTGCCATTCGGGCTGAGCGGGCTGCCGCCGCCGGGCTGGCCGCTGCAGTGCTGGTCGCTGCCGGGCTGGCCGCCGGCGCGGTGATTGCCGGCGCGGCGCCGCCCGCAGAGGAAGGAAGGTGCCCGTAGTGGGCAAGGACGCGGCGGGGCGCGCGTCGTCCGTTTCTGGTACGCGTAGCTCCGATCACTCGGTCCGGCTGGTGCTGTGGCGGCACGGGCAGACCCAGTGGAACGCGGAACGCCGGTTCCAGGGCCAGACCGACATCGCGCTCGACGACGTCGGGCAGCAGCAGGCCGAACGTGCCGCCCGCCTGCTCGCCGCGTTTCAGCCGAGCGCGATCTTCTCCTCGGACCTGATCCGGGCCAGCGCCACGGCGGCACCGCTGGCCCGGCTGACCGGGCTGACGGTCACCCTGGACAAGGACCTGCGCGAGCGCTACGGCGGCCTCTGGGAGGGCCTCACCGACGCCGACATCCGTACGCGCTACCCGGTAGAACATTCGCAATGGCGCCCCCCCGAAGGGGAAACCTCCACGGCCGTCGCCGAGCGGGCCGTCGCCGCGATGGAGCGGATCGCCGACACCCTGACGCCCGGGACTCTGGCGGTCGTGGTCAGCCACGGCGCGGCGTTGCGCCTCGGCGCCGCCCTGCTGCTGGGCCTCCCCGAAGAACTCTGGGGCGCGGTCGGCCCGCTGGCGAACTGCGCCTGGTCGGTTCTCGGCCGCCGGCGCGGCCAGTGGCGCCTCATCGAGCACAACGCCGGAACACTGCCTGAGCCGGTGCTCAGCGACGACCGCTGACCGCCCTCAGATCTTGTACACTGGCGTGGCGCTGTCGGCGGGACCGGCGCGACAGCCGAGGGGCTATAGCTCAGTTGGTAGAGCGCTTGCATGGCATGCAAGAGGCCAGGGGTTCGAGTCCCCTTAGCTCCACATGAAGTACCAGGTCAGGATTTGGTTGCGGGCCCCTGGGATTGGCCTCCAAGATCAGCTGACCGTCATTTGACCGTCGATCTGGGCACTAGTAGCCGGGACTGGACCGCACCGATTGGCTGTCGATGACACCCCAGGGCGGCGCAGGCGTGGTGTGCGTTGAACATGCCAGCGATCGTGACATTGCCGCTGGTAGCGGTGAGGATGGCTGGGGTGGTGCCGGCGGGCCTGCCTGTCGCGCATGCCTTTCCCGGCCGGGTGGTTGTTAGCTGCCCGGCTGGGCTAGCCGGTGGACGCGCGGGGGCATTGAACCATTCCGGCGGGGCTGGGCGGATGTCAGACTGGATGGCGGCGGGAGGTGAGATCATGAGCGCCGCGCTAGTAGAGCACACAGGGCCGTGGACAGCTGATGATGTTGAGGCGCTCCCTGATGCTGGTGATCATGCCCGCTTCGAGGTCTATGAAGGTGGGGTGCTTGTCGTGAGCCCGGCGCCGGGGGTGGGCCATCAGCGGGCCTCCTACCGGCTGCACCGCGCTCTGGCCCAGGCGGCCATCGCCGCGGGTGCCGACGTCGAGGTGCTTGAAGCGGTGAACGTGGCCCTGCCTGGGGGAAGCTCCTGGTGCCCGACGTCGTGGTCGTCGCTGCCGAGGCAGTCGGTGAGATGACCATCCGGCTTCCATGTGAGGCTGTTCTCGCTGTGGTTGAGGTTGTCTCTCCGTCTACGGTGTCGATCGACCGGGCGGTCAAACCGGCCCTGTATGCGGAAGCAGGAATTCCCGTCTACTGGCGGGTGGAGCTGCAGGGCACACCGAAGATCGTCGCGTGCTCGCTGGGCCGTGGCCGGTATGTCACCCGTACCACGCTGGTGGCGGGAACCCCGGGCCGCATTGGCAGGCCCTTCGCGGTTGAGTTGGACCCAGCCGACCTCACCCGCCGCACCTCGTGAATCGGAGCGGGGCAGGCCCGGGCTGTCCCTGTTGATGATCTGGTGCTCGACGGCCTCCACAGCCGTCACGCCGCAGCGAGCCGACAGCCGGAAGGGGGGTTACGCCGATAAGCGGCATTACATTCAGTGATGCAGGAGGTCAGGGAGAACGCGCGCCGAGCCGGCGTTGTTTGCGGCGTTGCCGTCCGGACGGCAGGCGTTGCAGGCCGCGTCGAACTGGTCATCCGGTGCCTGGTGGGGGTCGAAGGGACGGGCAGTTATGGTGCCGGGCTGGCCAGGCACCTGGCGGCTGCCGGTGTCCGGGTCGTGGAGGTGGGCCGCTCCGACCGGCAGGACCGGCGCCGGCAGGGCAAGTCTGACCCGCTGGATGCGGTCAGCGCCGCCCGGGCCGCCCAGTCGGGCCGGGCCCGCGGCGCGCCCAAGGGCCGGGATGGCCCGGTGGAGGCGATCCGGGCGCTGATGGCCGCCAAGCGCACTGCCCGCTCCGAACGGGCCCAGACGATCAATCAGGCCCGGTCGTTAGTCCTGACCGGCCCTGATGACCTGCGGGTCCGCTTCACCGGCCACACCGTCGGCGCCCTGGTGGCCGAGCTGGCCGCGCTGCGGCCCCGCCCCGGTGACATCGTCGGCTACGCCACCCGGATCGCGCTGCGCGAGCTGGGCCGGCGCGCAGAGTTCCCCGGCGGCCAGCTCGAGCGCCTGGACGAGCTGATCGTCCCGCTTGTCACGGCCCGGGCTCCTGGCCTGCTGGCTCTGCACGGTGCCGGCCCCGGCAACGCCGCGCTGCTCCTGGCCACCGCGGGAGACCACCCCGGGCGGCTGCGGCCGCAGGCCGCCTGGGCGCATCTTTGCGCTGCCGCGCCGATCCCCGCGTCCTCCGGGCGCGTGACCCGCCACCGGCTCAACCCCGGCGGTGACCGCCAGGCCAACCACGCCCTGTGGCGGATCGTGATCACCCGGATGAGCTCCCACCCGCCCACCCGTGCCCACGTCGAGCGGCGCAGCAAAGAAGGCCTGCCGAAGAAAGAAATCATCCGCTGCCTGAAACGTTACGTCGCCCGCGAGGTCACGGCTGCAGTCCTACCCCATGAGCACCGCCGGGGCCATTCCCTAGAGGGTATTGCACCGGCGCCCCTTTACCCTCCAAGGTTAATCCTGGAACCGTCGAACCCGGACGTGCGGGTCCACCCGGTGAGCCAGCCTGTCACCGTACTCCGGCCTCCAAGATCCACAGAATCGCTGCGCTCCGTCGCGGTGAACGGGTCCGGTGGGACAGCGTCCTGGTTTGGTGTTCTGCCAGCTTCTTTCGAGCCCGCGGGAACCTTGCGCCTGCAGGACCGCCGTCTGGGGTCCGGCTTGCCGGTGTGAGCGCGATAACAAGAAAGGCACGGTCCAGCTGATGTTGCTGCAGGCCACGTTGAACGGCGGCTTGACCAAGGCCGATCACGACGCGGTCCCGGTGACCGCGGAGGAACTGGCCGTCGACGCCGCCAAGTGTGTGGCGGCGGGCGCTCGGGCGTTCCACGTCCACCCTCGGGACCAGAGCGGCGCGGAGTCCTTGGAGGCGCGGGTTGTCGACAGGGTCGTGACGGCCGTCCGGGCGCCGCACGGGATGCCTGTTGGCGTCACGACCGGCGAGTGGATCCAGCCGGACCTGCCCCATCGGCTGCGGTTGATCAGGGAGTGGACGCAGCCCGATTACACCTCGGTGAACCTGTCGGAACCCGGAGCGGTCGAGGTTATGCAGGCGCTGCTGGAGACTGGCATAGGCATTGAGGCCGGCGTGTGCACCGTCGAAGACGCGGAACGGCTAATCGGCTGCGGCTTGTCCAGTCGCGTGACACGGGTGATGATCGAGCCGGTCGAGGTCAGCAGGGATAACGCCGTGCCCTTGGTCGCCGCCATCCACGACGTCCTGGACCGGGCGGATGTGATGGCTCCCCGCCTCCAGCACGGCGACGGCGCGGCAACCTGGATTCTCATCGAAGACGCCATACGGCGTGGCGTTGACACTCGCGTCGGCTTCGAGGACACCCTCCTGCTGCCCGACGGCCAGTCGGCCGCCAGCAACGCCGACCTTGTCCGGACAGCGTACGAGCTCGGAGCCGGCCGAACGTGAACCCGATGCTGCAACGCCCGCTATTCCAGGCGACGCGAATGCAGACAGGGCTGTGCCCGCCCCGAGACATCACGGGATGCGAAGGGCGTCACGACCGGCGAATGGATCGGAACCCGACAGCCGTACGTGCCCGGCCGCCGCTTCGGCAAAGCCAAGCCGGTGTATGCGCTGACCAATGCCACCACTCTCTCCGGCGGCGAGTAGCTCGGCACGACCTGCAGCAGCGGGGCCGGGTTACTGTCGTCCGCGAGCGCACCCGAGGCGGCGGACACGCCCGCGAAGGATGCCCCGAGACTCACTGCATGCGCCGCCTGCCATTTCCACGGCCGATCCAGGCTGGGTTGCCTAACGGCAGGCAACGCATAGCCGGCGGGGCGACATCCAAGGCGGCATCCCCGGGCGTTCCTGGCCGCCTCGTTCGCGCTGACATGGATGGGGAGGACGTCGCCCATGTCGCTGGGCCCGGGCTGTCCGCCCCGGTCCGCCGCTTGGCTGCAGGTGGCCGCCCGGCACCTTGCTGCGGGTCATTCCGGTCGTTAGCATGACATTGCACGATCATTCCGTCGCCATCCGCGCGGGTTCTGTGATCGTGCTGTCGAACCGCTCCAGACCCCGGTGGATCGCCTTGGTGCGACCGGAGGTGGAGCATGCCCGGGATGTGGCTGCCCCAACAGCGTGGCGCCGAGCAGTGCTCGGTTCGCGATGGCCCTGCATTTAGCACCAGGGATGTGGTGCCCTGAGGCTTGCCGGCGCTGTGTGGTCCGCGCAATGTGCCTGGCCTATGCCGTGGGGACCAGGCAGGCCGGCGTCTGGGGCGGAACATCCTGGGAAGAACGCCGCGCCATGATGAGGCCATCCTGATTGCCGCTGAATGGGGTGTTGGGTAAGAACGCCGATAGAACCTGAACGGGAATGACACATGACAGTCATCTCAGACCCCCACCGCAGCGGACATAATCCTTGGAGACAGGAATGCGCATTGGTACCGCCGTCCTCATCGTGTGGCTGATCATTGGCGCCATCGCGGCCGGCCAGCGTCACTACTACAACGGGTCCAAGGCGAACTGCGCCAAGGCGAGCACGATCGCGGTCACGATCATTGCCGGACCCTTGAACTACGTCGGTGTGAACCCGAAAATCTCGTGCACGGTACCAACCCCCAGCAAGTAACCAATCGCGCTCCGAATTTCGATCGTGTAACACCGGGAAGGGAGCTTCGATGCTCGCCATAGTCGCAGCCATCCTGTTCGCCATCGCATTCCTGTTGAACGCGACGAACACGGCCACCGACGCGGTGTTCTCGCCTATAAGCCTGCTGCTGGCCGGGCTCGCCTGCCTTGCTCTGCACCTGGCGGGCGTTGGCACCGGCTGGAAAGTGCCCAGCCGCGGGCGTCGTCGTTGAGGACACCCGGATCCGGGCATGGGCGTATGCGGAATTCGGCGGCGCACTCCAGGAAGAGGTAACGTGATGCGGGTTTCGCGGAAGCGGATGTCGTGACGGTCAGGAACGCGCGCCGTACGGCGCGGTCCACGGGGCGGGAAGCGGCCGCCAGTGGCTGGCTGCAGTGGCTTGCGCGGGGCGGGTTGGTGGCGCGGGGCGTTAACTACGTGCTTATCGGATTGCTGGCGGTGCAGATCGCTTTCGGCTCCAAGGGCAAGCAAGCGGACAGCGCTGGCGCGCTGCACGCCGTGGCCGGCCAGGATGGCGGGATCGTCGTCTTGTGGCTGCTCGCGGCGGGTTTCGCTGGGCTGGCCTTGTGGCGGCTCGCCGAGGCGGGCTACGGGCAGGCCGGGCGGGGAGGTCACACGGCGGGCAAGCGACTGGTGTCGCTGGGGCTCGGGGCCTTCTACGGCTTCGTCAGCGCCGGCATCGTTGCCTTCATCCTCGGCACTGGCAGCCAATCCTCCGGTGACGCCCGGTCCCAAGACCTCACCGCACAGGTAATGGCTCACCCCGGCGGCCGGTGGCTGGTCATCGGCATCGGCATCGGCCTGTTCGCGGCGGGGGCCGGCCTGGCCGCCCACGGCCTGCGGAAACAGTTCACCAAGGTGTTGGACACGGCGCAGATGAGCGCCCGTACCCGCACGGCCGTCGAGTTCCTGGGCACGGCCGGCAATGTGGCCCGCGGGGTGGTCTTCGGCGTTGCCGGAGTGCTCCTTGCGATTGCCGCGGTCACTTTCGACCCGAAGGAGGCTCAGGGCCTCGACGGGTCGCTGCGCAAGATCGCAACGACACCGCTGGGCCCGTGGCTGCTCGTCGCTGTCGCCCTTGGATTTGTGATCTTTGGGGTCTACTCCTGCTGTGAAGCGCGCTGGCGCGTGGTCCGGCCCGGATAGCGCTCACCATACGCATCACAGCCGATCGGGCGTCACATGGACTGTTCCCGGCATGCATTCAGCGATGACCGCTAAACGGCGGAGTTCCTCGCCGTTGGCCGGCGCCCCCTGGGAGTGCCCGGCATAGCGGAGCCGCACCGACCAGGAACTCGCTGGCATAGGCCCGCGCGGCGCTAATTTTGGCGGGTCTGTTCGGCCCTGTCCGCAGCCGTCTTCCCGGGGTAGCGTGAGTGTGTTGCTCCAGACCCTGGTAACTGGTGCGTCCGTGATCAGGCGGCTGCACCCAGGGTCAGGAGCATTTTCTTGTACGCAAGCGCTGCGGCAGAGACGAAGAGGCGGCGGCTGTCCTGGCAGTAAGGTCGGCCTGGCTGCTGGCAGAACGCTGCGGTCAGGGCCTGGGCGCGGCGCAGGTTGGGGCGGGGCGCCGCGCTGGAGATCATCGACCGCGACGGGCCGACGGGCTGTCCATACGCCATCTCGCCCGCGCCCGCGACCGCGACCGCGATGATCCTCTACAGGCACGCGCCGAACAAGGCGCTCCTGCTCGACGGCGTCGCCGAAACCGTCCTCGCCCAGCTCATACGGACCCCGACTGGGCCGCCCAGCTACGCGAATGCCAAGACAACGTCAGCACCAGCAACGCGACCAGCCGTGTGCGGGCTGCTAGGCCCGCCGCTGGGCCGCAGCGTGGGAAGATCCGCGCTGAATCCGGCTGCCGGTGCAGCTATGCGAAGCCATTCGCATGGTATGAGCATTTGCGCTTCATCCCGCAGTGTTCTACTGCCATTCTTTCGGCTATCAGGTTCGGTTAGAGTTCACGTCCGCTCGGCCGTCGCCGCTAATGAAGGACCTTGCTGAAGAACACCCGCCGGTAGCCGTTCTGTGTTGCCCGGTGCGTCTCGCGATATCCGCGGCGCGGGTAGTAGCCGAGGTTCTCGGTCATGGCTTCGTTGGTGTAGAGCCGGATCTCCGGCAATCCCATGGCTAGGGCGTGCTGCTCGGCGAGGCGCAGCAGGCGACTCCCCAGGCCCATGTTCTGCGCGCCGGTGCCACGGCGACGTTCTCGAGCAAGAGATGACCTTCGGCCGGCTGCATCACGAGCAGGCCCACGAGCTGATCGCCGTGCTCGGCGACCCACGCGTGGCCTCTCGCGACTACAGCGGCGTAGTCATCGGCCATCGGCGCCGGCTCGCGGCCCATGCGGGGGACGTATTTTCCGTAAGAGCTGATGGCCAGACGCTGCATCGCTGGAGCATCGCCCGCCTCAGCCAGCCGCAGCACCACCTCCTGGGAATCGGGTCTGGCCGGATCAGACGAGGCAGCCATGGTCTGGTCTGGCTGGCCGGGGATAGCGGGTTCCGGCACGCGTCGCCCCTGGTCCTGGCCTCCTGAGGAAGGCGCGGGCACGGTTCTGGGTGGCCTCAGGACGCCGCGGCAGCCAGGACGCCGGCGAGGACGCCGACGAAGCGAGGAATCGCCTCCGGGTCGCCGGCGCTGCGGGTCGGGTTGAGCTCGCCGATCGACAATGCTCTGAGGCGCGGGTCACGCGCCGCTACCCTAAGTGCCTCGCCTGCCTGGTCGAGGGTGGGTCCGGTATTGCGGCCATCAGTGCTCTCGGCCAGCGGGGCGTCGGTGAAGTCCAGGACGTCGACATCGACATGGATGGCGAGCGGGCCAGGCGGAAGGTATCCGAGCGCGTCGCTGGCCGCAGCGGCAGGATCGGCGGCGAGCGCTTCGCTGGAGGTCACCCGCAGGCCCAGCCTGCTCGCCTGTTCCCGCTCCCAGTCAGTCGCCATGCGCGGCTCGACTCCCAGCCACGCCACCTGGTGTGGCTCAAGGAGGGGCCTCGGTCCGAAGGCGTCGGCGAGGACATCGACGCAGCCCGGCAGCGAGAGCGCATGCGCCAGGCCCATCCAGTCAAGTGCACCGTCGATGGTGCTCTGCGGGGTGGTGATGTCATAGTGCCGGTCGACGTAGAGCAGCCCCGGCGGGCCGGCACGCATGCGGCCGAGCGCGGCGATGACAGCCAGCGCGATCGTGCAGTTCCCGCCCACCACGAGCACCATGTCGCCGTGCGCCAGCAGGGGCCCGAGCCGTTCAGCGAGCTCTCGCAGGCAGGCCGTCACCTGATCCGAGTTCTGAGCAAGCGGGTGATCCCGGTCAGGACGCCACACCTGGACCGGCAGATCCCCGTCGTCGCGCACTTCCCGGCCGGCGGCGACGAGTGCCTCAACCAGGCCGGCCGAGCGCAGCGCCCCGGGTGCCTGGTCCTGGCCTGCCGCGTAGCTGCCTGCGCTGCTCGGCACTCCCACCACCGAGATACGGCTCATCCGGGCATCATAGGCGCCCATGATCATCGATTCACCCAATTCTGCTGCCCGGCATGACCTTGGTGATGAGGTCGGAGAGACGGCGGGCCAGGCCTCCGCCGGGGTCCAGGCGCGGATTGAAATGGTGACCTCGAGGCCGCGTGCGCCGCTGGCGTGCAGTAGGGCTTGGGCCATGGACACCCACGTGTGGGTCAGCCCCGCGGAGCTCAAGGACCCGTTCCTGCGCCGGCTGCGCTGACCACCTCCGACCCACGCTGGTCGCCAGCCTGGCACCGGACGCAGATCCGCCCTCAAAGGCGACGGCTACGATATCCGCGGCTCCTCTGCTCTGGCGCTGGAGGCCGTGGCGCAGAACCTGGCCACATCGAAGCTGGCCGTGTGGGAACCGCCTTTGCCATATCGGCGACAGCGCACCCGCGCTGCCGGACGATTTCGCCGCGCGGCTCGATGCCTGGTCCAGATGGCGGATCACGATCGTTCTCGCTCTGCGTAGCGCAGAGTCGGCCGCCGGCTGGCTGCGGTGGGGGGCAGAAAGCATCACGGGCTTCTGATGGCCTTGCAGCCTGGGCCCATCCCCGCTGACCGATGCCCATCGCTTGGTCGGCCGGGCCGGTGGTCACCGGCCTGGTTGAACCAGCGACCGGCCGGGAAGCGGGCTGTCGATGGCGCCGCTTGCGCGCCGGTGAAGTCGCGGCGGAAGGATTTCCGGGCGGCCGGGCCCAGCAGTGCAGCCAGCGCGGCCCATCGCGGGCCGGCGGTCCAGGCTTGCCGAAGGCGGTGTGAAGACCCGCAGGTGTGCCCGGGAGGGGTTGCGTTTGGTGATGACCGGCAGCGGGTCACCAGCGGCCTGGTCCTGGCGTTCAGCACGGCGCCGGATGGGTCGGCGGTGGCCGCGCGGCACGAGCCCTGCGCGTGTCAAGGTCTTTGTGCTGGTCAGATCGGGCGGCCGTACTTGGGCGGATCTGTATGTGCGGATGGCTAGGGCCGCAACCTGACTGTCGCTGGCGGAGGTGGGCGGTGCCTGGTACCAGCCTGCGCGACCATGTCGTCGTGCTCCGGCTCGGCGGCCAGGTGGCAGGGGCTGTCGCCGCGGACCATCGGCTGCCACCGCTGCAGGTGCTCGGGATAGGTCAGGCGCAGCGATGTGTGCGGTTCCGCCCCGTCGTCGTCGGAGGACAGCGCGAAGTCGAACGGCGGGTAGTCCTCGTGCATGAAAAAGGCGTAGCTCATGGCCCGCCACTCATAGCAGTAGGTCATCACGATGGCGTCGAACAGCTGCCGCGGGATCTGCTCGGTGAACAGCACGGCGAAAAAACTGATCAGGGTCAGGATCTGGCGGAGGAAGCGCAGCGCGTAGGCGATCATCAGGTGCGGGATGGCCAGCAGCCATTGCACCAGCGGACGCCACCGGGTGATATGGCGGTCGGCGTGCAGCTCCATCTGGAGCGGATACGGGGCGGGCATGGACACGGTGGCTCTTCGTTCAGGCCGCTTCGGTAATAAACGGCGGGTCTCGGCGCGGCCGTGGGCAAGCGGGCGGCGCGCGATGGGCGGTGGCTGCGATGGGGCGCACCACCTGGAGCATGAGCCAGAACAGGACGTTCTGAGAGCGGTGCATGGCACATAAAGCGCGATTGACATCCGCGCCGAGTCGGTGCTCGGTGCCTCCACTGGCGGCCGCTGCCGGCCGGATGTCATATGTAGTCGCGCTTTTGCAGGATTCGCAGGCAGGCCCATCCGGGTATGACGGGCAGCCAGTAGGTGGCGAGCCGGTAGGCCAGGACTGCGGATACGGCGGGCCCGGGGGGCAGGCCGATGCCGGTCAGGCCGGCGACCAGGGCGGCTTCGATGGCGCCGAGTCCGCCGGGGGTGGGGGAGGCTGCGGCGATGAGCGCAGCGCCGAGGTAGACGGCGCCGATCGCGGCGATCCCGGCTCCGCCGCCGAATGCCTGCACTGAGGCCGCGAGGCCGCCGATGTAGGCCAGGGTGATCAGGGCGGAGCCACCGGCCAGCAGGATCAGCTTGACCGGGCTTGCCGCCACGGTCCGCAGGCTGGCGGCGGCGGACCGGAGGCCGGGCAGCAGCCGGGTCACGGCGAACCGCCTGCCCCGGCGGGTGGCCAGCACGATTCCGGTGAGCGCGGCCGCCACGGCGAGGATCAGCAGCAGCTTGCTAGCTGGCGGCAGCTTGAACGCCTGTGCCATCCGGTGGCCGGCCAGGGTGAAGAAGATCACTAGCAGGATCAGGTGAGCGATGGCCCCCACCAGGGCGTTGACGCCGACTGCCGCGACGCCGTCTCCGGGTGGGACGCCGTTCTTCTGCAGGAACCGGGCGTTCAGTGCCATGCCGCCGACGTTGGCGGGGGAGACCCGGTTGACGAACGATGAGGCGGCCTGGGTCAAGGTGGCGGGCCAGAACGGTATCGGGCTGGGCACGGCGCCGATCAGCGCGGCGGCGCTGGCGAGGTAGGTCAGCGCCGAGGCGGCGATGATGACTGGAAGCCAGGCCCAGTGCGCGGATTGCAGCGCCTGCCAGCTGCTGCTCACCTGTGCGAGCTGGGGCAGGATGAGGTAGAAGGCGCCGGCCGCAGCGGCGATGGCCAGCAGGGTACGGGGCCGGACCCGCTGGAGACGGGCCATCGGCTGCCCGCTCAGCCCGCTGGCCGCGCTAGCGGCAGACCTGGTCTCCTTCAGCAGGCCGTCATGCCGGGCGATGGCGTGCCGGGTGGCGGCCGACAGAGCCAATGGCTGCAGCAACGGCGCTGCGGCCGCCAGTCGCTCGGCGCCGATGATCGCGGCGGCGCTGGACACGGCCCTGTCCGCGCCGACCAGGATGGCCAGCGAGGCTAGGAGTTCGGCGAGGTCAAGGTCTTGTTGCCGCTGGGTGGCGGCCAGCTCGGAGAAGCTGAAGTCGGTCAGCCATGGCCGCATGTCGCCGTCGACCATCACGTTGGCCGCGCGCAGGGACCGATGCGCGATCCCGGCCCGGTGCAGCGTGTCCACTTCGGCCCATAGCCGCTGGAGCAGGCCGTCGCTGATGCGCTGCGCCGGGAGCTGGCCGAGCGAGCTGCCGTCCACCCGTTCGGTGACCAGCAGCGCGGTCCCGCCGCCGGCCTTGATCACCTTGTCGACGCTGGGGACGCGGACGCCGGCCCGTTCGGCGAGCAGGCCGATGAGGGCCTGGTGCCCGGCCGCCCGGATGACCGAGGCCGCGGGCCAGGTGTCGCCGACGTTGCGCAGCCGGGCGAACCGGTACGCCCGGTAGAGCAGGTCGGCGTCCCGCTGATCCGAGCCGAGGGCCTTGATGAACAGCCGCCGCCCGTCACCGGTGACCGCCACGAACGGCCGGGAGCCCTTCGCCTCGACGCAGGCCGGCTCGACGCAGGTCACTGGCAGGCCGGCGGACCGCAGCGCGGCCGCGATCCCGTCGGGTCCTATCCGCCGGTCGGGCACGCCGAAGGCCACCAGCACCCCGGCGCCGACGGTCACCCCGGCGGCGAGCGCGAGTACCAGTTCGGCCGGCAGGACAGTGCCGGTGATCAGCCGGGCCGCGGCCGCGGCACCCAGCGTGATCCATGCCGTCCGCCGCCAGGGACGGCTCAGCCACGGGGCTGCGGCCACGGTGACCGCTGCCGCCGCGGCGAGCAGGGCCGGGCCGGGAAACGCCGCGCTGGCCAGCAGCGAGCTGTGCCCGGCAGCGGCCGTGACCCCGTGCGGGTGCTGGTCTCCGGCCAGGTACAAGATGCCTGCCAGCATGGCGCCGGCCGCGGCGGCCCCTGCGATCAAGCCGCCCAGCAGGCGGAACCGGCGGTGCCGCAGCGCAGCGGCCACGACCCCGGCAGCCGCGACGACGAAGGCCACCTGCAGCACAGCAGTGAGCATCCGTCCGGCCGGGTCAGATCCGAGCCAGGTCACGGCGGCCGCACCGGGACCGAGCAGCCGGCGGTGCGCCACCACGACTGCCATCAGCGTCCCGGCCAGCACCAGACCGCTGATGATCAGGCGGATGACATCGCCCGGATGACGGTACCGAGAGGCCGGCAGGAACCGCCCTGCATGCTCCGTGATCGGTTCCATGCCGCCCGGCGGCTCATCGATGGCCGTCAGATTGCCGCCTGGACGGGTCCTTCCTCGCTGGTGGGCCTGGTTCGGATTCATGCCGGGTTCCGGCCCCTTTCCGCGAGTTCCGGCGGTGGGACACCAGCCGGGCGCTGCGCCCCGGCCGGCTGCCGCCGCCTGAGCTGCCGCCGCTGGAGCAGGCCCGACAATCAGGGCGGCCAGCAGAGCGCAGGATGTGCCGAGCAGGATCCCGGCGGTGGCGTCGGACAGCCAGTGGGCGCCCAGGTAGGCGCGGGAGAGCCCCATCAGGATGGAGAACGCCACCGCGGCCGCGCCCCACCAGTGCGCGCCGTCGGCCCGCGGGGACCAGAGCGATGACCGCCGCCACGACGGTGACCGACGCGGCGACGGCATGTCCCGACGGGAACGACGCGCCGCTCGTGGCGACCAGCGACCCGGGCGGCCTGGCCCGGTCGTAGATCCCTTTCAGCGAGCCGATCAGCACCTCCGACAACACGATGGCTGCGGTGAAGGCGGCCAGATGCCACCACCGGCGGCGCAGGGCAAGGTACCCGGCCAGGGCGATCCGCACCGGCAGCGTGACGTACACCAGCCCGAGGACGTTGAAAACCTTCGCGATCACGGTGAGGGCCGGCGCCCGGCCGGAGATCATCAGCCGCAGCCACGCATCGTCCACCCGCTGGATGCGGGCCAGCGTGCCGTGGCCGGCGACCAGGGCGAACACCACGGCCGTGAGCGCCACCACCCCCGCGGTCAGGAGAGCGGCCTGCCGGGGGCTGGCCAGCAGCGCGTCCTCCTCCCGCCGGGCTGCGGCAGGCTGGGTCATCCCGGGCATGCGGCACCCCGCCCGCACAGGGCCAGGCCCTCGGTGCGGCGGACGTAGCTGACCAGCGCCGCCCGGGGCGTGAACGCCACCGCGGTGCCGACCGCGGCGGCCAGGACCGGGGACGCGCCGGGGGCGAAGGCGAACTGGTAGGTCGCGCAGCCGCCGGGGAATGTGTAGTAGCGAACTTCGGAGTACTGCGGGACCAGACTCGCCGGGCGCTCGAACAGGCGCGTGCCGGGCTGGCCGGAGGGAACCTGCTTGGTGCCCGAGGTGTCGCAGGTCGCGGTCAGGATGATCATCACCTCATTGACGGTGCCCTCGCCACCCGGCGTGAGGACCAGGCCTGCCGTCGGCCCGGCTCGGTCTGAGTCCAGCGAGAAGCTGGCCCTCCCGCTGGCGATGTCCGTGCCGCCGATGCTCCAGCCCGCCGGGAGCGCGGCGATGCAGGGCAGCAGGGCAGCGGACGGGACTGCCTGGGCGCTGAGGATCATCGAATGGCCGGTGCCGCAGCTGGGAGCGTAGGCGCCCAGATTTTCGGCCGCCGGGAAGAAGGCATTCCACGTTTCCCCCACGGCGGCGGTGATGACGGCGAGCATCGCCACGGCCAGGGTGACCCGCCGGACGCTCCAGCGCTGCAGTACGATCGGGCGCCGCTGCGGGGCGAGCTTGCGGAACTCGGCGAGCAGGTCCCGGGGATCGCGTTTCATGAAGGCACGCAGCTGTGTCGGGCTGGCGACCCCGCGGGTGGCGGCGAATGCCTCGGCCAGCTCGGCCTCGGTGAAGTAATTCAGCGCCTGCTGGTACACCCGCGCGGGGTCGGCGCGGACCGCCAGCACCAGCATCATGTTGCCCAGGTCGACTGCCTGCCGCCAGGGCGACGGGCGGACCTGGGCGAAGGCCACGTCGATCAATAGCAGCCGCCCGTCGCGGACCATCAGGTTGCCCGGTTTGATGTCGCGGTGGGCAATCCCGGCATCCCAGAGCGCGCGGATCAGCAGTAGGCCCTGGTCGATCACCGTGTCGTCGACGTCGGCGTCGCCGATTTCCACGGCGCCGTCGAAGTACTCGGTGACCAGCAGGTACTCCCGCTCGGGGGTGATCTCCACGATGCCGTAGGGCTTGGCTACCGCGATCCCGACGTCCTGCAGCAGGCGGAGGGTGTAGTCCTCGTACTCGGCCAGGCGCCGCACGGTCTGGAAGGGGTGCTCGTCCTCCAGTGAGCCGTACAGGATGGTCCGCCACAGCTTGTACCAGCGGTCGGCGCGGACGTGGCCCTTGGTGTAGAGCTTGGCGAACACGAACTCCTCCGGGCTGCCTTCGACTCGCAGCCGCAACGGCGTGGAGCCGGCGGAGGACTCCAGGCCGACCGGCTTGATCTCGGTCACCGTGAGCCCGAGCTGGTCACGCACGGCCTGGCGGATCGCCTGCCCCCGCCGGCCGGTCACATCCACGTGCGCGGTCCGGCCGCGCCGGTAGGCGACGGGGAACGCCTCGTTCGGGGTGAAGAAACGGAACGCGGTGACCGGGATGGCCACGGCGAGTGCCACGGCCAGGAGCAGGTCATCCACGTGATCGACGGCCAGGTACAGGCGGGCCAGGCAGAACACGGCGACCACGACGGCCACCGCCGCCTTGGCGCAGGAGCGGGGGCGGCCCGGCACGGCCAGGCAGTAGACGGCGCCCATCAAGAAGATCGTCAGGACCGCCACCGAGCCAGACACCCCGGAGTACCCGCCCCAGCTGCCGATGATCGTTACGCCGTACGGGCGTGGCCTGGACAGCCCGAAGTAGATCGATGTCCCGGCAATCTCCAGGAACAACACGCTGCCCAGGAACACCAGCAAGTGCCGCCAGCGGCGGAACGCCATCGTCAGGGCGACCACCGACAGGCCGAGCGCGGTGGCCCCCCAGCCGGAGCCCGCCCCGTTGATCCCGTTGGCCACATCGGTCAGCCACGGCGTCCGTATTCCGGCCAGGAGACGCAGCACCCACGTGCTTGCCCGGTCATCGATCCGCAGCCACGGCGTGTGCTGCGCGGCCAGGAACGCGCCGGCCAGGACCACGGCCCCTAGGATCAGCCACGCTGTCGTGGTGATGGTAAGCGGGTGCGGCAGCGGCGGCGGCGCGCCGGTCGGCCGACGACGCCGCGCCGCTGGCCGCAGAGCGGGACCCGGCGCAACGCCTGCCACGCCGCCTGGTGAGGTCACCGCCTCAGCTTTCCCGGTCACTGCGCCGCACCTCCCATCGATGCCATCCCCCGCCCGCGCGGCCAGCCCCCGGCCACCGCGGCCGGCAGCGTCAGCGCCCAGCTGGCCTGTCTCAGGTCAGCGCGGTGGCGCCTGACCCGACCCAGTGCGGGCTGTGTTACCCGGTGGGGGGCGGGAACAGCGGGAGGTTCTGGCGGCATACGGTTCCCTTCGGGGGGAGGGCGCCAGTTTGGAAGTAGCCGGTCATGTAGGTGCTGGGTTTGAGGAACGCGGTGTGGCCGTAGCCGTGGACGACCAGCAGCCGGGCGTTAGCGAGCTGGCGGGTCATGGCGATGTCGTCGCGGAGCGGGAGGAAGGGGTCGGTGGTGTTGCCGATCACCAGGATGGGGCTGGTGTGGGCGTTCCACGGGCTGCTGTAGGTGTCCTGCCCGCGCACCGGCCAGGTGGCGCAAGGCTCGTCCAAGGTCCACAGATACGGCAGGGCGATCACGCCGTTGCGGCGCAGCACCAGGCGCTGCAGGCCGGGGTAGGCACTGGCGGGAGGGCTCGGCGCCTCGTTGCACTGGACCGCAAAATCCTGCTCGGCCCAGTCCCAGTGCGCGTACGGCCAGCTTGGGCACCGACCGGACGGCGACACGATGCCCGACCTGGTCGGCCACCATATCCAGCAGCGCCCGGTTCAGGCACTGGTAGATGACGGCGGCGCCCTTCGCAGCATCGCTGGCCGCATCAAGATCGGCCGCGTCCGCCGCCCGCCAGTCGATCCCTTCCGCCAAGCCAGCCGGCCGGTGCCGCGACACTACCCGGACCGTGACACCTCGTTCCGCGAGCAAGGCCGCGAGCACGCTGCCGACCTGCCCCGCGCCGAAAACCACGTGCAGCCTGCCGTTATCCACCAGCGGAACCGGCGCGGCGACGGCCTCGGCGGCACTCATTTCTGGGGCACTGTCAGGCATCGCAGCAGCCGCCCAGATTAGGCCACGCCCCGCTTGATGGACCGGGGGCCGCAGACTGCGCGGCGGCACCGTTACCTCGGCGCTGCCCGATCACGCCGCGTCTGGAGACGGCGTGCGCCGCTGGCGCAGAGCAGGCACGGGAAAAATGAGAGGCCGCCATATGTCACCCTCGGCTTCGCTGCGCGCAAGGCACCACCGAGGTCCAGAGCAGCCAAAAGGAATACCGACTTCGTCCATACGCAGGATGGACGGACACACCTTCTTATCTCGGACGTTACGCCCAATCCGCCGGGCAGACAAGGACGCCGGGTGACCTGCGGCCAGGAATCCGGCTGCGGTGACCGTGGCCTGGCTGGTGCTCTCCCTGATCGCCGGCACGGGCATGAGGGCGATCCGCGGGACGGCCGTCAGGATCTGGCTGGCCCGGGGACTGATCGGCCTGGCGACAGGGCACCGCCCTCACAGCCGCCGTGCAGGCGTCTCCCTGGCCACGCACTTCGCCCTGGATCCGCAATCGACCACTCCACCAAGATCGCCGCGCTCGGGGCCTCGAGCATCCTGCTCTACCTGGCGGTGACCTCGGCATGCAGCGGGAGGTCGTGCGCTGGCGGGCGGGCCGGCCGGCACCTGGGGGATACACGTGCAAGGAGCGCTGGGTTCAAGTTCGCGTGGCTGTTCGAGAATGCCTGCTCAGGGGGGCGTCCGCCGTCGGGCCGGGTGGAGATGAAGATCATCTGACCGCCATTTGACCGTGGTCTAGAACGTGACTGACTGGCAGCGAGTGTCACGGACCGGGCTTGAGCAGCGCAGGATCCGTGGGGTCGTATCGTGGGCGTGCCTGAACACGCGGGGAGCTGCCGCCTGCCTGGTTGGCCTTTGTGTGCCCTGAGCAGGGGTTCCTTCGCTCGGGCGTTTTGGGCCAGTGAACCTGAGTGATTCCCCATGGCATGCAAGAGGCCAGGGGTTCGAGTCCCCTTAGCTCCACAAGTTTTCCCAGGTGAGACCCCGTTTTCAGCTCGCTGAGGCAGTGTTCAAGATCGTCTGACCGTCATCTGACCGCCGGTTTGGGCGGGCGTAGTGGACATTCACCGGCACGGGCTGGCCGCCGATGGCAGGCCCCGCAACGCGATCCGGGGCTCCTGCTGAACACATCGGCCGGTCCCGGAGCGCGTTGGCCTCAGCCCCCGGGCGACCACCCGCTCACGGGACGTGGTGGGGGCCGGGCTGGCGCGGATGCGCCTGCTAGCCTGCCTTGCCGGTGCCGGGCACGTGAACATCACGTTGTCGCGGTCGACGGCCGAGCCCGGGTGCCTATGGTGAGCGATCACCTCGTGCTGAAGGCCAAGGCGTGATCGAAGCCGGGTCTCCTCCGGGCACCGCGGCGGGCTGTTTACGATGAGCCGCGAAGATCAGGCCGCCGCCGGCCCGTAACCGCAGCAGCCGGGCTGTGGGCCGCCAGCGGCTTACAACGGCCGGGGTTCTCCTCCTCACCCGTGCCTAGTGCGACACCTGCCCGTTGATAGCACCGGCGCAGTGACTGGCTAGTGCCCGGCGCTGTCATTGACGTCCATGCGGCTTCCTTCTGCCAGCCACTGCGAAGAGCATTAGCCATATGCTGTCATCTCCCAGCCCAACGACCGCGGCCGTCCTGCTGCTGGCGGCATCGGGTCATCGGGGGGCATTGGTTAGCGGTGCGCTGAGGAGGGGGCTGGTCACTTTCCAGGCGCGTGCCTGCGGACCGATGCCTGTGATCTCGCCCGCATCGCCGAGCACGAGCGGGGATTCGGCCTGATCGGGCGCGGCTGGCTGCAGGGCCTTGCCCGGCAAGGCGTAGCTTTCGATCTGGAACAGGTCCCGGTCGAGGATCGAGGTGCTCGTGCTGGTCAGGCGCCATTTCTGCCGACCTGCGCTGGTCCCGTCCGGCCCCGCGTACTTGATGTCCTGGATGACGCCTGGCGGTGACGTCAGGTCGTCCAGTGTTAGGTACAGGTTGCTGACGTGGCTGCGGATGTATGCTAGCCCGTCGCCCGCGTCCTCGAACGAGAAGTCCTGCGCCGCGGTGCCGTTCTCCGGGAATTGCCACAGCGGGGTTCCGGCTGCTGGGTTGGCGCCTTGGACATCCATCATCAGCTGTGAGGCGGCGTACTGCAGGTTGTAGCGGATGAACGGCAGGAACTGCGGCTGCCGCAGCACATCGGTCAGGACCGCGGACAGGTCGCTGGCCGCGGCGTACCGGGCACCCAGGTATGGCGGGGTTTTGCTGAGGAACCGCCGGGCGATCGTCTTGAGGATCGACGTGTGGTCGAAATACAGGTTCTCGGGACGGCCGGCCGCGGATTGTGCGTGTGCCTCGGCTGTCGTGGTGCCGGGAGCGGCTGGGCCGGCCGGGAAGGCGTCGTGGCCGAACACAGTGCCCGGCCCCACCCACGGAGAGATCACGAAGGATGGGACCCTCACGCCGTAGGTCTGGATCGGGAAGCCGTCCGTCACGGGCACTGTTGCCGGCGGCGGGAGGTGGTCGTAGAACCCGCCGTGCTCGTCGTAGACCAGGATCAGCATCGTCTTGTTCCACGCTGGGCTAGCGACGACGGCTTCAACGACCTGCCGGGCGAAGGCCTGGCCGTCCCGGATGTCCGATGGCGGCCCGTCGCAGGTGGAGTCCGGCGGAAGCTCCACGAAGTGCGGGTCAACGAACGAGACGCTCGGCAGCTGACCTGTTTTGGCCAGGGCAAAGAAGCCGGCCTCCGGGTCGTCCGCGGACAGAACGCTGGTGTTGTTGAAGGTGTACTTCTCGAAGAACCGCAGGAAGCAGTACCCGTGCTCGAAGTAAGCCCAGGTCACTGGCTGTCCGGTCACCGTGTCGGTGGCGCCGGTCAGGTAGTCGAAGATGGTCGGCGTGAAGACCGGGCGCAGCGGGCTGGAATTGTCGAATTCCCAGAATCCGCGCGTGTCGAGGTTCAGCCGGCCGGTCAGCTCGTAGAACCGGTTGCAGAACGTCGGTCCCGGGTGACTGGCGAACCAGCGATGGCCGACGGCGAAGTCGCGCGCCAGCGCGTCGTAGGCCGGCACGGTTGCCCCGGTGTGGTACCCCATGATCTGCCCGGCGGCCTCGGCGCCGTGAGCGTCGGCGTAACTGTGCACGAACCCGTCCATCTGGCCGTTGTCCATGGCATGCTCGACCGGCTCATGGCCGTGCGGCGGGTCCGGCGAGAAGTACGTGCTGGTCAGCGGGAAGACCGGAGAGGCAGCTCCGTGATACGGGTTGGACTCACCGCCGGTCAGGCCGTCGACATCCGGCCGTCCCATGCCGCCCTGCGCGACGGGCAGGCTGAGGTAGCCCAGGACGTGGTCGAACGACCGGTTCTCCATCATGAGCACGACGATGTGGTCGATGTTCGCCAGGGTTCCCGGGGAGAAGTCGTAGGTGGAGCTGGCATGCTTCGTGGTCGGCCAGTCCGCTGGCGTTTCCGGCACGAACACGTTCTGCGGACCGCTATAGGAGGCCAGGATATTGTCGTCCTCGATTCTGAGATCGGTGATCACGATGTTGTTCTGATCGATGTTCTCGTCGTTGTCGGCGATGCCGCCGAGCAACCAGGACGTGACCATCGAGTTGATCGAGTCCCGCATGGTGAGCCCGGACATGCCATCGGGAGTCGTGAGCTGCCCGTAGATCGTGTCTCGGATGTGCTGCCGCAGGATTGCGCCAGGGTCAATACCAGGCGCAGTCACCAGGACGACCTTGACGACCTGCTCGACGAACAGGCTGCCGGTGTCATCGCCGCTTACAAAGTTCACCGGCTGGTGCAAAAACGTCCCGCTGTACAGATACGTGGCCGGGAATTCCGCCACCTGCACCCGGGTTTTAATCAGCTCGTCGATCTCGGATGCCCATGACATCGTGTCGACCAGGGTCACGTTCACGTTCGGTCTGGCCGCCCGGTCCACGTCTAGGGTCAGCCGCAGCGAGATCGCAAACCTGATGGCGTCGACCGCGACGGGTCCAGGGAACTCGGTCCCGCCGGTCTCGAATTCGACCGAGACGGTGAAGGGCGTCACCTGGTCAGCGTCGACGCTGATACTGATATCGGAGCTGTTGATGTCATTGAGATAGTAGTCGTAGGGAAGCTGGCCGAGGCTGATCGGTCCTGGGAAGTAGTTGACGGATAGCCGTCCGCCAAGCGCCGCGGATGGCGGCCCCGCGGTGATCGATTCCCGGTTCAGGTAGCTCTCCGGCACCGCAGTGCCGAACTCGCCGGCGTGGTGCAGGCGAATCCGGTTGAGCGGCGGGTTGTGATCGTCGTTGCCGCCGTTCCGGTCGTTGATGAACTCCTTAAATTTCTGCCGGAGGAATTCCAGCGGGATGATCTTGGGGTTCTTGACGTGGTCCACCGGCTGGAGCGTGAGTTCCGGCGCCGTGGGCGGCGTCACGGTGGGGAACGGCCGCCCCTGGTAGACGCCGGAGTATTTATTGTTATCCTGGTCCAGGACAATTCCGTTCGTACGGAATGAGAACACGGTGGATTTGCCGATGTAGTCATCAGGATCCACGAATTCGAATGTTACCTGGTAGTCAAAGGCCCACCGGTCCTCGTCCGTCTCAATGAAAAAAGTGACGACGGGGAGGATGATATCGGCCAGTCGTATGTTGCTGTGCGCGAGGTCCCCGTCGAGCGCTGACCAGGAGAACGGGTTATATGAGCCGGGCGGGAACTCCTGCCCGGCAAACATGTTGACGCCGATGGCCAGGGCGGGGGCCGACAGAGGTCCCAGGCGATTGACGATCTGCACGTTCAGCCGGGTATCGGGGTCCTTGTTGTCGTCGAGGGTGAGAAGTTCCAGCTTGACCTTGCTCAGCACGGCATTGCTCTGGGGCTTGACCGGCACGTCCGGCGTGCGCAGCGGGTTCTCGTTGCAGATGCCGGAGTAATTCCGGTTATCCTGGTCAAGGATGATTCCCTTGATGCCATTGACATTGGAGGAGAAGGTGAACTCCTGGCCGTTGTCGAACACAAAGGCGATCACGTAGTCGAACATCCAGACGTCGCTGCCGTCGGCGAGGATGTGGATGTTGACCACGGGCAGCACGATCTCGTCGGCATCGATGTCAGTCGCTCGCAGGGTGAGGTGGAACGTATTAGACGACGGGTCGTCGAAGGCTTGACGTGGCGCAAGGTCGGTGGCAAATGCCAGGTACGGATTGTTATGCTCGTCGGCCAGGTCGCCCTCTCCTGCATAACGGTCGAAGGCGAGAGAGTTTGAGATGTAGTCGGTGTCCTGCTCGGGACTGAGTGAGGTGCTCAGCCTGTTCTTGACGAAGACATGCAGTACGGTCGAGGCATCTTTGTTATCGCCGTGAGTGTTGAACGTGATGACGACATCTGAAAGGTTAGGCACCGTTATCTCCTGTCGGTCGGATGAGCGGAAGGATCATTCGCGTCGTCCGGTGCAGGGCATGCCTTCGAACCGCGATGCCGTCAGGGACGAGGGTGTGGATGTCCGTAACGAGGCTGAGCCCGAGGTGGATCAGGCGGCCAGGTAGAAGCGGTAGCACTGCGTATATGGATTCCCGCTGGGGTTTGGCTGGTCCAGGGCCGCATTGACCTGCAACCCCAGGCCCATCGCGGCTAGCGCGACAGCGAGCATCTGGTCGGCGGAGTTGGCCGCGGCGAAGAACCACTGGTCGGTGAAGGTGCCGGCCAGGTCGGTCAGCAACAGGTAGATCACCGGTGGCGGAGTCTCGGTGCCATCAGCAGCCGGGCCAGCCTGACCGACGGTGCACGTGTACCACTGCTCTGCCATGTTCGTCTCCTTGTCCTCGTTCTTCGTCCCGGCGGATGGCCGGACGGTTAGCTGACCTGCGGGGCGGCCAGTAGCAGCGACGTGATGACCGGCACGATGGCGGCCGCTCCCGGTCTGCGCAATTCGGCCAGCAGCCTGCGGCCGTTGACGCTGCCGAACCCCGTTGTCGCGTCCCAGCCGACGCCCACCCCATAACCGGGAGCGGAGCCGGCGGAGTTGTCCCCGCAGCACGTCACGTCACGGAAGACCCCCGGCGAGGTGAGCCCGTACAGGACAGGATTGAGGAAGCCGGCCCGCTTGTTCAGGCGGGCGTTCATCACTGCCACCAGCCCGGCGTACAGGGGCGCGACCGCGCTGGTGCCGCCTGCAGGGCGCGTGCCCTGGCCATCCTGGATCAGGCTGTAGCCGTGGGAAGGGGCCGCATTCCCGGCAATGTCGGGGATTCCCCGGCCGCGATGGCCGTCGTTGACCGAGACCGGAACGGCTACCGTGTTCTGCCAGGCGGGGACGGGGAAGTGAACGCTGATGCCGCCGCCGCTCGCGCCGTCGTCATCATTCCAGAGCACCTCAGCGAAGCTGGTCCCGCCGCGATCCAGCAGGTCCGTTCCGCCACAGGCGGTCACGAACGGATCGGAAGCCGGGTAGCTCACGTGGGCGCGGTGATCCCCGGCGGCGTTGCCGCTGCCAGCATCGCCGGACGCGGCAAGCACCGTGATCCCCAGCAGCGCGGCCGCACGGAACATGCCGCTGATGAGGTCCATCGTGCTGGGCGACCAGGTTTCCTCTGTAGCCCCCCAGGAGATGCTCAGGACGGACGGGTCGTTCGCGGCGTCGAAGATGGCCGTGCTGACGGCGTCGAACGTGCCTTGCTCGGTGTTCGGGGCGAAGTACACGGCGATGCGCGCGCCCGGAGCCACCGCGCCGGCGACATCGATGTCCAGGATGTTCTCGACATCCGAAAGCGAGCCGTCGGGCGAGTTCCTGGCACGATCGACGCTGATCACCGTCACGCCCGGTTCGGGCTGCCCCAGAGCAGTGAACCAGGCCCGGATATCGGACCGGTGAAAGCCGCCCCCGAATTCCAGCAGGCCGATGCACTGGCCGGTGGCATCGGCGTCGGCCGGGAAGTCGTAGAAGTTCGCGACGTCGACCGGGGAGAAGCCCAAGGAGCCGGGCTGCGCCGGCGGTGCCGGCGCAAGACGCAAGAACGGGCGAAACTGCGGCCGGTCGTCGAGCCCCAGCACGCCCTCGACGACGGGTATCAGACCGGCCGGAAGGTAAACATGCCCCGCGCATCCGCGATAGCTGACCTCGCCGGCCTGATAGCGGCCCAGATCCACCGCGAAGGCTGCGCTCAACTGTGCCACCGTGCCCGCCAGGACCACGGTCCGGCGCGGGATACTCGCCTCTTCGACGGTCAGCCCGTGCTCGGCCCCGAATGCTGCTACCGCGGCGATATCGGCAGAGTCGGCGCCGTAGACGGCCGCGAAATCGTCGCGTGTCATCCGGACGGGCTGGCGGTCAGGCCAGGAGAGGTCAGGAAGTGCCGGCGCCCCGGGCCGGGGCCGCAGGCAAACGCTGACCGAGGCCTGCTCGTCCGGATCGGCCGGCCCCGCCCGCCTGGCTCCCGGCATCGGCGCCCGCGCCGACCCTTCCAGTCGCTGGTATCCGGCCGGCAGCTCATCCATGCCATTGCCTCCACATCGGTCGAGTTGCGGGTTGGCGGTAGGCGCCGTGGCTGACGACGGCGTAGCCGGAGGACGCGGGCCCGGGTGCAGGAGCGGTTGCTGAAACGCAGCCGTTTGCCGTAGCCCTTGGGTTGGGCGAGGACCCTAGGATCCTTCCTGGACCTGATAGATCTGATCGGCGACCAGGCCGTGAGCCTTTTGATGCACATCGGCCGCAGCCTGCGCCGATGGAGCCTCTACCAGGCAGAACACTCGCCCAGCCGCCTCGTCAACCCAGTAGCGCAGGTATCGCACATCATTCGCCGACTGGATGGCAAGATCGGCGAGGTGGGCCTTTGCCACGTCATCCATCGCCACCCCGCCGGTGATCTCGTGTACATCCATGAACAGCGGCACTGGCAGCCTCCTTGCGGTCACCGAGTTCTCTTTTAGGACCGTAGGACGGCCGGGCCAGCCGAGTAATCGGGGGAAATGCCCAGCTTGAGCGATGCGGTGCCCAGGTTTGGCGCTGGGATGCCTAGGTCAGGTGCCCGATGCCCATCCGCACGGCCTCGCGGGCTGCCGCCGTCCTGGACGGCACGCCGATCTTGGACAGCACCGCGGAGACATGGTGCTGCACCGTCCGCTCGGATATGAACAGCCGCCGCGCTATCTCCCGGTCCGGCAGGCCCTCCGAGAGCAGCGCCAGCACCTCCTGCTCCCTTGCGGTCAGGCCCGCCGGCGCGTCCCGGGTCGTCAGGCGCGGCCCGCGCGGGATCGCCTTGACGCCGAGCGCCTTCATCCGCCTCCTGACAAAGGCCGCGGCCGTCCTGGCGGTGAGCGCCTCGAGCGTGCTGAGAGCATCCATGAGGCCGGTTTCGTCCGCTGAGCCCAGCCGGGCCAGGGCAGCGTCATAGGGAAGCCCAAGCCGTTCCCACTGGGCCGACGCGGCCATCCAGTCCCCGGCCATCTCCAGCGCATACGGCTCGGGCGCGCTCGCGGGGGCATCTACCGGCTGTTGCATCCTGAAGAGCCAGATGGCCACCGACCAGGCTTCCCACGGATCGACATGCGCCAGGTGCTCGCTAGCGGCCCGGACTTCCCCGGCGGCTAGGTCTGGCGCTCCGGTCAGGTATCTCAGTTCCGCGCGGATGGCCCGGATGGGTACTATCCAGCACGGCTCAGCTGCTCCCTCTGCCAGGGCGATTGCCTCGTCCAGCAACTCCCAGGCGTTCCCCTCGCCGCGTCGGCCCCGCACGCCGCCCAGCGCGATGAGCGGGTTCATTCGGTTCACCGGGGAAACCCCGGCCCGGCCGAGCATCTGGGCTGAGATGGCCGCGGCTTCGTCCCACCGGCCGACTTTCAGCAAGGCGCTGGCCCGGCCGCCGGTCAGGCAGGTGCTGAATACGCCGAGTTCACGTTTGTCGCAATACGCCATCCCCTCGTCGTAATACCGGCCCGCGTCGTCAAAGCGGTGCTGGCAGATGCTGGCCTCCTGGAGGCTGGAGTAGGCCCGTCCCGCCGCCTCTTGCACGCCGGCTTCGAGTGCGACCCGCAGCGCGCGCTCAAGCGTCGGGATCCCGTCCTCGCCGGCCTCCGCCAGAGTCAGGCCGACGGCGTTCAGGGCGTAGCTCACGACGTCCGCCTGGTCGAGCTGCTGGCCGAGGTCACGAGCGCGGGAAATCAGTTCCAGGCCCTCGTCTTTTCGTCCTGAGACCAGGATCGCAACACCGAGTCGGGCGTATGCCCAGGGCAGTCCGGGGCTTTGCGGCGCCGCTTCAAGGACGAGGACAGCCTCCTGCGCGGCCAGCATGGACTCAGCGCCGCGGCACAGCCGCCACAACGCGGCCGACAGGTTGCGCAGGTCCCTTCCCGCGCTTTCGGCATCGCCGAGTTCGCGCCTGAACGCCAGCGCGGTTCGCAGCGCAGTCTCAGTCTCCGGCCAACGGTCGAGCAGCGCATACTCGGCCGCCGCGCCCTCGTGCAAGGGCGCGAGGATCTGCCCGTTGCTGTCACCGGCGCACCGCAAGGCCCGCTCGAACTGCGCCGCCGCCTCACGATGCGCACCGAGCGCCGATGAGAGCCTGGCCGCTTCCGGGGCATGCCTGAGAACGGCCTCATGGTCGCCGGCACCCTCAGCGTGATAGGCCAATACGGCCGGATCAAAATCTCCACGCTCCTCGAGAACCGTGAGCAGGCGTTCGTGCAGCTCGGCCTGCCGGTGCGGGGCGATTTCGGCCGCCACTGCCATGCGGACTAGCTCATGGCGGAATCGAAGGCCAATGCCGTCAGGCACGAGGATGCCAGTAGCCAGGCAGGCCTCCATAGAGGCACCGCACTCGGCCAGGATCGGCAGAAGCAGCGCTCTGTCTATCCGGGTTCCGACGATCGCTGCGGACTCCACGACCCGCCGGGTTGCGGCCGGTGCCCGGGCGAGCCTTGCACCCACGGCGTCGCGCACTGTCGCAGGGACAGCTGGCCAGCCGGCCTCAAGGACCTCCCGCACGTAAAATGGGTTGCCGCCTGTCACGGCGTGCAATTCCGCGATATCGACGTTCCGGCGGCCTGCGAGCGTCCGGACAGCCTCCACCGATAACGGCGGCATCCGCATCCGGCGGGTAGCGCGCTGAGTCGCCAGGTCACCCAGCACCGTCTTGAGCGGGTGGTCATCTGGGAGTTCATCGTCTCGGTAGGTGACCAGCATCAGGGCCGGCATCCGGCCCAGCCGGCGGCCGGCAAAGCTCAGCAGGTCTGTCGTGGCCTCGTCAGCCCAGTGGACGTCCTCGATCACCGCGACCGTGAAGTTCGCCGGCGAATCGATCTCAGCCAGGAACGAGCCGAACAGCTGGTCGCGGGAGGCACCGCTGCGGCAGGCAGCGCCGAAATCGCCGTCGAGCCGTGCGCCGATATCGAACAGCGGCCCGAGCGGCCGCGGCGTCAGCAGGCTGTCGCACGCGCCCCATAGCCAGCGGGTTCCCTGCAGCTCCCGCTCGAAGGCTTCCAGCAGCGCGGTCTTGCCCATGCCGGACTCGCCCGACACCAGGACAAGACGCCCGTCGCCTTTTCTCGCCTCGCTCGCGTATTCGCCCAGAGCCCGCAGGAACGATGCCCGCTCAAGCAGCTCCATGGCCCGAAACCCCCAGGTCTCTCGCTACGATTGTCGCCCTTCCGCCTGAGCAGTTCAAGAAATCAGTTCACCTGAGACCGCCAGCCGGTCTAGTGATCGAACCAGCTCCCCGAAGATCGCAAACTAGCCAAGCACCACCGGGCGGCCAAAGTGAGAGCTGATCGCGTCGCGCGCCGTCGAATAGGGCAAACCGAGCAGACCGGGGCGCAGCCTCACGTGGACATGATCACCGCGGTATCAGCGTCATTAGCCCCGGTGAAGATCGGCCAGCGTTGGGCAGCGGGTGCGGATCGCCAAGCAGCTCGTCGCCTTCATCGAGGTCAAGCGGATCACCACCAAGCTCGGCGCCAAGCACCTGCGCCAGGTGGAAACGTATGCGGCCAACGAGGCCGTCGTGAACCGGCCTTGGTTTCCCGGAGGCTCTCCGGAATCCCCCGGGCGGTTCAACCCGCAAGGCGAACGGGAACGGAACTGGCGGTCGCCGAGGGCCCGGCGCGCGGTCGGCGGCCCACCAGCGGGATCACGCGATGAGCTGTCTTATAGGCATGCCAACCTGCCGCTGGTCAATGTGTGAGCCACAGCACCGGGCGTTAATGGCTGGCGTGGCCGGCATGCCACTGGCCGCCGCACTCGCGTGGTCGCCGACCGGTTTCGGATGGCGACGAGCGTCCGGCTTGATACGAGCGGGTGCAGGGGAATGTTCGGTGCGGGGTGAGTGGCGGCAGCGCGCTTGGGGACCTGTGGGGGATCCCAGTCCAGGAACGCCGGATCGTGGTCGCTGAGCTGCTGCCTGTTCTGGTGGCGAACTTGTTGGCGATGTGGAACAAGGCACCCTCATCGGTGCTGACTAGCTCCACCTTGATCAGCTGGCGACGTTCTTCGAGGATGCCCGCCAGGGTGATAAGGGTAGAGAGTTTGTCCTCGTCGGTCGCGCCCCGTCCCCTGAACAAGGCAACGGTATGGTGCACCTGGTTAGCCGTGTCTGGCTGCGGGTGGCCGAGGATGTCAGCGAGCAGCGCCGACCTGCCGTCATCGAAGACCGCGACCAGACGGCCCTGATCCTCGCCGCTGTCGGCGAGCCGGTAACTGATGCCGGCGGCCTGCAAGAGTTCGTTGGCCCTCCACCGGTACACCTCCCGCCCTGCGGTCGCCGAGCAGTGGCTGTGTGCCATCCGCACGAGGCGTAGTCGACGCTCGGGTCCCGGCCTAGTCGTGTGATGTCCGTTTTGGGTGTGGCGCGCTGAGTCCGACTGTGGCCAGGACGCGGGTGGCGTCTCTGGGGCGCGCCTACCGCTGGTCATCCAGCCCTTCCAGCCAGTCCCGGACGACGCCGCATAAAGTGCATTCGTCGGGCCTCCGGCCGGGGCGATGAGTTCGGTCTGCGCCAGGAATGCCTCGCAGAGGGCCCAGCGGGCACTAGGCGTCAGGACGCGCGTCAGCGAAATCGACGTCCTTGGTTTCGACCGTCCCGGCCGTCCGACCCGGCGCCGTCTCGTAGGTCCAGTACAGGTTCGTGTGCGCGATGACCTGGCCCGGCGGTGGCGTGCCCCACTTGGTCTGGTCCTCGGTGGTGTGTGCGTCGCTGACCAGTGTCGCGTCATAGCCTCTGGCGAAGGCGCCATGGAGGGTCGAGCGGATGCAGGCGTCGGTTTGCGCGCCGACGACCACCAGCCGCCCGACGCCGAGCCCCGACAGCACGTCCTCCAGGGTGGTGTCCTCGAAAGAGTCGCCGTAGTGCTTCTCGACCAGCGGCTCTGAGCCATCCGGATTCAGCTCGGGGACGATCTCCCAGTCGCCGCTTCCTCTCTCGAGCTCTTCGTCGGAATGCTGGACCCAGATAACCGGGACATGTTCCCGCCGCGCCTTCTCGACAAGGCTGCCGATGTTCGCCACGACCGCATCGCGCTGGTAACTCCGGGCCACGGCGGCGTTCTGGACATCGACGACGAGCAGTGCGGTGGCTGGCCGGTTGCCGAGAGTTGTCATGGCCTGCCTTTCTTGCGCGGTGCGTTAGCTACGCCGGCCAGCCTAGACCTCTGGCAGCGTATGGGTGCACGACAGCATTGTTGGGGATAATTTTTGCTCGGTCTGTGGGTCTGAGTCGCAGCCTGTTCCTCCGTTAAACGCCAGAACGCGCCTCAGGCCATCAACCCAGGGTCCGGGCATGGTGGCGTGATGCCCGTTTCGTCATGGCGCGCTGAGGCCGAGCGCGGCTAGGATCCCGGGCGCGGCCAGAACCTGCGGCGGCGCGTCCGCGACCAGCCAAACGGGCACTCCCGCCAGGGTCCCCGCAGCCGGACGGCCGGCAACCTGCACGAGGCGTGACCGATCGCGTGCTCAGGCACGTAAAAGATCCGCCGCTATGCGCGCCGACTGGCGCCTGACGGGGCGGCCTATGGTGGCGACAGAACGGACCGATCGGCGCGCGGCTGCGAGTAAATAAGGCTCGGCTTGTTTACCGGCAGCCTGCGGCCGGACAATGGCCTGTCTGGGTGGCATCCTCGCGCTCATGTGTGTGCCCTTGGGGAGGGGTTCCGATGGATCCGGTCGCCAGCGAGGCGCTGGGTGAGCTGATCGCCACCGCTGTTAGCGCCGCGGCGGGAGGGGCCTGGAAGAAGGTCAGGAGGACGCCGGAAGGACGAGCCGTCAAAGCCGCGATCGATGTTGCGGTACGTGACGCGCTGCGAGTGTCGGCGTTCCCGCCTAGCAGGGCTGTTGACGATGCGTGGGTGGATCAGGAGGCAAAGATCTGGCGCCTGGCGTTCACCGCCGAGGTCTCACGGCAATTGGTGGCGTGCCTGGCCGACCCGTCGGGGAATGCGGCGCGCCGGTTCGCTGAACTCGCCAAGCAGGCGCTGCTGGACGGCGGGCGTGAGCTGGGACCGACGTTCTGGGTGGAGGAGTTCCTGGCGGTGCTGCCCCGCCAGCTCTTTGACGGCCTGCGTGAGGCGTCGGTGCGGGATCCGGCCGTGCGCGAACTGGTGGGGACCCTGCTCATGCAGCGGGCGGATGCCCGGGCCAACGAGGTTGAGCCGCCGACACCGGGAGAGTTCCGGCAGGACGTGATCGCATTGTTGCGTGGCCTGGATGAGCAGGCGCTCACGGGGCGGCTGCCGCCGTACCTGCCTGCGGGCGCGGATGTGACGGCGTTGTCCCGCACCGTGCGGGTGCGGCTGGGGGTCCGGTCCGGGCCTGCTTCGCGCAGTGCCCACGGCGACCTGGCCGAGGAGCCCGCGGGCCGGGTGTATCGCCTGCCGGTGGAGCGCACGGTGGATGGTGACCCGCCGCGTCCGTGGCCGGAGGTGGCCAGGCAGCACCGGCGGTTGGTGGTCCTGGCTGACCCCGGGTTGGGCAAATCGTGGCTGATCCGTACCGAGACTCACCGCTTGTGTAAGGAGGCGCTCGCCCGTCCAGCCGAGGATCCGCGGCCGGTGATCATCCCGGTCCCGATGCGCTGCGACCAGATGGTCGCCGCTGAAGGGCGTGACTTGGCGGACAAAGCCGCGGCACACCTGGTGGCACAGGGGCTGCTGGCTAGACGGTCGGGTGCCGCGGTTGCGGCGAAGGTCCGCGCTGGTGAGGCGGTGGTGTTGCTGGACGCCCTCGATGAGCTGACCCAGGCCGAGGTCGGGCCGCTGCGGGACCTAGTGCGGTCGTGGGCCGAGCAGGCGGGTAGCCTCGCCCGATGTGTGACCACCAGCCGGATCGCTGGCTACACCGGCTCGCCACTGCCGGGGGCGCGGGAAGTGGAGTTGCAGGCGTTTACCGCCGCTGACGTGGCCGCGGCCGTGGAGGCGTGGCGGCTGCCCCCAGCCGCCGCCTCCGACCTCCGGGAGCGTTTGCGGAACCCGGCGACTTCCGGCGATGGCACGTATCCCGCTGCTACTGGCGCTGCTATGCTCGCTGGCCGCCCGAGCATTCGACGGGGACCCCCTGCCCGGCAATCGAGGCCAGTTGTATGAGCGGGTGCTGCGGTGGTTCCTCACCCGCGCGCACCGCAGCCTGGATGACCCGGGCGCACCGGCGCTCGACGAGGTGCAAGTGGACGCGCTGCTACAAGTCCTGGCCCCGCTGGCTTACACTTTCGCCACTCAGCCCGCGGGCTGGACCGACCTGATGCCGGGCGACAGCCTCCTCAATGCCATCCGCACCGCCGGGGCAGCGTTCACCGAACTGCACCGTCCCGCGGCTCAGGTATTGCGGGAACTGTCGGTCGGCGCTGGCGTACTGGTGCCTGAAGGTGATCCGTCGGGTGGTCGCAGCCCGCGATATTTGTTCTTGCACCGGACCGTGGCCGAGTATCTGACAGCCCGGCATCTTGCCACCCTGCCGCCCGCGGACTGGCTGGCGGTCGTCGAGCAGCATCGGTGGTTTGACCCGGACTGGACCGAAGTCATCCCTATGCTCGGAGAACAGCTCAGCAGCGCCAATGACGCACGGGCACTGATTCAGCATTTGCTGGCCGGTGAGTATGACTGAGTGTCGTCAAGTGATTTGGCCCCGCTAGTGGTCGTGAATTGTGGCCCCGGTTGCTGACTGGCTGCGGCGGCGCTGTGCGCCGGTGGTGCCGGAGGCGCGTCCGCCGCGTTGCCGGTAGGCCTTTTGCTGGCAGGCGCGGCTGCAGTACTGCTGGGTGCGGCCGGGGCCGGGCATCGGGCGGGGCAGGGGCTGGCCGCACTGGTCGCATCGGCGGCTGGGCATATCGTCACGCGCCAGTGCCGCTGGTTTGGCGGGGCCGCCGGGCGCGGTTAGCGGTCTTGCTGGTAGCGAGCCGGTAGGACTGGGTGCCGGTCTCCAGGATGTGGGCGTTGAAGGTGACCCGGTCGACAATCGCGGCGACGAGGCGGGGGTCGGGGAACACCGTTCCCCATTCAACTGGAACTGGCTCAGGTTCCGGATGATGGTTCTGGCCTTTGACCTGCTGGTTTCGGTGTCCGGCGTGTCCTCTTGATCTTCGAGGTGCGGTCCCGGTTTGCTAGGCGTCACCTTGTTTTCTCAGGTGTGAGGAAGGTGTGCGGGGTGGATAAGCGGGGGTTGCGGGTGATCGAGGGGAGCCTGGCGGCGGCGGGGGTGCTGGCGGCGGATCCGCTCGGGTTCCAGGATCAGTGCGTTGAGGCGTATCTGGGCTCGTGGGTGGCCCGCGGGTTCAGCCCGGTGACGATCGAGAACGACACTGGGGTGCTGGAGCGGATGCTGGCGCTGCTGGGCTGCCCGGCGTGGGAGGCCACTGCGGACGACATCGACCGGGTCGCCGGGGCGTTAGCTGCCAGCGGGCTGGCTGCCTCGACCCGGCGGGGGTATGTGCAGGCGTTCAAGGGCTTCCACCGGTTCCTGGCCGCCCGCAAGGCCGCCGAGATTGAGGCCACGTTCGGGATCCGGATCGAGTGCCCGGTCGATGAGTTCAACGCTTCCCGGCATGTCTGCGACGACTCGCCGGCCCAGCTGCCGCCGCCGTCGCCGGCACGGCTGGAGGGATTCTTCGCGTTCTTGCGGGGCCGGGTCGCGACCGCCCGCAAGTACGGCCCGGCCGCGCGGGACTATGCCTTGTTCAGGACGTTGTATCACGCTGGGCTGCGCGCCGATGAGGCGTCGATGCTTGACGGCGCGGACCTGCATTTCGGCCGCGGCCCGTTCGGGAAGCTGCATGTGCGGTTCGGCAAGGGTGCCCGGACGTCGGGGCCTCGGCCGCGGTGGGTGCCGATGCTCGATGGGCTGGATGTGCTGCTGGCGTGGTTTCTGCGTGACGTGCGGCCGCGGTTCCCGGACTCACCGGTGCTGTTCGCCGACGAGTCGGGCGGGCGGCTGCACCGTGGCACGATCCGCAACCGGCTGCGGCACCTGCTGGAACTGGAGGGCGCCGGTCCCGCAGACCGGTTCAGCCCGCATGCGCTGCGGCGGGCGTGCGCCACCCATAACTACGAGCGGGGCATGGACCTGGTGGCGATCCAGCAGATGCTCGGGCACTGGACGGTCGGGTCGACGATGCGGTATGTCCGGCCCTCGGAGACGTTCATCGAGGATGCTTACCGGCGCGTGGTCTCCGATACGCTCGCCAGCTTGCGGGAGGAGGGAGAAGGCGGTGCGGATTAGGTGGAGGCTGCGGATGGCCGCCGCGCAGCGGGAAGTCTGGACCGGCGCCCAGCTGCGGCGGCTGCTGGCTGAGCGGGCCGGGCTGGAGATGTCGTCAGCGTCAGTGTCAGCGTTGTTCGGCCGGGAGCCCGCGCAGCTGAAGCTGTCCACGCTGGCGGCACTGTGCACCGCGCTGCAATGCACCCCCGATGACCTGTTCGAGGTGGACGCCACGCCGGTGGAGCGGCCCGCCGCGCCGCCGCCTGCGCCTGCCGTGCCCAAGGCCGCCTCCGGTGGCCGTTCCATGCCGCCGATGTGACGGGACGCACCGGATGAAGCGGCAGCGGGACTGCGCTGGCTGCGGGGCTGCCGTGGGCATCATCGGCCGCGACTGCTGCTGCAGGTGCTGGAACCGCCAGCGAGCCGAGGCAGCTAAGAGCCGCTGCCAGGGCTGCGGCCTGGCCCGCGTGCTGCTGGCCGCGACGGGCCGGTGCGCAACGTGCTCGAGGGTGTGCGCCGACTGCGGCGGTCCTGTCCGGCTGCGGGACCGGGACAGGTGCACCCGCTGCCATCGCCGGCGCGAGCTGGAGCAGGCCCGGCGGGCATGTCCTCGGTGCGGCAAGCCCGGATACCTGCGCGAGCAGACCGGCTGGTGCGGCAGCTGCTCACGGCCCGGGCCGCTGAAAGACCCGCCCCGGATCTGCGCCGGGTGCGGCGAGCTGCGCCGCCACTGCGGGTCGGGCCTGTGCAGCCGCTGCTGGCAGAACAACCCGCAGCGGGCGTTCGTCGCCGCCGCCAGCCTGGCCGCCCGGCTCGATGATCCGCCGTCCTGGCTCGGCGATTTCGCTGCCTGCGCCGCCGGCGGGTTCGCTCCGTCCCGGGCGGCGGGCCTGATCGGCCAGCTGGGGCGGCTGCTGGCAGACGGCGGATCCGGTCACCCGCAGGCCTTGCTGGAACGGTCACGGCTGCTGGGCCGCGGCCGGTCGCCCGGCACCTTGGCCCGCACCCTGGAAACCTTCTTCGTGACCCGCGGCCTGGCCCTGCCGATGGACCAGGCCGAGCGGCTCGCAGCCTGCTGCTGGCAGCGCCGGATCGACGCCGTTCCCGAGCCGCTCCGTCCCGCGGTGGCGGCATTCGCCGGGACGTGCCTGAAAGCCAGGGAACGCGCCCGGCGGGCAGGTACCCGGCCGCGCACGGACAGCACGATCGAGCACCGGCTGTCCGCCGTCCGGGATCTGGCCGTCTTCCTGACCGCCGAGCGGGGCAAGGACGACTGGGCCACCGCCGACGTCCATGACATCGAAGCGTTCCTCGCCGCCCGGCCGGGCAATCGTAAGAGCAGGCTGGGAGCCGTGCGGCAGTTCTTCGCCTGGGCACGGACAAGCAAGCTGGTCCTGGCCGACCCCACCCGGGGGCTCACCGCCCGCCAGCCCCGCGGCTTCCGCGGCCCCACCGTCGCGCTGCCCCTGCAGCGGCAGCTATTCCGCCGCTGGACCGCTGCCGAGGGCGCCCACCCGCACGAGTCGGCGACGGGCCTGCTGGCCCTGCTGCACGGCGCCACCTGCGCTGAAATACGGGGCCTGGCCATCACCGACATCGACGCGGCCACGCAGGCAGTCCAGCTCGGCAGGCGGCCCGCACCCACGCCGCTGGACCCGGCCACCTGGACCGCGCTGCAGCGATGTCTGGAGCACCGCGCCCGGCTCGGCACCGCCAACCCGCACGTCCTGGTCACCCGGCAGACCAAAAGCACACGGGAACCGGCCTCGGCCTACTACCTCAGCCACATCCTCGACCCGGCAGGCGTCCGGCCCAAGCTGCTCCGCGGCACGCGCCTTGCCGAGCTGGTCAACACCCTCGATCCCAAGCTCGTCTCCGCCGCGTTCGGAATGCGTCCCGAAGGCGTCACCATCTACCTTGCCGACCACGTCGACGAAGGCCGCCTAGAACAGCGAACCCGTGCAACTTAAGCCGCCACCTGGCACACGTTCGCGCGAACAAGTGCGCTTTGCTGAACGGCAGGTTGGTCCCGATCGCGATGGAGGCTCGCTCCTCCCGTTCGGTGATGATCTGGAACAGCAGCTCAGCGCCGCGGGAGTCGAGCTGGACGTATCCCAGCTCATCCAGAAGCAGGAGATCCAGGCGGCCGTAACGTGCCACCACGCGGGACAGCTGCCGCTGGCCGGCGGCTTCGGCGAGCTCGTTGACCAGGGCGGCGGTGGTGGCGTAGCGGACCCGGCGGCCCTGCTCGCAGGCGGCCAGCCCCAGGCCGATCAGCAGGTGGGTCTTGCCGGTGCCCGAATCACCGAGGGCGACGACCGGCTCGCCGGCGTCGATCCACGCCCCGGCTGCCAGGACGGCGAGAGTGGCCGCGATGCCGGGGATCACCTCAGTGCTGAAGTCGGCTAGCCGCTTGAGGCGCGGGAACCTCGCTTCGGCGATGCGGCGGGTCCGGCGGCGGCCGGTGCGGTCGTCGACTTCGGCGGACAGGATCTCGGCCAGGTAGCCCAGGTGGGTGCGCCGTTCCCGGACGGCGATCTCAGCTAGCCGGGCGGCGTCAGCGCGGACGGTGGGCAGTTTCAGCTCGCGGGCGGCCGCGCCGATGGCGGCCAGGGCCGCGGTGTCGGATACGCCGGTCACCGGGTGCCCCCGGTCAGCAGGGCGTCGTAGCCGTCCAGGACTGGTGCGGGCCGGTCGTAGCGGGCCAGCGCGCCGATCGGGATGACCGGGGCGACCGGGCCGCCGGCCAGGCGGCGGGCGTCGATCAGCACGGCCTGCGGGTCCAGGGCGCCGGAGCTAACCGCCCGGTCCATGGCCTGGGTCAGCGCGGCGGCGGGCAGGGTGCGGTGGCCGAGCAGGACCTCGGTCAGCGCCCGGGTGCCGGCGGTGTCGCCGCGGCCGCGGCGTGCGGCGTCCCAGTACCGCTGATGGCTGGCGGTGAACGCGCCGGCGGCCCTGGCCTGGGCCAGCGCGGTCGCGCCCGGCAGCGCGCCGGGCTTGTACTTCAGCACGTCCAGGTAATGATCCAAGGTGAGGACCTCGCAGTACTTCCCGGCCGCCCGCTCGTGCGCCGCCACGACCCGCGGCCCGTCCAGCACCTGCACGCTGGCCGCCGACAGCCGCACCGCGACGCGCCGGCCGGCGTAACGGGCCGGGACCGAGTAGTAGTTCTGCCGCACGCAGACCCGGGCCCGGTTATCCACCCTGGCCTGCAGCAGCCGCGCCGGGTCGAACATCTCCGCCGGCAGCGCCATCATCGCCATCTGCTCGGCAGCGAACGCCGCCGCAACAGTAACCGCCCGGCCGGTGATCACCCGGCCGTCATCGATGATGTCCGCCGCGGCGATCCGCTGGTTCAGCTCCGCCAGCGACGCCACCGCGGGAACCGGCACCAGATGGCGGCGGCGGAACCGGCCGATCTCGCCTTCGACGCCGCCTTTGGACCGCACCGTCAAATGCGCCCGATCCGAAGTATTCGCAACAACGGGTCCGGGTCACTCACCCGTTCCACCCGCTGTCAGGCCAGGAGTTCGGCCTGGTCGTCCGCAAGAACAACTGGGCGGAGGACCGGGTGTTCTTCTTCGCTGCCGACGGTCAGCTGACCAGCCTTCCCTCGGCGTGGACGGATGTGGACCCGCCGGATCCGTTCGTCATGGTCTCCGCTGGGCGCTCAGCGTTCAGGGTGGAGGATCTGCTGGCGCTGGCGGCTCTGATCGACGGGATGCGGCCGGCCGCCCAGTCCCGGAGCGTAAAGCGGATTACGCCGTAACTGTAAAGGAGAATCTGCCAATCAACTTCTAGGAGGTGATGCGGCTCCTGCCTGCTAGACGGCAATCTATGCAGGTAACAACGATGATCCGCTGCGGCGGTGATTGACATCAGCTATAGGCTCGGCATAATGATACTTACATCAGTGTGATTCACCGGAGGTGGCGGAATGGCCAGGCGGCGCCAGGATCCGAAGGAGGAGGCACTGCGGGAGGCCCGGGCGCTCAATCCCCGGCCCGAAGCGGTCACCGACCCAGCGTTCACGGAGTCGGAGTTCCTGGACCCGCGGGATCTGGTCCAGGTGCGGTATGAGATGGTCCGGCGGGTCCGGGCCGAGGGACAGACAATCTCGGCCGCCGCGGCCAGTTTCGGCTTCTCCCGGCCGAGCTGGTATGCGGCGGCCGCCGCCCTGGACGAAGGCGGGCTGCCCGGCCTGCTGCGCGCCCGGCCGGGTCCCCGCCGGGCCCACAAGCTCACCGAAGAGATCATGGCCTTCCTCGCCGCCGCGCTCGCCGAGGACCCAGCCCTGCACGCAGCCGAGCTCGCCGGGCTGGTCGAGGAGTCCTTCGGCGTCGTCGTCCATCCCCGGTCGGTGGAACGGGCACTGGAGCGCGCGAGGAGACCGAAAAGTCGATGAAGACGACCCGGCGCCGCGCGGCGCCCCAGGCCAGGATCTGGCCGGCCACTACGAGGCCCTGCGTTACCTCGCGCTGTCCGAAGGCGTGCCGCGGGCCGGCCTGGGCGCGGCGCTGCTGGTGGCCAAGGGCATGGCGGCCTGGGTGCACGGGTGGCAGGCCTGCGTGCCGCCCGCTGCCCGCCCCGCTGCGATGGCCCGGCCGGCCCTGCCCGCTGAGGTCGTCGGCGTGCTGGCGGCCATGGCGCTCGCCTGCGCATAGATAAGGAGCAGAGGATGGCAGACCAGCGGGCCGCCGAGAAGGTGACGGCCGAGCACCTGCGGCGCGGTGCCTACCTGTATGTGCGCCAGTCCACGCTGCGCCAGGTGATGGAGAACACGACCTCTACTGACCGCCAGTACGGGCTGCGGCAGCGGGCCGTCGCCCTCGGGTGGGCCCTGGACCAGGTCACCGTGATCGACGAGGATCTCGGCCGCTCCGGCGCCACCGCCGAGGGCCGGGACGGCTTCCAGCGCCTGGTCGCCGACGTCGGCATGGGCAAGGCCGGGATCGTGCTCGGGCTGGAGGTCTCCCGGCTGGCCCGCAACAACGCCGACTGGCACCGGCTACTGGAGATCTGCGCGCTCACCGAGACGCTGATTCTCGACGAGGACGGGCTCTATGACCCGTGCGACTTCAACGACCGGCTCCTGCTGGGCCTCAAGGGGCAGATGTCCGAGGCCGAACTGCACCTGCTCAAAGCACGGCTGCGCGGCGGGCAGCTCACCAAGGCCCGCCGCGGAGAGCTCGTCATGCCGCTGCCCGTCGGCCTGGTCTATGACACCGCCGGGCGCGTGGTCCTCGACCCCGACCAAGGCGTGCGCGACGCCGTCGCCTGCCTGTTCGCCACCTTCGCCCGCACCGGCTCGGCCCGGGCCACCGTGAAGGCCTTCGCCGCCGAGGGCCTGACCTTCCCCTCCCGGGTGCAGACCGGGCCGAACAAGGGAACCCTCGGATGGCTCCCCCTGCGCCACCACCGGGTGCTCCAGGTCCTGCACAACCCCCGCTATGCAGGCGCGTTCGCCTATGGGCGGCGCCGTCAGCGACGCCAGCCCGACGGCCGGACCCGGCACAGCCTCCAGCCGCGCGAGGCGTGGACCGCGCTGATCCCCGGCGCTCATCCCGGCTACCTGACCTGGGCGCAGTACGAGGACAACCTGGCCCGCCTCGCCGAATGCGCCCAAGCCCGCGGCCAGGACCGGCGGGCCAGCCCACCGCGGGAGGGCCCGGCGCTGCTGCAAGGGCTGGTGATCTGCGGCCGGTGCGGCAAGCGGATGACGGTCCGCTACCACACCCGGCGAGGGACCGCAGTACCCGAGTACCTGTGCCAGCGGGCCGGGATCGAAGACGCCCGGCCATCCTGCGCGCGGATAGGCGGCGGGGAGGCCGACGCGGCCATCGGCGACCTGCTGCTCACCACCCTCACCCCCCTCGCCCTCGACGCCGCCCTGGCGGTTCAGGCCGAGCTGGAGAACCGCGCCGCCGAAGCCGACCTGCTGCGCCGCCAGCGAGTGGAGCGCGCCCGGCACGCCGCCGACGCCGCGCGCCGCCGCTACCTGGCCGTCGACCCCGACAACCGGCTGGTGGCAGCCAACCTCGAAGCCGACTGGAACGACGCACTGCGCACCCTCACCGCTGCGCACGAGGACTACGAGCGCCAGGCCGCCCGGGCCGCCCCGCTCGACACCGCCGGGAAGGCCCGCATCTCCGCTCTCGCCTCCGACTTCCCCGCTCTGTGGTCCGATCCCAGAACCCCGCAGCGCGAGCGCAAGCGGATGGTCCGCCTCCTCATCGCCGACGTCACGCTGACCCGCACCGGCCGCTGCATCGCAGTGCAGGTGCGCTTCAAAGCCGGCCAGACCACCAGCATCGAGGTCAACGCCGGGGTGCCCGCATACGAGGCCCGGCGCACACCCAGCAACATCGTCGCCGAGATCGACCGGCTCCTCGACGATCACACCGAGGCCGGCGTCGCCGAGCAGCTCAACCAAAGCGGCCTCACATCCGGGACCGGCCAGCCATTCCAGGCCGGCATCGTCCACCACATCCGCGTCAAGCACCAGCTCGCCTCACGCGAAGAGCGGCTCCGCAAACGTGGCCTCGTCCCCCTCGACGAAGCCGCGGAATCTCTTGGCGTCTGCACAACCACCGTCAAGGCCTGGCACCACGAAGGCCGCCTCGCCGCCCAGCGGGTCAACCAGAAGGGCGTGCACTACTACCAGATCCCGGCCGTCGCACCCCGCAAAGCCACCGGGCGGCCGCCCGGCAGCCGCAACCGCCCCAAGCCGTAACCACCGGAACCAGCCCAGGAGGTGCAGTGTGAAGACAAGCCCTTCTCGGTGGGCCCCCTGCTGCCCGGGGATGCAGAAGAACGAGTCGAATCCGTAATGGGAGCGCAGCGCGATGAACCGCTCGGCCTCGGCCCGGTCCCGGCCGCGCAGCACCCGCACCACCGCGGGCTTGAGGTTGTCGTAGCGGATCCGGCCAGGGACAGCGCCCAAATGCTCGAAGGCCAGCACGTGCCCTTCCAGGAACGCCTCCTGCGCCTGGGTGGCGAACGCGACATGGAACGCCCGGCCCGAGTGTGACAGCCGCAGCACGAACATCCACAGCTTCACCAGCGTCCCGGCGATCATCGCGTGGAACTCGCCGAAGTCCACCTCGGCCTCGGCGCCCGGCAGGTGCGCCTGCGGCACCGAAACCTCAACCCGGTCCAGGCCCAGCTCCGTCCTGCGGCGGGCCACATACCGCGACACCGTCACCTCCGACACGCTCGCGCCGTGCTCGGCGACCAGCCGCTGCCAGACCCGCCGCGCGGTATGCCGCTGCTTACGCGGCACGTCCTTATCGGCCACCAGCCACCCGTCGATCACCTGCGCATAGGGATCGATCGCCGGGCGGGGCCGCGGCGGATAAGCCTTCCGCGGCGGCGGCACCGCCGAGTCCAGCGCCTGCCGCACCGTCCGCCGGTGCACCCGATGCCGGCCAGCAAGCTCCCGGATCGAGGACCCCTCGGCCCGGCTGTCTTTCCTGATCTGCTCGAACAGCTCCACTCGTGACCGCGCCACTCCCGGACCTCCGCGCCGGCAACATCGACGCAAAGATCCGAACCTGGGTGGGGCCAGAATTCGTGACGACACGCCGCCCCACCACCCGGCCGCGATCACCACCCAGGCGGGGCCAAAATTCGCGACGAAACCAGAGCCAGCCGGGGCCAGTTCAGGTGACCACACTCATATGACCCGTTCCACTGGTCGCTGCTCACCGTAGCCCGGGTCTGGGGAGCACGCGTCGACGCCAACTACCTGCTAGCTGCCAGGCAGGCCAGCCAGCTGGCGGGATGCCTGGATGACCTGTTCATGTGCCAGCCCACGCGACGCGCCGTGACCGCGGCTTACGAGGCCATGACCTACCTGCCTAGCCCGGTCCTCGCCCGGATACTGGCCCGTCTCACCGACCAGGACAGGGCCGTGCGCGTCGCGGCGGCGCAGACACTGACTGGGCGGCGGGACCCCGGGGTGACCGAGGGCCTGATCGCCCGTCTCACCGACCCAGACGACTCCGTGCGATTCTTGGCGCGCGAGGCGCTGGCTGGGCGGCAGGACCCCGGGGTGACCGAGGGCCTGCTGGCCTGCCTCACCGACCCAGGCAGCTCCGTGCGCGTCGCGGCGGTGCAGGCGCTGGCTGGGCGGCAGGACCCCGGGGTGACCGAGGGCCTGCTGGCCCGTCTCACCGACCTGGACCAAGGTGTGCGTTTCGTGGCGGCTGAGGCGCTGGCTGGGCGGCAGGACCCTGGGGTGACCGAGGGCCTGCTAGCCCGTCTCACCGACCCAGGCAGCTCCGTGCGCGTCGCGGCGGCGCGGGCGCTGGCTGGGCGGCAGGACCCTGGGGTGACCGAGGGCCTGCTGGCCTGTCTCACCGACCCAGGCAGCTCCGTGCGCGTCGCGGCGGCGCGGGCGCTGGCTGGGCGGCAGGACCCTGGGGTGACCGAGGGCCTGCTGGCCCGTCTCACCGACCCAGGCAGCTCCGTGCGCGTCGCGGCGGCGCGGGCGCTGGCTGGGCGGCAGGACCCTGGGGTGACCGAGGGCCTGCTGGCCCGTCTCACCGACCCAGGCAGCTCCGTGCGCGTCGCGGCGGCGCGGGCGCTGGCTGGGCGGCAGGACCCTGGGGTGACCGAGGGCCTGCTGGCCCGTCTCACCGACCAGGTCGAGGACGTGCGCGTCGCGGCGGGAGAGGCGCTGGCTGGGTGGCAGGATCCCGGGGTGACTGAGAGCCTGCTGGCCTGTCTCACCGACCCAGGCAGCTCCGTGCGCGTCGCGGCGGCGCGGGCGCTGGCTGGGCGGCAGGACCCTGGGGTGACCGAGGGCCTGCTGGCCCGTCTCACCGACCAGGTCGAGAATGTGCGCGTCGCCGCGGCCCGGGCGCTGAAAGCGCGGCAGGACCCGGGAGTTACCGAGGGCCTGCTGGCCCGTCTCACCGACCAGGACAGGGCCGTGCGCATCCCGGCGGCTGAGGCGCTGACCGGGCGGCTGGACCCCGGGGTGACCGAGGGCCTGATCGCCCAGCTCACCGACCGGAGCGGCGGCGTGCGTTTCGCGGCGGTGCAGGCGCTGGCCGGGCGGCAGGACCCCCGGGTGACCGAGGGCCTGCTGGCCCGTCTCACCGACCTGGACCAAGGTGTGCGTTTCGTGGCGGCTGAGGCGCTGGCTGGGCGGCAGGACCCTGGGGTGACCGAGGGCCTGCTGGCCCGTCTCACCGACCAGAACACGCCCGTGCGCTCTGCGGCGGCGCGGGCGCTGGCTGGGCGGCAGGACCCTGGGGTGACCGAGGGCCTGCTGGCCCGTCTCACCGACCAGGACAGGGCCGTGCGCATCCTGGCGGCCCAGGCGCTGGCCGGCGGGGACACTGAAGCCCTTCTGACCTTGGCTCGTGAGATACAGGCGCTCAGCCCATCGTCGCTCAGGCTGGTGTTCTCACCGACGGAAGGCCTCATGATCCGCCATTTCCGCCGCGTCGACCCATCGGATAAGCCAGAGGTACTTGCCGCAATGGAACAACTCACAGCGGCGGCGCTGGCGGACCACAAAACATGACTCACTACCCGGAAGTCCGCCATACCTGGCTGCGCACGGGACACCTAGCCCACGGACAGGGTAGGCGTGCCAGCGAGGCCGAGCTGAATTAGCTACCGCTAATTTCCTCGCCCATTTCGGCTCACCGCACGTCGTTGACCTGCGCCTCTTAACCCGGGCCGTCGCACCCTGGCCATAGGGCTTGTTTATCTCCTCGCTGCGCCTTGCGGGCGCGGTCAGCACCAACGAGCAGGCGCTCAGTATTGATGCATCCGGGCAAGCGCATAATCGTTGATCTGGAGGCTGCCATCCATGAATGGCTACTCGGTCGATAGACATTCCTATTCGGCGTTCGGCGCGTTAGGGTGAACTCGGTCAATCCGGCGCTTGTTTACCTACGGTGATTAAATTGGGCTTATCGCCCCTCAGGATCAACGGATTCAGCACCGAGCGATTACGTGATTCTTCCCGATTGCAAGATCGTTCTGACCGGGATCTGACGGTCGTCTTGGCGGCCTGCACGGCAGTGAGCAGCATGGCCTATCCCAAGTTGGCACGTAGCGGGAGCGATGAACTGCTGCACGTCCCATGGCATGCAAGAGGCCAGGGGTTCGAGTCCCCTTAGCTCCACTCCAGGTCAGAGGCCCTTTCCCCGCCCCGAGTGAGGGCGTTGCCCAGGAAGATCACGTTCGTTTCATTGGTATCCCCTGTTCGGCGGATGGCTGCAGGCAACGGCTGGGCTCGCGCCGTGCTCGACGGCTTGGGTGCCTGACCGCTCGGGCCGCTATTGGGGCGGCTGCGGGCTTGCGTCTATGGGGCGGCCGAATGTGACGGCGTCGCGCACGGGAGCCGGTGCCAGCGTCCGGTACTGGGCGTCCGGGCGCGCCCCCAGCGCGTCATTGACCGTGGACAGGGCGATGCGCAGCGCGACGTACACGGTCATGGCGAAGATGTCGGCATCGCAGAAGCCCGCGTGCCGCAGCTCCTGCACGTCCTTGGTGCTGATGCCGTTGGGGTCACTGGTGACCCGGCGTGCCCACGCTGCCATGGCGCGCTCAGCCTCTGTCAGCGCACCGTCATCGCCCCGCAGTACTCCGGCCGCAAGCTGTGCGTCAGCCTTCGCCGCGAGCTTGGTCCCCCAGGCCAGTGAGCAGTAGGAATCACCAAGTGCCGAGGCGCACGCCGTGACGAGGATGCCCCGTTCCCGGAACGTAAAGGGCCGCGCCGAGGCGACCTGGCTCATCAGACTGAACAATTTCTCCATCGCCTCGATCTGGTAAGCCCACAGCCGGGACGCGTTCATCACGAAGCCCAATTGCGCCAGGTCCTCGTCGAACCAAGCCTGCACCTGCTCAGTCACGTCAGCGCGATCGAGGAACTGGGTCACGCCGGCCATGTCACTGGCACTGGTCATCGTGATCTCCCTCCGTTTTCAGTGCCGCGCTGGTCACGAGCGGTGGTATTCGGATCCGGCTTGCGGCCGAGGTATCCGACCACGTCAATTTCCGCGCGCAACGGCAGCCCGTCCCGCACCTGAGCGGTCGCGGCCTCCACTGCCGCCTCGGTGAACGCAGGCTCGCCGACCTGCTGGATGGCCTCAAAGGCCGGTCCGGTCGAGGCCAGCGCACGGGCGAACAATCCGGGATCGGCGAACTCCCACGCGAACGCGACAGTGCGCCGCCGCACGTCCACGAAGCCGCCCCGGGCCAGGAGTTCCTCACCCCGGCCAGGACGGCCGAGGGCTACCATCGCGGCCTGGTTGGCCACCTTGGGCTCTGCGGCCAGCTGGAACGGGCTGAGCGCCCAGACGCCCGGCGAGACCTTGAGATGACCCCAGACCGTCAGGCCGATGCGGCCGCCGGGGCGCAGCACCCGCCAGGCCTCCTCCAGCGCAGCCGGAGTCGTTCCCCAGATCCCGCGGAAGCTCGTCACCACCGTGAATCCGCTGTCGTCCCAGGGCAATGCATGCATGTCCCCCACCCGGATATCGGCTCGCGGGCTTCGGTCCCGCGCCACAGCGACCAGCCGGGCAGAGGCATCGATGCCCGCGCAGTCGGCCCCGCGCACGGACGCGAGCTCGATGGCCAGCCCGGCTCCGCAGGCCACGTCGAGCAGCCTGTCGCCATCGCCGACGCCGAGCATGTGATGCACGGCGACGTACTCCCGGCAGTTGCCCGGCTCGCTGAGCGTCGCGAAATCCACCGCCTTGCGGCCCCAGCCCTCATCCACCATGGTCCAGTCCGGTCCGCTGGCACGTTCCACTGACATCTCACTCCTCGCTGCCCGTTCCCCTGCTGGTGGCTCTGCCTCGCCTTAAGCATCTGCAGCGAGCATGTGAGAAGACGTGTGAGCAACCGGACGACGCGAGACACGCGGCCTTTGCGGCCGCCAGCCTGTACCTGGCCAGCCGCCGAGCCGCGCGGGAACGGGTTGATATGAGGGCCTACGGGAGTGACCCGGCAGGGTGGGATTTGACATCTGATTGCGCCGAAAATGCCCGCTCGCCCCGGCCAGGCACATCGTGAACCTGACCGACCACCACAGACGACGTGGACGGCGCCCCTGCCGGGCTAGTGATCGTCATGGTTCCGGTTGAACGGGACCGGTGCCCGGCCCGTGTCTATAGCTGGCAGATCGCCGACATACCCACCCGGAGAGGCTCACATGCGCGTGCGCAGAAGAGCCGCCGATCTGCGCGCTTTCAGGTGTCTGTCACTGGATGCAGGTGATGCTCCGAACAGGAATTCTGTCTCAGCGCGAGCATCAGCATCCTGCGCCTGCCGGTCGTGTTCTCACCGGCTATGCGGGTCGGGGAGCAGCAGGGACAGGCCGGCGGGGGTTGCTTCGCTGGCCAGGCGCGCCCGGACGGCTCGGCGGGCCCGGTCAAGGTACGTCCCGTCGCTGAAGAGGTGGAAGTACCAGTTCGCCGAGAGCAAAGCTGCCTCCAGCTCGAAGGCGAGTTGCCGTGGGTCGCTGCCGGTGCGCAGCTCGCCTCGTTCCTGGGCGTGCTGGGCGGTGCGTTCGAGGGTGTTCATCCACTGGTCCTGGCAGTGGGCTATGCGGTCGCGGACGGGGCCTGGTGGCTTGCCGTCGAACTCGGCCATGGCGGAGGCGAAGAAGCATCCGCCGGGAAACACGGCGCGCTCGAGGTAGGACAGGAATGCCTCGCACAGCGCGTACAGGCGCGTGACGCCGGAGCCTGCGGCGTGGGCCGGCGTGATCACTTCTCGTGCGTACCGCTGCCGGGCCTCCTCGATCGTGGCCAGCTGCAGGTCTTCCTTGGAGCCGAAGTGGGCGAACAGCCCGCTCTTGCTCATGGCCAGCTCGGTGGCCAGCCGCCCGATGCTGAGGCCGTCTAGGCCGTCTACGGAGGCCAGGTCGGCGGCGGTCTGCAGGATCGTGGCCCTGGTCTTGGCCCCGTGGCGCGTGGCTCGACGTGACATAGACACATTGTATAGCACGAACGATCGTGCTAATCTACGGCACGTGGTCGGTATCTGAGTCCGGCCCTACTGGAAGGGGCGGGCTATGCCGTTCGTCAACGTCAAGGTCATCGAGGGTGTCTTCTCTGCCGGGCAGAAGCAGGACATGGTGCGCCGGCTGACCGACACGATGGTCGAGATCGAGGGTGAGAACATGCGCCCGGTCACCTGGGTGGTCATCGAGGAAGTGAAGAGCGGCGACTGGGGCATCGGCGGCAATCCGCTGAGCACGGCGGACGTCAAGGCGCTCGCCGCCGGCGCAGCCCGTCGGCTAGCCGTCACCAGCCCTCGCAGGGGCACGATGTACGACGTCATCGTGGTTGGCGCCCGGTGCGCGGGAGCGCCGCTGGCCATGCTACTGGCCCGTGCCGGGCACCGGGTTGCCCTGGCCGACCGGGCGTCGTTCCCGAGCGACACCATGTCCACCCATTTCTTGTGGCAGCGCGGCGGAGCCCGGCTGCAGGCCTGGGGACTGCTCGACCGGTTGCGGGCCCGCGGCTGCGCGCCGATCCGGGAGATCACCTTCGATGTCGGACCGGTGCAGCTATCCGGCATCGGGCCCGCCGTGGAAGGCGTGGCCGACACGTACTGTCCCCGGCGGACCGTGCTGGACGCACTGCTCACCGAGGCCGCGGCAGAATCTGGCGCCGAGCTGATCGAGGGCTTTGCGGTCCGGGACGTGCTGTGGTCCGAGGGCCGGGCGGTGGGCGTGCGGGGCCATCGCCGGGAGTCTGCGGAATCGTCGCTGCGGGCCCGGGTCGTCGTGGGTGCCGATGGCCTGCACTCGACCGTCGCCAGAAAGGTCGCTGCCCGCGCCTACCGGGAGTACCCGCCGCTCACAGCCGTCTATTACTCCTACTGGAGCGGGATCCGCCATCTGGGTGCGTCCTTCCATGCCCGCCCCGGGCGGCTGATCCTGGTCTGGCCTACCAACGACAACCTGACCTGCATCTATGTCGCCTGGCCCCGCCAGGAGTTCGGTCAGGTGCGCAAGGATACGGAAAACCACTTCCATGCCGCCCTCGAACTCGTCCCAGGGCTGCGCGACACCGCCGCGTCGGGCCGCCGCGAAGCGCGCTTCACCGGCACCGGCGACCTGCCCAACCTGTACCGGACGTCAGCCGGGCCGGGGTGGGCGCTAGCCGGCGATGCCGGCCACCACAAGGACCCCTCGACCGGCATGGGCATGTCAGACGCCTTCGAGGCCGCCGAACTGCTGGCCCGAGCCCTCCACGACGGCCTGGCCGGGCACCGGTCGATGGACGAGGCCATATCCGGCTACCAGCACCAGCGAGACAGCCTCACCAGCAACGGCTTCGACCTCACCCTGACCACAGCCAGGCTCGCGCCGGTGTCGTCCAGGCTCGAGGCGTTCTACCGGACCGCTGCACAGCAACCCGAGGTAAGCCGCCGGATCTTCGGCGTTCTGGGCGGATCCCTGCCGACGGCGGACGTCTACCCGGACAGCCGCACCGAGACGCCCCCAACCCGGGGTCATGCTTACCCCAGCGTGCCCAAATGACGCTCGCTTCCGCCTCACAGCGCCCCGGGCCAGCCGAGACGATTCCCATCATCATCGGAGGGCGTTCCGACGCGATCCGGCGCGCGGGCAAGCTCGGCGATGGCTGGCTCGGCATCTGGAAATCCACCCGCGTTTCGCCGACGCCGTAGAGATGGCAGCCCACGAGGCCGCACGCACGGCCCGACCCGCCGCCCCGTCACGGCATGCAAGTGTGGTGCGGGCTCGCGGACTCGAAAGAAGCGGCTCGCGCCTGCCTTGCGCCGGCGATGCAGGCCTTCTACCAGCTCCCGTTCGAGCGCTACTGCCCATACGGCACCGCCGATGACGTTGCCGAGTTCCTCACGCCCTACCTTGACGCTGGCTGCACCGAATTCAACCTCATCCCGCAGTCACCCGGCCACGACCAGGCCATGGCCGGCAGAGCAACCGTGAAAAGACTACTGGCACGGACATGACATGCTTCCATCGGCTGATCTCAGGCCACCCAGAATTGGCTGATCTGCCGGGAGCCACCGAGGTTCGCCTGGGTTCCCTTGCGATGAGGCCACCGAGATGTTCGGCGAGCGGCGGGCCCCAAGCTCTGCAGCCGCATCCTTTCCCCAGTCTGGCTGAGGGCCGGGGGCGCCCTGGACGCCGCTGGGCCCGGCCGCCTGGCCGGGCCCAGCGGGATTTGCTGAGGTGTCAGTGGTGATGCCCAGCGCGGCCGGGCCTGCCGTGACCGGGTGCGGGCCAGGGCAGCCGGTAGGCCCGGTAGGTGTTCACTCCGGCCGGGAATTCGGCGTTGAACTCTAGCTGGCCGGAGGGGCTGAACTCGGAGATGTAGGGAAGGGTGCCCCAGCCTATGAACTGGTCGCCGTTGAGCGTTGTCTGCGCGTTGCCCTCGGCGGCGGCCGACAGGCCTTCGGGCTGGTTGTCGGAGGAGACCAGGGTGGCGGTCTTGTCCCAGACTGCACATGTCGGCCGGCGAGCATCATGTCGACGGCATAACGGCGCTCGAGTTCGCCCGCGACCGGCATTCGTTCCCCACCTCCGATCTGGCCCGGATTCAGGATCAGCAACAGCTGATCTCCACGGCGCTCAGCGAGGGAATCAGCTCCGGCATGGTGGCCAACCCGCTCCGGCTGGAGCGCTTCCTGTCCGCGGCGTCCGCCACCGTCAAGGTCGACCAGGGGTTCAACGTCGTGCGGCTGGCCGACGAGATGCGCGGGATCTCGCCGCATGACGTCACGTTCACGACGGTGCCGCTCTCGAATCTCAACTACCAGACGCCGAGCGGCGAGTCGGCTGTGCTGTGGAACACCAGCGCCGCTGCGGCATTGTTCAACGGGCTCAAGAACGACCAGACACCGGCCGGCCATAAAGCGGCGGGCCATGCGGGTGCGAAGTCGAAGTCTGCCGGACACGATCTCAAGCCGGCGCAGGTGTCCGTGGACGTCTACAACGGGACATTGATCGGCGGGCTGTCCGGCGACACCGGAACTCAGCTGGCCGCCCTCGGCTTCCGGGTGGATCGGTCAGGCCTGGACTGGACCAGCCAGAACCTGACGCAGACGGTCATCCAGTACCCGGCCGGGCAGGAGGCCGACGCAAAGCTGGTCGCCAAGGCAATACCCCGGCGCCGGGCTGCAGGAGGTGAAGGGCCTGCCACGGGTCAGGATCCTGCTCGGCAGCAACAACCACGCGGTCCAGTCGGCAACGCCGGGCGCGTCGAGCAGCCCAGGCCAGAACAGCCCCCCGGCCAGCAGAAGACTGCAGCCCAAGACACCTGCCACTAGCCCCAAACCGCCATCCTCCCCGGCAAATTCGGCGTTATCGGCGAACGGCGATTCAGGATCGCCGGACCCCGGGTCGTTCCATGATCTTGGTGGATAAAGTCGGCTATCTGGTCGCCATCTACCAAGATCATGAAAGTCGCATGCAGCAGGACCAGCTCGGGACCCCGCGACCGCGTTGCCGGCCCGGGAGCCGAGGCTAGACCTGGTGTGGTGGTGCCGGCCTCGGGCGGGAAGGTGGTCGAGGGGCCCTGCGCCGCCGCCCTGTGGCTGGCCGGTTCCCGGCGACCCGGGCTCGCCGGCTCCGGGCGACCAGGGCTGGCC
>CAVRXW010000034.1:0-45759 GCA_963725125.1 uncultured Actinomycetes bacterium
GACGGCTCGGCGCGCGGTTATCAAGGGCTTCCCGCACCGTTGGCAATCCCGGCCCACGGCCGCCCAGACACCGGCGAGGTCGTATTTTTATGCATCGCGAGCGCTCGCGTGAACTTTCGCCGCCGACCGGGCTCGGTGAGCTCATGCGGAGCGATGCTCGCGAGCGTAGGCGTCGAGTCGCTTGAGTTCGTCGGCGTAGATGGTGCGCAGCACTCTCGGCGCGAACATCCGCTCCAACAGGCCACCGATGCCGCCTGCGCCATCCCAGGCGGTGGAGATCCGCACCAGCGACGCACCGCCCTGCGCCGAAACCGTGAACGTGGTCACCGCGGTTGAGTTCATATCGGACTCGGTGAGTACCCGGCCCGGTTCGGGCTCGGCGATCTTCATCCGGTACTCGCGGGTGCGGCCGCCGGCTGTCATCTTGAACCGCGTCACCGTACCGGCCCCGACGCCACCGGACTCGACATGGAAGTCCGAGATGGCCGGAGGCAGGAAACGCGGATGGTGGCCGCGCATGTCCGCGAGATAGCGGTAAACCGTGTCTGCAGGCGCATCCACCGGGCCCTCGGCGGAAACCACATTCCTTGCCATGCAGGCCTGTCTATCACGACAGGCGATTCACTCACCCTGCCGCGTTCGGAGTGTGGCTCGGTCGGGGGCTGGGTCTCGGCCGGTGCTGTGGTCACCCGGCCAGGAAGCGGTCAGCCTGGTCGAGGAACTGCTGACGCTCGGAGAACAGGAAGAACATGTGGCCGCCGCGGAAGACCTCGATCTGCGAGCCGGGGATGGCCCTATGCATCCGCTCGGCCAGATCCAAAGGCATGGACTTATCCCGCCGGCCGTGCAGGATCAAGGTGGGCGCGCGGATCTGGCCCAGCCGGTCCGTGGCGTCGTAGCTGGCCGACGCCTGCCGCTGCCGCAGGTGCGCGTAGCGGGGCTGCGGGTACTTGCCGCGCAGCAGCCCCGTCCATTTCAGCGGCCGCAGCAGCCGCATCGGCCAGGACATGGTGACCTTCCCGCGCCCGGCTGCCGAGGTGCTGACCAGCACCAGCCTGCCCACCCGGACCGGGCAGGACAGCGCGAGCCTCCAGCGCGATGCGCCCGCCCATGGAGATTCCCAGCACGTTCGCCCGCTCCAGTGACAGCACATCCATCAGCGCGGCGGTGTCCTTGGCCATCAGCTCGATCGTGTACGGGGTGTCGGGCTTATCGGTGCGGCCAGCTCCGCGATTGTCGAATGCCATGACCTGGAAGGACCGCGCGAACCAGGTGATGATCGAGGTCAACAGCGTGATGTCGGCACCCAGGCCGTTAATGAGCAGCAACGGCTCTCCCGCACCGTGCTGCTCGTAGTACATGGTGATGCCATTGACCTGCGCGGTGGGCATGCAGGGCACGGTAGCAGCCCAGCGGTGCCTCCCGGCCACGCCGGAACGCCACGCAGGGCAACGCCACGCAGGGGACAAATACGCTACTTTGCCGCGCCTGGTGCGGGTTCGCTGCCTTCGCTGCAGCGTGAAGCAGGCGGAATGTCGGGTCATGAGGAACTTCCCCGGGGTGCCGCCAGCCGGGTGCGCCGGGGGAAAGCTGGTTCGTGGGGATAGATTGGCATTTACGTGCGCGCTCTGGTGATCATGAGCGCCGCGGGCGAGCCTTGACACTGCTGGGCTTACCAGCCGAGCCGGCGCAGGCCATCGTCGGCCCGCTAGCACCAGGCTCGCGGGATCTAGTCCTGGCAACCAGGCTCGATGGGGGGTCGCCATGCCAGCCGCCCGGGCAATCGGTGTCTGGCTTGCCCGGATGCGCGCTGCGACCTACGCCCTGCTCGAAGAAATCCGCTTCCGCACCGGCGTTTTGGCGCTGGCTGCGATGGCCTCCGTCATCGGCGCCGCCGCAGCGGCCGCGGTCGTGGCAGCGGACGGCGGGCCACCGGCGGCGCACCGGACGCTAGCCGGCCAGGCGCGGCCCGCCTTGCCGCCCGTGCAGGCGCGGCCGGTCCGGCCTGAGCCGCCTCCACGCAAGCCGGGCAAGCTTGCGCCTCCGGCGCGGCGCGTCGGCGCGGCCGACCGGATAGGCAGCGCCAGTTACCTGGCCTCCAGCGCGCCGCGCCACATTGCCTCCAGCGCGCCGCGCCTGAACTTCACCGGCCGCCACGGCCAGCGGCAGTTCAGTCGCCGTGACCATTTCGCCGGGCGCGACTGGTGGCGCCACCATTTCGCCTGGCACCGCTGGTGGCGCCACGGCTGGGACCCACGCCACGACTGGCATCCCTACCACGACCGGGGACCACACCACCACACACTGCTGAAGCAGGGACGGACTCGGCGTTAGGCCCGGCGTTCTATCCCGGCGGGACCGCTCGCCTCAGCCTCCGGGTTCCCCGGGACACCCCGGCCAGACGAATGCGGCTCGCTTGGGCTATGACCGGATCTCCACAGCAGTGTTCGGCCCGGCGGCAGATCGCCCGGGACTCCGCTCTCTCACCGGTGAGCGCAGGCCCGAGTGCGCTCCCGGCCATAGAGGCGACTCGGCGAGCGGCGATCGGAGTTTGCAGCTCGCGCTGATCGCTTGGCGACGGTCCAGCGGAGTCCGCATGAGTATGCAGTGCGGCTTACACGACGAACGTCCGGATCTGTTTGATATGGAGGTGATCGTGAGGCGCAAGGACTGTCCACGCTGCGCCTCGATCACCTGCATGATCAGGCATAATGCCGCCGAGAGGGCAGTCCAGGGGCGTGATCCCCCGGGAACGACGGCTTTGATCGTTGACGGGCGGCACTAGTCCGGGCTTGGCTGCACGGTCCAGGTCGTTCCGTTCCATCGCTCGACCAGGGTCTTGTACTGGCCCTAATATCCCACAGCCCAGGCATATGAGCTGGACAGCACCGCGACGCCCAGCAACTCGTCCTGGCTGGCCGACGGACTAGGGCTCGGGACGACATCCCAGGTGGTCCCGTTCCAGTGCTGGACCAGCGTGCAGGCCAGGCTCACGTCACCTCTACGCCGGACACCGCCTGGCCAGTCAGCAGGCTCCCGCCAGGCTCATCCCGGGACCATTTGAACGCCCCGGTTCTGATGCCGTCTTAAGATTTTCGACGCTTCAGCAGCGATCGTCTTCCTGGTCCCCACCTGACGCCTCTCCCGGCGCCTTTTCCTCATCGCTCACCACGACGGTCTTCAGCCAACGCAGCATGAGGTGGTTTGAAGCCTCCCCCCGCAGGGCGGCTCCGGAGGGCCACAATCCTCCATCGTCCACGCAGCACCGCATCAAAGGGCTCTACCTACATCGAGCCCCCCTCCACGTTCGGGACACACACAAATGATCAAGGCCCGGCTCCCTAGAGCGGGAACCGGGCCTGTGACCTGCTACTTCTCCAGTAGCCCCGACCGGATTTGAACCGGCGCTACCGCCTTGAGAGGGCGGCGTCCTAGGCCGCTAGACGACGGGGCCAGCGACTGCACCGTAGCGCACCTGCGGGAGCCACGCCAAACCGGCCGCCTCCCGCAGCCGCCCGGGCCCGGCCGCCCGGCGCGGAGCGCGAGAGCACGCCAGGAACGGGTATCTTTCCTTATATGTTGACGTTCATTGTCATCCTGCTCGTTGTGGGGCTGATCGCGGGCGCCATCGCCCGGCTGGTGATACCCGGCCGGGACCCGATGGGCGTGCTCAGGACCATGGGCCTCGGGATCGTCGGGTCCTTCGTCGGGGGCTTGCTGGAGAACGTGGTGTTCCTCCACTCCCTGTCGCTGTGGTCGCTGCACCCGTCGGGCCTGCTGGCCTCGATTATCGGCTCGATCATCGTCCTGCTGATCTCGCGGATCTTCGGGGGCAAGCGCCGCCGTCTGCGCCGCACCTGACGCGGGCCGGGATCGCCGGGACCGCCGGCCCTGACCGGGGCTGGCGGGCGCACCAGCCGGACGGCTGGCGCACGCGCACAAAAGCGCGCCCACGAGTGGCGCGCTTTGTGCTCTACGATCATGCGTTGAGCTGGGGTACCAGGACTCGAACCTAGACTAACGGGGCCAGAACCCGTCGGGCTGCCAATTACCCCATACCCCACCGGACCGGGCCTGCCGGCCCGCTCGCGCCTGTGCAGTCTAGCCCGAAACCCGGACCATCCCCAAAGCGGCCGGGCCAGAACGGATTCCTGGCCGGCCGGCCCTCCGGTACCTGCCGGAAGCCACCGGCTCACCTGACCGGAGGCCACCGGCTCACCTGACCGGAGGCCACCGGCTCACCTGGCCGGAAGCCGGCCGCTCACCCGGCGGCGGCCGCCACCGCGAGGGCCCGGGCCAGGCGGCCCAGGGTCCTGTCCCGGCCGAGCAACTCGATCGACTCGAACAGCGGCGGCGACACCCGGCGGCCGGTCACCGCGACCCGCACCGGGGTGAACGCGGCCTTCGGCTTCAGGCCCAGTTCGTCCAGCAGCGCCGCGCGCAGGGCGCCCTCGATCTCGACGTGCGCCCACTCCGCCAGCCCGGTGAGCGCCTTCTCCGCGGCCGCGAGCACCGGCACCGACGCGGCGCGTCAGGGCACGCTGCGGCGTCCTCGGGGTCCACCCGGAACTCCGCTTCACTGACGAACAAGAATCCGAGCATCCCCTCGGCCTCCCTGAGCGTGCCGATCCGCGGCTGGATCAGCGGGCCGGCGGCGGCGATCAGCGCGGCCTCCCCGGCCGACGGCGGGTCGGCGACCAGGCCAGCCCGGGCCAGGAAGGGCGTGATCCGGGCGGCGAAGTCGGCCGGCGCCAGCGCCCTGATCTTGTCGCCGTTGATCGCTTCGAGCTTGCGCACGTCGAACTGGGCCGCGTTCTTGTTCACCCGGGCCAGGTCGAACTCGGCGGCCATCTCGGCGAGCGTGAACTCCTCCCGGTCCTCCCCCGGCGACCAGCCGAGCAGGGCCAGGTAGTTGCATATCGCCTCGGGCAGGAAGCCCTGCTCGCGGTACCAGTTGATGGAGACCACGCCGTTGCGCTTGGACAGCCTCTGCCCGTTCGGGCCGAGCACGTAGGGCAGGTGGGCGAAGACCGGGATCCGGTCCGCGGGCACGCCCATCGCGCCGTAGACCGCGATCTGCCGCGGGGTGGACGACAGCAGGTCCTCGCCGCGCACCACGTGGGTGATCTCCATGAGCACGTCGTCGACGGCGACCGCGAGCGTGTACAGCGGGCCGCCGTCGGCCCGGGCCAGCACGAAGTCGGGGACGTGCGCGTGGTCGAAGGTGACCTCGCCGCGGATCAGGTCGGTGAACGTGGTGGAGCCCTCCGGCATCCGGAACCGGACCACCGGCCGGCGGCCTTCCGCCTGGTAGGCGGCGACCTGCTCGGCGGTGAGCGCGCGGCAGTGGCCGTCGTACCCGCTCGGCCCGCCGGCCTGCCGCGCGGCCTGCCGCCGTGCCTCAAGCTCTTCCGTCGTGCAGTAGCAGTAATAGGCGTGCCCGTCCGCCAGGAACCTGGCCACCCACTCGGCATAGATGTCCAGCCGCTCGCTCTGCTGGTAGGGCCCGAACGGGCCACCCACGCCGGGCCCCTCGTCCCAGTCCAGCCCCAGCCAGCGCAGCGTGTCCTGGGCGGAGGCGATGTACTCCGGCTTCACCCGGGTGGCGTCGGTGTCCTCGATGCGCAGCACGAGCACCCCGCCGGTCGCCCGGGCGAACGCCCAGTCGTACAGCGCGGTGCGGATGTTGCCCACATGCAGGTCACCGCTGGGTGACGGGGCGAACCGCACCCGCACCTGGCCGCGGTCCCGGCCGGCCCCGCCGTGCTCAGTCACCGTGCTCCACCTTGTTCGTCAGGGTGCCGATCGCGTCGATCGACACCGATACCTCGTCGCCATGCCGCAGCCACGGGCCGCCGGCTCCGGCCGTCCCCGCGGGCACCCCGGTCAGCAGCACGTCGCCGGGCAGCAGCGTCATCACGTTACTCGCGGCCGCGACCAGCACCGCCACCTCCTGGCCGGGCGGCGGCACCTTGGCCCGCTGGCACACCTGGCCGTTGACCGACGTGGTCAGTTCCAGTCCGGCGTCGCCCACGTCGGTCTCGATCCACGGCCCCAGCGGGCAGAACGTGTCGAAACCCTTCGCCCGCGCCCACTGGCCGTCGCGCTCGCGCAGGTCGGCCGCGGTGACGTCGAGGGCGCAGGTGTACCCGAGGATCACCGTGGCGGCCTGCTCGGGCGTCACCTGGCGGCACAGCCGGCTGATGACGACGGCCAGCTCGCCCCCGGCTTCCAGGCGCTGCGTCAGCGCCGGGTACCGGATCGCGTCGGACGGCCCGCAGACGGTGGTGGACGGCTTCAGATACATAACGGAACCGTCGTCCAGCCCGTCATCCGCAGGCCCGGCCGGTCCCGGGGATCGCGGCGCGAAACCGATCACCTTGCTGGGCAGCACCGGAGCCAGCAGCCGGACCTCGTCAAGCAGGTACGTGGTGCCGGTGAGCCTGGTCGCGTCCCTGCCGCCGGCGAGCGGGTGCCCGGCCAGTTCGGCGATGACCACGCCGCCCGCCGCCGCCCCGGCCCTGGCCGTGCCCACCAGCCCGTAGGAAACCTCGTCGCCCGCGGCGAACCTCGTGATGCGCACGCCTCATCCCGGCGTTACTGCCGGTACCCCTCCACCTCGCTGACCGGCCGCACCTGCGCGCCGGCCGGGTTCTCGCCGAACTCCTTGCGGGCCCGGCGCTGGCGCAGCAGGTCCCAGCACTGGTCCAGCGCCGTCTCGGCCGCGGTCAGCTGCCGGTGCTCGTCGTCGGTGGTTATCTCGCCGGCCGCGAGCTTGGCGCGCAGCTCGTGCTCGGTCTTAATGAGATCGTCGATGTGCGCCATGATCTCCTTGTCGTCCATGGGCTCCACCGTATCGCCGGCCCGCGCCCAGGCCGCCCGGATGCCCGCCGGGGGCGGCGGCGCGCAGCCCCGCGCCTGCGGGCCCAGGCCCCGGCACAGGGCCCGCAGGCGCAGCCTGCTCCCGTGGGCGCGGCCGCGCCGCGATCTGCCCGGCTTTCGCCGCGCACCAGCAAGGCCCGGCGAGCCCGTTCCCGGTACCAGGATGCGCTATGGATCCCACTTGATCGCTACAAAAGATGCCTTATCGGGGCGAAACGGTTGCACGCAGGTTATCTCCGCGCCGCCCCGGAGCCCGGGGCGGCGCTGGCCGGCCTGGCCGCGTCACTCGCACTTCGTGACGCTGGCGTGGTTCCCATCGAACTGGTCGTAGTCGCCGCCATAGGGGTTGACATCGCCATTGCCGCCGGAGAACTGCCAGGCCAGCTGGCACCGTGCGGGCGCGTTGGCGAAGAACAACGCGGTGGCGTCGGGGTTGGACCAGCCACTCGGGAAGGCGACGGTGGTCGACTCGTCGGTGAACGTCCACTCCGCCGTGGTCCGCAGCGTGAAGCCGGAGCCGAAGATGCCGGTCCAGGAGCCGTAACCGCCGCCGTCGGCCGAGTACACGGCGGGGGCGTACGCCGAGTTGGCCTCGATGTAGTTGCGGAAGCCCTGGAACGTGGCGAAATCCACCGCGGCGGGGATGCTGCTCCCGCTGGTCGTCTGGCTGCACGCCCCGGTCCAGATGGTGTTCCAGCCGTTCTCGTCCGGCGGGGCCCCGGCGTTCTCGACGTCCTCGACCACGTACGGGAAGCTGTATTTGTTGCCGAGGTCATGCGTGACCATCTGCTTCGCCTGTGCGGCGCCCCAGGCGGTCGCCTCGGACACGGTGCCGTTGTAGCCGGGATCGCGACCCGGCCGGCCATGAACCAGTAGGGCGCCGCGCCCAGCCCGTCGCCGGCGGTCGCGTTGGCCTGAGCGGCGTTGTAGTTGCTCAGCAGCCAGTTGAGCCCGGTGCTGCACCGCTGCCAGTTCGCCCAGGATCCGGTCTCGCCGACATAGGCGCCGTAGTTGCCCTCGGTCCCCTTGGAGCAGATGCCGTTGGGCTCCAGGTAGGGAACGCTGGAACCGCAGTGGAACGGGTAGCCGCTGTCGGTGCCGTACACATATCCGGGGGGGCTGTCCCCGGCCCCGGGCGCGGCGGCCACCGCGGCCAGCGCCGTACGGGTGACCGGCAGCGCCGTTCCCGCCGGGCTGGCGGGCAGGAACGGCAGGATGCGCGGGGTGCCGCAGACCCGCACCGGGGTGGTGACGGCGATCCGCGCGGCGGGGCCGGCGGCCAGCGGCCCCGGGTAGACCTCCGCGGCCGTCAGCCGCCGGCAGGTCCCGGTGCCCGCCGCGACCACCGCGACCGATGCCGATGTGCCCGGCCGCAGCGTCAGGGCCGGGTGCTGCCCGCTGCCCCGCTCGTAGGTGGTGATCACCGAGCGCCCGGCACGGTCCGCGGCGGGCGCGGAAAACACCTTCGCGACCGGGCTCTGCCCGCCCGCCTCATCCAGCCGCACCGCGGGCCAGACCTCATCCAGGGTGCACGGCGGCCCGGCGGTGTGCAGCCGGAGCACGGCGAGGAAGCCGCCGCCGGCGGCCCGCTCCACGGCGGCCAGGCTCGCCCGCAGCGCCGCCGCCCGGCAGGCCGGCGGCTCGGCGGCGGCCGACGCGGCGAACGGCGGCGGCACCGTGGTGACGCCCATGCCGGTGATCTCCCGCTCCAGGGTGGGGAGCGGATAGAACGGGGACAGCGCGAGCGGCCCGCCCAGGCACGGGGAAAAGACGCCGTGCGGCGCACCGACGGCGGCGGCGCCGGCCGATCCGGGCAGCCGCACCCCGAGCGTCCAGGAGATGGTGCAGCCGGGCTGCTCGTCCGCGGCCGTTCCGGTGACTACGGCCGCTTCCCCGGGCGCGAGGACGACCTGCCGCACCGGCACCGCGGCGAGGTTGCTGAAGGCGGCGTCGCGCACCGTCAGCGGCACGGCCCGCCCGTTGCCGTCGCGGGCGGAGATCGCCGGCCAGCCGCGCAGCGAGCAGGCCGCCGGGCCGGCGTTGCGGAACACGATGTTCCACGACTGCTTGTCCATCCCCCGCTGTGGATCGCCGGGGATCTGCGCCGGCACGCTGATCCGCAGGTGCGCCGCGGCGCATGGCGCGGCACCCCCCGTCCCGGCCACGGCCCGCACCGCGGCGCCGGCCGGTGCGGCACCGGCGATCAGCAGGGCGGCGGCGCTCAGGCACGCCGCCCCGGTCCACTTACCAGCGCCGATCCTTCGCATCGCCGACACCGTTGCCCCTTCCATCCGGCCGATCCAGCCGGCAGGCCATGACGAAAGCGCACCATTGCGGCGCACTCTCCGACATAGACACTCCTAACATCCGGAAAGGGTTGCCCGCGGCCCGTTAGGAGGGTGCTCACGGGTGGCAGCGGCGGCGCGGGCCGGCTTGCCCGCTCAGGCCTGGGTGTCGCGCTCGGTGGGCTGGTGGCCGGCCCGCAGCAGGGCGTAGGTGACCGCCTCCTCCAGCGCGTGCCAGGACGCGGCGATGATGTTCTCGTCCACGCCGACCGTGCTCCAGGTGCCGTCCGTCGCGCCCGTGCCGTCCCCGGATTCGATGAGCACCCGGGTGATCGCGCCGGTGCCGTGCGAGTTCTCCAGGATGCGGACCTTGTAGTCGGCCAGTTCCAGCATGGCCAGCTCGGGGTAGAGCCGCTCCAGCGCCAGCCGCAGGGCGTTGTCCAGTGCGTTCACCGGGCCGTTGCCCTCGCCGGTGGCGACGATCCGCTCGCCCTTGGCGTTCAGCTTCACCGTGGCCTCGCTGACCACCGCCCGGTCGGCGCGGCGCTCGACGATCACCCGCCAGGACTCGACCCGGAAGTGCCGCAGCCGCTCGCCCGCCAGTTCGTCGCGGAGCAGCAGTTCGAAGGACGCGTCGGCGGCCTCGAAGGTGTAGCCGCGGGCTTCGAGGTCCTTGACCCGTTCCACCACCCGGCCGGCCCTGCCATCGGCGGACAGGTCGTAGCCGAGCTGCCTGCCCTTGATCTCCACCGACGACCGGCCCGCCATGTCCGAGACGAGCATCCGCATGTCGTTGCCGACCAGGGCCGGGTCGACGTGCTGGTAGAGCATGGGGTCAACCTTGACCGCCGAGGCGTGCAGCCCGGCCTTGTGCGCGAACGCGGAGAACCCGACGTAGGGCTGGTGCGTGTTCGGGGTGACGTTGGTGACCTCGCTGATCGCGTGCGCGACCCGGCTCATCTCGCCCATGCACCCGGCCGGGAGCACCTCGCGGCCCTGCTTGAGCTGCAGCCCGGCGACCACGCTGAACAGGTTGGCGTTGCCGGCCCGCTCCCCGTAGCCGTTGGCGGTGCCCTGGACGTGGCTGACGCCGGCCGCCACCGCGGTCAGCGTGTTCGCCACGGCGCACGCGGTGTCGTCGTGACAGTGGATGCCCAGCCGCGCCCCGGTCGCGGCGGCCGCCGTGACCACGTCGCCCAGCTCACCGGGCAGCATGCCCCCGTTGGTGTCGCACAGCGCGACCACCTCGGCGCCCGCCTCGGCGGCCACCCGCACCACTTCGAGCGCGTAGCCGGGGTTGGAGCGGTAGCCGTCGAAGAAGTGCTCCGCGTCGAGGAACACCCGCTGGCCCTCGGCCGCCAGATGCCGCACGGTGCCGGCGATCATGGCGAGGTTCTCCTCCAGCGTGGTCCGCAGCGCCGCGGTGACGTGCCGGTCGTGGCTCTTGGCGACCAGCGTCACGACCGGCGCGCCGGACTCGCGCAGGGCCGCCACCTGCGGGTCGTCGGCGGTCACCGCGCCGGGGCGCCGGGTGGATCCGAACGCCGCCAGGGTGGCGTGGCGCAGCTCCAGCTCGGTGCGGGCGCGCCGGAAGAACTCGGTGTCCTTGGGGATGGCGCCGGGCCAGCCGCCTTCGATGAAGCCGACGCCGAACTCGTCCAGGCGCCGCGCGATGGCCAGCTTGTCCGCGACGGTCAGGGTCAGGCCCTCCTGCTGGGCACCGTCGCGCAGCGTGGTGTCGTAGACGTGGAAACTGTCGTCGGGCATTGGTCCTCCGTGCTGTATGGGACCGCGCCCCGGCCGGGCAAAGCAAAAGACCCCTCGCGGGATGCGAGAGGTCTGCGCGCCGGCGGGTGCGGGCCTGGGAAACTCCGGGGCCTGCTAGGTGCCGGCGCGCCTGCCGATAATGATCCGGCCGCACGTCACGGACCTAGTGTGGCACACGCGATACGCAGCGGCGAAACGCACGTCTCACCATCCGAGACGCTGGCTCCGGGGGTGACCAGTTGATCAGGGTGGCCGGCTGATTGCCGTCGTGGTCACTGGTGTCAGGGTGTTTTGCCGGTGCTGGGCTGGTAGGCGAGGTTGCGTGTGCGCAGGGCGCTCCAGCCGAGCCGCCCGGTGACTCCTTCGAGCTGGTCCCCGACGACCAGGCCCGTGTCGGTGATGGTGGCGCTGTTCAGCGTCATCTGGTGGGGCTGTTCCGCATCTTGACGACGTTGAGCGCGCGGCCGAGCGTGGACTGCTGCTCGATGTAGCGCAGGTCGATGACGTTGTCGAACAAGAACATGAGCCCTTCCAGCGACTGGGCGGTAATCCCGTCGCCGGTCGTCTCGCTGGTGGCCAGCAGCGAGACGCTGGCCGCGCGGACGAGCCCGACCAGGCTGCGCATGTAGGCGGGGAAACGTGCCCATTCACGGTCGGCGAGGACCAGTTCGGCCAGGCTGTCGATGGCGACGCGGCGGATCTGGCCGCTCGGCGAGGTTCGCGCGCACGACGTTCGCCAGGACGTCCAGGTCCAGGTCGCCCATCGAGACGTAGGAGATCACCAGATGCCCGGAGGCACGGGCGGCGGCGATGTCCCAGCCGAAGGTGGCGCCCATCTCGGTCAGATGGTCGGCGGTGTCCTGGAAGGTGACGAACAGGCAGCGTTCGCCCTCCTCCAGGCCCTGCGCGATCCAGCGCATCCCCAGGGTCGTCTTGCCGACACCCGAAGGCCCCATGACGAGGGTGGCATCACCATCGCCTCATCCCCCTGGTCATCAGATCGTCCAGGCCCGGGATCCCGCTGCGCATCGGGCCGGCAGACGGCGTCACGGTGGCCGGGATGAGCGTCTCGATGCGGGGGAAGACCCGGATGCCGTCCGGGCCGATCTGGAAGGTGTGCCTGCCGGGCACGTGGCGGCCGCCGCGCATCTTCACGACCCGCAGTGACCGCCGGTCGACCGGCTCGCGGACCTGGTATTCGAGCTGGATGATGCCGTCAGCCAGGGAGAACTCGATACCGCCTGTCCAGCTCCTCGGGGGTGTATTCACCGACCAGCAGCAGCACCGCACCGGTTTCGGCGAAATTGGCGGTCAGGTCGTAGAAGGCGCCGCGCAGCTCGCGCTCGCCGGCGAAATCGCGCAGCATCTTGGCGCTGTCGATCACCACGACCGAGGGTTCCTCATCCAGTGTTTTCCGCACGATCTCCGAGACCATGGGCTCCAGCCCGCCCGGGCGGCCTGGCCGCAGGAAGTCACCCAGGTGGATGTGCTCGACCCGGGAGCCCAGGGACCGCGCATCGAAGAAGGTGAACGGCTCCAGGTGCCTGACGAGCTTGGTATGCGGCTCGGACACGGTCGTGTAGTAGATGCCCTTGTGCTCGGCGGTCGCGGTGGCGAAGCACATCTGCTGGGCAAGGATCGTCTTGCCGGTACCTGGCGCGCCAGCCACCACCACGACCGCGCCCGGCTCCAGCCCGCCGTCGAGCACCACATCCAGCCCGGCGACGCCGGTATCCATCCGCTTCACCGCAGATTCCGTCCTTCCCTCAGCAAGGCATCAGCGACCGCGACGAGGTGCCGCCACGCGTAGGGCTTGGCGATGACCGCGTCCGCACCGTTCGGCGAGATGGGCGTCACCGCTCGCCGCCAGGATCGGGATGCCCGCCGTGGCGGGCTCGCATCGCAGCCGCCGGATGAGCTCGGCACCGTCCATGACCGGCATCATCATGTCCGTCACCACCAGATCGGGCGGCGACTCGCCCACCGCCTGCAGCGCGGCGGCGCCGTCACCGGCATCGGCAACCTCATGCCCAGCCCGCTCGAAGATCCTCCGGAGCATGGACCGCTGGGCCGGCTCGTCGTCAACGACCAGAATCCTGGACAAATCAGGACTGCCGCTCCTTCACGGTCAGCTACCAAGCGCAAGTAGACGAACACTTAAGGTAACAGAAGTGAGGGGTCAGCTCCAGGTGTACGGGGGTGGCCGTGCAGGCGGTGGCCGGGACCCGGCCGCCCGCATCAGCAGAGCTTGTAGACCCAGCCGTAGGGGTCCGGCCGGTGGCCGTACTGGATGCCGAGCAGTTCCTCGCGCAGCCGCAGGGTCACCGGGCCAGGTGTCCCGTCGCCCACGGTCCACTCGCCGGCCGGGCCCATCACCTTGCCCACCGGGGTGATCACCGCCGCGGTGCCGCAGGCGAAGACCTCGGTCAGCTCGCCGGAGGCACAGTCCTCCCGCCACTGCGTCACGGACACGGCCGCCTCCTCCGCCGGGACGCCGAGGTCGGGGCCGAGCTTGAGCAGCGTATCCCGGGTGACACCGGGCAGCAGGGTGCCGGTCAGGGCCGGGGTGACCAGCCGTGCGTGCGGGCCGGCCCCGTACACGAAGAACAGGTTCATCCCGCCCATCTCCTCGACGAGGCGGTGCTCCTGCGCGTCGAGCCAGACCACCTGATCGCAGCCGTGCTGCACGGCCTGCAGCTGGCCGGCGAACGAGGCGGCGTAGTTGCCGCCGCACTTGGCCTCGCCGGTCCCGCCGGGAGCCGCCCGGGTGTACTCCTCCGACAGCCAGACCGTCACCGGGTGGACGCCGTCGCGGAAGTACGAGCCGGCCGGTGAGGCGATGACGCAGAACAGGTAGGACCGCGAGGGCCGGTTCACCCCGAGCCCCGGCTGTGTCGCGATCATGAAGGGCCGCACGTACAGGCTGTGCTCCGGGGCCGTGGGCACCCAATCCCGGTCCTGCCCGACGAGGCGTTCGATGGCCTGGAGAAACAGCTCAGGCGGAAGCTCGGGCATGGCCATGCGGGTCGCTGAGCGGTTGAACCTCGCGGCGTTGGCCTGCGGCCGGAACGCCACGATTTCGCCACCGCCGGCCCGGTACGCCTTCAGGCCCTCGAAGATCTCCTGCGCGTAGTGGAACACCGACGTGGCCGGCTCCAGGGTGAACGGGCCGTAGGGCTCCACGCGGGCATCGTGCCAGCCGCGGCCATCGGCCCAGCGGATGGTGATCATGTGGTCCGTGAATGCCTCACCGAACCCCGGCGCGGCCAGGATCCGCTCGCGTTCCTCGGCCGCAAGCGGAGCCTCGCTCACGCGCACGCCGAACTCGATGTCGGTGCTGCCGGTAGTGATCATTGCAGTCCTTCCTTACCCCCCGGCGCCGCTGCCGGGCGCGCGGCCAAGCCACCATGACAGATCTCCACATGGGGTCAGCCTCGCGGATCCAGGCTAACCCTGGCCCCGCTCAGGCGGGGCCTAGCCGGCTACTCGCTCCGCGATGTCGTCGCCGATCTCCGCGGTCGACCTGGCGGCCCAGGCGCCCTGGCGTTCCACCAGATCGTCGGCGGCGGCCTGCTCGATCTTCGCGGCCTCGGCGGTGAAGCCCAGGTGCTCGCAGAGCATCGCGGCGGACAGGATCGCGGCCGTCGGGTCGGCCTTCTGGCGGCCGGCGATGTCCGGCGCGCTGCCGTGCACGGGCTCGAACATGCTGGGAGCCGTGTGCTCGGGGTTGATGTTCCCGCTGGCCGCCAGCCCGATCCCGCCGGCCACGGCCGCACCGAGGTCGGTGAGGATGTCGCCGAACAGGTTGTCGGTCACGATGACGTCGAACCGCTCGGGCTGGGTGACCAGGAACATGCACGCGGCGTCCACGTGGACGTAGTCCACGGACACGCCGGGGAACTCCTTGGCGGTCTGGTCCACCATGCGCTGCCACAGGTCGCCGGCGTAGGTGAGCACATTGGTCTTGTGCACCAGGGTCAGGTGCTGCCGGGAGCGCTGGGCGGCCAGGTCGAACGCGTACTTGATCACGCGGCCAACCCCGTAGCTGGTGTTCAGGCTCTCCTGCGTGGCGACCTCGGCAGGGGTGCCCTTGCGCAGCACGCCGCCCGCGCCGGCGTAGGGGCCCTCGGTGCCCTCCCGGACGACAACCATGTTGACCGACTCCGGCCGGACCCCGGCCAGCGGGGTGCCCACCCCCGGGTAGAGCCGCACCGGCCGCAGGTTCACATAGTGGTCGAGTTCGAACCGCAGCCGGAGCAGCAGCCCGCGCTCCAGCACCCCGCTCGGCACCGACGGGTCGCCGACCGCGCCGAGCATCAGGGCATCATGGCCGCGGATCTCTTCGAGCACCGTGTCCGGGAGCGTCTCGCCGGTCCGGTGCCATCGGTGGGCGCCCAGGTCGTAGCTGGTTTCCTCGAAGGACAAGCCGGAGGCCTTGAGCACCTTCAGCGCCTCGGCTACGACCTCGGGGCCGATCCCGTCGCCGCCAATGACGGCGAGCTTTGTCTGGGACGATGCCATGCGCGTACCTTACTAGCGGAACCCGCCACCCCACCCAGACTGGTCGCGCGGGTCGCTGGCGTCTCCTCCGTTGTCCCGGCGGTCCAGGGCCACCTGAACGGCCTGCGCAGCGGCCGCCGGGCGGCTGCTGGCGCGGGCGGGGGCCCGGCCGGTGTCGCCGGAGTCCTCGGTGGCCGGGACGGACGAGTCCCAGTGATACATGTCGTACACGACGCTTCTCCTGACGAGCTATCCCCACGGCCAGCACCTGCTCGCCCGTAGCGGGTTGCTGGCCTGCGCTGATCAGGCCCCGCTACGGCTGTGCAAGATAAGTACGAAGCGCCGCATAGCACCGGCAAGCCTATCGAAGACCAGGCAGGATGTCATCCTGAGGGCACTACCGTCTCGTATCCTGAGACAGTTCGGACGGGGACCGCATCGTGGAACTCCGGGCGGCGAGGCTAAGGCCGCCGCGACGGAGTCGCGGGGGCCGCAAGCCAGCGGGGGTCCGGGCGCTCCCCCGGGCTCAGCGCCTCAGGACATGTCCAGGTTGATCGCGCGGCCGCTGACCGCGCCGATCGTCGCCGTGATGTCCTCGAGCACGACGGGCGGGATGGCGGTGTCGACGGTCAGCGCGATCAGCGCGTGGCCGCCGCGCACGTCCCGGGACACCTGCATGCCGGCGATGTTGATCCCCTCGCTGCCCAGGATCTGGCCGACCACGCCGACGATTCCGGGCCGGTCGGTGTAGCTGAGGATCACCATGTGCTCGGCCAGGGCGATCTCCATCTCGAAGCCGTTGATCTCGACGAGCTTCTCCACCTGGCGCTGCCCGGTGAGCGTCCCGCTGACCGACACCGACTGGCCGCCGGGCAGGGTGCCGCGCAGGCTCACCAGGTTGCGCCAGTCCGGGCTCTCGGTCTCGGTGACCAGGCCCACCGTCATGCCCCGCTGCTCGGCCAGCAGCGGGGCGTTCACATAGGTCACGGCGTCCTCGACCACGTCGGCGAAGACCCCCTTGAGGGCGGCAAGCTGCAGCACCCGCACGTCCATGGCGGCGATCTCGCCGCGCACCTCAACGTCCAGGCTGGCCGCGACGCCGCCGGCCAGGGCGGTGAACAGCTGCCCGAGCTTCTCGGCCAGCGGCAGGCCCGGCTTCACGTCCTCGTCCACCGCGCCGCCCTGGACATTGACGGCGTCGGGCACGAACTCACCGGCCAGGGCCAGCCGGACGGACTTGATCACCTGCGTGCCGGCCTTCTCCTGGGCCTCGTGGGTGCTGGCCCCCAGATGCGGCGTGGCCACCACGTTCGGGAAGTCCAGCAGGGGGTTCCCCGTGGGTGGCTCGGTCACGAACACGTCGATGCCGGCGCCGGCCACCCGGCCGTCCTTGAGCGCCATGCCCAGGGCGTGCTCGTCCACGATGCCGCCCCTGGCCGCGTTGACGATGCGCACGCCCGGCTTGACCAGATGCAGCTCACGCTCCCCGATCAGCCCGACGGTCTCCGGTGTCTTCGGCAGGTGCACGCTGATGAAATCGGCCTCGGCGAGCAGGTCGTCCAGGCTCACCAGGCGCACACCGAGCTGGGCCGCCCGGGCCTGGGGCACGTACGGGTCGTACGCGATGACCTGCATGCCGAAGCCCGCCAGCCGCTGCGCGACCAGGACCCCGATCCGGCCGAGCCCCAGGATGCCGGCCACCTTGCCGCTGATCTCGACACCGGTGAACTGCGACCGCTTCCACTCGCCGGCCTTGAGCGAGGCCATCGCCTGCGGCACGTGCCGGGCGACCGCGAGCAGCAGGGCGGTCGCGTGCTCGGCGGCGCTGACGATGTTGGAACTTGGCGCGTTCACCACCATCACACCCGCCTTGGTGGCCGCCGCCACGTCGACGTTGTCCAGGCCCACGCCCGCCCGGGCCACGACCCGCAGGCTGGACGCGTGCGCCAGCGCTTCCGCATCGATCCTTGTAGCGCTGCGGACGATGACCGCGTCCGCGCCTTCCAGCGCGTTCAGCAGTTCGGCGCGGTTCGCACCATCGGCATAGCGCACCTCGAAGTCGGGTTCGAGCAGCGCGATGGCGGCGGGTGAAAGTTCCTCGGCAACCAGGACGATGGGTGCAGGCACGGCACAGCCCCTCGGGCGTCGACGGCGGAGCCTCCAGTGTAAGCCAGCTTGTGAAACCGTTCACGAACTTCGCCGTCCCGTGGCGGGCCCGCGCCGTGCAGTAACCTTGCGTTCACCAACCCCAGAACCATGCGTTCACCACCCCCAGCATGGCGGCCGCGCGGGCACCCGTGCCGGCCGCAGCAGCGCGCGTCCCCGCTCGGGCCAGGCGGAGCGTCGCCCGCAGGACGAGGAGCCCCGTGGCCGCTTCTGGAAGCCAGTCGCTTGCCCGCACCCCCGGCGTGCCGGCCCCGGCCAGCGCCGGGCGGCCGGACCGGCTGGCGGCCGGATGGATGGCGATCGTCCCGGCCCTGATCACGCTTGTGGTGACGCTGTACCGGATCGGCGTCCCCTCATTCACCCGCGACGAGGGCGCCACCCTGCTCGCCGTGCACCGGAGCTTCCCGCAGATGATCCGGATGCTCGGCAACGTCGACGTGGTGCACACCGAGTACTACGCGCTGATCTGGGCGGTCACCCGGCTGGGAGGCAGCGGCGAACTGGCGGCCAGGGCCCCCTCGGCGGTGGCGCTGGCGGTGGCGGCCGGCGTACTGACCCTGCTGGGCCAGCGCCTGGTATCCGGCCGCGCCGGGCTGGCCGCCGGGCTGGTGTTCGCCGCGCTGCCCTCGGTGAGCTTCTACGCCGAGGACGCGCGGGAGTACGCCCTGGTGACCGCGCTGGCCACCGTGGCCAGCTACCTCCTCGTCCGCGCCCTGCAAGCCGCCACCCAGCCGGGGCCTGCGGCCACCGGGGGGTTCCAGGGGGGTCGCCCCTCCAGGCAATACTGGCTGGTGGGCTACGCGGCCGCGATGGCACTGCTCGGCCTGGGCAACATCCTGAGCCTGCTGCTCATTGCCGCCCATGCGGTGACGGTCGCCGCGTGGCGGCGGCACCACGGCGGTCCCGGGCAGCCCTTCGTGCTGCGCTGGCTGGCGAGCGTGGCGGTGGCGCTCATCGTGGCCAGCCCGGTGGCGCTGATCGCCTCCCGCCAGGCTCACCAGGTGCAGTGGATCAAGCCGCCGGGCCTGGTCGCGATCATCGCCATGGCGGGCCTGATCGGCCCGCCGCCGATGTTCTTCATCACGGCGGCGGTCGTGGTGATCGCACTCGTGTCCGGCCTGGTGTTCGGCGGCCGGCCACAGCTTCGCAGGGACTGGCCGGCCGGCCTGTGGGGACTGGCCGTGCCGTGGCTGTTCCTCCCGCCCGCGCTGCTGTTCGCGGTCTCGGTGAGCCACGTGATCCACCCGCTCTACGTGTTCCGCTACATCGCGTTCTGCATCCCGGCCGCCGCGCTGCTGGCCGGCACGGCCCTGGCCGCCCTGGCGAGAAAGGCGGTGGGGTGGGCCGTGGCCGTCGCCGCGCTGGCCGTCATCGTGGCGGCCGGGCTGCCCGCCCAGGGCAGCCAGCGCACCCCGACCGGCCACGGATATGACATCCGCCTGGCCGACCAGGCGGTCGCCAGCCGCGCCCGGCCCGGCGACGCACTGCTGAACATCAGGTACTGGCCGCTGTCGTGGGGCGGCGGCGTGGAGCGCGGGATGGCGGGCGAGTACCCCTACGGCCTGGCCCGGCTGCACGACATCAGCCTGGCACGCGGCCAGGTTCCGTCCGCCACGCTGGGCGGCACGTTCGCGCGGACGTCCGTGGAGCGCCAGCGGCTGGCCGCGGTCAGCAGGGTCTGGGTCGCCTCGTGGTCCAAGGCTCCCTCGCCGCTCCCGCCACGGCTCGGGTTCACGCTGGCCTACACATTGCACGCGAAAGGCGTATGGCTGCGGCTGTACGCCCGCCCGCACGCCGCGTCAGCGGGCGGGCCACCGGCCGGCTGACCGCCTGGCCGGCCCGGCGGGGCCGGGGCCGGAATTTTGCGCACCGGCCAAACCACAATTATCGTGCACAATTATCGCCCTCCGGCTGCTCACGGGTCATACTCGAATCTGGGCGGTCCGCCAGGGAGTGGGTGCTGGTTGGCTAGTAAGACGTCCCTGATCGGGAAGCTTTTCGGCGGGCTCGGGGTAGTTCTCGTCGCGGCGGCCGCGACGGGGTGTGCGGCGCCTCAGTTCACGTATATCTCGGATTCGTCCGCCTACACCTACTTCAAGGTGCCGTACGGCTGGCACAAGATCAGCGACGTGTCCCTTGCGGCCCAGTTCAAGACCCCCGGCAGCATCCTCGGCCAGGCCGCCGGCACCTGGGACGTGGCCTACGACGCCGACCCGGCGCCCGCGGCCGTCCACCTGTTCAGCCCCGCCGCCGCGCAGCCGTTCGCGTTCGCCTTCGTCGCGCCGGTCAGCTCGACCGTGAGCAGTTCCCTGACCGACAACGGGCTGCGTGACGTGCTGCTGCCGGTGACCTCGACGGCCAGGTCGCAGGCGGCCCTGAGCAAGTTCCCGCTGACCCACTTCAGGCTGCTGCGGGACACCGTGCTGCAGCCCGGCGGGGGCGTGCACGGGGTCTGGGACACCTACGACTACACCTACCCCGGCAACATCACCGACACCTTCGGCCAGGTCGCGTTCACCAACTCCAGCCGCACCCAGCTTTACGTGCTCATGGTGCACTGCATGGCGGCCTGTTACAGCCAGAACCGCAGCCAGTTCAACACGATCATGTCGTCGTTTACCGTCAGGAGCCCCTAGTGCGTGAGGCCCTTGCAACACCGCCGGAGGGGCTGCGCCCGCCCGGCGAGCGCCCCCGGGACGAGGACCGGCGGACCAGGAAGCCGATGCCTTTCCTGGACCGGGTGAAGTTCCTGCTGCTCCTCGCGCTGGTCTGGTGGATCCTCGTCTGGTCCGCGATGGCCAACAACCCGCTGATGGGCATCAGCGACGCGGTCCGCACCGAGGAGCGGACCGGCGCATGGGTGTTCGTGCTGGCCGGTCTGGAGGCGCTGCGCCAGATCCACTTCCTGATCAGCGAGCACTGGGCCGGGTACCACCGGTTCTGGACGCACACGGTGTTCGGCGGGATCGAGCGGGCCAGCCACCGCAGGCTGTCGAACTGGACCAGGTTCCGGCTCCGGCGGCTGGTGACCTGGGTGCTGTGGATCACGATCGTGGCCGTGGTCATCGGGAAGGTGATCCACACCTCGCCGGTCCTCGCGCTGCTGCGGGCCCCGGAACTGCTGTGGCACGTGCTGCCGTTCGTGCTGCAGCTCATGGTCATCCTGCTGGTCGTGGTGGGCCAATTCGCCGCGATCTTCTGGTTCCTGTCCCGGGGCGGCGTGGATGTCTACTATCCCGACGACATCAAGACCAGGTTCACCGACGTCTGGGGCCAGGACCACGTAGTGGAACGGGTCAAGGAGAACATCCTGTACCTGGAGGACCCGGAGCGGATCGAGTCCAGGGGCGGTTACGTGCCGGGCGGCATCCTGCTCTGGGGACCGCCCGGCACCGGGAAGACGCTGATGGCCGAGGCGGTGGCGGGCGAGACCGGCCGGCCCTACGTGTTCGTGGATCCCGGCGCGTTCATCAACATGTTCATGGGCGTCGGGATCCTGAAGGTCAAGTCGCTGTTCCGCAAGCTGCGCAAGCTCGCGCTGCGGTACGGGGGCGTGATTGTGTTCTTCGACGAAGCCGACTCGCTGGGCCGTCGTGGCGCGCTGGCCCAGGGCGGCCCGAACTTCCCCGGGCCCCGGGCGACGCCCGCGGCCTGGCAGGCGGCCCAGTGCCACGGCTTCTCCTACCTGTCCCGGGACACCCAGTGGCGGCTGGCGCACCGGGCGCTGACCTCCTCGGCCGGCGAGGAACCGGACACCCGGCGCAGCAAGCAGATCATGGGCGGCATGATGGGCGGCGGGGGCGGCGGCATGGGCACCCTCGAAGCCCTGCTCACCGAGCTGTCCGGCCTGAAAAAACCGCGCGGTTTCATCAACCGTCACGTGCGCCGGCTGTTCGGCATGCGGCCCAAGCCGCCGCCGAAGTACCGGATCCTGGTGATGATGGCGACCAACCTGCCCGAGGCGCTGGACGAGGCGCTGCTGCGCCCGGGCCGGATCGACCGCATCTACAAGGTGGGCTACCCGTCCAAGGCCGGCCGGGTCCGCACCTACGAGGGCTACTTCGCCAAGGTGCGCCACGAGCTGACCGCGGAGCAGATGGACAAGCTCGCGGTGATCACCCCGTACGCGACCGGCGCCACCATCAAGGACCTGGTCAACGAAGCGCTCATCACGGCCATCCGGAACGGCCGGGACGTGATCACCTGGCAGGACGTGATCAAGGCCAAGCAGCTCAAGGAACTCGGGCCGCCCGAGGACGTCGAGTACATCGAGAGGGAAAGGCACGCGGTCGCGGTGCACGAGGCGTGCCACGCCCTGGTCGCCTACCGCACCCGCCAGCACATGGAAATCGACATCGCCACGATCGAGAAGGGCAGCGACTACCTCGGCATGGTGGCCAGCATCCCGCCCGAGGACCAGTTCACCCGGTGGCGCAGCGAATACGAGACCGACATCCTGGTGTCCCTCGCCTCGCTGGCCGGTGAGCGGATGTTCTTCGACAGCGACAGCTCCTCCGGCGTGTCCGGGGACCTGGAGTCGGCGACCACCGTGGCCTCGTTCATGGAGGGCTTCTGGGGCATGGGCGCCACCGTGTCCTCCTACTCGACCGCCAAGCGCCTGGAGGTCGGCTCGCCCGGCGGCGGGCAGGGGGGCAGGAACAAGAAGGGCCAGGACCCGGAGGCCGAGCTGCGGCGGGCGCTGGCCGACCGGATCGAGGACACGCTGACCACGCTGCTGCAGCGGGTGGAAACGCTGCTGCACGACGACCGGGCCAAGGTGCTGTCCCTGGCGTACGCCCTGGAGACGCACAAGACGCTGAGCGGCGAGGACATCGTCGCGGTCATGGAGCACACCCGGGGCCCGCTGGTGGACGGGCGGCCATATGCGGACCAGCAGTTCCTCAGCCAGCTTGAGGAGTACCACCAGGCCGCGGCGATCGCGCACCGCACCCACGGCAGGGTGCCGCTGGCCATGCCGGCCCCCGCGCTGTTCCCGGTCATCCAGGGCGCGGCGGCGACGTTCGACGGCGGTCCGGCGCTGGACGGCGGATCAGGCCCCAACGGCGGCCCGGCGCTGGACAGCGGCCTGACCTCCGGCGGCCCAGGCCTGGAGGGCAGCCCGGGCCTGGAGGACGGGCCGGGCCGCAACGGCGGGCCCGGGCTGGACGGCGGTCCCCAGCATCAGGGCGGGCCCGCCGCACAGGACGGCGGCTCGGCACCCGGCGGTGACTGGGCACCCGGCTCCGGTCCGGCGGCCCGGCCCCTGACGGCCACGCCGGTGCGCGGCGCCTACCGGGCCCGGCAGGCGGTGAACCTGGTCAACGGGTCAACCGCTGGCCGGGCTCCTGGTAGCCGCGGCGGGCCGGGCCAGGCCTGCCCGGGCCGGCGACGGCCTGGTCGTCGCCGTGGGATACCGGCTGCCGGTTCCGCCGGCGGCGGCGTTCTGCCTGGGCAACGTGATCGTGACCCGGCTGGACGCCGAGGGCGTGCGCCGGTGCGGGGGTCCTGCTCGGGCACGAGGCGCGGCACGCCACCCAGTTCGCCTGCTGCGGCGGCGTGCTGATGCTGCCGCTGTACTTCCTCGCCGCGGGCGTGTCCTGGCTGCTGACCGGCGACTTCGGCTCGCGCGCAACATCTTCGAGCGGCGGGCGGGCCTGGCCGCGGGCGGCTACGCCGACCGGCCGCTGCGGGCGGTGTTCGCCCGGCTGCCCGGAGCGAAGGCGCCGGGCAGCGGAAACCGCCCGGCCTAGCAGGGCCGCGCCGGCGGGGGCTCAGCCCTCGTCGGCGTCGTCGGCGAGCCAGCTCATCAGCGGCCGCAGCTTGGCCCCCACCTGCTCGATCTGCTCCGCGTGCAGGGCCTCGCGCCGCTTGAGGAAGTTCGGCCGCCCGTTGTCGAACTCCTCGACAAGCTCGGCGGTGAACGAACCGTCCCGGATCTCGCTGAGGATCCGCTTCATCTCCTCCATGCTGCGGCCGTCGATGATCCGCGGGCCGCGGGTGTAGCCGCCGAACTCCGCGGTGTCCGAGACCGACCAGTACATCTTGGACAGGCCGCCCTCGTACATGAGGTCCACGATCAGCTTCATCTCGTGCAGGCACTCGAAGTAGGCCACCTCGGGCTGGTAGCCCGCCTCGACCAGGGTGTCGAAGCCGGCCTTGATCAGCTCGGAGACACCGCCGCAGAGCACTACCTGCTCGCCGAACAGGTCGGTCTCCGTCTCCTCGGCGAACGTGGTGGCGAGCGCGCCGGCCCGGTCCCGCCGATGGCCTTGGCATAGGCGAGCGTCAGCGGCCAGGCGCCACCCGATGCGTCGCGCTCCACCGCGACCAGCACCGGGACGCCCCGGCCCTCGGCGAACTGGCGGCGCACCAGGTGACCTGGGCCCTTCGGGGCGACCATGCACACGTCCACCCCGTCGGGCGGGGAAACCAGCTTGTAGCGGATGTTCAGCCCGTGGGCGAAGAACAGGGCGTCGCCCGGCACCAGGCTCGGCGCGATCGCGTCGGCGTACAGCGCACGCTGCACGTGGTCCGGGGCGAGCACCATGATCAGGTCCGCCTCTTCGCAGGCCTGCTCGGGCGTGGTGACCCGCAGTCCCTCACCGGCGGCGGCCTCCCGGCTGCGGGAGCCTTCAGGCAGGCCGACCCTGACGTCCACGCCGGAGTCGCGCAGCGACAGCGCGTGCGCGTGCCCCTGACTGCCGTAGCCGAGCACCGCCACGTGACGCCGCTGGATGACTGCCAGGTCGGCCTGGTCGTCGTAGAAGATGTCTGCCATCGGTTGCCTTTCGTAGCTCGCTGCTCAGTTCACTGTGCGGAGCCGCCCGCGCTCCGTTCGATCGGCCGCAGCGCGCGGTCGGTAATGGACTTGCTGCCGCGCCCCAGGGCCACCATGCCGGACTGGACGAGTTCCTTGATGCCGAACGGCTCAAGCACCCTGATCAGGGCGTCGAGCTTGTCCCGGTTTCCGGTGGCCTCGACCGTCACCGCGTCCTGGGCGACGTCGACGACCTTGGCGCGGAACAGCGAGACGGTCTCCAGCACCCGCGACCTGGTCTCGGCATCGGCGCGCACCTTGACCAGCAGGAGTTCCCGCTGCACCGAGACGTTGTGCTCCAGTTCGACGATCTTCAGCACGTTGATCAGCTTGTTGAGCTGCTTGGTGACCTGCTCCAGCGGGCGCTCCGCGCAGTTCACCACGATCGTCATCCGGGAGATCTCGTGATGCTCCGTCGGGCCCACGGCCAGCGAGTCGATGTTGAACCCGCGCCGGGAGAACAGGCCCGCGATGCGGACGAGGACCCCGGGCTTGTTCTCCACGAGCACCGACAGCGTGTGCCTGTTCGCGCTTGGCTCCTGCTCCCGCAAGCGCACCGGTGGGTGGCTCATTCGGTCACATCCCAGTCCGGCGCCATGTCCCGCGCCACCTTGATGTCGTCGTTGCTGGTACCCGCCGCGACCATGGGCCAGACCATCGCGTCGCGGTGCACGATGAAGTCGATCACGACGGGACGGTCGTTGATCTCCATGGCCTCCTTGATCACCGTGTCCACGTCGGCGGCGGTCTCGCAGCGCAGGCCGGCGCACCCGTAGGCGTCGGCCAGCTTGACGAAGTCCGGAATCCGGGTTCCTGCCGAGGTGCCCTGCTCCGGCCGGTCCAGGTCGGTCTGGGAGTAGCGCTGGTTGTAGAAGAGCGTCTGCCACTGGCGGACCATGCCCAGGTTGCCGTTGTTGATGATGGCCACCTTGATCGGGATGCCCTCCACCGTGCAGGTGGCGAGTTCCTGGTTGGTCATCTGGAAGCAGCCGTCGCCGTCGATCGCCCACACGGCCAGGTCCGGGGTGCCGACCTTGGCCCCCATGGCGGCCGGCACCGCGTAACCCATGGTGCCCAGGCCGCCGGAGTTGAGCCAGTGCCGGGGCCGCTCATGCTCGATGAACTGGGCGGCCCACATCTGGTGCTGGCCGACGCCCGCCACGTACACCGCGTCCGGCCCGGCCAGCTTGCCGATCCGCTCGATCACGTACTGCGGTGACAGCGAGCCGTCGTCCGGCTCGTCGTAGCCGAGCGGGTAAGTGGCCCGCAGGGCGTCCAGTTGCGACCACCACGGGGTCAGGTCCGCCTGCTGGCCGGACTCGCGCTCGGCACCGAAGGCGGCGAGCAGTTCGACGATCACCTCGCGGCAGTCGCCGACGATGGGCACCTCGGCGTGCCGGTTCTTGGAGATCTCGGCCGGGTCGATGTCCGCGTGCACCACCGCGGCCTCGGGGGCGAAGCTGTCCAGGCGGCCGGTCACCCGGTCGTCGAACCTGGCCCCGAGCGCCACCAGCAGGTCCGCCTTCTGCAGGGCGCCGACCGCCGCCACCGTGCCGTGCATGCCGGGCATGCCGAGGTTCTGCCGGTGGGTGCTGGGGAACGCGCCCCGGGCCATCAGCGTGGTCACCACGGGCATCCCGGTCAGTTCGGCCAGGGTGAGCAGGTCCTCGCTCGCGCCCGCCTTGATCACGCCGCCGCCGACGTAGAGCACCGGGCGCTGCGCCGCCATCAGCAACCGGGCCGCCTCGCGCACCTGCCTGGAGTGCGGCCGGGTCACCGGGTGGTAGCCGGGCAGGTCGAACGGGACCGGCCAGCGGAACTCGGTCTTGGCCTGCAGCGCGTCCTTCGCGATGTCCACCAGCACCGGGCCGGGCCTGCCGGTGGCGGCCACGTGAAAGGCCTCCGCCACGGTCCTGGCGATGTCGCCGGCCTCGGTGACCAGGAAGTTGTGCTTGGTGACCGGCAGCGTGATGCCCGCGATGTCGGCCTCCTGGAAACCGTCCGTGCCGATCAGGCTGGACGGCACCTGCCCGGTGATGGCGACCACGGGCACCGAGTCCATGTACGCGTCGGCGAGCGGGGTGACCAGGTTGGTCGCGCCCGGCCCCGATGTGGCGATGCACACCCCGGGACGCCCGGTCACCTGGGCGTAGCCAGCCGCGGCGTGCCCGGCGCCCTGCTCGTGCCTGACCAGGATGTGGCGCACGCTGCGGGAGTCGAAGAGCGGGTCGTAAGCGGGCAGGATGGCCCCGCCCGGAATGCCGAAGACGACATCGACGCCGAGCCGTTCCAGCGCTGCGACCAGCGCCTGGGCACCGGTCATCAGGGCCGGCTGGGCGCGGCGGCTCGTCGGCCGGCCGCCGGGGGGCCGACGCCGTCGCCGGGGCCCGTGCCGCGAGGTCGCGCGGTGACGGCGCCTGGCCCTGGCGGCCCGGGCCCGTCAGCCCGGCCCGGGAGCCGACCGTGGTAGTGGTCTGGTCAGTCATCGCCAATGTTTCCTTCATCTGCCTTGGTTACGTGAACGCTGGCAACAAAAAACCCCTCCTGCCTGGGCAGTCGGGGTAGCGCGCGGATGATCGGGACGTCAGAGATCCGCGCGCCCTGGAAGTACGAGAATGTGGCCACCTTGCACGTAGTCCACTGTGGTCTATGGGGTCGGATCCGTCAACCTGAGAACAGTTTCGTCTCGGAGTATGAGACGGAGTGGGGACGTGGCCTGCCGCTCACGGAGCGGTCATTCTCGCTCATGCCGCGCCAGACTGCTGCGAAGCGGCTTCCGCCGGCGCCTCCTGCGGGTCTTCGGCACCGGTGCCGCCGACGGCGCCGAACATTTCAACTCGCCCGCCCCCGGCGGCCTTGGCCCGGGCCAGGGCCGTCTCGGCATTGCGCCACACATGCGCCGCCGGGCTGCCGTCGGCGAGCGCGGCCCCCACGCTGGCGGTGATGCTCAGGTCGCAGTCCCCGACCCGGAACGGCGACGCGGCCACGCCGCGCGCCAGCCGTTCGGCGATGTCGGCGAGTCCCGTGGCGCTCACCGTGGCCTCGGTGATGACCGCGAACTCATCCCCGCCCCAGCGGGCAACCGTGTCCTCCGGCGAGACCGCCAGGCGGAGCCTGCGGGCAACCTGGGCAAGCAGCAGGTCGCCCGCGGTGTGCCCGCGAGCGTCGTTCACCGCGGTGAAGCCGTCGATGTCCACGACGATGACGCCGGGCAGCGGCAGATCCACCACGGCCAGCGCGGCGGCCGCGGCGTTCCGGTCCTCGCTGAACACCTCGTGGGCGCGCTGCTCGGCAAATGCCCGGTTCGGCAGGCCGGTCAGCCCGTCGTGGAAGGTGAGGTGGGTGACCTGGCGGCGCAGTGCCACCTGGGCGCTCATGTCCCTGGCGGTGATCAGCACCAGGTCCGGCTGGCCCGGGTCACGGTACCGGGAGACCGTGGCCTCGACGTGACGCCAGGTGCCGTCCTCGGCGCGCACCTGGCAGGGGTAGTGGCCCGGCCGCTGCGCCTTGCTGGTGATCGCGCGGCGGATCGCCCCCGTGCCGCGCGCCCGCTCCTCGGGGTGCAGCAGGTCCGCCACGGCCGTGCCGCGCAGCGCATCCGGCGCGTAACCGTAGCCGGTCACCGCCTGGCTCGCGTACCTGATCACCCCGCCCGCGTCGCAGAGCAGCACCACGTCGCTGGTCCGCTCGGCGAGCTGGCGGAACTGCCGGCCCGACTCCTGCCACACCCGGAACCAGGAATCCACCCGCTGGACCAGGCTGACCACGCGGACCGCGAGGACCGCCGCCATGCTGCCGAGGATCACGATCTCGACCAGCCCGGACAGGTGCCCGGTGCGTATCGCCTGGCCGATGACCAGGACGCCGGCCACGGTGGCCGCGGCCGCACCGGCGGCCGTGGTCACCTCGCGCGCGCCGCCGAGCCGGCGGCCCCCGGCCGCCCAGGCACTCATCGCCCATGGCGTGAGGCCAAGCAGGACCAGCGCGATGAGCTGGGCGGCCACCGCCGCCGCGCCCGGCCGCGTCCCATCGATCCGGGCACCGACCGCGAGCGCGTCGCCCGCGGTGATGGCCACCAGGGCAAGATACGGTGCCACCGCCCGGCGGCCGGCCGTCTGGGCGAGCGGCACGGTGGCCCCGAGGACCAGCAGGTCCACCAGCGGATGAACGAGGTCCACGGCGAACGACGGGCCGCCGCCGGCGCGGGCGAACTCCGCGCCGAACAACGTCACCCAGCCGATCAGGAACAACGCCGCGGCCAGCACGTATCCGTCGGCCAGGTACGCACCCGCGGTGGCCAGGCCACGGCCGGCCCGGCGGGCGGGGGGCGCCTCGGACAGCTCACGGCGGGCGGCGGATGCGAGGCCGGCCAGGCCCGCTGCCATCACCGGCAGCACCAGGAGCGACGGAAGATCGGTGAACGAGAGCATCGGCGCCGCATCCGCCGACGCGGGAACCACCTGCCCGACGATCACGCTGGCGCACACCAGCCCGGCCGCGATGGTGAACCACCGGTAGGCGCGCAGATCTGGCCATGGCTGGCGGGCGGCAGCACGCCACAGGCTCGCTGCCGCCAGGACGGCCAGCAAGACCGCGGCTGTGACTGCCAGAAGCGCCTGGCTCATGGCAGAACACCCGATGCTGTACCGCGCACCGAGCCTCTCCCTTCACCGGATCCCGCTCGCCGTCAGGCTGATCTGGCCGGTGAGCCGCCTTGTGGGTGGGCCCACCGCTCAGTAACCGGCCCATGGCCGGTTGTCACGCTTATGGGAAAACGAAAACCGTCGTGCAGCGCGCCGTTGCGACTACACGAACACGGGTCGTCATATCGCTGTGACTCTCACTGTAGATCCGAAAGGTCACACTTAGATTGAGAGTGCAGCAAGGTAAGGCGGCAGTAACCTTCGGTAAAGCTGAAAGGCCGCCCGATCATGGCTGTGGCCAGGCCCGGTTACTGGGAGGATCTGGGTCATGACGGTGGATTTGGGGGGCGGCTACCTTTCTGGGCTGGCCGGCGACCAGCGTGACGAACTGACCCGGGTCAACGCTCCCGGGTTAACCGCGCTGCGCGAGTACCTGGCCTCGGGTGAGGCGGTGGCGTTCCTCGGGGCGGGGGTGTCCCGGCCGCTCTACCCACTCTGGGACGGCCTGATCGGGGAACTGGTGGACGCGGCGGCCGACCGGCTGACCAACAAGGAAGCGGCCACCTGCCGGGCGCTGGCGCACGACAGCCCCGAGGCGGTCGTGGAGATCGTCCGCCGTGACCTCGGCCCAGGGGTGTTCCGGGAGGCACTGCGCGGGTGCTGCGGGTGCGCACCGACCCGGACTCGGGGCGGTCGTGGACGCCCGTGCAGGAACTGGTGTGCCGGTGCCCGTTCAAGGCCGTGGTGACCACGAACTACGACCCGGGGATCGTGGACGCCCGGATGCGGGTGCGGCCGGCCGCATCGGCGACCGGGTTCATGACCTGGGAGGACGAGCTCGGACCTGGACTGGTGGCGGACCGGGGACGTGTTCGGCGACGTGGAACTGCCGGTGCTGTTCGCGCACGGCCAGCACAACCGGCCCGACAGCGTGGTGCTGGCGACGAAGGAGTACCGGCAGGCGTATGCCGGGAAGCTGCCGCAGGTGCTGGCGCGGCTGATGGACGGGCACCTGGTGTGGATCGGGTTCAGCTTCGCCGACCAGCGGATCGCCGCGATCCTGCGGGAGATCGCCGACCGGACCGGCACCCGGATCGACCCGGGCGGCGCACCGCGCCATGTCGCGCTGATGGCCTGGGAGCCCGCCGGGGCAGGCAACGAACCTGAGATCCTGGCCCGGCGGGCCGAGATCGACTATGGGGCCCAGGTGGTGCTGTATCCCGCGCCGGGTGGTGATCATTCGGCGCTGGTGCTGCTGCTGGAAACTTTGACCGATGCGAGGTTCCCGGCCGCTGGTGACCTCCCGTCCCGGCCCGATCCAGCCCGGGCCGGGTCGTCGGCAGCCGCGCAAGGCCCGACGGACGGCCCCGGCGGGCGTGGCGTCACGGGCGGGCGGGACCTTGCGGCCCAGAGTGCTGGTCCGGCAGAGGATGCCATTCTGAGCGAGCTTGGCCCGGGCGGGCGCGGCCTCCCGGTGTCGTGGGTACCGCCGCCGGAGCCGGTGGCGCATTTCACCGGCCGGGCCGAGGAGCTGGCCCGGCTGGACCGGTGGGCCGCCGACCCGCAGGTCTCCCTGATCGGGGTGACCGCGTGGGGCGGGGCGGGAAAGACCGCGCTGGTCACCCACTGGGTCCAGGAGGCGGGCGGAGCGTCGCGGCGGCCGGAGATCCGCGGGGTGTTCGGGTGGAGTTTCTACACCGACCCGTCTGCCGAGCACTGGGCCGACGCACTGCTGAAGTGGGTAGCAGCACGATCTCGGCATCGTGGTGGCCGCGACTGGCCGGCCTGGCGGCGGCGGTGCTGGCGCTGCTGCGGCCGCTGCCGCTGCTGCTGGTGCTGGATGGGCTGGAGAGTGGTGCAGGAAGGCCCGGCTGGGGGACGGGTTCGGGCGGCTGCTGGACGGCACCTGCGGGAGGTGCTGGCCGGCGCCTGCCAGCTGCCCCACGGCGGGCTGGTGGTGCTGACCAGCCGGTTCCCGTTCGCCGACCTGGAAACCTTCGACGGCGGCAGCGCCCGGATGCTGGAGGTGCCGCCGTTCACCCCCGCCGAGGGCTCACACTGCTGGCCGCCGCCGGCGGCGGCTGGCTGGCTGGACGATGCAGCGGCGGGACCTGGTGGCGGCGGTGGACGGGCACGCCCTGGCGGTCAGGGTACTGGCTGCGCTGCTGGCCGACCGCCCGCCCGCCAGCGACCTGGCCGCGCTGCGCGCCGACCTGGCCGCCGCGGCCCGCACCGACGCCCGGGTGGGCAAGGTGCTGGAGCTTCTACGCCGCCCGGCTGGCCGAGGCAGACCGGTACCTGCTCGCCGCGGTGTCGCTGTTCGCCCGGCCCGGTCACCGCCGAGGCGGTGCTGACGGTGGCCGCGCCATGAGGCGTTCGGGGGCGCGCTGGCCGGGTGGACGCCGGGCATGGTGCAGGCGGCGGTGCGCGATCGGCTGGCCGGGCTGGCCACCTGGCACCCCGACGCCACCATCTCCGCCCACCCCCTGGTCCGCGACACCTTCCGCCCCCTGGCCCTCCCAGCCGCCGCCACCGCCGCCGACACCTCCCTGACCGGGCTGCCCCGAGGGAACAGTGACCTCCCGGGCGGACGCGCTGCGGGTGACCGAGGCCATCGAACTGCTCATCGACGCCGGCCAATGGCAGCCCGCCGACAACCTGTACACGTCCCGCTGCGACAACGGCCAGGTGTGGCTGAACCTGCCCGCGGCGCGGCTGGGGCAGCGCACGGCCACCGCGTTCGTGGCCACCCCCGCCCGCCGCGACGCCTGCGCCACCCACCTCAACCCCGGCCGCCTCGGCTTCTACCTGAACGAGGTCGGCCTGTTCGCGATGAACGCGGGGGACCTGACCACCGCCCGCGACTACCTGACCCTGGCCGTCCGCCACGCCCGTGACACCGGGGACATGCGCAACCTGGCGATCGGCTTGCTGGAACCTGGCCGAGTGCTTGGGCCGTCTGGGGCTTGCCGGCCCGGCCCGGGAGGCCGCCGCCGAAGCCCTCACCTGCGCGAACCGCGGCCGATGACCGGGACAATGTCGGTGACGTCGCATGCGTATCTGGGGTGGCTGGCGGGCCTGGCCGGGGATACCACCGCCGCCGAGGACCACTTCACGACCGCCGACCAGATCCGCCTCACCGACGACCCGACGGCGACCACCTGTACGCGCTGCCCGGGAGTCTGTGGACGCAGTGGCTGGCCCGGACCGGGCGGCCTCGGCCCGGCCCAGGATCTGACCCGCCGCAACGCCGACATCAGCCGCGCGCACGGCTGGAACGCCGACCTGGCCCGGTGTGACCAGATCCTGGGTGGCCTGGCCTTGGCCACCGGGGACACCGTCACCGCCGACGAGGTACCTAACCGCCGCCGTCGCGGCCTTCCGCGACGGGGACTACCTCACCGAACTCGCCGAGGCCCTCCCCGGCCTGGCCGCCTGCGCCCAGGCCACCGGGGATCTGGACACCGCCGAACGCTACGCGGCCGAGGCGATCACTATCGCCGCGCCCCGCGGGCTGATACCTGCCTTGTGCGCCGCCCTGACTGCCCGGGCCCTGCTCCGCGCCGGCCAGTCCGCCGCCGAAGGCACAAACCCTGACGCACCTGGCCCAGGGCCGGGACGCTGCTGACGCCGCGCTGCGTCTGGCCACCCGCCACGACCTCGCCTGGCATGAGCTCGATGCCCTGCGCGCCCACGCCGAACTGGACCAGGCCGAAGGCGTCAACCGGGGCTGGGCCGTCAAAGCCGACGCGCTGCACAACCGGCTCGTCCCGCCGGGCCTGGACCCTGATCCGTTGGCCACCGTGGAACGGCTCGTCGCCGAGCAGAAAGCGGCGGAGGAAGCCAACGACGAGAACGAGGGGGACGACTGATGGCGGATTCGTGGAGCAGTGTGCAGATCGTCACGGTCATTGTGGATGCGGCGACGCCGGTGACCGTCGCGGTGCTCGGTGTGATATTCGCCCGTGCCAGCGGAAAGATCGAGCAGGTTCAGTGGGCCAACCAGACATTGGTCACCCGCCGGCTGCAAATCTTCGACGAGCTCGCACCCGGGCTGAACCAGCTGCTCTGCTTCGCCACATTCGTGGGCAGCTGGAAAGATATCGACCCACGGAAGGCCGTCACGATCAAGCGCGACCTCGACCAGATCATGTACGCCAACAAGGTGCTGTTCTCCGACGAGCTTTTCACCGCATACCAGGAGTTCATGACCAGCCTGTTCCTCATGTTCGCCACCACGGATGCCGATGCGCTCGTGCGGGCACCGATCAGCCACACGCTGGGGGACCGGCGCAAGCTGGACTGGTGGGAGGACGCCATGACCAGGCTTTTCAGCGTCGCGGAAGCGATCGAGATCGGCAAGATCAAAGACGCCTACGACGCGCTGAGCCAGCAGTTCCGATCCGACCTGTACGTCACCAACCAGGGCCGGCGGCTGCTCGTGGGCCAGTCCTAGTAGCGTTCGGCGTGTGAGCGAGCCACCGGGACAACCACGGATCGAGTTCGAGTCGCACGCCGACCCCGCGCTGGAGGCCGGGTCCTACGCCAACGGCCTGGCGATCTGGCACACCCTGCACGAGTTCACCTTCGACTTCTTCGTGAGCAGCCAGCCGCCGTCCGAGGCACGGACCGAGGACGGCGAGATAGTGATCCGGGCACCGCACCGCCTGGTCGCCCGGGTGCGGATGCCGCCGACGTCGGTGTTCGACATCATCAGGACCATCAGCCAGAACCTCGCCCTGTACGAGCAGAAGTTCGGCCCGATCCGCACGCCCGGAGCCGACGCCCCGCTCTACCCGCCCGAGGAGCCCGGCACCGGGCCATCTCAATAACCCGGGGCTGGGGCCGCCGTGCCGGGGCGGGCACGGCTCCCCGGCCTGCCGGGCCCACGGGATGCCCGGCGACGCGGGCCGGCCACGGCTGATCGTTATGGGCTATGAATCGGAGAGGCGGGCAAGGATCAGCTCGCGCACCCGGGACGCGTCGGCCTGGCCGCGGGTGGCCTTCATGACCGCGGCGATCAGGGCGCCGGCCGCGGCGACCTTGCCGCCGCGGATCTTGCCGGCGACGTCGGGGTTGGCGGCGATCGCCTCGTCCACCGCGGCGTTCAGCGCCGCATCGTCGCTGACCACGGCCAGGCCGCGGGCCGCCACCACCTCGTCCGGGGTGCCCTCGCCGGCCAGCACGCCGTCGATGACCTGACGGGCCAGCCGGTCGTTGAGCGCACCCGAGCCGACCAGCGCGGCGACGGCGGCCACATCGGCCGGGGTGATCGGCAGGCTGGCCAGTTCGGCGCCGGTGTCGTTGGCCCGGCGGGCCAGCTCGTTGAGCCACCACTTGCGGGCGTCGGCGGGCGAGGCACCGGCGGCGATCGTCTGCTCGACCAGGTCAACCGCGCCGGCGTTGCGGATGATCGTCATCTCGGCCGCGGTGATCCCCCAGGCCTCCTGCAGCCGGGCGCGCCTGGCCGCGGGCAGTTCCGGCAGCGCGGCCCGGATCTGCTCCACCCAGTCGGCCGCCGGGGCCAGCGGCACCAGGTCGGGCTCGGGGAAGTAGCGGTAGTCCTGCGCCTCTTCCTTACTCCGCCCCGGAGTGGTGATCCCGGAGTCCTCGTGGAAGTGCCTGGTCTCCTGGATCACCCGCTCGCCCGCGTCGAGGACCGCGGCCTGGCGCTCGATCTCGTAGTGCACGGCCCGCTCGACGGAGCGGAGCGAGTTGACGTTCTTGGTCTCGGTGCGGGTCCCCCAGCGGCCAGAACCCGCGCGGGGACAGCGAGGTGTTCACGTCGCGAGCGCAGCGACCCTTCCTCCATCCGGACGTCCGACACGCCCGAGCGACCGGAGCAGGTCGCGCAGTTCCGTCACGTAGGCGTGCGCCACGACCGGCGCCAGCGCGCCGGTGCCCTCGACGGGCTTGGTCACGATCTCCACCAGCGGGATGCCGGCCCGGTTGTAGTCGACCAGCGAGTAGTCGGCGCCGTGGATCCGCCCGGTCGCGCCGCCCATGTGCTGCGACTTCCCGGTGTCCTCCTCCAGGTGCACCCGCTCGATGCCGACGCGGAAGGGCGCGGCCCGCCTCCGGCCCGGTCTCGTCGCCGAGCGTCACGTCCAGCCAGCCGTCGGTGCACAGCGGCTCGTCGTACTGGGAGATCTGGAAGTTCTTCGGCATGTCCGGGTAGAAGTAGTTCTTCCGCGCGAACCGGCACCATTCCGCGATCGAGCAGTTCAGCGCCAGCCCGATCCGGATCGTGTACTCGATCGCCGTCCTGCTCGGCACCGGCAGGGACCCGGGCAGGCCCAGGCACACGGGGCAGGTGTGGGTGTTCGGCGCACCACCGAAGGCGGCCGGGCAGCCGCAGAAGAGCTTGGTCACGGTGCCGAGTTCCACGTGGGTCTCCAGGCCGATCAGCGGCTCGTACCTGGACACCGCCTCGTCGTAGGGGACCAGCGCGGCGCTAGCCCGACCCTGCCACCCCGCCCTACGCTAGCCCTGACCCCGCCACCAGGTGCTCTGCTAGGCACCCCGCCGCCCCACCCCACGGCCGTGCTGCTGCTGGGCATCAGGCCAGCCCTCTCGCTTCGTTCAGCAGCGGATAACCGCGGCGGGCGTCCAGGGCCGCCTCGACCGCGGCGCCACCCGGTACATCCGGTCGTCGGCCAGCACCGGCGCCATGACCTGCAGCCGACCGGCAGGCCGTCCTCCGGCGCGAGCCCGCACGGCACCGACAGCGCCGCGTTGCCCGACAGGTCCGACGGGATCGTGTACAGGTCGGCCAGGTACATGGCCATCGGGTCGTCGACCCGCTCGCCCGAGCGGGAACGCCGTGGTCGGCGTGGTCGGCGAGACCAGCACGTCGACCCGCTCGAAGGCGGCCTCGAAGTCCCTGATGATCAGGGTGCGGACCTGCTGCGCCTTGCCGTAGTAGGCGTCGTAGTACCCGCTGGACAGGGCGTAGGTGCCCAGCATGATCCGCCGTTTCACCTCGGCACCGAACCCCTGCGCACGGGTCAGCGCCATCACCTCTTCGGCGCTGCGGGTCCCGTCGTCGCCGACCCGCAGCCCGTAGCGCATCGCGTCGAAACGGGCCAGGTTGGAGGAGCACTCGCTCGGGCGCGATCAGGTAGTAGGCGGGCAGGGCGTAGCTGAAGTGCGGGCAGGAGACCTCGGTCACCTTGGCGCCCAGCGACTCCAGCAGTTCGACCGACTCGCTGAACCTGGCCAGCACGCCGGGCTGGATTCCCTCGCCGGCCAGTTCCGGCACGACGCCGATGGTCATCCCGCTCACGTCCGCCTGCCGTGGCCGCGGCAACCACCGGCGGGACCGGGGCGTCGATCGACGTGGCGTCGCACGGGTCGTGCCCGGACATCACCTCGTGCAGCAGCGCCGCGTCGAGCACGGTGCGGGCCAGCGGGCCCGGCGTGTCGAGGGAGGAGGCGAAGGCCACCACCCCGTACCGGGAGCTGCCACCGTAGGTGGGCTTGACCCCGACCACCCCGCAGACCGCGCCCGGGCTGGCGGATCGAGCCGCCGGTGTCGGTGCCGATGCCCAGCGGGGCCTCGAAGGCGGCCACCGCGGCCGAGGACCCGCCCGACGAGCCGCCGGGCACCCGGTCCGAGGTCCCAGGGGTTGTGCGACGGGCCGAACGCCGAGTTCTCGGTGGACGATCCCATGGCGAACTCGTCCATGTTGGTCTTGCCGAGGATCACCACGCCGGCGTCGCGCAGCCGCCGGGTGATCGTGGCGTCATAGGGCGGGAGCCAGCCGTCGAGGATGGCCGACCCGCAGGTGGTGGGCATGTCGATGGTGGTGAACACGTCCTTGAGCGCCAGCGGCACCCCGGCCAGCGGGCCGAGTTCCGCGCCCGCGGCGCGGCGCTCGGTCCACCGCCCGGGCGGCCTCGCGCGCCTGGTCGCGCCGCGACGTGCAGGAACGCGTGGACCCTGCGGTTCGACCTGCTCGATCCTGGCCAGGTGCGCGTCGGTCACCTCGGCCGCGGAGACCTCGCCGGCGCGCGATCGCCGCAGCGATTCGTCCGCCGCGGTCATCCGGAAGAGCTCACGTCCATGGCTCAGTCCTCCGCCAGGATGCGCGGCACCCGGAACCGCTGCTGCTCGACGGCGGGCGCCTGGGACAGCACGGTCTCCGCGTCCAGGCACGGCACCAGCGCGTCCTCGCGGAACACGTTGACCAGCGGCACCGCGTGCGACGTGGGGGGGATGCCGTCGGCGGCGACCTCCTGCACCCGGGCCACCGCGGCGATGATCACGTCAAGCTGCGCGGCCAGATGGTCCAGTTCATCGCTCGCCCAGGGCAAGCCGGGAGAGCCGGGCCAGGTGTGCGACGTCGTCACGAGCGATGGGCATGGTGCAATCCTAGGGTCCGGGCGCCGGCGGCGCCGACCGGTTAACGCCGGGCCGGCGGGCGCCGCTTCGCGGACCCGCCGGGGCGGCCGTGCTCGCCGGCGGCACCGGGGAGCGCGGGCGGCGGCGCTGGCTGCCCGCGGGACGCCGCGCCTGCGGCGGCAGGGCCACTCGGCGCGGGCAGCTTGCGCCCGTCGCGGGCGGCGGGTTGCGCCCAGCGCCGGCGGGGCCAGCTCCGCCGTCCGGCACGGCGTCCCCGGCGCAGGCGGCGGGACGGCAGGTGGCTCGCCAGCCATTGGCTCGCGGCGGCCGGGGCAAGCGGGCGGCTGAAGCACCAGCCCTGCGCGGCGTCACAGCCCATGGCCGTCAGCGCCGCCGCCACCTCGGCGGTTTCGACACCCTCGGCCACCGACCGGATGCCGAGCGCCCGGACCAGAGCCGACCAGCGACCTGACGATCAGCTCGTTGTCGGCCACGTCGAACAGGTTGGTGACGAACGACGCGTCGACCTTGACCTCGCTGACCGGCAGGCGCTTCAGCCTGACCAGCGAGGAGGAAGCGGTGCCGAAGTCATCGATGCAGATCGCGACCCCGAGCGCGGCGAGGGCGTGGACGGCCGCGATGGCCGTACGCGGGCTCGCCGGCCAGCACGCCCTCGCCGATCTCCAGCATGAGGTCGCCGGGCGCCAGCCCGTGCGCTCCCAGACCGCCGCTGATCATCCCGGTGAGCCTGCCGTCCAGCAGGTCCCGATCGCGTGAGGTTGAGGCACATCTGCACGGGCAGCCCGTCCCGGCGCCAGTGCGCCGCCTGGCTGAGCGCCGCTTCCACCACGAACGCCGTCAGGTCGTGCATCAGCGAAGAACGCTGCGCCGCGTGGATGAACTCCCCCGGCAGGATCATCCCCCGCTGCGGATGCCGCCACCGGACGAGGGCTTCCATGCCGCACGTGCGCCCGCCCGGGAGCGACACCTTCGGCTGGTAGTGCAGTTCCAGCTCACCGTGGTCCAGGCCGCGCCGCAGATCCCCCAGCAGGGACTGCGCGGCGCCGGACCGGCGGGCGGCGCCGGTGGAATACGCCTCCACCCCGCTGCGGCGCTCCTTGGCCAGGTACATCGCCACGTCGGCGCGCTGGATCAGGAGGTCGGGCCCGGGCGCGTCCTCCGGGTAGAAGGCGATGCCGATGCTCGTCTCGAGCTGGAACGTCATCCCCTCGATCTGGATCGGCCCGGCCAGCGCGCCGCGCAACCGCGACCGCCACCTCGCGGGCCGTGCTGCCGGGCCGGGCGGCGGGCAGCAGCACCGCGAACTCGTCGCCGCCCAGCCGCGCCACCAGGTCGCCGGGACGCACGCTGTGCGCGAGGCGGTGCGCGACGATCTTGAGGACCCGGTCCCCGACCGCATGCCCGAGTGTGTCGTTGACCACCTTGAAGCGGTCCAGGTCGAGCAGCAGGAATCCGACCCGGCCACCGCTGCGCGCCGCGTCGGCCAGCGCGTCGCGGGTGTTCTCGATGCAGACAGGCGCCGGTTGGGCAGGCCGGTCAGTTCGTCGTGCAGCGCCTGGTGCTCCCGCTTGAGCGACATCGCCGTGCTCGCGTAGATGGCCGGACAGCGGCAGCAGGAAGAGCAGGACCAGCAGCACCGACCTGTCCATGACCACGACCACGAGCGGGGCAGCGGACAGCAGCACGAGGCTGACGAATGCCTGGTAGGGCAGCAGCCTGCGGAGGGTCATCGCGACCGGGGCCCGTTCGTGCACCGCCACCGCCACGCCCACCAGCAGGAAGTTGACCGCGAAGTATGCGACACGCGGCCAGTCCGATCGCGCCGAGTTCCCGGCCCGACGGCTCCCACGGCGACAGCGGGTGCGGATGGATTCCGGCGGCGAGCAGCACCAGCCAGGCCGCACCCAGGCTGAGCGTGAGCTGGGCGGTGTTGAAGGCGGTGCGCAGCAGCGCGCGCCGTCCGATGACCGCGCTGACCAGCCCGGTCGTCAAACGCACCAGCGCGGCGACCGGAAAGCCCCAGTACAGAAGGGCGGCGAAGCAGAACGTCAGGGAGGCGTCGCCGGAAATCGGGCGCGTTTTCCCCGGGGTCACGATAGGCCGCAGTTCGCCGATCACAGAGAGCACGGCAATGGCCGGCAGAAGGGGCTGGCGGACGAGGGCGGCAAGCCCGGCGGCAGCGAGGCTGACCAGCGCCACGGCAAGCACGGCACCGCCTGCCCCCGTCACCGCCATCAGGAAGATCCACAGCGGTGAACCGATTCGCGGGCCGTTGTCGCGTGGGTCGTTCGGATCCCTCATAGCGCCTCGTGCCTTAACGCAGTCGGTTGGATACGCACTGCCCACGAGAAGCGTACGGGGAAAGCGGTACTTCGCGAAACCGCATGCATACAATCTGTTACTGACTTTCTGATCCGCCAGGTATAATCGCAGGTCAACAAGCCATTACTGAGCTACTAAATTCCTTAGCTCATTGCGGGTGCCGTGCCGTCGGCCGCCATCCTCGCGGCCGGTGCCGCGCCCGCCACGGCCAGCGTCACGCGCCCGGAGCTTCCTCCGGCGCCGTCTCCGCCACCGCCCGTGCCGCCTCAGCACCGTCTGCGAGCAGGACCTGGAGGCCCGCCTCGTCCAGCACCGGCACGCCGAGCGCGAGTGCCTTGTCGTACTTGCTGCCGGCGTTGTCGCCCGCGACGACGAAGTCGGTCTTCTTCGACACCGACGACGCGACCTTGCCGCCCCGCCCGGTGATCTGTTCGCTGGCCTCGTCCCTGGTCAGATTCGGCAGCGTGCCGGTGAGCACGATGGTGACCCCGGCCAGCGGCCGGGCGTCGCCCTCGGCCCGCTCCTCGGCCAGCACGACCCCGGCGGCGCGCCACTTGCCCACGATCGCGGCGTGCCAGTCCACCTTGAACCAGTCGATCACCGACGCCGCGATGGTCGGGCCGACGCCGTCCACGGCGGCCAGCCGCTCGGCGGGCACGCTGGCGATCAGGTCCAGCGAGCCGAACTCGGCGGCGAGCGCGCGGGCGGCGGTCGGGCCCACGTGCCGGATCGACAGCGCGACCAGGATCCGCCACAGCGGGCGGTGCCGCGCCTCGTCCAGGTTGCGCAGCAGCATGCCCGCGTTGACCTTGAGCGTGCCCTGCTTGTTGACGAAGAACGGGACCCGCGGCCAGGCCTTCGGCGGTCACCGAGAACAGGTCGCCCTCGTCGGTCACCAGCCCCGAGTCGAGCAGCGCGACGATCGACTCGTAACCGAGCACCTCGATGTCCAGCGCGGCCCGGCTGGACAGGTAGAACAGCCGCTCGCGCAGCTGGGCCGGGCAGGACCGGGTGTTCGGGCAGCGCCAGTCGACCTCGCCCTTCCTCGCGCTCCAGCGTCGTCCCGCACGCCGGGCACCGGTCGGGGAACGCGAACTCCTGCTCGTCCCCGGTGCGCAGGTCCGCCACCGGCCCCACGATCTCGGGGATCACGTCGCCGGCCTTGCGGAGCACCACCATGTCGCCGATCAGGACGCCCTTGCGCTTGATCTCGTCGGCGTTGTGCAGCGTCGCGTTCGTCACGGTGGACCCGGCCACCTGGACCGCGTCCATGATCCCGAACGGCGTGACCCGGCCGGTCCGGCCCGACGTTGACCTCGATGCGCCGCAGCCGGGTGGTCACCTCCTCCGGCGGATACTTGTACGCGATCGCCCACCGGGGCGCCCGGCTGGTCGAGCCGAGCGTGCTCTGCTGGTCGAGCTGGTCGATCTTGACCACGACGCCGTCGATCTCGTACGGCGGGTCGTGCCGGTGCTCGCCGTAGTAGGCGACGTAGTCACGCACCCCGTCCAGGTCGTCCACGATCTTGACCAGGTCGCTGACCGGCAGCCCCCAGGCGCGCAGCCGGTCGTACCAGCCCGACTGGGTGTACGGCGCGCTGCCGGGCGCGGTCTCCCCCGGCTCGGGCATCCCGGCGGCGCCCGGGTCGGCGCCGGGCACCGCGAGCCCGTGCACGATCAGCCCGAGCGGCCGGCTCGCGGTGATCTTCGGGTCCTTCTGCCGCAGCGACCCGGCGGCGGCGCTGCGCGGGTTGGCGAACAGCGGCTTGCCCGCCTCGCCGAGCTGCTCGTTGAGCTCGTGGAACCCCGCCACGGGGAAGAAGACCTCGCCGCGGACCTCGAACTCGTCGGGCATGTCGGGCCCGGACAGCCGCATCGGCACCGCGTCGATGGTCCGGATGTTGGGGGTGATGTCCTCCCCGGTGGTGCCGTCGCCCCTGGTCGCCCCGCGGACCAGCGCACCGTTCCGGTAGACGAGGGCGACCGCCAGGCCGTCGATCTTGACCTCGCACAGGTAGGGCCCGCTGCCGCCGAGCCGGGCCGCCCGCGCCGCCCAGGCGTCGAGTTCCTGCCGCGGAGAACGCGTTGTCGAGGCTGAGCATCCGCTGCAGGTGCCGCACCGGGGTGAACAGGGTGGACGACGCCGCCGGCCGGGCGCTGGGTCGGGGAGTCGGGCGTGCGCAGCTCCGGGTACTGCTCCTCGATCGCGCGCAGCTCGCGCATGAGCAGGTCGTACTCGGCGTCGGAGACCAGCGGCGAGTCCAGGATGTAGTACCGGTAGTCGTTCTCGTCGATCTCCACGCTCAGCTCCGCGTGCCTGTGCCGCGCGGCCTCGGCGTCCTCGGCCTACGCTCACGCTCTCCCCTCCTCGATCAGTTCCGGCAGCAGCCGGGCCGCCTCGCGGCAGCGCGCCATCGCGTCCCGCGCGTAGCCGGGCGTGGCACCGGCCATCCCGCACGCGGGCGTCAGCACCACCTGGGCCGCGACGCTGACCGGCCCGGGTCGGCTCCGCGCGCGGCGGGCCACCCCATCCGCCGCCACAGCTCGATCACGCCGCGCCGCCCGGTCCGCGGACGGCGGCTCCGGCGCGCCGGCGGCCGCGGTCGCGGGGACGACCCCGGCGACGATGCCAAGGCCGGCCTCCACCGCCTCGGCGAGCGCGTCTTCCTCCGTTCGCCGCAGCTTGCTCGAGGTCACACCCAACTCCGTCCGCACCAGCACCTTTGATGATGCCGAACGGTACCGACAGGGCACAGCAGTGCACGAGCGGTGAACGCTCGCGCGGCGCTGACGATGGCGCCGAGGGTGGTTTCGAGCTGGCCGGCTCCGGTACGCGGCAGCCGGTTCAGCCCGCTGGCCGTGGGCACGTCGCCCGCGATCACGGCGGGCAGGCCCGGCTCGTCGAGCTGGACCAGGATGTGGGCGCCGGGAACCCGGTTGCGGACCTCGGCGATGTGGGCGGCGAGGCCCTCGGCGAGGGACGCGGTCAGGTCCGCGACGGCCCCGGGGTCGGCGAGCGCCGGGTCCTGGCTGCGGGTCAGCTCGATCGTGGCGGCCATCGTCCACGGCCCGCACACCTGGATCTTGAGCGGGCCCGGCGTAGCCGCCGGAGACCTCCTCCAGCGCGTCGAGGTCGGCGGACAGGAGACTCGTGCGCCCGGCGCAGGTCGCGGCCCGGCCTGGCGGTGAACCGCCATCCGCCCGGGGTCAGCTCGACGGGCAGGTCGACCAGCATCGCGGCGGTGCGCCCGGTCAGGTCGGCGCCGGGCCCCCGGGCGGGCAGCTCGGCGAGGTGCGGCAGGTCCGGCAGCTCGCCGAAGACCAGCCGCATCGCCTCGACGGGGTCGGTACCGGGCAGCGAGCCGACCCCGGTCGCGCAGGCCGGCGGCCACGGGAAAGCGTTCCTCGTGATCTCGGGCACGCTGCCGAGCTTAGAGCCCGGGGCGGCGCCTCGCCCTCAGCACCGGCGCTGACCTGCGCCACGGCGGCTCCGGCTGGACACGCGGCGAAGCGGGCCGCTACGGATTGAAGTGACCGAATGAGGGGAATCACATAACTGAGACCGACAACCCCCCTGATCTCGGCCAGTCCTCTCGTTTGACTGGTTGGGACCTTTGGGAGGACTCATGATCAAGGTGATATTTCCCCAGCTAGCCGACCCTCCCCGACACCTGACCGCGGCAAGAAGCGGACGGCAGGGCCGGGCTTCGACGTGATCCCGCCATGCGTGCCCGCGTGCCGATCACCATAGGGCTGAGCTTCGGCCTTAGCCTGGCGCTCTGCCCTGACGACGGGCTCCGACGGGAGTCACCGTTCTCGCCGTGTGCGGCACCGTGGCCGGCACGCTGGCCTTCGGCAGCTGGGTGCTCAGCACCGACGACCGGACCGAGCGCCTGGAACGGCTTATCAGGGCAATTCGTGGCCGCCCGCGAAGGCATGCGAAGGACCGCCAGAAGAAGTAAAGCCGCCTTCGCCGCACCCTTGCCCCGTGAGGGTGCGGCGAAGGCGGGGCCGTGGCTGTCCGGCCCGGCGTGCGGGACCGGGCTCGCCGGCCGGTCCGGTCAGCCCTGCAGGACCAGGCCCGCATCATTGCGGGGGGCGGAAGGGCGGCGGACGTACAGGCCGTTGAACCGCCGGGCTGCCAGGCTCACTCCGTCGGGAGCCTCATCGGTGAGGAAGTATTCCGGGACGTCCGGGTCGTCCCAGAGCCCATGCTCGTCGCGGTACCGGCGCGTTTCCTCGTAGCGCCGCCGCTCCCGGTGGATGCCGTGGGTGACCATCGCGATGACCCCGACCACGACTCCGACTGCGAAGATCCCGATTGCTGCGATGAGGGCGATGGTTGCCATGTCTTGCATCCCCTAACTTGCTGACCTGCGGTAATCCGTCCCGCAAGCTCCGATCTGGGTGGTCTGCCCGATATGGTTGATACCGGCCAGACCGGCGTTGGGAACTAGTCGGCCCGTTCCTATGCACCCGAGCAGTTGGACTGCTAGTATGATCCGCATGGATCGGGCCGTTCCAGTCATCCCAACCTCTGCTGGTACCGTGGTCATGCCCGCCCGCCAAACTGGCGAAACCAGATTCGTTCTAAATAGTTGGATGGCTCGGATTACGGGAATGATCCACTTGAGACCAGCGAGCCTCCTCATCGGGCTGGTTGGGATCTCTAGGAGGACCTGTGGCTGAACCGATGTACCGGCAGATCGCCGATGATCTGCGCCGCAAGATCGAGGTCGGGGAGCTGAAACGGGGCGGCCAGCTTCCGACGGAGATAGACCTCCGGGAGCAGTACGACGCGTCCCGGAATACCGTCCGGGATGCGATCAAGTGGCTCATCACCCGGGGCCTGGTCGAGACCCGGCCAGGCCAGGGAACCTTCGTGACCGAGCGGATCATCCCGTTCGTGACGACGCTCACCGGAGAACCCCGAAGGTGGAGACGAGGCCGTGTACATGGCCGAGGTCGTGGCGTCGCAGCCGGACGCCGAGAGATCTCCGAGCCGAGGGTCGAGATCCAGCGGGCCACTCTGGCCGTCGCCAACGCGCTCCAGATCGAGAGCGGACGCGCACGTGGTGAGCCGGCACCAGCAGCGGTTCATCGACGACATGCCCTGGTCGCTCCAGACGTCGTACTACCCGATGACTCTCGTCGAGCAAGGCGCGACGAGACTCATCCAGGCGACCGACATACCACGAAGGGGCGGTCGCCTACCTCGCGGGGCGAGTGCGGCATCAAGCAGGTTGGCTACCGCGACTCGATCGCCGTGCGCGCGCCGGATGAGACCGAGACCGGATTCTTCAAGCTGCCCGGCGACGGACGGGTCTCGGTGTTCGAGATCTTCCGGGTCGGCTTCGACGAGACCGGCGACCGAATCCGCCTCACCCTCACCGTGTATCCCGCGGACCGCAACAGGTTCGTGGTTAATGTGGGCAACGTACCGCCAGCCCAACGTCAACGATAACTTCATCGGAATGATGATCCGCCTTTGCCAGGGCCGATCAGGCCACCCCAGATCGGAGGCGCCCACCGGCGCCTGCTTCAGGTACACGGCTGACCGCTGGACCAGCCCAGCGGCGACCCTTACCCGCTTAGCCCGACGTCTTCGCCGACTCACGCCCCTTCTGCGCCTGCTTCGAGTCATCCAGGCCAGGTGAAAGGGGGACATCACAATGAACCTATGGAGCCATGTCAGACACCTACCGCGTCCGGCCCGCAGTGGCGGACGATATGCCAGCCATCATCGGCCTGATCGACTCCGCCGCAACCTGGCTGCGGGAAACAAGAACACCAATCAATGGGCCAAGCCGTGGCCGGACCAGCTGACCAGGGACGCTCGCGTCGAGCAGGGCATCAAGGACAGCCTGACCCGGATGGTGGAGGATGGCCAAGGCGAGATCGTAGGCACTGTCACCTGCCGGGAGCATGGCAATGACATGCTCTGGACCCCGGAGAAGCAGGCTGAGCTGGCCGTGCAACACAACATAAATGGATGTTTAAAGAACAGGACAT
>CAVRXW010000035.1:0-115981 GCA_963725125.1 uncultured Actinomycetes bacterium
GCGACCAGATGGCATGGCCCGGGTCTTGCCGTACCGGTGATGCTCGGCCCCTGTGGAGCCGTCACGTCAACCGGCGGCACGGTGAGTCGGCGGATGCTGGGTGACATGTGTCAGCGTCGCCATGCCGCCAGCCATCCCTCATTCCACGACCAGTCGCGTCCTCGGGACGGGAGAAGCGGACCGGGGGACGTTTGTGCCGGAGGCGTTAAGGGTCGCGTCGGCTGCAAGGCGTTTGACCAGTTGGCCGGAGAGCTGAAAGCGTGACATCGATGAATGACCTGTCGCGTGCCGCCGCCGCGCCCTGGGCCGCGCGTGGCCCTATGTTCAGTCGGCCCGGCCTGGCCAGGCCGGTGGCCTGGGCCGCACCGGATGATCTGGATCGGCAACGCGCCAGCCAGGCACGCGGAGCGCTGGGCAAACCGCTGGTGCCGGCCAGTGTTGCCTCGCCGCGGCTGGGCGATGAGCTGTTCGCGCGGCTCCTGACCTACGGCACCCCGCACGAAACTCACCAGGGCGATGTACTGTTCCAGCCGGGTGACGAAGACGTCGACCTGATCGTGGTCGACCGGGGTTCGGTGGAGGTTGTCCGGACGGAAACGGCCGACGTGCCCGCCGCGACCGTCGCGGCGGTGGATGCGGGCGGCTTTGTCGGCGAGCTGAACCTGCTGACCGGGCAGAATGTCTACCTGCTGTGCCGGGTGCGGGAGGGCGGCACGGTCTACCGGGTGTCGCCGGAGCGGCTGCGGCAGCTCATGGCCAGCGACGTCGAACTGTCCGACATCGTCTTCAAGGCGTTGATTGCCCGCCGGGAGCTGCTGCAGCGCAGCACCGCCGCCCTGGCGGTGGAGATCGTCGGCACCGACAGGTCGGCGACGGCGCTGGCGCTGCGGACTTACGCCGCCCGCCAGCGCCTGATCCACCTGTGGTTCGACGCCGACACCCCCGCGGGCCGGGCGATGATGGAGTCCTCCGGCCTGACCGAGGACGACCTTCCCGCCGTCGTCATGCCCGGCGCCACGCTGACACAGGCCACGCCGGGCGCGCTGGCCGACAAGCTCGGCCTCAGCTACCGTCGTTCGTCCACCAAGCCGGTAGACGTCACGATCGTCGGCGCGGGCCCGGCCGGCCTGGCGGCCGCGGTCTACGGCGCATCCGAGGGCCTGGACACCGTGCTGCTGGACGCCGTCGGCACCGGCGGGCAGGCCGCGGCAAGCTCCCGGATCGAGAACTACTTCGGCTTCCCGTTCGGCCTTTCCGGCGCCGATCTGACCGGCCTGGCCGTGCTCCAGGCGCTGAAGTTCGGAGCCCAGCTGGCCAGCCCGTGCCAGGCGGTGAAGCTCGACACCGACCGCAACGGCGACCTGCTCCGCCTGCACCTGCAGGGCGGGGAGGTCATCGACAGCAAAGCCGTCGTCATCGCGACCGGCGCCCGCTACCGGGCACTGCCGCTGGAACGCTGGCCTGACTTCGAGGGCGCCGGCATCTACTACGCGGCCACCGAACTAGAAGCCCGGGCGTGTGCGGGCAGCCCGGTCACGGTGGTCGGCGGCGCGAACTCCGCGGGTCAGGCGGCGCTGTACCTGGCCGGGCGCGGCAGTGAGGTCTCACTGGTCGTCCGCGGCCCGGACATCGCGACCGAGATGTCGGCCTATCTCGTCGACCGGCTGCTGGCCCACCCGCGGGTGACGGTACGGTGCCGGAGCGAGGTCACCCGGCTGGATGGCGGCGACTTCCTCGAGGAAGTCACCATCACCGACCGGACGGCGGACACCGCGCAAGCCCAGCCGTGCTCAGGCTTGTTCTGCTTCATCGGCGCCGAGCCCGCCACGAGCTGGCTGGCCGGGATCGCTACCGAAGACGACGGTTTCATCCGGACCGACGTCCAGCTGACCGACGGTGACCTCGGACCGGCCTGGACCACGCTGGGACGGCGGCCGCTCCCGTTCGAGACCAGCATTCCCGCCGTGTTCGCGGTCGGCGACGTCCACTCCGGCTCGATGAAGCGGGTCGCCGCAGCCACCGGCGAAGGCGCCAGCGCCATCGCGTCGGTACACAAGGCCATCGCCACGCTGGCCTGACGACCAAGGGACGCAGGTCGATCCGCATCGGTTTCGGGTCCTTAAGGACCAAGCCGAGTCAAAGACCACTTCCGCCCCGGCGAGAAGACTAGTTTGAACGAAGCCAGGCCACAGACTGCGATGGAAATAGGCGGGCCGGGCTGCACGCATCCGGCGCAGCCAGCGCCGCTCACGGGGAGTGATGGGAGCTCCCGGATGGACCTACGTGATTGCCGAGTCGGTGCTACGGGATGGTGGTAACACGGATCTGCAGGAAGAGTGCATATCTGCAGTTACCCGACTTTTATCAAATTAGTACGGTGGCGCCGCCGTGCGAGTTGCAATGCCCGGCGCTCCCGTGTGAGGCGCCTGCCGTGGGAGGGATGGCCCGGAGCGGATGCTGGTCTGACCGCCGGTGCGCGCACGGTACCAGCACCGGGTGAGGCGCCCCCGCACGCGTGTTCAGATTGTCCGCAGCAAGTGGAGCACGCCAGGTGAAGGGAGTGATTCCTATGGTCGTAAGCGCTAGCGGTCCTCATCCCGTGGGATGTTTGCCCCCTCAGCGTGTTGCTCGGGCGCACCTTTGATGGCTATCGCCGCGTGGGATTCGAGAGCCGCGTCGAAAAGCTCGGCCACCGACTTCCGGATCTCCTCGCTGAGAGCTGCCTTGTCCGTGCAGAGGTTCTCGATGTTCCGCTGATAAAGAACGAACCTGTCTCCGAAGGGGACGCGCGAGCGTGCCCCCGCAGCGAAGTCCCCGCCCAGCGGGCCAAACAAACTGCCCGAGTCGCCGCCCCCAGGGCCCGGCCCTTCCAGATGCCACCGGCGATCGGGATCTACACCTCTCTGGACCTGCGACTCGTCCGGCAGCAACACCACGTCCACAAGGCTGCCAGCAGAGCCGCCCGTCTGGGAGTCATGAACCCTGATCTGTGCATCAGCCTGCGCCTGGAAGTCAGCACCCGCCATCCGGTAGGGCACTACCCAGGTGCCGGAATCGGAGGTCAGTGCCGCCGCGGTGGCGAAGTCGGCCCGTCCCGCCTCAGGATTGTCCGGTTCGAGCCAGACCTTGACCTGGCCGCGTAGGGCCCACCCAGGAGCGAACCGGCTGGCCAATTTCAGAAGGCCATCGAGGCGTTTGCCCGCCTGGTCGAACAGGCCCAGGCGGTACAACGCGACCGCGAGGCGCCACAGCGCCTGGGCAGACGCCGGATCAGCGTCGGCCGCCGCCTGGGCGGCCCTGTGTGCATCCTCAAAATGGCCAAGCCACCACAGCGCCTCGGAGGCGAGCACGAGTGAAGCGATCCGGACCGCGGACACCGGATCCTTCAGGTGACGATGGGCCACCCACAGGGCCCCAAGCGGATGATCAGGGCAGCTGCGCGTGTGCTCCCGCAGCGTCTCCAGGGCATCCTTCGCCGATTCCCGGCTCTCATGGCGGTGTTCGGCGGGAACAAGGTTGAGCCACCGTGCCGCGGCCTGTCTCAGTGGCGCGTCTAGTTCGAAGTCGGGCGTTTTGCGGTTCGCCGCATAGCCGGGGCCGGAGTGATGGAAGGGCCGGGAACCTGGGGTAACGGCAGGTGTCACATCATCTCCCGGCATGGGGCACATGATCGTTTCCTTGCCTCGGGCCACGCCCGCTGGACAGCCACAAGATTCCCGTCAACTCTAGTGAGCCAGTGCGCCGCGTCGCATGCACGCTGATCGGACCAGCGCCGCGCCTATCGGCGGATGCGAGGGTGGCTGCCCGGAACTGGGATGCGGGCCCTCCGAAATGGTGCCCGGCGGTGGGCCGATCTGCGGTTGGCGGCGGTACGGGAATGGCCTTTTGACCGGCGGTGACGAAGGCCGGGCTGGGCCGCCGGGAGGGACAGTCCCGCTGGTGTGCCGCTTTGCCTCGTAGAGGTAGCACGCCGCCGGTGGGATGGCCGCGCGTGGGGTGCTGGTGATAACGCCCCGGCTGTCGGTGGCGCATGAGTTACTCAAGTCGTGGCTGGTTTGGCCGCATCGGCCGATGGTGTGCGCCGTTTGATGTGTGGGTGGGGAGGGATGGCCCGTGGCGGCTGACCGCGACCTGGTCGGTGAGATCGCGAGCCGGCATCTGCCGGCCGGCGTGGCGGCCCGGTGGCTGGGGCTGCTGCGGCCCGCGGCTGCGCTGCACCGGGCGGGCGCTGGTGCCCAGGTGGCTGCGGTCTTGGGCGGGCATCCCGTGCTGCCTGATTCGGTGGCATGGCCGGTGTGGGAGGGCCACGGGCCGTTGTCGTTCGTCGCTGCGGTCGACTGCGCCGCGCTGGCGGCGGGGCCGCTGGATATCAGCCTGCCGCGGGCGGGGGCGCTGCTGTTCTTCTACTTCGACGGGCAGTACGACAACCATCGGGTGACCGTCGGAACCTGGGACCCGCAGACCCTGGCCGGTGCGCGGATGCTGTACGCCGGGCCCGGCGAAAGCACCTCGGTCCGGGAATGCCCGGCTGGCATCCAGCCGTATCCGCGGGCAGAACTCGCCGCAGAGCCGACCGTTACGTTCCCCCGCTTCGAGCACCCGGACCTGCAAGCCGCCTTCCGGGCCCCCGGTGAGGACCTGCGCTCGTTTCTGAACCACCCCGTCAACGATGAAGCGTTCCTGAAGGCTCTCAGCGACCGGCGGCCCGGGCCCTGCCACCAGGTCGGTGGTTACGCGGCGCCGGTGCAAGGCCCGGTGGAATACGAGGTCGCCGCCGCCGCGCTTGGCAGCCGCAGCCGGGGCGATGACCTGCAACTGCACGCCGAGCAGGCACGCTGGACACTGCTCGCCCAGATCGACAGCGACGGCAGTGCGGGGATGATGTGGGGCGACTGTGGCTGCCTGTACTGGCTGGCCCGGCGTGCCGAAATGACCGACAGCCACCTCCCGCCCACATCCTTCACCTGGCAATGCGCATAACAGGCAACCGGGCAGGGAACGCCACCGGCTGCCGCCACGGCCAACCGTCCCCGCAATGCCGCGCCACAGGCGCGGCCGCACAGATCAGCCAGATCGGTCACGACACGGACTGGTGCCGCCAGACCAGGTCCGGCCACGCAGAGCGGCGGCTCGGTGAGCGTTCTCCCTAGCCCTTGCCCGTCACTCGAGGTGCTGCTGTCGGCCGAGGTAACCTGAGCCGTCATCACGGGAACTGAGCCTCCGAACGCGACTCCCGTGCATCCAGTCGGCCAACATCGCGGCACCGTCCGGGGGGCTCCCCGGCAGTGCGCTGAGGCTGCCTGTGCCCGTCAGCGAATCGCGGTCGAACGCCTGTGCCACCCGGACCAGCCAGGCGGCCTGGCCTGCGACGTGATCATCGCCTCCGACCGCGCCGTGCTCGTGCCCGCGTTCGGGCGCCTCGGGCTTGTGCCCGAAGTCGGCACCAGTTGGCTGCTGACCCGCCGCCTGGGCGACCACCCGGCCATGGCCCTCTACATCACAGGCCGGCACATCGACGCCGCTGAAGCCGCCCAGCTCGGGCTCGTCAAGGAGGTCCATCCCCACCACGAGCTCCTGAACGCCACCCAGCGCTGGTGCGAGCGCATAAGCCAGTTCCCACCGCACGCCCTCGAGATGACCAAGCCCCTCCTCCGCGCCGCCGCCGATGCCCCCTGGGAACAGTCACTCAAACTCGAGGAGTACGCCGGAGCCAACTGCTTCTCCACCACTGCCCTCCCCGCAGCAGCCGCGGCGATCAAGGCATCCACCCGTTAAGCAGCCTCGGATTGAAGGATCTCGGCGATGGGCGGCGGGCGCCAATGCGGGCCGACCTGATCGCCGCCGCGCACCGCCAGCTGCACGCCCCGGTCATCCTGAGAGTGTCTGGGCGAACCTGAAGAACGGCCTGGGCAACCTCGCCGTCCGTGACGTTGACCAGTTCGCCGCCGTCGTCAGGAACCGGCTCAAGCGCATCCAGTACCAGCCCGCGCTCATCGGCGGTTCCTCGCCCAGATCGGACTGTCCCTCGAACCCGAACCCGCCGTAGGATCTAATGCTGGCCTTTCAAGCTCTGTAGCGGGCGAAGAAGCGCTACCCTCTCGATCTTTTCCGCTCGATTCTGGGCCTTATGGCGTCACGCCGTTTTGCACCAGAGCGCAGTCTAGGGCGACTTTGACCTGTGCTTGCAGGTCGGCATGAAGCGAGGTTGGGGTTACGGCACTTGGCGGCAGCCTCGGGGCTGCGGTGCTTGACCGGGCAGCGGCCGTGCCGGTACACGCGGGCCCTGGGCTTGCCCCCGGACCGGATACCGGTAGCCACAGACCGTTGAATCGAATACACGGCGTTGTCGACGGGGTGCATGGCGCGCCTGGCCTTCTTCACCACCTTGGGAGTCACCGCCCGCCTCACCGCACGCCCGGGATGCGTCGCGCGGCGCACACCGCGCGGAACCAGCAACCTGGAAAAGAACCCCATCTCCACCCCACACCGTGAACCAGCCCTCGAACGCTACGCCTGCCAGAAGGGCGACCGGAGAGCAAACCAGCATCAGGCACCATTTCGGTGAGTGACGCGAACCGAAGCCACCCCCAGATCCCTCACGCTCACTCCCAGCCGAGCAAGCTGGGCAGCCGCGACGCACCCCGTCGCCTACGAGCCGGTTCTGCCGCTTTCGACCAGCGCACTGGCGGCTTCGGCACGATGGCCAGAAGCGCCCAGTCCGCGGCATTATGCGGATGGGTTGTGGGTCAACGTCGCTGGTCTGGCTGGCGGGCCAGCCGGGCGAGCAGGTAGGAGGAGAAATACGTGCCGTATTTGCGCTGCAGGCCGGGGTGCTGCCAGTCGCGGCCGCTGATCGTGCCGCGGCACGAGCGCGTCCGGCACTGGCATTCCATGATTTCGTCGTGGTCGTCGAAGAGCGCGTAGTCGGTGGTCAGCTCCTCGCCCGGGCCGATGTCACTCATGGCGACTAGGACGGTGTTGCCCGCGAACCCGACGTTGGGCTCACAGGAGTGGTTAATAAACAGCATGACCGGCTCGTACTCGGCCTCCTCCAGGGCAGCCAGGTGAAAGCCGCCGGCGATCTGGATCTCGGAGTTCTGCAGCCGCGCTGGCAGCGACCGCAACGCGGCGGTGGTGACGATGTGGCCGCCCTTGATCGCGACGAGTTCATCAGCGGCGATCGGCGCGACGGCGAACAGTCCGCGGCCCTCGATGACGCTGGCTGCCCCCTTGCGTGCTTTCGGGGTGATGTAGCTGGAGACAAGCACAGGCCAGTCTTACCCGATGGCAGCCGGCCCTGGCGACCTCGCGGGGCAGCGCGGCCTCCGGCCTGGGCCGTACTGACCGCGCCCAGCGCGGCATAGAAAGGACGGTGCTCACGCGGCGCCGACGAGTCGGTCGTGTCGGGCCGCTGCCGGATCAGGATGTCGCCGACGAAAGTGAGTCTCTCGGTTGGCTGGGCCTTGGTAACGTGTGGCCACTCTCCCGATTGGACGGCAGGTGCACGATGAATGCGGATGGGCGTCGCTGATGGATGTCGTCCTTGAAGATCCCGGGGAACGGCCGGTCGGGATCTACCAGCTCGTCCACCGCTTGACCGATCTGAATGCCAAGCAGGCCAAGAAGCTGGTTGATTCAGCACCGCAGACGATCCTTCCCCGGACGGCGAGAACGCAGGCTGAGGCGATCAAGATTGAACTCGAAGCGCTAGGAGCCCGGGTCAGGCTCGTCCCCGCCGAGTAGATGGCCTGTCATCGGTAGTCTTCGCAGGGCTTCGGATAGGGGAATTGGGGGTCACCGGTACCCGCCCGATCATCGGCCGAGCGTCGGAGGACACGCCGATCATTCTGATCTGCGTGGGGCGGGACTGTGGCGCTACGCGCCACTCGGCGAGCAGATCGGATATTGCTGCCGGTGATGAACCAGGGCGCCGTGGCGCTAGGCCGCGATGGGTTACCTGACCGGGTGGGCGATGAGCCCTGTGAGGGAGTCTGCGCGTTGGGGTGTGTCAGGCGGCGCGGGTTTTGGTGACTTTGGCGACCACGCCGGTTTTCGGGCCGACGTCCACTTGCACCCGCAGGCCCAGCGTGCGCGACAGCGCGACCAGGGTGTCCATGGTGGGGTTGTGCTCGGCGGCTTCCAGCCGCGCCACGACCGGCTGGCTCCATCCCAGCAGCCGGGCCAGCCCGCTCTGGCTCAGCTTGTGCTCGGCCCGGTAGCGGATGACCGCCTCGGCCACCGCCCGGGCCAGCGCGGTGCGCTCCCACTCCGCCGCGAACGCCGGGTCGGCCAGCATGCCCGCGAGCACCTGGTCGTTGCTGATTAGCCGCCGTGCCATCCCTCGATCTCCTTCAGCCGGTCCTCGGCCTGGCGCACCGCCCGGTCGAACCCGCGCTTGTCACGCTGGGCCTCCGGGCTGATCGCCAGCTGCTTGTGAGCGAATAAGCATGATCATCACTGTAGGTGAGGTGGCCGGTGTGAACGGCACCCGAAATTGACCCTGCATATGCGCATGCTGGTGACGCGGTATGGGCAGCCTGGCTGCGGGGCCGGGTGCGCCGTTGTCCGTGAACGAGATACCGCAGGCGTAACGTTGTTGGCGCCGCTGTATTTCCGGAACAACAACCTCAGAAGTTAGATGATCCTGGATGGCAAGATCATGAACGCGGCCTGAGCCGCCAGAACGACCAGCCGGAAGGGTGAGGTCACGGACGTGTGATATTCGGGCAAGCTCTGTGATTTCGGCGTGAACATCTAGGCGCTGGTCTGGCCATCGGCTCTGTGGCTCACAGGTGCGGCGTGTGACTTGGGGTAGTTGGGCTCGCACCTGCCACATTAGGAATGCTAACTCTAAATGCAATTCCTGCATCGGCGCGTGCTACGAAGGAAGGGAAGGCCGTCTATTCCGCGGCCAAGATCGTTAGGATACAGCTGAGTAGCTGTACGGATCGATGCCCGACGGTCGTCAGGGTTATGCAGATGGCGCCCAGATGCAGGAGCGTGAGGGTGGCTTGTGATCGGGGCGAAAGCGCTGGATGCCCTGTCACGAAGGTATACGGTGGCACAAAGGCTCATATATTTGCCGGCCTCGCAGGCGCTGGTGCAAGACCTGTCTCGCGCCTTCGCCCCCATCGATCGGCCGGTAACAGGGACTTCTACCCGGTGACGGTGATGCTCGATAGCAGCCTGCTAAAGGCCCCCCATGCCGACAGTCGGCCCATCGGAGTGCGGAGCCTGGCGGCTCGGTGGCGCTGGACCGGCAGGCATGTGCGGCGGCACTGGCTGGCCGCGGTGCTGCTGGCGGCCGGGCTGGTGCTGCGGGTACTCGCCCAGGTCGCCTACCGGCCGGTGCTGTTCTACATCGACACGACCAGGTACCTGTACAACGACGCGCCCGGCATGGACCCGGTCGGCTACAAGGGGCCGCTGCGGGCGATCCTCGCGGTGGCCAACCTCGGCACGGTCGCCGCCGTACAGCATCTGCTGGGCCTGGCCATGGCCGTGGTCCTCTACCTGCTGTTGCTGCGCCGCGGGTGCCCGCGCTGGCTGGCCGCGCTGGCCATGGCACCGGTGCTGCTGGACGCTTACCAGATCCAGATCGAGCAGACCCTGATGCCCGACACCTGGTTCGAGGCGCTGGTCGTGGCCGGCCTGGCCATCCTGCTGTGGCGCCCCGCGCCCGGCTGGCGCGCCGTCGCGGCCGGTGGCCTGGTGCTGGGCACCTCCGCGATCGTCGCCCAGGTGGGTGAGGCGCTGCTGCCGGCCGCGGTGCTCTACCTGTTTGTGCTCGGCGGCGGCTGGCGGCAGGCCTTCGGCAAGGCGGGCGTTTTGTGCGTGGCGTTCGCCCTGCCGATCCTCGCCTACTGCACCGTCAACTATCTGGCCACCGGGAACTTCCTCCCGACCCGCAGTGGCGTCACCTCCGTCTACGGCCGGATGGCGGCCGCCGCGGACTGCGCCACGCTGCGGCTGCCGCCCGACGAGCAGAAGATGTGCCCCACCAGGGCGCAGCAGGCCCTCGGCCCGGACTTCCTGGAGTTCGGCCTGCAGTCCCCGATCCGGCCGTACTACAACGGCCTGCCCCGCGACACGGTGGACGCCTTGATCATCGACTTCGACGGCCGGGTGCTCAGCCAGCAGCCGCTGCGCGTGCTGCGCGCCTACCTGCGCGACGTGGTGCGGCCGTTCGCGCTGACCAGGGACGGCAGCCCCGGGGTCACGGCGATCGGCCGCTGGCAGTTCCAGGCGTCCTACCCGTACTACCCGCCGCACGCCTCCCGGCAGGTCATCGACTCCTCGGTAGCCAGGTACGGCGGGGGCCTGCCGGCCGTCTGGGCGCCGGGCGCCACGTTCCTGCGCGGCTACCAGCTGCACGGCGGGTACACCCCCGGGCCGCTGTTGGCGCTGTGCGTCCTGGCGGGCCTGGCCGGCTCGGCGAGCCTGCTGCTGCGCAGGCGGGCGGGCCCGGGCTCCCGTGAGCCCGCGCTCGCCTGCCTGCTGCTGTTCGCCTCGGGCGTGGCGGTGCTGCTGGTCTCCGACGTGTTCGAGTTCTCCTGGCGCTACCTGCTCCCGGCCCTGGTCACCCTGGTCCCAGCCGGCGCACTGGGCATCTGCGTTATTGCCCGTTCGGTACTAGACCGCAAAAAGCCTATTCATCGATCGGCAACTGGCTAGATGGCTGCTGTGCATAGGATTTGCTTTCTGTTCACAGAGTAACCGTTGCGGTACTGGCGTGGTATCACGTGTGCTGGACGTCGAGAATGTGAAAGTAGGCGGAGAGTTCTGAATGCGCAGCACAGGAGATGAAATTGGGTACCATTCCCAGCGATCGGTGCCAGCAAGGTCGCATGCCCGGCCATACGGCTAGAACGGGGTGACGCCGGGAGCGCATAGCGCCCCGTTCTGCATTCGTACGGGTTGGGGTCCGAGAGGCATGGCGGCCACGCAGGTAGGCGAATTCTGCGCGTTCAGGCTGGTCGGCGGTAGAGGCGGTGCCCGCGAGGTTGGCGCGGCACCACGGTGGCCGTTGGCACGGCCGTCGGGCCTAAATCACGGCGGTTCTGCGGGTACTGCGGCTGTGGCTAAACGGCAGGAGCGTAGCGGAGCGCAACGACACCGGTGCTGAGGGGCCGGGATTCGAGGAGCTTGAGCGGCACCTGGCTGGTGCCTCCCTCGAACAGGTGCTTGCCGGTGCCGACCACGACTGGGTGGACCAGCAGGGTGAGTTCGTCGAGCAGTCCTTGCTGGAGCAGGAACCGGACCAGGGTTCCGCTGGCCCCGGTGCTGATGTTCTTGCCAGGCTGCTGTTTGAGCTTGGTGAGTTCGGCGGTGACGTCACTGCTGATGAGGATCGTGGGTCCCCAGTCAGGCTGCTCCAGGGTGGTGGACACGACGATCTTTGGCGCGTTGGTCATCATTTCCCCGTGTGGCGGGGCGGAGGGGCCGGTGAACACCGTGCGGAACAGTTCATAGGTGCGCCGCCCGTACCGTTGCGTGTCGGCGTCGGCCATCTGCCCCATGACGACCTGGGTCATCTCGTCGTTGTAGTAGGGAGGGTTCCACTTCTCCGGCGCCTCGATGACGTCGTCGAGCGTGATGAACAAGCCTGCGGTGATCTTTCTCATGATGGGTCCTTTCCGCGCGTGCCAGCAGCCGGTCAGGGGATGATCTGGACGAATCGGATGTGGTTGCCGGACAGGTCGCGGAAGGCCGCGTCGATACCCCAGGGAACCTCGTTCGGCTCCTGGATCATCTCCACGCCGCGGCCCTTGAGTTCGGAGTAGGTGGCTCGGCAGTCATCGACCTCAAAGCTCAGGCCGCTCATCGCGCCCTTGGCTACAAGCTCGTTCATCCTGGCTGCGGTGTCAGGGTCGTGGACCGGTGGCCCGGGCACGCCGAGGATGAAGTGGACCTCGGGTTGCAGTGGCGGGCCGACGGTGAGGAAGCGGTAATTGCCGAACTCGGCGAGGGTGACGTCCTGGCGAGGCTCGAAGCCCACCTTGCGCGTGTAGAACGCCAGCGCCTCGTCTTGGTCATGAACCCACAGGTTGACATGGGTAAGCCGCTTGAGCATCAGGCAAATATCGGCGACCGTGCGGTCGGTGTTGCGGAGCAGCGCGGCGGCCCGCTCCAGCCGGCGCGTCAGCAGGTACCGGTGCGGGCTCTCCCCGAATGCCCGGCGGAACTCGCGGCTGAAATGAGCCGGCGACAGTCCCGCAGCAGCGGCCAGCGCGGCGACACTGAGCGGCTCAAAGTACCGGCCATCGGCCAGGTCCTTGGCCCGGAGCAGGTGGCGGGCCGGGTGGGCGCTCGGCATTGACCGGGAGTATCCCCGACAGCGCACGATCCAGGCAAGACCAAACACGGCCACGTCCATGACGGCCGCCAACAGAGCAGCGCGGGACGCCACCCAAGCCACCATCAGCGGCAGAACCCAAGGCTGGCTGTTACTGTCGGCGGAATCGTTTAATGGCGTCCTCGGTGGCAGGGGTGAAGAGATTGACGAGGTTGCCATCGGGATCGCGGAAGAGGATGGAGCGATTTCCCCAGGGCATGAGGGTTGGCTCCTGCTCCCAATCGCTGACGATGGGCTTGAGCCTCTGGTACTCGGCGTCGACATCATCGACAACCCACTCGATGATGGCGGTCTGGTTGTGGGCAGGGCGGGCCGCGTTGTTGAACAGTTCCGCCGTGCTGGTGTGGCCGAGGGCAAGAGTGCACGACGGGTAACGCAGCTCGGCGAACACGGGGGCGGGCCGGTCCGCTGCGATTCCGGTTACTTTCTCATAGAACTCGACCATGGCGTCGAGGTTGTCGGTGATGATGCGGACTGAGGCAAGGTCCATCAGACGTTCCCTTCGTACTGGCACTTGTACTACGCTACTGTAGCGTAGTACAAGTTGGCGTCAACCGGGAAGACGAGTGCACCATGGCGAAGAAAACTGGTCGGGGCCGCGATGGCGAACGAGATGCCTCGACGCTCAGCGAGAGATCAGCTACCGACCCTCGTGTTGCTCTTTCGCGCGAGCGGGTACTGGCGGCGACGCTGGAACTGCTGACTGAGACCGGCCTGGGTGGAGTCACCATCGACGACATATCCAAACGCTCAGGCGTCGCCAAAACGACCATCTACCGGCACTGGCCGGGCCGGTCCGCGATCGTCATCGACGCGTGTTTGCGGATGACTGACGGTGACGAAGAACCACCGGACACCGGTTCTCTTGAAGGCGACGTGAGGGCCATCCTGACCGACCTCGCCAGAATGCTCGTTACTGCGCGGTGGTCGTCGATCCTCCCGTCAATCGTCGACGCCGCAGAACGTGACCCGGATATTGCCGAGCTTCACAGCAGGCTCCAACGCTGGCACGCGGCTCCGCTGCGAGCGGCCCTGGAAAGAGCGGCTGCCAGAGGGGAGATACCGCCAGAAGCTGACCTCAGCGGGATCGCTGCCGCTTTGCGGGGGCCACTCTATTTCCGTCGCTGGTTTTCACGTGAGCCGGTCGACGACAGTTTTGTAGACCTGGTCGTCCACGGCGTCCTCGCCGGAGTGCGCCGAGACCATCCCACGCGAAGCGAGTAAGTGGGCCGCAGGCGCCAGGCGTGACAAGCTCTGGGCGCGCCTCCTGTTAAGCAAGCCTTGCGGTCGCCACCGACGAACCTGATGGACAGGGCTTCCATGGCGGCCGGTGACACCTACCGCTGACACCAACGAACTCGGATATCCCAGACCGCCTGCGGACAGTCGGGCGCGGCTGTCCGGGCCAGCGACAATGCCGGACACATGGCACGGACCTTGCAAGCAGAGGATCCAGCAGTCCCGGTCGTGGGGCACATGCCGTCTGCGGGGCGGCTGTTTCAAAGCCGGTGGGGTACGCGCTATCGCACGGTGCCGGGCGGTGCCACCTGCTCGGGATTCCAGGTCGCGCTGCCGTTGACGGCCCAGTAGAAGTCCAGGCCGCCGTTGAAGCCGGAAGCGGCGATGTTGACATCGTTGCCGTTGGTGGTCATCGACGGTTCGGAGCCGGTGGTGTCTGCGCCCGCGACCTGCTCGGGATTCCAGGTCGCGGTGCCGTTGACGGCCCAGTAGAAGTCCAGGCCGCCGTTCGCGCCTTCGGCGGCGATGTTGACATCGTTGCCGTCGGTGGTCACCGACGGTGCGGTGACGGTGGTGACCGTGCCCGCGACCTGCTCGGCGGTCCAGGTTCCGCTGCCGCTGACCTCCCAGTAGAAGTCCAGGCTGTTGCTCGCGCCTTCGGCGGCGATGTTGACATCGGCGCCGTTGGTGATCATCGACGGCGCGGAGCTGGTGGTGCCCGTGCCCGCGACCTGCTCGGCGGTCCAGGTCGTGCTGCCGCTGACCCCCGAGTAGAAGTCCAGGCCGCCGTCCGGGCCTTCGGCGGCGATGTTGACATCGCCGCCGTTCGTGGTCATCGACGGCGCGGAGAACGCGGAAAACGCGGTGCCCGAGCCCACCACCGTCTGCTTGTGCCATGTGGAGGAGCCATTGACCTTCCAGAAGAACAGCAGGCTGTGGTTAGCGCCCTCGACCGCGATGTTGACATCGTTGCCGTCGGTCGTGATCGACGGTGCGGAGAGGGCGGTGCCGGCGGCCGCCACCGTCCCCTTGTGCCACGTGGAGGAACCGTTGACCTTCCAGAAGAACAGCAGGCTGTGGTTGGCGCCCTCGACCGCGATACTCACGTCTTTGCCGTCGGGGATCATTGACGGTGCGGAGAAGGCGGTGCCCGTGCCCGCCACCGTCTGCTTGTGCCAGGTGGCCGTGCCATCGACCGCCCAGAAGAAAAGCAGGCTGTGGTCAGCGCCCTGGAACGCGATGTTGACATCGTTGCCGTTGGTGATCATGGACGGTGCGGTATTGGCCATGGCCGGAGCGGCACTGGCCAGCCCAAGCACTACCACCACCGCAGCCGCAAGCAGGGAACCGGACCCGGGACGCCGTCTCCCCGCGGGTGAGCCTTTGCCCCGGCACAGCACATCCAGGGCACCAGCGGTGGCCCGTGCGACAATGGTCTTGCGCATGGCATCCTTCCTCGGCATTCGGTGCCTGGTCCCCGTCGTTTGCGAACGTCCCCTGGACGCGATGAGGAGAGCGGCTGCCGTCGCCTACGTTGTAGCTGAGCTGGACCAAGAGGTCGCAGCTGGCCCCCGAGTGTGACTTCTTGAGCGGACCACCCACGGGCAACGGCGGGGCGTACAGGAGGAAGCCGTCGCCACCCGAGCACGACAACGTTCCGGTGGATGGTGCCTTGATGGCGATGTAGTCACCCTTGGTGACAGGCAAGTTGACCGGGAAGCTCTGGACGACGTAGTGGTTGCCGCCCGCACCCCCACACGGACTCTGGCCGGCGTAGGTGATCTCGGGACCATTTGCCACGATCTTGGCCTCTTGGGCGCTCGGGTTGGCCTTGGCCAGCTGGAGCCGGAATTTTCCAGCCACACACGACACCAGCTTCACGTGCTTGACGGTTCCCGTCTTCGGGGCCGTGAAATGGCTGCCGTTCTCGAATGCGGTGATGGCCACCCAGGTGCAGGTGGAACCGTGGGGGATTCCGTGGTTTTCATCGCACGACTGGCCGTTCTCGGCGTTGGAGGGCTGGCTCTGGGTGGTCAGCTTGGCCCCGAAGAATGTCGGAGTCGTCGCGGTAGCCGCACTCCCCGATGAGGCGGTCAGGCCCGCCAGGATGAGAGGCGCCACCAGCACGCTCAGCACTTTGAGGAAGTACGACGCAGATCTCTTGCTCATGACATGGAACCATCCTTCCCCCGAAGGGTTACGAACCTTACGAAACCTGGACGTTGGCTTAGCGGAAGGACATGATGACCCCTTCGCTCGGCTTCTGGTCCCAGGCTCGCGGGCGGCCGGATCGTGCACCATACGCAGCCGCCCACACGAACGCCCACATGATGACGCGCAGCGCAGGTCCGACGTATTGTTGGCGCAGCGTGCTCTACTTCAGCGGTGGTGGCGAGGCGCAGTCTGTCGGCTTGCGAAGGGCGTGGGCCTTGACGGAGCAGGAGCAGGGTTCCCTTTCTTTTGCCGGGCTGCTGCGGCGGCTTCGGGGCGAGGCGAAGCTGACGCAGGAGGAATTGGCGGAGGCGGCGGGCCTTTCCTTGCGGGCGGTCAGTGACCTGGAGCGCGGTATCCACCGCACCGCCCGCAAGGACACCGCGCTGCTGCTGGCCGGGGCGCTGGGTATGACCGAGTCGGCGGCCGTGTTGTTCGTGGCGGCCGCCCGCGGGCACACCCCGGCCGCGGACGCGCTGGCCGTCCTGCGAGGCTCCGGGCGGCGACCGGCCGAGACGATGCCCCGGGTGTGGAACATCCCGGCCCGTAATCCGGCCTTCACCGGCCGCGACGATCTGCTGGCCGCGGTGCAGGCGAGGCTGCAGACCGGGCACGCGGCGGTCGTGCAGGCGCTGTACGGGATGGGCGGGGTGGGCAAGACCCAGCTGGCGGCCGAGTACGCGCACCGTTTCGCTTCAAGCTATGACCTGACCTGGTGGATCGACGCTGAGCAAGATGGGCTGATCGGGGACCAGGTCGTAAGCCTCGGGCTGATGCTCGGATGCGTTCCGGCCGGAGCCGGGACCGAGACGGTGCGGGCCGCGGTGCTGGCCGAGCTGCGGCAGCGTGACCGATGGCTGCTGATCTTCGACAATGCGCAGGCGCCCGCGGATGTGGCGCCATGGCTGCCGGGGGGCGGCGGGCACGTGCTGATCACGTCCCGCCAGCGCGGCTGGGACGAGGTCGCCACGCCGATCGAGGTCGACGTGCTCACCCGGGCCGAATCGATCGAGCTGCTGCGGCGCCGGGTTCCCCGGCTCACCGAGACCGACGCGAACCGGCTCGCCGCCGAGCTCGGCGACCTGCCGCTGGCCATCGCCCAAGCCGCCGGGTTCATCGCCGACACCGGCACGCTGGCGAGTCAGTACCTGGGCCTGCTGCAGACCCGGGCCGGGCAGCTGCTTGACCAGGGCGCGCCGGGCTCCTACCCGCGGTCGCTGGCGGCCGCCACCGCTTTGATAGCAGACCGGCTGGCCGGCCACGACCCAGCCGCCGCGGAGCTGGCCAGCCTGTGCGCATTCCTGGCACCCGAGCCGATTCCTGAGTACCTGTTCACCGGCGCCGCCGGCGTGCTGCCTGGCGAGCTGGCGGCGCGGGCTGCCGACCCGCTGGCCTGGCGGCAGACCCTGGCCAACGTGTCGAGACAGTCGCTGGCCCGCGTCGATCACCGCGGGCTGCAGATGCACCGGCTCACCCAGGCCATCCTCCGCGACCGGCTCACCCCGGCCCGCGCCGCCGCCACGCGCCGGTGCACCGAGGCGATCCTGGCGGCCAGCGATCCCGGCGACCCGCCCGATCCCGGCACCTGGGCCCGGTGGGCGCAGCTGATGCCGCACGTGCTGGCCGCCGACCTGGCCGCCACCGATAACCCGGCACTGCGCGAGCTAGTTCGCCGCGCGTGCTGGTATCTGATCGAGCGCGGCGATGCCCGTACCGCGCGGGATCTCATGAGCAATCTGCGGCAGCAGTGGCGCGACCGGCTTGGCGCGGATCATCAGCACACGCTGATGGCCGCGCACTATCTCGCCTGGGCGCTCTGGGAACTGGGCCGCTACGCCGAATCCCGCGACCTGAACCGGGACACACTGGAGCGCCATCGCAGCGTCCTCGGTGAAGACCACCCCGACACCCTGAACTCCGCCCACAACCTAGCCATGGACCTGCGAATGCTGGGCGACGCGCGGGCGGCCCGCGACCTGGACCACGACACCCTGGGCCGCTATCGCCGCTCGCAGGGCCAGGATCACCTCAGCACATTGCGCTCCGCGAGCAACCTGGCCGCCGACCTGCGCGCGCTGGGCGAGGCGCGGGCCGCCCGCGACCTGGACCAGGACACGCTGGAGCGCCGCCGCCGCGTCCTCGGCCACGATCACCCCGACACCCTGAACTCCGCCCACAACCTAGCCATGGACCTGCGCATGCTGGGCGAGGCGCGGGCCGCCCGCGACCTGGACCAGGACACACTGGAGCGCCGCCGCCGCGTCCTCGGCCACAATCACCCCGACACCCTCAAGTCCGCGAGCAACCTGGCCGCCGACCTGCGCGCGCTTGGCGAGGCGCGGGCCGCCCGCGACCTGGACCAGGACACACTGGAGCGCCGCCGCCGCGTCCTGGGCCACGATCACCCCGACACCTTCAGCTCCGCGCATAACCTCGCCCTCGACCTGCCCGCGCTAGGCCAGGCAGCTGATGGCCCGCGGCGGCCGAACAGGGAGCCGTGACTGCCTCGCTGCTGAGCTGGGTTTGGTTTCGCCTAATATCCATAATCCCGATGCATCGGTCCACGCATCAAGGGCCCGGGATGGTCAGCGTAGCCAGAAGTCGCGCGGGAGCGCTTCGACGTCGACCGCGGAGGACTCCAGCAGGCCGGCGATCGGCAGGAGCGCGATGCACGCCGGATCGCCAGCCGCGGCCGCGCGCCGGATGACCCCGGCCTGTCGCCGCGCTCGCTGCGGTACCACCGACCCGAACACCTCACGGTCGCCCTCGAAGCCGTAGGCGTCGAGCAGCAGATGGAACCGCCGCGGCCGCTCGCCGGCATCCGGCCCGCCCGCACCAGGCGCGGCCGATGGACCCGGCGCGTCCGACGGACCCGGCGCGTCCGACGGACCCGGCGCGTCCGACGCGAGCGGCACCCAGGGGAGCATCGAGAAGGCCAGATCCCACTCCCGCGACGACGGCCCGGCGATGTCCCAGTCGTAGAACCCGACCAGCCGCTCGCCGTCCACGACCGCGTTGTAGGGCGCGGCGTCCTGATGGCCGACAATAAGCCCCGGCCGCATGGCGCCACCGATGAACCATCGCTCGTCCGCCGGCGGGCGGAAATCGGCGGTCAGGTCGTGCAACCGCCGGAGCCACCGGCCGACCTGCACCAGCATCGAGTCGGCCGACACCCACGCCGGCCAGGGCATCCGGTCCCCGATGCTCTCGCCCGGCAGGTAGCTCAGCATCTCGCGCCCGGACGAGTCGAAGCCGAGCGCCCGGGGCGCGCCCGGGAACCCGGCCTCCTCCAGGTACCGCAGCAACGCGTGCACGGTCGGCGTCCACGGCGACGCTCGCTTGTGGATCACGCCATCGATCAGCACAGCCCCGGTAGTGTTGCCGCCGGGCAGCGGGACTTCGGCCATCCCTCTTGTGTACCGGCTCCCAGCCAGCGGCGACACCGATTAAAACGACATGCACCGCCGGCCCGGGACGGCCGTTGCCAGCCCAGCCGGATCGTGTTCCTGGCGCTCCCGGGCCGGTCAGTCCTCCTCGGGGCCGGTCTCGGGGAAGGGGCCGCCCGGCCCCAGGTGGGTGCGCGTGCCGTCGTGGTCGAGGATGCACAGGATCTCCGCGGCTCCCTCTCGCACGCCGAACGCATGCGGCACCATCGTGGAGAACTCGGCCGCCTCGCCGGCCCGGACGAGGATGGTCCGCTCGCCCAGCCGCAGCACGATGGTGCCGGACAGGACGGTGAACCAGTCCCGGCCCGGGTGGACGCGCAGCCTGGCGGGCACCTTCCTGGTCACCCGCAGCTTCGCGATCGTCATGCCCTGCGGCGCACCGGTCCGCGACAGCAGCCAGATCGTCATGCCACGTGCCTCGTCCCGGAACGGCCTGATCACCACGTCGGCGTCGTCGTCGGACTCCACCAGCTGGTCAAGCGTGGTGCCGAGCGCCCTCGCGATCGGCGTGAGCTGATCCAGGGCAATCCGCCGGTGACCGGTCTCGATCCGGCTCAGCGTGGACGGGCTCAGGTAGCTCCGGGCCGCCAGCTCGTCCAGCGACCAGCCCACCGACGTGCGCAGACCCCGGATGCGCTGCCGGACAAGAGCGTCCAGGTCGGCGTCTTGCTTCATACGCAAGAGCTTATGCCGTAACGGCAAGCCGGAGGTACCGTCGAGGACATGGCACACGAACACATGGCTGACCTGCTCGACCTCGACGCGGAGGTCCTCAGCGAGTACCACCGGGAGGTAGCCGAATGGGTCTCGGCAAACCTCGCGGAACGAGCCCGCGTCATCGACGTGGGTGCCGGCACGGGCACCGGCACCCTGGCGCTGGCCAGGCAGTTGCCGGACGCCGAGGTGATCGCGCTGGACGTCAACGAAGAGATGCTGAAACACATCCAGGACAAGGCCCGCGCGTCCGGTCTCTCCGACCGGATCCGCACCGTCCAAGCCGACCTCGATCAGGCATGGCCTGATGGCCTGAAGACCGCTGACCTGGTGTGGGCCGCCAACTCGCTGCACCACATGGGCGATCCCGCACGGGCGGTCGCGCAGATCTACCAGATGCTGCGCCCAGGGGGACTGCTCGCGGTCACGGAGCTGGAGTCGTTCCCGCGTTTTCTCACCGACCCGGCGGGCGCGGCGCTCGAGGAGCGGATCCACACCGCCATGGCGCGGGGTCGTGACGAGGCCGGCATGCACATGCATGAGGACTGGCCTGCCCGTTTCGCCGAAGCCGGGTTCGCGGTCGAGTCCGAGCGCCGCTTCGCTATCGCGCTGCAGCCGCCGCCGGACTCGCCGATGGCCGCCTCCGTGACCCGCTACGCCATGGTCACCCTCTGCCGAGCCCGGCACAGCCTGGAGGACAAGCTCAGTGCCGGTGACATCGCGGAGCTCGATGCCCTGGCTCCGGCCCTGGCCGCCCGCGACGACCTGACGGTCCGCACCAGCCGTACGGTCTGGCTGGCCCGCAAGCCCGCCGGATAACCCGGCGGAGCCGCCGGCGGGCTGGGCGGCGGCGTCCGTGCGCGGCCGGAGCTGGCGGGGCGATTCGAGCAGGGAGCGGCGCAGGTCTTGCAGCAGCCGAAGGCCGTCGCTGGTCCTGGTCAGGTCCGCTCGATGAAGTTGGAGTGCCGGATGCTGTGGTGGTTTAAGGTCTTTTGGCAGTGGCGACGCGCATATCAGTCGTTGAGAAACGAGACCCGGACCCATCGCTGTTCAGCGTAGCGATCACCTTTCGGATAGCCATCTGCGTTTTCGGGCAGTGGCCCGGGGCCGGACGAGGACATCCGGCCTTAATCCTTGCTGATGGAAGTGCCTGCAGTAGAGGCCTGTCCGCGCGGCGCCAGGGCGGGCCGGGCCAGGACAGCGCAGGCAGCGACGGTGCAGGCAGCACGGGATGATCTGGCCGTCAGCCGGTGTTGTCCTGTATGGTTGGCCACAGGCGAGGATTCTCCCGCCGTAACGGCGAGCATTTGCCATACGGCCCCGTCCGCCAGGCAAGACCTGATGCGGGCGCAGGCCATCCCGTAGCGGTTCGGCCTTCTCCACTGCTTCTGGATTTCACCAGGATGCTCGTTTCCCCAGTCGCCGCTGGCGTTCACATTTAGCCGCCCGGCGCTTCTTCTGGCGTGCCCTATTCCGGGTGCTGCACGAAAGGAATACCCCTGATGACCACAATCACCGACAATCCGCCGGGCGTGCTGGCCGCAGACACGCTCCCGGCTCCCGGCGCCCGGCCTGCCCAGAACTCCCGGCGGACCCGGAATTCTGGCCGGCCCCGGGCCACCCAGCCCGGGAACACTCATGCCGCCCCGGACGCCTCGTCTGCCCAGGACACCGCGACGGTCCCGGTTTCGGGCCTCCTCGACATCACCGACGGGAAGGCCTTCATCCGCAGCGAGGGCTACCAGCGCGGGCCGTCCGACACCTCCGTCTCGCTCACCCAGGTCCGGCAATACGGGCTGCGCCGGGGCGACCAGGTCACCGGCGCCGCGCGGCCAGCCCCGCCGGGCAAGGCACGCGAGCGGCACGCGACGCTGACCCAGGTCGACCTGGTCAACGGACTCGATCCGCGGCAGGCCGCTCAGCGCCCCCACTTCGCGGAACTGACGCCGCTGCACCCGGAGCAACGGCTCCGCCTGGAAACACCCGCCGGTTCACCGACAGCGCGGATCATCGACCTGATCACCCCGATCGGCAAGGGCCAGCGCGGGCTTATCGTGGCCCCGCCGAAGGCCGGCAAGACCATGGTGCTGCAGGCGATCGCCGCTGCGGTGGCCGCCAACTACCCCGAGGTGCACCTGATGGTGATACTCATCGGCGAACGCCCGGAGGAGGTCACCGAACTGCGCCGGTCGGTGCACGGTGAGGTGATCTCCGCGACCTTCGACCAGGCCGCCGAAGAACACATCGCGGTCGCGGAACTGGCCATCGAGCGGGCCAAGCGACTGGTCGAGCTGGGCCGCGACGTGGTGGTGCTGCTGGACTCGATCACCCGGCTCGGCCGTGCCTACAACCTGGCCGCCCCGGCCAGCAGCCGCATCCTGGCCGGCGGCGTGGCGGTAAGTGCGCTATACCCGCCGCGCAAGTTCCTCGGTGCTGGCCGCAACACCGAGGATGGCGGCTCACTGACCCTGCTGTGCACCGCCCTGGTGGACACCGGGTCGCGGATGGACGAGGTGTTCTTCGAGGAGTTCAAGGGCACCGGCAACATGGAACTGCGGCTGCGCCGCGACCTCGCCGGCAAGCGCGTCTTCCCCGCGATCGACGTACTGTCCTCCAGCACCCGCCGCGAAGACCTGCTGCTGGCTCCCGGTGACAGAGCAGCCACCGGCACCCTGCGCCGGGTCCTCGCCGAGCTCGGCCCGCAGCAAGCCGTCGAGCTGCTGCTCGACAAATCCCGCGACACCACCTCGAACGCCGAGTTCCTGCAGCAAATCCAGCGCAGCGCCCAGCCACTGGCCAGCTGACCCGCTGGCCGGCGCCCAGACGTCACCCGGGCCGTCGCCCAGACCAGCGCGTATCCCCGACGGCCGTCCTGGCTCAGTCTCACGAGCCACGCCCTGTCACCGGACTCACCGACAGCTCGCACCCGGATCGTCGATCAGGCGCGGTCGTGCCCTGGCTCGAGGAGCCTGCCGTTCTTCGACAGGTCCGCGTCGGTGCATGCGGAGAGGTTGAACCAGCAAGGCCGTCTCTACTTTCACGGGTATTTGTTTGCGTGACACTGGCGCTTTTCTACTCGGTCTACCCGATGATTCATGAATGGTGGGGGATGGCTGGCTGTGGTTTCCCTCTTGGTCGGCGGTATCGGTCCGTCCATCTGGACTCTTTATCTGTTCGGCCCTTGGGCTAAGGAGAAGGCGTAGCCGTCGTCTTGCGGCCTAGAATCCCGCGGTCGGCGGCAGCGGTCGGCTGGGCGCCGGCATTCTCCTGTGACCTGGCAATGATTCGCTGAAGGGCCGCCACGTGCTGGTCGAATGCCTGGCGGCCTTCTTGGCTGAGGCTGGCTGAGGTGCGCGGGCGCTTGCCCACGAATCCTTTGCGGATCTCGACGTAGCCGACCGACTCAAGGGTGGACAGCTGTTTGGAGAGCGCCGAGTCGGACAGGCCGAGTTCGTCGCGGATGTACTTGAAGTCGGCCCATTGCGCCGCCGCGAGCAGCGAGACGATCGCCAGCCGCGTCGGCGCGTGAATCAGCTCATCGAACCGAGCCGTGCTCATTGGGGTGCCGCCTCCGGGCTCCGCGCGTCGTTCTTTTGCTGCCGGGCCTTGCCCAGCATGAGCCTGCGCAGGTACCGGTTCACCAGCGGCCCGGCGATCACGAGCACGGCAGCTCCGGCGGCGGACGCGATGGTAACGGGGTAGGGGACGCGGGCCGCGCTCAGGCTGGCCGCGAGGCTGATGATCACCCCGTCGACCAGCACTATCATGCCCAATACCGCGGCGACGCCGCGGGCATCGGGCCGGATGGCGCCGGACACCCGGACGCGGCGGCGCACCTCAGGGATCATCGCGCCGGTCAGCACCACCATGACGAGCACAGCGAGCGGAATCGCGACGGCCTGCAGGAGCAGATCCCCGCTGTCCCTGGCGGCGCCGATAGCCACGATCCCGGCCGCCATCGCCCACCAGTACCAGAGGGGGACGAGCACGGCCTTGATGATCTGTCCCTGCCGCCGCTGGATCTCGGCCAGCTCGGCTGCCGCCTGGTCGCCGGTCATCCCGGTTCCTGTCGGCTGGGGCTGCGTGCCGCCCATGGCCGTCTCCCAACTGAGAAAGTACTTGCCTACATGGAAAGTAGCATGGAACTTTCCAGTTAGGCAAGTACTTTCCAGATGCGTCCGCTGACGCGCGGAGCCTGAAGACAGCGTCGGCTCACACCGCGGTTGCGGCGGCTGGCGCTGCGCGCCCTGAGGCTGCGAGTGGCGAGCCAGGCGAGGTCGGGGTAGATCGCGATCTCGACGATCGCGGCGGTGTCCCGGCAAGGCCTGAACTTCGACTTCACTGGCGTTGTCTTCGACGGCGGCGGCTTCGGTAGCGCCGACAGGCTTGGGCTATGGCTGAGGCCGGGCAAGAGCCCCCGCGCGCAGGCGACGCACGTGCGAAAAGACGGAGGGCTGGCTTTGCAAATAGTGGGTTGTCTCGCGCCTGCCGGGACATTCGATCCTTGTTGACACGCTGCACCGCGGGCTCAACACTGGGTCGGGGTGGGCTTGCCTTGAAAATTCGCGTCAATGCGTAGCTGGCAGATAACCGAGAGTGGAAGGCGTGGGGCACCGGCCGGCTTATGGGCTCGCCAAATCAAATTAGAGAAACGATCCGGCGATGGAGGGTTTATGTCACGTCAAGGCCATTTCCGCAGGAGCGTCCTGCGGCGTGTAAGTGCGGCGGCAGGTGTGCTTGGGCTGGGGGCCGCCCTGCTCGGCGGCACCGTCGTCCTGGCCGCCGCGCCTGCGTCGGCTATTCCGATCCCGCCGTCGACGTCAAGCTGCACGTACAACGGCAGCCCGGTAGGGTTCGCGGCCAGCAACACAGGGGGGACGCCGGTCACCGTCAACTGCACCGGCCTGCCGGACAGCACCCTGCTGATCGTCGCCCAGACCAGTCCACTGGCCGGGGTGATAAGCCCGTCGTCGGCCGCGACGCGCGAGGCGGATCTCTCCACGGGCATGGCCGTCACGACGAGTCCCACCGGTACCCTGAGCGCCACCATCACGGTAACGGCGACCGGGGGATCACCCGCCTTTTCGGCCCTGGACCCGAATGCGGTTTGCCCGCCCACCCAGGCTCAGGTGAACGCCGGTCTGACCAACTGCGTGGTGACCGTGGCCGATCTGGCCACCACGACCGGGCTGAACTTCGGCAACGTCATCTATGGCACCCAGCCAATGCCGAACCAGCCGACCCTGGGAGTCCACCCCGGCAGCATCGGCCAGGGCGGCGGGACGCTGAACGCCAGCGACAAGGTCGGCGCCTGCCCGACGCCGGTCAAGGCCACGAGCCACTGCTGGTGGGGGGCGGCCCTCACCGGGGCTCCCAACGCGGCCGCCGGTGTTCCCGGCTTCATCGTGACCATCAACGGCAAGCCAGTCGTCAATGCGCTGGCGGCCAGCCCAGCCGTTTACTGCTTTACGGGGGCCACTGCCGCGGCCTGTAGCGGGCGTCCCGCAGGCACCGTGGTCCCGCCGCACCTGAGCGGGACCATAACCGTCCCCCGCCTGGCCAAGGCGGGCGTCCACTATGTGCAAGCCCTCGAACCCAACACCACGACTGACCCGGGCAACGGCCCGAGCAATACGCTCGAAGCCAGGGCGTTCTTGTGCGTCACGGCCGCGAACAGCTGCTGAATCGCGCCGAGAGAGCGGCCAGTAACAGACCCACATGAATGGCGGCCCGGGCAGGCAGTCAGCTGCCCGCCCGGGCTGCCCGCCTAGGCGGAACTGTGCCACGGCGCAAAGCCCGGGACAGCCTGACGGCGGAGGCCCGGCCTGCTGCGAAACTCAGCCGTCCAGGACCGTGCGCAGGACGGTGGCGAAAGCGCCGGGGTCGCTGCGGAAGCCGTCGTGACCGCCGGGGAAGGTGACCTGCGTGGTGCCGAGCCGCTCGGCCACGGCCACGGCGGCACGGCCGGCCAGCATCTGGCCGGACTGGGTTCCGACGCCGAGCAGGATGCGGGTGGTCGCCGCGCGGAGCGCGCCGAAGTCGTGCTGGTAGCCGACGCAGGCCGTCATGTGCAGGCCGAGCAGCGGATCGTCGCGGGAACCGTCGTCGCGGGCGGGCAACCCGAAAGCGGCGGGATCGGGAGCGGGCTGCCCCGGGAAGCCCGGCGGGATCGGGCCGGCATGGCTGACCAGCGCGATGAACGTGGCCATCGCCGGGCCGAAGCCACTGCGCTGGTAGGTCTCGCGGATGTCGGCGCACGTGGCCAGCACGGGCTCACGGTCCGGCAGCACCTGGGCGGCGGGTGGCTCGTGCGCCACCAGGGTGCGGATCAGCCGGGGATGACTGGCCACCAGGGCCAGCGCGTTGACCGCGCCGCCGCTGCTGCCGAAGACGTCGGCCGGCCCGGCGCCCAGCGCCTGGATCAGTCGGCGCAGGTCCTCGGCGTGCTCACCGGGCACCGACCCTGGCGGCTGGCCGTCGGTGCGCTGGCTGCGCTCGGTCCCGCGGGGATCGTAGGTCACCACCCTGCGGTCGGTGAGCTGGTCAGCCAAGGCGGCGAAGCCGGAGGCTCCCATCGGCGACCCGATGAGCAGCAGGACCGGATGCTCCGCGCCGCCGTTGTCCCGCACGTCGTAGTGCAGCACCGCGCCCGGTGCCTCCAGCGTGTACGTCTTCGGCTCGCTCATGGTGGCGGACCCCTTTTCAGGCTGATCGTTGCCTGCCCGTGCGGACCGGCGCGGGCAGGCAACCTCATCGCTCTCCCGGTCCTGATGTTCCCCGCTAAACGCTACGCCGGACCCCTGACAGTGCCCGCACCGTCGGCCGTGATCGGTGGACGGCGCCGACGTTAGTGCGCAACTCAGGGGCGGCGGTGTGGCCGGCGGGTTCGCGAGGGCCGCAGGAACTTCGCGAGGGCCGCAGGAATGCTGTTGACTCTGCCCCCGGGGCAACCTCGATTGTTGCGGGCATGGAAACAGAATCGGAACAGGGTCCCGATAGCGGCAATCGTGCCGCAGGCAGTGAGACGGAGCATCAGGGTGGCGGCACGAGACCGGCTGACGGTGCGGGAGCCGACCGTCTGCTCGCCGAGCAGATCGCCTACTACCGGGCTCTGGCCGCGGATTATCTCGACCAGGGCCTGGATCTTCCCGGCGGCGATGAATTGACCGAAGCGCTCGATGCATTCCAGCCGGCCGGCAGCGTGCTGGAGCTTGCCTGCGGTCCTGGCGTGTGGACCGGCCCACTGCTCCGCCACGCGACGGATGTCACCGCGGTGGACGCGTCCCCGGAGATGCTCGCCATCGCGGCAGCCCGAATCGGCAGCGAGCGGGTGCGCTTCGTTCAGGCTGACATTTTCGCCTGGAAGCCCGGTCGTCGCTACGACGTGGTTTTCATGGGCTTTTGGCTCTCACATGTCCCGGCCGGGCGCTTTGAGTCCTTCTGGTCACTCGTGGCCGAATGCCTCGGGCCAGCGGGCCGGGTGTTCTTCGCGGACGATGCGTACCGCACCCCGGACGAACTGGTAGAAGGCCCATCGTCCTCGACCATCCTGCGGCAGGTCCCTGACGGAACGGCCTACCGGCTCGTGAAAATGCCCCACCGGCCGGCGGACCTCGAAAGACAACTCCGGCAACTCGGCTGGGACATCAAGGTCACCTCGACGGCAGGGCCCTTCTACTGGGGGGCAGGGCGCCGGGCCAACCGCCCGGCATGAGGAACGGGCCAGGACGGCCAGCCGCGTCAGCCGGCGCAGCGCTGCAGTTGCCACGCTGCTTCGAGGGCGTCCTCGATGGCACCGGCATCGCCTGCCGCGAGGTCTGCGACGATCATCATGTGCTTGCGGTACCGGGCCGGGACGCTGAAGGTTCCGGGAAACTGCCGCAGCACGGAGTCGCGGTAGCTGAAATCGGCGCGGATCACCAGATGCGCGTCGTCAAGCTGGCGCGCGACGAGCCTGCCGTGGTACCGCCACTCGGCCAGGCCATCCCGCGCGGTGCGGCGTACCCCCTGCAGGTCCTCGGCGAGCCGGTCCACCCTGTCGATCTCCACATACCCGGGCTTCCCCGCTCCGTCTGGTCATATGCACGGCCGGCCGGATGGCTCGCAGCCGGCTTCGCCGTGGCTGAGCGTCCGGTCACTTGACCGCTCGTACACTGCCTGCTAACTTTTCTTTGCAGGTGCCAAAAAGTGTTACGGAGTAGGGCATGACCGGCGACGAACTCCTGCGCGTTCTGGGAACCCTGGCCAATGCGCATCGACTGCGGGTCGTTGCCGCCCTGGCCCAAGAGCGCAACTACGTGAGCCAACTGGCTCGCGAACTGGGCATCAGCCGCGCCCTGTTGCAGGTTCACCTGCGGAAGCTGGAGGCCGCCGGGCTGGTATCGGCTGGCATCGAAGTATCGGAGGACGGCAAGGCGATGAAGTTCTACGAGGTAACGCCCTTCGCGCTGCGGCTGACGCCTGAGGCGATCATGGTGGCAGCGCGGACACTAAGCCCGGAAAACGATCTTGCGGTGGGAGCGCGGCAATGAAGCCGAGTGACTACGTGGAGCTGCTCATTCCATTGATGATCGCGGTCGTGATCTCGGTCTGGGTGGCGACCCGCTACCTCGGCACATCAAGGCAGGCCAGAGCTCAGCTGACCAGCGGTGCGGATTACCGGGCGCTGGCCGAGGAGTACCAGCGGCTCAGCGATCTGGCGATCACCGCGCAGGAACACACCGATCTCAGGCTCACCGATATCAGCGTGCGGCTGGATGAGCTTCGCGACCGGCTGGAGCGGATGCAGCGCATCCTCAACGAGGTCGAGTAAGCCAGCCGGCTGAAAGACACGGCGGGGAACAGCGCGGCTGCATCCTACGAGGGGGCGCTTCCCGGCGGGTCACGGTCATTCGCAGCCGCGCCGGGGTGCTCGGTGCCCCGGGGGCGGCCGGGCACGGAACGGCCCAGCCGCCTCATCGCCCCGGTAGGAATGACCAGGAAGACGACGGCGACCACGGTGTACCCGGCGAAGCTGATCCATTGACGCTGGTACGCAGCCTGGGCGGCAAGCGCGATCCAGAGCAGCAAGAGCAGGCCATAGACCAGCACGACGGGCGAGGTCATGCCCGCTGGCCGCCTCGGCGGCCGCCGAGGCCGCACCGGCGTGCCGCTCCTGGGACCGGACTCCGGGACCGTCCCTTGGTGATCGGCGCCGGCCATGCCAGCAGAGTACGCCCGCCAGCCCCATCCGGTGCCCGGGTCAGACCCGCTGGCTGCCCTCAGTGTTCACCACGCAGAAGAGGTTCCCTTCGGTGTCGGCGAGCACCACGAAGCTGGCTCCCTCGGGATAAGCCCAATCCACGCGCTGTGCCCCGAGCGAGATGAGCCGTTCGACCTCGGCCTGCTGCTCCGGCTCGCTGGGTACGTGCAAGTCGAGATGGGTGCCGTCGGTCTCGTCCAGCAGAAGCGCTGGGCCCGCACCGGTTTCCGGCACGAGAGCGCCCAGGTAGCCAGCCGCGCGGGGCACGTAGCCGAGTGCGCCACGCCAGAAGGCCGCCGCCCTGCCGATATCGGTGACGTTCAGCACCACTGATCCGATCTTGGCCATGGCCCCGAGCATCGCAGGCCGGCCGTGGCGGCCCGCGCGCGGAGCCCTCGCTGGCGGGAGGCGCTATCGACCCCGATCGTCAGCACGAACCGGGCGCCGGCCAGGCGGGCGGCCGTCCGCAGGTCAGGTTGCCTCCACGTACCTGACCCGGGGGTCCAGCGCCGCGTAGGCGAGGTCGGCCAGCAGCGACCCGATCACGGTCGCCACCGCGACCACCACGGTGAAGCCCAGCAGCACCGGGTAGTCCTGCCGCTCGGCCGACTGGTAGAACAGGTAGCCCATCCCGGGGTAGTTGAACACCGCCTCGGTGATCAGCGCGCCGCCGAGGATCGCCGGCAGGGTCAGCCCGAGCAGTGTCGCGATAGTGATCATCGAGTTGCGCTGCCACGTGCCGGATCAGCACCCGCTGTTCGCTGGCGCCCTTGGCCCGGGCGGTGCGCACGTAGTCCTCGGTGAGGTTGTCCAGCACCGAGGACCGCATGTACCTGCTGAACAGGGCGATGGTGGTCAGCGACAGGCAGCACACCGGCAGGATCAGCGCGTTGAAGTTCGAGATGACCGCGCCGAAACCCTCGCCCTGCGGGCCCTCCGGGGGAAAGATCGGGATCTCGATGGCGAATGCCAGGATCGCGACGATGCCGATCAGGAAGTCCGGTGTGGCGTAGAAGATCGTGCCGGTGGCGTTGAGCACGTGGTCGGTGAGCTTGTTGCGGCGCACCGCCTGGATCATCCCCCAGGGGATCGCGACGACCAGTGCCAGGAGGGTCGACAGCCCGACCAGCCAGATGGTCTTGGGCAGCCGGTTGGCCAGCAGTGAGGCAACGCTCTGGTTGAGCGTCCAGGAGAAGCCCAGGTTGCCCCGGAGCAGGTTGCCGAGCCACAGGAAGTACTGCCGGTACCAGGGCAGGTTGAACCCGTAGTCGGCGTCGAAGACCTTGATCGCGGCCGGGTCCCGGTAGACACCCGGCCCCATCACCGCGACAGCGACGTTGCCGGGGATCATTCGTAGCAGCGCGAACGTGATCATCGTCACGATCAGCAGCACCACGATGGACTGAAGCACCCGGCGGATCAGAAACGCTGTCAAACGCTGCCCTTTGCTCCCCGGCGGCCACCACCTTTCCGTCATGGTGCCATACGGTGCGACCTGCGCCAACGCAGGTTTGCCCATTCGGTACCAGATCGAGCCGTTGCCGCGTCCAAGGACTGCCTTCCTGGCGCTTCTGGGCCGTAATATCGGCAAAGTGCCCAGCCCGACGCCCACCGGCCCGGAGTTGCCTGACCGGATGGTGCCGCCGATGCCGGGCAGTGTCCTGTGGGGGTGGGCCGGCCCGCTGCTGGTGACGCTCTTCGGCGCGTTCCTGCGCTTCAACCGGCTGGGCCTGCCGCGTGCCGTGCTGTTCGACGAGACCTACTACGTCCCCGACGCCTACGGGATCCTCAGGCACGGCGTGGAGATCGACCACGTCAGCAACGTCAACACGCTGCTGGCCCGGGGCAGCACGCACATCCTGGAAGGCACCAAGGGTGAGTACGTGGTCCACCCGCCGCTCGGCAAGATGCTCATCGCGGTCGGGGAGTGGCTGTTCGGGCTGACCCCGTTCGGCTGGCGGTTCGCCGTCGCCGTGGTGGGCTCGCTGGCCATCCTGATGACGGCGCGGATCGCGCGCCGGATGACCCGTTCGACGCTGCTCGGCTGCACCGCGGGGTTGCTGCTGGCCCTGGACGGGCTGGAGTTCGTGCTGAGCCGCACCGCGATCCTGGACATCTTCGTCATGTTCTGGGTGCTGGCCGCCTTCGGCCTGCTGGTGCTCGACCGGGACCGGACCAGGGCCGTCCTGGCGGCGGCCGGGCGCGGGGATGCCGACGGGCCCCGGCTCGGCTTTCGCTGGCCGCTGCTGCTGGCCGGCCTGTGCCTGGGCTGCGCCTGCGCGACCAAGTGGAACGGCGTGTGGTACCTGCCCGCCTTCGCCGCCCTGGTGGTGGCCTGGGACCTGGGTGCGCGGCGGGCCGCCGGGTTCGGCACGGGGCTGCGCGGCACGGTCCGCAGCGACGTGCCGTGGCTGCCGGTCTGGTTCGCAGTCATCCCAGCCGCCGTCTACGTGCTCACCTGGACCGGCTGGTTCGCCACCAGCTATGGGTTCGACCGCAACGGCGCCGCGCTCAACGGCGGCCACCCGGCCAGCACGATCGTGGCCTGGCTGCAGTACAACAAGTCGATGCTCGGGTACGGCCTCGGGCTGCAGGCCTACCAGCCGTACAAGTCCAACCCGCTGGGCTGGCCGGTGCTGGCCAGGCCGATCTCGTTCTACTCCAACTGCCTGCCGGCGGGCCACTGCGGCGGGGTCCCCTCGTCCACCGAGCAGGAGGTGCTGGCGATAGGGACGCCGCTGATCTGGTGGGGCGGCGCCGCCGCGCTGGTGATCTGCCTGGCCTGGTGGCTGACCCGCCGCGACTGGCGCACCGGTGCGGTGCTGCTCGGCGTCGCGGCGGGCTGGGTGCCGTGGCTCTGGTTCTACTGGCACGACCACCGCACCGAGTTCTACTACTACGCCGTGGTGTTCGACCCGTTCCTGGTCATCGCGATCACGCTGTGCCTCGGGCTGATCCTCGGCCCGGCCCTGGCCGGGCCGAACCGCCGGGTGGCCGGCGCGGCCGTCGCCGGCGGCTACCTGCTCGCGGTCGTCGCGAACTTCTACTACCTGTATCCGGTCCTCGCCGGGCAGACCCTCCCGTTCGCGTCCTGGACGGCCCGGATGTGGTTCCACAGCTGGATCTGACCGGCGCCGGCCCGTGCCTGCCGCACCGCGCCAGGCCCCGCCCACCAGCTTTCATTGCATTACGGAACCACCGGCAGGCCGGGATCCTGCCGTAACCCTTGATCCCGCCCAGGTGCCGTGCGCAGGGACGATTTCCCGGGCAATCTAGTGGGCATGGCTGATGTCCTTGCGGGCCTGGCCCGCTGCCCGGTGATCGTGGCGCCGATGGCCGGAGGCCCTTCCACGGCCGGCCTGGTGATCGCGGCCTCCGCCGCGGGCGCGCTGGGCTTCCTGGCCGCCGGGTACAAGACGGCCGCCGCGATGCGGGCGGAGATGGACGCGGTGCGGGCCGCGGGCATCCCGTTCGGGGTCAACGTGTTCGTGCCCGGCGCGCCGGCGGCGGACCGCGCCGCGGTCATCCGCTACCTCGCCGAACTGGAGCCGGATGCCGCCGCGCTGGGCGTCCGCCCGGGCGCGCCGGACTGGGCCGACGACGACTGGGACGGCAAGCTAACGGCCCTGGCCGCCGATCCGCCGGCGGCCGTCAGCTTCACCTTCGGCTGCCCGGAACCGGGCGTCATCGCGGCGCTCCGGGCCGCCGGGAGCCAGATGTGGGTGACCGTCACCGCACCGGAGGAGGCCGCGCTCGCGGCCGCGCGCGGCGCCGACGGCCTGTGCGTCCAGGGCCCCGAGGCCGGCGCCCACCGCGGCACCTTCACCGTTCCCGCCAGCCCGCCGGCCGTGCCGCTGCACCGGCTGCTCCGCGACGTCGCGGCGGTCACCGGCCTGCCGCTGATCGCCGCCGGCGGGATCATGAGCCCCACGGACGTCCGCGCCGCGCTGGCCGGTGGTGCGGTGGCGGTCCAGTGCGGCACGGCGTTCCTGCGCTGCCCGGAAAGCGGGGCGAGCCCCCTGCACAAGGCGGCCCTCGCGGATCCGGCGTTCACCGCGACCGCGGTCACCCGCGCGTTCACCGGCCGGCCCGCGCGCGGCCTGGTCAACCGCTTCATGCTGGATCACCCGGACGCGCCCGGCGCCTACCCCGAGGTGCACTTCGCCACCCGGCCGCTGCGGGCGGCCGCCGCGGCGGCGGGCGACACCGGCCGGATGAACCTGTGGGCGGGCGAGGGCTTCAGGGCGGCCACCGCGCGCCCCGCCGCCGAGATCGTGGAACTCCTCGCCGGCGGCCCGGGCGCCGGCTGAGCCGCCTTCCCGGCGGGCCCGGGCCCGCGCCGCGGGCGCGCGGCGTCCCCGGCCGGTCCGAGGCTGCGCGGCCGCCGGGGCGGTTCAGCCCGCGGCGAAGCGGCCTTGCGGCCCGGGCCGGCGCGGCGAGGATGGAAGCAAGCCGATCAACCCCGTGATCATGGCGCTTTGGTCGCTCCGTCGGCAGCGCACCCATGGTCACGGACGATTTCCCGCGTTCCATGTGCGGAGAATCGTCCGTGATCATGGAAGCCAGGCCGCTCAGGCCGGTTTCGGATTTGGTGTGCCACGCCACAGCGGCCAGAACGCCATGACCACGAGTGGCCGGCCACTGGGGACCGGGCAACCGGGAGGAGCTGGCATGCGGGTCGCTGTTCTTGCCGACATCCACGGCAACCTGCCGGCGCTCGACGCCGTGCTGGCGGAGGCCGAGGCCGCCGGGGCGGACGTGATCGTGCTCAACGGCGACATGGCCACCGGCCCGATGCCCGCGCAGACCCTGGAGCGGCTGGCCGGGCTGGGCGAGCGGGCGGTCTGGGTCCGGGGCAACTGCGAGCGGGAACTCGCCGGCGCCTGGACGGCACCCTCGACCCTGACCTGCCCGAGGTGGCCCGGGTGCCCGCCGAGTACTGCGCGGCGCAGCTGGAACGGGCGCACCGCGACCTGCTGGACGGCCTGCCGCTGTCGGTCACGCTGGAGGTGACCGGGCTGGGACCGGTCCGGTTCTGCCACGCCACGGCGGTCAGCGACACCGCCATCGTGCTGGTGGACTCACCGGTCGCCGGCTTCCGCGCCGGGTTCGCCGATGTCACCGAGGCCACGGTGGTGCTCGGCCACACGCACATGCCGTTCGACCGCCTCGCCGACCGCCGCCGGTTCGTCAACCCGGGCAGCGTCGGCATGCCCTACGGGACACCGGGCGCATACTGGGCCCTGCTCGGCCCGGACGTCGTCCTGCGGCGCACCGGATACGACCTCAGCGAGGCCGGGCGGGCGATGGCGGCCGCCGCGCCCGGGTACCCGGGCCTGGCGGAGTTCGTCGCCGAGAACGTGCTGACCGTCCCGTCCGACGCCGAGGCCCTGGCAGTGTTCTCCGGGTCCGGCTGACCCGCTATCCGCCGTGGCCGGCGTTATGCCCTCATGGCGTGCTGGGGACGCTCGCCTCCTGCGCCTGCGCCGCGGGGGCGGGCTCGGTCAGCGGGAAGTGGCACGCGGCGAAGTGGGTGCCGCCGAACGGCCGCAGCGGCGGCTCCTCCGCGGCACAGAGGTCCTGCGCCCGCGGGCAGCGGGTGCGGAACCGGCAGCCGGACGGGGGGTCGATGGCGGAGGGCAGTTCGCCCGCCACGCCCTTGGCGACCTTCGACTTCTCCAGCACCGGGTCCGCATTCGGGATGGTGTCGATCAGGCCCCGGGTGTAGGGGTGCACCGGGTGGTAGTAGACCTCGTCGGCCGGGCCGACCTCGACCAGCTTGCCCAGGTACATCACGCCGATGTTGTTGGACAGGTAGCGGACCACCCCCAGGTCGTGCGAGATGAACATGTAGGTCAGGCCGTGGTCCCGCTGCAGGTCCTTCATCAGGTTGAGGATCTGCGCCTGGATCGACACGTCGAGCGCGGACACCGGCTCGTCGGCCACGATGAGCTGCGGCCGCAGGATCAGCGCCCGGGCCAGGCCGAGGCGCTGGCGCTGGCCGCCGGAGAACTCGTGCGGATAGCGCTGTATCGCCGCCCGGGGCAGGCCGACCTCGTCCAGGATCTCCTCGATCTTGACATGCTGTTCCTTCTTGCTGCCGCGGCGCTGGATGGCCAGCGGCTCCCGGAGGATCGGGCCGACCCGCATCCGCGGGTCCATCGAGGCGTAGGAGTCCTGGAACATGAGCTGGACCTTGTCGCAGCGCTGCCGCCGCTCCCGGGTGGACAGCTTGGTCAGGTCCTCGCCGTCCAGGATGATGGCGCCGCTGGTGGCCTTCTCCAGGCCCACGATGAGGCGGCCGATCGTGGTCTTGCCGCAGCCGGACTCACCGACCATCCCGAACGTCTGGCCGGGCTCGATCGCGAAGCTGACGTCGGCGACCGCGCTCACGTCACCCACCTTGCGCTGGAGCACCGCGCCGGAGGTCACCGCGAAGTTCTTCACCAGGTGATCCACCCGTAGCAGCTCACCGCCGGCCGCGGCGGGTGGCGCCACGGCGGCCTCGGCGGCCTTCTTCTCGGCCACGGCCAGCTCGGCGAGCCGCTTCTCCCGCTCCTCCTTGCCGACCGGGAAGAAGCAGCGGAAGACGTGCTCCCAGCTGTCCCCCTTCAGCTCCGGCTCCTGCGCCCGGCAGGTCTCCTGCGCGTAGCGGCACCGTGCCGCGAACCGGCACCCCGCCGGGGGGGCGGTCAGGTCCGGCGGCATGCCGGGGATGTTGTAGAGCCGCCGGGAGGAGTCGGCGGCCTTCTCCGGCAGCGCCTCGAACAGCGCCTCGGTGTAGGGGTGGCGCGGGTTGGCGAACAGCCGGGCGGTGGTGGTGCTCTCGGCGATCTTGCCCGCGTACATGACCACGGTCCGGTCGGCCCGGCCGGCGATCACGCCGAGGTCGTGCGTGACCAGGATCACCGCCATGGACAGCCGCTTGCGCAGGCTGTCGATCAGCTCCAGGATCTGCTTCTGGATCGTCACGTCCAGCGCGGTGGTCGGCTCGTCCGCGATGAGCAGCTTGGGCTCACAGGCCAGCGCCATGGCGATCATGACCCGCTGGCGCATCCCGCCGGACAGCTGGTGCGGGTAGTTGCCCACCCGCTCGGCGGGCCGGGGCATGCCGACCAGGCCCAGCACCTCGATGGCACGCTCGCGCGCCTCCTCCGCCGACGCGCCCCGGTGCAGCAGCACGGTCTCGGAGATCTGGTCCCCGATCCGCATCGTCGGGTTCAGCGACGTCATCGGGTCCTGGAAGATCATGCCGATCTCGTTGCCCCGGATGTGCCGCATGTCGGCGTCGGACAGGGCGGAGATCTCCTTGCCGTCGAGCATGATCTTCCCGCCGACGATGTGGCCGCCGGGCGGCAGCAGCCGCATGACGGACAGTGCGGTCATCGTCTTGCCGCAGCCAGACTCCCCGACGATGCCCAGGCACTCGCCCGGGTCCAGGGTGAAGCTGACACCGTCCAGGGCGTGCACGGTCGACCGGCGCAGCCGGATCTCGGTCTGCAGGCCGTCAAGTTCAAGCAGGTGAGCCATTCGTCCTCGTTCATGTCCGTTGCCGGTAGCTGGCCGGGGGAGAGCCTTGGTTCTAGCGGCGCTGGAGCCGCACCTCGACAGCGTCCCGGAGACCCTCACCGACGAAGATGGCCGCGGTGATGACCAGGATGATCGCGACGCCTGCCGGGAAGATCAGCCACCAGTAGCCGTCATAGACGTACTGGACACCGTCGCTGAGCATCCCGCCCCAGTCCTGCTTCGGGGGCGCGACGCCCAGGCCCAGGTAGCTCAGGGCGACGACCAGGGCGATCGCGTCGGCCACCTGGAAGGTGGCGTTGACCATGATGGTCCCGATCGCGTTGGGCGCGATATGCCGCAGCACCGCCCGGGTGCCGCCGCCGCCCATGACCTTCATTGCCTGGACGTACTCCCGCACCCGCAGCGAGAGCGCCTCGCCGCGGACCAGGCGCGAGGTGGTGAGCCAGGAAGTGAGCGCGATCACGAGGATCAGGATCGGCACCGTCGGCTGGACGATGGCCACCACGACCAGGGCGAGGAACAGCGTGGGGATGGACAGCAGCGCGTCCACGATGCGCATCATGCTCGCGTCCAGCACGCCGCCGAAGTACCCGGCGACCGCGCCCCACAGCACCCCCACGACGGTGGCCAGGGCCGCCGCCGCGATGCCGACCTCCAGCGAGATCTGGCCCGCCACCATCAGCCGCCCGAGCACGTCATAGCCGTTGGAGTCGGTGCCCAGCGGGTGCGCCGCGCTCGGCGGCATGTTCTCGATCGCGAAGTTCACATGGATCTGGTCGGTGTGGTAGAAGACCGGCCCGAGAAAACAGAACGCGAATATCGCGACAAAGATCGCGACACCGGTGACCGCCAGCTTGTTCTCCAGGAACACGTCCACGCTGCGCCGGAAGGCGCTGCGCGGCTTGCCCGCGGGCAGCATTCCCGGGGCCAGGGCCGAGGCCTCGCCGAGCGGCTGGGAGGTAGCGGTCGCCAGCCCCATGGCCGATGACTCGGGGCCGGGCGGGGGGTCGGCTGGCAGATTGATCGTCATGAGCTCACGTACCTCACTCGGGGGTCCAGCACCGCGTAGGCGATATCCGCCAGCAGCGACCCGACCACGGTTGCCAGCGACACCACGACGGTAAAGCCCAGAAGTGTCGGATAGTCCTGCTTGAGAGCCGACTGGTAGAAGAGATACCCCATGCCGGGGTAGTTGAAGACGGCCTCGGTGATCAGCGCGCCCGCGAGAATCCCGGGCAGGCTCAGCCCGAGCAGGGTCGCGATCGGGATCAGCGAGTTGCGCAGCACGTGCCGGATCAGCACCCGCCGCTCGCTGGCCCCCTTGGCCCGCGCGGTGCGGACGTAGTCCTCGGTGAGGTTGTCCAGCACCGAGGAGCGCATGTACCTGCTGAACAGGGCGATCGTGATCAGGCACAGCGTGGCGATCGGCAAGATCAGCGCGTTGAAGTTGGTGAACACCGCGCCCAGGCCCTCACCCTGCGGGCCCTCTGGCGGCAGGATCGGGAACTTGATGGCGAAGACCAGGATCGCGACGATCCCGATGAGGAAGGCAGGCGTGGCGTAGAAGATCGTGGAGAACGCGTTGAACGCGTGGTCGGTCAGCTTGTTGCGGCGCACCGCCTGGATCACCCCGATGGGGATGGCGAGGACCAGCGCCAGGAGCGTGGAGATCCCGACCAGCACGATGGTCTTGGGCAGCCGGTCCGCCAGCAGGGAGGCGACGCTCTGGTTGAGCGTCCAGGAGTACCCGAGCTGGCCCCGGGCGAGATGGCCCACCCACAGGAAGTACTGCCGGTACCAGGGCAGGTTGAAGCCGTAGGTGCTATCGAAGAGCTTGATGGCGGCCGGGTCGCGGTAGACACCGGGGCCCATCACCGCGACTGCGACGTTGCCGGGGATCGACCGCAGCAGCGCGAACGTGATCAGCGTCACGATCAGCAGTACCACGATCGACTGGAGCACCCGGCGGATCATGAATGCTGCCAACGCTGGCCCCTTTCCGGTCCCCGCCTGTGGCGCCGGGGTGACCGGCGCCACAGACGGGACCAAGCACGCGACCCGCGAGGGTCATGTGCCAGACATTACTACTTCACGAAATACCAGTTTTCCGGGTTGAAGCCGAGCGTCGGGCTCTGCGGAGTGACGCCCTTGAGGTTGTTGACAATCTCGGTCAGCGAGTACGCGCCGTTCGGCTGGAACATCACCGGCAGCTGCTCGGCAAGGTAGTTCTGCCAGGTGTACATGGCCTGCGGGTTGTCGCTGGACAGCGTGGTGTTGATGTAGTTGTCGTTGGTCTTGCTGCAGTACCCGCCGGAGTTCGCGATGGCGCCGCACAGGAACAGCGTCTCGCCGGTCGGCGAGTAGTCCGGCGCGAACGACCAGCCGCCGCCCCAGTTGGCCAGGTCCCAGTCGCACGGGATGTGTGCGACCTTGCAGTTGCCGGCGGCCAGGGCAGTGACCTGGTTGAACGGCTTGGGCTCAAGGTTGATCTTGATCCCGACCAGGGACGCGTTGGACTGCAGCTGCTGCATCTCCTGGGTGATCCACTGGGTGCCCGAGGCGTACGGCATGTTGAAGACCAGCTGGTGACCGGACTTGATGCCAGGCCCGCACAGGCTCGCGTTCGTGCAGGTGGTCACGCCGTTGGGGGTGACCTTCCAGCCGTGGCTGGACAGCAGGCTCTTGGCCTTGTCCGGGCTGTAGGGGAAGATCGGCCCGCCCTTCTGCTGCGGCGACAGGTAGTGGGTCACCGGAGTGTTCCCGACCGGGCCCTGGGTCAGCGTGCCGTAACCGCGCAGCGGGCCCTTGATGACCGATTCCTGGTTGAGCAGGTAGGCCAGGGCCTGGCGGAAGTACAGCTGGTTGATGACCGGGCCGTTGCCGGTGCTGCTCTGGAAGTTCATCACGAAGTAGTTGATGCCCCAGACGTACAGCGGCGACAGCGAGTAACCGGACAGCGGGTTGGAACCCGCGGTGAGCGGGCTGGAGCCTGCGGGCTTGGCCGGGGCGTCCTGCGACGGCAGGTACCCGACGTCGATCTTCTGCCCGCCAGCGGCCGGCGACCGCAGCACGTTGTACTCCGCCGAGTCCGTGGTGAACGGCGCCTCCTGGAACTGCGCGAGGCTCGGCTTGACCGGGCCGGAGTACTTCGGGTTCGGCACGAACGTGATGTGACCGTCGGCGTTGAATGCCGACAGCTTCCACGGGCCGTCCACGACCGACCACAGCGGTGAGCCGACGTAGGTGGTCAGCGCCTTGGACTGGGCGTCCAGGTACTTGTAGACGGCGGCGCAGTCAGCGACCTTGGTCGCGCAGCTCGACGGCCCGGAGGCGGTCTTGTCCCACGCCGGGGGCATCGGGGTGATCTGCGACAGGTCGTTGTACAGGAACCAGGTGTGCGAGTACGCCTTGTTCGTGGTGATCTGCAGCTCGGTGGGGCTGACGACCTTGATGTTGGACACGAACGAGGCCGGGAACCCGCTGTAGGCGCCCCAGTCGGTCGGGCCGACGGCCTTGAGCATGTTGATCCAGAACATCACGTCGGCCGTGGTGACCGGGGTGCCGTCGGACCACATGTAGCTCTTGAGCTTGATGGTGGCGGTGTTGCCCGACCAGGTCGGCGCGCTCGCCAGGCTCAGGGACGGGTTCATCAGCGGCTGCGCCCCGTCGCCGAACCAGTACAGCGGCCGGTACATCAGCTGGGCGAAGTTGTCCGAGTTGATGACACTGATGTAGGCGCTGGACTCGAACGGGAAGATGTAGTTCGGCGTGGACGACGGGGGCAGTGCCCACACCGCCGTGCCGCCCTTGACCTTCGCGCCGGTCGTGGTGCCGCTGCCGGTCGTGGTGCTGCTACTGCTGCTGCAGCCGGCGGCGACGAGCGCCAGCGCGACCGCGCCTGCACCCACCGCCATGGTCATCCGGCCGCCGAGCCTCCAGGCTCTGCGGCTGCTTCGTTCCTGTGGGGCTGGCCCCATGGTCGCGGCTCCTTCTACACGGGGAGGCGCCAGGCGCATCGTTGCGCCGGCGTGCTCCGACCAGACAAGGCGTCCGCATCGTGTTGGGCCGGGGGCGCGGCACGCCCCACGGCAGCATGCAGCGCGGGCGGAACGGGGCACCTGATCACGCTGGCACCCAGCACTGCCCGAGGCAGCATTGCGTATTGCACCTTGCCGTGCTCCTGACCACGACGACCACGATGTAGGACGGCCACTCCGCACTTCGTCCGCCCCAAGGGGAACTGTCACCGGTAGTTATCCGGCGAGGTCCCATACGGCTGCTGCGGAGTACGCAACTTAAACCTAGGAACGCGCCACAGATGCCTAAAGACCCGGGTGTCAAGAGTTTCGGAATCGTGACGTAACCGTTACCGCCCTGGCCATAGACCCGTAGGGGGTCAAAGAGGCCTTTAAGTGATTAGCCGGCTACAAGGCGTTGTGCCCATTCCGGCGCGGAAAGGGCGCCAGTTGGCTTGCGGGGCGGGCACCGCGGACCCGGTGCGGAACGGGCCCGGTCAGGGGAGGTCGAACTCGCCGTCCTTGACGCCGAGGGTGAACGCTTCCCATTCCTCGGGCGTGAACGCGAGCACCGGGCCGTCCGGCTTCCTGGAGTCGCGCATCAGGTACAGCTTCTCGGCGTCGGCCTTGTGCGGCCAGCGGGAAGTGTCGGTGGTGACCGTCACTTCGACACAGTGCCGCGCGGTGCCGCAATGGCTTGCGCGGCGCCAGGCTGGCATGCCTGGCGGATTGTCTGTCAGCACGACTCCAGGCTACTCGTCACCGTCCGTGAAAGGTGCCTGGGCGCCCGCTGCGGGGCCGTCCCGGGGGCGCGCAGCCGGGTCAGGAGCCCGGCCTGCCGCGCGCCGGGCGGCCCCAGCCCCTGACCACGGGGTGCTGGCGCTCGTCGCGGGCCAGGCGCTGCAGTTCCTCGTCCGGATTGTCGCTGGCCGACAGCCAGGTGAGCAGGGTGACGAACACGACAGGCACGAAGCAGAAGGCCGACACCGCCCAGACCAGCCCGACGGTGATCTCCTGGTCGGCGACCGCGCTCAGTGCGCCGCCGGCCGGGTCGTAGCCGTGGAACACGGCATGGTTGGACATGCCGAGCGCGTAGGCGACCGCCCAGGTGGACCACATGGCCAGTGCCGCGATGGCCGCGCGGTGCGGCTTGGGCAGCCGGGGCGCGAGCGGCGGCGAGGGGACTAGTTCCAGCCAGAGCGCGGTGCCCGCGGCCAGCAGCGTGATCAGTTCCGGCAGGACCAGCACGGGGTGCCGGGCCAGCGCGTCCATCACCGGCGGGAGCCGCCAGGCGGCGCTGACGCCGATGAACACCAGCAGGAAGGCGGCCGCGCGCAGGAACGAGGTCTTTCGCCGCCGCGCGGCGGCCAGCCGGTCCAGCGGGCCGGTCAGGCGCAGCAGCCGCCAGGGCGCGCCGAGCACGAGCAGCGCGGGCCCGGCCATCGCGAACGCCAGGAACTGCGCGGACTCGGCCACGACGTACCGGCGGGCGGGCCCTTCGATGCCCAGGCCGGCCACGATCAGGGCCGCCCCGGCCGCGGCGAGCCACGGTCTGCCGCGGGCCGCGGCTGGCGGGCCAGGCTGCTGTGTCATGGGCGTCTCCCGAGCGCCGCCGGGCAGGGGGGCCGCGGCGGATGTCCTGCCGCCATGATCGCCGATCCGCGGGGTGCGCGGGGTGCCGGCGGGAGAAGTCTTTTAGGTTGGGCCCATGCAGCTTGTCCATGAGTTCTCGGTTCCGGTGCCGGTCGACCAGGCGTGGCAGGTGCTCACCGATGTGGAGCGGATCGCGCCGTGCCTGCCCGGCGCCGAGCTGACCGGGGTGGATGGGGACGCCTACCACGGCCAGGTGAAGATCAAGGTGGGCCCGATCACCGCCCAGTACCGGGGCACGGCGTCGTTCGCGGAGAAGGACGAGGCACGGCACCGGGTGGTGCTGAAGGCGTCCGGCCGCGAGACCCGTGGCCAGGGGAACGCGGCCGCCACGGTGACCGCGGAGATGGCCGCGGCCGGCGGCGGCACCACCGTGTCCATCGTCACCGACCTGTCCATCAGCGGCCGGGTCGCTCAGTTCGGCCGGGGCGTGATGGGCGACGTCAGCGCCCGGCTGCTTGAGCAGTTCGTCCGCAACCTGGAGACCGGCGTGCTGGGCGCCGGCCCGGCCGCCGGCTGAGCCCCGCCCCGCCGCACGCGAAAGTGATGAACGTAGCAATCATCACGTTCTTGGCTGATGAACGTCGCATTCATCAGCAACGAACGCGGGCAGGCTAGTAGCCCGGGTCGCCGAACCGGGCGGCGAGCACGCGGAAGGCGCCCGGTGCCGTGCCGTGCAGCCAGGCCGGGAACCGCAGCCACCCCGGCACGTAGACCACGGGCCGCTCGTGCTCCAGCGCGGACACGATCGCCGCGGCCACCTGCCCGGCCGGCAGCGGCGCGGGCCGGGCCCGGCCGTAGGGCCGCCCGCGCCGGCTGAAGAACGGCGTGTCGATCACCCCGGGCACGATCAGGCTGACGGCCACGCCCCGGCCCCGCACCTCGTAGGCCAGGCTCTCCGCGAAGCCGCCCAGCCCGGCCTTGGTGGCCGCGTACACCGCCTCGCCGCGGACGCCGGTGACCCCGGCGATGGAGGACACGAACACCACCCCGCCCCGGCCGCGCTCGATCATGCCCGGAACCAGCAGCCGGGTCAGTTCGATGGGCGCGGCCAGGTTGACGGTGGCCAGTTCGGTGACCTTCTCGGCGGGAATCTCGCCGAGCGGCCCCGCCCAGCCCAGGCCCGCGTTGCTGACGAGGATGTCGATGCCGCCCCGGGCGGCCGCCAGCGGTGTCCCGAGTGCACGCTCCGCGAGGCGCGCCGCGCCACCGGGCGCGGCGAGATCAGCACCGAGCGCGGTGCCGCCGGCCGGCCGGCCACCTCGGCCAGCCGTGTCTCATCGCGGCCGGTGAGCAGCAGGCTGGCCCCGGCCGCGGCCAGCGCCGCGGCGGTGGCCGCCCCGATTCCCGACGAGGCACCGGTCACCAGCGCCACCGCGCCCTCGAGCCGCATGGCGCCCCACTTTCGCGCACCGCAGCGGCGGTGGCAAGGACCGGTCCCCGGCCCGGGCCCGGCGTACCGGCCCGCCACACGGGGGCGCGCGCAGCAGGCGCGGGCGGCTCAGGTGCGCGCCGCGGCCTGTGTGTCCGCCGCAGTGTGGTCCGCCTCGGACCAGCAGCGGACGATGTCGCGCATGGACAGCAGGCCGGTCACCTCGTGCCCGTCGAGCACGATGAGGTGCCGGAACCCAGCCCTGACCATGGTCGCCGCGGCCTGTTCCAGGGTCCAGTCCGGGGAGGCGAACACGACGTCCTCGGTGCGGTGCGCCGCGGCGAGTTCGGTATCCGGGTCCTGGCCGGCGCCGATCGAGTCGAGGATGTCGCGCTCGGTGAGAATGCCCACCCCGGGGTGCTCGGGGTCGCTCACCACGGCCGCGCCAACCCGCCTGGCCGACATGAGGCGGGCGGCTTCCCTGAGGGTGTGCGCCGGGCCGATCGACACGACCAGCTTGGTCATCCCGTCGCGTACGTTCATCTGGCATCACTCCCCGAGCGTGCTGTCGTGGGCGATGCCTGGCCCGTGCCCGCGCCGCCATGGGCCAAGCGCTTGTGCCTTTGTGCTTGCCCTTACAGCATCGGTGATGGCCGCCCGCAGGGCAAGAGTGCGGCGCTGTTCCGCGCGCCGCGCGGGCCCGCTGCCTGGGCCTTTACCGCGGAGCTAGGCGCGGCCGCCGTTGAGCAGGCCCAGCGCCTCGGTGTGCAGCAGGCCGTTGCTGGAAACGGCGCTGCCGCCGTCCGGGGTCCGGTTGCCGGACAGGTCGGTGAACCTGCCGCCGGCCTGCTCGACGATCACCATGAGCGCCGCCAGGTCCCACAGCGACACCTCGGGCTCCGCGCAGACGTCGACCGCCCCCTCGGCGACCAGGACGTGGGACCAGAAGTCGCCGTAGGCGCGGGTGCGCCAGACCGCGCGGCCAAGGTCGAGCAGCCCGTCCAGGCGGCCCTGCGCCTCCCAGTCGGACAGGCTGGAATACGACAGTGACGCGTCCGGCATCTTGGCCACCGCCGAGACCCGGCACCGGGTGGCCGAGGTGAGGCTGCGGCCCGACCAGGCGCCCCCGTCCTTCGCCGCCCACCACCGGCGGGAGAGCGCGGGCGCGGACACCACCCCGACGACGACCTCGTCGCCGTCCATCAGGCCGATCAGGGTGGCCCAGACCGGGACGCCGCGCACGTAGTTCATGGTCGCGTCGATCGGGTCGATGACCCAGCAGCGCGGTCCGGCCCCGGCCCGGCCGAACTCCTCGCCGAGGACCGCGTCCCTCGGGCGCGCCCGGCGGAGCACGTTGCGCAGTGACTCCTCGCACGCGTGGTCCGCGTCGGTGACCGGGGTGAGGTCCGGTTTGGCCTCGACGCGCAGGTCGAGCGCCCGGAACCGGCGCGTGGTGATGTCGTCCGCCGCGTCCGCGAGGACGTGGGCGAACCGCAGGTCGTCGCCATAACCCGCCATGGCGCGCAACGGTACCGCCTTTGTGCCGCCACGTGCCACGCGGCATCCTCACCACGCGTCCGCGCCGTCGCGGCTGCGCAGCAGTCGCCGCAGCGAATCCAGCCGGGCGGCCAGGCGCGGATCGCTGCCCTGATCGCGCACCCAGTCGTCCAGCGCGCAGTCCGGCTGGTCGTGATCGCAGCCCGGCGGGCACGCGGCGGTGCCCGGGGCCAGGTCGGTGAACGCCCGCGCCACCCGGTCCGGGGCGACGTGGCCGAGCCCGAACCCGCGCAGGCCGGGCGTGTCGATGATCCAGCCACCGCCCGGCAGCGCCAGGGCCACGGCGGAGGAGGAGGTGTGCCGCCCCCGTCCGGTCACCGCGTTGACCCTGCCGACCGCCCGGCCGGCATCCGGGATCAGGGCGTTGACCAGCGTCGACTTGCCCACTCCCGAATGGCCGATGAGCACGCTGATCCGGCCCGCCAGATGCTGCCGCAGCGGGGCGAGCAGCGCCGCGTCCAGCGGCCGGCCGAGCACCACGTGGCCGATGCCCAGCGGCGCGTAGGCGTACAGCAGTTCGTCGGGGCTGGCCAGATCGGCCTTGGTCAGGCAGAGCAGCGGGCGGAGCCCGGCGTCGAAGGCGGCCACCAGGCAGCGGTCGATGAACCGCGGCCGCGGCGGCGGATCGGCCAGCGCGCAGACGATGACCAACTGGTCCGCGTTGGCCACGATGACCCGCTCGACCGGATCGGTGTCGTCCGCCGAGCGGCGCAGCACGGTCGTCCGGGGGGACACCCGGACGACCCGGGCGAGCGTGCCCGGCGCGCCCGAGGTGTCCCCGGCCAGCGCCACCTGGTCACCGACGACCACGCCGTGGCGGCCCAGTTCCCTGGCCCGCATCGCGGTGACCGTGCGGTCGCCGACCAGGACTCCGTACCTGCCCCGGTCGACCGCGGCGACAAAGCCGTCCACGGCGTCTTCGTGCGCGGGCCTGCGCCGGGTGCGCGGGCGGGAGCCCCGCCCCGGCCGCACCCGGATATCGTCCTCGTCCAGGTCCTGCCTCGCGCGCGGAGTCAGGGCACCTGCTCCAGCATCGACTCCCACAGCTGGGTGAAGCCGGGGAAGGTCTTCCCCACGGTGGCCACGTCCGCCACCTCGATCCCCGGCACGGCCAGGCCCAGCACGGCGCCGGCCATGACCATCCGGTGATCGTCGTAGCTGGCGAACGGGCGGCCGCCGGCCCGCAGCGGCCGTGGCCTGATCGCCAGGCCGTCGGGCAGTTCGCTGACCTCGCCGCCGAGCGCGCCGATCTCGGTGGCCAGCGCCGCCAGCCGGTCGGTCTCGTGCCGGCGCATGTGCCCGATGCCGGTCAGCCGGGACGGGCCGTCGGCCAGCGCGGCCAGCGCAGCCGCCACCGGCGCCGACTCGCTGACGTCGGCCAGGTCCGCGGTGACCGGCCGGATCCGGCCGGTCCCGGTGACGGTCAGCCCGCCTCCCGCCTCCCCTTCCCCCTTCACGGCCAGCCTGCAGTCCGCCCCGAACGCGGCCATCAGGTCGAGGATCTGGCCGCTGGCCTGCGAGGTCACGGCCGGCCAGTCCGCGATCGTCACGGCTCCGCCGGTGACCAGTGCCGCGGCGAGGAACGGCACCGCGTTGGAAAGGTCAGGCTGAACGATCACCTCGTGGTGCCCGATCACCCCCGGGTGAACGCGCCACGTGTCGGGCGTGCCTGGCGGCGTATCCGGCTCCCGCGTCCACGTCTCCACCTCGGCGCCCGCGTCGCGGAGCATGCCGACCGTCATGGCGATGTGCGGCGCGGACGGGGCCCGGCCGCCGCGGTGCCGTATCTCCGCGCCCTTGTCGAACCGCGGTGCGGCGATGAGCAGGCCGGACACGAGCTGGGAGGAGGCCGAGGCGTCCAGGGTGACCGCGCCGCCCGGCAGCGACCCGGTCCCGTGCACGGTGAACGGGACGGCACCCCGCCCCCCGTCGTCGATGACGGCACCGAGTTCGCGCAGCGCGGCGAGTATCGGCCCCACCGGCCGCTCCGCCGCCCGGGCATCGCCGTGGAAGGCGGCGCGCACGCCGGTGAGGGCCGCCACGGCCGGGGCGAAGCGCAGCACCGTGCCGGCGTTGCCCACAGCCACGCTGACGTCGGCTCCTGGCTGCCCCGGAGTCACCTGCCACGAGGGGGAGCGGCCGGCCGCGCCTTGATCGTCTGGCATGTTGTCGGTGATCGTGGCGCCGAGGGCGGTCAGCGCCGCGCGCATCAGCAGCGTGTCGCGGGCGTGCAGCGGGCCGGTGAGGATCCCTGGCCCATCGGCGAGGGCGGCCAGCACCAGGGCCCGGTTTGTCATGGATTTCGAGCCTGGCACGGACACCCGCGCCCGCACCGGGCCGGCCGCGGCCGGGGCTGGCCAGGTCCGGCCCTCCTGCGGTGCCGAGTGCGCCATAGGAGTGAGCCTAGTGCGCCACCGGGGCGGGCCGGCTTTCCGGCGCGCGGGCGGCGGGGCGGCCACGAAGGACGGCTGCCCAGGTTTGGCGCGCTGGTTTCGTGGCTATGAAAAGGCACATTCTGTACATCCCCCAGCCTTCTTTACGACACCCAGGTGAGAGCACATGTGCGGCCGGTACGCGTCGGCGCGGAAGCGCCAGGACCTCCTTGAGGAGTTCCGTATCGACCGCGACCGGGTGACCGACGACCTTGAGCCGGACTACAACGTCGCCCCGACCAAGCCGGTCTACGCGGTGCTCACCCGGGGCCAGCGCGGCGACGGCGCCGCCGGGCCCGGCGGCGAGGGCGCGGGATCCGGGCGCGGGCTCCGGCCAGGAAGTGGCCCGTGAGCTGCGGGTGGTGCGCTGGGGCCTGGTGCCGTTCTGGGCCAAGGACCCGTCCATCGGCAGCCGCATGATCAACGCCCGGGTGGAGACGGTGGACGCCAAGCCCGCGTTCCGCCGCGCGTTCGCCAAGCGCCGGTGCCTGCTGCCCGCGGACGGCTTCTACGAGTGGCTGAAGGTCGAGGACCAGGGCAAGACCCGCAAGCAGCCGTACTACATTCACCGCACCGACGGCGGGGTGCTCGCCTTCGCCGGGCTGTATGAGCTGTGGCGGGACAAGTCCGTCCCCGACGATCACCCGCAGGCCTGGCTCTGGACGGCCGTGATCATCACGACCAGCGCCGAGGACGAGGTCGGCCGGCTCCACGACCGGATGCCGATGGTGATCGATCCCGCCCGGTGGGATGACTGGCTCGACCCGGACAGCAGCGACGCCGCGCACGTGCACGCGCTGCTCGCGCCCGCGGCGGCCAGCGGGCTGGCGTCCTACCCGGTCGGCACGGACGTCAATTACGTGAGAAACAACGGCCCCAGGCTGATCGAGCCGCTGGCTGGTGATCCGGCCCCGCTCGCCTGAGGGGACGGCGGCAACACCGGGGCAGCCCACGCAACGGCGCTTCGCTTCGCCCCTGCCTAGAGAGGAGGACACCCCGTGGACACTGTGACCGCTCGCGTGCGTCTGGAGGAGATGCGCGGCCAGATCGACAGGTCGATCATGGTCCTGGAGGGAGAGCATCCCGTGGGACGCGCCGCCATCGACTCGCCGCAGGATCCGGCGGACGCCGGCACCACGCTGTCCGAGACGGACCGGACAGAGGCGTCGCTCGCAGCGGTCCAGTCGCAGCGGCGGATGGTCATGGACGCGCTGGTGCGGATCGAGACGGGGGTCTACGGTACGTGCGCCGACTGTGCCAAGCCGATACCGGAGGGACGGCTGGATGCCCGGCCGGAGGCGGCCCGCTGCGTCGCCTGCCAGTCCAAGCGGGACCGCCGCCACTAACGGCCAGCCGGGGCTGGCAGGCCCAGGCCCAGCGACGAAGGAACGGGGCCTGGGGCCACCGGGGGGCTCCGGGGGGTCGCTCCCCCGGGCTAGCAGGGCTTGCGTGCCGTGGCGACCAGGCTGATGCCGAACGCCTCGTCGGAGCCGGCCTCGGCCACCGGATCCCGCCCGGCCTGCAGTTCGGCGCGGATCAGCCGCGCCATGGCGCCCGGCTGCTTGCGCAGGACGTGATCCACGGTGGACGGGGACAGCACCGTCCGGGGCCTGATCGAGGTCACCTCCAGGCCCGCCTCGGTGAGCAGGTCGCCGAACTGCGCCGCGCCGAAGCACCGGGTGATGGTCCCGTCCGGCCAGGGGATCAGCACCACCTCGGCGTGTGGGAGGTCGGTGAGGTGGGCCCAGTGCCGCTGCTCGGCCAGGATGGCCATGCCCAGGACCAGCGAGTCCACGGAGGCGAGCAGTTCGCCCCCGGGCCGCAGCACCCGCGCGATCTCCGCGGCGAGATCCTCCGCCATGAGCTGCCGGGACAGCGCGCCGCCCTCGGCGATGACGCCGTCGACGCAGCCGTCGGCGAGGAATGCCAGGCTGCCGGCCTCGGCCACCACCGGGGCGACCGGGCCCGGCGGTGCCATCAGGCCCGGCGGCGCCCGCCGGGCCGCGGTGGGCGGGCCCGGGTGCGCGGTGACGACCCGGACCACCGCGTGCCCGGCCCCGGCCGCCTGGGCCGCGGCCGTGGCCGTGGCCGGGCCCGAGATGTCGAGGAGCAGCCGCCGCCCGGCGGGGAGCCAGGCGGCGAGCTGGGCCTTGGCCACCGCCCGCTGGAACCGCCAATACGCCGTGAGCGAGCCTGGCCGAAGCACGGCCAGCGGGCTGGCCGTTGTGGTCGCCACCGTTGACTCCATCCGCCGTCCGACAAACCGGCGCGGTCGGCCGGCCGCGCCGGATCGCGGCGCGGACCCGGATAAGCGCACCGCGCTGGCACCCCGCCAGGCCATCGCGACGGCCGCACTTCCGGCAAACCGTTATGCCTGATTCTCCCCAGTCTGCGGCCGGCCTCACCTGACCGGCCGGGACGGAATGAATACCCTGCCAGCCCTGTTGCACACGGCGTGCTCATGACCAGTGACGCATCCCTCGGTGATGTTGCTCCGGTGGCTGCCTTCAGCCGGCTCCGGCCAGGCCATGTATTCTCCCGCCAAGATGGCATCGGTGGCCGGGCGCGGATGCAGACACCGGAGGAGGTGGGTCCGGTACCAGAGACACTCGAACAGCGCGGCGAGCGCTTCGAGCGCGAGGTGTTGCCGTACCTGGATCAGCTGTACTCAGCCGGGATGCGGATGACCCGCAACGCGGCGGACGCCGAGGACCTGGTTCAGGAGACCTTCGCCAAGGCCTACGCCTCGTTCCACCAGTTCGAGCCTGGCACGAACCTGAAGGCATGGCTGTTCCGGATCCTCACCAACACCTTCATCAACTCCTATCGCAAGAGGCAGCGTGAGCCGCAGCGGGCCGGGGCTGAGGAAGTGGAGGACTGGCAGCTTGCCAGGGCGGCCTCGCACACCTCGGCCGGGCTGAAATCGGCCGAGGCCGAGGCGCTGGAAAGGCTGCCGGATTCCGACATCAAGAGCGCCTTGCAAGCCCTGCCGGAAGAGTTCCGCATCGCGGTGTACCTGGCCGACGTGGAGGGCTTCGCCTACAAAGAGATCGCCGAGATCATGGGCACGCCCATCGGCACGGTGATGTCCCGCCTGCACCGGGGGCGCAGGCAGTTGCGTGACATGCTGCAGGGCTACGCGCGGGAGAGCGGCGTGGTCCGGGCGGCGTCGGCAGCAGGGCCGCAGGGGGAGGACGGCGGCGGGCCTGGGGAGGCTGAGAGATGAGCTGCGGCAAGCCGCACGAGACCCCGTGTACCGAGGTGCTGGAGCGGGTCTACACCTACCTGGACGGCGAGCTCGAAGCGCCGACCATCGCGAAGATCCGGCAGCACCTCGACGAATGCGGGCCGTGCTTCGAGGAGTTTGGCCTCGATGAACTTGTCAAGAAGCTGGTGCGCAAGACCTGCGGGCACGACCGGGTGCCCGACGAGCTGAGGGTCAAGGTCCGGGTCCGGATCCAGCAGGTCCAGGCGGAGCTGAGGGTCAGCCAGCCCACCGAGTAGCGGCGCTGGCCGTTCCTGGTGATTGCACCGAACGGCAGCGAAGCCTGCGCAGGTCTGGCCGATCACGTTACCCTTTGTGCTGGCGGCGATGAATGGGCCTGCTTTGGCTGGGCCGAGGCCCCGACTTAGCATGCCCTCGGACCGGCCCCGCCCCCGGCAGCGGAGGTGACCGATGCGGCATGCGGTTGCCGCTGATCCCGATATGCCCGCGCGGGGCGCAGGTGTGCCCGCGCGGGGCGCAGGCACCCGGCCGATGGCGACCCGGCCGGCATGGTGACCGGTATCGGGCACCGGCTGCGCGGCGGGCGGGCCTCCAGGCTCTCGCCGGCCGCGTGGCTGTATGTCGCGGCCGTGGTGGCGGCCGCCCTCGCCGTGCTCGGCCAGGCGCTGGGCGCCGACCCCGACCTGGACGGCCCGCTCAAGCAGGCGTGGGTCATGGCGGTGCTCGCCCTGCTGTTCCTGATCTGCGACTCCGCGCCGACGACCCTGGCCTCCCGGCAGTCCGCCTGGTCACCGAGTTCCCCGGCGACGCTGGCCGCCGTCGTGCTGGTCGGGCCGGTGGGTGCCCTGGTGGTGGGCGCGACCTCGCTGGTCAGCGTGCGCCGTGGCCTCGATCTCACCCAGCGGGTGTTCAACGCGTCGATGTACGGCCTGTCCGCCTGGGCGGCGGGTGAGGCCTACCTCGCGCTCGGCGGCCGTGTCGGCCACCCCAGCTACGGTTCGTTCCCCGGCATCATCGTGCCGTTCGCCGTCGCCGCCGTGGTGCACGTGTTCCTCAACCACGGGCTGCTGTGGGGCATGCTCATGCTGGTGCCCCCGGCCGAGCCGGGGCAGCCCGCCGGGACGTTGCAGCGGCACATCCCGATGCTGTTCCTCTCCGACCTCGGGTACGCGACCCTGGGCCTGCTCATCGCCGCCCTGTGGAGCGTCGGGGGCGCCTTCGCGGCGATTCTCGTGCTGGTCCCGCTGTTCGTGGCGCGGTGGGCCATCGGCCAGTTCGCCGCGCAGGAACGGGCCTACGCCGCCACCATGGCCGCGCTGTGCCAGGCCGTCGAGACCAAGGACTGCTACACCAGGGGCCACAGCGAGCGGGTCTCCCGTGGCTCGGCGATGATCGCCCGCGAGGTGGGCATGCGGGCGCGCCGGGTCGAGGCGATCCGCTACGCGGGCATGCTCCACGATGTGGGCAAGCTGGGCGTGCCCACGACGGTGCTGCAGAAGAGCGGCGCGCTGACCGAGGAGGAGTTCGCCGCGATCCAGTTGCACCCGATGCGCGGGCTGGCCATCGTGCGGGAGATCGGCTTCCTCGACGAGGCGCTGGCCGGCATCATGCACCACCACGAGCGGATGGACGGGGGCGGCTACCCGATGGGACTGGCCGGCGACGAGATCCCCGAGTTCGCCCGGGTCATCGCGGTCGCCGACGCCTTCGACGCGATGACCTCGAACCGCTCCTACCGTGGTGCGCGCTCGATCGACGAGGCCATCGCCGACCTGCGCAAGTGGTCCGGAACCCAGTTCGATCCGGCGCTGGTGGACGCGTTCGTGGCCGCGCTGCAGCGGGAGGGCTGGGAACAGCCCCGGCCGGCCGCCGTGCAGCCCGCCGACAGCATGGCCGCGCAGGATCACGACGACCCCACGGCGCCGCTGCGGGTGGTGGAGAGCTGGTGAAGCCGGCGAGCGCCATCGCGGGCGAGGGCACCGAGCAGGCCGAGTCCTGGCGGCAGGCCATGGACTCGGGCGAGCTGCTGCTCGTCGCCGCCGCGGGCATGCTCGTGGTGGCCGCGGTGGCGCAGACCGCGGCCGGGGGCCTGGTCCAGCCGCGCGTCGCGCTGGCGTTCGGTGCGCTGATCGCCTTCGGTGAGGTGCTCCGGCTGTCCCTGGAAGGTGGCCGGGAGTCGGCGCCGATCGGCAGCGCTGGCGCGCTCGCCTACGCGGTGGTGCTGATGGTCGGCGGCAGCCCGGCCAGGCAACCGGCGCTCCAGGTCATCGCGGTCGTCGCGGGCGGCATGGTGCTGGGCGCGCTGCCGCACCTGGCGGCGGGCCGGCCGGGCTGGCCGGCATCGCGTCCCGGCTGATCGCCGTCGCCGTGGTGGCGGCGCTGTTCCGCCCGCTGAGCACGGTCGTGACCATCACCAGGCCGCGTGACTGGGGGGTGGCGCTCGCTGCGATGACGGCCGTGCTGGTGGCCGGGTGGCTCGCCGAGTGCCTGATCAGGGCCTTGATCAGTGCCGACGCACTGCGCGCCAGGTTCCGTGTGGCGTTGTGGGACGAGATGCGGGTGCAGCTCCCGCTCGGCGTCGCGGTGGCTGCGACCGCGATCCTGATCGCGTTCGCGGCGGACATGATGGGCCTGGTGGCGCTCGGCCTGTTCATCGCCCCGCTGCTCGTCACGCAGATGGCCTTCCGCCGCTATGCCGGAATCCGGGCCACCTACCTGGAGACGGTCCGGGCGCTGGCCCGGGTCACCGAGGTAGGCGGGTACGTCGAGGACGGGCATGCCCGCCGGGTCGGCCGCCTGGCCGTGGTGGTCGGCCGGGAGCTGGGCATGAGCGAGCCGGAACTGCTGGAACTGGAGTACGCCGCGCTCATGCACGACATCGGCCAGCTTTCGCTGCGGGACCCGATCCCCGGCGGTGCGACCGTGCTGGCCTCTCCCGAGCAGCAGCGGCGCATCGCGGAGCTGGGGGCAGCCGTCATCGACCAGGCCGGCGTCCTGGACGGGGTGGCGCAGATCGTGCGGTACCAGAGCTGGCCCTGGCGGGGGCGGGACCGTCAGCCGCCGGTCGGCAGCCGGATCATCCGCGCCGCCAACGCGTTCGACGACCTGGTCGGCGCCTCCGCCGAGACCAGCAGGACCATGGCGGCACTGGAGTGGCTGCGCCTGGACACCGCGACCGAGTACGACCCCCAGGTGGTCGAGGCGCTGGCCAAGGTCGCCGGACGGCGGCACAGAAGCCACCGGTAGGTGGTGCTGGCCCGGGGGAGCGACCCCCTGGAACCGCCGGTAGGTGGTGCTGGCCCAGGGGAGCGACCCCCTGGAACCCCCGAGTGCCTATCGGCCCTCGTGACTGCGTCGCGAGGGCCGGTAGGCTGCCCGGGTGCTGAACTCGGTGCTGGTGGCCAACCGGGGTGAGATCGCCCGCCGGGTCCTCGCCACGGCCCGCAGGCTGGGCATCCGGTCGGTGGCCGTCTACTCCGAGGCGGACGCGGACCTGCCGTTCGTCGCCGAGGCCGACGAGGCGGTGCCGATCGGCCCGCCGCCGCCCGCGCAGAGCTATCTCGACGCCGGTGCGGTGCTGGCGGCGGCACGGCGCACCGGCGCGGCGGCCATCCACCCCGGCTACGGGTTCCTGGCCGAAAATCCGGCCTTCGCGTGCCAGGTGCTGGCCGAGGGGCTGACCTGGGTGGGCCCGCCGCCCCTGGCCATCGAGCAGATGGGCGACAAGATCAACGCCCGGAACCTGATGGCAGCGGCGGGCGTGCCGGTGGCCGCCGGCACCCCCGAGCCGGTGACCAGCGCCGCGGCCGCGGTGGCGGAGGCGGCCCGGATCGGCTACCCGGTGATGGTGAAGGCCGCCGCCGGGGGCGGCGGGATCGGGATGAGCGTGGTGACCGGCCCGGCGGCCCTTTCGGCGGCGTTCGAGACCGCGCGCACCCGTGCCGAGCGCTTCTTCGGCGACCCCGCGATCCTGCTGGAGCGCTACATCGAGCACGCCAGGCATGTCGAGGTGCAGATCCTCGGGCTCGCCGACGGCCGGGTGATCGCGCTCGGGGAACGCGACTGCTCGGTGCAGCGCCGTCACCAGAAGGTCGCCGAGGAGACCCCGTCACCGGGCGTCGGCGCCGCGCTGCGCGCACGGATGCTGGCCGCCGCCGTGCAGGCCGGCCAGGCCGTCGGCTACCGGGGTGCGGGGACGGTGGAATGCCTGGTCGACACGGCCGCCGGTGACTTCGTGTTCCTGGAGATGAACACCAGGCTCCAGGTCGAGCACCCGGTTACCGAACTGGTCACCGGCATCGACCTGGTGGAGCAGCAGTTCCGCATCGCCGCCGGTGAGCCGGTGAGCTTCGACCCGGGCGCGGTGCGGCCGCAGGGGCATGCGGTGGAACTGCGGGTGTACGCCGAGGACCCGGTGCGCTTCCTGCCCAGCCCGGGGACCATCACCCAGTGGGAGGAACCGGCCGGCCCGGGCATCCGGGTGGACGCCGGGTATGCGGCGGGCAACACGGTGACCCCGTACTACGACCCGCTGCTGGCCAAGCTGTGCGCGCACGGGAGAGACAGGGACGAGGCGCTGGGCCGGGCGCGGGCGGCCGTGGCGGCGTTCCGGATCGCCGGGCCGCGCACCAACCTGCCCTTCCACGCCGACCTGCTGGCCAGCGAGGAGTTCCGCAGCGGCGACTACGACACGTCGATCATCACCCGGCTGCGGCCCTGACCGTGCCGCGAGCACAATAGTGGCGGGCAGCGCCTGGCCGGATGGGCGGCCCGGGACAACGGAGAGGAGCCGCGGGTGGCCGAGGTCCGCGCCGAGATGGTGGCGAATGTGTGGAAGGTGGTGGCCGCGGAGGGGGCCGAGGTCTCCGATGGCGACACCCTGGTCATCCTCGAATCCATGAAGATGGAGATCCCGGTGCTCGCCGAGGGCTCCGGCACGCTGACCCGGCTGCACGTCGCCGAGGGCGACATCGTCCAGGAAGGCGACCTGATCGCCGTCATCGAGTAAGCCGCGCGGGTCACCCGGTGCCGGTCGCCGGGCCGTGCCTGGTGCAGTGGCTGGACCAGGCGTGCGGGGTCACCTTCACCACCGTGCGGCGGCCGCAGCGGGTGCAGTACCGGGGTGGCTCCAGCTTCCTGGCGGCCCGGCAGCCGTCGTGCCCGCCGCCGCCGGCGGCAAGCTGTCGCCCGCAGTGGTCGCAGTACCCAGGCCCGCCCGCGGGCTGTTCCGGCTCACTCATCGGCGCACAGCCTACGCCCGCTCCGCTGTGTCGCACCGGCCGCGTTCATCCGCGATGAGTCCGGGCCGGAGGTGACGTCATACCCTTGCGAAGGCAAGCCAGGTGGAGAGGGAGAATCGCATGGGCGCAGCCGAGAGCGTGACCATTGACGCCGGTGACGGCCGGCTGCTCGAGGCCCTGGTATCTGGTCCCCCGGACGGAACCGTCCTGGTGTTCCACGCGGGCACCCCCTGTGGCCTGGTACCGCTTCCGGCCGGACTCGACCCGGCTCCGATGGGAATCCGCACGGTCCTGTACGCCCGGCCAGGGTACGGCCGTTCCACCCCTCAGGCTGGGCGCACTGTCGCTGATGCGGCTGGCGACACTGCGGCCGTTCTGGATGCGCTGGGGGCCGGGGAGTTCCTCAACCTGGGCTGGTCAGGGGGTGGTCCCTACGCTCTGGCCTGCGATGCGCTGCTGGCCGATCGCTGCCTGGGAACCGCGGTTATCGCCGGGACAGCCCCCTATGCGGAGGCTGAGGCCGCAAGCCCGGTGCAGGAGTGGTACGAGGCCGATGAGGACAACCAGCTCGCCCTCGCGGGCGACGTCGAGGGGTTCCGGCGGGCGATTGATGCGTTTGTCGCCCAGCTCGCGAACGTCACGGCGGAGAACATCGCCGCGGAAGCGAACAGCGATGCGGACCGCCGGTTCTTCGCCCAGGGATACGCGGAGTGGATCGCCTCGTTCCTCAGGGCAGGCGGCGTGTCCGGAGGGCACGGAGCAGCGGACGATTGCCTGGCAGCCCTTCGCGACTGGGGTTTCCCCGCGGCCAGCGTCCGCCACGTCACCATCTGGCAGGGCACAGAAGACCAGCACGTACCCCCGTTTCACGCGGAGTGGCTCAGCGGCCACCTCGCTGACGCCGAGCTGCGGACCCTTGAGGGCGAGGGCCACAACTCCATCACCGGCCATCTGCCCGAGATCATCAGCACCCTGATCGCCACCGGCGAGTCAGCACGGCACTGATCTACCCGACGCCGGCGAGACCGGCGTCCCCTGGCAACGACGGCAAACCGGGGCAGCAACGGCGCGGCGCAGCACCTTAGGGTGATCCCATGGGACTGGCGGTGGGGCTGCGCGCGACCGTGCGCCACGTGGTGACCGAGGCGGATACCGCCATCCAGGCCGGCAGCGGAGACGTTCCCGTGCTCGGCACCCCCAGGCTGCTGGCGCTGGCCGAGGCGGCCTGCGTGGCCGCCCTCGAACCGCACCTCGAACCCGGGATGACGTCCGTGGGGACGGCCGTGGCGCTGGAGCACCGGCGGGCCAGCCCGGTCGGGGCCGAGATCGAGGTCGAGGCGGAACTGACCGAGCTGGCCGGCCGCAGGCTGGTGTTCGCCTTCATCGCGCGCCACCTGTCGCCCCCTGCGGCGGCCACCCAGAACCCTGACCAGGACGAGGAACTGGTGGCGGGCGCGGGCTCCGTGCAGCGGCTCGTGGTGGACCGGGACAAGTTTCTCGGCCGCGCCGCCCTCCGGCCCGGCTGACCGGGCCCGGGCCGCCGGACCTTGGCGGCGCTCCCCGGCTCAGACCCCGGTGGTGGAACGCGGATAGGCGACCGCCGGGTCGGTGATCACGTTGACCAGGTAGGGCACGCCCGCGTCGAAGGCCCGCCGCAGGGCCTGGCCGAGCGCGTCCGGCCGGGTGACGGTCTCCCCGGCGCCGCCGAGCGCCCGGGCCACCTCGTCGTAGCGGCAGCCGGGCTGCAGGTCGGCGACCACGTCATAGCCGTACAGGGCCTGCATCGGGTACTTCTCCAGCGCCCAGATGCCGTTGTTGCCGCAGATCATCACGACCGGCAGCCGGTGCCGCACCAGCGTGTCCACGTCCATCAGGGAGAATCCGGCCGCGCCGTCCCCGAGCAGCAGCACGACCTGCGCGGACGGCCGCGCGACCCGCGCCGCGATGGCGTAGCCCAGGCCGGTGCCGAGGCACCCGTAGGGCCCGGGGTCCAGCCAGCCGCCCGGCCGCTGCGGCTCCAGGTACTTGCCCGCGTAGGAGACGAAGTCGCCGCCGTCCCCGATCACCACGGCGTCGTCGGCGAGTACCCGGGCCAGTTCGCCGTAGACGCGCATCGGGTGGATGGGGTCGGCGTCGCTGGCCAGCAGCGCCTGGTCGGCGGCGATCGCGTCGCGGGCGGCGGCCGCGAGGTGGGGGAGCCAGGTGTCCGCCCAGGGCGGGGCCGCGGCACCCGCCTGGCGCAGCGCCGTGGGGACCGCGGTGGCCAGGGCCGTGAAGAACGCCGTGAGATCCCCGGCGGCGGACGCGGCAAGGGCGCGATGGGTGGCCAGGTGGCCCGGGCTGTCGGCCACGTGCACCACCTGGGCGGGGCCGTTGCCGCCCCGCCCGCCGAACTCCCCGTAGCCGAGCCTGAAGTCCAGCGGCGTGCCCACGACCAGCACCAGGTCCGCCGCGCCGAACGCCGCCGACCGGGCCCTGGTGACGAGCAGTTCGTGGCCCGCGGGCAGGATGCCGCGTCCCTGGCCGTTGGCGACCACGGGCAGGCGCAGGTCGCAGGCGGCCTCCCGCGCTGCCGCCTCGGCCCCGGTCAGCCACACGTCAGAGCCGAGCACCAGGACCGGCCGGCTGGCCCGGGCGAGCAGGCCGGCGATCGCCTCGACGTCGCCCGGGTCCGGGCCGCCCGCGGCGGCCGGTGCCGTGCCGCCGGGCGCCGCGGCCGGCAACTCGGGCCCGCCGTCGCCGAACAGTGCCTCCATGGCCACGTCGAGGAACACCGGCCCGCGGTGCGGGGCGGTGGCCAGCCGGAACGCCTCGTCCACCGCGGCGCCGACCGCGCCCGCCTGGTGCTCGGTCCAGGCCCGCTTGGTGACCGGGGCCAGCAGCGGCGGGTGGTCGATCTCCTGCAGGCCCCCCGAGCCCCACCGGTAGTCCGGCGCCCGGCCGCCGAGCACCACCACGGGCGAGCCGTTGAACCAGGCCGTGGTGATGCCGCTCACCGCGTTCGTGACGCCGGGGCCGGCGGTGACCACGGCGAGCCCCGGCGCCCTGGTGAGCCGTGCGGTCGCCTCGGCGGCGAACACCGCCGTCTGCTCGTGCCGCACGTCCACCAGGCGCATCGGCGGATCCGCCTTCACCGCGCCGTCGTAGAGCGGGAACACATGCCCGCCCGAGAGGGTGAACATCGTGCTCACGCCGTGCAGCCGCGCGGCAGCCACCGCGTGCGCTCCGCCGTGCCGTGCCGGTTCCTGCTGCTCCGCCATGCCGGCACGTTACCAGTCGGTAGGCAGGCCCGCGCCGGCCGGTCAGCCCGTTCCCGCGGCCGCCGTGGTGACCGGCACCGGCTCCACCGCCACGCCGTCGTCACCGGCCAGGTAGTGAGCGGGCTGGGTCTCGTCGGCACCGGCGGGCAGCCGCGCCAGCCGGAACACCGCGGTCGCCGCGACCGCCACCACCAGGTTCAGCACCAGCGCGGTGACCGCGATGTACACCGTGTGGTTCAGGCCGGGGACGCTGGCGGTGCTCGCGCCGAAATGGGATCCGGCGACGCCCGGCGCGGGCGTGTTGTAGGCGACGATCGTGCCGTAGGCCATCGCCACCGCCCAGCCCAGGATCAGCGCCCACCGGTGGAACCAGCGGGTGTACAGGCCGATCACGATCGCCGGGAAGGTCTGCAGGATCCAGATGCCGCCGAGAAGCTGGAGGTTGATCGAGAAGGTCTTGCTCAGCTCCAGCACGAACAGCAGGGCGCCGACCTTGACCAGCAGCGACACGAACTGGGCCACCCTGGTCTCCTGCGCCGGGCTGGCGCCGCGGGCGAAGAACTCCCGGTAGATGTTGCGGGTGAACAGGTTCGCGGCCGCGATCGACATGATCGCCGCCGGCACCAGGGCACCGATCGCGATGGCCGCGTAGCCGACCCCCGCGAACCAGGGCGGGAACATCTTCTGGAACAGGAAGGGCACCGAGAGCTGGGCGTTGGCGCCGTTGGCCTTGACGGCCTGCGGCACGCCGGGGGCGGCCAGCGCCATGTAGCCCAGCAGCGCCACCAGCCCGAGCACGAGCGAGTACGCGGGCAGGATCGCCATGTTGCGGCGGATCACGCTGCGCTTGCTGGACGCGAGCACCCCGGTCACCGCGTGCGGGTACATGAACAGCGCCAGTGCCGAGCCCAGGGCCAGCGTGGCGTAGGCCCACTCGCCCGCGGGCGCGACCGTGAGCGACCCGAACGGCTTGCCGGTCTTCGGGTTGGTCTTGGCCAGGTGCGTGCCCGCGGTCGAGAAGATGTGCCCCCAGCCGCCCAGCCTGGACGGGATGTAGAGCACCGCGACGATGATCATCAGGTAGACGAGCGCGTCCTTGATGAACGCGATCAGCGCGGGGGCCCGCAGCCCCGACAGGTAGGTGAACGCGGCGAGCAGCAGGAACGCGATCAGCAGCGGCAGGTCCTTGACGAAGGAGTTCGAGGCGCTGGCCCCGACCCCCAGCACCGTGAGCACCGACTGGATGCCGACCAGCTGGAGGGCGATGTAGGGCATCGTGGCGAGGATGCCGGTGACCGCCACCGCGAGGGCCAGGCCGCGCGACCCGTAGCGCCCGCGGACGAAGTCGGCCGGGGTGACGTAGTTGTGCACCCGGGCGACCGACCACAGCCGGGGGGCGAACACGAACACGATCGGGAACACGATGACGGTGTAGGGGACGGCGAAGAAGCCGGCCGCGCCGGCGCCGAACACCACGGCGGGCACGGCGATGAACGTGTAGGCCGTGTACAGGTCGCCGCCGAGCAGGAACCAGGTGACCAGGGTGCCGAAGCCCCGGCCGCCCAGGCCCCACTCGTTCAGGTGCAGCAGGTCCTCGGCGCGCCGCCACCGGGCGGCGGCGAACCCGACGCCGGTGACGAGCACGAACAGGGCCACGAAGACGGTGAAGGACACGGAGTTGACGCCGCTCATGTCAGCTCCCCCTCCGCTGTGGCGGGACCCGCTTGGGCAGCGGCGGAGGATCTCCGGAAGCGGCCTGCGCGCCGCCCGGCCCGGTGCCCGGTTCCGGCGCGGCTGCCGGTGTTCGCGTGCCGCCCCGCCCGAGCCTGCTCAGCAGGTAGGCGCACCAGGAGATCAGGGCGACGACCGGCACCCAGAGGAGCTGGTACCAGTAGAAGAACGGCCAGCCGCCCAGGGCCGGCGTCGTCCGGTTGTAGAACGGGACCCACAGGGTGCCGACGAGCACCGCTGCTAATAGGACGGCGATCACGGCCCAGGTGCCCCGGTGCTGGCTGCGCCGGGGGCGTGCGTGTGCCGGTTCCGAGCTGAACTGCGCCATCACATCCTCCTGTCGTTCCAGTGGCCAGGCGGTCGCGGGTGCTGCGCGCAGATCGTGGCGCTAGATGCGATCGGTGATGCGGGGGTGACGTTATCGTCCGCGAAATGTCTACTGTAGGCAATAGCCAGATAGCGAAGAGTGCCCGAAGCGTCACAGATCGCCGGGCTTGGCCGGCCGCCGTCAGAGGGTGGCGGACAGCGCCTTGATCGGCATCTTCAGCCGGGTGAGCATGTCCAGGTCCGCACCGGCCGGGCGGCCGAGCGTGGTCAGGTAGTTGCCGACGATGATCGCGTTGATGCCGCCCAGCAGGCCGGCCTCGGTTCCCAGGTCGCCGAGGGTGAGCTCGCGCCCGCCCGCGTAACGCAGCACGGTACGGGGCAGGGCCAGCCGGAACGCGGCGATCGTGCGCAGCGCGTCGGCCGCACCGAGCAGCGGCCGGTCCGCCAGCGGTGTCCCCGGCCGGGGGTTGAGGAAGTTCAGCGGCACCTCGTCCGGGCCGAGGCTGGCGAGCTGGGCGGCGAGCTCAGCGCGCTGGCCGGCGCTCTCGCCCATGCCGATGATGCCGCCGCAGCACAGCTCCAGGCCGGCCGCCTTGACCAGCGCACAGGTGGCGGCCCGCTCCGCCCAGGTGTGGGTGGTCACCACCTGGGTGAAGAAGGACCTCGCGGCCTCCAGGTTGTGGTTGTAGCGGTGCACCCCGAAACCGGCCAGCTCGTCCGCCTGGGCCGGGGTGAGGATCCCCAGCGAGCAGGCGACGTGGATGCCCACCTCCTCGGTGATCGCCCGGACCGCGGTGGCGACCTGGGACATCAGCCGCTGGTCCGGCCCGCGGACCGCGGCCACGATGCAGAACTCGGTGGCCCCGGTGGCGGCCGTCGCCCTGGCGGCCGCGACAAGCTCGGCGATGTCGAGCCACACCGCCCGCACCGGTGAGGAGAACTGCCCGGACTGGGAGCAGAAATGGCAGTCCTCCGGGCAGCCGCCCGTCTTCACCGAGACGATCCCCTCGACCTCCACCTCGGGCCCGCACCAGCGCATCCGCACCTCGTGGGCCAGCGCGAGCGCCTCGCCGAGGCGATCTGAGGGCAGGCTCAGGCACCTGGCGACCTGGTTCTCGTCCAGGCCCCTGCCCTCGTGCAGGACCTGGCTTCGTGCCTCGTCAAGGATGTCGTGGCGCACCGGGCTACTCTCCGATCCTCGGCGCACGGGTGCCGCGGTGCAGCCGGGTCACCAGCTTGTAGCGGTCGCCCCGGTAGCGCGACTGGGCCCATTCGACCGGCATGCCGTCGGCGTCGAACGAGTGCCGGGACAGCAGCAGCAGCGGCATGCCGACATCCACGCCGAGCAGCCGGGCGTCCCTGGGGTCGGCCAGCCCGGTCTCGATGGTCTCCTGCGCCTCGGCGACCTCCACGCCGTAGTCGGTGTGCAGCGCCTCGTACAGCGACGGGTGCCGCTCCAGGCTGCGGCGCAGCCCGGGAAAGCGGCGGGCGGACAGGTGCGAGGCGTCGACCGACATCGGCTCGCCGTCGGCCAGCCGCAGCCGGTGGATGCGCAGTACCCTGCTGCCCTCCCGGACGGCCAGCAGCGCGGCCAGTTCGTCGTCCGCGCCCATGTAGCTGGTGTCCAGGATGGTGGTCTGCGGGTGCAGGCCCTGCGCGCGCATCCCCTCGGTGTAGCTGGACAGCTCCAGCATCTGCGCGACCTTGGGCATGGCGACGAACGTGCCCTTGCCCTGCATCCGCAGCAGCCTGCCCTCGATCACAAGTTCCGCCAGGGCCTGGCGGACAGTCGTCCGCGAGGTGACATAGCGCTGCGCAAGCTCGCGCTCCGGAGGGACCGGCGTGCCGGGCGCCATCGCCCGGGTCAGCTCAAGCAGTTGCCGCTTCACCTGGTAGTACTTCGGAATCCTGGCGCCCGGGTCACCAGGGGGCAGGCGGTGAAGATCGGCGTCGCCGGACGCGGGAGAGGCGGTCACAGTCACTTCCTTCCCACTGGCACAGCCGTTTGGACATAATCCCCCACGGCCGCCGGTGCCCTGGGCTTGGCGAGCGGCCGGTGCACCTGCGACATGTCGGAATACTGCCAGCCGGCCCGTCCCGCCATGCGCGGGGGCCCGTCTTCGGGGCCACGGGGCCGGGGCCGGCCGGGACGGATGCGATGATGAGACGTGGCGACCCTGAACGACCTTGGCCGTCGGCTCACTCCGCTGACCCCGCGCGACATCGACTGGCTGCACGCCCTCGTCTCCGACTGGCAGTTGCTCGCCGACCTGTCCTTCGCCGACCTGGTGCTGTGGGCGCCGCTGCGCGACGGCACCGGGTGGGTGGCGCTGGCCCAGATGCGCCCGACCACCGGGCCGACCACCTTCCTCGATGACTTCGTCGGCAGTTGCGCGAGCGCGGGGGAGCGGCCCTTCGTCGACGCCGCGTATCACGAGCAGCGGATCTGCCGCGAAGGGGATCCGGAGTGGACGGGCGGGATCCCGGTCCGGCGCGAGTCCATCCCGGTGGTCCGTGAGGACACGGTCATCGCGGTGATCGAGCGGAGCACCAACCTGAGTTCCGCGCGGACCCCCAGCCGCCTGGAGCTGACCTACCTGAAAGGGGCGGACGACCTGGCCCAGATGGTGGCCGCGGGCACCTTTCCCTACCTGGGCCAGGAGCCGGCCCTGGTCAGGTCGCCCCGGGTCGGTGACGGCCTGCTCCGGCTCGGCCGGTCCGGGCGCGTCGGGTACGCCAGCCCGAACGCCCTGTCCGCCTACCGCAGGCTGGGCCTGACCGCCGACCTGGTGGGCGCCGAACTGGGACCGCTGACGACCAGGCTGTGCTCCCCGGGCCTGCCCGCCGATGACTCGCTCATGGTGACCGCGAGCGGCCGGTCCCCCCGCGAGACCGAGATCGAGGGCAACGGCTCGGTGGTTCAGCTCAGGTCGATCCCGCTGGTCGTGAACGGCATGCGGACCGGCGCGCTGGTGCTGATCCGCGATGTCACCGAACTGCGCCACCGCGAGCGCGAGCTGATGACCAAGGACGCGACGATCCGCGAGATCCATCACCGGGTGAAGAACAACCTGCAGACCGTGGCCGCCCTGCTGCGGCTGCAGGCCCGCCGGACCCGGGCGCCCGAGGCCAGGGATGCGCTGGAGGAGGCGGTCCGCAGGGTCGGGTCCATCGCGATCGTGCACGAGACGCTGTCCCACACCCCCGAGGAAGTGGTGGACTTCGACGACATCGCGCAGCGGGTGGCCGCGATGGCCGGGGAGGTCTCGGCACCGGAGGCACGGGTCAGCCCGGTGGTCGCCGGGCGGTTCGGCCTGCTGCCCGGCGCCGTCGCCACGCCTCTCGCCCTGGTGCTGACCGAACTGCTGCAGAACGCCCTCCAGCACGGCCTGGTCACCGGGCCGGCCCCGGCCGGCGCTGTGCTGGTCCGGGCGGCCCGCAGCCCGGGGCAGCTCGAGATCCGGGTGGAGGACGACGGGGCGGGGCTGCCGGAGGGCTTCAGCCTCGACGCCCATGCCAGCCTGGGCCTGCAGATCGTGCGGACCCTGGTCGAGTCGGAACTCGGCGGGCGGCTCGTCATCGGGCCCCGCCCGGGCGGCGGCACCTCGGTTCAGGTCAGCCTGCCCGTCAAGGCCATTGCGGTGCCATCGGGCGAGCCGAAACCGGGGGACTCAGAATCAGCCCGGGATTCGGGCGGCAGCGAAAACCCCGCCGCGGCCGGCCGGGCTGCGGCGGGGTGAAAACGATTCGCGGGGCGCGCCATTGCTGAATGGCCGGTCAAGAATTCACCTGTCCTACGGGACTGCGTTACCGCGCGCGGAAACGGCCGCGCCGCGGCGGGGTAACGCTCAGGCGTGTGCGCGCGCCCGGATCCGGCCGAGCCGGCGCTTGTACGCGCGCCTTTCGTCTTCGCTCATGCCGCCCCAGACACCCGCGTCCTGGCCGCTCTCCACCGCCCACTGCAGGCAGCTCTCGGCCACCGGGCACCGGCGGCAGACCCGCTTGGCCTCTTCGATCTGGAGCAGTGCAGGTCCTGTGTTTCCGATAGGGAAGAACAGCTCCGGATCCACCTCACGGCACGCGGCGTGGTAGCGCCAGTCCATGCGGTCCACTCCTCCATCCCAGCCGGGCTGACCGCCCGGAATCCGCTAGGCCCGCTCCGCTTGTGAATGATTTCACGAGCTAGGCCATATGATAAGGACCGCTCGCGGTCCTTGGGCACACATATTTCATTTGGGGTCATGAGCCTCAGCCCCCGCAGTTGGCTCGCGGCCGAGGTTTGCGCCCGGTGCCAGCCCGGGTGCAAGACGGCTACATGCGGGATGCACGAGGCACACTCGAACCAGATCAAGCCTCTCAATCTCGTGGATCAATCGCAAGAGGGCGGGCCCGTGGTTTTGGCTGTGTCCCGTGTCAGATGGGTCACATTGCGGGGCAAGCTGTGCATTCCGAGAGGTCACGCTGACCTGGCCCGCCCGGCCGGCCAGGCAGCGCTGCTCCGGACCGCCACGAGAACCATCCGCGGCGTAATCAGACCAGCACACGAAGTGCGTTCGGAATGGAACGGAGCATGACATGTTCCCGTTCGCCCACATATTCGCCGTCCACCTGGAATGCCACCGGCCGGTCCGCGTGGAACGTGAGCGCGGCCTGGTCGTGCAGGCTCACGACATGCCGGCCGGCCGGGCCGCCATCGCGGCCCAGCATCTGCCGCAGCGCGTTGAGCGTGCCCAGCGTGCCCAGCTTGCGCATCGCGAACAGGTCAAGGCCGGTGTCGAAGCCGGCCTGCGGGCTGGCGTGGACCGGCCGTTCGCCCAGGTAGGTCCAGGGTGAGGTGTTGGACACGATGCCGAGGAACAGCCCGTCCAGGGGCGGGACCCCGTCGCGTTCCAGGGTGAGCGCGGGCTCGCGCCGGTCGGTGACCGTGGTGAACTGGCGGACGGTCGTCCAGACGTACAGCGCCGCGGATGCCCCCCGCCCCCTGGCTCTCAGCCCCTCCACCACCCGGACGACCTCGGCGTCGAGGCCCAGGCCCGCGTTGAAGCAGAAATAGCGGCGGTCGGCGATCCCGAGCCCGATGGTCCTGGTCCGGCCCGCGGGCAGCGAGCGGAGAATCTGCCCGGTCGCGTCCACCGGGTCCGCGGGCAGGCCCAGGGCCTTGCTGAAGACGTTGGCGTTCCCGCCGGGCAGGGCGGCGAGCAGGGGGGCGGGGGGCGGCGTGCCGTCGCCCCTGGCGCCGGGCGGGCGGGCCCGGAGCATCCCGTTGACAACCTCGTTCACCGTGCCGTCCCCGCCCAGGGTGAGCACGAGCCCGAAATTCTCGCGAGCGGCTCCCTCCGCGACGTGCGCGGCGTGTCCCCGGTAGCGTGTCTGCACAACATCGAGGTCGAGTTCCGAAGCCAGCGCGTGCGTGATGACCTCCCGCCGGACCGGCGTGGTGGAGGTGGCGTACGGGTTGACGATCAGCAGCGCGCGCACGCCCTCAGGCTAGGAGGTAGCAGGGAGAATGCCACAGAGCCCCCCGACGTTGCGCGCGGCCGCGATGGTCCAGGCCGCCGAGTCGGCGCTGATCGTGCTCGCCACCGTGCTGGCCGGCGTGGACGCCGCGGCAGGCCGGTCCTACCACGTGAACAGCGGCATCGCGCTGACCGTCATCGGCGTGGCCGCCGTGGCGGCCCTCGGCCTGGTGGCGGCCGGGCTGGCCCGGGCGCGCCGGTGGAGCCGCACCCCCGCGCTGCTCACCCAGCTGTTCGCCGGCATCGTGGGCATCTACCTGCTCCAGGGCCACCGGCTGGACTGGGGCCTGGCGCTGGTGGTGCTGGCGGTCCTCGGCTTCGCCGCGCTGCTGTCCCCGCCGAGCCTGCGCGCGCTCACCGACGGCCAGCAGGCCCCGCCGGGCGGGGAGCCCCCCGCCGGATAGCCCGGGGCCCGGCCGCCTGCCCCGTGGCGGCCAGGGCGCCTCACTCGTCGGCGGTGAGCCCCTCCCGCAACTGCGCCAGCGTCCTGGCCAGCAGCCGGGACACGTGCATCTGCGAGATGCCGAGTTCGGTGGCGATCTGGGACTGCGTCATGTTGCCGAAGAACCGCAGCAGCAGGATCCGCTTCTCGCGGGACGGCAACTGCTCCAGCAGCGGCTTGAGCGACTCGCGGTACTCGACGCCCTCCAGCGCCTCGTCCAGCATGCCCAGCGACTCGGCCACGGCGGGCGCGTCGTCGTCGCCCGGAGTCCGGGGCGTCCAGCGAGACGGTCGAATAGGCGTTGGCGGACTCCAGGCCCTCCAGCACCTCTTCCTCGGTCATCTGGAGGTGCGCGGCGATCTCCGCGACGGTGGGCGCCCGGCCCTCCCGCTGCGCCAGGTCGCTGATGGCCTTGGTCAGGGCCAGCTTCAGCTCCTGGAGCCGCCGCGGCACCCGGACCGCCCAGCCCTTGTCCCTGAAGTGGCGCTTGATCTCGCCCACGATCGTCGGCGTGGCATAGGTGGAGAACTCCACCCCGCGGGCCAGGTCGAACCGGTCGATGGACTTGATCAGGCCGATCGTGGCGACCTGGGTGAGGTCGTCCAGCCATTCCCCCCGGTTGCGGAACCGCCGCGCCAGGTACTCCACCAGCGGCAGGTGCAACTCGACAAGCTCGGCGCGGATCCGGAGCCGCTGCGACGTCGCCGGTCGGGCAGGGCACACAACTGCTCGAACAGGTCTCTGGCCCGGCCGCGGTCCGGCACGGTGTGCTGGAGCTTCGGTGCGGGCGGCGCGGGCTGAGCGGCGGACGCGTCGAAGTCGTCACGTGCGCCGATCCCGATCTCCTCTGCCACCTGTGCGCCGACCTCTCCGGTCGGCCGGGTCTCAGTCTCGCCGGTCACCCGGACCCCGATGACTCGCGGACCTTGCGGAGCAGGACCGTGACCTTGTCGCCGGGGCCCACCCAGGCGTCGGCGCTGCCGGCCAGCGCGGAGAGCACCGTCCAGGCGAACGTGTCGCGGGACGGCGGGCGCGGCTGCAGGCTCAGCGCGGACACGGCAATGCTGATCCGGTCCGGCCCCAGCGTGAAATCACATTCGAGGTTCGCCCCGGGCGCTGCCTGGCCGAGCAGCATCCCGCAGGCCTCGTCCACCGCGATGCGCAGGTCCTCGATCTCGTCCAGGGTGAAGTCCAGCCGGGCGGCCAGGCCCGCGGTCGCCGTGCGCAGCACCGACAGGTAGGCGCCCTCGGCCGGCATGTGGATCGTCACCTGATCCTGGACCTCGTCGCGAGGCGGGAGGTCGCCGTCAGCCAGCACGGCCGTCGGCGGGGCGCGCTGCGCCCCGTCCGCTCGTCTCTCCGGTCACTTCTGCCCTCTCCACTGGCGGCGACCGTCACTTCGCGCGAAGCGATGGCCGCCGGCTCTTGTCTGCAACCTACCGCCCACAGCGGGTGCTCATGACGCATCGCCTCGCCCAATGCCCGTGATGCTGGTGGCCCATTGCCGCTGGCCAGCCTCCGAGTGCGCCGGGCCGGGCACCGCTCAAGCCGGAGGCCGCGCGGGGTAACCGCGCGGCCTCCTGCGGTGCGCTGCCGTGACGGAAGCGAATCAGCCCTGCTTGGTCTCCCAGAAGATCTTGTTGATCTCGTCGATCTTGGCGAGAAGCTCGTCGGCCGTGGCCACGTCGACGCTGCCCTTGGTGCCGGTCGCGCCCGCGAGCTTGGTGGCCTCGTTGAACAGCGTGTGGAGCTGCGGGTACTTCTCGAAGTGCGGGGGCTTGAAGTAGTCGGTCCACAGCACCCACAGGTGGTGCTTGACCAGCTCGGACCGCTGTTCCTTGATGATCAGCGCGCGGGTCTGGAACGCGGGGTCGGTGCTGTCCTGGTACTTCTGGCAGATGGCCTTGACGGACTCGGCCTCGATGCGTGCCTGCGCCGGGTCGTAGACCCCGCAGGGGAGGTCGCAGTGCGCGTAGGCGGTGGCCTTCGGTTCCAGGAGACGGGCGAGCAGCCTCATCGATCTCCCTCTCTCTGTCGGATCATGAGATACCGGTGTCCGACACTACCCGGCCCGGCCCGGCTGGAACCTGGAGGGGATGCATGCGCTGGCCACTTTGGCGGGTAGCGGTGGCTGAGCGGTCCATGGAGCCCGTCCCTGCGCCCCGGTGACTGGCTGATGGTCCGCAGAACGATCGACCCGGGCCGGCCGTTGCGCGTCCGGCCGGGCCAGGTCGTGGTCGCCCGCCACCCGGAGCGCCCGGACCTGCTGATCGTCAAGCGCGCGGCGCGGCGGGAGCGTGACGGCTGGTGGCTGGCCTCGGACAACCCGGCGGCGGGGGCCGTGGACAGCCGTGCGTTCGGCGTGGTGCCGCCGTCGCTGATCGAGGGCCGGATGGTGCTGCGTTACTGCCGGAGCCGTCCTGGGGCTCCTGAACGCCCGGAGGCCCCATCCCGGGGCGGGACGGGGCCTCCGCTGCAGGCCAGCGCGGGCTCCTGCCGGTTCAGTGGCCGGCGTCTCGACGGCCTCGCCGGACTGCCGGGCGACCAGGTTCTGCATCTCCTCCCTGGGCAGCCGGGTGGCCATCGCCCAGTAGTAGATGACCAGGCTGAACAGCGACGACGACCAGCAGGTCGATCCCGAACGGGATGTTGTCGGTGTTCACCGGGCGCCGCCACGGCGCCACCGCTGAACTGGCCCTGCCAGGAGATGATGCCCATGCCGATCAGGTAGACCGGCAGCCACTGCGCCGACCTCCAGTCCAGCGGCGGCCGCTGCGAGTCGAACGCCATGAAGATGCCGATGAGCACGTAGCCGATGACGAGGCAGATGCCGAGCTTCCAGATCGTCTCGAAGCCCGACCAGTAGATGATCAGGTTGGCGATGATGAACGCGATCGGGGACGAGCACTCTGGCGGCCGGCATCCGGTACGGCCGGTCGGCGTCCGGCACCTGGCGCGCGGAACGCGCCCAGGGACAGCGGCGCGCCCGCGTACATCAGCACGCTGGCCGCGGTGACCAGGCCGACCAGCGAGTGCCAGCTCGGGAACGGCAGCAGGAAGAACAGGCCGACGATGAAGGCGATGATCAGGCTGAACCACGGCACGCCGTTCTTGTCGACCTTGGCGAAGATCTGCGGGTAGTACCGGTTGCGGGCCAGGCCGTAGCCGATGCGCGAGGTGGAGGTCTGGTACATCAGGCCGGTGCCGAACGGCGAGACGAACGCGTCGATCCGCAGGACGACCGCGAGCCAGCCGAGGCCGACCAGGCCGGCCAGGCCGGCGAACGGGCCGATGGCGATCGGGCTGGTGGCCGGGATGCCCGCGAACCCGTGGTGGAGCAGGTCGGTCGGGGTCGCGCCGATGAACACCACCTGGAGCAGGACGTAGATCGCGGTGCCGAGGAGGATCGCGCCGATGATCGCGCGCGGCAGGTTCCGCTGCGGGTCCTTGATCTCACCGGCCAGCTGGTCGGCCTGCTCGAAGCCCAGGTAGGCGAACACGATGCCCGCCCCGGGTATCGCCGCCAGGATGTCCTTGAACGTCACGCCCTTGGGGATGAAGCCGCCGCCGGCGGTGAAGTTGCTGGGGTGGAACTTGAACGCCAGGATGATGATCGTCAGGACCGGGATGGCCACCTTCCACCAGGTGATGGCGCTGTTCACCTTGTTGAACAGGCGCATCGCGAGGAAGTTGATGCCGGTGAAGACGGCCATCAGGATGACCGTCATGACGAAGCCGGTGTGCGTGACGTTGCCCACGCCGGTGCCGCCGTTGGCGTTCGGGTTGAACAGCCCGTGCCAGTAATACGACCCGTACTGCATCACGGCGAAGCACTCGATCGGCGCGACGGTGACCGCCTGCAGCCAGGAGAAGAAGCCGAACGATATGCCGGCGACGCTGCCGAACGCGAAGTGCGGGAACCGGGCCGTGCCGCCGGATACCGGGTACATCCCGCCCAGTTCGGCGTGCACCAGAGCCAGGATGATGACCGCGATGCCGGCGACGACCCAGCAGATCAGGGCGGCCGAACCGACCGCTACCGCGGCGAAGTACGAGCCGAATAGCCAGCCTGAGCCGATGATCGACGTCTCGGACGCCCAGATGGCGCCGATCAGCCCAATCTCCCGCTTGAGGCCGACGTCCGCCGGTCTCGTGCTTGAAGCTACAGCCATGTCCGAACCTTCTTCCGGGTTCGCATTCGGGGGCGGTATGCCCGTGCGTGAGTAGGGCTCATGGTAATGATCGTCAAGGACCATGAGGAAGCAGGCACATGGCTTCATTTCGGTAACACGGCTAGCCCGGCGACCCCGCCGACCTGCGGGCCGTGCTTCCGGGCGGCCCTTGGCGGCGGCCCGGTGCGTCAGCTCGCGGCGGTGGACCGCGGTCCCTGGCCGCTGCCCTGCCCATGGGCCCGCAAAGCCCGCACTTTTGCCTTCGGCGTGCATCCCTCGGAGCAGTACCGCTTTTCCGCGGAAGTACCGGTGCCGATAAAGACCCGGCCGCAGCCTTCCGCCTCGCAAATCCCGAACCGGCCGGTGCCGGACTCGGTGACCAGGCCGGTCAGCCCGGCAATGGCGCCCGCCGCGTGCCTGTCGGCGGCCGAACCGCTCTCTACCAGGTGAATGTGCCACTGCTGGTGGCCATCGTGGCTGACGAGCTCGGTGTGAATCGGGTGCCGGGCGAGCAGCGCGTTGAGCCTTTCGGCCACCTGCCCTGCCTCGCCACGATCCGCCGCGGTGAAGATCAGCAGCAGTTCCTCGCGGAGTAGCCGGAGCGCCTCCAGGTCGGTACCGGTCACCTTGCCGGCCAGGTACGGCCGGTCCGCCACGAGCCCCCGGTAGGATTCCACGCTCGCCAGCGCGTCGCTGCGATCGCGGCCTTGATTGGTGCTATTCACCAATCGCACGGCTAGGTCCGCGTAGGAGGTGAGATCCACTCCGGTCCTTATAGCTGCTGACGGCGCGCAGGGGGAGGCTGGCAAGGGGAAGGGCATGAGAATGTGGCGGAGCACACTCCGCAAATGAGTATGGCACAGTCCACCCGGGGTGGCCCGTGGTTCGGCGGGAAGCCGCGACCGTTATCGTTTCGGGCATGTTTGCTGTCACCGCTGCCCGGATCAGCCCCGAGGATCCGCTGGCCGCCCTGCACCTCGGCGATCATCCGGAGCCGTCTGTCCCGGACGGATGGGTGACCGTCACGGTCCGGGCCGCGTCGCTGAACCATCATGACGTGTGGACCCTGCGCGGCGTCGGCATCTCCGCCGACCGGCTGCCCATCGTCCTGGGCTGCGACGCCGCGGGCGTCGACTCCGACGGCAACGAGGTCATCGTGCACGCGGTGGTCGGGGACGGCGCCGGCCATGGCGGCGACGAGACGCTCGACCCGGGCCGGTCGCTGCTGTCCGAGCGCTACGACGGCACCTTCGCGGAGCGGGTCGCGGTGCCCCGGCGCAACCTGGTGCCCAAGCCGGCCAGCCTCTCCTTCGCGGAGGCGGCCTGCCTGCCGACGGCCTACCTCACCGCCTACCGGATGTTGTTCGCCAAGTCCGGCCTGGAACCGGGCACGACGGTGCTCGTGCAGGGCGCGGGCGGCGGGGTGGCCACGGCCCTGATCCTGCTGGGCCGGGCCGGCGGGTTCCGGGTGTGGGTGACCAGCCGGAGCGAGGAGAAGCGCGCCCGGGCCCTGGCGCTGGGCGCCGACCAGGTGTTCGCCGCCGGCAGCAGGCTGCCCGAGCGGGTCGACGCGGTCATGGAGACCGTCGGCCAGGCGACCTGGGCTCACTCGCTGCGGGCCCTGCGGCCCGGCGGCAGGATCGTTATCGCCGGGGCCACCAGCGGCGCCGCGCCACCCGCCGAGCTGAACCGGGTCTTCTTCCTCCAGCTCTCCGTCGTCGGCTCCACGATGGGCAGCCGGGACCAGCTGGCGCGGCTGGCGTCGTTCCTGGAGCAGACCGGGGTCCGGCCACGGATCGACCGCAGCCTGCCGCTGGCCGACGCCGAGGCCGGGTTCGCCGCGATGATCTCCGGCGACATCTTCGGCAAGATCGTCTTCACCCGCTGACCGGCCCGCCGCCCGCCGCCCGGCCCCGCCCGTTGATGATCATGGTGATTTGGCCGTTCCACCGGAGCCATCATCATTATCTCGGCGCTGCCCGGGCCCTGGCAGGGGGCCATTGCGCTTGCCGGTGCCGGTGTGACAGTTGGTGCGGCGGCCATTCGGCGGCGTTTGTGGTCGTTGCCACGATGACCACATTCTTTTGTGGTCATCGTGGCAACGACCACATTCCTTTCCGGCGGGAAGCGGCTTCGGATCTGGCATCGCATCCCCAGCAGCCAAAACGCCATGATCACGCCCGGTTGAGCCGTGCTGGGGGCCGTCTCGCGAGCCCCGGTGGCCAATTCGATTGCCACGGCCGTCCGCGGGCGGGCGGCATCGCTTCAGACGCGCTCGCGCGGGCGCTACCGAGCTGGCTTAAGGTGCCGGCGGGGGGCTGTCGTCCGGGCCCCCGGGCTGGCCCGGGGCCTTGCCCTTGAAGACCTCGTCCTTGATCCGGTCGATCGTCTCTTCCAGGATTCCCCGCAGGTCGCGCAGCGCGTCCTCGCTGACCGCCTGCGCGTGCCAGGCCGCCGAGCGCAGCTCCCGGCTGAACTGCTTGGCCAGTCGTTCCAGGTCGCGGTAGGCGTCCGGGTCGGCCCAGCCGTGCTGCCCGGCCGCCCCCGGCCAGCCGCCCCAGCCCGTCCAGCCTGCCCACTCGCCCCACTCGCGCTCGCCGCGGCGGCCCGAGGTGCCGTGCGGCTCCTCGTGCCGGTCCCGCCCCCGGCCGCCCGATGCGCCGGTGCGGTCTCCGGTGGCGCTGGTGCGGTCCTCCGTAGCGCCGGAACCGGCCTGCCCCCGGTCGCGTGGCAGGTCTTCGGCGGCCGGCGGCTCCGCCGCGGCCCGGGCCCACTCATCTCCGGCCCGCGGCGCGTCCCGGCGTGCCCGGTCCGGCCCGTGCGGCGTCCTCGCGGGCCCGGTCGCGTGGCTGGTGCCTCGTCCTCGCGGGCCCGGGTTCCGGCTGATGCGGCGTCCTCGCGGGCCCGGGTTCCGGCTGATGTGGCGTCCTCGCGGGCCCGGTCGGTGGCTGGTGCCTCGTCCTCGCGGGCCCGGGTTCCGGCTGATGTGGCGTCCTCGCGGGCCCGGTCGGTGGCTGGTGTCTCGTCCTCGCGGGCCCGGGTTCCGGCCGGTGTGGCGTCCTCGCGGGCCCGGTCGGTGGCTGGTGTCTCGTCCTCGCGGGCCCGGGTTCCGGCCGGTGCGGCGTCCTCGCGGGCCCGGTCGGTGGCTGGTGTCTCGTCCTCGCGGGCCCGGGTTCCGGCTGATGTGGCGTCCTCGCGGGCCCGGTCGGTGGCTGGTGTCTCGTCCTCGCCGGCCCGGGTTCCGGCCCGTGCGGCATCGTCGCGGGCCCGGTCCGCGGCCTCCCGTGGGCGTGCTGCCTGCTCCCCGGCTGCTTCCCGTGGGCGTGCTGCCTGCTCCCCGGCTGCGGCCTCCTGCGCCCATGCCGCTTCTGGCCGGGTGCGCGCCTCGCCCGTCCCGGCCTGCCGGGCCGCTCCGCGGGTGCGGGTGCCGGTGCCGGTGCTGCCGGGCGACTGGTGCGCCTTGGCGTGGAACTCCCGCGTCGCCCAGGACAGTTCCTCGCGCAGGGTCCGCACGGTCTCCCTGACGTCCTCGGTGACCTCGCGCGCGATGTCCCTGACCGAGGCGGTGATCTCTTCTTCGAGCTCGGTGAGGTCGTCGAGGCGGGCGTGCAGTTCTTCCCGGCCCTTCTCGGTGATGCGGTAGACCTTCCTGCCATCGGCCTCGTCGTGCGTGACCAGGCCCTCTTCCTCAAGCCTGGCGAGCCGCGGATAGATCGTCCCCGGCGAGGGCGCATAGATGCCCATGAACCGGTCCTGCAGGAGCCTGATGACCTCGTAGCCGTGCCGCGGTGCCTCGTCCAGCAGCTTGAGCAGGTAGAGGCGGAGCCTGCCGTGGCGGAACACCGGGCTCATGGCCGTCCCCTCTCCGCGGTCAAACACTCGCGGTCAAACTACTTCTGCGGTCACCAAACAACGTGACTCTAACACGATATGTCGCGTCTACCGAAAGTCAAGATGCATCGCGAGTTGGCGGGCAACGAGGTACACACTCCGGGTCTGCCCACGATGCCCGCGCCGGACGGCCGCGTGTCAGTCTTCGTCGTCGTCGAGCCGGGCGAGCCAGGTCGCGAGCCGGTCGATCGTCGCCTCGAACTCGGGCGAGGAGTCCACGAACTCCCGCAGCCGCTCGGCGAGCCAGCCGAGGCTGATCTCCTCGCTGCCCCGCCGCTCGGCAAGCTCCTCGATACCCCGGTCGGTGAAGTACATGCGCTAGCCCTGGCCCAGGGCGCCGCTCGATGACCTGCTTGTGGTCGGCGGCATGCGCGATGGACGAGCCCAGGGCCGGCGCCGAGCTGGCCGGCGGCGCGACCAGCCGGATCCTGCCGTTCCAGCAGCCCGGGCAGCCAGCAGCGCCATGGTCGGCCAGGCACCCATGTTCGCCGGCTCCTCCTGCACCCAGGCGATCTCGACCTCCGCCGGGTACCGGTCCAGCTCGGCGAGTATCTCCGCGAGCGGCAGCGGGTAGAGCCGCTCCACCCGGATCAGCGCGAGGTCGCCGCGGCCGTATCGGTGGCCAGCTTGGCGGCCAGGTCGTAGTAGATCTTGCCGGCGCACAGCAGGACGGTGCGCACGCCCGCCGGGTCGAGCGGGCCGGGAGTCGCCGATCACCGGGAGGAACGAGCCCTGGGTGAAGTCGGCCGCGGCGGACGTGGCCGCCTTCAGCCGGAGCATCGACTTGGGCGTGAAGACGATCAGCGGCTTGCGGCGGCCGGACAGCGCCTGCCAGCGGAGCAGGTGGAAGTAGTTGGCCGGCGTGGTCGGCATGGCCACCGTCATGTTGTCCTGCGCGCAGAGGGTCAGGAAACGCTCCACCCGGGCCGAGGAGTGGTCCGGGCCCTGGCCCTCGTACCCGTGCGGCAGCAGCAGCACCACGCTGGAGCGCTGGCCCCACTTCTGCTCGCCGGAGCTGACGAACTCGTCCATGATGGTCTGCGCGCCGTTGACGAAGTCGCCGAACTGCGCCTCCCAGCAGACGAGCGCGCCGGGGCGGGCGACCGAGTAGCCGTACTCGAAGCCCACCGCCGCGAACTCCGACAGCAGCGAGTCGTAGACGTGGAACTTCGCGCTGGCCGAGTTGAACCGGCGCAGCGGGGTGTACTCCTCCGCGGTGTGCCGGTCCACCAGGACGGCGTGCCGCTGGCCGAACGTGCCGCGGCGGGTGTCCTGGCCGACCAGGCGCACCGTGTGCCCGTCCATGAGCACCGTGCCGAAGGCCAGCAGTTCGCCGGTGGCCCAGTCGATCGCGTCGTCGGCCACCATCGCGGCGCGGCGCTGCAGCAGTGGCAGCAGCCGCGGATGGACGGTGAACCCGTCGGGCACGCTGAGCTGGCTGTCGATGATCTGCTTGATGGCCTCGTCGGTGATCGCGGTGGGCGTGGCACCGTGGTCGATCGCCTCCACCTCGGTGGGCGCCGGCCGCAGGACCGCGCCCTGCTCGGCGGCCTGGTTCACGGCCTCCCGGGTCTCGGTGAAAGCGCGCTCCAGTTGCTGCTGGTAGTCGCGCAGCGCCTGCTCGGCCTCTTCCATGGTGATGTCGCCGCGGCCGATGAGGGCCTCGGTGTAGAGCTTGCGCGTGGACCGCTTGGCGTCGATCAGGTCGTACATCAGCGGCTGGGTGAAGGACGGGTTGTCCGCCTCGTTGTGCCCGCGGCGCCGGTAGCAGATCATGTCGATGACGACGTCCTTGCCGAACGTCTGGCGGTAGGCGAACGCCAGCCTGCCCACCCGGACGACCGCCTCGGGGTCGTCGCCGTTGACGTGGAAGATCGGTGCCTGGATCATCCGCGCCACGTCCGTGCTGTAGACGCTGGACCGCGAGTACTGCGGCGAGGTCGTGAACCCGACCTGGTTGTTGACCACGATGTGCACGGTGCCGCCGGTGCGGTACCCGCGGAGCTGGGACAGGTTCAGGGTCTCGGCCACGACGCCCTGGCCCGCGAACGCCGCGTCGCCGTGGATGAGCACCGCGAGCACCGTGAACCCGGGCTCACCCATGTCGAGCACGTCCTGCTTGGCGCGGACCACTCCCTCGGCAACCGGGTCGACCGCCTCCAGGTGGCTGGGGTTGGCGACCAGCGAGGTGGCGATGGACGAGCCGTCGCTGGCGGTGAAGACGCCGTCGGCGCCGAGGTGGTACTTGACGTCGCCGGATCCGTGCGTGGTCCGCGGGTCCAGGTTGCCCTCGAACTCGCCGAAGATCTGGGCGTAAGACTTGCCCACGATGTTCGCCAGCACGTTCAGCCTGCCGCGATGCGCCATGCCGATCACGGCCTCGTCCAGCGAGGCGCGGCCCGCCTCGGTGAGCACCGCGTCGAGCAGCGCGATCAGGGACTCGGCGCCCTCCAGGGAGAACCTGCGCTGGCCGACGAACTTGGTCTGCAGGAACATCTCGAAGGCCTCGGCCACGTTCAGCCGGGACAGGATCTGTATCTGCTCGTCGTGGCTGGGCCTGCCGTGCGGGCGCTCGATCCGCTCCTGCAGCCAGAGCGCGCTCCTCCGGGTTCTGGATGTGCATGTACTCCACGCCGACCGTGCGGCAGTAGGAGTCGCGCAGCACGCCGAGGATCTCCCGCAGCTTCATCAGCGGCTTGCCGCCGAAGCCCCCGGTGGGGAACTCCCGTTCCAGGTCCCACAGGGTCAGGCCGTGCTCGTTGATGTCCAGGTCGGGGTGCTTGCGCTGCTTGTACTCCAGCGGGTCGGTGTCCGCCATGAGGTGGCCGCGGACCCGGTAGGCGTGGATGAGTTCGAGCACCCGGGCCGGCTTGGTGACGTCCTCATCGTGCAGGGCGGCGATGTCGCGCACCCAGCGCACGGGCTCGTAGGGGATGTGCAGCGCCTTGAAGACCGCGTCGTAGAAGCCGTCCTCGCCGAGCAGCAGTTGCTGCATCCGGCGCAGGAACTCACCCGACTGCGCACCCTGGATGATCCGGTGGTCGTAGGTGGAGGTCAGCGACACGGTCTTGCTGACCGCCAGGCGGGCCAGCGTCTCCTGGGACGCGCCCAGGTATTCGGCCGGGTACTCCATCGCCCCCACGCCCACGATGCAGCCCTGCCCGGCCATCAGCCGGGGGACGGAGTGCTCGGTGCCGATGGTGCCCGGGTTGGTCAGCGTGATCGTGGTGCCCGCGTAGTCGTCAATGGTCAGCTTGCCGGTCCTGGCCCGGCGGACGATGTCCTCGTAGGCCATCCAGAACTGGCGGAAGTCCATGGTCTCCGCCGCCTTGATGCTGGGCACGAGCAGTTGCCGCGACCCGTCGCGCACCGTCACGTCGATGGCCAGGCCCAGGTTGACGTGCTCCGGCGTGGCCACGCCCGGCTTTCCGTCCACCAGGACGAAGGCATGGTTCATCGCCGGCGTCGCGCGCAGCGCCTGCACCACGGCAAAACCGATGAGGTGGGTGAACGAGACCTTGCCGCCGCGGCCACGGGCCAGGTGGTTGTTGATCACGATCCGGTTGTCCGCCAGCAGCTTGGCCGGGATGGACCGCACGCTCGTCGCCGTGGGGACGCCGAGGCTCGCCACCATGTTCTCGGCGGTCCGCGCGGCGGCGCCGCGCAACCGCACCACGGCCTCTGGCGCGGCAGCCGGGGCGGCGGGCTGCTGGGCAGGCTTGCCGTCCGGTGCCGGCTGGGCCGGCCGGGCGGGCGCCGCGGCCGGTGCCGTGGCGGGGGCTGGCGCCGGGGCAGCCGTTCCCGGCGCGGCAGCCTGCGGCGCGGCAGCCTGCGGCGCGGCACCCTGCGGCGCGGCCTGCGCGGGCGCGGGCGTCACCGGTGCGGCTGGCGCGGGCCGGGCCGCCTGCGGCGCGGCCGCGGCCGGCGGCGCCGGGCTCCCCGGCGGGGGCCGGTAATCGGCGAAGAAGTTCCACCACTCCATGGCCACCGACGAGGGATCGGCCAGGTAGCGCTGGTACAACTCATCGACGAGCCATTCGTTCGGCCCGAAATCCGTGCCGGGGTTGCCGGCCTGGGATTCCTGCCCGGAAAGCTCGGTCGTGTGCTCGCTGGGATCCGCGGTTGCCCGCGGCGACTCCGGAGGCACGGCGGACATCGCCCTCTTCCGACGTGTGACTGGTGGTGTTGCCGCCCCCATCAGGGCGTGTCCTAGGCTACCGGTCCCTGGAGCTTCCCCGGCCGGGTGAGATCCACGTCACGCCGGGGCCGCGCCGGCGCCCCGCAGGCCGCGGCTCCGGAGTGGCCCAGGCGTGGCATCGACGGCCAGGGCGGCCCGCGGCGGGGGAAGTTCTGCGGCCCGGGCGAACAATCCCACACCAGGGGCTCGCAATCCTCTCCCTGCCCCGGTTTGGGCACTCCTGACAAGGCATGTTCCGTGCTTACATGGATAAACGGAGGTGCCGTCGAGTGCGCGAGTTCGGTGAACTTGAGATGGCCATCATGGACGTGATGTGGGCCGCCGAGAGCCCGTGCATGGTGCGCGAGGTCCGGGAGCGCCTGCGGTACGACCGCCCGGTCGCTTACACGACAGTCATGACCGTGATGGACATCCTGTACCGCAAGGGCGTGCTCCAGCGGGTCAAGCACGGCCGTGCCTGGCGGTACTGGCCCGTCGAGCAACGCGAAGAGCACGATGCGCGGGTGATGACGGAGGTGCTCCGCTCCGGGGGCGACGAGGAATTAACGATGCGCCGGTTCCTTGAGCGCGTCAGCGACGCCGAGATGGAGCGCCTTCGCATCGCCGTGCTCGACGCGGCCCGGGGCATATCGCCCTGAGCCGCAGCAGTCACGACACCCGTTGCACACTGCCGGATCACCCCAGGTATAGCCCGTTGCACCGCTAGCATCACGGGCGTGGCCGACTCCCCCTTGACCGTCCGTTCTCGGAGTTCACACCGAATCCACCACGCAGTGGGGCGAGTGTGAGCGTGCACAGCGGGCCGAGCGGCGGAGGCACCGCCCTGTTCGTATCGCCGGGCCGCGGGCCGCGTGCCGTCGCCTTCGCCCCTGCCGTGCGGGGTTACCCGGGCGGTATCGCGGACATGGCCGGTGAGCCGGATGACTACGTGCCGGACCTGTCCTTCGACGACGACGGACTCTGGCTCGCGGACCCGGTGGCCGGGCTTGCGGACGAGCCATCGCCGGCCGCGCCGGCGCCGGCCCCGGCGGCGACGGTTCAGCCAGCGTCCGCCCCGCCGGTGCCCGGGCAGCCGGTCTCGGTCTGGCAGCAGTCGGCGGCCGCCTGGCAGGAGGCTGGCATCGACTGGCTGGGCCCGGCCAGCACCGGGGCGCGGTCCGTGGGCACGGCCGTCGCCGAGGACCCGCGCACCGAGCCCATCCCGGTCCTGTCCGCCGACGGCACTCCCCGCCCGGCCGCCGCGGCGGCGCCGGCCCAGGATCCGCAGCCGGAGCACGCGCGGCCAGGCCACCAGCCGGCCGGGCCCGGTTCCGTGGCCAACGGGGCAGCGGCGGGCGCGGTGGCCGGGGCAGGCAGGCCGGCGGCTGAGGCCGGCGCCAGCGCGGCCACCGGCCTGGCCGGGGCGGGTGGCGAAGCAGCCGGCCCGGCCGCGGGGACCGCCGGAACCGCCCGGGACGGTAAGGCCGGCCAGGGCGGAAGAAGAAGGGCCGGGGGAAGACCGGCCCTGGCCGGGACACGAGCACCGGCCCCGGACGGGACAAGAAGACCAGCAACCGGCAGCGCCGGGCCGGTGGCGCGTGGCGGGGCAGGCGGGGCCTCGTCGTGGCCGTCGCGGTTGTCGTCCTCGTCGCCGGGGCGCTGGCCGGCATCGGCATCGCCCGTTCCGGCAGTGGGCCGGCCCAGCCTCAGTTCACCCTGGTCAGCCCGATTCCGCCGGTTACCGCGGCCGACGCGGCACTGGCCGGCCCGGCAGCCGGGACCACCACGCTGCAGGCATCGCTGACCGGGATAGCCGCGGCGGGCAAGACCGTCGTCGCCATCGGCACGGAGCCCAGCCAGCCCGGCCCGCTGCCGCTGTTCCTTTTCTCTGCCGACGGTGGCCACACCTGGTCCCGGGCGGCCCTGGCGGGCGCCGGCGCGGGCGGTGACGGCGGGACCGGCGCCGTGGCTCCCCCCGGCGGACCGGCCGGGCCGGGCCTCACGACCGGCCCGGCGCCCGCCGTGCCCGCCGTGGCGGGCGGGCCCGGGGCGGGGACCGCGCCAGTCCTGATCGCCCGCAGCGGCGGCACCTGGCTCGCGCTCGGCCAGCACGCGGCCTGGACCTCACCCGACGGCAGGATCTGGCGGCCGGCGCCCGGCCTTCCCCCGGTGGCCGGGGACACGGTGCTCGGCCTGGCCGGCACTGGCAGCGGGTTCGTGGCCGTCGGCGAGAACACCGGCGCCGAGCCGGGCCCCGTGGTGTGGACCTGGCCGGCCGGGCGGGCCTGGGCGCGCAGGAACGGGCCGGGGCTCGGGCTCACCGCTCACGGTGGTCACGCGACGGCGCTGCGCTGGGCCGCCGCGGACGAACGGGGTGGTCGTGGCCGGCGGCCCGGTGACCGGGGCCGCGGGGCAGGGCCGGCGGCCGGAAGCGGGCCTATGGCGGAGCACGAACGGCGGCCTGACCTGGAAGCCCGTGCGGCTGCCGGCGGCCACGGCGCGACCGCCGGGCTGGCGGGCCTGGCCGCCGGCGGGACCGGTTTCGTCGCGGTCCGCCCCGGCCACGCGGCCGGTCGCCAGGACGCGGTGACCTACCAGTCCGCCCAGGGGTCCACCTGGCGGTACGCCGGCAAGCTGATTCCGGTCCGGCGAACCTCGCTCCAGGTCACCACGGTCTCCGGCGGCGGTCACGGCTTCGTGGTCGCGGCAACCATCCACGCGTCCCAGGTGGCGTTCTTCAGCGCGCGCGGCCGCGGCTGGCAGCAGACCCCCGACCCGGGCACCGGGGTGGCCGGGCTCACCGCGGGGCCCGGCGGCACCGTGGTGGTGGCCGGGAACAGCCAGTCCGGAACCGGGGCCGCAGGCATGCGCCCGCACCTGCTCCGCACCGGCCCGGGTACCGGCCGGCAGCAGGTCGGCCAGGCGGTCCTGGCCGCGGGCGCTACCCCGGACGCGACGGTCAACGGCCTGGCCACCGGCGGCCGCACGCTGGTCGCGGCCGGCGCCTCCGGCGGATCCCCGGCCCTCTGGCTGGCCTCGGCCGGCCGGTGGGCGCCCGCGGACGTGCTGCTGCCGGGGGCATGGCGGCACGGCGCGCTGACCAGCGTGGTGCACGGCGCCCAGGGCTGGCTGGCGATCGGCCAGGCCACGGCACCGGCCCCCGCGGCGGCGGCCCGCCAGCAGCCAGTGATCCTGACATCGGCGGCGGGAACCTCCTGGGTCCCGGCATTCAGCCAGAGCCCGCTCGCGGCCCCCGGGGCCAGCCTCGTCCAGGCGGCGGCCGGGCCCGGCCGGCTATGTGGTGGTCGGCAGCGCCCCGGCCCCCGGCGGCCCGGCCCCGGTCGCCTGGTACTCGAAGAACCTGAGCACGTGGGCCCGTGCCCCGCTGGCCACGGGCACCTACTCGCCGGCCGGCGCCGCGGGGAGCCACCAGGTACTCGCGGTGACCGCGGCCGGGCCCGGCTTCGTGGCGGTGGGCTCGGCGGGGGTCGTCCCCGCGGCGTGGACCTCGCGGACCGGCTCAGCGTGGCAGTTCAGCGCGGTGCCGCTGCCGGCCGGGACGGCCGGCGCCGTGCTGACCAAGGTCACCGCCGCGGGCGGGCGGGTGCTCGCCGCGGGTTATGCGTGGCGGGCCGGGCTGCCGCCCGCCAGCGGGAGACCGTTCACCGCCGTCTCGGCCGACGGTGGCCGCACCTGGCGGGATTCGATGCTGCCCGCGCCGCCGCGCCCGACCGTGGTGACCGCGCTGACCACGGCGGGACACGGGTTCGTCGTGGCCGGCCGCACCGGGCGGGTCACGGTGGGCCAGGCCGGGCCGCAGGCGGGCCAAGTCATGCTCGTCTGGTGGTCTGCCGACGGGCAGGCATGGCCGGACGGTGTGCCCGCGGGCGGCGGGCTTGGCCGGGGTTTCGTTACGCAGCTCAATGCGCTGACCACCGCGGACGGGACGCTGACCGGTGCCGGATTCGCCGCGAGCACCGCGGCCGAGCACCCGGTCCTCTGGCACGCGCGCTACCGCTGACGCCGCCAGGCCAGCGGGGGTCCGGGGTCGCCCCCCGGGCTAGTACCGCTCGCCGGCCGCCGGGCCGAAGATGTCCTCGCGGCGGTGCTCCAGGCTCGGCAGTATGGCCCGTACCTGCTTGGTCAGCGCACTGTCCAGGTCGGCCACCGCGACACCGGGGAACGGCCCGAGGTCGGCGCGGACCGTGCCCATCGGGTCGGCCATCATGCTGCGGCCGACCCCGGTCGGAGCGCCGGTGGGCGGCGCGGAATGGTCCGGCACCTGGTCGGCCACCGCCACCCAGACCGTGTTCTCGATCGCGCGGGCCCGCACCAGGGTCACCCAGTGCTCCTCCTTGAACAGCCCGGCGGCCCACGCGGCGGGTATCACGATCAGTTCGGCGCCCCGTACCGCCAGGGCCCTGGCAAGCTCGGGAAACCGCACGTCGTAACAGGTCATGATGCCGACCCGGACCCCGGCGAGGTCGGTGACCACCGGCTCGGAGCCGGGAGCGACCACGGCGGACTCCCGCTCGCCCAGCGCGTCGTACAGGTGGATCTTCCGGTACGCGGCGACCCTGGTGCCCGCGGCGTCGTAGGCCACCGCCGTGTTGTACACGCGCCCGTCGGGAGCGGGCTCGAACACCCCCGCCACCAGCGCCACCCCGCTGGCCCTGGCCGCCTCGGCCAGGCCGCCGCCGAACGGCCCGTCCAGCGGCTCGGCGATGGCGCGCAGGTCGCTGCCGAACCGGGCCTGCGTGGCCTCTGGGAACACGGCCAGGTCCGCGCCGCGGCCCGCGGCGCCGGACAGGGCCTCCCGCACCCTGCCGAGGTTGACCCCGGGATCTGGGCTGACCGGCAACTGGCACAAAGCGACGCGCATGCCCGCAGCGTACGTCACCGTCACGCCGGCAGCAGCGGCATGATGTCATGGCCGGGTGAACCGACCACTGCTGAACCAACGGCTCGCCGGGATGGGCACCACGATCTTCGCCGAGATGTCGGCGCTGGCCGTCACCACCGGGGCGGTCAACCTGGGCCAGGGCTTCCCCGACGTCGACGGCCCGCGCGAGATAGCGCAGGCCGCGGCGGACGCGATCATGGCCGGCCGGGGGAACCAGTACCCGCCCGGTGCGGGCGTCCCCGAGTTGCGGCAGGCGGTCGCCGCGCACCAGAAGCGCTTCTACGGCTTCGACCTGGACCCGGACACCCAGGTGCTGGTCACCGCCGGGGCGACCGAGGCCATCGCGGCGGCGCTGCTCGCACTCCTGGAGCCGGGTGACGAGGCCATCGCGTTCGAGCCGTACTACGACTCCTACGCGGCCGCGGTGGCGCTGGCGGGCGGGACCCGGGTGCCGGTCACGCTCCGGCCACCGGACTTCCGGCCCGACCTCGACGCGCTGGCCGCGGCGATCACCCCGCGCACCCGGGTGATCCTGCTGAACTCCCCGCACAACCCGACCGGCGTGGTGTTCACCCCCGGGGAGCTTGCCCGGGTCGCCGAGCTTGCCTGCTACCGCGACCTGCTGGTCATCTCCGACGAGGTGTACGAGCACATGGTGTTCGACGGCGCGCACCTGCCGATCGCCTCGCTGCCCGGCATGGCCGGGCGCACGGTCACCATCAGCTCCGCGGCCAAGACCTTCTCCTTCACCGGCTGGAAGGTCGGCTGGGTGACCGGGAGCCCGGAGATCGTGACCGCGGTCCGCACCGTCAAGCAGTTCCTGACCTACGTCTCCAGCGGGCCGTTCCAGTACGCGATCGCCCGCGCGCTCGCCCTGCCCGACAGCTACTACGCCTCCGTCGCCGACGACCTGCGGCCCAAGCGGGACTTCTTCTGCGACGGGCTGGCCGCGGCCGGGTTCGAGGTCTACCGGCCCGCCGGGACCTTCTTCGTGACCACCGACGTGCGCCCGCTCGGCTACGCCGACGGCATGGAGTTCTGCCGCGAGCTGCCGCACCGGGCCGGTGTCGTGGCCATCCCCAGCTCGGTGTTCTACGACAACGTCGAGGCGGCCCGGTCGCAGGTGCGGTTCGCGTTCTGCAAGAAGCGGGAGGTCCTGGCGGAGGCGCTGGCCCGGCTGGAGGCGGTCCGCCCGGCCGGGCGGTAGGGATGCCCTAGCTCGCCGGGCGGCCCATGACGCAGACTGGGGGCATGCGACCTGCCGGGCTCCACCATGTCTCGATCAACGTCCGCGACGTGCCCGCGGCCATGGACTTCTACGTCGGCGTCCTGGGCCTGACCGAGCGCGCCGACCGGCCCGACTTCAGCTTCGACGGGGCCTGGCTGGACGCCGGCAGCCAGCAGGTGCACCTCATCAAGGCGGACGTGCCGCCGGACCGGGGGCAGCACTTCGCCCTGGCCGTCACCGACCTGGACGCCGCGGTCGCCGAACTGCGCGGCGCGCGGCCTGCGCGTCACCGACCCGGTCCCGGTCGGCACCGGGCGCCAGTCGTTCCTGTACCGACCCGGCCGGCAACCGCATCGAGCTGCAGGAGCCCGGCGGCTAAGGCCGGCTCACTCCTCCAGGCGCAGCGCCGTCTTCGGGCACGACTGCACCGCGAGCCGGACCTGTGCCGGCCAGTTCGGCGGTGGCACCTCGCCGTCGGTGATGTGCAGTTCGTCGTCGTCGTCGAGGCGAAGACCTCCGGCACCAGGCCGCGCACACGCCGTTGGCCTCGCACAGATCGCGGTCGACGGTCACTCTCATGGCGGCATTCTCCTCCGTCGGGGTCTGCGCCCGCACGAGGGCGGCGGCAGGGCAGGATCAGACCATGACCGATAGCCGCGTCATGCCCAGCGGCTGCCCGCCATGCCCGACGAGTTGCGCCGCGCGGCGGAGGCGGCGCGCGGCTTCATGCCGCCCGCCGAGGGCCTGGCGCTGTACCGGACGGCGGCTACCTATGCCGCCACCGGCCCGGTGCTCGAGGTCGGCACCTACTGCGGCAAGTCCACGATCTACCTGGCGTGCGCGGCCCGGCAGGCGGGCCAGGCCGTCATCACGGTGGACCACCATCACGGCTCGGAGGAGAACCAGCCAGGCTGGGAGTACCACGACGCCGGCCCTGGTCGATCCGGCGACCGGCCGGCTGGACACCCTGCCGCATTTCCGTGCCACCCTGGCCGGCCTGGGCCTGGACGACGACGTGATCGCGATCGTGGGCCGGTCGGCGGACGTGGCTCGGCTGTGGCGGGCCCCGCTGGGCATGCTGTTCATCGACGGCGGCCATACCGAAGCGGCCGCCCAGGCCGACTACGAGGGCTGGGCGCCGCATGTGGCGCCCGGCGGCGCGCTCGCGATCCACGACGTCTTCCCCGATCCGGCCGACGGCGGGCGGCCGCCGTACCACATCTACCTGCGGGCGCTGGCTTCCGGCGCGTTCACGGAGGTGGCCGTGGAAGGCTCACTGCGGCTTCTCGAACGGACCGGCGAGGGAATCTAGCCGAACGATGGCCCGCCAGCCCGGGCGCCGGGTGAGCCGCACGCGCCTCCCGGTGATCATGGGGGTCTGGTCGCTGGGTCAGCCAAAACGCCATGATCACGAACGGCCCCGGCGCACCCCGGCCGGGCCAGCCCGGCCCGGTCAGGCAGCGCAGCCGCAGGTGGCGGGCTCGGGGGCGGCGACGGGACGCTGCCGATGGCACGGAACAGGCCGTTCGCACCGGAGGTGCGCGACAGCGCGTCCGCGGCGAGAATCACCGCTGCCGAGGTGTAGCCGCTGCGCTCGTTCGGGTAGTGCTTCCGGTTGGCGTACTGCCACCCGGTCCAGTAGGCGCCGTCGGGATCCCGGAGGAACTGGATCTCGGCGAACATCGCCACGGCGCGCGCCCGGTCCCCGATCGCGTCCAGGGCCAGCACAAGCTCGCAGGTCTCCGCGCCGGTCACCCAGGGCTCGTCGCGGACGCAGCGGACGCCGAGCCGGGGCACCACGAAATCCGGCCAGCCCGCGGCCAGCCAGGCCGCGGCGCCCGGCCCCCGCACCGAGCCGCCAAGCACCGGGTAGTACCAGTCCATCGAGAACCTGGACTTGTCGGCGAACGCCTCCGGGTGGCAGGCGACCACGTGCGCGAGGCGGCCTGCGGCGAGTTCCCAGTCCGGCTGCGGCGCACCCATGAAGTCGGCCAGCGCCGCCGCGCAGCGCAGGCTCTGGTACATGCTGGCGCAGCCGGTCAGCAGGGCATAACCGGCCGGAGTCCCGCCGGGGCCGCGCTGCCAGAGGATCTCCCCCCGCGGCGTCTGCAGGCCCAGGGTGAACTCGATCGCCCGGCGCACCGCTGGCCACATCCGCACCACGAACCCGGCGTCCCCGGTGACCTGGTACTCGTGCCAGGCACCCACGGCCACGTAGGCCGCGTGGTTGCTCTCCCCCACCGCCTCGGTCACCTGGCCGCCGGGGGCGGTCCGCCGTGGCCAGGACCCGTCGGCCCGCTGGGTCGCCAGCAGCCACTCGTAGGCCCGCCTGGCCGGGCCGTGCAGCCCGCACACCGACATCGCCATGGCGCACTCGACGTGGTTCCACGCGTCCACCAGGCCGTCCGGCCAGCCGATCGCCCCGGACTCCTGCTGCCCCGCGGCGATGCTCTCGCGCGGTGGCCCGTATCTCCGCCTCGGTCAGGATCCCGGGCACGGCCGGGACGCGGCCGGCCGCCGGGGGAGCGTAGGGCAGCGGCGCCAGATGCTCAGCCACGGGCATGCGCCTGCGCGGGCGGGGCTGTGACGGCCGCGGGCAGCGGGGCGCCGAGCGGCTTGTGCGCGTACAGGACGATGCTCTTGCCGATGAGCGGGTTGAGCGCCCGCTCGGCCAGCCTGGTCGCCGGCGGACGGGAGACGATGTCCCAGACCAGCAGCCGGTGGTAGGCCTGGGCCAGCGGATGGTCGTCCCGGTGCACGCCGACCGCGCACTTCAGCCACCAGTACGGCGAGTGCAGGCCGTGCGCGTGGTGGTGGCCGCCCACCTCGAACCCGGCCGCGCGCAGCTTGCCCTCCAGCTCGGGCCGGGTGTAGATGCGGACATGGCCGCCCGGCGTGTTGTGGTAGTCGTCGGACAGCCGCCAGCAGATCCGCTCCGGCAGCCAGGCGGGCACGGTCACCGCGAGCATCCCGCCCGGCCGCAGCACCCGGGCGATCTCGCCGAGCGCGCGCTGGTCAAGCGGAATGTGCTCGAGCACCTCCGCCGCGATCACCCGGTCGAAGGAGCCGACCCCGAACGGCATCGCCGTGGCGTCGCCGCGTACCGGCCGCGCCCGCGCTGCCAGTGGCACCTCCCCGGACGCCGCCATGGCCGCGGTCATCGCGCTGACCTGCCGGAGTTCACCGTGGTCGGCGTCGAAGGCGACCACGTCCGCGCCGCGCCGGTAGGCCTCGAAGGCGTGCCGCCCGGCGCCGCAGCCCAGGTCGAGCAGCCGGTTGCCCGGCCCGACGGGGAAGCGCCGGAAGTCCACGGTCAGCAGTGCTCGGCTCCCTTCTTCAGGCGCGGCCCGCGGGGAAGCCCGCTCCGGCGGGCGGCGATCGCCCGTTCGTACTCGGCGACGGTGGCCCGGGCGACCGCGGGCCAGGCGAACCGCTCCTGGACCCGGCGCCACGCGGCATCGCTGAGCCGGGCGCGCCGCTGCGGCGAGTCGAGCAGGTCCCGCAGCGCCGCGGCCAGTTCCTCCGGGTCGCCGGGCTGGACACCGACCGCGGTGTCCCCCACCACCTCGGGCAGGGCCCCGGTGCGGCTGACGATCAGCGGCGTGCCGGACGCCATGTGCTCGACCGCGGGCAGCGAGAACCCCTCGTACAGCGACGGCACTACCGCCACCTGGGCGCTGGCGGCCAGTTCGGCCAGCTCGGTGTCGCTGATGCCGTGCACGAAGCGCACCTTGTCGCCGAGCGCCAGTTCGGCGACCAGCTTCTCGATCGGCCCGCCCGGCGCTGGCTTGCCCACCACGACGAGCTGCACGTCCCGCTCGGTGGCCAGCTTGGCGAACGCCCGCAGCAGCGTCGCCACGCCCTTGATCGGCGAGTCGGCGGCGCTGGCCACGGCGACGATCCGGCCCGGGGACGCGCGGCGCGGGCCGGGGGTGGAACAGGCGGGTGTCCACCCCCAGCGGGATGACCCGCACGTCGCCCGGCGCCGCGCCGAAGTCACGGCAGATGTCGGCGCGCGGAGCGACTGCGAGGCGGTCAGGATCGTGCCGCACCGGCGGGCCACCCTGGCCTGCATGCGCACGAACGAGTACCAGCGCCACTTCGCCAGCTTGCTCAGTCCCCTGGCTGCCTTCAGCTCGATCCGCCGGTCCACGCTGATCGGGTGGTGGATGCTGGTCACCAGCGGCATCCCGGCCCGGGGGAAGGCGAGCAGCCCGTAGGCCAGCACCTGGTTGTCATGGACCAGGTCGAAGTCCGCGAGCCTGGCCAGCAGTTCCCGGCGCAGCCGGAGGCTGAACGTGAACGGCTCGGGAAACGCCCCGGTCTTCATCCATCCGAACTCCAGGACGTCGATCCAGTCGCGGTACTCCGACAGCCGCGGCGTGCGGAACGGGTCCGGCTCCCGGTACAGGTCCAGGCTGGGCAGCGTGCGCAGCACCGGGCCGGGCTCCAGCTCGGGATAGGGCTGGCCGGAGAAGACCTCGACGTGGTGGCCGAGCGCGGCCAGCTCGCGGGACAGGTGCCGCAGATAGATGCCCTGGCCGCCGACGTGCGCCTTGCTGCGGTAGGAGACGAGGGCTACCCGGAGCGGGCGCTGGTTGGTCTGCACGCAGCTTCGCACCTCTTGTCGGGTCAGGAGTCGGGTGATGCCCAGGCCGCCCGCTGGCTCCTAGGCAGCGAACATTACCATCCAGTACCACACCTGCCCCTCGTGCGCTCAGCACTGGCACGAGACGCAGTCGTACCCTGAGTGCAGCGCGGCGGAACCCACGCCGTGACCATCGGCGGGGAGGCCATGCCCAAACGCGCACTGATCACCGGGATCACCGGCCAGGACGGCTCCTACCTGGCTGAATACCTGCTCGCGCAGGGATATGAGGTGTGGGGCCTGGTCCGGGGCCAGTCCAATCCCCGGGTCCGGCGGGTCCGCCAGTTGCTCGGCGAGGTCCGGCTGGTCCGCGGTGACCTGCTGGATCAGGGCAGCCTGATCTCGGCCGTGGAGCGGGTCCAGCCCACCGAGGTGTACAACCTGGCGGCGATCTCCTACGTGCCGATGTCGTGGCAGCAGGCCGAGCTGACCGGCGAGGTGACCGGCCTGGGCGTGCTGCGGGTGCTCGAAGCGATCCGGGTGTGCAGCGGCATCAGCGCCTCGCGCACCCCGGGCAGCGGGCAGATCCGCTTCTACCAGGCCTCGTCCTCGGAGATGTTCGGCATGGTGGCCGAGTCCCCGCAGACCGAGCGGACGCCGTTCCACCCCCGCAGCCCCTACGGGGTGGCCAAGGTCTACGGGCACTTCCTCACCCAGAACTACCGCGAGTCCTACGGCATGTTCGCGGTGTCCGGGATCCTGTTCAACCACGAGTCGCCCCGCAGGGGGGCCGAGTTCGTCACCCGCAAGGTGTCCCTCGGCGTGGCCAGGATCAAGCTGGGACTGGAGCGCAAGCTCCGGCTCGGCACGCTGTCGGCACGCCGGGACTGGGGTTTCGCCGGGGACTACGTGCGGGCCATGCACCTGATGCTGGACCAGGACGAGCCGGCCGACTTCGTGGTGGGCACCGGGGTGACGCACAGCGTCGGGGAACTGGTGAGCCGGGCGTTCGCCGCGGCGGGCCTGGACTGGCGGGAGCACGTCGTGTCCGACACCGCGTTCGTGCGGCCGGCCGAGGTGGACCATCTGTGCGCGGACTCCTCCAGGGTGGCCAAGGAACTGGGCTGGGAGCCGACCGTCGGGTTCGACGAGCTGATCACGATGATGGTCGAGTCGGACCTGGAACTGCTGGCCGGGCCGGAGAGTCATCATGATGAGTCGTTCGGGCCTGAGGGCTGGTGAAATTCATTGCCGTGACGATGGTCCGGGGCTGGTGGGCGGCCGGGTTAGATGTGGGTGCCTACGGCGTGGCCGATCAGGTAGGTGAGACCGGCGGCTACGGCGCCCAGGATCAGCTGGCGGAAGGCACCGCGGAAGAAGGGGCGGTCGGTCAGCCTGGCGACTAGTCCGCCGCCGATGAAGGCGGCCAGCGCGGCCAGCCCGAGCGCCAGCGGGAGTGAGTTCAGGCCGGCCAGGTAGGGGACCAGTGGGATCAGCGCGCCCACGGCGAAGGTGACCAGGGAGGCGGCCGCGGCGGTATAGGGAGAGGGCAGATCTTCGGGATCGACGCCCAGTTCCTCGCGGACGTGCAGGCCCAGGCCGCGGTCCGGCTGGGCGGAGAGCTGGCGGGCGACCTCGGCGGCCAGCTTCGGCTCCACGCCCCGCGCCCGGAACGTCTCCGCAAGCTCCTCCTGCTCCGACTCCGGATTGTGCTTGAGCTCGTGGGCCTCCTTGCGGACCTCGGCGCCGATCAGCTCGTTCTGCGAGGACACCGAGACGAACTCGCCGGTCGCCATCGAGAAGGCTCCCGCCGCCAGGCCCGCCAGGCCGGTGAGCACGATGAACTGATGGGAGCCGCCGCCGCCGCCGACCCCGGCGATCAGCGAGACGTTGGTCACCAGGCCGTCCATGGCGCCGAACACCGCAGGGCGCAGCCAGCCGCCGGAGACGTCACGGTGCTGATGCCCGTGCTGCTCGCTCTGGGTGTCGCTCGCCGCGCTCATGCCTGGTTCCCCGGTCGCTGGTCGGTGATCATTCGCGTGCCCCTCACCTGGGCAGCCACAGGCAAACCCGCTTCGGTCTCTCATTATTCCGTTCCGGGCCCAGGCTGCCAGGATGCGGCGGTGAGGTGTTCGATATCTTCGCCGAAGGGACGGTCGGCGTCGATGGGGCCGATGACGCCGGTCAGCGAGTCCATGAGGGCCCGGCAGCCGGGCGGCACCGGGTGCGGCGAGAGGGTCACGGCGCGGTAGGCGGTCAGCAGCTCGCACGAGGTGACGGCGTGGCCGTGCCGGACCGCGCCGCGCAGCGACTCGGCGGCTTCCCAGCCGAATGACTGCACGTCCTCCTGGCCGCCGGAGGTCTCGATGAGCCCCACGGCCGAGGGCAGGGTCAGGCGGCGCAGCGCGTGCACCTCCCCGGCCGCGCGCTTGTGCACGGTGATCAGGCCGGTGTCCGGCCCCGGGCGGGCGGCGAGCTGCGGCGGCAGCCCGGTGACGCGGGTGTCGAGCAGCCGGTGGATGCGGGCCGCCGACACCTCGGCCGCGTGCGCGAGGGCGGCGGTGAGCTGGTCGCAGTGCGCCGCGAGGTCGAGGCCGTGGAAGCCCGCGGTGCCGACGAAGGCGCCGCCGAGGAAGGCCGGTGAGTCGGTCACCCCGGACAGGGCACGGCCGATGGCGCCCGCCAGCCCGTTCCCGGCCCGCAGCACCTGGGTGAGCACCGGGCCGGCCGACCCGGAACGAGACCGGCGCCTGCAGCGCGGCCGGCCCGGCGGGTTCCCCGGTGGCCGCGCGCAGCCGGCCGAGCACGCGTGCGAGCAGCGGATCGCCGCGCCCGCACTCCGCCCGGTACGGATCCCGGGACGCGGACGCGGCCACGATCGACAGCGCCGCCGCCGCCTCCATCCGGGTGCCGAGCGATCTGGCGTCAGCGAGGCGCATGAGGCCCAGCGCGGTGGCCCCGGGCACGCCGGCCAGCAGCGCGTGCCCCTCCCGGGGGCCGAGGCGGAACTCGGGCAGGCCGTGCTCGCGCAGTGCCCCGGCGGCCGGCCGGGTACCGCCGCCCGCCGCGAGCACCCGGCCGATCCCGCACAGCGGGCCGAACGCATGGGCCAGCGGCACGATCTCGCCGGCGCAGCCGACCCCGCTGCGGGGCACGGCCGGGACCAGGCCCGCATCGAGGACCTCGGTGAGCCGCTGGCACAGCGCCGCGGACACCCCGGCGTCCCCGGACAGGAACGTGCGCAGCCGGACCGCGATCAGCGCCCGCGCGTCCGCCTCGTCCAGCCACGGCGGCCCGCCGGTCGCCCTGGCCAGCAGCAGGTTGCGCTGGTGCTCGCGCTGCTCGGCGCCGGTGAGCCGGACGCCGGACAGCGCGCCCATGCCGGTGTTCACGCCGTACACCGGCGCGCCCGCGCGCAGCACGGCACGTGCCTGGCGGCAGCGCTGATCCACCGCCAGCGCCAGTTCGGGCGCGAGCCGGAGCCCGCGCCCGGCGGCGACCTCGCGGATCGGCCCGGGGCCGAGGTCGGCCGCCGTGCGCAGGGTGCGGGGCGAGCGGCTCAGGTCTTGGACGCCTTGTTGAGGAACAGGTGCCCGATGGCCGTCGGGTAGGGGCCGGTGACGGTCTTCGACCAGGCCGACAGGTAGTTGTAGAAGTACGCGAAGATGATCGGCGTCTGCGCCAGCAGCAGATTCTGGATCTGCCCGGCGAGCTGCCGCTGGGTGCCCAGGTCCGACGCGGCGATGTACTGGTTGGACAGCTTGTCGTACTGGGAGTTGCTGAAGTGCGCCGCGTTCCAGGAACCGGTGCCCTTCTTGGCGTTGGTGGTCTGCAGCGGCGCGGTCAGGAACACGTTCGGCACGCTGCGGTGCCCGTAGTCGACCAGGCTCATCGTGGCGTCCAGCCAGTCGGAGTTCCCGAACGTGGCCTTGCCGTAGTAGGCGGACGAGCTTTCCACCTTGAGCTTGATGGTGACCCCGATGGCCTTCGCGGCCTGCACCATGATCTGGGCGAACTCGGGGATCTCCAGGAAGTCCTCGGTGATGAGCTGGGTGGTGAAGCCGGACGAGTGCCCGGCGGCGGCCAGCAGCGACTTCGCCTTGGCGATGTCCTCGGCGCGCTGCGGCACGCTGGTGTCGGTGGACGGGAACACCGGCGCGAACGGCGAGTCGTTGCCGAGGTCGGCGAAGCCCTTGAACAGGGCCGCGACGATCGCGGGCCGGTTCAGGGTGAGCGCCATGGCCTGGCGGACCCGGGCGTCGGTGAACGGTGCCTGGTCGCAGCGCATGGACAGCTCGCGGTGCGCGCTCGACTTGAGCTTGCTGATCGTGTACGGGGCACCCGGGGCGAGGAGCTGCTCGCCGCCGGCCACCGCGAACTGCCCGAGGACGTCGATGTTGCCGCTGGTCAGGCCGAGGATGCCGGGAGTCTGGGTCTCGTAGAAGGTGAACTGGGTCTCGGCGGGCAGGGCCTTGGGCCCCCAGTAGTCCTCGTTGCGGGTGAACGTGGCGCCGACCTTGGGCGTGTAGCTCTTCAGCACGAACGGCCCGGTGCCGATGAACGTGCTCTGCCACTGCGTCGGGTCGTAGTTATTCGGGATGATGATCATGTTGTAGTTGTCGGACGACGTCAGGTACGGGAAGTTGCCGTTCGGCGCGGTCAGGTGGAAGGCGACGGTGAAGTCGTCCACCTTGACGACGCCGTCCGGGGCGAGCCCGCCGCCGAACGCCGACAGCGCGTTGGCCGTGTTCTTCGGGTCGGTCTGCAGCTTGTAGGTGTAGACGACGTCGTCCGCGGTCAGCGGGGCGCCACCGTGGAACTTCACGCCCTGGCGGATCTTGAAGGTCCACACGTCGCCGGCGGAGTTCGGCGACCAGCTTTCCGCGAGCACCGGCGTCAGCTTGAGCTGCTGGTCGGACAGGCACAGGTACTCGCCGGTCTGGGCGAGCATGTCCAGGCCGCCCTGGTCCGCCACGGTCAGCGGGTTGATCGCGGCGGTGGGGACGACGATGCCCGCCTTGATCACCGAGCCGGACGAGCCGGTGCCGGTGCCCCCGCCGGTCGTGGCCGGGGTGGTGGAGGTGCTCGAGCTACCGCACGCCGTGATCACCGCGCCCAGGATGGGCAGCGAAATGCCGACCACAGTCCCGCGCACCAGAAAGTCCCGCCGGGAGAGCCTGCCCGCGGCGAACTCGTCGATGATGTGGTTCGCTATCTCGCCCTGGCCAGCGCGAAGCTGGTCGAGCCGTTCATTGTCGGGGTGCACTGGAGATCCTCCCTAGGGCCCGCGCATGGCGACGCGAATTACCGAAACTATGCGCCGTAGTTGATCCTGTCACGTTTGCCGGCCGTTTCCCTGCATGACCTGCAGCCGCTCTATCGGAATGTGACATCGCATAAAGTGCCCGGGCTCGGCCTCCGCCAGCGGCGGCTCGGTCGACTCGCATTCCCCGGTGGACAGCCGCCGCGGGCAGCGGGTGTGGAAGACGCAGCCGCTGGGCGGGTCGGCCGCGGACGGGATTTCCCCGGTCAGCTTGATCCGGCCGGAATCGGTCCCGTCCAGGCTCGGCACCGCGGAGAGCAGCGCCTCGGTGTAGGGATGGTGCGGGCCGGAGAAGACCCGCTCGGCGGGCCCGACCTCCATGAGCCGGCCCAGGTACAGCACGGCGATCCGGTCCGACAGGTACCTGACGACCCCCAGGTCGTGCGAGATGAACAGGTAGGTCACCTGCTCCTTAGCCTGCAGGTCGGCCAGCACGTTGAGGATCGCGGCCTGCACCGACACATCCAGCGCCGACGTGGGCTCGTCGCAGACCACCACGGCGGGCCCGGCGCCGAAGGCGCGGGCGATCGCCGTCCGCTGCTTGAGCCCGCCGGACAGCTGGCTGGGCCGCAGCGCCAGATGCCGTTCCTCCATCCGCACCGACCGGATCAGGTCGGCCACCCGCTCCCTGAGCCGCTCCCCGGACAGGCCGGCCAGCTTGGTCAGCGGGCGACTGATCAGCCGGCGCACCGTGTGGCGGCGGTTCAGCGCCGAGTCCGGGTTCTGGAACACGATCTGCAGCGACTTGAGCTGATCGCGGCTGCGGCGGCGCACGTCGGCGGGCAGCGCCTGCTCGGCGAGCTCGATGGCCGCGCCCGCATCGGGCGGGATCAGGCCGAGCAGCACCCGGGCCAGGGTGGTCTTGCCGCTGCCGGACTCGCCGACGAGGCCGAGCGTCTCACCGCGGCGCAAGTCGAGGTCCACCCCCACCAGCGCGCGCAGCGGCGCCCCGCGTGAGGTGAAGGTCTTCGACACGTTCGCCAGCCGGGCCAGCGGCTCGGCATCCTGGGCCGGCCGGGGCAGGCTCACGTCCACCGGCGTGCTCCGCGGCAGGTCCGGGGCGATGTCGTAGCGGTAGCAGCGCGAGGTGTGCCCCGGGTCGATCGGGAACGCGGGCGGCGGGGCCTCGCGGCAGCGGTCCTCGGCGATCGAGCAGCGCGGGGCGAACACGCACCCGGGCAGCGTGTGGCCAGGAGGCGGCAGGAAGCCCGGGATCGAGTCCAGCCGGCCGTGGTCCTTGCGCTGGTCGCGGCGCGGGATGCAGCGCAGCAGCCCGATCGTGTAGGGGTGCCGCGGCGAGTCGAAGACCTCCCCGGCCGGGCCCTCCTCGATCAGTTCCCCGGCGTACAGGACCCCGACCCGGTCGCACATCTTCGCGATGACCGCCAGGTTGTGGCTGATGAAGAGCACCGAGGTGGAGAACTCCTCGCGCAGCGCGGACACCAGGTCGAGGACCTCGGCCTCGACGGTCGCGTCCAGCGCGGTGGTCGGCTCGTCCAGGATCAGCAGCGACGGCTGTGCCGCCAGCGCCATGGCGACGACGACCCGCTGCGCCATCCCGCCGGACAACTGGTGCGGGTACCGGCCCATGACCGCGCCCGGGTCGGCGATCTGCACCTTGGCGAGCATGGCCTGGGCGCGCTCCAGCGCCTCCCCCCGCGATGCCCCGGCCAGCTCGTACACCTCGGCGACCTGGCGGCCGACCCGGATCGACGGGTTCAGCGCGCGGCCCGGCTCCTGGTACACCATCGACACGGTGCGGGCCCGCAGTTCGCGCAGCGCGGCGCCGTGCATGGCCAGCTGGTCCCGGCCGTTGATGGCGATGGACCCGCCGCTCACCCGGCCGTTGCGTGGCAGGTACCTGGTCAGCGCCAGCGCCACCGTGGACTTGCCGGAGCCGGACTCGCCCACCAGCCCGTAGGACTCCTGGCTGTCGATGTGGAACGAGACGTCCCGCAGTGCCAGCCGGTCCTGGCCGCGGACCCGGTAGGTCACGTCCATGTGCTCGACCGCGACGGCAGGCCCGGCGCGGCCGGCGCTAGGTGGCCCGGTAGTCGCGTCCGCGGTAGTCATGAGGCAAGTACCTGCTCGATCGAGTCGGTGACCAGGTTGATCCCGACCACCAGGGAGGCGATGGCGAGCACGGGGAACAGCGTCATCCACCAGTATCCCGCCGCGAGCACGCCGTAGTTCGCGGCGACGTCCGCGCCCCAGTCCGGCGTCGGCGGCTGGACACCGAAACCGAGGAACGACAGCGTTGCCACGGTGAAGATGGCGTACCCCAGCCGCACGGTGAACTCGACCAGGATCGTCGGCAGCACGTTCGGCAGGATCTCCACGAACATGATGTGCGGTGGCTTCTCGCCGAGCAGCCGGGCCGAGGACAGGTAGTCGAGCTGGCTCTCGACGAGCACCGCGGACCGGACCGTCCGGGCGATCAGCGGGGTGAACACGAACCCCACGACCACGATGATGACCGCCGGGGACGGGCCGAGCGCGACCACGAACATGAACGCCACGATGACCAGGGGCAGGGCCAGCACGGCCTCGACGACCCGGCTGACCAGGATGTCCACCACACCACCGAGATAGCCCATCACCAGGCCGATCGCGGTGCCCGCGACGGTGCCGAGCAGGGTGGCCAGCGGGGCGATGAGCAGGATCGTCCTGGATCCGGCGATGACCCGGGACAGCACGTCACGGCCCAGCTGGTCGGTGCCGAACCAGTGCGCCGCCGAGGGGGCCTGGTTGGTGGCGAGCAGTTCCTGCACCAGCGGGTCGTGCGGCGCGATCGCGCCGCTGAACAGCGCACAGATCACCCAGAAGAGCAGGATCGCCGCGCCCGCCAGGAACGTCGGGCGGCGCAGCACCAGCCGCCAGGAGGTCAGCTCGCCGGACCGTTCGGCGTGCGCGACCACCACCCCGGCGGCCGGGGCCGCCGTGATGTCGGTCATCCGCTGTCCCCGAGCCGCAGCCGCGGGTTCAGCACCGTGTACAGCACGTCGGCGATCAGGGTCGCCACCATGTACACCACCCCGATGGTCAGCACGCCCGCCTCCAGCATGGGGAAGTCCTTGCCCTGCGCGGCCTTGTAGATCAGGTTGCCGATGCCCTGGTAGTTGAACAGGGTCTCCACCACCACCAGCCCGCCGATCAGGTAGCCGGTCTGGGTGGCGATGACGGTGATCGTCGGGAGCAGGGCGTTGCGGAGCAGGTGCCTGCGGATCACCACCGACCGTCTCAGGCCCTTGAGGGTCGCGGTACGCGCATAGTCGGAGTCGAGCGCCTCGATCATGCCGGCCCGCGCCATCCGGGCAATGTAGCCGAAAAGAACGAGGATCAGCGGGATCGCCGGCAGGATCAGGTGATCGAACTGGCTGGCCGCCGAGGCGCCCTGGCCCGCGGACGCCGAGACCGGCAGCCACTTCAGCGCCACCGCGAACACCACGATGACCACGATCCCGGAGACGAACTCGGGCACAGTGGCGGCGGACAGCCCGGCCACCGAGATGACCCGGTCCGTCGTCCGGCCGACGTTGAGGGCGGCCAGGACGCCGCCGAGGATGCCCAGCGGCACAACGATGACAAAGGCCAGCGCGCCGAGCTTGACCGAGTTCACCAGCGCCGCCTGGATGAACGGCTCGACCGGCGCGCGGAACTGGGTCGAGGTGCCCATGTCGCCATGCAGCAGCCCGGTGATCCAAGTCACGTACTGGCTGATTAGCGGCCTGTCCACGCCAAGCTGGTGGTCGAGGGCGGCGACCGCGCTGGGGGCGGCGAGCGGGCCGAGAATCGACCGTCCCGGGTCGCCGGGCAGCACCTGGCCCGCGAAGAACACGATCATGCTCAGCAGCCACAGAGTTATCAGCGCCAGTCCCAGGCGCTTCAGGACGTACGTTGCCACGCGGCCCCCTCTGGCTGGCCCGGTACCCTCAGTGCCCGTACTTTGAGCGTTCAAGCGTGCTCGGCTTGGACCCATTCAAGCGTGATCCGGCGCAAAGGGGGAGTACCGGTGCCGATTGGCGAGCGGGGCCCGTAGTGAAGATCACCGCCATCCGGCTGGACCGGATGCGGCTGCCGCTGGACCCGCCGTTCCGCGCCGCCTGGGATCCGGTGCCCCGCGTGGCCTTCGACGCCACCCTGGTCCGGGTGGCGACCGACGAGGGCGTGACCGGCTACGGGTCCGGCGACACCATGGCCGGTTTCGCCGCCTACACCGGCCTGTTCCTGGGCCGGGATCCGGGCCGGATCGCGCGGCACGTGCGGGTACTGGAGACCATCGGGTTCCACGCATCCCGCTACTGGCCGCTGGAGGCGGCCCTGTGGGACATCGCCGGGAAGGTGGCCGGGCTGCCGGTGGCCGCCCTGTTCGGCGGGGCGGCGGCGCGCCTGCCCGCGTATGCGTCGTTCGGGGAGGCCACAAGCCCGGCGCAGCGGGCCGAAGCGGTGCTCGCCGCCCGGGAGGCGGGGTTCCGCGCGGTGAAGATCCGGATCGACCGCGGGGACACCGCCGCCGGCCTGGCCGCGGTGCGTGCCGCCCGGGAGGCGGCCGGTGACCGGGTCGAGATCATGGTCGACCTGAACCAGGGCTGGCGGATGCCCGGTGACGTCTCGCCCGCGCTCGACGTGGCCGCCGTCTGCGCGCTGGCCGCCGAACTGCGCGACCTGGGCGTGCTGTGGCTGGAGGAGCCACTGCCCGCCGGGGACACCGCCGGCATGCGGATGCTGCGGGAACGGACCGGGATCCGGGTGGCCGGCGGGGAGATGGCCCGCACCCCGGCGGAGCTTCTCGACGCGATCGGGGCGGGCGCGCTCGACGTGGTGCAGCCCGACGCCGTGCTCGCCGTCGGGATGCTGCGGGCGCGCACGGTCGCCGAGTACGCGCTGCTCCGGCATCGCTGGTTCACCCCGCACACCTGGACCAACGGCCTGGGCCTGCTGGCGAACCTGCACGTGGCGGCCGGCGTCGGCGGCGGCCCCTACCTGGAGTTCCCCTACGATCCGCCCGGCTGGACGGCCGAGCGCCGCGACTTCTTCCTGGCCGATCCGGTGCGCATCGACCCCGACGGCTGCGTGCCCGTCCCGGCCCGGCCCGGCCTGGGCGCGGAGATCGACGAGGACGCCGTCCGCCGCTGGGCCGTATCCTGACCTGCCCCTCCCGCCGCACCCAGCCCGTGCCGCAAATGCCGGGATTTGCCCCTGCGCCACCGGGCCTTCGCGCGTAGCGTGGCGCTCGCTAGACCATCACACTTCCCCGCGGAAGGCGGTAGCGATGCATCACCACATGCTCGTGAGCTCCGTGGCGGGCAGGCTGGCCCGGATCCTCGCCAGTGCCGCAGCGGTCGCGGCCTTAACTGTCACGCTGGGAGCGGCCGCCGCGCCCGCCGCCGGCCCGCAGGCCCGCTCCGGCGCGACCACCGACCTCAAGTTCACCCTCAACGCCGTGAGCGCGCTGTCCGCCTCGGACGCCTGGGCGGTCGGGAACAGTGCCCGGGTGCTGCACTGGAACGGCACCACGTGGACCCAGGCCACGATCCCCGGCCTGCCCGCCGTCGTTTCCCTGGGTGCGGTGCAGGCCCTGTCCCCCGCCGATGTCTGGGCGGTTGGCGAGGCGGGGGCCAACCAGCCGTACGCGCCTCTGAAGCCACTGATTGTGCACTGGGACGGCACCGCCTGGACGCGGGTTCCCAGTCCCGGCCCGACGTCCCTGTACATCACGCTGAATTCCCTGAGCATGGACTCCGCCACCGACGGGTGGGCCACCGGGTCGGTCTTCCACGTGCACACCAGCACCACGACAGGCCTGGAGATGCACTGGAACGGCACCAGCTGGCAGCAGGTGACCGCCCTCCCGGCGTTCATCTTCAGCGGGGTGAAGAGCCTCTCTCCCTCGGATGCCACGGCCGTGGGTGATGACAGGACCGCCATGCACACCTACAAGCCCGCGGCTTTCGCCTGGAACGGCACGAGCTGGGCGCTGACGGCGTTCCTGCCCACGCCATCAGGGGTGCCCGCGTCCCACGCCGGGGTCAGTTCGCTGAGCGCGCCCTCGGCCACCGGCATGTGGGCCATCGGGAGCGACTACACCACCCAGCGGTCCAATAACCTGGCGTGGCACTGGGACGGCACCCGCTGGACCGTGCTGACCCCGCCGTCGCCCGGCGTGCCCCTCATTGGCGTCAGCGGGCTGACCGGGGTGGACGCTTTCAGCCCGGCCGACGTCTGGGCCGTGGGGTTCGCCGCCACCAAGAATTGCGCCTACAACTGCATCTACCAGACCGTGGCGGTGCACTGGAACGGCACCAAGTGGACCCGGGTGGCCACCCCCGACCCCGCAGGCCCGAACCACAGTTCGATCCTGTTCGGCACGGGCGCCACCGGTCCCAGCGACATCTGGGCGGTCGGCCGGTACTACACCAGCGCGGCCGATGTCCCGCACACGCTGATCCTGCACTGGGACGGGTCGAGCTGGTCCCAGTTCTGACCTGCCCGGCCAGCTAACGCCACGCGCGGCCGGCTCACCTGCGATGGGGTGGGCGGGCGGCGCGCCGCCCGCGCTCTGGCCTGTACCGGCTGTGCTGGGATGATGAAGCCCTGACACTCGATGAGGAGGGGTCATGGATTCCGCGAACGCTGGCTCCCCGCCCGGTGCCCGCCCCGTCCGCGCCCCGCGCGGCACCGCCCTGAGCTGCCGGGGCTGGCCGCAGGAGGCCGCCATGCGGATGCTCATGAACAACCTTGACCCCGAGGTGGCCGAGCACCCCGACCAGCTCGTCGTCTATGGCGGGTCCGGGCGCGCGGCACGGAGCTGGGCCGCCTACGACGCGATCGTCTTGACCCTGAGAAGCCTGGCCGAAGACGAGACCTTGCTCGTCCAGTCCGGCAAGCCGGTCGGGGTGGTGCGGACGCACGAGTGGGCGCCGCGGGTGCTCATCGCCAACTCGCTGCTGGTGCCGCAGTGGGCGACCTGGGAGGAGTTCCGGCGGCTGGAGTCGCTGGGGCTGACCATGTTCGGCCAGATGACGGCCGGCTCGTGGATCTACATCGGCACCCAGGGCATCCTCCAGGGCACCTACGAGACGTTCGCCGCGGTGGCGGAGAAGCGGTTCGGCGGCACGCTGGCCGGCACGATCACGCTGACCGCGGGCCTGGGCGGGATGGGCGGCGCGCAGCCGCTGGCGGTGACGATGAACGGCGGGGTCGCGATCTGCATCGACTGCGACCCGTCCCGGATCGCCCGGCGGATCGAGCACGGCTACCTGGACGTGGCCGCCGACGACCTGTCCGACGCGCTGCGCCGGGCGGAGGCGGCGCGCGACGCGGGCGAGCCGCTGTCGATCGGCCTGCTCGGCAACGCCGCCGACCTGGTGCCGGCCATGCTCGCCATGGGCGCGCCGATCGACGTGGTCACCGACCAGACCTCGGCGCACGACCCGCTGACCTACCTGCCCCGCGGGGTCAGCTTCGAGGACATGGCGGCGCTGCGGGCCGAGGACCCGGCCGGGTTCACCACCCGGGCGCGCGAGTCGATGGCCGCTCATGTCGAGGCCATGGTCGGCTTCCTCGACGCGGGCGCGGAGGTGTTCGACTACGGCAACTCGATCCGCGGCGAGGCGGAGGCGGCCGGGTACTCGCGCGCGTTCGCCTTCCCCGGCTTCGTCCCCGCCTACATCCGGCCGCTGTTCTGCCAGGGCAAGGGGCCGTTCCGGTGGGCGGCGCTGTCCGGTGACCCGGAAGACATCGCGGTCACCGACCGGACCATCCTGGACCTGTTCCCCGGCAACGAGCCGCTGGCCAGGTGGATCCGGCTGGCCGGGGAGAAGGTGCGCTTCCAGGGGCTGCCCGCCCGGATCTGCTGGCTCGGCTACGGCGAGCGGCACCTGGCCGGGATGGCGTTCAACGACCTGGTGGCCCGCGGTGAGGTGCGGGCGCCGATCGTGCTGGGACGCGACCACCTGGACTGCGGCTCGGTCGCCTCGCCGTACCGCGAGACCGAGGCCATGGCCGACGGTTCCGACGCCATCGCCGACTGGCCCATCCTCAACGCCCTGGTCAACACGGCCTCGGGCGCGTCGTGGGTGAGCGTGCACCACGGCGGCGGGGTCGGCATCGGCCGGTCCATCCACGCCGGGCAGGTCTGCGTCGCCGACGGCACCCCGCTGGCCGGGGCCAAACTGGAGCGCGTCCTCACCAACGACCCCGGCATGGGCGTGATCCGCCACACCGACGCGGGGTATGACGAGGCAGCGCAGGTCGCCCGCGACCGGGGCGTGCGCGTCCCCATGCACGAGTACCAGGGCCAGACGTCGTGACCGCGGCGGCCCCGCGGTGAGCTTCGGCGCGTTGTGGGAGTCGCTGCTCCCGGTCGGCCGCGACGGCGGCACCGGTGGCTACCGGCGCTTCTCCTGGACGCCGGCGGACGCGGAATGCCGCCGCTGGTTCTTCCAAGCCGCTGCAGAACGAGACCTCAGGGCCACCGCCGACCGTAACGGCAACCTGTGGGCGTGGTGGGACGTGCCGGGGAGCCCGGATCCCGGGCCGGCCGGTGCCGTGGTCACCGGGAGTCACCTGGACTCGGTGCCGGACGGCGGCGCCTACGACGGCCCGCTCGGGGTGGTGACCGCGTTCGCCGCGGTGGACCTGCTCCGCGAGCGCGGCGAGGTGCCGGTGCGCCCGCTGGCGGTGGCCGCGTTCTGCGAGGAGGAGGGGGCCCGCTTCGGCGTGGCCTGCCTCGGCAGCCGGCTGCTGGCCGGTGCCATCGAGCCGGACCGGGCCCGGGCGCTGGCCGACGCCGCCGGCGTCACGTTCGCCGAGGCGATGACCGCCGCCGGGCAGGACCCCGCGGCGCTCGGGCCGGATCCCGGCCTGGTCGCGGGCATCGCCGCCTACGTCGAACTGCACATCGAGCAGGGCCGTGCGCTGGCCGGCCTGGACGCCGCGATCGGAGTGGCGGAGGGAATCTGGCCGCACGGCCGGTGGCGGCTGACGTTCACCGGGCGGGCCGACCACGCGGGGACCACCAGGCTCGCCGACCGGTGCGACCCGATGCTGGCGGCCGCCGCCGTGATATTCGCCGCGCGGGGAGCCGCCACCCAGCTTGGCGCCCTGGCCACGGTCGGCAAGGTGACCGTGGAACCGGGCGCGGTCAACGCGATCAGCTCGGCGGTGACCGCCTGGCTGGACGCCCGCGCTCCCGACGAGTCCCGGCTGCGCTCGGTCGTGGACCGGGTACTGGCGCAGGCCCGGGCCGCCGCGGTGGCCCAGGGCGTGGCCCTGGACGCCCACCAGGAGTCGGTCACGCCCGCCGTGGCCTTCGACGCCGCGCTCCGCGACCGTCTCGTGGCCAGCCTGGCCGCCGCCGGGATCCGGGCCCCGGTGCTGCCCACCGGGGCCGGTCATGACGCCGGCGTGCTGGCCGCGAAGGTGCCGGCCGGCATGCTGTTCGTGCGCAACCCGACCGGGGTCTCCCATTCGCCCGCCGAGCACGCGGAGCCGGGGGACTGTGCCACCGGCGTGACGGCGCTGGCCGCCGTCCTTGCCGACCTGGCCTGCCGTGGCTGACCCGGACGGCGTCCGCCGCTGGCATGCCGAGCTGGCCTGGCTGCCCGGGCGGGGAGTGCATGCCGGGGTGCTCATCGAGGCTAGCGGCCGGCATTTCACCGCGGTGACCCCGGGCGTCGGGCCCGCCGGCTGCCCGCCGGGCACGGTGCGCCTGCCCGGCTTCACGCTGCCGGGGCTGGCGAACGCGCACTCGCACGCGTTCCACCGTGCGCTGCGCGGGGCCGTCCAGGCCGGGCAGGGCACGTTCTGGACCTGGCGGGAGCGGATGTATCAGGTCGCCGGGCGGCTGCAGCCGGACAGTTACCTGGCGCTGGCCAGGGCGGTCTACGCGGAGATGGCGCTGGCCGGGGTCACCTGCGTCGGGGAGTTCCACTACCTGCACCACGACACCGGCGGCGCCAGGTACCGCGACCCCAACCAGATGGGCCGGGCGCTGATCGAGGCCGCCGCGCAGGCGGGGCCGCGGATCACCCTGCTGGACACCTGCTACCTGCGCGGCGGGCTGGCCGCCGACGGGGCACCGGTCGCGCTGTCCGGTGTCCAGGAGCGGTTCGGCGACGGCGACGGGACGCGGTGGGCGGAGCGGGCCAGCGAACTCGGCGCGGACGAGCACGGGATGCTCGGCAGCAGCGCCCGGGCCGGCGTGGCGATCCACTCGGTACGGGCCGTGCCGCCGGACCAGATGCACCCGGTGGCCGCCTGGTCGCACGCCTACGGTGCACCGCTGCACGCGCACCTGTCCGAGCAGCCCGCCGAGAACGAGGCCTGCCTGGCCGCCTACGGCGTCACCCCGGCCCGGCTGCTGGACCAGGCCGGCGCGCTGGGCCCGCGCAGCACGGTCGTGCACGCCACCCATCTCACCTCCGGCGACATCGCGCTGCTCGGCGGCAGCAGGACCGTGGCCTGCTTCTGCCCGACCACCGAGGCGGACCTGGCCGACGGGATCGGGCCGGCCAGGGCGCTGGCCGACGCGGGCTGCCCGCTGAGCCTGGGCAGCGACAGCCACGCCGTGATCGACCTGCTGGCGGAGGCGCGGCTGGTGGAGATGGGGGAGCGGCTGGCGGCAGGCAGGCGCGGGTCGTTCCGCGCGGAGGAACTGGCCGTCGCGGCGACCGTGGCCGGGCACGCCTGCCTCGGCTGGCCCGAGGCCGGCGAGATCGCGCCCGGCGGGATCGCGGACCTGGTGACCGTGGCGCTGGACACCCCGCGGCTGGCCGGCACCCAGCCCGGCAGCGCCCTGGAGTCGGTGATCTTCGCCGGCTCCGCCGCCGACGTCCGCAACGTGGTGATCAGCGGCCGGGATGTGGTGACCGGCGGCCGGCACCTGCTCGTGGACGACGTACCGGCGGCGCTGGACGCCGCCATCACCCCGCTGCTCAGTTCCGCCTGACCGGGCCCGCCTGACCAGGCGTTACCAGGCAAACGTCGACAGTTCGCCCGGGACCATCGTGGCGGTGAACCCGGTGTGGTCCCTGGCGTCGATGATCTGGAACCGCCTGGTGCTGGCCGCCCCGTTGTAGACGTAGAGGACCACGGACCCGTCCGGGTTGGCCAGGGCCGTCGTCGTGATGTCCGAGGGGTACGTCGTGTAGGCCCGGTACGCGGGGCCATAGGAGGGCGACAGGCAGCGGCGCGCGCCCGGCTTGGCGAACATGGACAGGTGCGCCAGCGCGTAGTACTCCGGGTTGAGCGTGACCGCCCCGGTGGTGTTGTTCACCGTCACCACGCCGCGCCTGCCGGCCTTGCCCTGGTTCGGCTGGCCGTTCTGGTCCAGGGCGAGGTTCCACAGGATCACCGACCGCGCCCAGTTCGACACCCCGCCGGCGATGTACCCGCCTGCCATCCCGGCCATGGTGGTGGCCAGCGACTCGGTCACCAGCGACCGCCATTCGGTCAGGTGCTGCTCGCCGTACGCGCTGCTCATCACCGCGGGGCTGCCCGCATACCCGTGATAGGCGATGCCGGCGGTATGCGGCCGCGCGGCGAAACTGGTGTACACGGCCTGGCCGTAGGGGACCTTGGACCACTGGTCGTCCATGGCGAAGATCTTCACGTGCCCCAGGCCGGCCGCGGCCAGGGCAGGACCCAGGTGCGCCCCGATGAAGCTGCCCTCCTGCCCTTGGGTGAGTGCGGTGAACGTCCCATCCACCGGCTCGTTCTGCGCGGTGACGGCCCAGATGGGGATGCCGAGCGACCGGTACGCCTTGATGAACTTCACGAAGTACTGCGCGTAGGGCGCCAGGTACCTGCTGGCGAAGGTGCAGTCGCTGGACTCGAACGATCCGCTGGCCAGCATCCAGGCCGGCGGCGTCCAGGGCGTGGCGAGGATCCTGACGGCCGGGTTGATGGCCAGGATCTCCTTGATGACCGGCGTGATGAACGCGGTGTCCCTGGCGACGGAGAACCGGGACAGCGACGGGTCGGCGGGCCCGTCGGCATAGCTGTAGCCGGTCTTCTCGGACCGGAAGTCCGCGGAGCCCATGCACACCCGCAGCATCCGCCAGTTGCGCCCGGACGCCGAGAACATGTCGGCCAGCAGGGCGCGCCGCCGCGCGGCGGTCATGTAGTGGGTCAGCACGTAGGCCGCCGAATCGGTCAGTGCCGCCCCCGCGCCCAGGAAGGGCTGGAAAACCTGCTGCGGGCTGACCGTCACGTCACCGGGTTTCGCCGTGACCGGAGTGAAACGCGGCAGCGGAGCGGAGGCCAGCACCGTGGTCAGGTCCGACGTCGTGGTCATCCGCAGCCTGGGCGGATCGGCCGCCGCACGGGGCTGGCGCGCGCACCCGCCGGCCAGCACCGAGATGCCCGCCAGGGCGCCGGAAGCCATGACCCGGCGGCGGGACAGCGCTGCCGGGCCGCCCGCGGTTGCTGCCATGACGACGTGCCCCCCTCTCACCGCAGATCACACCTTGTCACGAACCACGTGCCCATAACGTTCAGTGGCCTGCCGGCTGCCAGCCCGCGCCCGGCCTCGGGCATGTCCCGCCCCGCCACCTCCCGCCCCGCACCCCCGCCCGGCCCCGGCACCCCCGCCCGGCCCCGGCACCCCCGCCCGGCCCCGGCACCCCCGCCCCGGCCCCGGCACCCCCGCCCGGCCCCGGCACCCCCGCCCGGCCCCGGCACCCCCGCCCCGCCCCGGCACCCCCGCCCCGCCCCGGCATCCATCGGGCAGGAATGTAGTTCAAATTTGAACTGTTACCCCGGGGCAGAATGGGTGCAGCGGCGGGTACGAGGAGGATCGCGATGTCTGACATAACGGCAGCGACGGAGGCCGGGACGCCGCGGCGCGGCTGGGACGGCGGGCGGATGCCGGCGATCTACCTCAGCCACGGCGCGCCGCCGCTGGCCGACGATGCCCTGTGGACCGGGCAGCTGGCCGGCTGGTCGGCCGCGCTGCCCAGGCCGGCCGCGGTGCTCATGGTCTCCGCCCACTGGGAGGCCGCGCCGCTGGCGCTCGGCGCGACACAGACCGTGCCGCTGGTCTACGACTTCTGGGGTTTCCCGGAGAGGTACTACCAGGTGACCTACCCCGCGCCCGGCGCGCCAGGACTGGCCGGGGACGTCCGCAAGCTGCTCCGCGCGGCCGGCACGCCGGTGGCGGACCTGCCCGGCCGCGGCCTGGACCACGGTGCCTACGTGCCCCTGGTCGAGATGTACCCGCAGGCCGATGTTCCGGTGCTGCAGATCTCGATGCCCAGCCTGGACCCGAAGGAACTGTTCGAGATCGGCCGCAAGCTCGCCCCGCTGCGCGACGATGGCGTGCTCATCGTGGGCAGCGGGTTCTTCACGCACAACCTGCGCGCGATAAGCATGGACGGCTCCGTCTCCGCCGTGATGGCCGAGTTCGACCACTGGGGCCAGGAGGTGCTGTCCCACGGCGACCTCGACGCGCTGCTGGACTTCCAGCACAAGGCACCCGCCGCCCGGCTCGCGCATCCGCGCACGGAACATTTCGCGCCGCTGTTCGTCACGCTCGGGGCCGCCGCGGGCGACCTGTCCGGGGCGCGCACGGTCATCGACGGCTTCTGGCTCGGCCTGGCTAAGCGCTCCATCGAAATCGCCTGACCCGCGCCACTGCCGCGCTGGTTGGGTCTTCGGGCGATGAGCAAAGGTTTCTAACGAATGACGCGATAGTCGACGAGCAGATAGCCAGCCGGTGAGACCTCGCTTCGGATCGATTCGAGCTGAATCGATGGCAAGCCGTCGAGGAGCCGCCGTCCGCGGCCGGCGATCCTCGGCGCTATCACGAGCCTGAGTTCGTCGACAACGTCGGCGGCGAGCAGCGCCTGCGCGACCGAGATACTTGCGTGGACACCGACATCGCCGCCGCGCTGCTGCTTGAGATCCCGGACGAATTCGGCCAGCCCGCCGTCGAGCACCGTCGCATTGGCCCAATCCCGGTCAAGGGGCGTCGATGTCGCGACATACTTCGTGACCCCGTTGATGAATGCCGCGAATGGCTGGATCTGGCTGCCCGGCCAGAACTGCGCCCACTCGGTGTAGCTACGGCGGCCGAGAATGACCGCGTCCTGTGTCGCGATCACGGCGGCAAGGTTGGCGTCCATCGCGTCGTCCCAGTCGGCGAAGAAACTATCTGGGTCCTCGGCAACCCCGTCGAGGGACAACAACTCGTACACGACGATCTTTCGCACGCCCTGCACCTCCGGTTGGTCTCGATGCCTAGTTGACTGATCAAGCCGCCGAAACTCATCGCTGCGACGTGCAGAACGCCGGGTACGAAGTAGCACCGGGTCCCGGATCGGGTTAGCTTTCCTGCATGGTCTCCACAGGCAGCGGCGGCATGACGCCGGGCAGGCAGCGCACCGGGTCCCGCGGGAGGTGGGACCTGGCGGCCGGCGACGCGGAGTCGGTGCTCGCCGAGGCCCGCAAGGCGTTCTTCGTCATGGCCGGCGTCCTCGCCGTCCTGTGGATCATCCAGATCGCGAACTGGGCCGACCACTACCAGCTCACGTATACCTACGGGATCCGGCCGCGCGACATCAGCAGCCTGCCCAACATCCTCACCGCGCCGTTCCTGCACTTCAGCTGGGCGCACATCGAGGGGAACTCGGGGCCGCTGTTCATCTTCGGCTTCCTCGCCGCCTACCGGGGCGTGAAGAAGTTCATCGGCGTGACCGTCCTCGTCGTGCTCACCAGCGGGCTCACCGCCTGGATTGCCGAGCCGAACGGCGTGGGCGCGGGTGCCAGCGGGGTGGTGTTCGGCTACTTCGGCTACATCATGGTCCGCGGGTTCTTCGACCGGCACATCATCGACATGATCATCGGTGCGATCATGGCGCTCTGCTTCGCCTACCAGTTCACCGTGCTGCTGCCCAAGGCCGGGATCGGCTGGCAGGCGCACATCGGCGGCCTGGCCGGCGGGGTGGCGGCCGGCTGGATCTTCCGGGAGCGGCGGCCCAAGCAGCCGGCGAAACCTGCCCCGGTGACCGGGGCCACCGGGCTGAACTTCCCCCGCACCCAGCCGGGCACGGCCCGCAGGCCCGGCGACCCGGGCTCCGCGCCGTGAGTGTGCTGCTGGCCAACATCGCTGAACTGGTCACCAACGACGGCGGGGCCCCGGCCGGGCCCGGTGCGTTCGCAGCGGTCCCGGATGCGGCGCTGGTGATCGAGGGGGCGCAGGTGGCCTGGACCGGCCCTGGCAGCCGGGCACCCGCCGCGGACCAGCGGATCGACTGCGGCGGCCGGGCGGTCCTGCCGGGCTTCGTCGACTCGCACGCGCACCTGGTGTTCGCGGGCGAGCGCAGCGCCGAGTTCGCGGCCCGGATGGCGGGTACCGCCTACCAGGCCGGCGGCATCGCGACCACGGTGGCGGCCACCCGGGCGGCCGGCGACGGGCAGCTCCGCGCGAACCTGCGCGCCCTGGCCGGGGAGATGCTGGCCCAGGGCACCACCACGTTCGAATGCAAGTCGGGCTACGGGCTCACGGTGACCGACGAGTGCCGCAGCGTGGCGCTGGCCGCCGAGGTGACGCCCGAGGTCACGTTCCTGGGCGCGCATGTGGTGCCCCCGGAGTTCGCCGCCGACCGGGACGGCTACCTGGACCTGGTCCGCGGCCCGATGCTCGCCGCCTGCGCGCCGCAGGCCCGGTGGGTGGACGTGTTCTGCGAGCGTGGCGCGTTCAGCCAGGACGAGGCCCGCGCGGTGCTCACCGCCGGGCAGGCCGCCGGGCTCGTTCCCCGGGTGCACGCGAACCAGCTGGGCCCCGGGCCGGGCGTGCGGCTCGCGGTGGAGCTGGGCGCCGCGTCGGCGGACCACTGCACCTACCTGGCCGACGCCGACGTGGACGCCCTGGCGAGCGGCGGTACGGTCGCCACGCTGCTGCCCGGCGTGGAGTTCTCCACCCGCAACCCGTATCCGGATGCCCGCCGGCTGCTGGACGCGGGGGCCACCGTCGCCCTGGCCACCGACTGCAACCCCGGGTCCTGCTTCACCTCCAGCATGCCGCTGGCCGTGGCCCTGGCCGTCCGGGAGATGCGGATGACCACCCAGGAGGCGGTCTGCGCGGCGACCGCTGGCGGCGCCCGGGCGCTGCGCCGCGACGACGTCGGCCACCTGCGCCCCGGCGCCCGCGCGGACCTGGTCCTGCTGGACGCCCCGTCGCACGTGTACCTGGCGTACCGGCCCGGCGTGCCGCTGGTCAGCGCGGTGTGGCGGGACGGCGCACTGGTGGCGGGGCGGCTCCCGGCGGCCTGAGCCGCAAAGCGTTATCGGACGTTGAGGCACGAACTCTTGTGCCGCCGCCGGCTGCCGGGGAAGCTGACGTTAGCCGGAGGCCTGAGGCCGGAACGCCGGATGCCTGGATGGGAACCTCGGAATGAGACACCGTTCCGTCAACCTCGGTCGTGGCACGCCGCAGCCGCCGGGCCGAACGCCGCATAAGGCGCCCCAGGCGCCGTTGCGGTGTCCCGGCGGCGAGGACCCCAGCCTCCCGAAGCCAGCGAAGCGCCCGCGAGGGAGGCCATGATATTGCGCCGCACCGGGATGCATCGCAACCTTCGAGGCCGGGCCGCTGCCGGGCACCTTCGCAGTCTGGCCGCCGCCGGGACGGGCGCCTGCCTGCTCACCGCGGGCCTCGCCGCCTGGGCGCCCGGTGTGGCGCAGGGCCGGGCGACGCTGAGCTTCACCGTGAACACCACCGCCGACGCCCACGACGCCGATCCCGGCGACGGCAAGTGCGCCGACGCCGCCGGGCAGTGCACGCTGCGCGCGGCGCTGGAGGAGGCGGACGCCGCGCCGGCGGGCGCCGCGGTGAGCATCACCGTGCCCCCCGGGGCCTACGACCTCACCCTGGGCTCGCTGACGCTCGGCTCCGCCACCGTCCCGCTGAGCATCACCGTGGACGGGGCCGGGTCCTCGGGCACGGTGGTGATGGCCAAGGGCAGGTTCCGTGTCATGTCGGTCACCGGGTACCAGACCACGGGCAGGCTGGTGAACCTGCAGTTCACCGGCGGCAAGGCGGGCCCGAACTCGTACGGCGGCGGCATCTTCAGCCAGGGCAGGCTGACCCTGGCCGGCGTCGCACTGACCGGCAACTCGGCCGGTGCGGGCGGCGGCGTGGCCAACGCCGGCGGCACGCTCACCGTCGGCGGCAGCGCGATCAGCGAGAACAACGGCGGCGAGTTCGGCGGCGGCGGGATCCAGAACGGCGGCCCGCAGAATCTCCCGGGCACGGTGGTGGTGGATTCGAGTGTGATCTTCAGCAACGTGACCAGCAACGAGGGCGGCGGGATCTTCAGCGGGCAGAACGGCCACCCGGCCGCCCGCGGCCGGGCCGCGATCGCGCCCCACCGGCTCTGCGTGCCGCGCCGGTGCGCGCCGCCGCGACTCGCCAGCAGCGCGGGCCTGGTACTGCACGTCACCGACAGCATGGTGACCGGCAACCGGGGCAGCAACGGCGGGGGCGGCATCGCCGCCGAAGGCACCGCAACCCTGACCGGCAGCAAGGTCACGGACAACACCGCCGGTGCCGCGATCGGCGGCGGGGTGTTCAACGTGGGCACGGTCACCGACAGCACGATCTCCGGCAACACCGCCGACAGTGGTGCCGGGGTCGAGGACTACCCGGGCCTGTTCATGACGATCACCGATTCCACCCTCGACGCCAACCACGCCCAGGCCGATGGCGGCGCCCTGGACATCAACCAGCAGATCACGGTCGATCAGAGCACCCTGTCCAATAACAAGGCTGGCGGGAAGGTATTCGAGGGGATGGGAGCGGCCGCCGAGATCGATGGCGGCGGGACGCTGATCGTCTCCGACAGCACCATTGCCGGCAGCACCACCCAGCCCGCAGGCCGGGGGGCGATAGACAACTTCGGGGGCAGCCTGACCCTCTCGTTCGCCACGCTGTCCGGCAGCCAGGGACTGCTCACCGGGGGCGGTTTCGCCGCCGCGACCGGGACGATCCTGGCCGGGACCGGGACCACGCCCAATTGCCCGGGCGCGCTGAGCGAGACCGCCGGCTACAACCTGTCCACGGACTCGTCCTGCGGTTTGTCCCTGAAGACCGACCTGACCGGCGTGAACCCGATGCTCAAGCCACTGGCGAACAATGGCGGGCCGACGATGACTTTGGGCTTGCCGCGGTCGAGTCCCGCCGTCAACGCGGGCGGACTGCCGGCCAGTTCGTCATGCCCGGCTGCCGACCAGCGGGGCGAGTCGCGCCCGTGGGGACCGGCCTGCGATATCGGCGCCTTTGAACTGCATTACCCCCGCTGAGCCGTGCCTGCCGCGATCCGGCAATGTGGCGTGTCGGTCCGGGGCTGGTTTTGGCCGGTCGGGCACAATGGGAGGAGACAGGGTAGACACAGGACGAGGCCCCTCCATGTATGAGATGGAGGGGCCTCGCCCAGTCTCCCGGCGCCGTCCCGCCGATTTCTCAGCGTCCTTTGCGCCGTTCAACCACCTACCAGGGCCAGGAACGCGCCCGGCGGCCCGGTCGCGACCGGATCACCGGTGGCTCGGGGTCTCCCCGTGCCGTGGCTCAGGCTTTCCTCTTTGCCAACGGGCCGGGGTTTCCCCCAAGCCAGGTGGCGCCAAGTATTTCCTCAGCCGGTGGCGCAGAGCTTTCTCGCCGCCAGACAACCGGGGTTGCCCCCAAGCCGAATGGCCCAAGTTTTCCCTCCGCCGTGGCGCAGAGCTTTCTTCTCATTACGCAGCTCGGGGTTTCCCCTCCGCCGTATAAATCGAAGTTGTCCCTTTGCCGGGTGGTACCGGGCTTTCCCCCCGGGGCCAAAGACCCCAAGCGTCTGCCCAATACCGCTGGCGCCGGGCTTCCCCGGGGCCAGAGGCCTCAGAGCATGCCCATTACCAGGTGGTTTGGGGTTTCCCCCGCACCGGTGGCACCAGGCTTTCCCCGGGGCCAGAGGCCCTAGAGTCTGCCTGATACCGGGTGGCTCTGAGTTTCCTCTTCGCCGGTGGCGCCGGACTTCTCCCTGCCCGAAGGCCCGGAGTTGTCCTTTGCCGGGTGGCTCGGGGTTTCCCCTTCGCCGGTTACCGTCCCTGGTGGTGAGAGAATTTCTACGCCGATCGGGCGGACCGCACAAGGGGTTTCGGGCAGCAATTTCAAGATTCTTTGGCCGTCCACAAGCCATCCACAGTTAACCCCGGGTTGTCCCCCGTGACAGGCGCTTCTCCACCGGATATTCCACAGGCCGGTCCACAGGACAGCCGCCCGCGCCCTCCGGCGAGGATCAGCCCAGTACCGGGTAGCGGCCGGCGAACCTGATCAGCGGGCCGCCGTCGGCCGACACATACGGCACGGTCAGCACCGACGCGAGGACCAGCAGGTGATCCCCGGCCGGCAGGCGCTGCACGGCCTGGCACTCCAGCGCCGCCAGCCCGCCCGCGGGGATGAGCGCACCAGAGGCTTCCCCGCGATGGTGCGGCGTGCCCTCCAGCAGCACCCGTGCCCCCGGCCGCCCGGCCACGGCGAACCGCCCCGCCAGGACGCGCTGGCCGGCGCTGAGCACGGTCACCGCGAACCGGTCCACCCGGTCCAGCACCTCGGCCGGATAGGAGCCGGCCGACAGCGACACCAGCACGAGCGGCGGCGACCACGACACCGGGCAGAATGCGCTGACCGTGGTCCCGATGTCGTCCCGCCCGTCGGCCACCATGACGAGCGTGACCCCGGTGGCGAACGAGGCCAGCGCCTCGCCGAGCCGGTCGATCGGGGCCCCGGGGACGGCGTCCGGCGGCGGGGCCGGGGCACCGGGGGCAATTCGTTCTGTCACTGAAAAGTCCAGGGGGCAGGAAGCTGCAGCGGCCCGGCCGGCGCGAGCCCGGCGCCGGCCGCGAGCCGCCACACCGGCCCCCAGTTCTCGGTGCGCAGGCGGGCGCCCGCGGCGTGGTAGTCCTCGCTCGACTCCGGGCGCCGCAGCCGGTCCAGCGGCGTGGTGCGCGGGTAGCCGCGCACCGGCGCGGTGCCGGGCAGCCCCGCCTTCCGGCGGGCCAGCGCCACCGCGTCGTCGAGGCCGCCGAGATGGTCGACCAGGCCGATGGACGCCGCGTCCGCGCCGGTCCACACCCGGCCGCGGGCGACCTCGTGCACCTGCTCGGGCGTCATGTTGCGGCCGAGGGCCACCTTGCCGGTGAAGTCGGCGTAGATCCG
>CAVRXW010000036.1:0-12464 GCA_963725125.1 uncultured Actinomycetes bacterium
TCGCGTTCGGCCCCGGCGGCCGGACGCTGGCCGCCGCGGACTCGGCCGGCCTGGTCTGGCTCTGGGACGCCCAGGCGAGCAGCGCGGCCCGCGCCGTGTGCGCGACGGCCGGGCAGCCGCTGACCCGCGCCGAGTGGCATGCCTACGCGCCCGGGATACCTTACGCACCGCCATGCCGCTGACCGCAGCCGGGGCCGCGTGGGACGGAGTGCCGCCCCGGCGCGGCGTTTTGTCCGCCGCGCCGGGGTGGTCTCCGGTCCACGCCTATCCCCGTCGCTTAATGTAGGTATTCAGATACATCCAGTTATCAACGTAGGAGCGGCGTGAGTCTTGTGTGGGCGGCCGTCGGTGCGGCTGCGGGCCTGGTGGCCGGTGCCCTGCTGCGCGGGCCGGTGTTCCGGCTGTCGGTGCCGGCCGGTGCCCCGGACCGGGTCGCCTGCCCCGGCTGCGACGGGCAGCTTGGCCGCTGGCTGCCGCTGCGGTGCCCGCACTGCGGGCACGCCCCGGGCACCCCCTTGGTTCTCGAGCTGGCCACGGCGGCGGTGCTGGCGCTGCTGGCCGGCCGGTTCGGCGGCCACCCGCTCACGGTGGCGCTCGGCTTTTTCGGCGCACTCGGCGTGGCACTGGCCGCGATCGACATCAGCGTCCAGCGGCTGCCCGACCGGCTCACCTTGCCCGCCTACCCGGTGCTGATAGCCCTGCTCACGATCGCGGCGCTGGCCGGGCACGACCTGGCGGCGCTGTGGCACTCGCTGCTCGGCGGCCTGGTGCTGGCGGCCGGGTACCTGCTGCTCGGGCTGGCCCGGCCGGGGCAGCTCGGCGGCGGTGACATCAAGCTGGCCGGGCTGGCCGGGCTGGTGCTGGGCTGGCTGGGCTGGCGGGCCGTGCTGACCGGGGCCGCCGCCGGTTTCGTGCTGGCCGGGGTGGCCGGCCTGGTGCTGCTGGCCGCCCGCCGGGTCACCCTGCGCGGCGCGATCAGCTTCGGCCCGTACCTGCTCGGCGGCGCCCTGCTGGTGATACTTGCCGAGGGCCCGGCCGGTGCCCACTTCCCGTGACCGGCCAGCAAGGTGTCCCGCGGCGGGAGGAGCGTGCCGCCGTTAAGAACAGGCCGGGCAGCAGCGCCGCCGTGCGGGCCCGGTAACCGCGGTAGGCGGGCATGCGCCGCCAGCAGCAACTGCTCCTCCCGCAGCGCGCGGTAGGCCTGCAGGAAACAGAACCCGAGCCAGACGGCCAGCGCCGCCGGGCTGCCCGGCCAGCAGGGCGAGCCCGAGCGAGGACACGATCTCCCCGGTGTACAGCGGGTGCCGTATCCACCGGTACGGGCCCCGCTCGACCAGGACCCTGGCCTGCGCGAGCACCGACACGTTGCGGCCCAGGCGACCGCAGCGACCAGACCGCCCACGCGGTGCCGGCCGCCACCAGCGCGTCGCCCGCCCACTGCTGGACACCGCCCGGGCGAGGCGGTGCCGCAGCAGCGGGAACGCGAACGGCATCATCATCGCGGTCACCGCCGCGGCGTGGGCGGTGACCGACCGGCTGGTCGCGCTGGCCGGGCCGCGGCGCAGGTAGCACCAGATGATCAGCAGGTAGAAGGCGCAGACCAGCCCGGTGCTGACCCAGTGCAGCGGGTCCGTGCCGCTGCCGCGGACCAGGGCGCGCCGCGTCGACCAGCACGAAGCCGCAGCGCCGTGGGAATCATGATCAGCCTGCCGTAGGTCGGGGCGGCGGCCCCGGCGGGCGGCGGTGGTCATGACGATCGCTCAGCCCGTGGAACAGCGCGTGCATGATCGAGATCGCCCCCGGCCCGATGACGATGATGAACAGCGCCGGGAACAGGCAGCCGATCAGCGGGAAGAGGATCTTCACCGGCACCTGCTGCGCCTTCTCCTCGGCCCGCTGGCGGCGCCGCAGCCGCATCTCCTTGGCCTGCTCGCGCAGCACGTCGGCGATCGGGATGCCCAGTTCGCCGGCCTGGACCATGGCCGAGACGAAGGCGCGCAGCTCGGCGACGGTGGTCCGGTCCGCCATGCGACCGCAGCGCCTGGGTGCGGGATTTGCCGATCTGTATCTCCTGCAGGACGCGGGAGAACTCGGCGGCCACCGGCCCCGACGTGTTGCGCGCCACCCTGGCCAGCGCGGCGTCGAACCCGAGGCCGGCCTCGACGCAGATGGTGAGCATGTCCATGGCATCGGGCAGCGTCCATCTGGATCTTCGCCTGCCGCTTGATGCCCGCGTTGTACAGCAGCAGGTCGGGCAGGAAGAACCCGGCCACCGCGCCGAGCCCGGCGGTCAGGATCGCCAGGCTGGGGTCGTGCAGCTCCGTACAGCGCGCCGAGGCCGCCGAGCCCGAGCAGCCCGAGTGCCTTTGACCGCGAGCAGCCGGTCGGCGTCCCAGCGCTCCGGGTTGCCGGCGATGTCGAGCCTGCGCTGCAGTCTTGCGGCGGTGCCCGACGGCGAAAGCCGCTGCCCGACCCCGGACAGCCAGCCGGGCGACGCCGGAACAGCCACCTCCTCGGCGGAGTCGGACCGCTGGGCGTAACGCTGCTCGATCACCGCCGCCGCGCTGCTGATCCCGCCGGATCTTCGACCTGGTCGGCGCCACGGCCAGCACCAGCATCGCGATGGCCAGCCCGAGCAGGCCGCCGTCCAGCCAGGATCGTCGCCGACATCGCTACACCTCCACCTTGACCATCTTGCGCATCCACAAGGCGCCGCCGACGATCATCAGGATGGCGAAGACGAGCATGATGATCCCCGACGGTGGTGGTGTAGAGCACGGCCGACGTAGCTGCGCCTGGTGAGGAACAGCCAGCCGCCGATCCAGATCGGCAGCGACACCAGGATGTAGGCCGACAGCCGCCCCTCGGCGCTCAGCGCCCGCACGTGCCGGCGCAGGTGGGCCCGCTCGCGCATCGTCTCCACGGTGTTGCCGAGCACCTCGGCCAGGTTGCCGCCGATCTCGCGCTGGATCCGGATCGCGATGACCGTCCACCGCAGGTCGGCCGATTCCATCCGGTCCGCGACCTGGTCCAGCGCGTCCTCGAGATCGACACCGATCCGGGATTCCTGCGAGCGCCCGGGACGAACTCACCGGCCACCGGCTGGGTGTCCTCCCGCACCGCCGCATCCAGGCCCTGGCCCAGCGAGAAGCCGGAGCGCAGCGAGCCCGCGACGAACTGGAGCATGTCGGGCAGCTGATCGGCGAACTTGGCGCGGCGGCGCTCGATCATGAAGTTCAGGCCGAACTTCATGCCCAGCCAGCCGGCCAGGGCCGCCCAGCACCACGCCGATGAGCAGGTTGCCCGACGAGCACGGTCAGCGCGAGGAACAGCGCCACGCTCACGCCGGCGCCGGCCAGCACCCACTCGGCGGGGTCCCACCCGATCCCGGCGAGGTCGAGCCGCAGTTCCAGCCGTGCCCTGGTGTCACTCCTCAGGACGGGCGATACCAGGTGCTCCGCGATGCGGGCCAGCGGGCCGCCGGCCCGCACGGCCACGTGCCGGGACCCGTAGCGTTCGATCCGGTCGGCCAGCCGCTTGGCCCGGTCGTCGGGGCGCACCATCCCGATCAGCAGGGCGCTGGCCAGGAGCAGCGCCAGGAAGACACAGCCGACTCCGGCGATCAGCGACACCGGCAAGCGCTGCGCGGCACCGCTGGTGACGGCGCCGGTGAACCACCGGAGGGCAGGCTCGCTCATCGCACGTTCTCCTGCAGGCCGAGGGACTGCGGCGAGACGTGGACGCCGCGGTCGGCCAGCCACTCGAGCGAACCGGGGCCGCAGGCCGGTGCTGCGCAGCTCGCCCCGGTACGCGCCGTGCTCGTCGACCCCGGCGCGGAAGTCGAAGAGGTACACGTCCTGCAGCGTGACGATGTCCCCCTCCATGCCGTCGACCTCGGTGATGTGGGTGATCCGCCGGGTGCCGTCCTTCAGCCGGGCCTGGTGCACGATGAGGTTGATCGCCGAGGCCATCTGCTCGCGGATGGCCCGCTGGGGCAGGTCGAGCCCGGCCATCAGCACCATCGTCTCCAGCCGCGCCAGGGCGTCGCGGGGCGTGTTGGAGTGCACCGTGGTGATGGAGCCGTCGTGGCCGGTGTTCATGGCCTGGAGCATGTCCAGGGCCGCGCCGTCGCGGACCTCGCCGACGATGATCCGGTCCGGCCGCATCCGCAGCGAGTTGCGCACCAGGTCGCGGATCGTGATCGCGCCCCGTCCTTCCAGGTTGGGCGGGCGGGCCTCCAGCCGGAGCACGTGCTCCTGGCGCAGTTGCAGTTCCGCCGCGTCCTCGATGGTGACGATCCGCTCGTCGTCGGGCACGAACGAGGACAGCACGTTCAGCGTGGTGGTCTTGCCGGAGCCGGTGCCGCCGCTGATCACGATGTTCAGCCGTCCGCGCACGCAGGCCCGCAGCAGTTCCGCCACCGGCGCGGTCAGGGTGCCGAAACCGATGAGATCCGACACCAGGTAGGGGTCGGCGGCGAACTTGCGGATGGTCAGCATCGAGCCGTCCAGCGCCAGCGGCGGGACCACCGCGTTGACCCGGCTGCCGTCGGGCAGCCGGGCGTCCACCATCGGGCTGGACTCGTCGACGCGGCGGCCCACCCGGGCCACGATCTTGTCGATGGTGCGGCGCAGGTGGTCCTCGTCCGCGAAGGTCGCCGCTACCGGGTACAGGCGGCCGCGCGCTCGACGTAGACCTGATCGTGGCCGTTGACCATGATCTCGGACACCTCCGGGTCGCGCAGGTAGGGCTCGAGCGGCCCGTGGCCGAGGATCTCGTCGGCGACCTCCTGCGCGACCCGCAGCCGGTCGGCCGCTGTCATCGGGGTCTTGTCGCGCTCCAGCACCGTCTGGAGGGTCTCGGCGACCCGCTGCTCAAGCTCGCGTTCGCTGAGGTTCGCGTCGTAGAGCTTCGGCCCGAGCGTGTCCAGCAGCGCGTCATGGACGCTGCGCCGGACGTCGGCGAACGGGTCGGCGCGGCGGGCGGCCTGGCCCGGCACGCCGTGCGTGGGCCGGACGCTGCCCGGCCTGCCCGCCTGCCTGCCGCGCGAGCCGCTCGGACAGGCTCATGCCGGCCGCTGACGGTTCCGGCCGCGGCGCCCGCTCGGGACCGGGTGCCGGCAGCAGGCGCTGCCGCGCGAACGCGGTGATGGCCTTGCTGACCGGGTGCCTGGGGTTGGCGAGGGTGATCGGGACTGCCCTTGTTGATCGAGATCTGTACCGCGCGGCTGGCGGGGATCTGCGCGGCGACCGGTGCGCGGATCACCCGCTCCACGTCTTCCTGGCTCAGCCGCAGCTTGGCTTCCGCCCGGTTGAGCACGACCGACCGGATCTCAGCCGGATAGGACAGCATGTCGAGCACGTCCAGCACGACCCGGAGGTTCTTCAGCGCGGGCACGTCGGGAGTGGTCGAGCAGCACGTGGTGCGCGGATGCGTCCAGGGCGGTCAGCACGTGCTCGCTGAGCTGCGGCGGGGTGTCCACCACCACGTAGTCGAACATGGTGCGCAGCACCGCCAGCAGTTCCCCCACCAGCGACGGCGGGACCTTCTCCGCGTCACCCGGGTTGACCGGCGCCAGCAGCATCTCCAGCCCGGCCCGGTAGGGCGTGAGCAGCGATGCGGCCCCGGTGGTGTCGATATGGCCGGTCATCGAGACCGCGTCCGCGATCGTCCGCACCGGGTCGAGCAGCAGGCTGATCGCCACGTCGCCGGAGGACAGGTCCAGGTCAACGATGCACACCTTGTTGGCGCCGCGCTGGGCGAGCACCACGCCGAGGTTGATGGACAGCATGGTCTTGCCGACGCCGCCCTTGGCGGTGAACACGGTGATGATCTTGCCGTCCACGGTCTGCCCGCTGCGCTCGACGGTGGTCGCCGCCAGGATGCGCCAGGAAACGTCGCGGGACCGGCGGCAGGCGGCGGCCAGCGCGGCGTGATCGCCGGCCTGCACCACCTCGCGCACGCCGGACTGCAGCGCCTGGTTCAGCATGTCCACGTCGGTCTGCTCGCGGACCAGGATCACGCCGACCGCCGGGCGGACCATCCGCAGCGCCGACGCGAACCCCAGCGCCTCGTCGGTCCCGGCCCGCGGCCCGATCACCACCAGGGTCTCCGCCGGGTCGCTGTCCAGCAGCTTGGCCGCCGCGCTGAGGTCATCGGCGGTGCGTGCCTCACTGCCGAGATCCCCGAGCAGTTCGTCGGCGCCCGCGGCCGGCTCGCAGAGGATGGGCATGGTTTATCGCCTCACTTCCGCTTGTGTGTGGTCTGGGTGGGCTGGGGGGCAGGGGCAGGGGCCGGGGTGGTCGGCGTCACCACCGGGACCGTTGGGTTCGTGCTGGGGATCACCAGCGGGAACGTCACGATCGGGCTGGGCGTGGGTGACGGGTCGGGATTCACTGCGAGCAGGTGCCCGGCGTCGGACGTGGTGCGCGAGGTCGAGGTGAGCAGCGCCAGATAGGGCATGCCGGTCTCGGTCATCTGGATGAGCTGCTCGGCCTGGGCCTGGGTGACCGAGAGGGTCACCAGCGCGCTGCCCTGGCTGGACGTGGAACTGCTCGGCGACAGCGGATGCGGCGGAGACGCCGGTCCCGCTGCTGGCGGGGGCTGCCTGCCCGACCGACAGCACGTCCACCCGGGTCAGCACGACCCGGGTCTTGACGGAGCCGGGGAGCTCCGCGTGTGACCCCGAGCAGCCCGGTTGCGCGGTGATCGCGGAGCTTCCGACCGTATCGAAAACCGCCACCTGCGTACCGGCCTGCACCGCGCCCGCCACCGCCTCAGGCAGGCAGAAGCTGAGCGTGAGCGCCATCTGGCCCGGCGGGATCGCCAGGCCGTTGGTCGTCTGGGTGGCGGTGACCAGCATCGGGCGCAGCAGCACCTGCCCGGGTTCCAGGTCCGCGCTCAGCACCAGCGAGGAGAGCGCGGCCGGGATCGCGGACAGCGCGTCCGCGGGCACCGAGGAGGCGGGCAGCGTCTGGCTGGTGAGCAGCCCGCCGTGCAGCGCGGCACCCGCCGTCGTGCCGGACGGTATCGTCTTGGCCGCGGTCAGCACGCTGACCGCCTTCATCCCCGCGATGGCGCGGGCGTTGGCCCCCTTGACGTAAGTGAGTACCCCGCTGGTGCCGACCGCCGCGAGGATCAGCGCCAGCACGATGATCAGTAGCCGTCGTTTCATGCGTCCCCTTCATGACCGAAAACAGCCGGGGATCCTCCCGGCCGCGGCACTTAGCCGGTGAGCTGCATCGAGGTCACGCCCGGGCTGAGCGTGCCGGGCTCGGACACGAAATAGCCGTCTATGCAGTACGTGAAGCCCGTGCAGGTGTTCGCGGAGTTCAGCCAGTCCGCGTAGTGGGTGAAGGTGCTGCCCGGGATGTTGTAGCCGGTCACGACGAAGGCGGCGACGCCCTTCAGGTTGTACACCTGGGAGCCGCTGAAGCCGCTGACCGAGGTGTAGACCGGGATGTAGATCAGGGATTTGTTCTGCGCGTCGTCGAACAGCGGCGTGTTGCAGTTCAGCGAGGTGCTGCCGCTCTTGAGGCTGTAGGTGGTGCCGCCGGGGACCGCCAGCGTGCAGCCGCCCGTTTCGGTGATCCAGCCGAATGTGCCCGGGCCATCCGATCCGGCAGACTCGGTGGAACAGCTGGTCCTGTTCCCCGTGCCCCACGTCAGCTGCATGTCGTAGGAGCTGGGCGGGAGCGAGGTCGCCGGCGGCGAGCCGTAGATGAGGCCCGCGGTGTTCGCCTTGTCCCACTGGCAGGCCGTGGTGGTGAACGCCGTCAGGAGCCCGCTGTACGTCGACCCCCCGCTGCTGCCCCATTCGACCTGCGCACAGGCGAGCACGGTCGTGCCCGCATAGCTGCCGTTGCCGAGCAGGTCCTTGGCGAAGATGGGCGCGATCACCGTGGCCCCGCTGGCGGTCTTGGTGGAGGTATTCACGTCCACGTAGTTGGTGCCGGCCGGCGGCGGCGACGGGCAGGCGGTCGTGGCGCCGGTGCTTGCCCCGCAGGCCGTCAGGGTGTCGGCATAGCCGCACACGGTACCGACGCCGGCCACGCCGTCAGTGGTGTTCTCGTTGGCGTAGGTCTGCGCGGTGCTCAGCGCGGTGCTCGTGGTGCAGGTGCCGAGGATGCAGCTCTTGGCCACGGCGAGCGCCGCCGCGTCGGCACCGTTCTGTAGCTGGGCGCGCTCCTGGTAGAGCTGGCCGACGTCGATCACCAGCGCCGCCACGCCCAGCAGGACGGTGCCCGAGCAGCAGGCAGACGACGACGCCGACCACCCCGCGCTCGTCACGGCGGAGCAGCGCCAGCGCCGAGCGGCCACGGACCGGGCGGGCACGGCCGGGGATAACGTCTCGCACGGCATAGTCTCGCACGTTGCGCCGTGACCGTGAGCGTCGACGCCCCGAAGGTCGCGGTGCCGAACATCGAGGCGAAGGCCCCGACAGGGGTGATGAACGTGAAGGGATAACTGACCGTCACGACCGCGTCCACGCCCGTCCCGGCGCCGACCGGGCAGTGATGGTCACGGTGACGGTCGCCGAGGCTCAGCCCGGTGGCCGCGCTCTCCGTGCGGGTGGTCACGACCGAACTGGAGTCGCCGAGCGAGGCGAGCCTGGCCCCCTCGCGGGCGGCCTGGGTGAGCGTGATCTGGGCGTTGATCGCCCGGCCGAAGTCGATGGTGCCGAAGACGATCAGCAGGAGCACCGGCAGCAGCAGCGCGAACTCCACGGCCACGGAACCGCGGTCGCGTGAGCCGGTCGCGGCACGCCGCCGCCTCATGGCTGATCCCTTGCCCTTCTTGCTTCTGGAGGCCGTACCGCGCCAGGCCGCGCTGGCCCGCAGGTCAAGCCCGGCGCCGGCGGCGCGCAGCGCGGCCGCGACGGCCGTCCGTCGTGGGCACCACCCGGGCCCGCCGCAGCGGCGGGCGGGTACGGGTGCCTCGGGTGGCCGTGGTCAGACGGCGTTGGCAACCTTGTTGAACACACTGGTGAGGTTCGTGCCGATAAGCGTGACCGCGGTCACGATCACCGCGGCGATCAGCGCGACCATCAGGCCATACTCGACCGCGGTCGCGCCGCGATCGTCTCGCTGCAGCACGCCGGCGAGCGTGTTCTGGATGTACACGAAGCACTTAAGCATCTCGAACTCCTTTCAAGTTCGCGACCTGGGAATAACTCCCAGTGATGAGAGTATTACTTATCGTGGTCAAGATGGGAAGATATCCCCCGAGCCGGGTATCAGGTGAACGGTCAGGGAAGATCGCCGACAGGATGACGTGCCGGCCGATCGGCGGACACGGACCGGGCCCGCCGATGCCGGCCCCCACGGCGCCCGCAGGCAGCTCCTTCCGCGTGAACAATCACAATGTGTAGTGTATCAGTAACTTCAAGTGACTAGGGCTGTTAGCGGGTCCTGCCAGGGTTGCCGCCGGTACGGACTGCGAATTCCCTCTTGCGGCGCACCGGAGGAGAGATCGCACATGTCGGATCGATCAGGGGGCGGCGCCGGGGTGGGCCTGCGGCCGGCCGGGCGCCTCCAGCGGCCCGCCGCGGCGGCGGCCACGTCCCCCGGCACGCCCTTCCTGCCCTGGCTGGTGGCCCTCGTGGCGCTGAGCCTGACGGTGAGCCTGGAGTACAGCCGCTACCTGTTCGCCGACAGCTATTACGACCTGTACGCCGGGCGCTACATCGTGCGGCACGGGCTCCCGCACCGGAACGTGGTCACCGTGGTGGCCCACGGCGCGCCCTGGATCGACCAGCAGTGGCTCGCCCACGTGATCTACTACGGCGCCTGGGCGGCCGGCGGCTACCCGGCCGTGGCCCTGCTGTCGTCGCTGGTCCTCACGTCCGGGTTCGCCGTGCTGGCGCTGACGATGCGCAGCCGCGGCGTCCCGCCGGCCCGCGTCTTCCTGTGGACCTGCGGCACCGTCATCGTCTACCTGGGCAACATCGTGATCCGCGCGCAGAGCTTCGCCTACCCGCTGTTCGCGCTCGACGTTGTGGCTGGTCGTGGCGGACAGCCGGGCGCCGCGGCTGCGGGCACGCACCTGGCTGGTCCTCCCGGTGCTGGTGCTCTGGGCGAACACCCACGGCTCGGTGCTGATCGGCGCGGCGATGGTCGCCCTGTACGCCGCGTACCGGGCGGTGGCGGTGCGGCGCGAGGGCGCCGGGACCGTCGCTCGGCTATCTCGTGCTCGGCGCGGCCGGGGCCGCGAGCGTGCTGTGCACGCCGTACGGCACCGCGGTGATCGGCTACTACAAGGCCGTGAACCGGGTGGCCCCCGCGCTGAGCCACTACGTCACCGAGTGGCAGCGGCCCAGCCCGCTGTACCTGGTCAGCATGGGCTTCTTCGCGCTGCTGATCGCCTGCGTGATCGCGGTCGCGGTGGCCTGGCGGCGCGGCACCCGGCCCGATCCGGTGCTGGCCGCGATAGCCCTGGGCCTGCTCGTCCTGGCGCTGACCGCGATCCGCAACCAGGCGTTCTTCGCCTTCGCCGGCAGCCTGCTCGCCGCCGACACGCTGGCCCGCAGCAGCGCCGGCCGGGCGCCCGCGCTCAGCCCGGCCTTCAGCCGGGTCACCGCCGGGGTGCTGGCGGCGGCGGCGCTGATCGGGGCCGGCCCTGATCGCCACGGAACCGGCCGCCAAGTTCGAGAGCCTGGTCCCGGTGCGGGCCATCGACACGGCGGCCGCGCTGGCGGCGCACCACCCCGGCGCCCGGATACTGGCCGACGAATGGTCCAGCCCGGCCATGCTCTGGCTGCATCCCGCGTTGTTCGGCCGGGTCGGCTACGACGCCCGGCTGGAGCAGTTCTCGGTTGGCCAGCTCAACGCCTACGCCACGTTCCTGTCCGCCCGCAGGCCGGGCTGGCAGCGACTGCTGCGCGGGTACGACCTGGTGGTGGTGGGCCGCAAGCAGCACGGCTGGCTGGGTACCGCGCTGACCCGGCTGCCCGGCTGGCGGGTGGCCTACTCCGGCCGGGACGGGCTGGTGCTGGAGCGGACCGGGCTCAGCCCCGGCTGACCGCGCTCAGCCGTCCCGTACCACCTCGAACGCCTCGGCGAGCGGGGCCTGGCAGTACCGGCCCCAGTACATCGCGGTCGAGGTGATCTGGTCCGGGTCCAGGAAGGCACGGACCTCGTCCTGGCCGGTGAACGCGCCCACCGCCCGCAGCTTGCCGCCCAGATCGTCGATCGGGACGAAGCGCGTGGGCCGGAAGTCGATCGTCGCCGACGGCGACTGGAAGCAGTAGACCCGGCCGATCCGCCGCGCCCCGGCGATGGCGGCCTGGTGCGCGTTGCGGTGATCCGGCTGGTCGTCGTGCACCGAGTGGGTGTAGAGCACGGTCGGCTGGATGTCGGCGATCACCCGGTCGATGGCAGCACTCGCGGGATTGGCCTCGGCGGAACCGGGCGCCAGCAGGTCGCCGAGCGCCAGCCTGGTGCCCAGGTCCCCGGCGGGCTGCGGCGCGGCGTGCCCGGTCTCTCCCCCGGTGCCGTTGGGCTCCGCCGCGGACAGGGTGAGGATCGTCACCGTCACGCCCGCGGCCTGGTGGGCCAGCAGCGCGCCGGCCGCGCCGATCTCCACGTCGCCCGGATGCGCCCCGATCGCCAGCACGCTCTCCTTGACGGCGGCCGCCGCGGGCTTGCGCTGGGCCACCAGGCTGGAGACCTTGGCGGCGAACTCCTCCGCGGCTGACCGGCTTGTGGATGAAGTCGGTGCCCGCATGCCGCATCGCCGTGACCGCCCGGTCCACGGTGGGGTGCGCGGTGACCACCGCGACCGGCATCGTCGGCTCCAGCCTGCGCACCCGCTCCAGGAACTCGAGCCCGCTCATCCGCGGCATCTCGACGTCGGTGATCACCACGTCCCACGGCTCAGCCTCGATCTGCTTGAGCCCGGACATCGGATCGAGCACGTGCTCGATGAAGAAGCCGCGGGACTGGAGCACCCTCGTGGCCCACAGGCCGAAGACCCGGTCGTCATCGATGAGCAGGACCCGCCCACGGGACGCCGCGGGTGTGGAGTCTGCCATCTGTCCCCCTCGCTGCCCCTGAGTCAGACACAAAGTGTAGTGCAACAACTACAGTCCGTGCGTTGCTGCGGTTCGCGGCTGGAAGGGGCCGCCGCGCGTCCTAGCCGAGCTGGGCTCAGCTGCGCCAGATGAGGGCCAGCGCGCGGTCGTCGCTGGCGCCGGTGCCCGCGCTCAGTGCCCGGACGAGGTCGGCGGCGCCGGCCCGGAACCCCGTCGTGACCAGCCGGTCCGCCTCGCCGAGCAGCCGGTCGGTGCCGTCGTCGATGTCCCGGCCCGGCACTTCCACCAGCCCGTCGGTGTAGAGCATCAGCGCATCGCCGGGCCGCAGCGTGCCCCGCTCCGGCACCAGCCGCAGGTCGGCGACCACGCCCAGGACGATTCCCCGGGCGGCGGTGAGCCGCCAGGTGCCACTGCCGGCGTCGAAGTGGGCCGC
>CAVRXW010000037.1:0-115163 GCA_963725125.1 uncultured Actinomycetes bacterium
CCAGAGGCTGCAGCGCCGCTTCCAGCACGTCCAGCGCGCCGCGCATCCTTCGGCGTCACCGAAGGACAGCGGATCAGGTCCTGGGCCAGGGCGAGCGCGTCGATCATGCTCATCAGTCGCGCAGCAATTCGTTGATCGAGGTCTTGGCGCGGGTCTTTTCGTCCACCCGCTTGACGATCACGGCGCAGTAAAGTGACGGTCCGTTGCCGGACGGCAGCGAGCCCGACACCACCACCGAATAGGGCGGCACCTTGCCCAGGAAGATTTCGCCCGCTGGCGCGGTCCACGATCTTGGTCGAGCCGGACAGATAGACGCCCATCGACAGCACGCTGCCTTCGCCCACGATCACGCCTTCGGCCACTTCGGCGCGGGCGCCGATGAAGCAATTGTCCTCGATGATGGTGGGCGCGGCCTGCAGCGGCTCCAGCACCCCGCCCAGGCCCGCGCCGCCGGAGATATGGCAATGCGCGCCCACCTGGGCGCAGGAGCCGACCGTGGCCCAGGTGTCGATCATGGTGCCTTCGCCCACCCGGGCGCCGACATTGACGAAGCTGGGCATCAGCACCGCGCCCTTGGCGATGAAGGCCGAGCGGCGCACGATCGCGCCCGGCACGGCGCGGAAACCGGCGGCGCGGAATCTGCGCTTCGTCCCAGCCCAGGAATTTGGAATCGACCTTGTCCCACCACACCGCGCCGCCCGGCGCGCCGGAAATCAGCTTCATGTCGTTGAGGCGGAAGGACAGCAGCACGGCTTTCTTCAGCCATTGATGCACTTTCCATTCGCCGTCGATCTTCTCGGCGACGCGCAGGGCGCCGTTGTCCAGGCCGTCCAGCACGGCTTCCACCGCGTCGCGTTCCGCGCCCTTGCTGGAGACGCCCAAGCTGTTCGCGCGCTTCCCAGGCGGCTTCGATGGCGCGCGCCAGATCATGCTCATGTCAAATCCTGATGCTGTTCAGAAACTGGGTCAGGTCGTCGGTTTCATGGTCGATATGCGCCGCCGGACGCAACCGGAAATTCCGGGCCCTGCCTGCGCCCAGGGCGCGTCGGTCTTCAGCCATACCGTGGTCATGCCCATGGCATGCGGCCGGCACCAGATTGCGGGCGATATCGTCGAACATCGCGGCCTGCGGCCGGGCGCCAGGCCCGCCTGCGCCACCACGCTGGCATAGGCGCGCGGCTCGGGCTTGGGCGCAAAGCCGATGGTGCGGATGTCCCAGATCTGCGTCGAACAGATGGCGCCATGCCCAGCCGGTCCAGAATGCGCGCGGCATGGTCGCGGCAGCCATTGGTGAAGACAAAGCGCCGGCCCGGCAGCCGCGCGATGCGCCGCAGCCAGCGCCGGATCGGGGCGCAGATCGCGACAGATCGATGTCATGGACATAATGCCAGATAGGGCTTCGGGATCGATGCCATGCACGCGCGATCAGCCCGTTCAGGGTGGTGCCGTGATCGGCGATAGAGCTCCTTCTGCACGCGCCCGCGCCTCGTCGCGGTCCAGCTTGACAGAAGCCAGCGACAAAATCGGTCATGCGCGCATCGATCTGGGCGAAGATGCCGTTGTCGGCACGGTACAGCGTGTTGTCCAGGTCGAAAATCCAGTCGCGGACATGGCGGAAATCGGGCGCCGGTCCCGCGCTGCGCGGTGTCATTTCCGGCGATATTCAGGCTTTCCATGGGCGCAAACATGGCGCTTGGCCGCTCATGCGCGCAAGCACCGTTAACGGCGCGTCAACCATGCCTCTTTAGCGGCCGTTAAAGCGCCCGCGCCGACAATCGGCAGTCGGGAGACAGACAATGCAAAAAGCTCATGAGCGATCAGCGACCTCGCAGCCGGCAGACGCCGGGCCTCAACCCGCGCGACGCGCTGGACATTCTGGAAGTCCGCGCCCGCGGCAGAGACCGACGGCGCCATCCGCGACTCGCGCCGCACCGATGCCGGCGCCGACGTGCTGCAATATCTGGCCCAGCATGGCGCGCCCGCCACCGCGCCGCGGTCGCCGCCAATCCGGCCGCGCCCGCCCGTCACCAACCGCACTGCTGGCCGATGACGAGGTCGAGGATGTGCGCGCCGAACTGGCGGTCAAGATCGCCCGCCTGATGCCCGGCCTGTCGGAGCGCGAAAGCGCCGCAGATCTTCGCGCTCACCATCGAGACCCTGGAATGTCTGGCGCGGGATGCCGCCGTCAGGGTGCGCGCCATCCTGGCGGAAGAGATCAAGCATCTGGACTGCATCCCCCAGCGACGTCGCGCTGACGCTGGCGCGCGATCTGGAGGACATCGTCGCGGCGCCGATCCTGGAATATTCGCCGCTGCTTTCCGACGCCGATCTGATCGAGATCATCGCCTGCGGCCAGGTGCAGGAAGTGCTCACCGCCATCGCCCGCCGCCAGCCCGTTCAGCGAAACGGTCAGCGACGCGGCTGGTGCAGTCGCTGGACGTGCCCGCGGTGGCGGCGCTGCTGGTCAATCCCGACGCCAAAATCCGCAAGGAGACGATGGACCGCATCGTCGAACAGGCCGAGGAGATCGAACGCCTGGCATGTGCCGCTGGCGCTGCGCGCCGATCTGTCGGCCCGCGCCATCCGCCGCATCGCCGGCTTTGTGGGCGCCGCCATCCTCGAGCGGCTGGCGGCGCGCAACGATCTGACCGACGCCACCCGCACCCATCTCAACCGCGAGCTGCGGGCGCGGCTGGAGCAGAAGACGCCGCGCCAAGCCGAGCTCGGAACGGCGCCGCCGAGCGCGGTGGCCGACGCCAAGGACGGACGGCCGCTGGACGATGCCTTTGTCGAGGAGGCGGCGCTGGCCGGCCAGCGCGAGATCGTGGTCCTGGCGCTGGCGGAACTGGCGCAGGGTGCCGGAAGCCGACGGTGCGCAAGATCCTGGCATCCGGCACAGCGCCAAGCCGCTGGTGGCGCTGGTCTGGCATGCCCATCTGTCCATGCGGATGGCCTTCAAGATCCAGACCTTTGTGATGAAGCTGCCGGCCCGCGAATTGCTGCCGGCGCGCGGCGGCGTCAATTTCCCGCTGAGCAAGGAAGAGATGCGCTGGCATCTCTCCTATTTCGACATCGCGGCACTGAAGGTCGGGCTGTCGCGGACGCAGGCCGGCCGCGTCCGATATGGGCGACATAGCCGCTGCCAGCCCTTGGTGCGGCGGTGCGCGGCAAAGCCCGCCTCGGCGAAGCCGCGCTGCGGCGCAATTGGCGCGGCCCTTGATCTCGAATTCCTGCGGCGGTGATGCAGAATTGGTCGGGCCGCCGACACCAGCGTGGCGCCGCTCGGGCCGCTGCGCCAGAAGATAGACCGGCATCGCCGTTCAGCGGCGTGGTGATCAGCCGGGCGCAGGCGCCGGCCGCGACCGCGCCACCAGCCGCGGCGACACTGGCATTCGCCATTGTCCGCGGTCGCCAGGCCACCAGCAATCGCTCTTGTCGTCATTGCAGACGGTATAGCCCTGCGGGCGCTGGCCTTTCTTGCGTGGCCTCGCTTTCCAGGGCCGCGAACAATTCGCGCATTGCCGGCCTGCGGCGGCAAAATGCATCCGCTTGCGGAAATCGTTCAGCGCCGCGCCGGTCGCCTTGTCGGGCTTGCCGTCGATGCGCCGCGATCGCGATAGCCATTGTCCTTGAGCAGGCGCTTGACGCCGGCCAGTTGCGCCGCGTCAAGGCTGGCATGGCCGGCTGGTCGTCGAAATTCATGGTCCAGTCGGCGCTTGCCGCGGTTGTCGACCGCGCGCGAAGGGCAGCGCGAAGGTGTCGTCGGCGGTGCAATAGGGCTGCGGTCACGCGCCTGGTGCAGGGTGAAATCGCCATCCTTGACGCAGACGGGAAAGTTGCCGCCCCAGGCGCGCGGCGGCCCGGAATGGGCCAGCGAGGAGCGGGCATAGACCAGATAGGTTTGCGCGGTCAGCGGTTCCTTGCAGCGCGATCTGGCAATCGCCCGGCGCGATGCGGGTCCAGCCTTGGGTCGTCGCTGCCGGGGCTGACTGATCGCCGAGGTCGCGGCATAGAGAATATAGCTGGTGCGATTGCACAGCGTGAGCGCGGCCTGGGCGGGCGAGGCGACATCGCCGATCAGCGCCAGCACCGCCAGCCATGCCGCGCCGCGCTTCATCCGGCGGTGATCAAGCGTGCCCGCGCCATGCTCGGTGAACAAGTTCGAGCAGCAGCACATGGGGAATGCGCCCGTCCAGGATGACGGCGGCATGGACGCCGCCTTCCACCGCGTCGATCGCGGTCTGGATCTTGGGAATCATGCCGCCGGAAATGGTGCCGTCGGCGATCAGCGCGCGCGCCTCGCGCACGGTCAGGCGCGGGATCAGTTTCTTGTCCTGGTCCAGCACGCCTTCGACATCGGTGAGCAGGATCAGGCGTTCGGCCTTGAGCGCGCCGGCCACCGCGCCCGCCACCGTGTCGGCATTGATGTTGAAGGTCTCGCCCTTGCGGCCCACGCCGATGGGCGCGATCACCGGAATGGTTTCCGACTTCATGATGGAGTGCAGCACTTCGGGATTGACGGTGTCGGGCTCGCCGACAAAGCCCAGATCCACGGCACCTTCTCGCCGGTCTCGGGGTCGGTCTTGGTCAGCGCCAGCTTGCGGGCGATCACCAGATTGCCGTCCTTGCCCGACAGGCCCACGGCGCGGCCGCCCGCGGCATTGATGCCGGTGACGATCTGCTTGTTGATCGAGCCGGTCAGCACCATCTCGACCACTTCCACCGCGGCCTCGTCGGTGACGCGCAACCCGTCGATGAAGCGTGGACTTGATGTTCGAGCTTCTTCAGCATGGCGCCGATCTGGGGACCGCCGCCATGCACCACCACCGGATCGATGCCGGTCTGCTTCATCAGCACGATGTCCTGGGCAGAAATCGTCGGTGCCGGTGCCGGTCATGGCGTTGCCGCCATACTTCACCACGATGGTCTTCTGGTCGTATTTGAGGATGTAGGGCAGCGCCTCGACCAGCACGCGGCCGGTCTGGCGCCAGCGCGCCAGGGTGCGCAGGTTTCGGTCTTCAGGCTCGTCGGATGATCCGGCCATCGCGGCGCCCAAGTGCTGCGAAAAGCGGCGCGTTATAGCGCGGCCCGCGCGCGCATCCCGTCAAGGCTGCTATGTGGGCCAGATCGCGCCAGATGGGTTCGCAGCGTCCGCAATGCCGTCACCGGCCTAGCGCGCGAGGTTAGACTGAACTTCAGCCAGGGCGGCGGTGTGGCGGGCGGCTTCGTCGGCGGCCTTGCGCAGCGCCGCTTCGCGCGTTCGCCGGCCTCGAGTTCGTCGACCTTGGTCAGCACCAGGCCATAGGAGACGGCGGTCTGGTCGAGCAGTTCCATCACCGCGCAGGTCGCTGTCCATCACGCCCGCGCCGCGCGTCGATCAGCAGCATCACGCGCCGCAGGCGCGCGCGGCCGCGCAGATAGGCAAAGATCAGTCCTGCCATTCCGTCGCCATTCGGTCTTGGAGCGCTTGGCAAAGCCATAGCCCGGCAGGTCCACCAGCATCAGCCGGCCGCCCAGATTGAAGAAATTGATCTGGCGGGTGCGCCCGGGCGTCTGGGAGACGCGCGCCAGGCTCTTGCGGCCGGTCAGCGCATTGATCAGGCTGGATTTGCCGACATTGGAGCGGCCGACAAAGGCGACCTCGGTCAAGCTCTCCGGCGGCAGGCTGTTCGATGCCGACGTCGCGCCCCAGACGAAATCGCAAGGACCCGCGAACAGTTTGCGCGCGGCTTCCTCCGCGCTCACTCATTCGTCGGCGCTTCTTGCCCGCTGAAATTCTCGAACAGATGTAATCTCCACGCCTTCGCGCTTCATGATGATCACATTGCTGGATCACGGTGAGAAGATTGTTCCAGGTGTAATAGATCACCAGGCCCGCCGGGAAGGTGGCGAACATGAAGGTGAAGATCAGCGGCATGAAGGTGAACATGCTGCGCCTGCACCGGATCGGCGGGCGCGGGATTGAGCTTGGTCTGCACGAACTGGGTGAAGCCCATCAGGATCGGCCAGACGCCGATGGACAGGATACAGCCAGGAAGTGCGGCAGCGCGGCATGCGGATTGTAGGGGAGCAGCCCGAACAGGTTGAGGATCGAGGTGGGATCGGGCGCCGACAGGTCGTGGATCCAGCCATAGAAAGGCGCCTGGCGCATCTCGATGGTGACGTAAGAGCACCTTGTAGAGCGAGAAGAACACCGGAATGTGTGAGCAGCATCGGCACGCAGCCGGACAGCGGATTGACCTTCTCGCGCTTGTACAGCTCCATCATCTCCATGCTGCTGCTTCTGCGGATCGTCGCTATGGCGCTTCTTGAGCGCCTCCATCTGCGGCTGCACCTTCTTCATCTTGCTCATGGAGCTTGAAGGAGGCGTTGGCGAGCGGGAAGAAGACCAGCTTCACCACCACGGTCAGCACCAGGATGGCGAGGCCGAAATTGCCGATGAGCTTGTAGAAGATGGTCCAGCAGCCAGAAGAAAGGCTGGGTGAGGAACCAGAACCAGCCCCAGTCCACCGCATTGTCGAAATGGGCTGATGCCTTGCGATTGTCCTGATAGCCGCGCAGGATGTCCACCACCTTGGCGCCGGCGAACAGGCGATGGGTGACGCTGGCGCCTGCCGCCGGGCGCGATGGCGCGCGCGTCCAGCCGGTAATTGGCCTGATAGGCGTCGACGCCGGCCGCGCGTCTTGGCGCCGAGATAGGCGCCGTTGAAAGCTCTCGTTCTGGGGCGGGATGACCGCCGCCATCCAGTATTTGTCGGTGATGCCGACCCAGCCGCCGGTGGAGGAGAAGGTCTTGGGCGGCGTGCCGGGATCCTTGAAGTCGTTGTAGTTGGCGTCGACCTCGCTGCCATTGGCGACGCCGACAAAGCCCATGATGCAGCACCCAGGCTGGTCTGCGTCCTTGGGCACGCCTTCGCGCGCGACATAGGCGAAGGGATAAAGCGTCTGCGCGCCGGCCGGACTTGTTGGCGACGCTGTCGGTGACGGTGAACATGTATTGGTCGTCGATGGAGATGACGCGGGTGAAGACCAGGCCATGGCCATTGTCCCAGGTCAGCGTCACCGGATGGCCGGGCGAAAGCGTGCCGCCAGCCTTGCTGTTCCACACGGCTCTGGTCGTCGGGCATGTCGGCCGCGCCCGACCCAGCCGAATTCGGCGTAATAGGGATAGTCGGTGCTCTTGGGCGCGAGCAGCACGATCTCCGGGACTCTTGGGATCGATGGTCTCGTGATATTTCTTCAGGCGCAGATCGTCGAAGCTTGCGCGCCCTTGAGCGCGATCGAGCCATCCAGCATCGGCGCTGTCGATCGCCACCCGCGCGCCGCCGGCTTTCAGCGCCGCATCGCGGCTCATATGCGTGGATGCCGGCGCCATGCCCGGCACATTGGCGGGCGCCGGGCGCGAGCGGGCTTGGTCTTTTCCTGATGCGCCAGCGCCGCCTGGCGCGCCTGTTCGGCCTTCATCGCGGGCGTGGCGACGAAATATTGCCAGCCGAACAGCACCAGCGCCGACAGCGCGATGGCGAGGATGACATTCTTGTTGTTGTTCATGGGTGTTGGTGTCTTGCGAAAGAGGAACAGGATCAAAGCCCGACGAACCGCCGAGCCAGGTGATGGGATGGCAGCGCGAAAGCCGCCGCGACGCCAGCCACAGGCCCTTGCACGGGGCCATGAAGTCTTGATGCGCCTCCAGCGCATAGGCCGAGCAGCTGGGCTGGAAGCGGCAGGCAGGGCGGCATCAACGGCGAGATGAAGCGGCGATAGAAATGGATCGGCGCGGACAACAGGCGGCGACGAGGCGCGTCAGGACAGTCTCATGGTCATGACGCCTCTCACGGCTTCGCGTCCAGCTTGCTGGTGCGCCGCTTTCAGGGCCGCTCGGCGATGTCGCCCAGCAGGGCCGAAAAATCGCGCGCCAGGATGCCCGCGCGGGCGACCAGAACATAGTCATGGCCCGGCGCGGCCCAAAAGGGGCAGCAGCTGCGACGCAGCGGCGCGCAGCCGCCGCTTGGCGCGGTTGCGGGCGACGGCATTGCCGATCTTCTTGCTGGCGGTGAAACCGAGGCGCAGGGTTTCGGGCTCGCGGGCCGGAATGCGGCGTGGGCGCCAGGTTTCCAGGGTGACGGCGCCGTCGACACGGCGCAGATGCCGCGCGCCGCCGCCAGGAAATCGGCGCGCTTTCTCAGGCGTTCCACGGCGAGAGGCTGCAGTCGGCTGGCCCGAGGGGCTGTCAGGCCGAGAGCTTCTTGCGGCCATGGGCGACGGCGGCGGGCCAGGACCTTGCGGCCGCCGGCGGTGGCCATGCGCGAGCGGAAGCCATGGCGGCGCTTGCGCACGATTTTGCTCGGCTGATAGGTGCGCTTCATGGGACGTTCCTGAATGGCGAAAAAGAGCGCGGTTTCTATGGCTCTAGGCCGGGTCTGTCAACCACCGCCCGGTCTCGCTGCGCAATAAAATTACAGGCGCAAAAGGCCGATTTTCCCTTTAAAGACCCGTACATGTCCTGGAACCCTGAAATCTACCTGACTTTCGCCGATCAGCGGACCCGGCCTGCTGCCGAACTTCTGGGCCGGGTGCGGGCCGAACACCCCGCCCGGGTCATCGATCTGGGCTGCGGGCCTGGGCAATTCCACCGGCCTTCTGGCGGCGCGCTGGCCCAAGGCCCAACTCGAAGGGCTGGACAGTTCGGCGGCGATGCTGGCCGAGGCGCGCGCCAGCGGCGTGCCCGCCGACTTGGGTGGAAGCCGATCTGGCCGGCTGGACCGCTCGGCTGCGCCCTATGACGTGATCTTCTCCAACGCCACCCTGCAATGGGTGGCCGGGCAGGAAAGCTTGCTGCCCCGCCTGATGGGTTTTGTGAAAGCGGGCGGCATTTTCGCTTTCCAGGTGCCGGTCAATTACCGACGCGCCATCCCACCGCTTGATGCGCGAGACGGCGCAGGATCCGCGCTGGCGCGAAAAACTTGTCTCGGTGCGCGAGATTCAGCGCGGGCGTGCCGAGGTCTATTACGACATTCTGAAGCCGCATGCCGCGTCACTGGACATCTGGCAGACCGAATATCTGCAGGTGCTGGAAGGCGAGGACGCGGTTTATCGCTGGGTCTCGGGCACGGGTCTGCGCCCTTTCCTGGATGCGCTCCAGGGTGAAACAGCGCGACGGCTTTCATCGCGCTCTATAAGACGAAATTGAACGCGGCCTATCCGCGCCGCGCCGACGGCACGACGTTGTTTCCGTTTCAGCGTCTGTTTGTGGTGGCACAGAAATAAAAAACCCCGCTGTCGCCAGCGGGGTTTTGAAATTTATCTCTTCCGAAATCAGCGCACGAAGACGCGCACTTCGCTGGCCGCCGCGCCGGGATCGGTGGACGAGGCCACATTCACGCGCGAGGCCGGCACGCCCATGTCGGTCATGGAGCGCATCACTTCTTGGGCATGGCGGCGGGCCGTGGTCTGGGCGATCTGCACCGAGGCGGCATTGCCGCGGGTCGGCGCCACCGCCACCACTTCGAAGCTGGCATTGGGCCGGCTCTGCAGCGCCTGATTCAGCGCGGCATAGAGAATCTGCTGATAATCCACATTGGGATGGTCGAAGCGCACCACCACCAGCGGCGTGCCGGCGGAGGCCAGCTGGATGCACACCGCTTGCCGCAGCGGCTGGAGATGCCGGGCGTGCCGCCATAGAGTTCGCCATTCTTGATGGCGCTGGCCAGCACGGTCGAGGCTGGCGCGCTCATTGGCGACATAGGCGGTCTGGCGCTGCACATCGTCGGAGACTTCGCTCAGCAGACGGTCGATCAGCACGATGGTCTGGCTGGTCTCGTCTTCCAGCAGCGAGAGCTGGCGATGATCTTCATCGACCGCGCCCGAGACATTGAAGGTGGCGCTGATCTGGTCCAGCGCGAAATGGGCGGTGGAGGAATCATTGGTCACGTCGGTGCCCAGCGCGTTCAGCTGATTGATGTTGGCGGAGAGGCGCATCCAGCGAGGCCTGGGCGGTGTTCCATTCGCCCACCAGTTCGGGATTGCCCTTGGTGGTGCCGACCTGAAGCCGGGTGGTGATGCGGGCCTTGGATTCCTGATAGGCGCCCGCGGCCGGGCCCGCGCCGCGCATTGCGCAGATCGGACAGGCGCTGGGCATTGGCGGCCAGCTTGCCTTCCAGGCCCGACATCTGGCCGCGCAAGCGTCTGAATGGTCTTGTTGACGGCGGTGCCGGTATCGGGCCCGGACTCGATGGTGACGGGAGTGATGGTGGCGACCAGGGCGCTGCCGCCGCCGCCAGCGGTGGGCGGCGCTTCGGCGGTGGGCGGCGGCCGCAGCCGCGGCCGGCCGCTGGCGAGCGGCGCGGCGGATGCCGACATGTCATTGCTGGCGCCGCCGAACATGTCGTCGATGTCGGAACAGGCAGCCAGCCCCAGGCTTGCCGTCAGCACGCACGCCAAGAAAAGGCCCGTTCTGAGCCTCTGATTTGGCTGAATGTCCCCTCATTTTGCTCTCCGCTGCCGGCGCCCTTGCCCCGATAAAGGGGGGCGGCACGCAATCCCAACCCGCTTGGCCGAGGGCCAAGTTGTACATAGTTAAGTCTTAACGGGGCCTATGGAAGCGGACAAGGGCATGGGTGCCCGGTTTTCGCCGTTTTACACAATCAGCCTGGGGACTTGGCGGCAATCCGCCGCGCGGGCGAAATGACCCCAAAAGGGACGGCGCGCCAGGCCCGGAATGCAGGTGGATTTGCTTGCCTTTGGACAGGCGCATCAATAGGTTCGCCGCCTTCGGCTTTGGCCAAAGCGCCCGTAGCTCAGCTGGATAGAGCATCAGACTACGAATCTGAGGGCCGGGAGTTCGAATCTCTCCGGGCGCGCCAGTTTTTCTTAGCGAGCGCAGCGAGCTTACAAAAACTGACACCTAGCTTTTCTTGCGAGCGGAGCGAGTTAGAAAAGCTGGCGCTCCTCCGAGCCGAAGGTGAGGGGTGGCGCCTTGGCCCGCAAAGCGGGCGAGGGAGGCCGCCATTATGCAGGCACTCGGGCTATTCGCGCTCCGCGCGGCCCTCGGCCCGCACTTCGGTTACAGTCCATTCCGGCCAGTGCCTAATCGAAGCCAGTATTGCTCTGGGCATAGGGCGATCCATTGCTGACTTCGTCGGTTCGTTTTGAGGAAAGCACAGCGGCAGCGGGAGTGGGTGCGACAGCGCGCTCCGCGGGCATCATCCGGCGATCAGGTCGCGCAGATATCCCACATAATCCTCGAACGCCCGGCGGCCGGTCTTGGTGAGCTTGACCCGGGTGCGCGGCCGGTTCTGGGCGAAGTCCTTTTCCACCGCGATGTAGCCGGCCTGTTCCAAGGTCTGAATATGCGCGCCCAGATTGCCTTCGGTGGCGTCGACGATCTTGCGCAGGCGCACGAACTCGATCTGTTCGGCGCCCGGCAGCGCCTTGAGCGCCGCCATCACCTTCAACCGCACGGGCTGATGGATCAGCGCGTCGGGCTGCTCAGCCATGACGCATCCAAAGGCCCGTCAGCAGAAGCGATCCGCCGCCGGCCAACGCCATCCAGACGAAGAAGAAATCCTTGAGAAAGAAATAAGCGCCCAGCGTGATGGCTGCCAGGAACACAGCCAACAGGACAAAGCGAAGTCCCCGCCAAAGCCCGATCGCGGCATAGATTGCGGAGAGCAGGAGCGGACTGAAGGCGCCCACCTGAAGCTCATTGGTCGGGGGCAGGATGGAAAAAAGCGCGAAGGTGAAAGCAAAGAGCGATCGCGACCAGCGACACCGATCGCGCCATCCGTTGCGACCGCGCTCTTTGGCCTGGGCATTGCCCAGCCAGATGCTGATGCCGTGCCCACGCACCGAAAGCGCGAGCCAGAGCCAGCTCGCCTGCTCGTTCCGGCAGCACGGCCGTCCCGCCATAGCCGGCGATCCAGATCAGGCCCCAGAGAATGAGGAAGGGCGCGCTGCGGCTGTAACTATAGGCTTCCGCGCTGCGGCGCTCGGTGGTTGCGGCTTCCCGCAAGGCGTCTGGTGGCTTCTCTGCGTGGTGATCATGCGCGTCTCCTCCTGCAATACCAGATTACTCTATTTCACAGAGTATTCTATTGTCAAGACCCGGAAAAGGCGGCTTTACAGCAGCGATTGCCGTGCCCCTAATGTTGAAAAAGGGGAAACGGCCATGACCAAAAAAATCCATCAGGGACCCGATCGCCGTCGCGTATTGGCGGGTGCGGCGGCTATGGGCGTGGCGTTCGGCACCGGCCGCGCCTGGGCGGCCTCGCCGATGGTCAGCACCAGATACGGAAAAATCCGCGGGCTCAGCGACGGCGCGGTGCAGATTTTCAAAGGCGTGCCCTATGGCGCACCCACCTCGGGCGCCAATCGTTTCATGCCACCCAAGCCGCCAGCGCCTTGGACCGATGTGCGTGACGCCATCACACTGGGCCATCGCGCGCCGCAGACCGACGCCACCGGCTTCATGGAAGAAGAAGTGGTGGCACTGGATCGCACGGCGCAGAGCGAGGATTGCCTGTGCCTGAATATCTGGACACGCCGGACTTGGGCGAGAAGAAAAAGCGGCCGGTGATGGTGTGGTGCCATGGCGGCGGCTTCACGGGCGGCTCGGGCGGCAATATCCGCTATGACGGCACCAATCTGGCGCAAGAAGCATGATGTGGTGCTGGTGACGCTCAATCATCGGCTCAATGCGTTCGGCTTTCTCTATCTGGGCAAGCTGGGCGGCGAGAAATATGCCGACAGCGGCAATGTCGGCATGCTGGACATCGTCGCTGCGCTCGATTGGGTGAAGGACAATATCGCGGAGTTCGGCGGCGATCCCGGCAATGTCACCATCTTCGGCCAGTCGGGCGGCGGCAGCAAAGTCACCACCGCCATGGCGATGCCGCAGGCGGCGGGGCGTCTTCCATCGCGTGATCGCCGAAAGCGGCGTGGAACTGAAAGCGATCACCACGGACGAGGGCAGCGAGATCGCCTCGCGCCTGATGACCCAGCTTGGGCATCCACGACGGTGGATCAGCTGCAGCAGATTCCCTTCACCCAGATCATCGCGGCGCTGGGGCCGATGGGCCCGGCGGCCGTTTCGGGCCGGTGCTGGATCATCGCGCTCTGGTCTCCGGCAACGGGCCTTTCGATCCCGTCGCGCCGTCCATCTCGGCCAATGTGCCGATGATCCTGGGCTCGACCTTGACCGAGATCACCTTCCTCAACACCACGCCGCTCGATCCGATCGATGACGCCACCTTGCGCGCCGATCTGAAGCGCACTTTGCGGGTGGACGATGGCGAGGTCGAAAAACTGATCGCGCTCTACAAGCGCGATTTCGCCGACGCGACGAATGTGCGGCTCTATCAGATGATCGCCACCGACAATTGGCTCACCGCCAATGTCGCGCTGATCGCCGAGCGCAAGGCGGCGCTAGGGCAAGGCGCCGGCCTATGTCTATCATTTCGAGAAGCCCACGCCGGTGCATGACGGCAAGCTGGGCGTGCCGCACACGCTGGAAATCTCCTATGTGTTCGACAATCTCGACGGTGCCACCGACGATGTGATCACCGGCGACCGGCAAGGATCGCTATCCGCTGGCCGACAAGATGAGCCGGGCCTGGACGCATTTCGCCAAAACCGGCGATCCCAATGTCGTCAGGCTTGCCGCATTGGCGGCCTTATTCGGCGGCAGACCGCGCAGTGATGATCTTCAACGATCAATGCAAGCTGGCGGTGGACCCGCGCGCCGAAGCGCGTCAGGCCATCACCGAACTTCATATGCGCCAAGGCCAGGTTTCGCGGGCTTAAGTCGGCGGCGCGGCGCAGGTGAAATTGGCGGCGTCGTTGGTGTCGCCGCTGCCTTTGTATTTCGCCACCTGCGGATAGGCGCAGATGGGCCGGGTGCGGTCGGCCATCTTGGTCTGCGCGTTGATATGCGTGCCGATGAAATAAGTCGGGCGCCTTCTTCTCTGTCACCCATTCATCCAGCGCCACGGTGATGTCGTGCTGGGCATCGGGCGCGCTGGCGGGACCGGCGGCGCCGAAATTGCCCGCGCCCGGACCGCCGGCGCAATGATAGATGCCGGGCAGCATATAGAATTTGAGGAACGCGTCGGCCTTGGCCTGGCCCAGCTTGGCCACGATCCGCTGATAGAAATCGATGCTGGCGTAAGGCGAGATCTGCTGGTCGGCCCAGCCATGATACATGATCAGCTTGTGGCCCATGGCGGCGTAGCGCGTGAGGTCGGGCTTGACGTTATAGACATCGGCCACCGTCTCCTTGCCCACCACTTTGGCCGACAAAGCGCGGTCGGTGTCCTTGTCGTAGTCGAAACCGGTGTTCTTGAAATTCGGATCCTGGAACACCGAATAGCGGAAGAAATCGTAGGACGATCCGCCCGGCGCCTTGCCCGCCCAGATGCGCGCCCATTGCGATTCACTGCCGCGCGCATAGCCCTGGAAAATCTGCGTGCCGTCGGATTTCTTGGCGCCGCTATAAATCGCATTCGCGGCGGCGACCTGCGCCGGCGTCAGGCATTCGCCAGCGCGCTTCGCCTTCCTTGCATTGCAGCGAGGCGGGATCGAAATGGCATTGGCGCGGATCGCTCGATCACGCCGTCTTTCACGCCGTCCAGCGCGTCGCAGGCTTCGATCACTTTGCGGTTGAGCAGGGTGGCGCTTTCTTCGGTCAGCGCGCTGGGATCGAGCAGCGCCGCGCGGCTGTTCCAGGTGGCGTTGATCATCTGGTTGGCCCAATGCCAGGCCGGCGCGCCCGCGACGATGCCGTCATAGTCGGCGGGAAAGCGGGTGGCTTCCATCAGGGCGTGATGGCCGCCCTGCGAGCAGCCCACGAAATAGGATTCGCTGGCTTTCTTGCCATAGAAACGCTGCACCAGATTTTTCGCCGCGACGGTAGAGACATGGAGCGCGCGATAGGCGAAATCGACCATCTTTTCCGGATGGCCCAGCGCCCAGCCTTGTTCGTTGCCGCCATTGGGCGCGTTGGGATCGGTGACATGGCCGTTGTCGGTGGACATGGTGGCGTAACCGGCCTTGAGCGCCGTCAGCATGGGGCCGGGCGAGATCGCGCCTGCCGAGCCGCCCGATCCCTCGGCCTGGAATTTGCCGTTCCACGCGGAGGCGGGCGGCATCCAGACTTCAAAGCCGATGCGGGAATCCTTGGTGGGCGTTGCTTCTCCCACAATCCGGCACATGGGCGGCGTCCACCTTGGTCTTGTCCACTGTCGTGCCATCGGCATCGAATTCGGCGGAGAGGACTTTCATGTTGGGCGCGATCGTTTTGCCCGACAGCGCCTGGCAGCGCGCGGCATCGCCCTGGGCAGGCGCGGCATGACCGGCCGGCGCCAGGCTCATGAGTGGAAACGGTCTTCGCCGCCACGGTGGAGACATGCAGCGCGCGATAGGCGAAATCGATCATCTTTTCCGGATGGCCCAGCGCCCAGCCCTGTTCACTGCCGCCATCGGCGCGCGTTGGGATCGGTGACATGGCCATTGTCGGTGGACATGGTGGCGTAGCCCGCCTTGAGCGCCGTCGAGCATGGGGCCGGGCGAGATCGCGCCCGCGGAGCCGCCCGATCCTTCGGCGTGGAATTTGCCGTTCCAGGCCGACGCCGGCGGCAGCCAGACTTCAAAGCCGATGCGGGAATCCTTGGTGCCGGCGTGGCTACTGCCGACGACGCGGCAGAACGGTGCATCCGACCTTGGTCGGTGCCGACGGTGCGCGCCGTCGGCGTCAGGAATTCGGCGGACTGGACTGACGATGTTGGGCGCGATGGTTTTGCCCGCCAGCGCCTGGCAGCGCGCGGCATCGCCCTGACCGGCGGGCTTGGCGGCATGGCACGGCGCCGGACCAGAGCAGCAAAAGGCGCAAGTACCGCAGCGGAGACGAATGTTTTGAAGGCGCGCGACATTGGACATGATTTCCCCCGGTCTTGTTTGGAGGAACTGTTCCAATGCCCTCAGGTCAGCGTCAAGCAGCTGGCGGTCAAGTGGGGGGCGGACTGTGCAGATAGCTCTCCACCAGCGAGCCGGCGATCAGCCGCCAGCCATCCACCAGCACAAAGAAGATCAGCTTGAACGGCAGCGAGATGATCACCGGCGGCAGCATCATCATGCCCATGCTCATCAGGATCGAGGCCACCGCCATGTCGATGATCAGGAACGGCACGAAGATCAGAAAGCCGATCTCGAAGGCGCGCTTCAGCTCCGACAGCATGAAGGCGGGCGCCAGCGTGGTCAGCGCGATGTCCTCGGCTTGGCCGGTGGGCTTGGCATGGCGCCATGTCCATGAACAGCTTGAGGTCGGCGTCGCGCACATGGTCGAGCATGAATTTCTTCATCGGCACCATGGCGGCGGTGAAGCCCTGCTCGGTGGTGACCTGATTGTTCATCATCGGCTCGATGCCCTGGTGATAGGCGTCGGTGAGGGTCGGGCGTCATCACGAACAAGGTGAGGAACATCGCCAGCGACACCATCACGCTGTTGGGCGGGCTTTGCTGCAGGCCCAGCGCGGTGCGCAGCAGCGACAGCACCACCACGATGCGCACAAAGCTGGTCATCATGATCAGGATCGAAGGCGCGATCGACAGCACCGTGATCAGGGCGATGATCTGCACCATGCGGTCGGTGAAAAGGCCGCTGCCGTTGAGATCGATGGAAAGCCCGCCATTGGCGGCGCGTGGCGGCCGCGGCGGCGGCGGCGTCAGGCGTCGCCGGCGAAGGCAAAGCTGGGCGCCAGCAACGCCACCGCCAGAACCAGCAGCGGGACAAGGATAGCAGGCGCTTCATCGGATGGATCCTTGGCGCGCTGGCAATGCGGAGGCCGGCGGCGGAATGCGGGATGTTCTCGATCAGGCAGGCGCCTTCGGGGCCGGACAAAACCAGATGCTCGACATTGTCGCGGCGGACGATGAACAGACGCTGGCGCGGCCCCATCATCAACGTCTCGACGATCGCCAGGCGCTTGTCGCTCGACCGCGCGGGTGACGCCGGGCACGCCGCATTTGCGGCGCGGCAGACGCCGGCGCGCGCCGACCAGGGCCAGCACCAACAGCAGCGCGCCGACATAACGGAGGATGTCGATGAATTCCATGACGCGGATTAAACAACCGTCAACCTTAATCGTGGGTTAAGCGCGGGAAGAAACTGCCCGGCAAAAATCTCCGCCGTTAAGCCGCGCTTAAGCATGCGCGCGCAGGCATGGGCCACGTTTCAAGGCTAACAGAAAGGTTATGGCGCATGAATCTGCCCGATATTCCGATCTTCTGCGCATGCTGCGCGAGCGCATGAGCTGGCTCAATCAGCGCCAGGACGTGCTGTCGCGAGAATGTCGCCAATGCCGACACGCCCGGCTATGTCGCGCGCGACCTGAAGCCGCTGGATTTCCAGCAGGAGCTGCAGTCGGCGCGGCCGGCAGCAGGATCGCCGGCCTCACCGTCACCAATCCGCGCCACATCGCCGCTCAGACCACCGCCGGCGACGAGCAATTTCGACGATCATCGACGACGCCGGACGTGGAAGCCAATCCCAACGGCAACTCCGTGTCGCTGGAACAGGAGATGATCAAGGTCTCCGACACCCAGGCGCAGTTCCAGGCCGCCACCAATCTCTATGCCAAGGCCATGACGCTGATGAAGACCGCCATCGGTCAGCCCTGAACGATTAGAAGGAGAAGGACAATGGATTTTTCCACTTCCATGGCCGTCGCCGCCTCCGGCATGCGCGCCCAGTCCGACCGCATGAAGGTGATCGCGGAGAATATCGCCAACGCCAATTCCACCTCGCCGACGCCGGGCGGCGATCCCTATCGCCGCAAGATCGCCACCGTGACCCAGAGCTTCGACCGCGAGCTGGGCGCCAATCTGGTCGAGAGCCGGCAAGCCGATCGACGACAAGAGCGATTTCCGCAGCCAATACGATCCCGGCAATCCCAACGCCGACACCAAGGGCTATGTGAAGCTGCCCAATGTCGATCCCCTGATCGAAATCATGGACATGAACGAGGCGCAGCGTTCCTACGAAGCCGACCTCACCGTGATGGACATCCACCAAGCAGATGATGTCGCAACTGTGATCTTGCTGAACAAATGATGATCCCCTCCGGCACGACTAAGACGCTATGAAAGGAGTTCGAGATGGCTCTTCCCGCCGCCGCCGCCGCCGCCTACCAGATCCGCCGCCCAGCATGCGGCGCTTCCGCCGTCGGTGCCGGCCGTCGCGCCCGCCGGTCTGCCGGACGGCAATTTCTCGGATTTCCTGTCCGGCGCGATCAAGGATTCCATCAACACCATCAGCCAGGGCGAACAGGCCGCCACCGCCCAGGTGCAGGGCAAGAGCCAATATGGTGGATGTGGTCCATTCGGTGAACGCCGCCGAACTCACCCTCGATACCGTGGTGGCGGTGCGCGACAAGGTGGTCGCCGCCTATCAGTCCATCATGAACATGCCGATCTGAGCATCATCACCGAAGCATTTTGCAAAGCATATGAAGGACATCGCATGGACGCCTCCGACACCATCGACTTCGCCCGTCTTCGCCATCCTGGTGCTTCTGGAAATCATCGCCCCCGTCCATGATCACGGCGCTGGTGGTGGGCCTGGCGATCGGCCTGCTCCAGGCGCTGACCCAGATCCAGGAACAGACCCTGGTGTTCGTGCCCAAGATCGTGGCCGTCTTCATCGTGCTTCTGATCGCGCTGCCCTTCGCGGGCGCCGCCATGAGCGGGTTGATGACCGATATCGCCGCCCGTATCGCCGCGTACTAGCTGATGGCCTATCGCTTCGCTACCTGAGGCCTCATGCACATTCATCTTCCCGCTCTGTCCGGCATCGTTCTCACCTATCTTCTGGTGTTCGCGCGGGTCGGCGCGATGGTCATGCTGCTGCCCGGCGATCGGCACCATGGGCGTGCCCGCGCGCGTGCGGCTGGTGCTGGCGCTGGCGATCGCGTATCGCGCTCACCCCGCGCGTCCAGGCCCATTATCCCGCGGTGGCGCCGCAAAACCTGATCGGCACTGGTGCATCCTGATCCTGCAGGAGAGTCACCGCCGGCGTGCTGGTGGGCGCGATGGCCGCCATCATCATGAGCGCGCTGCAGGTGGCGCGGCTTTCTGATCGCCTCCCAGATCGGCCTGGCCTATGCCCAGACCATCGATCCCACCCAGAACACGCAAGGCGCGTCGGTGGGCAATTTCATGTCCCTGCTGGGCACGGTCCTGATTTTCGCCACCAATCTGCATCATCTGGCGATCGGCGCGATCGTCGGCAGCTATCGGCATGCTGCCGCCGGGCGGCCATCTGCCCACCTCCGACATGGCGCAGCTGGTGATCCAGCTTGTCTCGTCGTCCTTTGCGCTGGGCTTCCAGCTGGCCGCGCCCTTCCTGGTGTTCGGCTTCGCGGTCTATGCGGGGCTGGGCGTTCTGGCGAGGCTGATGCCGCAGCTGCAGATCTTCTTTCGTCGCCATGCCGCATCAACATCATGTGCGGCTTTGTGATCATGCTGGCGCTGCTGGGCTCGATGATGACGTCTGTTCCTCAATTACTACACCATCTCCATGGCGAGCGTTTCTGTAAGCCCATGGCTGAAGCGACCAACGACAGACATCCGCAACAGACCGAACAGCCGACACAGAAGCGCCTGGAACAGGCGCGCGAAGCCGGCGATGTCGTCAAATCCACCGAAGTGTCGGCCTTTGTGCTGCTGGCCGGCGGCACCTTGGCGATCGCCATGTTCGGCAAGTTCCACGGCCGTGGGCATCGCCGGGCTCCTGACGCATCTTCATCGAAGCAGCCGGACCAGATGAGCGGTGGATGGCGCGGGCCTCGCCTCGCTGATGCGCGGGGTCCTGCTGCATCTGGCGATGGTGCTGGCGCCTTTCATGGGCGTGATGATGGCGGCGGCGCTGGCCGGTCATGTGCTGCAGAGCCGGCCCAGCTTCACCCTCGACAAGCTCATGCCCGGATTTCTCCAAATTGTCGCCTCTGGCGGGCTTCTCACCGCCTGTTCGGCCTCGAAGGCTGGATCAATCTGCTCAAGGGCCTGATCAAGATCGCCATCGTCGGCATGGCGATCTGGACCCAGCTCTGGCCCGAGCGCGGCATGCTGGAAGCCATCCTCACCCAGTCGCCGCAGGCGGTGATGGCCGACATGAGCCATCTTCTGTTCAAGGTGCTGATCGCGGCGCTGTCGGCGCTGCTGGTGATCGCGGGGCTGGATTATTTCTTGCAGCACATGCGCTTCATGAAGCGCAACCGCATGTCCAAGCAGGAGATCAAGGAAGAATATCCGCCAGAATGAAGGCGATCCCGTCATCAAGGCCAAGGTCCGCCAGATCCGCCAGGAGCGCGCCAGGAAGCGCATGATGGCGGCGGTGCCCGAGGCCACCGTGGTGATCATGAACCCGACCCACTATGCGGTGGCGCTCAAATATGAATGCGGCAAGATGGCGGCGCCGGTCTGCGTCGCCAAGGGCGTGGACGCGCTGGCCTTGCGCATCCGCGCCGTGGCCGAGGAGAACGACGTGCCGGTGGTCGAGAATCCGCCTCTGGCGCGCGCTCTGCATGCCACCGTCGAGATCGACGAGGCCATCCCGGCGGAGCACTACAAGGCGGTGGCGCAGGTGATCGGCTATGTGATGCGGCTGAACGGCACAGCTGCAGCCGCGCCCGCCGCGTAAGGGTCGCGGCGGTAATATTTCTGTCATACGCTTGCTTCGTTCGATAAAGGCCGGAAAAACCGGGCCTAATCTTTACCAGCCTGGGCAGCCCGGAAAGGATTGGTTAACCGAATCTTGTAATGTGCAAAGTGATGCAGGATCCCCGGACGCTTTCGACGTTCGACATTGGGCGTGTCCACCGGCGCCTGGCGCTGGGCGGCCCTGGGCTTCGGCCTGCTGGCGCTGGCCACCGCGCGGCTGGCCTTGATCTATCCGGCCAAGGCGGGCTTTGCCGGCTATGCGCTTCTGGGCGGCATCGGCGCCGTCGCCGCGCTTCTTGCTTTATGCGGTCTGGCCGCGCGATGGCGTCGCGCATCCCGGATGCGCAAGCGCGTCGCCGAAGCCGCCGGCCCGCGCCAATGTCGCCTGGGCGATCACCGGCGACCGATGGCGCGGTGCTGGACTGCAATCCGGTCTATCGCCGCATGGCGGGCGCGCGCGAAGGCGAAAGCGCCGCCGCCGCCCGAACTGGCGCTGGCGGGCGAGCCGTCCAGCGCCGTGCTCTATCGCCTGTCGCGCGATGCCGCCGAAGGCCAAGCCCGCGAGGAAAGCTTTCAGGTGATGCCGGGGCTGGAGATCGTCGCCGCGGTGCGCCCCTTGCCCGACAAGCAGACCGTCTGGTGGTTCACGCCGCGCCTCTCGGCCAGCGTCTCGCCCATTCAGCCGCAGCCAGCCCGCGCCCGTGCGCGCCGCTCGCGCCCCAACCGCGTTGCCGCGGCCATGGCCCGTGCCGCGAAGCGCGCGCCGATCAGCGCGGCGATGTCGGCGATCTGTTCCGCGACGCGCCCATGGGCGTGGCCTTTGCCGACGCGCATGGCGTGATCAGCGACGCCAATGCCGCCTTCGCGCAAATTCTTCGGCGCTCTCCGGCGCGCTCGCCGGCCAGAATGTCGGCGCAACTGGTGGAGGCGGGCGACCGCGCCCAGGTGCAGGCGCTGATCGCCACGCTGCGGCCAGGGCGAAACGGGCATAGGCGGTCGACTGCTGGACTTGCGCGTCCAGGCGAAGAACGCATGGCCGAACTGTTCGCCAGCCCGATGGCCGGCAGGCGCGCGTGCTCTATCTGGTGGACGTCTCCGAACAGAAGGCGCTGGAGACCAAATTCGCCCAGTCGCAGAAGATGCAGGCGGTGGGCCAGCTGGCGGGCGGCGTGGCGCATGACTTCAACAATCTTCTCACCGTCATCATCGGCAATTGCGAATTCCTCTTGATGCGCCATCCGGCGGGCGATCCCTCGTTCAAGGAGATCAACGAGGTCCATCAGAACGCGCTGCGCGCCGCCGCCCTGGTGGGCCAGCTTCTGGCCTTCAGCCGCAAGCAGACCATGCAGCCCAAGGTGCTGGCGCTGGGCGACGTGATCGGCGAACTGGCGCAGATGCTGCGCCGGCTGGTGGGCGAAGGCATCACCCTGAAGGTCGAGCAACGACCCCGATCTCTGGCCGGTCCATGCCGACGAGGCGCAGCTTGTCCAACGCCATCATCAATCTGGTGGTCAATGCCCGCGACGCCATGCCCACCGGCGGCACGGTCACCATCACGACCGCCAATGAAACCGTGCAGCGCACGCCAGTCGCGCTGGGCACCGCCATCATGCCGGCGGGCGATTATGTGACGCATCGAAGTGGCCGACACCGGCATCGGCATGTCGAAGGAAATCCAGAGCAAGATCTTCGATCCCTTCTTCACCACCAAGCCGGTGGGCCAGGGCACGGGCCTGGGCCTGGCCACGGTCTATGGCATCGTCAAGCAGTCGGGCGGCTTCATCACCGTGGACAGCGAGGTGGGCCAGCGGCACCAGCTTCAAGATCTATCTGCCCCGCCAGCGCAGTGGAGGCCGGCGCGGCAGCGCCGCCGAAGCCGCGCCCGCTGCCGCCCCGCGACGTCACCGGCCAGGACACGATCCTGCTGGTGGAAGACGAGGAAGCGGTGCGCAGCTTCGCCGCCCGCGCGCTGCGCATGCGCGGCTATAATGTGCTGGAAGCCAGCGGCGGCGAGGAAGCGCTGGAGATCGTCAAGAGGCGGCGACACCAAGATCGATCTTCTGATCACCGATGTGGTGATGCCCAACATGGACGGCCCCACCATGGTGCGCCATGTCAAGGAACTGAAACCCGACCTGGCGGTCATCTTCATGTCCGGCTATGCCGAGGAAGCCTTCCGCCGCAACGACCAGAATTCCGAGGACATCCATTTCCTGCCCAAGCCGTTCGGCCTCAAGCAGCTGGCCGCCAAGGTGAAGGAAGTCTTGTCGCATGCGCCCGCGCGCAAGGCGGGATGATGCTCTGCTTGCGTCCGGCAGGCCGCTAGCCCAAACTCATGCCATGAAATCTCACATTCCCGCGTTTCTCGCCGCTGCCGGCGTGGCGGGCGGCAGGTCGCTGGAGAGCGCCTTCGAGCCGGCGTCGAAGATGACCCGATCGGGGGCCGGGCGCGACAGCACGGTGGACAGCACCGTGAGGGCGCACGACGACTCCTCGGCCACGCCGAGGGCAACCTGGGTCCGGTCGTTGAACACATACGTTCCCGGGCGGCACTGCAGTCCGCGGGCGGCCTCATCGAGGTAGTGGGCCGTGGGCGAGGTGCCGATACTGAGGACCGGGCAGGGAATCTCCAGCGCGGCAAGCGCCGCCGCGGTCACCTTGACGGCGCGGATCTCGTCCGCCGCGGCACGGCGCACCTCCTGCTCGGTCGTGGCCGAGTACACATGCCCGGCAAAGGCCATGACTCCGGCGAAACGAACCCGCACCAGCTGCCGCACGACCGCCGCAATTTCCGCCGCCGTGGCGGAGCCGGGCTCGGTTCCCAGCCGCCCGGTGCCGCAGTCCACCTCCCACAGCAGCCCGAGGTCGCAGTCGGCGCGTTGGCACGCCTGATCCAGCGCAAGCGCCGTCGAAGCATTGTCCAGCGCGGTGGTGACCCGGGCCCGCCGCGACAACGCAACCAGCCGCTCCAGGCGCCAGCGGCCGACGGGCGGGTACGCCACCAGCAGGTCCGCCGCCCCGGCGTCCGCCATGGCCTCCGCCTCGGTGATGGTTGCGGCGGTGAGACCGGCCGCGCCGGCGGCCAGCTGAAGGCGGGCCACCTCCCCCGACTTGTGGGTCTTCACGTGCGGCCACAGGCCGGCCCCGGCGGATCGGGCCCGCGCCGCCATCTGCTCGATGTTCGCCCTGAGCACGGCGGCGTCCACGATCAGCGCCGGTGTCGGCACCTCCGGCGAACTCAGCGCGGCCGGCATCGTCGGCATGATGTAGAAGATAGCGTGTGGCGGGTGCTTACCCGCGCTGAGGAGGAGGCGGTCGCCTTCGCGTCCGACCTCATCCGGATCGATACGAGCAACCGTGGCGGCGGTGACTGCCAGGAGCGGCCGGCCGCCGAGTACGTGGCGGAACGGCTCGCCGCGGCGGGCCTGGACCCGGTGCTGCTGGAATCGGCGCCGGGCCGGGCCAACGTGGTGGCCAGGATCGGGGGCGCCGACCCGGCGGCGGGTGCGCTGCTGCTGCACGGTCACCTGGACGTGGTTCCGGCCGAACCGGGTGAATGGGAGCGGGACCCGTTCAGCGGCGAAATCGACGACGGCGTGCTGCACGGCCGCGGTGCGGTGGACATGAAGAACGCGGACGCCGTACTGCTCGCCGTGGCCAGGCAGATCGCCGCCAGCGGAACCCGCCCGCGCCGCGACGTCGTGCTCGCGTTCACCGCTGACGAGGAGGACACCAGCGCCTACGGGGCCGAGTGGCTGGTGACCAAGCATCCCGGCCTGTTCGAGGGATGCACCGAGGCGGCCGGCGAGTCCGGCGGGTTCACCTTCCACGCCGGGAACGGCGTGCGGCTGTACCCGCTCGCCTCCGCGGAGCGCGGGACCGCCTGGCTGAAGCTCACGGCGCACGGCCGGGCCGGCCACGGCTCCAAGCCGAACCCGGCCAATGCCGTGGCCAGGCTCGCGGGCGCGGTCACGAGGATCGCCGCCTACGACTGGCCGGTGCGGCTGATCCCGACGGTCCAGGCGGCGATCTCCGGGATCGCCGATGCCGTCGGGGTGGCGCCAGGGCAGCCGGAGCCGGGCGGGGCGGCGGACTGGGCGGCCGAACTGCTGCCGCGGCTCGGCCCCGCCGCCGCACTGGTCGCGGCGACGGTCCGCAACAGCGCGAACCCGACCATGCTGGCCGCCGGGTACAAGGTGAACGTGATCCCGGCCGAGGCGACCGCGTGCGTGGACGGCCGGGTGCTGCCCGGCTACGAGGACGAGTTCGCGGCAACCCTGGACGAACTGACCCGGCCGGACGTGAGCTGGGAGTACCTGCACCGGGAGATCCCGCTCGAAGCGCCGCTGGCCGGCCCGCTGGTGACCGCGATGACCGGGGCACTGCTGGCCGAGGACCCGGGCGCGACGGTAGTGCCGTACTGCATGGGCGGCGGTACCGACGCCAAGCAGTTCTCCCGGCTGGGCATCGCCGGGTACGGGTTCACCCCGCTGCGGCTGCCGCCGGGATTCGACTACTACGCCAGGTTCCACGGGGTGGACGAGCAGGTCCCGGTGTCCGCGCTGCATTTCGCGGTGCGGGTGATGACCCGCCTGCTGGCGGCCGCCTGACATCACCCAGGGAGGCCGGTAATGCTCGACGTTGCGATCATCGGCGGCGAGGTCCACGACGGCGCTGGCGGAGCGCCGGTGCGTGCCGACGTCGGGATCACCGGGGAGCGTATCGCCTCGATCCGCCCACCGGCGCCTGGCGAGCCGGCCGGGGCCCGGCTGGTCATCGACGCGGCCGGCAAGGTGGTATGCCCGGGCTTCATCAACATCCTCAGCCACTCGAACCGGAGCATCCTGCACGACCCGCGGTCGCTGGGCGAGCTGACCCAGGGCGTGACCACCGAGGTGTTCGGGGAGGGCAGCTCGATGGGCCCGCTCACCCCGCGGATGAAGGCCGAGCTGGAGCGCGACCGTGACGGCCTGGACTACGAGGTCTGCTGGACCCGGCTGTCGGAATACCTGAGCCACGTCGAGCGCCGCGGCACCGCGCAGAACGTGGCCTCGTTCATCGGCGCGGGCACACTCAGGGCGAACGGGGTGGGCAACGACGACCGCCCGGCCACGCCCGCCGAACTGGACCGCATGCGCGCGCTGGCCGCCGAGGAGCTGGCCGACGGCGCGCTGGGGATCGCCTCGGCGCTGATCTACCCGCCGGGCAGCTATGCGGACACCGCCGAGCTGACCGCACTGTGCCAGGTGGTGGCCGGATACGGCGGCTGTTACGCTTCGCACATCCGCAGCGAGGGCGAAGACCTGCTTGACGCGCTCGCCGAGTTCCTGGCGATCTGCCAGGCGGCGGGGCTGCGCGGCGAGGTGTTCCACCTCAAGGCGGCGGGCCGCGCGCACTGGGACAAGATGGATGCGGCAATCGAGCTGATCGAGCGGGCCCGGGCGGCCGGCGAGGAGGTCACCGCCGACGTCTACCCCTACCCAGCCAGCTCGACCGGGCTGACCAGTATCATCCCCGACCGGTACCACGAGGGCGGCGTGGATGCGCTCTACGACCGGCTGGCCGAGCCCGGCACCCGCGCCCGGATCCGCGCTGACCTGGCCGGCGCCGGCCGGTGGGGTGACGTGACCGAGGCCGGGAACGTGCTGATCCTGCAGTGCGCCGCCGAACAGAACCGGAAGTGGCAAGGCCGGACGCTGGCGGAGATCGCCGCCGAGCGCGGCACCGACCCGGTCGAGGCGGCGCTGGACCTGATCGCCTCGGACCGGTCCCGGGTGCAGTCCGCGTTCTTCGCCATGTCGGAGGAGAACCTGCACAGCGCGCTCCGCCGGCCCTGGGTGGCGATCAGCTCCGACGGCACCTCGATGGCGCCAGAGGGCGCGTTCCTGACGGCGCCGACCCACCCCAGGTCCTACGGCAGCTTCGCCCGGGTTCTCGGCCACTATGCCCGTGACGAGAAGCTGCTGCCGCTGGCCGAGGCCATCCGGCGGATGAGCGGCCTGCCCGCCGCCACCCTGGGCCTGCGTGACCGCGGCCTGCTCCGCGAGGGGTACTTCGCCGACGTGGCCGTGTTCGACCCGGTGACCGTCGCCGACCGGGCCACGTTCGCCGACCCGCACCAGCTCTCCGTCGGCGTGACCGAGGTTCTGGTCAACGGCCAGGTCACGGTGGCTGGCGGGGAGTTCACCGGCCCGCTGGCCGGCCGCGCGCTGCCGGGCCGGGGACGTCGCCCGTGACGGGGACCGTGCCGCGCGCAGCCGGCGCCCTGGAACCTGGCCAGGCCGCCGGCGCGGTCGCCGCGGTGGCCGCGGCGTGCAGCGGGCACGTCGGCCTGATCGCCCGCCACCTCGGCACCGGGGAGGAACTGACCTGGGACCCCGAGGCGGTGATCCAGACCGCGAGCAGCGTCAAGGTGGCGATCTACGCCGAGGTGATGCGGCAGGCCCGGCAGGGTGCGGTGGACCTGGCGGCCCCGGTCACCACGCGCGCCGATGACCTGGCCGGGGGCTCGGGCGTGCTGAGCGTGCTGCGGCCCGGCTTGACGTGCACCGTTGCCGACCTGTGCACGCTGATGATCACCGTCTCGGACAACACCGCGACCAATATGCTGATCGACCTGCTCGGCGGCGTGGCCGCGGTGAACCGCGGCGTGGCATCCCTCGGCTATCCCGAGATCCGGCTCGACCACAAGGTCAGCATCCCGCCACCGCCGCTGGTGGTCCCCAGCCCGCCGCCACGCCCGCCGCCGCGCCCGGCACCGCGCCCGCCGCCGGGCGCGCCGCTCGCCACGGCCACGCCCGCCGCCCTGTGCCGCCTGATGGCCGACCTGCACGCGGGCCTGGTCGTGGACCGGGCAGCCGCCCAGGAGATCATCACCACGATGCGGTACCAGCAGGACAGGGCCCGCTTCCCCCGCGCCTACCTGCACCTGGCCCAGCCGGGCGATGCCCATGGCACGCAGGCCCCGGCGATCGCCCACAAGACCGGGTACGTAAGCGGCTGCCGTACCGACACCGGGCTGCTCTACCTCCCGGGGGACGGCGGCGTGGTCGCCTACTGTGCGGCCGCGGACCGGCTGGCGGACCAGACCATGACGGCACTCGCCGAGGGTGATGAGGTCCTGGGCCGGCTCGGCGCGATCGTGCTGGCCCGCTGGTGGCCGGGCCCCGGCCGGGTCCCGGTACGTCCTGGCTGGCTGCCCGGTTCCGGTGCGAGATGAGCGGCCCGATGCACCCGGGCACCGTGACCAGCGGGGCCGCCCTGCGGATCAGCGCTCGATCAGGTGGGTGGCGCGGATGGCGGCGGCGAGGGCGTCGGAGCTGCCGGTGCGCGCGTACACGTCGGCCGCGGTGTCGGCGAACTTGATCACGTGTTCGTCGCCATGCTCGCAGGCCCGGGCGAAGGTCTCCGCCGCCGCCTGCGGGCCGGTCGGCGGGCCCGGCAGCGCGTCCTGCGCGGCCGGGGCAGCGGGTGCGTAGCTGGCGGTCAGCGCTGCGGACGCGGCCCAGGCCGCGGTCACGCTGGGTGCCCACAGTTGCTCGTCCAGCGCGGGAAGCGCCCGCAAGATCGCGTTGGGGGCGGTGGCGCGAGTGCACGAGCATGACGCCGTTGCCGTGCCCGTACCGCAGATATCTGATGGTGGCGGCGTCGACCAGGCCGCCCAGCCAGGGCGCGAGCGCCCCGGCCGATGCCGGGATCCGCGGCGCCGCCAGCGCGGTAGGCCAGCCCGGTAGCCCGCCGAGCTGGGCCAGCCGGTCGCGGACACCGCCCGACTGGTCGGCGATCCGCGGGACCGCGGCCAGCGCATCGGCAACCGCGGGGCCGGCCCCGGCCGGTTCCGGGGTGCGCGCGGCGATCGGGGGCAGGCCGGCCGCCGGGACACCGGGCACCGGCTGCCAGCGGGCCGCCCAGTAGGCCAGGCCATGCGCCAGCTCGGCGAGATGCTCGGCGTCCGCACCGTCTTGGCTGAGCGCCCGCACCGCGTGGCCGACCCGGATCACCCCATGGGTAGCGGCGGCGGCAACCCCGGGCAGCAGCCGCGGCCACCAGGTCGCCAGCACCTCGCGCCACGGCTGCTCGGTGACCTCGCGCCGGAAGTAGGCCGTCCAGTCGGCGATCCGCCGCGGATCACCCAGCGCGTCCTGCCAGTCCGGGCCGATCGGGCCGCTGCCGCGGGGGAACTCCTCCAGCCGCTCCATATAGCCGTCAAGCCATCGGTGCACCTGGTCGGCGTGCCCATGGCGCACCATCGCCTCGGCCGCCATCGGCCCGTGGTTGGACAGCCAGCCGTCGAACTCCGGCCCCGTGGCATGCAGCCGCTGGTATGCCTCGTCAAGAGTTCCGGTCACGCCCGATGCCATGGCTAACCTCCCAAGGTCCTGACATCCCCACTATCCCCCTGCAGCAAGGCCAGGCCGGCCGTCAGGGCACCGGGATCGGCACCGGCAGGCCCGCCCACCACACCACAGGTCACCTGCCGCATCCGTCACGGTGGATGTATCTAGATCGCTGCTGCCTCCTCATCTCACGGTGACCGCAAATCGTGAGCGGACTATCACATTCAGTGATCGAAGATGAGGAGTCACCGATGGCACGCACGAACAAGCCGCAGCACGAGCAGCCCTCCCCCGCCGGACGGCGGCCCTGGGGCCGCCGTCTGGCCGCGGTGGCCGGCCTGGCCGCCGGCGTCGCACTGCTGGGCGGGATGGCTGCCCCCGGCGCAGCGACGGCGAACACTGCGCCACCCAGCCCGCGGGTGTCCGGACACGTGATGACCGGCACGGGGCGGGCCAGCATGGCGGCGCAGCGGGCGGTCGCGTACTGGACCCGGGCCCGGATGCTGTCAGCGCGGAACGCGGACCGCACCAAGATCACTTCTCCCCCGGACGCCCATGCCGCGCCAGCGCCGCGCCCGTCCGGGCCGGCCGGGCAGGTGGCAGGCACCGCTCCGGTCGAGGCGCTGCGGGGGCCCGCCGGGCGGATGCCGGCTCATGCCGCGCTCCCGCCGCGATCCGGGCCCACGGGCAGCAGCTGGCCCGGCAATTTCTACCTGCCGCCGGCGACGACCACGGGCAAGGTGTTCTTCACCACCACCGGCAACGGCCAGACGGAGAACTGGGTCTGCTCGGCCAGCACGGTGAACAGCAACGGCAGGGACGCCGTCATCACGGCCGGGCACTGCGTCTACGGCAGCCTCGGCGGTGAGGTCCCCGGTGAGCGGTGGCACTCGAACTGGGTGTTCGTGCCCGACTACTACTACGGCTACGCCCCCTACGGGGTCTGGACGGCCAGGCAGCTGTGGACCCTCACCAACTACATCAACAACCAGGACGAAGGCGACGACATCGGCGCCGCCGTCATGAACACCAACTCCTCCGGCCAGCACATCGTCAGCGTGGTCGGCGGGCAGGGCCTGGCCTGGAACTGGGCGGAAAACCAGTACGTCTACGACTTCGGCTACCCGGCGGCGCCGCCGTTCAACGGCGCGTCGCTGCAGTACTGCAACGGGAGCGAGTTCAACTGGCCCTACGTGTCCAGCACCATGGGGCTGGCATGCAACTTCACCGGCGGATCCAGCGGCGGCCCGTGGCTGCGGTCGTTCGGCGGGGAGTGGGGATACATCAACGGGGTCAATGACTTCGGTTACACGTCCCTTCCCGGTGACATCTTCTCCGCCTACTTCGGCAACAACGCCGACGCCCTCTACAACTCGGTCGCCAACCTGTAGCGATCCGGCGGCGTGGGGGGCGGTGCCACCGGCACCGCCCCCCACGGCCTTGACCGCTCAGTCGCGCGCTCGGATTGCCCCGGCAGCCCGGCCGGCCGCCGTCCCGTCCGCGACTGCGATCGCCGAGTAGACCGCCGGGAAACCAAGGCGCCAACTGGGGTACCGGGGCGTCCAGCCGAGTTCGCGCTTGGCCTTGGCGTTGGCGGCGCCGCGCGCCCGGGTGGCGAGCTCCACGGCCGCCGGGCCGGCGAGCGGGCGGGCCAGCCAGGCCGGTACGTGCCGCGGTGGCTTGGCGCCGAGTGCGTCGGCGAGCACCGGGAGCCAGTCACGGACCGGGGCGGATTCGTCGTCGACGATGTTGTAGATCGCCGGGCCGGAGTGCTCGAGGGCGAGCACCGTGGCTGCGGCACCGTCATCGAGGTGCAGCCAGGGGAAGATCCCGCCGCCGTCGCCGACGATCGGCAGCCGGCGCTTCCGGACGGGCTCGATCAGTGCGTCGTTGGCGGCGCCGTAGAACCCGCCGTAGCGCAGTGCGATGCCGCCGAAGCCGGTGGTCGCCTTCTCCAGGTAGATGATCGCGGCGTAGGTCTCGCCGGTGTTGGGCGGCGGGGTCTCGTCGACAGGATCGGCCTCGGTCTTGATCGGCCCGCCCTGCCGCGCGTACAGGTAGGGCGCGAAGCTCTGCGCCACGAACCGGCGCACGCCCGCCTCCCGGGCGGCGGCCAGCAGCGCGTCCGTTCCCTCGGTGCGCAGCCGGTTGGTGGTGGCGAAGGTCTTGTCCAGGCTCCGGCCGAACTTGACGTTCGCCAGCGCGGTTGCCTGATGCACGATCGCGTCGGGCCTGCTGTTGAGCACGGCCGCGCGCACGGCATGGGCGTCGAGCAGGTCGAGCCTGACCGGTTCGGCGCCGAGCACCCGCAGCAGCTGGGCACTGGCCGGTGAGTTGTGGGTGCCGATCACCTCGTGCCCGGCGCCGATCAACTGCGGCAGGAGATGACTTCCGAGTGCGCCACTGGCGCCGGCAACGAAGACTCGCATTGTGTATTCCTCTCGCCCGGGTTCGTGCGGTCCCTGGGGTGACACTTCAGGAGCCGTGGATGTGACCGGCCGCGCCGGGTGTGATCAGTGACACGTCGAGCCGGTGGGTAGTCCTGTCACATCGGCCGGCCCTGGCGGGTCAGCCTGGAGGATCCGTCGCCCGCGGGAGGATGTAACGGCATGAGCGAGCAGGACTGGCTTGCACAGCGGTTCGAGGAGCACCGGCGCCGCTTGCGGGCGGTCGCCTACCGGATGCTGGGCTCGGTGAGCGAGGCCGAGGACGCCGTGCAGGAAGGCTGGCTGCGGCTCAGCGGCTCGGAACCCGGCGAGATCGAGAACCTGTCCGGGTGGCTGACGACCGTCGTCGCTCGGGTGTCGCTGAACATGCTGCGCTCGCGTGCGGTACGGCGGGAGGAGCCGCTGAGCCCGCGCCTGCCCGACCCGATCGTCGACCGCGCGGACGGCGTCGATCCCGAGCATGAGGCGCTGCTCGCGGACTCGGTCGGGCTCGCGCTGCTCGTGGTTCTCGACACGCTGACACCACCTGAGCGGCTCGCCTTCGTGCTGCACGACATGTTCGCCGTCCCGTTCGAGCAGATCGCCCCGCTCGTCGACCGCTCCCCGCAGGCGGCACGCCAGCTGGCCAGCCGGGCCCGGCGCCGCGTCCGGGCCCGGCCCACCACCCCAGACGCGGACGTGAGCGCCCAATGGGAGGTCATCACCGCGTTCCTGGCCGCGGCACGCGGCGGCGACTTCGACGCGCTGGTCGCCATACTGGACCCCGACATCGTGCTGCACGCCGACGGCGGCCCGGCGCTCGCCGCCGCGTCGGCGCAGGTGCACGGCGCGCTGGAGGTGGCGCGACAGGCGGCCATGTGGTCGCGCGTCGACCTCGTCATGCACCGGGCGCTGGTCAACGGCGCCGCCGGCGTGGTCGCGACCCGCAACGGCGTGGTGTTCTCGATCGCCGCGGTTCTCGTCCGCAACGGGAAGATCGCCGAAATGGACTTCCTCGCCGACCCGGACCGGCTCGCCCGGATCGACCTGGCGTTTCTCGGCGGCCGCGAACCAGCCGGCGGCCGTCAGGAATGACTGGGTGAGGGGGTGGGCGCGCCGTGGTGGCCGCCATGGTGGCCGGGCCGGGGCGGCCCGAGCAGATTGGGCGTGGCCGATGTGGTCTGGAGCAGGGCGGGCATGGTCTTGAGCACCTTGGCGAACGCGGCCTTGTACTGCCGGATCCCGGCGTTGAGTGCCTGCTGGTTGGCGCTGACGAACTGCTTTTCGTAGCTGGTCTGGACGGCGAAGTAGACCCCGGACAGGTCGCTGCTCAGCGTGCAGTTCGCGTCGGCCACGGCCATCGCGATCTGCTGCTTTTCCTGCGCGGCGGTCGGCTGGCCGGGCGGGCTGTTGGGGTTCTGCCCGGGGGCCAGCCTCTGCCCGAGCATCTCCTGCGCCTGCTGCTCGAAGTTATTGGCATCCGCGGAATGGAACCCCTGCTTGGACATGCAGGCCGACCAGCGCCGCATGGCCGCATGGAACTCGCCGTCGTTGATCACGTCGGCGCCGATGTAGTTGTTCAGCGTCTCGACGATGGACAGGTAGTGGGCGAGCGTGGCGTTGTTGAAGTTCTCCAGGATGTTGAAGCACTTGCCCGCGGCCGCCTGCGCCGCGGTGGGAATGGTGCCGAGCGGCCCGCCGCCTACCGGGATGCCGCCTCCCGGGCCTCCGGAGCCGGCTTCTGGGGCATTGAAGCCTTCCTCAGCCGCCAGGGCGGTCCCTACGTAGCCCCACGGCCCGTACGCCTGCGGGAAGCCCAGGCCACGGTTCTCGCGCTCCGGGAACGGCGCGTCGCTGGCGTACTGCCCGGAGCCCGCGTCCTGCATGCAGGCGGTGTGCAGGGCGTCGTAGGTGTCGCCGGGTGCCAGCCCGTCGTTGTCCGCTGCGCCGAGCGCGGCGTACGGCGTGAACGCCTCCGAGGCCATGGCCGCCGCGACGGAGGCCGGGGCGGGCGGCCTGCCGACGGCGGGCGTGGTCACGGTCGCGGCCGGTCCCTTGGGCCCGTTGGCCGTGCATGCGGTGAGGGCCGCGGCGCAGATCAGCAGGCACCAGCCGGTGCGGATGCGCATCGTCGTTCCTTTCCGGGCGCGCCCTGGCAGGCCAGGTGTGCCGTCGTTCATGCGTGCCTCAGGGCCTCGAGCGGGCTCGTCCGTGCCGCGCGCAGCGCCGGATACGCGCCGGCGAGCAGGCCGACGACGGTGCCGATCAGCGGGGCGGGCAGGGTGTAGACCGGGTTCAGCACCGCGGTCCAGTTCTTGGTGGCGGCGAAGATCACCACGATCCCGACGCCGATGCAGGTGCCGATCAGCCCGCCGAGCGTGCCCAGCGCCATGGATTCCGCGAGGAACTGCGCGGCGATGTGCCGGGGCCGGGCACCGACCGAGCGGCGCACGCCGATCTCCCCGGTGCGCTCCAGCACCGCGACGAGCGTGGTGTTGCCTATCCCCACCGCCCCGATGAGCAGGCTGATGAGCGCGAGGATGAGGAACAGGCCGGCCAGGTCGCCGTTCACCTCGCCCTGCAGCTTGAGCGGGCTCTGCGGCGGCGTCACCACCAGCCGGTGCGGGTCGGTCGGCAGTTCGGCGGTGGCGATCTCGCGTGCCACCTCCTGCGCGGCCCCGGTCTTGGTGGCGATGACCATCTGGGCTTCTTCGAATGTGCCGATGCCCGGCTCGGGGTTGCCGTAGTCCGCCAAGGCCGTGCTCTCCGGGATCAGCATGCCGCTGCCGCCGCTGACCACGCGCTGCGCGGAGCTGTAGACGCCGACGATCGTGTAGGCGATCCCGTTGACGAACACCGCGGGGTGGCTGGCCAGGCGGGCCGGGGAAATGCCGAGCGTGGACGCCGTCGTGCTGTCGAGCATCGCCACGTGCTGCGCGGTGTCGTTCTCGTAGGTGCTCAGGCGCGAGCCCGCGACCATCGTCAGGTCCATCGCCGTCACCGCCCCGGGCGAGGCGGCCAGCAGGTCGACCGTCTGGGAGGTGACGCCCGACAGCGCCTGCGAGGCGCTGAAGTTCGTGCCCTGGGGGAGCGCGACCGGCCACCAGACACCCGCGGCGGCCACTCCCCTGATGTGCCCGGCGATCGCGTCCGCGTCGGGGGGAAAGCCGATCGGAGGGTAGGTTCCGGGCGGCGCGACGTCGTTGGCGGGGCCGTTGTCGGCCACCGTGACCGTGGTGTCCTCGAGCACGGTGAACTGGTGCGAGATCTGGCCCGCCCCGGTCGCGGTGAGGCCGAGCACGGCGACGAACGCGCCCACGCCGAGAACCGTGCCGAGCATGGTCAGCACGGAGCGGCCGGGCCGCTGCACGATTCCCGCGACCGCCTCGGCCGCCGCGTCCCGGGCACTCAGCCGCGGTGGCGGGAGGCCCGCACCCGGCCTAAGCATGAGACGCCCCGGCCCGCTCGGACAGTATCCCGTCGCTGATCGCCACGGTCCGGCCGGCGTGCGCCGCCACCCCCGGGTCGTGGGTGATGATCACGATCGTGAGGCCGCCCGAGTTGAGCTGGTCGAGCAGTTCCATGAGCGAGGCGGCGTTGGCCGAGTCCAGGTTTCCCGTCGGCTCGTCGCACAGCAGCAGGCTCGGCTGGTTGACCAGCGCCCGGGCGATCGCGACCCGCTGGCACTCCCCGCCGGACAGCGTGGTCGGGAGCGCGTCGAGCCGGTGGCCCAGCCCGACCGCGACGAGCGCCTCGATCGCCGCCCGGAGCCGGGTGCTTCGCGATGTCTGGTTGTACAGCTCGGCGACCAGCACGTTCTCCAGCGCCGTGCGGTAGGACAGCAGGTGGAAGGCCTGGAAGACGATCCCGATCCGCCGGCCGCGCAGCGCCGACCGGTCCCGGTCGGACAACGCGCTGGTGTCCAGGCCGTCCAGCAGGTAACTGCCGGCGGTGGGGGTGTCGAGCAGCCCGAGCAGGTGCAGCAGCGTGGACTTGCCCGAGCCGGACGGCCCGGTGATCGCGACGTAGTCGCCCGCCTCGATGACCAGGTCGGCCGGGCGCAGCGCGTGGACCGGAGGCTGCCCGGGATAGGTCCGGGCCAGCCCGCGCAGTTCGATCACGGGCGCGGTCATCAGCCGCTCACCACCACGCTGTCGCCGGCCGCGAGCTTGCCCGCCTTCGCCGGGGTCACCTGGACGTAGCCGTTCTCCGAGATGCCCGGCGTGACCGCGACCTGGGCCTGCTTGCCGCCCGCACCGGTCACGGTGACGTAGCTGGTGCCGGACCCGGTGGTGACGACCGCGGCGACCGGGACCGTGAGCACCGGGCCCTCGGTCCGCCCGGTGTCGACGGTGACCAGGACGTTCTCGCCATTCAGCGCCGCCGGGAGCGGCTTGGACGGGGTCACGGCCAGCGGGATGAACGGCGCCGCACCCCCGCCCGCGGCGCCACCAGAGCTGCCCGACCCGGACGACCCGGTAGACCCCGAGGCGGACGACGCCGCGGACTGCGCGGCGCTCGCCGCCGCCGCGCCGCCACCGACGTTCACGATCGCCCCGACCGGCGTGATCGCCGTCGGCGTTCCCACGTCGGAGACGGTTCCGGTGGCGTGGATGCCGGTCACCTCGTCGTAGATCTTCACCTTCAGCCCGGCCTTGACCTGCCCGGCGTAGGCGGGCGGCAGTTCGCCGGCCAGCGCCAGCGATCCGCGCGCGGCAAGCTCAAGGAACGGCTGGCCGGGCTGCTGGCCCTTGGTGCCGTTCACGGCGATCACCTTCGCGGGCAGCGCCGGCAGGAAGATCACGTCCGTCAACGGCATGCCGCCCGACGTCGGCGGGGTGTAGCCGAAGTGCTCGTAGAACGCGGCCACCGCGTCCTGGGTGGCCGTGCCGAAGTACCCGGGAGTGTCGCCGTCGTCGTAGTACCCGAGCGCGGCCAGGGCCTTCTGCAGTTCCGCCACGTCCGGCCCGCTCTCCCCCGGCGTGATGTCCCGCCACGCGGGCACCCGGCCGGTCAGTGCGAACATCGGCTCGCCGTCTATCACGGCGAGTCGCTTGCCGTTGGAGATCGTTCTGCCGGCCGCCACGTCCAGGCTGGATATGTACACCCCCGACGAGCCACCGCCGGTCGCGCCGCCCGCGGCCGAGCCGCCGCCCGCCGCACCGCCGGCTGCGGAGCCGGAATCCGACGACGCCGAATCCGATTCCGGGGCGGACGGGTACACGTCGTACTGCGTCCCCGGGTACACCACGCCGCGCATCTGCACCGACGAGGTAAGGACCTGGGAGACCACCTTTGCCGTGGTCGCCGTCGCTGGCGGCGCCGCGGTATCCGCCGCGATCTGCTGCGGCGACTGCACGAACGAGGCGCCGATCAGCCCGCCGATGGCCAGCAGGGCCGCCGCGCCGGCCACCCAGAACAGGGTTCGCCGACGGCGGGCGAGCCGTGACCCGCGTACCGCCTGCCGACCGTGGTCGCTGGAACCGCTCTCCGTTGCCGGGGAGCCAACTTGTGTCACGCGATCCTCCCTGCGCTTCGCGTACCGCCGGGGCTTCCGAGGAAGCTGGGTCCCGGCACGAGTCACATCTTCCCGTGCCGGCCCTCAGGTCTTTGCGTGATCTACGTGTGAGTTTGATGTCAAACCCCGGTACCGCCAGGCGCGACCGCGGGGCGGGGCAGCGGCGACCGCATCGCCGGAGGCGGCCGGGTGCCCGGCCGCCGGGTGGCGGACCGCGGGCAGGATCGCGGTGGGCCAGGCCCCGTACGGGTGGCGGTGGACACCCGCACCGACATGATCTACGCGGCCTACCGGAGGACCGCTGCGGGGGCCGGTTCGGTGCCGGTGATCAACACGCGACTGTTTGGTATATGAACGATCCAATCAGGTAACCGAGGAGGAATGCTCCCACCAGGGCGGACGCAGCGGAGAGAACGGCAACGGCGGTAACGACGGAACCGGCCCCGGCGATTTCCGCCACAGTAACCGCTCCCGTAGTGCCGAGTTCCGACAATGCCGCCTTCCCCATTGCGCCAAGAAGGCCACCAGCGAGGCCTCCCAGGAAACCATAGGCATAAGAGCCCGCAGTTACGACCGAATTGGCGACGGTGCCTGCGCAATCGTCGCATCCGGTGGGGTCGCTTTGGTTGATGGGGTCGTTGTTCGCGTAGCTGTAGAGGTCAGTGATGCCGCCGTGGAAGCCGGTAGGGTCTTGACTGATGAAGGTGCCGGTGGCTGGGTCGTAATATCGGGCGCCCATCAGATAGAGGCCGGTCCCGTGGTTCTGGGTGGCGTTGAACTCGAAAGTGTTGGGTGAGCTCGCGCCGGTTGTTGTGGCGGCACCGTTGGGGTCGTAGCTGTAGCTAGTGGTGATCGTGCCGGAAGAATTGGCCAGCGCGATGGTGGACCCGAGCGGGTTGGCGAGCAGCGAGCTGTTGGTCCCCGAGGGTGTGGTCAGCTGGAAGATCTGGCCAGGTGCCCCGGTAAGCAGGTTCGCCGTGGGCTTGCCCGCGGACTGCTCCTGGACGACGCTGGCGTTCCAGGCCGTTCCGTCGTAGAGGTAGGAGGTGGCCTTACCGCCGACCGTGGCGCTTATCTGCTGGCCGAATGGGTTGTACGTGAACGCCGCGGTGGCAGCGCCGCTGATCGCGGTCAGCTGGCCTTGGGCGTTCCAGGTATAGGCGCTGGTCCCGTCGGCGGTGCGGTCGCCGTCGTTGTTGTAGGTGTCGGCGGTCCCGCCGCTACTGGTCAGTTCGTTGTCCGCGTTATAGGTGTTGCTGGTTACCGCGGCGGGGAGGGTGGCGGTGGCCAGGCTGCCTGACTCCGAGCTGATCTGGCCGTCGGCGGTGTAGCCATAGTCCACAGCACCGACTGTGGTGGCGGAGTGCTTGAAGGTCTGGGCCGTCAGATAGGACGCAGCGTCGTAGGCGTTGGTGCCGGTGATGCCGTCGGGCAGGGTCGCAGATGTCGGCCGGGAATCGGCGTCGTAGCCCAGGGTTACCTTCGTAGAGCCTTGGGTGATCTTGGTGAGGCGGTTGTCCTTGTCGTAGGTGTAGGTCACCTTGGCCTGGCCAGGAGCGGACATGGACGTCGCGAGCCCGTCGGCGTCAAAGGTGTGCGAGATGGTTCCCTGCGGAGTTGACTGGCTGAGGCTGTCGTTGAGCCCGTCGTAGCTGAGCTGATAGGTACCACCCGGCGTCTCGACCGCCTTGGTCATCCGGCTGCCGGCATCGTAGCTGTAGGCAATGCTCGTCTGCGCGGTCGTGCCCGAGACCCCGTACTTGGCGGTGGTCGGCCGGTTGAGGTCGTCGTAGGCGAAGGTGTCGGTGTTCCCGTCGGCGTCGGTGAGCGAGGAGAGATTCCCGTCCGGATCGTAGGCATAAGCGGTGGCATTGCCCAGCGGATCGGTCTTCTTGACCACCTGACTGGCACCGTCGTAGGTGAAACTGGTCGCGTGCCCGTTGGCGTCCGTGAAGCTGGTCAGGTTGCCGTCAGCGTCGTAGCCGTAGCTGGTCATCGCGCCGACTGGGCTGGTCTCGGTGGCCAGCTCACCGAGCGGGGTCCAGGTGTAGCTGGTCGTGTTTCCCTGGGGGTCGGTGGTCTGAAGGGGCTCGCCCACCGAGTTGTAGTAAGCGCCTGCCGCCTCGCCCAGCGGGTTGGCGTCTGCGACCAGGTTGCCGTAGAGGTAGCTCAGGTACGTGCTGTTGCCCAGCGGATCGGTTTCCTCGATGGGCTGGCCCTCGTCATTGAGGGTGATCACCTGCTTATGGCCGAGCGCGTCGGTCACCGTTTCGGTGTGGGCGGCGTCGTCGTAAGCGATCGTGGTGGTGTGGCCGAGCGGGTCGGTGACGCTGGTGACGCGGCTGTAGGTGGGGTCGTAGGTGAACGAGTAGGTGGCGGCGTGAGCCGTTCCGGCCAGTTCGGTGACCGAGGTGACGTTGCCCAGCGCGTCGTAGCTATAGGTCGTGGTGCGCCCAAGCGGGTCGGTTTCGCTGGTGAGCAGGTTGGTACTGGGGTCGAAGACCGTGGTGGTGGTCTGCGCGCCGGACGTGCCGGCGGCATCGGTGACCGAGGATAGGTAGCCGCTGGCGTCGAAGGAGTAGTCGTCTTTGATGCCCCGTGGGTCGGTCACGTCGGTCTGGGTGATCTGGCCGCTGCTGTTGGTCGTGTAGCTGTAGGCCCAGGTGCCGCCGGTCCCGTCGGTCTGCCCGGTGACCAGGCCGGTCTTGGCGGCGTACCTGTTGCTGGTGGTGTGGCCGTCGGGGTCGGTGATCTTCAGCAGTTCGGTGCAGGTCATGGTGGTGGTGCACGCGGCCCAGGTGTAGGTGGTCTTACCGCCCGCCGGGTCGGTGACCGTGGTGAGGCGGCCGTCGGCGTCGTAGGTGTAGGTCAGGGTCCGGCCGGAGTTGTCCTGCACCTGGGTGATGCAGGTGGTGGAGGGGAAGGCCGCCACGCAACTGCCGTAGGTGAATTTCAGCCATTCCCCGTCGGGCGTGGTGACGGTCTGGATCTGACCGGAGCCGTTCAGCCGGTTGATGTCGACCGAGTTGCCGAACCGGTCGGTGACCTGTGTCAGGTACGCGGGGTTGCCGAAGCTGAGGACGGCGCCGTTGGTGAGGCTGATGGTGAAGGGGCCGTCGGGGTCGGGCGTTCCCAACCAGGTCAGGGTGGAGCCAGCGAACATGGTCGGGCTGCCGGTTGACTGGTATTGGCCGGTCGTGCCGGTCGGCGTGTAGGCGACCTTCCCGCCGTTGGGGTAGTAGAGATCGAAGTTTCCGCTGGTGTCAGCGGCGATGTAGAAGTTGAGGCCGCTGCTCATGCCGATGCCGAAGTCGCGGATGGTGTCGTCGAGCTGGCGGAAGGTCCGGGTAAGGGGGACGCTCTGGACGTCGGGCAGGAGCAGGTCGGTGCTCTGACTAACAAGCAGGCCCGTGCTGAGCGAAAGCGGGTCACCAGCGTCGCAGCCTGGGGGGCCACCGGGCGGCCCAGGTCCGCCGCCGCCACCACCGCCACCACCGCCGCCCGGCGGTGGTGGTGGTGGGCCGCACGTGCCCGGAGGAGGCCCGTTCGGTGGCGGCGAGGAGACGGGGATGCCGCCCAGGGAGATGGTGTGCCAGCGGACCCCGGGTTCCGGGATGATCTGCTTTCCGCTGGCGCTCACGTGGCCGGTACCGTAACGCCACCAGCCCATCCCGGGCCAGGTCGGGCTGTTGATGAGGAACGGGATGGCGGTGCCCGGCGGCTGGTTGGTCACATTGGGGTAGATGACCCGCAGCCCGGGCCCGGTCACGGTGGCGTCGCCGGGCTGCAGGGTGAAGAACTCGGGCTGCATGCCGGGCGCCAGGGGGTAGGCGGTGCGGCCGACGGTGAGCGGGGTGATCGACAGCCTGGTGACCACGTGGCCGTTATGGTCCCTGATGACGGTGCCCTTGGGGATCTGGATTTCCAGGCCGGGGATCTGCGGCGTGGTGACGGTGACCTCGTGGGTGGCCGGTGAGGTCAGGGTCACGGCGTGGGCCTGGTCCAGCGGTGTGAGGTAGGTGACCCAGGGCAGCACGGTGGTATGGCCCTTGGGCAGTTCCACCGGCTCGGCGTAGACACCGTACTGGCGACCGCCGGCGTTGTTCCCGGCGATGACCAGCTGGTTCCGGCCGGGGCGCAGGTGGGCGAGCAGGAACTGGCCGGCGGCGCTGGTGGCGGTGTGGGCTTCGGGCTGGCCGTGCAGCGACAGGACACTGATCTGGACCCCGGCCAGGGGCGCACCGTGGTTGTCCTCGACCAGCCCGGACAGGGCGGTCACCCCGGCGGGGGCGCGCAGCGGATGGGAGTCACGGCCGGGGCCGGCGCCGTCGTACGTGGCCCGGCTATCGCGACCTGGGGTCCGCGGGCTGTCCCGCCGGGGGTGGTGACGCGCACCGGGCCACCCGTGCCCGGCGGGGCGGTTACCTGCAGGGCTGTCGTGGTGGCCTTGATGACGCGAGCGAACAGAGCCCCGATGTGCACCAGGTCCTTGTCTGCCGTTGCCGAAAAGCCCCGGCCGTGGATGGTGATGGTCTTGCCCGGCGTGAGGAACGACGGCCCGGCCGAGGCGATCGCGGGGGCCGGGGTGGCGGGCCGGCGGGGGAAACCGGCCCTGCTGACCGAGCCGTCGGCCGAGTGGGTGATGGACAGCAGGTTCCCCTCAGCGTCGTAGCTGTAGGTGGCCGTGCCCGCGGCGGTGGTGACCGAAGCGAGCCGGCCGGATGCGTCGTAGGTGTAGGAGACGGCGGGTGTGGCGGCCGCCGCCGTCGCAGTACTGACGAACGCCGGGCTGAGCAGGGCCACGCCGGCTACGACGGCGATCCCGGAACGGGCTTTGCGCAACCGCCGCCGCAGCAGGCGGCTCAGCCGGGAGGCGGGCACTGTTGTCAGGTGGAGAATCACGGCGGCCTCCGGTTGCGGCTGCGGGTATCTGGCAGCGGGGATCAGGCGGCTCTGCGCCGGTGAAGTGGGCCCACTTGGGGAGTGTTATCCGCGCTCGGGGTGTAACGGGCGGGGTGCTTCGCCGCGCTAAGCCCGGACGCCGAGTACTGCGCGGCCACCTGGGCGGCGGTGAGCGCGGCCGGGAACACGGCCACGTCAGCCAGGTCACCGTCGAAGCCGCCGCAACAGTCCTGGGCGTAACCGCCGACCACAAAGCCCGGCGGGGCGGGCACGGTGTCCAGCGCCGTCGGGAACGTCTGGGTGCCCAGGCTGGTCCCATCCACGTAGACGGTGGCCGAGGTGCCATTGGTGGTGACGGCGACGAAATGCCAGTTACCATCCGTAACCGAGGAAGTCGTGGTGAAGGTCAGGTCGTCGCTGGCGCCGGACACGAACACGTCGCCGGACTGGATCTCCACCCCGAACCCCTCCCCGCCGGCGAAGCTGCCATAGCCGGCCATCCACCCGCCGCTGGTGGTGTTCACCCACCCCTCCAGGGTGCGCGGCTGGGCGCCCACCGGCAGCGACGGGTTGCCGTTGCCGGCCCGTCCCCCGCCGTTATCGGCCACGGCGGTGGCGGCGTCGTTGGCCAGCGGCCCGGGCTCGGCGAGGGTCGCATTCGCCGTGTCGTAGACGCCGGTGGCCCCGTGGCCGGAGGAGTCGGCCATGGTGCCGCTGGAGTCGGCCAGCCGGTAGAACGCCGACGGGCCCGACGACAGCACCGTCGAGGCGTACGTCGACGCAGGCCCGGTGGGGGTCACCGCGGCGGTGGTGGCGGCCGTTCCCGCGCCGTATTCGTTGACCGCCTGGATGGTGAAGGTGTAGGAGGCGCTGCCGGCCAGGCCGGTCACCGTGGCGCTCGTGGCGCTGGCCGGCACCGACACCGCGTTGGCCGGCGTGCCGCCCTTGACCGCGGTGATCAGGTACCCGGTGACCGCCGGGTCGGCACCCGACGGCGGTTTCCAGGTCACCGTGGCCTTGTTGGCGCCCGCGGTCGCCACCGGGGAGGTGGGTGCGGGCGGGCGGTTCAGCCCCGAGGCGGTGAACTGCGCGGCCACCTGGGCGGCGCTGAGCGCGGCCGGGAACACGGCCACGTCGGCCAGGTCACCATCGAAGCCGAGGCAGCAGTCCTGGGCGTCGCCGCCGACGATGAACCCCGGGGCGGCGGGCACGGTGTCCAGCACCGAGGGGAAGGTCTGGGTGCCCAGGCTGATCCCGTCCACATAGACGGTGGCCGAGGTGCCGTTGCTGGTGACGGCGACGAAATGCCAGTTACCATCCGTAACCGAGGACGTGGTGGTGAAGGTCAGGTCGTCGCTGGCGCCGGACACGAACACGTCCTCGGGCTGGATCTCCACCCCGAACCCCTCCGCGGTGTCGAAGCTGCCGTAGCCGGCCATCCACCCGCCAGTGGTGGTGTTCACCCACCCCTCCAGGGTGCGCGGCTGGGCACCCACCGGCAGTGCGGCGCCCGAGCTGCCAGCCCGTCCCGCGCCGTTATCGGCCACGGCCGCGCCGGCGTCATTGGCCAGCGGCCCAGGCTCGGCGAGGGCCGCGTCCGCCGTGTCGTAGACGCCGGTGCCCCCGTGGCCGGAGGAGTCAGCCATGGGGCCAAGGGGGAAATCGGCCAGCCGGTAGAACGCCGACGGGCCCGACGAAAGCACCGTCGAGGCGTACGTCGACGCCGGCCCGGTTACGGCGAAGGCCTTCGTCTGCGCCGGCCCGTTCCCGACGGGATCCATGGCGATGACCTGGAAGGTGTACGTGCCGGCCGGCAGGCCGGTCAGCCGGGCGGCGGTGCCGTCCCCCGTCGTGGCCACGCTCGGCGTGCCGTGGGCGGCCCCCAGCGCGCTGACCAGGTAGCCGGTCACCGGCTCAGCGCTCGCGGTGGCATGCGCCCAGGTCACAGTGACCGCGCCGGGCCCGGCGGCGAAGACGTTGACGTCCTTGGCCGCGGTGGGCCGGCCGTAGCCGGAGGCGGTGAAGTGGGCCGCGACCGCAGCCGCCGTGAGCGCGGATGGATACACCGCCAGATCGGCTAGGCCGCCGTCGAAGGCGTTGTAGTAGCCGGGGAACTCGGCCACCGAAAGCCCGGCCGAGCTGAGCGTGTCGATGGTCCCGGAGAACGAGGAGCTGCCCACCAGCTGGCCGTCCAGGTAGGCATCGACCGTGGTTCCGTCGTACGTGACGGTGATCAGGTGCCAGTGACCATCGTCGAGCGGCCGGGGAGCGGGGAACTGGAGGAGGTCGTTGTAGCCATCCACGCCGATGGCCTGGGCGCTGACCGAGACGATGAATGCATTGTCGGTGGCGACCTGGCCGTAGCTCGCGACCGCCTGGTCGGCGGTGTCGCTGGTGGTGTTGATCCACGCTTCCACCGTGCGGGCATCGTTACCCAGCGGCAGCACCGGGCTGGCCGTAGCGAGGCCGTCGCAGCAGGTCGCATAGCCAGCCGAGGGAGCCGGGTCCGACGCCAGCGCCGCTCCGGCGCCCAGCGTCTCCTGGCCCGAATAAGATCCGTCGGCACCGTGGCCCGAGGAATCGGCCATCACCGTGCCGCTCAGCTCGTCCAGCCGGTACAACGCCGAGGGCGCGCTGGCCAGCACCGAGCCAAGGTAGGTCGAGGCCGGGCCGGTAGGCGTCACAGCCGGCGAGGCGGCGGCCGGGCCGGTGCCGCAGCTGTTCTCGGCTACGGCTGAGAACGTTGCCGCCGTGCCGCCCGCCAGGCCGGTCAGCGTGGCCGTGGTGGCGCTGCCGCCGGTGGCGATAGACGCGCCCGCGTCTGGCCCGGTCGCCTCGCGGACCACATAGGCATCAATGGGGTGCCCGTTGCCTTTCGCCGCCGTCCAGGTAACGACGCCCTTGTTGGCACCCGCGGAAGCGCTGACAGTACCCGGGGCCGAGGGGAGGGCACACGCACGGGGCCTGAGCTTCAGATGCGAGCCAGGCTCGGCCCGTCCCGCCGCTCTTGAACTGGCATCGGCCGCGCTGGCCGGGCTCAGCAGCACTAAGGCGACGGGGAGCGCCGCCGCCAGCGCCGCCAGGGCGCACCGCCGGCCACGCCCACCGGCCCGATGCCGGCGCAAGGGCGATGGCCCAGCGCGTTTGGGTGACAGGCAGGCCCCGAGGATCACATACGCCCGCACGACCCGCCTGGAAACTTGCAGCCACGTGCACATTGAGCCACCGCCGCTCCCAGCCATTCATATATGGATGGCTGCACCTGATAGCAGAATGCCTTGCTGGCGGGGATTTGGATACAGGGATCCCCCCCTAGTCGTGAGAACTAGGGCAGGTAGCGCCCTGCCGCCGGCAACGGCACCCACGTGGCCCAAGTGGCGGGGCCTCGTCTTGGCCTGCCCGGCCTGGCCGTACGCTCCCAGGAGGGACAGCCTGAGGAGCTCAAGGTGCAGTTGACGATTATCGGGGCCGGTGCGATCGGCGGCACGATCGGCGCCCACATGATCCGGGACGGCCACGACGTCCTGTTCTGTGACGCCGACGCTGCGCACGTCGAGGCGATCAACCAGCGGGGCCTCACCATCTGCGGGCCGGTCGAGAACTTCACGGTGCGGGCAAGGGCCGTGCTGCCAGACGATCTTCCCGCAGCGCTGCCACGGGCGGCGGTGGCCGTGAAGAGCCACCACACCGCCGCGGCGGCAGAGCTGCTCAAGGGGCGTCTCGCTCCCGGCGGTTACGTTGTCAGCTTTCAGAACGGCCTGACCGCGGGCACCCTGGCAGCGGCCGTCGGCCCGGAACGGGTCGTGGTCAGCCTCGTCAACTTCGGCGCGGACTGGCTCGAGCCCGGGCTGATCATGCAGGGCAACGTCGGGACCTTCCGCGTCGGGGAGCCCGGGGGCGGCAGCAGCGACCGGGTGCGGGAACTGGCGGAAGCGCTGCCCTACGCGCAGGCCACCGGCAACATCATGGGCTTTTTGTGGAGCAAGGAGGCTTACGGGGCGATGCTGTACGCCGGGGCGGTGTCCGACCTGTCGATCGCCGACACCCTGGAGGATCCGCGATGGCGGCCGCTGATGCTGGCGATCGCGCGAGAGGTGCTCGCCCAGGCGCCGGTCCGGCCCGAGGCTTTCGACGGCTTCGACCCCGGCGACCTTGAGGGCTCGCTGGCCCGCCTGGTCACCTTCAACCGGGAGAGCGCCAAGTCGCACAGCGGCATCTACCGCGACCTGATGGTCCGCAAGCGCAAGACCGAGGTCGACGACCTGCTGCGCGACCTGAGCGGCCCGCTGACCAGCTACACGGGGGAACTGATCCGCGCGATCGAGCGGGGCGAGCGGACCTGCGAGGTCGCCAACCTCGAACTGCTGGCCGCCTACGAGCGGGCGCTGCGCCTTGGCGAGCCGCTGAACGCGGTGGTCACGTCTGTTCCCCGCCCCGGCCCGCCGGCCCGGCGGGCCGCTGCACGGAGTCCCCGTCGCGGTGAAGGACATGATCGACATCGCCGGGCACCCGCGCGGCAACGGGAACCCCCACGACATGGGCGCGGCCCCCGCGGCCGACGACGCCAGCGTGGTCACCGCGCTGCGCCAGGCGGGCGCCGAGGTGTTCGCGGCCACGTCCCTGCTGGAGTACGCCGCGGGGGCGGTCCACCCGCAGGTGCCCGAGGCGCGCAACCCCTTCGACCCGGGCAGGACCGCCGGCGGCTCCAGCGGCGGGTCGGCCGCCCTGGTCGGCGCCGGCGCCTGCCCGGTGGCGCTGGGCACCGACACCGGCGGGTCGATCCGCATCCCCGCGCACTACTGCGCGATCGTCGGGCCTCAAGCCCTCGTTCGGCACCATCGACGTCACCGGCGTGCAGCCGCTGTCGCCGTCACTGGACCACGTGGGCATCCTCGGCGCCGACGTCGCGGTCACCACGAAGGTCTTCGCCGCCATCACCGGCCAGCAGGCGGCAGGGCCGCCCGGCCACCGTCCGGCTGGGCGTCGCCGGCCGCAGACTGGAGCACCCGCACATCCAGCCCGGCGTCGCCGCCGTCCTGCGACGCGGCTGTTGCCCGGCTGGCCCGGGCGTTCCCCGTCGAGGACGTCGACGGAACCCCGCTGACCGAGATAGCCGGGACCCTCGACGACATCCTGTTGTGGGAGGCCTGGCAGGTCCACCGCGCCCAGGTGGAGAGCCACCCGGAGCGCTACGGGCCGGAGACGCTGCGGCTGCTGCGGACGGCCTCGACGGTCAGCCGAGGACGCCTACCGGGCCGCCGTCCGCCGCCGCGAGGAGTTGCTGCCGCGCGCGGCGCAGGTGTATGCGCAGGCCGACGTGCTGGTCACCCCGGCCGCGCCGTTCACCGCACCGGCCACGACCCCGCCCGTGGACACTCCGCAAGGCGCGGATGAAGGCTTGTTCACGGCTGTCTTCAACGTCACCGGGGACCCGGCGCTGGTGCTGCCGTGCGGCTGGGACGATGACGGGCTTCCGGTCGGGATCCAGTTGTCGGCTCCCCGCGGCGCGGACATGCGGTTGCTCGCCGCCGCCGCCCTGGTCGAGGAGGCCCTGGCCGTGCTGCCCCGGGGGAGCGACCCCCCGGAGCCCCCCGATGGCCTGCGGTCCTCGTGACTCCGTCACGAAGACCTTGCCGCCGCCCGCCGCCCGCCGGCCGTGATCCCGCGGGCATTGGGCGAGGAACATTCGTGATCATGGGGATCTGGTCGTTCCGGTGGCGTGGCAATGGGCAACGGGACGGCTCTAGCTGATCCAGATGGCTTGGAGAGCGCGGTAGATGTTGCCGCCGAGGACGGCGCGGATCTCGTCGTCGGAGTAGCCGTGCTGGACCAGCCAGCCGCAGATGTTGCCGAAGTTCTCGGTCGGGTTCTCCAGGCCGTCGACGTAGGCGACGGGCTCGAACGCCGGCCCGCGCAGCGCGCCGATGGACAGCAGGCGGGCGAAGATCCGGTGCAGCGCGACGTGGTCGCCGTAGAGCGTGTCCGGGCCGAACGCGACGTGCTCGATGCCGACCAGGTCGGCGCAGTAACGGAAGTGGTCCATGACCGACTCGATGGAATGCCGTGGATGCGCGGCCGACAGCGTCGTGTGCGGGGCAGCCGACATGCCGATGACGCCGCCGGTCGCGGCGACCGCGCGCAGCACGTCGTCCGGCTTCATCCGCGGGATGTCCCAGACCGCCCGGGCGCCGGCGTGGGTGATGAACACGGGCCGCTCGCTGCGCTCGCAGGTGTCCAGCGCCGTGCGGTCACCGGCGTGGGACAGGTCGATGGCCAGCCCGAGCTTGTTCATCCGGGTCACGGCACGCCGGCCGAACGCGGTCAGGCCCGCATCGGATGCCTCTGCCAGGCCGGCGCCCAGCGAGTTGGCGTCGGAGTAGGCGATCCCGATCTGCCGGAGCCCCAGGCCATAGAGCACGTCGAGGCGGTCGATCTCGTTCTCGATCGGGGTGGCCGACTCCAGCCCGAACACCAGCCCGATCCGCCCGGACCGGTGCACCTCGTCGATGTCGGCCAGCGTGCGGATGACGGTGACCAGGCTCTGGTGGGCAAGGTCGGCCTGGCGCATCCCCAGGTCGGTGATGACGTCCTCCCACCGCCACGGGGCGTTCCCCGTGACGCAGGCGGTGCCGTCCATCATGTTGTCGAACACGACCGTCATGCCCGACGCCGCCAGGCCCGCGTAGGCGGCGTGCTGGCGCCCGGTGCGGTTGTACTCGGGGGTCTCCTCCATCCGCAGGGGGAACCGGACCGGATGGTCGTGCAGGCTGATCACCAGGCTGTCCCGCAGCAGCCGGTGCGCGCGCCGCTGCTCCGGCTCGGTCAGGCCGCCGGAGTACGGGGGCACCCGGCCGAACTCCGGTGCCAGCTCGAAGCCGCGGAGGTCCTCCCCCGCGGTGAGGTAGGAGTACGCGGTGTACCTGCTGTCGGTTCCGATGGCGATGGAGTGCGCGGTGTACCCGCTCCCGGGGCCGTCGGCGGTGGAGTGGTCAGTCATTGCTCTCCCGTCCGGGCGCGGCCAGCCGGTGCGGGCCGTCGGCGAGCAGGCGCCACAACTGCTCCCATGCCCGCATTCCCTCCCGCAGCCGGCCGATGCGCAGGTACTCGTTGGGCGCGTGCAGGTTCTCATCCGAGGTGGAGAAGGAGAAGAACAGCGTCTTGGCCCCGAGCACCTGCTCGAACAGGGCGGTGGCCGGCAGCGTCCCGCCGATGCAGGCCAGCAGCACCTGCTGGCCGGGGTAGACGTGCTCCAGCGCGGCGGTGGCCGCCCGGATGGCCGGATGGTCCGCCGGAATGGTGTAGGCGGGCACCCGGGCGTCGTCAGCGCGGACCTCGGCCCGCACCCCCGGCATCTGCAGCGCCAGGACGTGCGCGGCGACGGCCTCGATCACGGCATCCGGGTCCTGGCCGGGGACCAGGCGGCAGGACACGTGGGCCACCGCGACGTGCGGGATCACGGTGTACTTGCCACCGCCCCGGACCCCGTTGACCTCCAGTGTCGGCCGCTCCCAGAGCCGCTCCAGGGTGGTGAACCCCGGTTCGCCGTGTGCCTCGCCGAGGCCAAGCCCGTCGAGGTACTGCGTAACGTCAAAAGAAACACCGGCGATCTCGCGGCGCCGCGCCGGGCTCAGCGCGGGAATGCCGTCGTAGAAACCGGCGACGGCGACCGAGCCGTCGGGCCGGTGCAGGCTGGCCAGGATCTCGGCCAGCGCGTGCAGCGGGTTGGCGACCGTGCCGCCGTACCGGCCGGAGTGCAGGTCGGTGCTGGCGCCGGTCACCACGATGTCCATCGACACCAGGCCCTTGGACTTCAGCGCGAGCGAGGGCTCGCCCGGCCGCCACATGGCCCCGTCCGCCGAGATGACCAGGTCGGCGGCCAGCTCACCGGCGTGCTCGGCGACGAAGGCGGGCAGGTGCGGGCTGCCGATCTCCTCCTCACCCTCGAAGAGGAACCGCACGTTGAGCGGCAGGCCCCCCTTCTGGGCGCAGAACGCCTGCGCGGTCTTGAGCACCATGTAGACGGGGCCCTTGTCGTCGGTGACGCCGCGGCCGCGCGCGACGTCGCCGTCCACGGTCAGCTCGAAAGGCGGGGCATGCCACTCGGCCTCGTCCCCGGTGGGCTGCACGTCGTAGTGCCCGTAGACCAGGACCGTCGGGGCGCCCGGCGCGCCCAGCCACTCGCCCACGACGACGGGATGCCCGTCGGTCTGCACCACCCGGCCGGCGGCGAAGGAAAGCTGCCCGGCGAGCCACTGCGCCGCGGCGGCCATCGTGGCCTGGCTCGCGTCCCGGCTGACGCTCGGGATGGCGACGAACTCGGCCAGCTCGGCCAGGTAGCCGGGAGTCGCCGGGGTCAAAGGAGAGCATGACCGCCGTCGATGGAGATCGTCTGCCCGGTCACCCAGGAGGACCGTTCCGCGGCGAAGAACAGCACGCCGTTGGCGATGTCCCCGGGCTCCCCGAGCCGCCGCATGGCGATGCCGGCCACCAGCTCCCGCTGGCCCGCCGGGCCGTAGCTGTCCCACTGCCGCTGTGAGGTCGGGTTGGACAGGATGACGCCGGGGGCGATGCAGTTCACCGTGATGCCGAACGGGCCCAGCTCGTGCGCCATCTGCCGGGTGAACCCGATCTGGCCCGCCTTGGCACTGGCATAGGCCTGGATCCCGGTCAGGCTGACGGTCCGCCCGGCTCCCGACGAGATGTTGACGATCCGGCCCCAGCCGCGCTGCCGCATCCCCGGCACTACCGCGCGGGTACACAGAAACGTGCTGGTCAGATTCGCGTCGACGATCGCGTGCCAGTCGTCGTCGGTGACCTCCTCCAGCGGGCGGCCAACCTGGCCGCAGACTCCGCCGGCATTGTTGACCAGGATGTCCACCGCCCCTATCCCGGCGAAGAACTCAGCCACGTCGGCGGGCCTGGTCAGGTCGGCGGTGTCCTTGTCGACCCGGTGGACCACTGCCCCGTCGCCGGCGAGCGCATCGGCGATCGCGGTGCCGATGCCGTGCGCGGTGCCGGTGACCACCGCGGTCCTGCCCGCCAGGCCCGGCCCGGCAGGCTGCTGCCCGGTCATCGCCGGATCCCGGCCGTCATCGCGGGCCCCGGTCTGGGTCACTTGACGAAATACCAGGTCTCCGGGGTGATGGACAGCGTCGGGCTCTGCGGCAGGACTCCCTTGAGGTTGTTCGCGACCTCGGACAGGGTGTAGGCGGCGTTGCGGCTGGTACTCGACCGGCAGTCTGCGGCGCCAGGTAGTCCTGCCAGTTGTACATGTACTGCAGGGCCGGGTTGGTGAGCGTCTTGCTGATCAGCGCGTCGTTGGTCTTGTCGCAGTAGCCGCCCGAGTTCGCGACCGCGCCGCACTCGAACAGCTCGTCGCCGGTCGGCAGGTAGTCGGGCGAGAACGACCAGCCGAAGCCCCAGTTCGCCCATGTCCCAGTTACAGGGGAGCTTGGTGACCACGCAGTTGCCGCCGACCTGGGAGATCACGTCGGCGAACGGCTTGGGAATCGGGTGCAGCTTGATCCCGACCAGGGAGGCGCTGGACTGGAGCTGATCCATCTCCGACAGCACCCACCCCACGCCGCTCTCGAACACGAAGTTGAAGCTCAGCTGGGTGCCCTTGGTGATGCCCGGACCGCACTTGGCCGGATCGGTGCAGGTGGTGACCCCGTTCGGGACGACGCTCCAGCCGTGGCTGGCCAGCAGGCTCTTGGCCTTGCCCGGGCTGTACGGGTATGGCTCGCCCTGGCGGCCCTTCGGCGACAGGAACTGGGTCGGCGGCGTGGCCGCGACCGGCCCGACGGTGACCGCTCCGTACCCGCGCAGCGGGCCCTTCACGATCGCAGCCTGGTCCATCAGGTAGGCCATCACCTGCCGGAAGTACAGCTGCTTGATGATCGCGGCATGGTCGCCGACCGTGGACTGGAAGTTCAGCGCGTAGTAGTCGATGCCCCAGGGGTACACCGGCGCCAGCGTGTAGCCCGGCAGTGGGTTGGTCCCGGTCGCGGCGCCGGCCGGCTTGGGCGGGGCGTCCTGGTTGGGCAGGTAGCCAAAGTCGATCCTGGTGCTGGAACTCGGCGAGCGCAGCACGTCATACTCGGCGGCGTCGGTGGTGAACGGCGCCTCCTGGAAGGCGGCCAGCTTCGGCTTGACCGGGCCGGAGTACTTCGGGTTCGGCACGAACGTGACATGCCCGTCGGCGTTGAATGCGGACAGCCGCCACGGCCCGTCCACGATGCTCCACAGCGGGGAGGACACGTAGCTGGTCATGTCCTTGGCCTGCCCGGCCAGATAGGTGTAGACGGCCACGCAGTCCTTGACCGTGGTGTCGCAGTTGCTCGGCCCCGAAGCGGTCCGGTCCCACGCGGCCGGCATCGGCGTGATCTGGCTCAGCTCGTTGTAGAGGAACCAGGTCGGCGAGTACGACTTGCTCATCACCATGCTCAGCTTCGTCGGGCTGAGCACCTTGATGTCCGACACGTTCGCCGGGAAGCCGGTGTAGGCGCCGTAGTTGGCCGGCTCGGCCAACTCCATGTTCAGCCAGAACATCACGTCCTGCGCTGTCACCTGGGTCCCGTTGGACCACATGTAGTGCTTCAGCGTGATCGTCACGGTCCGGCCGCTGACGGCCGGCGGATCGGCCACGCTGAGCGTGGGGTTCACCGTCGGCTTGTTACCCACGCCGAACCAGTACAGCGGCCGGTACATCAGGTACTGGAAGTCGAACAGGTTCAGGTTGCTGATGTTGGCGCTGTTCATGTACGGGAAGATGTAGGTCGGCGTGCTGGACGGCGGCTCCGCCCACACCGCGACGCCGCCCTTGACCGGGGTGGTGCCCGTGGCCGTGGAACTGCTGCTGGAACAGCCGGCCACCACGAGCACAAGCACCGCCGCCAGCGAGGCCAGCACCCGGCCGCGGATCATGGGTCGTGACACGCCTGGCTGCGCAGCGGCTGGCTTCATCGCTCTCGTTCCTTCCCGGCCGACCAGAGGGCGAGACGGCCGATCGCGCCGCGGGCGGCAAGGCGGCCCGCGGATCGCGGTCGGTAACGCTCACCACAACACGGGCGAGCGGCATGGTCCAGAGCAGCAAGAAGAGTAGCCCCAGATGATACGTGACTGTGACGGTCGCGTGACTTGTGACGCCGGACCATCCTTGACCACTGACCGTAGCCAACGGCTGACGATGGCGGCCTAGACACGATCTTCCCTGGTCAGGCGGTAGTGCCGGCGGCCGTCTACGTCCCATTCGGTGAACTCGTTGCCATGCCACGCGAAGAGCCGGTCGTAGAGGTTGACGGCGGGATCGACGTGGGCCGGAATGAGCAGCACCTTGTCGCCGACGGCGAGGCCGGTTTGCCCAGCCGCCAGGCTGACCTGCGCGTGTTCGTCGGACAGGGCAGTTATCCGGGCGCCTGCCGCCTGGATGACCGGCATGCCGTATTCGACCGTGAGCTCCTTCAGGCCGGCATTGAGAACGGCGCGCGCGTGGCGGCGGCTGATCACGGTGGTCACGCAGTACAGCGCCGGCTCGAACGGCAGATCGAGCGTGCCGTAACGCCCGTCCATCAGCACGTACGAACCGGCCTGCACTTCGGTAAGGGCACCCGCCTGGGCGGCGAGGTCATAGGTTCCGGTGCCGCCACCCGAGATGATCTCGCAGTCGAATCCCGCGGCGGCAAGCCTGGCCCGTTCCTGCCGGACCTGGGTGGCGGCCTGATGGACGAGCGTTGTGCGTACCTCACGGCTGTCCCGGTGCACCGCGTGGCCCTCGTACGCCTGCAGGCCGCGAAAGCTGAGCCGGTCATGCCGGGCGGCCCGCTCGGCGAGCGGGATCAGGCTGGCGTCGCCGAGCGGCAGGCCGCACCGGCCGGCGCCGACGTCCAGCTCGACCAGCACCCCGATCGGCACGCGATGCCGGCTGGCCACCCGGGCAAGCAGGTCCAGCTGCGCTTCGTCGTCGACCGCCACGGTAAGAGTGGCGATCGCGGCAGCCCTGGCGAGTTCGTCCAGTGCCGCCGCGTCGACCACCTGATTCGCGATCAGTATGTCGGGAAATCCGGCGCGGGCCAGGACCAGAGCCTCCCATGAGGTCTGGCACGCGACGCCGGCACAGTTGCCGGCGTCCAGCTGCTGCCGCATCAGCGTGGTGCACTTGTGCGCCTTGAAATGCGGCCGCAGGGCCGCCTGCTGCCCGGCGAAGAAGGCCGCGCACCGCTGGATGTTCCGGGTCGCCGCGGCCGCGTCCACCACCAGGCAGGGGGTCGGCAGGTGCTCGAGCACCGACGGCGGCAGGTCGATCATCCTGGCACCAGCCCCCGGTCGCGGGCGGCCCCCGCCGCTCGCGGCCGGCCCGGCAGCAGGCGCACGGCGGCATCGACCGCTGCGGCCACGTCGTCGTCCGGTGGGTACAGCAGGTTGCGGCCGGCTACCAGGCCGTGCACGTTCGGCAGCCGCAGCGCCGCTTGCCAGCGGGCGAATACCACGTCGAGGCGTTCGCCGGCGTTCCCGCCGAGGAGCAGGGCCGGCAACGTGAACGACTCGGACACTCGCTCCATTTCCTCGACCACCGGGATCTTCAGCCAGCTGTACGCGGATGTGGTGCCCAGTCCGGACGCTATCGCGATGGAGCGGATCACGCTGTCGGGAGACAGATCGTTGACTCGCTTGCCGTCCAGCCGGTGCACCATGAAGGGCTCGATGATGGCGGCAACGCGATGCCGCGCGAGGCCGGTGACGGCGGCCGCGCACGCCTCCAGCGCGGCCGGGGTGGCCGGATCATCCGGGTCGATCCGCAGCAGCATCTTTCCACCGTCGAGGCTGGCGGCGGCCAGTGAGTCGGCGCTGTAGGCGGTAAATCTGTCGTCGATCTCAAACACCGAGCCGGGCAGCCCCGACCGGTTCATCGAGCCGATGGCCAGGCGGCCGTCCAGGGCGCCGAGCAGCAGCAGGTCCTCGATGATGTCCGGAGTCGCGAGGACACCGTCGACTCCCGGACGGCCAAGAGCGGCCAGAATCCGGTCGAGCAGGTCATACCGGCTGGCCATGGCCATCGGCCGGTCGCCGACGCCCAGCGAGCCGCGCGCCGGATGATCGGCGGCGATGATCATGAGCCGCCCGGACGGCCCGAGCCAGGGTCGCCGCCTGCGCCGGGCGGCGGCCGCCGCCACCGCGGCCGGGTCGCGCGTCCGTGCCGCGCTGATGGTGCGACGCTGCTCGTCCCGCACGCAGTGCCTCCGCATCTGGGGACGGGGCCGGGCCGGGGCGTCAACTGACGAACCGGTTACCAGACGTCCTACGCTTGTCACTTATGTAAGTCAAGAAGTTGTCCTAACAAGAGTGCCAACTATCGCGCTGAGCTTGGGTTTCCTGACCAGGCGACCTCGACGGCTCAACCAGATCACAAAATGTCATTAGGTATTGACATACCTGAGCAAGTCGGCCACCGTAGCGGCACGAGGTACGCAGCTTGGCCACGCCAAGTGAGGTGATCCCGATGGTCGGCCGTGGGTTCGCAGCGCGGCGGGGAGGGCAGCGATGACCATCGACAACAGAGTTGAGCTTGGCGTCGCCCAGCCGGCCACCGTCCGGCCCGTCGGCTTGCGCAGGACCGCGCTGCGCCGGCTGCGCAGAGACCCGGTTTCGATCTTCGCGGCCTGCCTGCTGCTGCTGCTCGTGCTCGCGGCCGTGATCGGGGCGCCGCTTGCGGCCAAGCTCACCGGGCACTCGCCGATCCAGCAGTACCCCAACGCGCTGTACCGGGACGGCGAACCGATCGGGGTGATGTCCCGCACGCTGAATGCGACCCAGACGGCACAGGACCCGCACGGCAGCCTGTTCATCCTGGGCGCCGACCAGCTCGGCCGGGACCAGTTCGTCCGGGTGCTCTATGGGGCGCGGATCTCGCTGCTCGTCGCCACTTCAGCGACGGCGCTCGCGCTGGTGATCGGCGTGTCGCTGGGGCTGTTCGCCGGGTACTTCGGCGGCTGGGTGGATGCGATTGTCAGCCGGGCGACCGAGACCGCGATGGCTTTCCCGAACGTGCTGCTCGCGGTCGGGCTGGCGGTGGTCATCGGGCCTGGGCTGCTGAACGTGGTGATCATCATCGCGCTGTTCACCTGGTACTACCCAGCCAGGATCGTCCGCGGCGCCACCGTCGCCACCTCAAAGATGACCTTCGTCGCGGCGGCCAGGGCGGTGGGTGCCCGGCCCCGGCGGCTGCTCACCGTGCACCTGTTGCCGCAGGTATTCGGGCCGCTGCTGGTCTATGCGACGTCGATCATCGCGGCCAACATCATCTTCGAGGCGGGCCTGTCCTATCTCGGCGTGGGCGTGCCGCCGCCGACGCCGAGCTGGGGCTCGATGCTCTCGGACGCCGTCACCTCCGGGATGTACCAGACCGATATCAGTCTCGCTCTGGTGCCGGGCCTGGCTCTCGTCATGACCATGCTCGCCTTCAATCTGCTCGGCGATGGGATCCGGGACGCGCTCGACCCGAAGGGGCGCCGGTGACGCGGCTCGCCGGAACCAGGATCCTGGGTGCGCTCGTCCAGATCCTCCTCGTCACCTTGCTGGCCTGGCTGCTGTTCTACGTGATAGCCCGGTTCACCGGAGCGTCCCCCGCCCAGCGGATCGCCGGCAAGACCGCGACGCCCGCGCAGATCGCGCTGGTGGCCAAGAACCTCGGCCTCAATCAGCCCTACTGGCGGCAGTACCTCATCTTCCTGGGGAACCTGCTGCGCGGGAACTTCGGTTTTTCCTACGTCCAGCAGCGGCCGGTGTCCCAGATTCTGTGGCCGGCCCTGCGGTGCACCGCGTCCCTCGTGCTGGGCGCGGCGGTGATCTGGCTGGCTGTCGCGATACCGGTCGGGGCGTATGGCGGCCTGCGGCCGCGTTCGCTGGGCGATGTGGCCGGCCTGGTCCATCGCCATCCTCGGCATGTCCATTCCGGTCTTCTGGCTCGCCCCGGTGATCGCGTACCTGTTCGGGTACCAGCCGACCCAGGGCAGGCTGCTCGGCCTGCCGATCCTGCCCGTCGGCACGACGCTGTTCCCGATCACTGGTTACGTCGATTTCGGCCAGAACCCGGTGCAGTGGGGCTATCACCTGATCCTCCCGTGGATCACCCTCGCCATCGGTTTCGCGGCGGTGTACATCAGGTTCATCCGCACGCTGACGGCCGAGCAGCTATCGGAGGACTACACCAGGACCGCCCGGGCGAAAGGTGCCTCGACGCAGCGGATCCTGGTCCGCCACGTCGGCCGGAACGTGACGCCGTCCGTCACCGTGCTGCTCGGCGCGGACATCGCCACGGCGCTCACGGGCGTGTTCTTCGTCGAGACCGTGTTCGCCATTCCCGGGATCGGCTACACCGGCCTGAGCGCGATCGAGAACCTGGACTACCCGGTCATCACCGCCGTGATCATCATCGCCGCCGTGATCGCGGTGATCGCGAACACGGTGGTCGACATCGCGCATATGGGGCTTGACCCGAGGATCCGCCGGGTCCCCCATGCCTAGCCCGGTCCCGTGCCCGCGCACGCCGTCAGCAATCCATCCACCTAGCCACGGAGCAAATCGGAACGATCGGAGATGGTAATGGCGCACTCAACCCCTCACCCCTTCCGGGTGAAAGCAACGGTGGGCGCCGCAGCACTGGCGCTCCTGCTGGCAGCCTGTTCCTCGGCCAGCTCGGGGAGCACGCCACCCGCGGCGGGCGCATCGGGCGGCGCGCCCAAACCGGGCGCCGCGAGCGGCACCCTGACCGCGGCGATGTCCTCGGGCGCCATCGACACGATGGACCCGAACCGCTGGTACTTCGCGGTGACCTGGGGCCTGGCCAACGCGATGTGCACCACGTTGGTGCGGTACGCCGACAAGCCCGACGCGGCAGGCACCCAGCTGGTCCCCGGTACCGCGAGCATGCCGGCCATCGGCAGCAACGGCCTGACCTACACCTTCACCCTCCGCCCCGGCGCCCGGTTCTCCGATGGCAAGCCGATCACCGGCCAGGACATCAAGTACACGTTCATGAGGCTGATGAACCCGGCGATCGACACCGGGACCGGGTACTACTTCACCAACGTCATCGGCGCGCCCGCATACCTGGCGGGCAAGTCGAGCACCATCGCGGGCATCGTCGCAACCACCAAGACGGTGACCTTCCACCTGACCGCGCCGGACGGGGCGTTCCTGTACAAGGCCGCGCTGCCCACCACCTGCCCGGTGCCGGCCGGCACGCCGATGAAGCCGCAGGAGAGCGGCGCGCTGGAGATGAACTACGCGAGCGGCCCCTACAGGCTGCAGTCCTACCAGCCGAGCAGGCAGATCGTGATGGTCTTCAACAAGAACTACGACCAGTCCCTCGGCGTGCGCGGCCATGTCGCGAAGTACGTGTTCAACATCGGCGTCGAGGCCAGCCAGGCGGCCCTGGAGATCCAGGCCGGCCAGCTGGACTTCCAGACCTCGAACCTGGCGACGGCTGACATCATCCGGATATCGCACGACACCGCCCTGGCCAGCCAGGTGCACCAGTCACCGCGCCCGGAGACCACCTACCTGTTCCTGAACAACGAGGTGGCGCCGTTCACCAACATCGACGTCCGCAAGGCGATCAACTACGCGATCAACAGGACCGCGATCGAACAGCAGTGGGGCGGGCCGCTGGTGGGGTCGCTCAGCAGCCAGATCATGGTTCCCGGCGCGCTCGGGTACGCGCACTACAGCGCCTACCCGGACACCCCCAACCTGGCGATGGCCAAGAAGCTGATGCAGCAATCCGGCGTGAAGCTGCCGATCACGACGTCACTGCGGACGCAGAACGACGCACCGGGCTTCATGAACATGGCCCAGGTGATCAAGGCCAACCTGAAGCCGATCGGGATCAACGTTCAGGTCGTCGGGACACCGAACAGCGTCAACAGCTCCTACATCAGCAACCCCAAGAGCCACACCCCGATGGGCATCGAGCCGTGGTCGCTCGACTTCCCTGACGCGGAGGCGCTGATCAACACCGGCATGGACCCGGCGACACCGAACGCCCCACCGAACCTGACCCGGTTCGGCGACAAGGCGTTCATCCCGGCGTTCAACTCCGCCGCCGCGGCTCTGGGCGCCAAGCGGGCTCAGCTGTACGAGACGCTGGACAAGAATCTGATGACGCAGGTCGCGCCGTACGCGCCGATGTTCAATGCGCGCTGGTACGACTTCGTCTCCACCCGGGTCGGTGGTTACGTCTACAGCGTCGCCATGGACGCGATCAACTACAACACCCTCTACGTCAAGTAGCGGCAGGTCAGTTTGAGCCAGGAGAGCAGGTGACAGCATCGCGCAGCACCGGGCCGCAGGCGAGTGATTCCCGCGCTCGCGGTGCCGGCCCCGGCGGCGGTTCGGCTTTGGCGGAGGGCGGCCTGACGGACGCGGGCTCGCCCTCCGCCGCCGGGCCGCTGCTGGAGGTTACCGATCTGCGGATCAGCCTTCCCACCGAGACCGGCCTGATCGAGGCGGTCCGCGGGGTCAGCTTCTCCCTGGATGTCAGGGACACGCTGGGGGTGGTCGGGGAGTCGGGATCAGGCAAGACGATGCTCGCCCTCGCCGCCATGGGCTTGCTGCCGGAGTCGGCGAAGGTCAGCGGGTCGATCCGGCTGAACGGGCAGGAGCTGCTGAAGTGCACGGCGGCACAGTGGCGGTCGATCCGCGGCGCCCGGATCAGCATGGTGTTCCAGGATCCGCTGACCGCCCTGAACCCGATGTACACGGTGGGGTGGCAGGTCGCCGAGTGTATCCGGCTGCACGAGCGGGTGACCCGTTCCGCTGCCTGGCGCCGTGCGGTGGATCTGCTGGGAGAGGTCGGGCTGCCGCAGCCCGCGCAGCTGGCCTCCCGGCATCCGCATGAACTCTCGGGCGGCATGCGCCAGCGTGTCGTCATCGCCATGGCGATCGCGAATTCGCCGCAGCTGATCATCGCTGATGAGCCGACGACGGCCCTGGACGTGACCGTCCAGTCGCTGATCCTCGAGACCCTGCGCACCATCAGGGAGCGGACCGGCGCCGCGCTGATCCTGATCAGCCATGATCTGGGCGTCGTCGCCGAGGTCGCCGAGCAGGTCCTGGTCATGTACGCGGGCAAGGCCGTCGAGATCGGCACCGCGCGGGATGTGTTCATTGACCCACGGGTGCCCTACACCTCCGGCCTGCTGGCGTCGCTGCCGTCGATCGAGAAACGCACCGAGCGGCTGGCGGCTATCCCCGGCATCCCCCCGTCCGGGATCGGGTACGGCGCCGGGTGCGCGTTCGCCCCCCGCTGCCCGCTCGCCGCCGAGCCATGCGCGGCGGACCCGCAACTGCTCCCGGTAGCACCAGGCCACACGGCCGCGTGTCACTTCGCGCGCCAGGGCGCCCCGGCGCCGGGAGAGCAGGGGTCAGGCCTTATCCAGCGGGCCTGGCAGCCAGCCGGCGGGAATGCCGCGAACGGCCTGGCCGCTGACGGCAAGCCCCCGCCCGCAGAGATGCCTGGCCCGGCCCGGGCGGCCCCCGCGCCCCGGCACGGCGAGCCGGCCGGGGAGACGACGGCAGCGCCCGCCGGGGTGGTGCTCACCGTGCGCGACCTGACGAAGCAGTTCCGGATCCGCGGCACCGGGTTCCGCTCCTTTGCCGCCGTGCACGCGGTCAGCGGTATCAGCCTGGATCTCAGATCCGGCCGTTGCCTGGGCCTCGTCGGCGAGTCGGGCTGCGGCAAGTCCACCGTCGCGCGGCTGCTCATGCGGCTGGAGGAGCCGTCCTCGGGCAGCATCAAGCTGAACGGCATCGAGCTCACCGGCCTGCGTGAGGGCGCGCTCCGGCCGCTCCGGCGCGACCTGCAGATGGTCTTCCAGGACCCGTACTCCTCGCTCAATCCCCGGCTCTCGGTGGGGGAGATAGTCGGCGAGCCGCTCATCGTGCACAAGATCGCCGACCGGGCGGCCCGGGTCCGCGGACTGCTGGCGGACGTCGGCCTCGATCCGGACGCCGCCGTCCGGTTCCCCAGCGAGTTCTCCGGCGGGCAGCGGCAGCGCATCGGCATCGCCCGTGCGCTGGCACTGCGGCCAAGCGTGATGATCCTGGACGAGCCGGTCTCCGCGCTGGATGTCAGCATCCAGGCCAGCATCCTCAATCTCCTTCGCGATCTGCAGCGCGACCGGGACCTGGCCTACTTGTTCATCTCCCATGACCTGGCGGTGATGCGGCAGGTTGCGGACGAGATCGCCGTCATGCACCTCGGGCTCATCGTCGAGGACGGGCCCGCCGACGAGGTCTGCGCGCATCCGGCGCACCCGTACACAGTCGCCCTGCTGTCCGCTGTCCCGGTGCCGGATCCGGAGCGGAAACGCGTGCGGGAACGGATCCTGCTCAGCGGCGAAGTGCCGAGCGCGATCAGCCCGCCCTCGGGCTGCCGCTTCCGTACCCGGTGCTGGAAAGCCGACGAACGCTGCGCCACGCAGGAACCGCCGTTGCTTCAAATCGCCGGCTCCCACCGGGTGGCCTGCCATTACCCCGAGACGGGGTCAGCCCCGGAAGGAGAACTGCCCTCGTGACCGCGTGTTATGCCTGGCCGGTGACCGTGCTCGCCGGCGCCCACCTGCGATTGCATGTCGCTACCGAGCACGCGCGATTCGGCGTCCGGCTCTTCCGGTACGGTGCCACGGTCACCGAGGTAGCCTGCCAGGCCGCAGCCCTGCCCGGCGCCAGCCTGCCGATGGGCCGGCCGGACGAGGCCTGGGGCTGGCCTGCGTACCCGATCGAACTGGGCGCCGGCCTCGCGGACGGTGTCTACCTGGCCGTCCCGCTGCCGCTCGGGCCGGACGGCATGCCGGAGCCCGTCCACGCGGGACCCGAGATCGCGAACCGGAAGGATGCCTGCCTGTTCGTCCTCAGGCGGCGCGCCGCGGCCGATTCCGGAGAGCGGATCCTCTGGTACAAGCTGCCGACCGCGACCTACACCGCCTACAACCAGATCGGCGGCGCGAGCTTGTACGCGAGTCCCCAATGGGCCAGGGACTGGACGGCGCAGGGATACGTCGGCAGCCTGCAGCGGCCAGGCAATGCGGGCGTCGGCGGCAAGGTCATGGAGGGTGACGCGCCGGACGCGTACGTGCGGTCGTCGCGCCGGCAAACCTTCGCCCACTGGGACGCGCCGTTCGTCGTGTGGCTGGAGCGGCACGGCTACCAGGTCAGTTACTGCACGGACTACGACCTGCACTACGACGAGGACCTGCTGGAAAGTGACGGCCTGCTGATCAGCGGCGGTCACGACGAGTACTGGTCGTGGGCAATGCGCGACCGGGTACTGAGCTTCGTTGACCGCGGCGGCAACGTCTGCTTCTTCACCGGCGACACCGCCTGCTTCGAGGTCGAGTTCTCCCCGTCCGGCGACCGGCTGTTCTGCGGGAAGATGAACCGGGGCTCGCCAGAGGGCAGCGGCCCGAACCGGCCCGGTGCGCTCTGGCCAGCCAACGACCCGGACGACTGGCTCACGATGTCGAGCCCGGCCTGGGGCGGCGGCTGGTGGGATGGCCGCCGGGCCATCACCGGCTATCGCGCGGTGGTGGGCACACACTGGGCGTTCGACGGTGTCGAGTTCCCGCCCGGCGGAATCACCGGCGGGGAGGCCACGCCGGTGATCGGCTACGAGACCGATGGCGTCCGGCTGGAGCGGAAGTCGGACCCGCCCAGGCTCGGCGAGTACCGGAAGGGACTCGGCGCCGGCCGGGTCCTGCTCGCGCTCGCCGTCCTGCCGGCCGGCTGGGTCGCGGGATACGACGAGGCGAACGCGGCCATGCTGCTGCGCACCGCGCCATCCGGCGGCATGGTCTTCTCGGTCGGCACCACGGACTGGCCGCTGGCACTGGATACCGACAGCAGCATCAGCCGGATCACCGCCAACGTCGTGGACCGGTTCGCGCATCGCGCGCTGCGGATTCACGGCCCTGTCTGCCCCGCGTCCGAGTACGTGGGCGAGGGCGACATGGTCGGCCCCGGCCGGGACGTGACCTGGTACGTCAACGGTGACCAGATCGCCGAACGGGACCTGACCGGGATCGAATGGCAGGTCCGCGGCGGGAGGCCTGCCAGCAGCGCGGGCAGCCGGCTGGTGACCCGCTCCGGCGAGGACGAACAGTGGCTCACGCTGACGGCGACCGCCCACGACCGGCATGGCCACACCTACTTCGGCAGCCGAACGGTCCGCGTGCTGTCCGCCGACGAGTACGCCCGGCGGCGGCTGGTAAGGGTCCTGAACGCGATCGCGTTTCCCGACGAGCAGGGCGGCGCGCTGGTCGACCAGCACGCAACCGAAGGCGAACTGGCCGACCGGGTCATCCCGGTGCGCCTTGGCTGGATCAGCCAGCACCTGGACGCACTCCAGCAGCTGATCGCCGACCTCGAGGGCCGGTGGAGCGCCAGCGGGCGGATGGCGGACGCATCATTGCGCCCCGAGGAGAGATAGCGGCCCGGCGCGGCTATCGCGCCTGGCCGGTCGCGGCCTGCCGCCTGCCCCGGACGCGATAACGCAGCGGCGCGGTTGCCGTCCATGCAGACGTGCCGGACCGGAAAGCTCATCGGTCCGCGGCCGGGCAGTCCGGCCGCGGATCTCACCCATCTCCGGCGCGCCGGCCGCGGGCAGGCGCGGGTACTGTGATCTACCGGTCAGCGCGGACGCGAAGGGGTACCCGGGCGTGGCAAGACGTGGCGAGGAGGCAGGGCGCGCCGCGCCCGCCGGCCCCGAGGGCGCTCGCGCGGAGCGTTGGCCCGGGGTGGGGGACTTCGACGACCTGGTCCGCCGGTACCGGCGCGAGCTGCACGTGTACTGCTACCGGATGCTCGGGTCCTTTGATGAGGCCGAAGATCATGTGCAGGAGGTGCTCCTGCGTGCCTGGCGCTCCCGGGAACACTTCCAGGGCCGGTCGAGCCCACGTACCTGGCTGTATCGGGTCGCCACCAACGCCTGCCTGGACACGCTGCGCCGGGACGCCCGCCGGGCCGCGTCCGCGCCGTCCGGCACAGCATCGGCTGGCGCCGGGCCGTCGATCGCCGCGATGCCGTGGGTGCAGCCGTACCCGGACGTGCTGCTGGACGAGCTGGCCGCCGGCCAGCCGGGCCCGGAGGCGGTGGCGGTGAGCCGGGAGACGATCTCGCTCGCCTTTCTGGCGGCGATTCAGCTGCTGCCACCGCGCCAGCGGGCTGTGCTGATCCTGCGCGACCTGGTCAGCTGGCCCGCCGCAGAGGTCGCCGGGCTGCTCGACATGAGCGTCCCGGCGGTCAACAGCGCGCTCCAGCGCGCCCGCGCAACGCTGCGCGATCAATGGCCGGACGGACTGGACTGGGCACCGGCCGCCGAGCCCGATTCCGGGCAGCGCCGCCTGCTCCAGCGCTACATCGCCGCGCATGAACAAGCCGACCCCGAGGCGCTGATCGCCATGCTGCGCCACGACGTACGACTGGCCATCTCCCCCCAGGTCGGGGAATGGAACGGCCAGCAGGAGGTGGGCGACGCGCTGCGCGGTGGCATGACCTCCCTCGGCCAGTGGCGGCTGCTGCCGATCATGGCCAACGGGCAGCCGGGCGCAGCCGGGTACCTCCGCCGTCCCGGCGAGACCGCCTTCCTCCCGTTCGTGCTCGCCGTGCTGCGCCTCGAACACGGCCAGCTGACCGACATCGCCGCCTTCGAGCAGCCATCGATGTTCACCGCGTTCGGCCTGCCCGCCAGCCTGTGACCAGCGGCTAACACACCTGCAGCCGGTCGTTCGCCGGGTCTGACGTGCACCGCGACCTCCGGCGATGGTCCGGGTCAACCGGTACGTGCGGGCCGGGTCATGCCTGGGTGACCCGGAAGCGGCCCTCGGCGACGATCAGGGCCGAGCCGGCGACCTCGACTGAGCTGATCTTGTCCCGGTCGCCGGTGACCGTGGCGTAGAGCAGCGACGGCCGGCCGATCTCGGCACCCTGGCGGATCTCGATCTGCTCGCCGAACCCGATCCGGCCGTGCCGGGCCAGGTGGATCGCCAGCGGGCCGGCCGCTGAGCCGGTGGCTGGATCCTCGGGTATACCGGCGGACGGGTAGAACATCCTCGTCTTCCACCGCCGGCCGCGGCCGGCGAAGCAGCTCACGGCGACCTCCAGGTCCGCCAGGGCGGCCATGTCCGGCTTGAGGGCGGCGACGGCGTCCTCGCTGTCCAGCTGGACGTAGACGTGTGGGGGCCCGTTGCGGTAGAGCTCGATGGGCAGCTGGGACGAGCCGGCGCCGAGGATGCCGAGCAGTTCGCGGCCGCGGTCGAACCGCTCCCAGGCGGGGATTTGCTGGCTCATCCGGCCGAACGTGATCCGGTCGCCGCTGCGCTCCAGAACGATGGGGACCAGGCCGGCGCCTGTCTCGAGGGTCACCGCGCCGGTACCCAGGGCCGTGCCCACCACGAACGCCGTTCCCAGGACGGGGTGCCCGGCGAAGGGCAGCTCGGTGCCGGGGGTGAAGATCCGCAGCCTGGCGTCGCCGCCGTCCTGCGGCGGGAGCAGGAAGACGGTCTCGGCGAAGTTCATCTCCCTGGCCAGGCGTTGCATCTGCGCCGCGCTGAACGGCCGCCCATCGGTGAACACGCCGAGCTGGTTCCCCTGGAGTGGCTCGGATGTGAACACATCGCACACGAAGTACCGATGCAGTTCCGCCGATCCGTGCCAGCCCTGCAGGGACGGGATAACCTGCGCCTGAGCCGTCATCCGGTACACTCCAAAGTAACAGAGGAATATAGGTAATCGACTATACGCAGCCTACTGAGATGAAGCGATGACAATCCCGGCGCCGGACTTCGATACCGCCGAGGTGTTCCGTGCCCTCGCCAGCCACAGGCGGCTGCAGATCCTCGAATGGCTCCGCGACCCCGTCGCGCACTTCCCTCCGCAGCGCGACGGCGATCTCGTCGACGACGGGGTCTGCGTGGTGTTCATCGCCGACAAGCTCGGCGTCGCGCAGCCGACCGCCACCGCCCACCTGCAGGCGCTTGCCCGGGCGGGGCTGGTCACCTCCAAGCGCGTCGGGCAGTGGACGTTCTACAAGCGCGACGAGACAGCTATCAGGGCCTTCACGCGCCAGCTAGGCGACCGGCTCTAATAGGTCATCGGTGCCGGGCCCTATCTCTGTCGCCTCTCGTTGCAGACATAGGGACTTAGCTATATTCTTATGGCTCGGACGGCCTGAGCCGTACGGAAGGAGCGCACCGCGATGAAGGAACTCATCACCTCTGCTGAGTCTCCGGCGCCTGCTGGCCCGTACTCCCCCGGGCTGGCAGTCGGCGGCTGGATCTTCCTGTCTGGCCAGGGCGGATTCGATCCGGGCACGGGCCAGCTCGTCAGTGACGACATCGCCGGCCAGACCGCGCAGGCGTTCCGCAACATCGAGGTCCTCCTGCACGCTGCCGGGGCCGCACTGGGTGACGTCGTGTCCTGCCTGGTGCATATCAGCGATCTCGCCCAGCTCGCCGAGTTCAACGCCAGCTATGCGGAACAGTTCCCGGGGCCGGTAAAGCCGGTGCGCACGACGGTACGCGCCGACCTGATCGGCGGCATGCGTGTCGAAGTGACGGTCATCGCCAGCAAGCCCGGGTGAGCGCGGTCAGCGGCCGCGCGGGGCGGAAGTCCCGACGCTGAGGTGATGCTGTTGTTCCCCGGCGCGGGGCTGCCCGCACGGGGCGGCCCGGGCCGTGGCAGCATGGCTGGCAGTGGCACCGCCGGTGCCGTGCCTGGGTTCTGGCGAGCACCCTGGTGACCGGGGGGGCACAGGGCCAGGGAGGGACCGTGGACATCACCCAGCTGATCCTTGACGACCACCACGAGCAGCGCCGGCTGTTCGCGATCTTGGAGCAGGTCGGGCGCACGGACACCACTGCCCTGTCGGCGGTGTGGGCCCGGCTGGGCGCGTTCCTGGAAATACACGCGGCGGCGGAGGAGGCGATCTTCTATCCCGCGCTGCTGCAGGTGGGCCTGGCCGCGGGCCGGCGGGCCGGGGCAGAAGAAGAGACCCTGGACGCCATCGGCGACCACAACGACATCAGAGACGCGGTCGCAGAGGTCGCCCGCCACCGGGCCGGCAGCGACGACTGGCTCGCCGCCGTCGCGGCGGCGAACCTGGCCAACGGCGATCACATGGCCGAGGAGGAACGCGAGGGCCTGACCGACTTCCGCCGCCTCGCCGGGCTGCAACAGCGCCATGACCTGGCCATCGCCTTCGCCCTCTTCCAGGCGCGGAACTTCGCCGGTGTCCCGGCCGTCGACAGGGATCCGGAAGGCTACGTCCGTCAGGCGGAGCAAGATCTGCGGCCGGGTGCCACGGGATCGCTCAACATCGGCAGCCTCAAAGGGCAGTGACCCTCAGCGTCGCCGGCTCCGCGACCCCCAGCGTCGCTGGCTCCGCGTGCCCGCCGCTGGCCGGGCTTGGGCCGCCTGGTGGGCACCTTCGCCTGCCGCCTGACGCCCGGGCGTCCACCGGCTGTCACCCGGATCGCTCCAGGTGACAGCCGGCGTCTTGACCGGTGCCGCGTGCGCGGGCCCGGTCTGGCTACTCAGGGCATGATCGCCCCGGACTGGCCCTGCTGGCCTGACTGGGCGGTGGTGCCGGCGCCGGTGCCGCCCGGGCCGCCTTGGCCGCCGGTGCCGAAGGTGATGATGTCGGTCGCGTCGGTGGTGGCGGTGGATGAGCCGCCGCGGAAGATCCCGATGCTCGGGCCGCCCGCGCCGCCGCCACCACCGCCGCCGTAGCCGCCCGAGCCGCCCCAGCCGCCGGTGCCGCCGGTGCCCGACCCGTTGATGCCCTGGCCGCCGGCCAGGCCTTCGCCGCCGTAGCCGCCGGGGCCGCCGTAGCCGCCGGCGCCGCCGGTGCCGCCGTTCCCGGCGGTGATGGTGGAGTAGTCCTGCACCGTGGCGGTGGAGTTCCACAGGTAGATCCCGAAGGAGCCGCCACCGAAGCCGCCGCCGCGCCGCCGTCGCCGCCGGCCCCGCCGCCGCCGCCACCGCCGCCGCCTGCGCCGCCGTTGTAGGTGCAGGACAGGAAGACGCACGTGGTGAGGGCACCGCCGCCACCACCGCCACCGCCACCACCGGCGTTCTGCCCGGTGGTGCCGTTGCCGCCGGTGGCGCCCGCCCAGGTGACGCCCGCATCGGCCAGCGTGTTGGCCGCGCCGGTGCCTGGTGCGCCGTTAGCGCCGTTGGTCCCGGTGCCGCCGTTACCACCGGCTGCCTGGGGCTGGTCGTCCCCGGCCCCGCCGGGCCCGCCCGCGCCGCCGCTGGCGCCGCCCGCCGCGGTCTGCCCGTTCCCGCCGGAGTTACCGGAGCCGCCGCTGCACCCGCCGGTGCCGCCGGTGCCGCCCGGCGTGACGTAGGTGCCGCCGGGGCCCCCGCTGCCGAAGCTGCTGGTGCAGCCGCCCGACGCCTGGCCGTTCCCGCCATTGATCGCTTGCTGGCCGCTCTGGCCCGCGGTGCCCCCGGCTGCCGCCCTGGCCGGTGGTCCCGTTCTCGGCGCTGGCCGCCACGTAGGTGAGCGTGACGCTGGAGTTGTTGACCGCGAGCAGCCCGTAGGCGCTATTTCCGGCGCCGGTGGGCGCCGTGCCCCGCAGGGTCAGGTCGTCCAGCAGGACGCCGGTGGCGGCGTTGGCAGTTACCGCCTGGGGGGAACCGGTGATGGTGGTCGTCTCCGGGCTCGAGTGCGACCAGGTCGCGGGATCGAAGCCACCTTCGATCGTGATGCCGCTGGTGACGGTGACCCCCGTGCCCTCGTTGTAGGTGCCGGCCGCGACGTCGACCGCGAACGGCGGGGAACTGGCCGCGGCCTTGCTCACCGCCGCGCTGACGGTTTGCATCGGCTGCGCCTGGGTGCCCGGGTAAGCGTTGGAGCCGCTCAGCGACACAAACAGCACGCCGTTGACGGGAACCGAATCCGAGCCCGTAACGCTGGAGCTCGCGGTGTCGGTGGCGGTGACCGACTGCGTGCCCTCGTGCAGGAACGTGACACCACCCGGGAACGTGTGCGTCCCGGAGTCTGCCGCGGTGAAGGTGTAGTCGCCGGGCAGCGCGGCGCCCGGGTCACTCGAGGTGAAGGCCACGGCGCCCCGGTAGCTGGTGGCGACGTTGCCGAAGGCGTCGTCGGCGGTGACCGTGACCGGGAGTGGCACGCCGGTTTCGCTGGGGCTGGGCAGCCCGCTGACCACGAAGTCCGCTGCCGGGCCCGGCTGGACCACCACCGGCGGGGCCGACAGCGGGTCCGTGGTGGTGCCCAGCTTCACCGCGGTGGCGAACGTGTAGGACCCTGCCGCGGCGGGGGCCTGCACCCGGGTGCTGCCGGTGCCCGCGCCGTAGGTCACGGTGAAGTGCTTTCCGGCCGTGCAGGTCATCGCCACGGTGATGGTCCACGGGCCCGTCCCGGTGACCGCCGGCTTGGCCGCCGACTTGCAGGTGCCCCTGGCGGCCGTGACGTATCCCGGGCCGGCCGCGTTCGACGCCTGCGGGGCCGGCCAGGCGGCAGGAACAGTGATCCTGGTGTGGCCCGACAGCGCGGCAACAGCGCTGACGGTGAACGTGAAGCTGTTGCCGGTGCTCCCCGCGGTGACCGACACCGGCGTCAGCGCCACCGTGGCCGGCGCGGCAGCGGACAGGTGCCGGCCGGCCGGGCCGCCGGTGGCCGACGCCGTCAGCGTCGCGGCGCCGGCGGCGCCGGACCAGCAGGCACCAGCCGCCACGGTCACCGCGGTGACCGCGAGCATGCGGCTGAGCATGGTAAATCGACCGAACATGGGGATGCCTCCAATGCGGCAGTCAGTGCTGCGCCCCGTGAGCGCACATGAAGACTCAGTCGAGCCGCCGGAACGTCAGGAGCCTCCCCGTGGCTCAGGCGCCCGGCAGCCGTATCCTGCCGCAGCGGCGGAGCGCCGCCATCGGCACAATGACGTATCCGGGCCTGCGGGAAATGACTACCTGGCCATGGGGCCTGTTTCTAGATGAGTGATTTCTTATGGGGTCAGTTGTCGTAGGCGATCAGGGATCGCTTGGCCGGTGTTCCGGTGGCCCAGTTGTGCCAGATGGCGGCGGCCATGGCGAACAGCCGCTGGGTGATGCGGGTGTAGAGGCCTTCGGTGGTGCGGCCGCCGTGGCGTTTGAGGTCGAGCTGGCCTTTGAGGGTGTCGTTGACCGATTCGATCCATTGCCGGATCCAGCCGATCGATCCGTGGCGGGGTGCCTCGTCGCGCCGGTCGGGGCGGACCAGGTGCAGCCCGTACCCCGTGGTGACCAGGTCCTCGAAGCCGCGGCCGGCGAAGCCCTTGTCCCCGATCAGGGTCAGTCCTGGCCGCAGCGCGCCGGTGCGGGCGGGCCGGGTTTCGCGCGAGCGCATTCTCCGCCACGAAGGAACCGGGCCCTGGGCGTAGTGACGATCAGCGCGCCAGTAGTCCTTGCCCCGGCGCGCCGCGTGGCTACGCCACTGGGATTTCGTAGACGAGGGCGTACCGCTCGACCGGCAGAATGATGTCGGCGGTTTCCACCGACTGTTCGCTGGTGTGGTAGGTCCGGGTGATGGTGAGCACGATGGCCCCGGGCCGGATGTGGAGCCGTTCAGCTTCGGCGGCGAGGGCAGGCCGGGCGCTGACGGCTTCCTCGGCGTGGGTGATGTGCTGGCCGATGACTGCCATCCGTTCCACGACACCTTGCCCGGCGTGCGGCCCTTCCTCGGGGAACATGACCGCGGTCCCGGTCGTCAGGCCGGCCGGTTCCCAGCTTTCGGCGAGCATGACCGGCTCGTCATCGGCCCGGTAGGTATACCGGGTCCGCATCGCGGGATCACCCGGCTGCGCGCCGAACCGTTCCGCCACGGCGGGGGTCATCGGTGCGCGCTCGGTGGACGATTCCCAGGTGCCATCGCGCCCGGCAGCGTTAATCGCGGCGCGGAACGGGGAGCCGCCCGGCCGGTCGGTGTACCAAGACCGGGTCATGCGCTGCATCTCGGGCCGGCGGCGAACGTAGGAGCCCGACCCGGAGCGTGCCTCGGCGAATCCTTCGGCGATCAGCAGGCGGACTGCTTCCAGGCCAACCCGGTCGGACACGCCATACTGCCGCGCCAGGTCGTGGCGGCTGGGCAGACGGGCACCGGGCGGCAGGGCGCCGTCAAGGATGGACCGGCGCAGGTCGTCGGCGATCCGCTGGTACGTGGGGGAAGGCACGGGACTAGCTTGACGAACCTGTGTACTCAGGTGCAAGCTGTGTACACAGCTTTGGCCGTGCCGTGTCGCAGGGGGAATGCCGGAGTGGAGACAGCGGTCACCTTCCCCGGCCTGCCCGCCATCGTCCCATCCGTGCGCAAGTTCGTGCGCGGCATCCTCGCGGATTCACCCTGCGCCGAGGACATGGAACTGATCGCCGCCGAACTGGCCAGCAACGCCATCCGGCACTCACCCGCAGGTGGGGATGGCGCCGAGTTCACCGTCACCGTCCGCACCGGCCAAGGCTGGGCGCGCATCGAGATCTCCGACACCGGCACCGGGGAATGGAACGTACCAGAGAGTGCCGACCTGGACGCCGAGTACGGCCGGGGGCTGGCCATCGTCGCCGCTTTAGCGGACAAGCTTGGCCACGACATCACCGCGAGCGGGCAGACCGTATGGGCCGAAACCGGCTGGGCTGACGCGCCACGGTGACCAGTGCTCTGCGATCACATGGCCCTGTACAGGGACCGGGCGCGCAACCATGTCAGGTAGTCCTGTCCGCGTGGCAGGCCGCCGGTGCGGAACCAGCTTGCGCACCGGTGTGAACCATCTGCATCCAGCGGGAGTCCTCTAATGAGGACGATTTGTCACTTGATTGGTAGTAGACGACTGTCAGACCGACCTGCTTACCTGTGGGTAGGTAGTCAGATGACTACCCCAACATCACGAGGGGTGACACAGTGTGCTTAGGACTGGCAGGAGGCGGAGCCAATGCCTGACACACAGCAATCATGCGCGGAGGTTGAGGTAGTGGAGGCCACGCGCGAAGAGGGCCGGGCCATGCTTGACCGGGCCACCCGGGAAGTGCTGAACATATCGGGCGATGACTTCCTGGCCAGGTGGGATGCTGGGGAGTACCAGGACTCTGACGACCCTGCGCTCACCAGGATCGCCATGCTGATTCCCTTTGCCCGGTAAGACCCCGCGAGCGGCAGTCGAAGCCTTCATTGATCCGCTGAAGGACATTCTGTCCTGCGTGGCTCACGCGAAGATCACACTGTCTCCGGGCGGTTGGGCAGAGACCGGGAAGATTCACGGTTTAACGATCAACAATGACGAGCCGGTCAAGTTGCAGCGGCGGCAGCATCGCGGCCCCATCCTGATGCTTCGCGCCCAGATGAAGTACGAGATCATCCGGACCAAGGAATCGGGACGTCTACCGTGGCGGGTAACCACGCACGCCTACGCCTACGAACTCCAGACCGCAAGCGGTGAGTCGGTGCTTTCCTACCACTGGCATCCCAGCCCCAGAGTCCCAGAGCCCCACACCCATCTAGGCCGCACTCAGCTTGCGCCAGATGCCGTCCTATCCCAGAAAGCCCACCAGCCGACCGGGCGCGTGTCCCTGGAGAGCGTCATCCGCGCCTGCATAACCGAGTACAACGTGCGCCCACTTAGAGACGACTGGGACAAGACTCTTGCACTGCGGGAAGGCGACTTTCAGCTTTACCGGAGTTGGTCATAGACGGGGCCGGCCAGACAGGTGACCGCCCGTCAGCAGGAAAACTCGCCAGTGTCCGTGTGCACGAAGGGCACCCCTGACCCGGCCGGCGCTGTCTCAATTGGCTCCCCACAGCCTGGGCACTGTGCTTGGCCCCGGGCTCGTGCGGGCCTTGCCGCCATGGCAGCCAGCCGGTTCTGCTCGGCCAGCAGTCGGTTCTGCTCCCGGAGGAGTTCGGCCTGCTCGCGGGCTGCCCTCTCCGCTGACGACTCGGCCCGGATCGGCCCCTTCATGCTGCCGCCCGGTGAGAACGTCCAGGCCAGGGTCTTACGGATACGTCCCATGAACTCCGCCCCCTCCTGCGGGGTGAGAACGCGCCTGCCTCAGTATCCCGCAAGCACGCCCGGAGGGGCCAGATCATCTGGTGGGGTAAGAATCGGGGAATCCTGGGGTACGGTCTGGCCTACGTCAGCCAGAAGATGCCGCTGACCTGCGGTTACGAGTTTCGCGGGAGCCTACTAGGGCAAATGGACGTAGTCGTAGTCGAACGGCTTGCCGTTGATGCCGTTGCGCGGCGGGGCGATCCAGGCAGCGATCTTTCCGCGCTCGAGGACCGGCTGCATGAGCGAGCGGACATAGGTCTTGTCCACGTCGGTCGGCAGCCACTCGCCGATGCGGCGCTGCCACTCCTGCGGGCTCAGCATCTGCCCGTCCGGGGCCGCCTCGATCCCGGCGAACGCACCGACGTGCCGGTTGAACGCCGCGTGCGGAAGGCGCAACCGCTGGGGAAGCCCCGCTTTCGCCAGGATCTTGTTCCACCGGTTCACGCCACCGCGGCAGTCGTCGATGTACTCGCGCCGCAGGTCGGTGTTCAGCCCGGTCAGCGCGGAGACCTCGACCTGCCCGATGCTCTGCTCGCCTGTTCTGGCATCCTCGGTCAGCGCATCCACCAGGACCGAGTCGCTGGTCAGCTTGTGATCATCGCGGCGCCGGTCCTCCAGCCAGCGGCCCTTCAGCCCGGCGGTGTAGTAGTTGGCGACGTTCGTGGACGTCTCGCCGCCGAACAGGTCCAGCGACACCGAGTAGTGGAAGTTCACGTACTTCTGCAGGACATCCACGGGGATCGCGCCGTGGCCGGTCACGTCGTCGGTGTCGTTTTCGGCCATCACCTGCGCGGTGCGCTCCACGATCCGGTCGATGCCCGTGGTACCGACCATCATGTGGTGCGCCTCTTCCTTGAGCATGAACTCACATGTTCTGCTCAGCGGGTCGAACGCCGACTCCTTCAGCGTGCCGAGCTGGTACTTGCCGTCCCGGTCGGTGAAGTAGGTGAACATGTAAAACGACAGCCAGTCCGGGGTCTCCTCGTTGAACGCGCCCAGGATCCGCGGCGACTCCAGGCTGCCCGACGACCGGCCAAGCAGCGCCTCGGCCTCCTCCCGGCCGTCCCGGCCGAAGTACGCGTGCAGCAGGTACACCATCGCCCACAGGTGCCGGCCTTCTTCCACGTTGACCTGGAACAGGTTCCGCAGGTCATACAGGCTGGGGGCGGTGGCCCCCAGGTTGCGCTGCTGCTCCACCGACGCCGGCTCGGTGTCTCCCTGCACGACGATCAGCCGCCGCAGCGCGGCGCGGTACTCGCCGGGCACCTTGTCCCAGGCCGGCTCGCCCTTGTGCTCGCCGAAGCCGATCATCCGGCCCGGATCGCGCTCGGCCAGGAAGATTCCCCACCGGTAGTCGCGCATCGGCACGTACCCGAACCGCGCCCAGCCGTCCCGTCCCACGTTCACCGCGGTGCGCAGGTACACCTCCGCGGTCGGCAGCGCCGGGCCCATCGCGTCCCACCAGGACAGGAAGTTCGGCTGCCAGGACTCCAGCGCCCGCTGCAGCCGCCGGTCGTCGTGCAGGCTGACGTTGTTCGGGATCTTCTCGCTGTAGTCAGCCGCGGTTGTCATGCCGGTTCCTGCCTGCCCACGGGCGGTCTCCGCCCGCTGCCGCCCGCTCGTTCCTCACGTCCGCCGCCGGTCGAAGCTGGCCCGCTGACCGGTGCCGTATTTCCGCAGCGCACCGTCCGGGCCGGACGCGTTCGGGCGGGTGAAGATCCAGTTCTGCCAGGCGGACAGCCGCCCGAAGATCTTGGTCTCGATGGTTTCCGGGCCGGCGAAACGGTTGTTCGCCTCCAGGCCGGTCAGCGCGTCGGGGCTGAAGCTGTGCCGCTCCTCGACCGCGATGCGGACCTCCTCCGCCCAGTCGATGTCATCGGGCGCGAAGGTGACCAGGCCGAGGCGCTCAGCGTCCTCGGCGTGCAGCAGCTGCTCCCGGCCTGTTTCTCTGCCGCGGCCAGCCCGTCCGCGTCCCCGAAGAACCGGGTCTGCAGCCGCGTCAGCCCGTTGCCCATGGGCAGCGGGCCCAGGTTCATCTCGTCACCGCGATCACGGCGGGTTCCGCGTCCGGGGCCCGCATCCTCGAAGCTCCGGCCAGCATGTACGACCGGTCCGCCGCCAGCGCCAGCTCCAGCAGCGACCCGGCGAAGCAGCTGCCCGGCTCGATCAGCGCGATCAGGCTCCGGCTGGTCACGTCCAGCCGCTTCAGCGTCCGCTTCAGGTACAGCATGATCTCGTTCACCAGCCAGTCACCGGTGTTGCCCAGCAGCAGCCGGTCGTAGGCCAGCACCCGCTGCGGGTCGCCCTCGGTGCGCAGCACCCAGGTGCCCAGCTCCAGCTCGTTCGTGCGCAGGTCCAGGATCAGGTCGTCCAGCTCGCGAGTCACCGCCAGCGGCCAGAACGCGGCGCCCTGGTCGCGGAGGCCGGCCGCGTCTGCCGGGGGATCCTGCCGCGGGCCCGCGGACCGTGATCGCGGCCTCACCGCGGTCACGGTCGAGCCGCGCCGACACGTAGCGGTAGCTGATCGTGTCGCCGGTGCGGGTCACTTGCGAGCGGGGTGAGCTCGATCCCGGCCGCGCCCCGGCGGCCGGGATGAGGTGGCCGCGAGCTCGCCGCCCGCGCGGCCACGGTCTCCTGCCCACGGTGGGCGGTACCGCCTCGTCGACCAGCCGCCAGGCCACCGCCTTCCGGCCGCCGACCCCCTCGGACCTGGTCGCGAAGTAGTCGGCCAGGTCCCGCCGGACATGCCGCTTGTCGGTCACCCTGGTCAGCCCGCCGGTGCCCGGCAGCACGCCGAGCAGCGGCAGCTCCGGCAGCGAGACCACCGAGGACCGGTCGTCGATCGAGCATGATGTGCTCGCACGCCAGCGCCAGCTCGTAGCCGCCGCCGGACGCCGTGCCGTTCAGCGCCGCCAGGTAGGTCTGGCCGGAGCAGGCGGTCGCGTCCTCGATGCCGTTGCGGGTCTCGTTGGTGAACTTGCAGAAGTTCACCTTCCACGGATGCGGCGACTGCGCCAGCATCCGGATGTTCGCGCCCGCGCAGAAGATCTTGTCCTTGGCGCTGGTCAGCACGACCGCGCGCACCTGCGGGTGCTCGAACCGCAGCCGCTGCACCGCGTCGTACAGCTCGATGTCCACGCCCAGGTCGTAGGAGTTCAGCTTCAGCTCGTAGCCATCGCGCAGGCCGCCGTCCTCGGCGACGTCCATCGCCAGCGTCGCCACCGGCCCATCGGTCACCAGCCGCCAGTGCCGGTAACGGGACGGATCGGTCTGGAAGTTGACCGGGGCACGGCCGCCGCCGGTTCCCGGCTCCGCGGCGGGGGCCACGCCCGCCGCGTCCTCGGTCGCTGCTGCCATGCGAGTCCTCCCGCGCGGCCGTCAGGCCACAACGTTCTACACTACTGATATACAGTTGCCGGAATCTAGTAGCATATTTAGGGCGACCAGTAAACTCCGCTCCAGCACCAGCCGCGCCGCCGCGTAACGCAGAAATTGCACGTCAGGCCGCGGTGTTCCCGGGCGGGAGGCAGCCGGGCTGCGAAGCGAAGGAGGAGGCCATGGCTACTCCTGCCCCGCTGGCACCCGATCCCCTCCCGGCGTTGTCGCGCCGGCATGCGGCCGGCGCGGCCAGCGCCCGCGGGCTGCTGTTCACCGTGCTCGGCGAGTTCGTGCTGCCGACCGGGGGTTCCGCGTGGACCTCGGCGTTCATCGAGGTCTTCGGCCGGCTCGGGGTGGAGGAGAAGGCGATCCGCCAGGCGCTCGCCCGGACCGCCGCCGACGGCTGGATCAGGCCGGAGCGGCACGGCCGGCGCACCCGCTGGTGGCTGACGCCCGACGGTGACCGGCTGCTCACCGAGGGAACCGAGCGGATCTACGCCTTCGCCGGCCCGCAGCCCGACTGGGACGGGTCGTGGCTGCTGGTGGTGGCCCGGGTGCCCGAGACCGACCGCCCGGCCCGGCACGTGCTGCGCACCCGGCTGAGCTGGGCGGGCCTGGGCAAGCCCGGCGCCGAGCGTCTGGATCACCACGCACACCGAGCGCCAGGCCGAGGTGGAGCAGGTGCTGCGCCAGGCCGGCGTCACCGACGGGCAGATCTTCGTCGCCGAGCACCAGGGCGGCGGCGAGCTTGCGGCCCTGGTCGCCCAGGCCTGGGACCTGCCCGCGATCGAGCAGCGGTACGAGGAGTTCCTCGCCGAATTCGCGTCCGCCTCCGCCGCCGATCCGCTCATCCGGCTGACCGAACTGGTCCACGCCTGGCGCCGGTTCCCCGCCATCGACCCGGGCCTGCCCGGCCCGGCTGCTGCCAGCCCGATGGAGCGGCGCCCGGGCCGCGAGACTGTTCGCGGCCCGGCACGCCAGGTGGTCACCCGATGCGGTGCTGCAGTGGATAAGGCTCAACGAGGCCGCCAGCTAAGCGGCGTGCGCGGCGGCCGGCCCGACCGGCAAGCGGGGCTACGATCTAGCGATGACTGAGCAGGGCACGGTCACCGCGGCGGGACGGGGAACTGGTCTGGTCCTGGTTACGCTTGCGTCCGGCCAGTTCCTGATGACGCTGGATAGCTCGGTCATGAACGTGGCCATCGCTACCGTGGCCAAGGACGTCGGCACTACGGTGACCGGGATCCAGACGGCGATCACCCTGTACACCCTGGTGATGGCGATGCTGATGATCCCGGGTGGCAAGGTGGGCTCGCTGATCGGGCGCAGGCGTGCCTTCTCGATCGGGTGCGTGGTGTATGGCGCGGGCTCTTTGACCACGGCCCTGGCCCCCAACCTCACCGTCTTGATCGGGGGCTGGTCGGTTCTTGAGGGGATCGGCGCCGCGCTGATCCTTCCCGCGATCGTCGCGCTGGTGGCCAGCAACTTCAGGCCCGAGGGGCGTCCGCGCGCGTACGGCCTGGTGATGGCGGCCGGGGCGATCGCCGTGGCGGTTGGCCCGGTGCTCGGGGGGATTGCCACCACCTACTTCTCGTGGCGGTATGTCTTTTACGGTGAGGTCCTGGTCGTGCTGGCGATCCTGGTCCTCGCGCGCCGCGTCGAGGACGCGCCGCCCGGGATGCGGCCCCGGCTGGACCTGACCGGTGCGGTGCTCTCCGCCGCAGGGCTCGGGCTCGCGGTCTTCGGCGTGCTGCGCTCAAGCGTGTGGGGATGGGTGCTGCCCAAGCCTGGCGGCCCGGCGATCCTCGGCATGTCACCGACGATCGTGCTGATCTTCGCCGGGTTGTTCGTGTTGTGGCTGTTCAGCGTGTGGGAGCACCACGTCGAGAAGCGGGGCGCCGAGCCACTGGTCCGGCTCTCGATGCTGGGGAACCGGCAGCTCACCGGCGGCCTGGTGATGTTCTTCTTCCAGTTCCTGATCCAGGCGGGACTGTTCTTCACGATTCCGCTGTACTTGTCGGTCGCGCTCGGTCTTTCCGCGATCGCCACCGGACTGAAGATCATCCCGCTGTCCGTCACGCTGCTGATCGCGGCGGCGGGCATCCCGCGGTTCCTGCCGCACATCTCGCCCCGGCTCGTCGTCCAGGCCGGGCTGCTGGCGATGCTGGGCGGGATCGTGTGGCTGTTCACCAGCATCGACGTGCACGCCGGCGCCGGGATCGTGACGGTCCCGCTGCTGCTCGCCGGCCTCGGGATCGGCGCTCTGGCCTCGCAACTCGGCAGCGTGACGGTCTCCGCGGTCCCGGATGACCAGAGCCCTGAGGTGGGCGGTCTGCAGAACACCGCGACCAATCTCGGGGCATCGATCGGTACAGCGCTGGCCGGTTCGGTCCTGATCGCGGCCCTGACCGCTTCATTCCTGCACGGCATCGAGCACAACCCGGCGGTCCCGCCGACGGTGAGCAGCCAGGCCAGCACCAAACTGGCAGGCGGGATCCCCTTCCTCTCCGACGCCGACCTCAAGACGGCGCTCGCCAAGGCAGGCGCGAGCAAACCGGTCACCCAGGCGGTACTTGATGAGAACCAGCAAGCCCGCCTGGACGGGCTGCGCACCGCGCTCGCCGCGCTCGCGCTGCTCACCCTGATCGCGTTGTTCTTCTCCACCCGGATCCCGACCCAGCAGCCAGCATCCACCACAACGGGCCCCGAACCCGTACCTGAACGGCGCCGCAGCCCCGGCGACTGACCAGCCGGTTCTCAGTGCAAGTGAATGAGAACCACGTCCTTGAGGACGATCATCATCAGGCCCAGGGCCGCGGCGACCGACGTGACGGCAAGTTGCTGCCTGCCCCGCAGATGGGCTGCCCGGCCGGAGGACCAGCCATAGATCATGAGCAGCACGATGGCGGTCACCAGCCCGACGGTGGCGGCATCGGAAGGCGAGGCCCCGAGCAGCCGCGCGAGCACGAGCGACAGCAGCGGAACATAGGACGCGCTGACCATCGGCCAGGTAGCTGCCAGCGCCGCGCGGATCTCTGCCCAGGCCGGCACCTGCCCGGCTTCGAGTTGCTCACCCAGAAGCTCGGCGTACTCCTCGGCGACCCAGTACACCAGCAGCGTGATCAGGATGGAGACCACCAGCGGAAGGGTCGGCACATGGTCCCCGGCGGCGGCGAGGACCGCCGCAGTGATGATCGTGCCGTAGATGCCCGCTGCCCGTCGCCGGAGCGGGGCCCTGACGGACAGGCCGGAGCGGGCGCCGCCCGATGAGATCCCTGCCACGGCCGCACCTTCCCGTCAGCATGGCTGGGCGAACTCCATGACGACCTTGATGTCGCCGGGTGCCACTGTCACGGCCTTCATGCATCCTCCCAGAAGGGGCGGCAGTGCTGTACGCGAGCCGTCGTGCCCACCGCAGAGTGTCTGGCTGTTAGCCGCCGCAGACATCACCCGGCGAGAGTGACGGTGGCGGCAGCCAGCGGCAAACAGCGCTGACACTGCGTCCTTACTCCATCAGGATCGCCCGCTCGGGGAGGTGGCCGTCACCCTGCGCGAGTGATGCGCGGTGCGTGTCCAGGCGAGAGATTTGTGGTTGCAGTGTCCGACCAAGGCCGGGGTGTGGTGTGCATGTTCGGTTTGGTGCCGGGGCTGCGGGTGATTTCGTCCTACCGCCGCCAGTGGCTGCTCAAGGACGTTATCGCGGGGGTTGTGCTGACGACGCTGCTGGTCCCGCAGGGCATGGCGTACGCGGAACTGGCGGGCCTGCCGCCGATCACCGGCCTGTACACGTCCATCATGTGCCTGCTCGGCTACGCGGCCTTCGGCCCGTCACGGATCTTGGTGCTGGGCCCGGACTCCTCGCTGGGGCCGATGATCGCCGCGACGATCCTGCCGCTGATCGCCGCCAAGGGCGACCCCAAGCGGGCGGTCGCGCTGGCGTCGATGCTCGCGATCATGGTGGCGGCGATCATGATCTTGGCGAGTGTGGCGAAGCTCGGCTTCATCGCGGACCTGATCTCCAAGCCAACGATGATCGGCTACATGAACGGCCTGGCACTGACCATTCTGATCGGGCAGCTGCCGAAACTGTTCGGGTTCAAAGTCGAGGCCGACGGCCTGATCAGCGAGTTCACCGGCTTGGTCAAGGGCCTGGCCAACGGTGAGGCGGTCGCTGCCGCGGCCGCGGTCGGGATCGCCGGGATCATGCCTGATCCTGGTGCTGCAGCGCTGGCTGCCGAAGATCCCGGCGGTGCTCATCATGGTCGTGCTTGCCATCGCCGCCACATCGGTCTTCAGCCTGGCAGATCACGGTGTCAGCCTGGTCGGGGTCCTCCCCAAGGGTTTCCCGCCGCTCACGCTCCCGCACGTCGGCCTCGCCGACCTGGGTGCCCTGTTCGCCGGGGCACTGGGGATCGCCTTGGTGTCTTTGGCCGACACGATCTCCACCGCGTCAGCGTTCGCCGCCCGCACCGGGCAGGAGATCCACGGCAACGGCGAGATGATCGGCATCGGCGCGGCCAACCTGGCCGCCGGTCTCTTCCAGGGCTTCCCGGTCAGCACCAGCGGGTCGCGTACCGCGGTGGCGGAACGGGCAGGCGCCAAGACCCAGCTCACCGGGGTCACCGGGGCCGCCCTGATCATTCTCATGATCGTGCTGGTCCCGGGCCTGTTCCGGAACCTGCCCCAGCCCGCCCTGGCCGCAGTGGTGATCACCGCCTCGCTGTCCCTGGCCGACATCCCCGCCACGATGCGGCTGTGGCGGCAGCGCAAGGCCGAGTTCCTGCTGTCGATCGCGGCCTTCCTCGGTGTCGCCCTGCTCGGAGTGCTGCCCGGGATCGCGATCGCCGTCGGCCTGTCGATTCTCAACGTATTCCGGCGGGCCTGGTGGCCCTACGAGACGGTGCTGGGGCGGGTGGCAGGGCTGGAGGGCTACCACGACACGCACACCTATCCCGGCGCCCAGCACCTGCCCGGCCTGGTGATCTACCGGTTCGACGCCCCGTTGTTCTTCGCCAACGCCAAGACGTTCCGCGACGAGATCAGGCGGCTGGCCAAGGCAGACCCGCCGCCTGCCTGGATCGTCATTGCCGCCGAGCCGATGACCGACGTAGACACCACCGCCTCCGACGTGCTCGAACAACTCGACGAGACGCTGAACGCCCAGGGCATCAGCCTGGTCTTCGCGGAACTCAAAGACCCGGTACGGCGCAAAATCGAACGCTACGGGCTCACCCGCACCATCGATCCACACCACTTCTTCCCCACGGTCGAGGCCGCCACCGCCGCATTCCGCGACGAAACGGGCGCCCAATGGACCGCCGCCGACCAGACGGCCCCAGGCCCGACGGCTACCGAAACTGGCCCGCCGCGCGACATTCCCGCATCACCACCCCCCGGCTAGGCCGGGCGCGTTCCACGTCGGTGAGCACCGGGCCACGGCGTTGCTCCGGCAGCGGCATTTCACTCGGCCGGGGTGAACCGCACCGGCCGGAAACCGGCTTGACTCTCGAAGGGAGACGGGCTTTCGCGGTGATGTCGCCGGAGTGAGTCCGGGAGAGGACAAGCATGACGCGCAAGGTCGATGGTGGGGCAGACCGGGGCGGCGGGCCGCCGGGTGGGGCGGGTGCCGCGCCCGGGGCGGCGGCCCATGGCACCTTGGCCCAGCGCTGGCTGGCCCGGCTGGCGTTCGCCGCCGCGCTCGCCGTGCTGGTGGTGGTCCTGCTGTCCGGTGTGCTGGCAAGCATTGCCGCGCTGCTCGTGGGTTTCGCAGGGCTAGCCATCGGGTGCGCGGCGGCATGGTGGTTCCTGGCTTACCGCGGCATCGTGCGCTGGCTCGCGTGCGCGGTCCTGGTCGCCGCGCCGGTGGCCGTGATCGTGGTGTACATCGCCGCTGGGCTGCTGTGGGAGGTCGCGCTCAGCGTCGTCCTCGCGGCAGTGGCTGTAGCCGCGGGGCGCACGGCGCTCAGCGGTGGCCGCTCGCCGGCGAAACCGCGCGAAGATGCGGCGGTGCCGCGGCGGCAGCCCTTCGTGATCATGAACCCGAGGTCAGGCGGCGGAAAGGTCGGGAAGTTCGGGCTCAAGGACAAGGCCACCGCGCTCGGCGCCGAGGTGGCTCTGCTCGAAGGTCCCGGAGTGGTGGACGTAGCCGCCATGGCACGGCAGGCGGTAGACGCCGGCGCCGACCTGCTCGGAGTGGCGGGCGGCGACGGAACCCAGGCTCTCGTCGCGGGCATCGCCGCCGGACGGGACGTCCCGGTAATGGTGATCTCGGCGGGCACCCGCAACCACTTCGCCCTCGATCTTGGGCTGGACCGTGACGACCCTGCCGCCTGCCTGGATGCCCTCACCGACGGCGTAGAGGTGCGCATCGACCTTGGCCTGATCGGAGACCGCACGTTCGTCAACAACGCGTCGTTCGGCGCTTACGCCCAGGTCGTGCAGAGCCCTGCCTACCGCGACGACAAGTCCGGCACCGCGCTTCAGCTGCTTCCCGACCTGCTGAGCGGCCACGAGGGGGCGCACCTGGTCGTCCGGGTCGGCGGGCAGCTGATACTCGACGGGCCGCAAGCGGTGCTGGTGAGCAACAACCCGTACGAGACCGGCGATATCGCCGGAATGGGCCGGCGCGCACGGCTCGACCAGGGTGTGCTGGGCGTCGTCGGCGTAAAGATCGAAAACGCCGCCCAGGCAGCCAGGCTGCTCCGCCGGAAAGCACGTTCACGCAGCGTCACGGTGCTCACCGCCCGCGAGGTCGTCATCGACGCCGACCAACCGCAGATCCCGGTCGGGATCGACGGCGAATCAGTGCTGATGCCCACGCCCGTGCACTGCACGATCCGCCCCCTGTCGCTGCGGGTGCGGCTCCCGCGCGACCGGCCAGGCGTCCCCGAGACACGGCCGCCGCTGGACTGGGCACGGTTGGGCCGCCAGGCATTCACGTTTACCCGAACCACGGGCGGTGGCTCCGGAGCACAAGAGGAAACATCATGATCACAGAAGTCTTCGCGGGGTGCTGCGGTTGTTGTGGTAGGGACAAGCGCGCTGGCAGATGAGGTGGCCGTCCGGACACGCTAGGTGAAGTACTGCGTGACACGGCCGTGTTGGCGGGTTCCTCTTAACCGGCGGCTGTACGATCGCCGCCATGAATCCCCTATCGGGCGTGCTCGAAGAGGCGTGGAAGATGTACCGGGCGCATGCGGTGCATCTGATGACGATCGCCTTCGTCATTTACCTTGCCGCTGCGGTCGTCGCCGGGCTTCTCGCGCTGATCGGCGGCATCTTCGGGGTCTTCCTCGGCTCCATCGTGGAGTTCGTCGCCGCCTTCCTGCTCCAGGCGGCGCTGGTCAAGGCGGTGCAGGATGTCCGAGACGGCCGCGCTGATCTGTCTTTCGGCCAGACCGTGTCCGCAGCCACCCCCTCCATCGGGCCGGTCGCGATCGCGTCGATCCTGGCCGGCATCGCGATCACGATCGGCCTCATCCTGATCATCGTCCCCGGCCTGTTCCTGATCACGATCTGGGCTGTGATCGTGCCGGTCATCGTCATCGAACGGTCCGGGCGCGCTCGCATCGTTCGGCCGCAGCCAGCAGCTTGTCCGGGGCAACGGATGGCACGTCTTCGGCACGCTGGTGCTGGTGTTCGTGATCTTGATCGTCGTGGACTTCGTGCTCGGGCTCATCTTCCTCGCGCTGCCGTTGCTGCTGCGCAACGGGCTGAGCACGGTGATTTCGGGAACGCTCATCGCTCCGTTCATCGCCCTTGTCGTGACGCTGATCTACTACCGGCTCTCCGGCGCTCCCGACGGCCAGGGCACCTCTGGGGGAGGGTACGAAGCAGCCTGAGCCAGGCCAGGCCGGGCAGCGGTGCTCCTGATCAAGACGCTTCACCAGGCTCCTGGCCGGACCCGGGTTCACCGCCCGCAGTAGCCCAGACGGCCCGGCACGCACGGCAACCTCGCTGCCGCAGCCGCAGGTAGTGCCCTGCCCGGGCCGTCCGGCATGAAACGGCTCCGGTTAAATCACCTGCGCTGCCGTCAGGCGATCCGGGTCACCGACTTCTGGGCGGCTGGCGGGCGGGCCTGGGTCTGCGGGGTCCCACGGCTGGTGGATGCGGCCCATCAGGGGTGAGGAGATCAGAAAGTCGGCGGTGGCCCGGTTGCAGGCAACCGGAATGTTGCAGACCACCGCGACCCGCAGCAGCGCCTTGACGTCGGGGTCGTGCGGCTGGGGCTCCAGCGGATCCCACAAGAACACCAGCAGATCGATCTCGCCTTCGGCGATCCGGGCGCCGATCTGCTGGTCGCCGCCGAACGGGCCGCTGCGGAAACAGGTGACCGGCAGCCCGAGCTGTTCCTGCAGCAGACGGCCGGTGGTCGCGGTCGCGAACAGTTCGTGCCCAGCCAGCAGGCCGATGTTGTACTCCGCCCACTCCAGCATGTCCTGTTTCTTGTGGTCGTGGGCGATCAGCGCGATCCGCCGCCCAGCAGACGCGGGCAGTCCGGTGGCCATACACATCCTCTCGGTTGTTTCCCCGGCGGGCGCGGGCTGCCCGGCCGGGCAGTGCCTCCGGCCGGCCCGCACCACCAGCCGGCCGCCAACGGACCTCGTCGTCCCGGGGTAACAACGGCCACCGATGCCGATGTCATCCCGGCCATCCGCACCAATTGTGTGCAGGTGGCCGGCGCTGGCGCGCGGCCGGCCCTGTCTCAGTCCCGAAGCCGGCAGTACGGATGCCCGGGTAAGCGGCGATATTTCCGTTGCGCTTCGTGACGCCTGCCCCATGACACCGGGACACCTGCCCACCGATGCTCTCCACAGAGGAAGCCAGCTGTGGCTGGCAGTACGGGGGACTGGCCGGAGCCCCTTTCGGCCGCCGTACTTGTCCGAACAAGGAGTAGCAATGACCGAAGTACTTGAGCAAAACGGGCAGGAAAGTGCGGTGGCCGGGGGAACAGCCCAGGTCACCTGGGAAGCCCTGCAGGCAGCCGTCCGGCCAGCCGCGCCGCACGAGGCGCGGCAGGCGGCGCCCGCGGACCCGACCCTGCAAAACGTCCTGATCACCTTCCAGACCGGAACCGACAACAAGGAGGAGGCCAGCATCATCGAGGTCGTGGTCCGCAACCGCCGCAACCAGATCGTGGCGCGGGCGAGCGACAGCTACGGCGCGTTCGACAACTTCTCGACGCACGGGCCGTTCGCACTCGACATCCTCGCGCAGGCACCGCTCAGCGACCTCACGCCGGGCGGTGGCGTCTGGCTGACCTTCACGCCCCAGCACACCTCAGGCGTCTGGCCTGTCTTCGTTGACGACGACAACGACAACTGGAATTTCAACTTCTACATCGACATGGTCTTCTCCGATGAGTCGCACCTTGCGATCTCGGAGAACGGCCTGCGGATGGGCCCGAAGCTGAACCAGCGCTCGATGGGCCTGTAACACGGCCCGTCGCGCCTGACGCCACACTCGCGGTGCGCTCCCGATGGCGGGGGCGCACCGCGATCGTTGTGTCTGGGCCGCCAGGCCAGGCCATCGAAATGGCGCGGGCCAGGCGCGGCGCAGCGTATCGAAAAATGATCCCGGAACGGACGGGACACCTGTCCCGTGACAGCGGGACCAGAAGGACCGATCGTAGAGGTGTGGATCTGGGCCTCCGGAGATGGTCAGCCGCCGAACCGGCGAGTGCGGTGGGGTGGCTGAGCTATGCCGGGCTGGCGCGGGTGGCGGCCGTGCTGGCCACGGTGCTGGGGTTTGCGACTGCCGCACTGGCCGTCGCGGGCAACGACGTGTCGGTGTTCGCCGTACCGGGCGTCCTGGGGTTCGCGTGGATGGGGTGGGTCCTGCTGGCCCGCCGGCCCGGCCATCCGATAGGCCCGTTGCTGTGCCTGATCGGGCTGGCGGGCGCGGTCTCCTCGATGACGTTCGCCTACTCGCGATACACGCTGGTCCATTCTCCCGGTTCGCTGCCGTTCGCCCCCGAGATGCTGTGGGCGACCAATTGGGACGGTGGCGTCTCGATCGCCTTGGGCGGGCTGGTGCTACCGCTGGTCTTCCCTGATGGCAGGCTCCTGTCGCGGCGGTGGCGGCCCGCGCTGTGGGCGGCGCTGGCCTTCATCCCGCTGTGGATTGCTGGTTACGCGTTCATCCCGCAGAGCGCGGGCCCGTACCTCCGCAACCTGCCGAATCCCTATGCCGTTGCCTCCGCCGACCGGCTGTTCGAGGCGCTGCAGGCCCTGGCCCTGGGGTGCGGGCTCTATGCGGTCGCGGCAGGGGCGGTGAGCGTCACGCTACGGTGGCGCCGGGCGGGCCGGGTGGAGCGCCAGCAGCTCAAGTGGTTCCTCGCGGTGCTGCCGGTGGTGGCCGGGGCGCTGGTCGTCTACGAGGTCAACTCCGGCCCGGTGAGCCTGACCGTCACCTTGGTGGCGGGCACGCTGCTGCCGGTGGCGATCGGCGTGGCGGTGCTGTGCTACCGGCTGTACGAGATCGACATCCTGCTGAACCGGGCAGTGCTGTATGGGTTGCTGACCGCGATGGTCGCCGTTGTCTACCTGGCAGTGGTGGGTGTGGCCCGCTGGCTGTTCGGCGTGGACCGGAGCCTCGCCCTCCAGGTACTGGCCACCGTCCTGGCGGCCGCGGCGTTGTGGCCGCTGCGAGACAGGGTGCAGCGCCAGGTGGACCGGCTGTTCTACGGCGACCGGGGCGCACCGTACGAGGCCCTGGCCAGGCTCGGCCGCCGCCTCGAGGAGGCGGCGGACACCGAGTCGGCGCTGGACTCCGTCGTGAAGACCATCGCGGACAGCCTGCGGCTGCCGTATGCGGCGATCGAGCTGCGGCTCGGGGACCGGTGGCGGCCGGTTGCCGCATTTGGTGCTCCGCCATCCCAGACGGCCGAGTTCCCGCTCATCTCCCAGCGCGAAACCATCGGCCGCCTGCTCGTGGGCACCCGGGGACCTGGCGAGCAGCTCAGCCCCGACGACAGACGGCTGCTTGCCGACCTGGCCCGGCAGGCCGGGCCCGCCACCCATGCCATGGCGCTGCGCCAGGCGCTGGAAGCCTCCCGTGCGGGCCTTGTCACCGCGCGGGAAGAGGAGCGGCGGCGGCTGCGCCGGGACCTGCATGACGGGCTGGGGCCGACGCTGGCTGGCCTGACCCTGGGCCTGGACACCGCCCGGGCGAGGTCGGCCGGGCAGCCGGAGCTGCCGGAGCTGCTGGGCAGGCTCAAGGCGGAAACGCAGCGGGCGGTCACCGATGTCCGGCGCATCGTCTACGGTCTCCGCCCGCCCGCGCTCGACGAGCTCGGCTTGGCTGGGTCCCTGCAGGAGGAGATCAGGCGTTTGCAATACGAGGCGCCCACGCTGGCCGTCACCCTCGTTCCGGCAAACGGCCTGGCCGACCTGCCCGCGGCGGTCGAGGTGGCCTGCTACCGGATCGTGACCGAGGCCCTGACCAACGTCGCCAAGCACGCGCACGCCAGCCAGTGCTCCGTGCGGATCCAGCTCGATCAGGCCATCTGCGTGGAGGTGTGCGACGACGGCGTGGGCCTGCCGGACGGCTGGCGCGCCGGTGTCGGCATCGCGTCGATGCGTGAGCGGGTTGCCGAGCTGGGCGGAGAGCTGACGATCGAGCCTGGTCTTCCGCGCGGGACCAGGGTCCGTGGCCGCCTGCCCATCCGGCGCCAGCCATGACCGAACCGATCCGGGTCCTGATCGCCGACGACCACCCACTGTTCCGCGACGGGCTGACCGCACTGCTGACCGATGAGACCGACACCGAGGCTGCCACGGGTGCGGCCACCACCGGTACCGAGGCCGTGGACCTTGCCCGGGACACCCAACCCGACGTCGTGGTCATGGACCTGCACATGCCCGGGCTGAACGGGATCGAGGCCACCCGCCGTATCGTGGCCGACAGCCCGCACATCGCCGTGCTGGTGCTGACCATGTTCGACGACGACGACTCGATCTTCGCGGCGCTGCGGGCCGGTGCTCGCGGCTACCTGCTCAAGGGCGCCGACCGCGAACAGATCCGCCGCGCCATCCAGGCCGCCGCCAGCGGCGAGATCATCTTTGGCGCGGACCTGGCCGCGCGGATGCTCGGCTTCTTCACCACCTCCTCCACCCCGCCGCCGGCCTTTCCGCAATTGACAGACCGCGAACGGCAAGTGCTGGAGCTGGTCGCCCAGGGCCGTGCCAACGTGGCGATCGCTGCCCGGCTGAGCCTGAGCCACAAGACCGTACGCAATCACGTGTCGAACATCTTGACCAAGCTGCAGGTCGCCGACCGGGCACAAGCCATTGTCCAGGCGCGGGACGCCGGGCTGGGACTCCAGTCCCGCAGCTGAGGGCAGGGCGTCTCCTTCGCGAGGCCTGTCTCCTTAGCCGTGCTGCCGGGAGCGCACCTCGAATCCGATGACGATCTCAGAGATCCCGCGGAACAGGGCAAAGAACCCGACCCAGAGCAGCAGCAGCGCTCCTCGTGCGGGGAATTGCTGCTGAGAGGCCCAGAAGCCCAGCACGATCTCCAGGATGCCGGCCACCAGGCCGAGCCACCAGGAGCTGTTGACGTCCTTGGTGACGACCGCGGCGATGATGTCGAGCGTGCCCTTGAAGACGAGCAGTAGCCCCAGCACCGAGGCGAGCGCCCAGAAGGCGTTGAAGGGGCGGGCGAACGCCCAGATCGCCCCCACCACGAACAAGACGCCCATCACGACGTGCGCCCACCGCCAAGTCTGGCGGATCGCTGCGATCAGGAATTCGTTGAATGCGCCTAGCAGGAACAGGATGCCCATGAGAACGCCCACGGTGTTGACCGAGGCGGGGGTGAACCGCAGCACCATCACAGCGATGATCAGCCACGCGATACCGGTTACCAGGAACAGCCACCACGGGCCTGCCAGCCGCCACAGCGCCCCCCGGGTATTCGGCCTGACGCCGGCACGTTCCTCCGTGGCATCCGGATTGATGCTCATCTGCGGCTCCCTTTCGCACTAGACGTGCTTACGCGGGTAGAGGCAGCGGGCTGCCTGCGGGCTGGCGCTGAGTTTAGTAGCAGAGGTAATGGCAACGGAATGGGCCGTGACGTGCAGTTACCCGGCCTGCCAGAAGCCGGGGCAGCGCGCTGGCGGGCATGCCCGGCGCGGCTGGGCATCAGGCGGGAGCGTGTACCAGTGGCGTGGCGTCCGGCTGAGGCCCGCACCGGTTCCCGCGCCTGCTGGTCACGGCGCGAGGGCGGTACTCCCTATAATTCCCATTGACTAACTAGGAAAATTCGAACACACTTGGCTCATGCCTGGCCAGCCACCACTCACCACGGACCCGCTGCGGCGGGTGTCCCCCCGTGCGCCCGCTGCGGCTGGCCGGCTGCGCCGGGCGGATATCCCCGCAGCGACGGACCGGCGCCGCACGTCGAGCGCCAGTGACGTGCTGTGGGCCGTGCTGGACTACGGCCCCGTGCCCCGCAGCACCATCGCGCGCCTGGCCGGGCTGAGCCCGGCCGCGGCCGGCCGGTACTGCACAGATCTGGTGCGCGCCGGGCTGGTGCGTGAGGTCCCCCGGCAAGAGGGCCGCAACGGCGTCGGCCGTCCGCACGTGCCCGTGGACATCGGTGACGAACGTGTCGTCTGCGGTCTGCACATCGGCGCACTGACGTCCACCCTGGCCATGGTCGACCTGCGCGGCCGGGTCATCGCGCGGGAAGCACACCCGCATGATGGCCAGCCAGCGGCCGACGTACTGACGCGGGTTGCCCAGCGGATCCCGGGATTCGCGGCCGAGCACGCGCCCCGTGGCCAGCCACTGGGGCTGGGCGTCGCCTCCGGAGGCTGGGTTGATCCTGCGGCCGGAGTAGTGGTGGATCATCCCGCGCTGGGCTGGCGGGACGTGCCGGCCCGCGATCTGCTCGCAGCGACGACGGGCCTGCCGGTGCGGATCGACAGCCATGCCCGGGCGCTGATCAAGGCCGAGCAACTGTTCGGGGACCGGCGCAGCCGGGACAGCGTGGTGCACATGTTCGTCGGCAACGTGGTGGACGCCGCGTTCGCCACGGGCGGGACGGTGCACACCGGGCCCCGCTCCGCCGCCGGGTCGGTCGCTCATCTGCCGGTCGGGGAACGGCTGGGCACCTGCCGGTGCGGGCAGTCGGGCTGCCTGCAGGCCGCGGTGGGCGACGACGCTATCGCGCGGCGGGCGGCCAGCGCGGGGATCATCGCGAAACCGTCCTTCCTCGCCCTGCTGGCCAGTGCCCGGGCGGGGACGGCGGACGCGGTGTGCCTCATGCGGGAGCGTGCCCGGCTGGTCGGCCGGGCCGCCGCGATGCTGCTCGACATGCTGAACCCGGACGTGATGGTGGTCGCGGAGGCGGGCGCGATCCGGCTGCCCGGCTGCCTGGACGTCATGCGGGCGGAGGTCGCGGAGCGCTCGCGCATCTGCCGGGACCCTGGCCGTGTGGTGGTGGCCACAAGCTTCGGCGGCGACGTCCTGCCGGTCTCGGCCGGCGCGGTCATGCTCGACGCGGTCTACGCCGGCCCGCTGGGCCGCCGCGGCTCGCCCCACCGCGCGAGTTTGCGCCGGCGAGCTGACAATATTGCTATACGCAAACCGTGGCCGGACTGGCTGCGCCATTACAGCTGACCGCCAAAGAAAGGGCGGTTATTTCGCCGTCCAGAATACGATCTAGCGCCCGGCTGGCATAGGGATCACTTCTTGCGTGGGCACCGGCTGGCTCCACGTGACGCCGCCGGCGGAGCCCTGTTTAACCATGTCAACCTGGCTTCCCCCAAGCGCTGGCCACGCCGGGGCCCCTGCGGTGCGGTTCCCGTGAGGCGCCGGCAGAAAAGAATTATTTTCCCAAGTTGCAAAATTGACAATGCCATCGCCCGTTGCTGAGGATTAATCCTGAAGGTAAACACAAGAGGCACATCGGGAGACGGGAAATCGCCGCACCTCGGTGATGATCCCCGGCGCGATAAACGCTCCGCCATCGCCGTGCTCCACGTGCCGCCCTCAGGAAGGGGCAATTGGTGACCACCACAGCAGACACTCGCACCGCGGTCAGGGTGCGGCCGGTCGCCGGGTACACCGGCGCCGACATCAGCGGGGTCGACCTCTCCGAGCCGCTGTCGGCCGAGGAGATCGCGCAGATCCAGGATGCGCTCCACAAGTACAAGGTGATCTTCTTCCGCGACCAGTTCCTCACACACACGCAGCAGGTCCAGTTCGGCGCGCAGTTCGGCAAGCTCACCTACGCCCACCCACACGACGACGCCCCGCCCAAGGAGCAGCCGGAGATCTACACGGTGGACCACAAGCGCTTCGAGGAGCGCTACGGCGAGGACTACCGCAAGGCGTTCAAGCGCTATTACGACCGTGGCCTCTTCACCGGCTGGCACACCGACGTGACCGCCGCCGTGAACCCGCCGGCCGGCTCGATCCTGCGCGCGGACGTGGTGCCCGACGTCGGTGGCGACACCCAGTGGACGAACCTGCAGGCCGCCTACGAGGGGCTGTCCGAGCCCGTGCAGAAGTTCATCGAGGGCCTGCGTGCCGAGCACCGCTACGGCGGTGAACGGTCCGAGGCCGGCGGCGCCCTGTCCAAGCGGATCGAGGACAACCTTCTGGTGGCGATCCACCCGGTGGTGCGCATCCACCCCGTCACGAAGGCGAAGGGCCTGTTCGTTAACCCCGGCTTCACCGACCACATCGTCGATCTCTCCCCGCGTGAGAGCAAGGCCATCCTCGACCTGCTCTACGCCGAGCTCACCCGCCCCGAGTACACGGTGCGGTTCCGCTGGGAGCCGGGCAGCCTGGCCTTCTGGGACAACCGCGCCACCGCTCACCTCGCCCCGCGCGACTACGAGCACCTGGGCAAGCGGCGCACCCTGCACCGGGTCACGCTCATCGGTGACGTGCCGGTCGGCCCCGACGGCCGCGAGTCGGAGCTGGTCGCGGGCCAGCCGTTCACCGACAAGCACCAGGTCGTGGTGGCGGCCGCTAACTGACTCCAGCTCGCCGCGCGGCGGCCGGACCGGCGGGGCGCCCCCGCACTCCAAGGCGGGGGCGCCCCGGCCATGCCCGGATCTGCTGAGCTGGACCAGACCCGGGCGGAGTACGTGCTGCCCGGCTCCCAGTCCATGGGTACGCTAAAGAAAATTGATATTCCCCATAATATTGATCGGAAATATTGACATAAGCCGGGAGCGGCGGATTAGCTGAGCGAAGACGGGTCACGGCTGACCCAGACCGCAGTGTTCCGAGATCCCCGCCGCCAGTGCCCCGAGGAGAGACAGTGCACCCCCGAACCTCACGCTTCATCATCAGAACGGTGTCCGGCCTGTCCGTGGCCGCCCTGCTGGCAGTGGTCTCCGCCTGTGCGTCAAGTCAGGCGGCGCAGAAGTCGTCACCGGGCGGGAACTCCGGGTCCTCCGGCGTGCTCCTCAACGTCGGCGACCAGCAGCAGGACCTCCAAACCCTGTTCGCCTCCTCGCACGCGCTGGCGGGTGCCTCGTACAAGGTGAACTTCGTAGAGTTCGACAGCGGCCCACTGGTCGACGCGGGCTTCGCCGCGCACCGGATCGACGTGGGGACCATGGGTGACCTGCCCGCCTCGCTGGCGATCAAGGCGCATCTGCCGGTGGTCGCGGCCGCCGTGTACCGCCCGATCGGCTCGTACATGTACCTGCTGGCCAAGCCGGGCATCACGTCGATCTCCCAGTTGCGCGGCAAGCCGGTCGCCTACACCACCGGCACGGCGGAGCAGGCGTTCGCGCTGCGGGCACTCAAGCAGGCCGGGCTGACACAAAAGGACGTCCACCAGGTCAACGTCAGCCTGCTGCAGCTCGGCACGGTGCTGCAAGGCGGTGCCGCTGACGCGTCGGTGGTGAGCGCGGAGCAGAAGGCCGACTACCAGCAGACCCATCCCGGCGCGAAGGTCCTCGCCACGATCGACAGCGTTCAGCCGCCCAGCTATGGCTACCTGCTGGCCACCACCTCGGCGCTGGCGGACAAGGCGAAGCGGGCCGTCATCGAGGACTTCATCCAGCGGCTGATCAAGGCCCAGAACTGGGCGAAGTCGCACCAGGCCGAGTGGGTCACCGACTACTACGTCAACGTCGAGCACCAGACTCCACAGGTGGCGAAGCTGATCCTCGCCGCCGGCGGGACCTTCACCTACGTGCCCATCAACGCCGGGGTGCAGGGTGCCCTGCAGCAGATGGTCAACCTGATGGCGAGCAGCGGCGCGTTCCCCGCGCCCTACACCGTGGCCCCGCTGTACAGCGCGGCCCAGTCGGCCCGGTACAACGCCCTGCTGAACGAGGTCCCCCAGAATGGCTGACCATGCCGGCGTGACCTCACCGGGGGCGGGCGCCACGGCCCTCGCGGCGGGCACCCGCGCGCCAGGACCGGTCCTGGCGCCGGGCGCCGTTCCCGGCACGGGCGGGCTCACGCTCATCCGCCCGGCGCGCGCCAGGCACCGCCGGGTCGTCCTCATGCGGGTGCCGCGGCTCGCCCGGCGCGCCATCGGCCCGATCGCCGCCATCGCACTGTGGCAGCTCGTCTGCTCCCAGGGACTGTTCACCAGCTTCGAGGTGGCCTCGCCGGTCGCCGTCTTCGACGCCGCGCGCGAACTGGCCGCCCAGGGTGTGCTCCAGTCCAACCTGCTCATCTCCCTCCAGCGGGTGGCCGAAGGGCTGCTGCTCGGGGTGGGGACGGGCGTGTTCCTGGCGGTGCTGTGCGGCCTGTTCTGGCTTGGCGAGGACCTCATCGACCCGGTCATCCAGGCGTTCCGCGCGGTGCCAATCCTCGGGCTGGTCCCCCTGGTAATCATCTGGTTCGGCGTGGGCGAGGCCCCGAAGGTCTTCCTCATCGCGCTGGGCTGCCTCTTCCCCGTCTACCTCAACACCTTTGCCGCGATCCGGAACGTGGACAACAAGCTGGTGGAGGCGGGCCGGACGTTCGGGCTGAGCCGCCTGGGCCTGGTGTTCAGGGTGATCCTGCCGGGTGCCCTGCCGGGCTTCCTGGTGGGCCTGCGGTTCGCGCTGGTCGGAGCCTGGGTCATCGACGTGGTGGCCGAGGAGATCAATGCCCAGAGCGGGCTCGGGTACCTGATCAACCAGGCGCAGGCCACCAACCGCATCGACATCATGTTCTGCTGCCTGACCATCTACGCCATCCTCGGGCTCGTCACCGACGCCATCGTCCGGCTGCTGGAACGCCGGCTGCTGGTGTGGCGGGCCGCGTTCGCGGGAGGGTGACGATGGCGATCACGGTAGATCAGGCGCCCGCCGGCCAGGCCCCGGCCGGGCTGGCGGTGCTCGCCACGGGCGTGACCCGCGGCTTCCAGCCGGGCCGGGGCGTGCTGCGCGGGCTGGACCTGTCGATCGCGCCCGGCGAGTTCGTCGCGCTGCTGGGCCGCAGCGGTGCGGGCAAGAGCACGCTGCTGCGGATCCTCGGCGGGCTCGACCCCGGCTACGGCGGCGACGTGCTCGTCCCCGAGCGCCGGGCGGTGGTGTTCCAGGAGCCGCGGCTGATCCCGTGGCTAAGGGTCCTGCCCAACGTAGCGCTCGGCCTGCGGCCCGGCCCGGACGGCCGCACCGGTCTGCGGCAGCGGAGCATCGGCGCCCTCAGCGAGGTCGGGCTGACCGGCCACGCCCGGGCATGGCCTGCCACCCTTTCCGGCGGTGAGGCACAGCGGGTCGCGCTGGCCCGGGCGCTGGTGCGGGAACCGCAGCTCATGCTGCTGGACGAGCCGTTCGGCGCGCTGGACGCACTGACCCGCACCCGGATGCACACGCTGCTGCAGGCGCTGTGCGCCCGCCACCGGCCCGCCGTCCTGCTCGTCACCCACGACGTGCAGGAAGCGGTGCTGCTCGCGGACCGGGCGGTGGTTCTCACTGACGGGAAGATCACCCTGAACGTGCCGGTCGGACTGACGCGCCCGCGCGATCCAGCCCAACCGGCCTTTCAGCAGCTGCGTACCCAGCTGCTGGCGGAACTCGGCGTCAACGAGCACGCCAGCGTCCCGGCCGCGGGCACCGCCGCGACCTGATGGGGCACCCACGACATCACCAGCACACCTCACGAAGGGACGGTCACACTGTGCCCGGCACACCCCCCAACAAGCTGGCCAGCCGGGCCAGCGCCAGCGCCTCGCTGCACCTCAATGCGTTCCTGATGAGCACCGGCCACCACGAGGCCTCGTGGCGGCTGCCGGAAAGCGACCCCCACGCCACCACCCACCTCGGTCACTTCCAGAACCTGGCCCGCATCGCCGAGCGCGGCACGTTCAACTCGCTGTTCCTCGCCGACAGCCCGTCGATGTGGGGCACGGTGTCCCGGCGGCCCTCCGGTGTCATCGAGCCGATCACCCTGCTGACGGCGCTGGCCGGTGTCACCGAGCGGATCGGCCTGATCGCCACCGTCTCCACGACCTACAACTCCCCGTACAACCTGGCCCGCAAGCTGGCGTCGCTGGACCACATCAGCGGCGGCCGGGCCGGCTGGAACGTGGTCACCACGGGGACGGCCGACGCGGCCCGGAACTTCGGGCTGGACGAGCTGCCCGCGCATGCCGACCGCTACGCCCGCGCCGCCGAATTCATCGACGTGGTGCACAAGCTGTGGGACAGCTGGGAAGACGACGTGGTCATCGCCGACAAGGAATCCGGGGTGTGGGGCGACGAGGCCAAGATCCACCACATCGCGCACCGCGGCCGCTACTTCTCGGTGCAGGGCCCACTGAACATCCCCCGCTCCCCGCAGGGGTACCCACTGCTGGTGCAGGCGGGTTCGTCGGAGGACGGCAAGCACCTCGCCGCTCGCTACGCCGAGGCCGTCTTCACCGCCCACCAGACCCTCGAAAGCGCGCAGGCCTTCTACGCCGACCTGAAGCAGCGCACCCATCGGCTGGGCCGTGACCCGGATACCATCAAGATCCTGCCCGGCATTGTGCCCGTCATCGGCAGCACCGAGGAGGAGGCCCGCCGCCGGGAGGCCGAACTGGAGGAACTGATCTCCTACGACGAGTCCAGGCGGCACCTAGCCAGCCTGCTCCGGGTGCCGCCCGAGGAGCTCAGCCTGGACGCCGAACTGCCAGCGGACCTGCCCACCGAGGACGAGGTCGAGGGGATGAAGAGCCGGTACACGCTGATCGTGGAATTGGGCCGCCGGGAGAAGCTCACGGTCCGGCAGCTCATCGCCCGGCTCGGCGGCGGCCGCGGTCACCGTACCTTCACCGGCACCCCCGAGCAGGTCGCCGGCACCATCGAGGAGTGGTTCCACAGGAGGGCTGCCGACGGCTTCAACATCATGCCCGCCGCGCTGCCCTCCGGCCTGGAGCTGTTCGTGGACCACGTCGTGCCGATCCTGCGCGCCCGCGGCCTGTACCGGCGTGACTACAGCGGCCGCACGCTGCGGGAGCACTACGGCCTGCCCCGCCCCCGCAACCAGTACGCCGGCGCGGTCCACGAGCCGGTCGCCCTCTGAGGCCGCGCCCCGGACGCCCGAGCCCACCCGGGGCGCGGTATCCGCCGATCGCGATCGGCCGGGTGACTTGAAGCGACTACCAGCCCGCGCGACTCCAGTCCATGCGGGCCTCTCGTGCCGGGAAGCTCCCGCAGACTGGCGGCGCTCAGCAGTCTGGCTGCCCGGGCACTGTGCCGCTGCTCGGCTTGAGCAGCTTGGCCTCGCACTGCTGATGCAGCAGCGTTTCCAGTCCACTGATCGTGGCCTGGACGGAGGGGTCCGTGCTGTGGACAAGGTTGACTAGCTCAAGCGGGTCTTTGGACAGGTTGTAGGCCTCGGTCTGGTCGGCGATCGGGCTAACTTTGACCGTCGTGGTCGCTTGCTTGTTCCCTGGCAGGTTCACGTCGCCGGATACCAGGGTCATCACATCCCGCTCAGGGCCGCTCGAGGGAGCGGGGTCGCTCCAGAATTGGGGGTTGTCGGAGTACCGGGAGTACTTCCATTTCTCCTGGCCGCCGTTCTCACCGGTGGCCAGGTAGGTCACGACCGTCTCGACAGTGTTGGGCTGGATTACCGGCCGGTACTCAAAGCCCAGCCGGAGACGTCTGGTTGGACCCGCGGCTGACCTCGTCCTCGGTCATGAAGTACACCGGCCCCGTGACCTCGCTGGGACTGGTCTCGCCGAGGATGACGCCGGAAAGGTCCCGGCCGACCAGGGGATGTACCTCGGTGTGGCGTCTTGGCCAGCTTGTGCCGAAGCCGGGACGGGTCGAGGCCGGCCAGGCCGAGCATGGTGGGCAGCAGGTCGGCATGGCTGGTCATCTCGTCGAGTGTCTGCCGACCCGCGAACAGCGTCGGGTTGTGCACGATGAACGGCACGTGGGTGGTCTTCCTCGTACGCTTGATGCCACTTCTGGTGCATGCCGCCATGGGCGCCAAGCAGTCCCCGTGGTCGGAGGTGAAGATCACGATGGTGTTCTCGGCCATGTCCGGGTGAGCGTTGAGCGCGTCGAGGACTCGCTGGATCTGGTCGTTCACGTTCTGCTGCATCTGGTAGTAGAACCGGTGGTACTCCAGCGTGTTGGGCGACGGCTGGAACACCTCCGGATAGAGATCCACGTAGTCCTGCTGGCAGTGCGGCTTCCCGGCGAGGTTCTCATCGCAGGTGACCGCGTACTTGGCGGGCTCGAACAGCTCGAGCGGGACCGTGCTGTTCGTGAGCTGGCCGCGCAGGTTCCAGCTCGTGTTTTGCAGGGTGAAGCTCGCCCCACACGGTGACATCGTGCGGGTTGACGTAGGAGTTGACCATCAGCCATGGCTGCCGCCGAACTCCCCCGTTTGCTCAGCTGATTCAGCAGGTCCACGGCCTGGGTGGCGAACTTCTCGTCCCGGCCGATGGCACCAGTCGCCGAGGAGCCGGAGTTGAGCGGGTTGCTGCCGTGCGGCTCGGGGCCGATCCAGCCGCTGAACCCGTAGGGGCCGAGCCGTTCAGCGGCCAGGTAGATGTTCTCCGCCTGCCGGGTCAGGCTCACCTTTGCTGTTGAAGGTCAGCAGCGGGTTGTAGGTGCCCGGGATGTGTATGTCGGCGTCGGAGACGTGCCACTTGCCCTTGTAATAGGTGTCGTAGCCGCCGGCCCGGAAATAGTTACCCATCGTGGGGACCGTGTTCGGGTCGAGCCAGAACATGTCCATCTCGATGCTGCTCTTCGCCGCGCCCGGCGTCTGACTGTCTCCGTGCAGCGACGGGTACTGGCCGGTGAAGATCGACGTGCGGCTCGGTACGCAGGCTGAGGTCATGATGTAGTGATTGGTGAACTCCAGGCCATGGTCGCGCAGCGACTCCTCAGCCGTGAGGTACCTGGCCCGGAACTGCTGCAGTTCGCCGGACTCGTAGGCCACCGGGAAGCGGTACTCATCGCACAGGATGAGGAGCAGGTTGGGACGCTGCTTCAGCTTGCCCCGCGGCCGGAACGGCTGGGTGCTTGCGGCGGCCGCGGGTGGGGCCTGCGACTGCTCGATCTGGGCAATGCCTGCGGCCGCGGCCGCTGCGCCCGCCCCCTGGATGAAGCGCCTGCGTGAGAGCCCGCCCTTCCTGCCGTTCATCCTCATCCCCCTGTCGTCGCTTTATGTATCATCCCAATTGCCTAGAGTCACCGCCTGCACCTTACACCAGGGAATTTCCGGATTAATAAGGCTGCTAAGTCCGGATTCATCATACTTTTCGGTACGTTGCGCTCGGGGTTCTCATAAAGGGAGATTTATTCAGCGGGAGACGTGTCGCAATGGTTCACGACAAACTGCTTAAAGACATGGTGTGGGTGCCTGGTGGCAGCTTTCTCATGGGCTCGGAAGATTTCTATCCCGAGGAAAGCCCTGTCCACCGGGTCAGTGTCAGCGGCTTCTGGATGGACGAGCATGCCGTGACGGTCGCCGAGTACCGCCGCTTCGTCAGAGCTACTGGTTATATGACCATCGCCGAACGGCAGCCTGATCCCGCCCAGTATTCGGGCGTGGCGCCTGAGCTTCTCGTGCCCGGTTCCCTCGTTTTTGACCAGCCGGCTGGGCCGTCGACCTCGGCGATCCGCGCAACTGGTGGTCATGGGTTCCTGGCGCGCAGTGGCGGCACCCGGAGGGGCCGGAGAGCACACTGCACGGCCGGGAGCGGCACCCGGTAACCCACGTGGCCTACCAGGACGCAGCCTCCTTTGCCATCTGGGCTGGCAAGGCGCTGCCCTCCGAAGCCGAATGGGAGCGGGCAGCGAGAGGTGGCCTGGAGGGGGCCGTCTACTGCTGGGGCGACGTCTTTCAGCCGGGGGGCCGCATGATGGCCAACACCTGGCAAGGCCGCTTCCCGTGGGAAAATCTCAGGATGGATGGCCGCCCGGGCACCATGCCAGTCAAGCGGTTCCCGCCGAACGGGCACGGCCTCTTCGAGATGACAGGAAATGTCTGGGAGTGGACCTCAGACTTCTTCAGTCCCCGGCACCGCGGCGGCTCACCGGCGTGCTGCGTCCCCCGCGACCCGCACGTCGAGACCCCCGAGCACAGCTATGCCCGCCTGGCTCCTGACGCGCACATTCCCAGGAGGGTCGTCAAGGGAGGCTCCTATCTCTGCGCTCCGAACTACTGCTTGCGCTACCGGCCTGCCGCGCGACAGGGCCAGGCCGTTGAGACATCATCAACCCACATCGGTTTCCGCTGCGTTGTCCGGACTACCGAGCAGGGGCAGGCTCACCGGGCATAGTGCGCTGCGGCGCTCGCACCCTGGGCAGCCGCCGACCGCGCCTGGCCGCTAAGGGCAGCGCCGAAACTGCCGGGTCAGTCTCGCTTGAGAAGGTCGAGTAGCCGGGCAAGGTGGACCATGGCGATCCGCACCGAGGTGTCGCTACAGGCATAGGGCAGCACGATTGTCTGCCCGTGCAGCAGCGAACCGCATGAGTACAGAGCGTTTGGGACGTATCCCTCACGCTCTGATTCATCGGCCGTGAGCAAGGGCTCTGGCAACACCGATACCAGGCGCTCCGGGTTGTCGAGGTCGAGAAGCATGGCGCCAATGGCGTACTCCCGCATGGGCCCGACGCCGTGGGTGAGGACCAGCCATCCCGCGGGTGTCTCGATCGGTGAGCCACAGTTGCCGAGCTGGACCAGCTCCCACGGGCGTGCGGGCTCCTGGATGGTGATGGGCGGCCCCCAGCGATGCCGGTCGTCTGAGTATGCGATGCAGTTGTTCTCCCGGTCCCATCGAGATAGCGCGGCGTAGCGGCCGCCGATGCGCCGTGGGAACAGCGCCATGCCCTTGTTGCCCGCCGACGGGCCGGCGAGCTGGCAGGCGGTGAACGTCCGGAAGTCCCTGGTCTCCAGGAGATGCGATCCGACACTCCGGCCATCGAACCCGGTATATGTCGCGTAGTAGGCCGGCTGTCCGCCGTCGATGAAGCGGACGAACCTGGCATCCTCGATGCCGTGGCTCTCGTCCGGGCCTGTTGGCCACAGAACCCGCTCGGACAGATCATGCCGCCCGTCGAACTCGACTTCGTAGTTGGACGCCGCTATCCAGCGCACCCAGTCGATGAGGGCCAGGGAATCCGTGCGCGTCTCCTGCTGCAAGGACAGTTCGCTGACGGCCAGGTCAAGTTCGGCCATGCTGAAGCGAGGTGGCAGCAAGCTCCAGAGAAGCTGCGCGTTCTCGTCGTCGTGAATGACCTCGGCGAGTTTCTCCTTGAAGAATTCACGATCGTAGGCGACCGGGCGAATGTGCCCGGTGTCGAGGAAACGTCCCGGTTCATCGATGGTGATCGCGCCATCGTTGCTGATCGTTCCGGTCCTGAACTCGATGCTCGACACATGGCCTTCGCCCACGGCACGCAGGCTCATGATGAACCGGAGTTCGCCGCGTCCGCAGCGGGCCTGGTCGGGGTGCGGCACGATCGACGGGTTGAATAGTGCCGCGGCCTCTAGCGCGTATTCCTGGGTGAAGTACGCGCCGATCAGGTGCTGCCGGGCTGTGCTGACGCTGGTTTCGTCGCCTAGCCGGTGGGCGACGAGCCTGAAATGACGTTCCAGCGTCTCCCTGAGGTCCCGGTACCGGCCCGCGTACCGGGATAGCGTGCGGGCGAGCGTTTGGTCCACCTCGTCTTCGCTCATCCGCAGGATGCGAGCCATGACTGCCCTGGCTCGCGACTCACCCCGGATCAAGGTCTCGTGGCCAGGTACGAACAAGCGGCTCAGCGTGCGGCTGGGATCCGGCGTCAGCCGATGAGATGTCCGGGTCAGCACCGGGCTCGCGGGGCCGCCGCCGGTCACCGCCGCACCGCGATCAGGTGGCATCCTTGCTGCATCACGGAGATCATCGCCAACGTTGATTCGGCGCCCTGGTTGCGATTGCGGCTGCTCGGACCGAGGCCGTCACACCCTCCACCGCTCTGCTCGTCGAGCAGGGGAACCTTAGCATCGTTGTCACCGAGGAACCACGCTACGCACATCTCGACGCCACTGAGCCAGGCCGTATCTCCGGTGACCGATGCTGCGCGCGCGCAGGCGTCCGCGATCGCGGCCACCTCGATTGGCTGCTGGTCGAAGCCGGGGCGCTCCTCGCCCGGGCCCCAGCCGCCGACCGGCACCACCGACAGGTGGCCGTCGCGAGTTTCGCATTCCAGCAGCCACTCCAACATGCGCAGGCCATTGCGGAGCATAGAGTCGTCGCCGAGGCGCGAGCCGGCCACGATGACCGCTTCGGCGAGGGCCCCGTTGGCGTAGCTGAGCCTCGGGAAAGGCCATGGCCAGGCAGCATTCGCCGACGGCTCACCGATGACGGCGGCGGCGCTGGCGAGAAGGCCGAGGGCGCCGGGATGGTCAGGCCAGGCCTCGAGGATCTCGGCAGCGCCGAGCGCCGCGGACGCCATGGCATGCGGCCACGGAGAGCGGGCCTGCGCGCTGCACTCGAACCGAGTGCGCGACTCCTCACGAATCCCCGCATCCGGCCCCCGGACAGCGGCGGTGCCAAGGCCCCACAACGCCCGGCCCCAGCAATCCTCGGTGCCCGGCCTGTCACGCCAGCGGCGGTCGTAGCCGAGGCGGTTGCGGAGCCTGCCGTCGGGTGCCTGTGCCTGGGCCAGAAAGTCCAGGTAGCGCCGCGCCAACGCGATGAGTTCGAGGGCTGGCGACGGCTCCCGGCACACCACGACCAGGCCGCGTGCCACATCGTCGACGCAGTATCCGTGCTGGAGCCTGGGCACGATGCCCTTGGCGTGCTCCAGCAAGCCGACCTCGTCACTAAGCCGCAACAGATGCTGGAACGGAGCGGCAGCACCGGTCATACAGCGGCCTCCGTCCGTGCCGCCCCAATAAGGCCGGCTGCAAGATCCCGGTAGCGGTTCGCGACCGCTGGCCACAGCAAGCTGGGCCCGATCTGCGCCGAATGGCGGCTCATCCGCGCGGCCAGGCCCGGCTCGCGGAGAACCCGGTGGAGCGCGTCGGCGATGCCCTTCGGATCTTGACGCTGGACCAGGAGTCCCGCGCCGTCAGCCAGCAACTCGACCGCGTGCGGGAAACTGGTCGAGATCACCGGCTTCCCCGCCGTGACCGCCTCGATCAGGACACCGGAGGTGACCTGCTCCAGCGAGTCATAGGGCAGTACCACGACGTCCGCGGCGCCGATGATACGGCTCAGCGCATCGGCAGGCAGGTACCGGCGGTCGAAGCGGACAAGATCCCCCACACCCTGCGCGGCCGCACGCTTTTCGAGCAGCCGGCGGTAGGCCTCGCCGTCGCGTGCTTGCACGCGCGGATGGGTCCCGCCAGCAACCGTATACGCGACCCGCAGCCCCCGATCGCGGAGCAGGGCGACCGCGTCGATCACGTGCTCGATTCCCTTGCCAGGCCCGAGCAATCCCCAGGTAAGTGCCATCGGCCCGGGAGTTTGCCGGCGCCGCACCGGGGCGGCCCGGAAGTCGGCAGAGCCATGCGGGATCACGGAGACCTTCGCTGGATCCGCCCCGTAGATGGCCAGCAGTCGCGAACGCGCCGTCTGCGTCATCGTGACGACCGCGCTGGCGGCATCGATGACGTCCACCAGGATCGTGCGCTGTCGCGCTGTGGGTCGTGCCAGCGCGGTATGCAGCACCACGATGCTCGGGACGCGCAGCGCATCAAGCAACGAAATGATGTCTGAGCCGTCTGGGCCGCTGTAGATGCCGTACTCGTGCTGAACGATCACAGCATCGAACTCGTTGAGTACGCGCACGGCAATTGCGGCGCTGCGGGCGGCCCCCTTCACGAGGTCATGCACGACTTCAGGTGCGCGATGGAGAGCCGGCTCGTCGACTACGCGCACCACTCTGGCATGCTCGCCTGCCCGGCGAAGATGGTCGAACAGGGCCGCGTTGAACGTCGCCAGCCCGCATTGGGTGGGGGGGTACGTGCCGAGTAGCGCGTACGCCTTTGGCATCAAGGTCCTCCTGTCGGCGGCTGCTGGACGCATGCCGCGGCCTGCCAGCGCTCTTCCTCGCTTTCCCGCCCGCCGGTGGATGGGCCAGCAGTGGCCGCCGCACAAAGGCGGGCGATGAGACCTGCTATGGCTGGATGCCGTTCTGGCAGGCGATCGGACAGTTCGTGGCGGCCCACGGCAGGCTCGGAACTGACTGCGAGCGATCGCGGCTGAGATACCCATCCGAGCGAACAGCGAATCAGTCCGAAGACATACGGGGCATCTAAGGTGACTAACGAAAGCATCCAGAAGGACGTATAAAGCAACATCTCATGAATTAGCCCGAAGTTAGCACTGCATAGGACTCAGCCATCTCAGTGTTTAGCGAGAGGCCTCCGAGTGCATACTCCGCAGAGCCGGGCCGCCTGCGGATCACATACGGAGCAGGAGGTGTTATTTCATAACATTCGGAAGAGGCTTGGGTTGTGAACCGTCTGCTCGAAGCGCTGGGCGGGCTCGCCGCGAAGCGGCACTGGGTGTTCATCTTCGGCTGGCTGGTCATCTTTGGCGGGGCGCTCGCCGCGAATCATTTCTACGGCGGCTCGTACGTCAACAACTACACCGTGCCGGGCACGGGATCCCAGAACGGCCTGGACCTGCTGCACGCTACCTTCCCGCAGCAAGGTGGCTACAGCGGGCAAATCGTTTTCCACGCTCGCACCGGCAAAGTCACGGCGCAGCAGAATGCCGTCAACCAGGCGACCAGCAATGTGGCCAGGCTGCCGGACATCATCAAGGCCGTCAGCCCGTTTTCCTCGCCGCAGCCTGGGACTGTGTCCGCGGATGGCTCGATCGCCTACGCCAGCGTTTCGTGGACTGTCAACCCGGCGTCGCTGGGCACCTCCTATCTGAGCAGGCTGAACAAGGCGGTTGCCCCCGCGCGCAAGGCCGGCTTGCAGGTTGAGTTTGGCGGTGCCGCGGGCGAGATCGGGCAGACGACGAGCGACCTTAAGTCTGAGATCCTCGGTATCGCCTGCGCGCTGGTGCTGCTGGTCATCATGTTCGGCTCGCTGGTCGCGGCCTTGGTCCCGCTGCTCGCCGCGGTCTTCAGCGTCGGCGTCGGGCTCTCACTGCTCGGGCTGCTCGCGACGGTCACCACGCTCCCGACCACCGCCCCAACCATCGCCACGCTGCTCGGGCTCGGTGTCGCCATCGACTACGGGCTGTTCCTGATGGCCAGGCACCGGGAGCAGGTGGACGGCGGGATGGACATCGTCACCTCCGCCAGGCTCGCCGCCGGGACCTCCGGTGCGGCGATCGTCGTGGCCGGCAGCACCGTTGTCGTCTCGATCCTCGGCCTCTACGTCGCCGGCGTCGCGTTCGTCGCGGCACTGGGCCTGGCTGCGGCGATCGTCGTCGCGGTCACGATGCTGGCCGCGCTGACTCTCGTGCCTGCGCTCATGGGCGTGGTCCGCGGGAACGTGCGCTCCATCTCTGCCCGCCTCAGTGCCCGCAGGGCCGGGATTTCGGTGCAGGATCAGGCGCTGGCTACCGCCGCGAACACGGCAAAGCGGCATGAGAACGGCGCGTTTGCCCGCTGGGGCAGAAGAGTGAGTGAACGGCCGTGGCCGTGGGCGGTGGTGAGTGTGGCGGTGCTGGCCGCCCTGGCGATCCCGCTGTTTTCGATTGCGCTCGGCCAGCCTGACAACGGCACGAACCCGACATCCGACAGCAACCGCCGTGCCTACGACCTGATCTCGCAGGGCTTCGGAGTCGGCGTGAATGGCCCTCTGACGGTCGTTGTGAAACTGCCCAAGCAGTCCGCTCAGGCGAACAACTCGCTGCTCGCCGCTATGCGGTCCGACATCGCCAAAACCGCGGGCGTCGCGTCGGTCACCGAGCCGGTGGTTAACTCGGCCGGCACCACCGCGGTGCTCAACGTGATAGCCACCACGCGGCCGCAGGCCGCCGCCACTTCCAGCCTGCTGAACATGCTGCGCGATAGCGTTCTGCCCAAGCAGCCCGCGACCAGCTACGTCACGGGCACCACAGCGGGCAATGTCGACTTCACCAAGCAGATCAGCAGCCGGATCGGGTGGCTGATCCTCGCGGTGATCGCGATCTCGTTCATCCTGCTCACCACCGCGTTCCGGTCAGTGGTGATCCCAACCAAGGCGGCGGTCCTCAACCTGCTCTCGATCGGCGCCTCCTACGGCGTCATCGTCGCCATCTTCCAGTGGGGCTGGGGCGCGAGCCTGATCGGGCTGCATTCCACGCTGCCCATTCCCGCTTACGTGCCGATGCTGGTGTTCTGCATCGTCTTCGGGCTGTCGATGGATTATGAAGTCTTCCTGCTGTCGAGGATTCAGGAATCCTGGATCGCCACCGGGGATCCGCACCGCAGCGTTGCGATCGGGATAGGGGCGACCGCCCGGGTCATCACCACCGCCGCCGCCATCATGGTGACCGTCTTCACCAGCTTTGTGCTGAACCCTGACCCTGCGGTGAAGATGCTCGCGATCGGGATGGCCTTCGCCGTGCTGATCGACGCTTCCCTGGTCCGCATGGTCCTGGTGCCTGCGGTCATGACGCTACTCGGCCGCTACGCCTGGTGGATGCCGCATTGGCTGGAGCGGGTGGTGCCGCGGCTCCAGCTCGAGGGCGCCGCCCCGGCCCCCGCGGCTGCTGGGGCGACGAGTTCGAGCCGGGGGGGCGGGCGATGGCCTTCGTCCCGGTCGTCATTACCGCCGTGAAACGATGGCGAGGTAGGTATTTACCACCGGGGAACCGCTTTGAAGGTAGATTCCCATCACCCGGTTCTTGTACACGGTATTCCCGGTTGCCTGACTACAGCCGCCCGAGCACATCGGGCTGTTGGTGACAGGGATGGGATACCACGTTGCAGTGCCGAAAAATTTGCCGTGGGCCGTGACCGGGACGAAGGCCATCGACGCGTCCTCAGCCGAGCTTATGGTTACGAGGTCAAAGCCACCCGGCACGGCTGTGATTCCGTCGAAGTGTGTCACCAGCGCCGGAGCGTTGCCGTAGCGGTAGTACCTCGGCTTTCCGAAGGTGCCGGTCCGCTCGTTGTATGCCATGAGGAACGCCCGCTGCGTCCTCCTCAGGACCCCCCGATGCGTCCGCTTCGCTGAGGAGCCGCCGGCGAGAGTGTAGCGCGGACTGGCATCCCCCCCGTTTTGCCAGATGCCGTAGAGCGTGGTCTTGCTCGACAAGCTTCCGCCGAGGCGCAGCAACGTCCACTGCTGCCTGGCCATGTTGTAGATGAAGGCATTGCCCGAGGCCAGCCCTCCGCCCACGGTGGGGTTGAGGTCGTAGTTGCCTACCACCAGATCACCCATGGTGCTGTGCGCGATGGTGTCCATCACGAAGCAGTGGGGCCGGGATTTCGGGCACGCTCGCACGTGCCCGACCGTATGGGCGCCATCAGCAGGCACATCGATGGATTTCCATGATCCGCCCGATCCGGTCACCGGGCCGAGGTAGATCATGCCCTGGTCGTGGACGCCGGCGGGCGCTGACGACGACACATAGCTCCCGACGGCGCGGACCTCTCCACTGGGGATTGCCTTCGGATTGAAGGTATGGGTGTCAGGGCCGTAGAACGTCGCCGATGTCACGCCGGGGAAGGGCGGTGTCAGCACCGATACCGTTGCTCCCTTTGCGGCCGTGGTGAGATGGCCTTCGTAGAGGAACGGGCCAGTCTGTGTGCCGCCACCGGCGGGCCCTGAGCCGGTGAGCACAACCTTGCCGCCCGCCGTGCCGCGTACCCCGGTGACTATGTCTCCGGTTTTCAAGATTGAGGTGATAGAGACCGTGCTATTCGCATTATGACGGCCAGCCTGGGTGGCCGCGGCGGGCATGGCGGCGGCCAGCGAGAGTGCCACGGCAGCTCCGCTGGACAGCATCAAAATACCTTGTGCGGTCTTCATGTTCTCCCCCGTTGAACCTTGGCGGGCGTAACAATCGCCGTAAATCTCTTCCATGTAGCCGAGGCGTTCGTCAGCTCATCAGCCACCCAAGACATCGCTTGTGCCAAGAAATATCATCATGGCAGCGCAAAGTGGTCGCGTCAATCGGTTGGCCCAGCGCATTTCCTCTCGCGCCTCTTATTAGCCCAAAGCGGGTAATACATGGATTCAACAGGAATTGCCAGTGCACAACGAACGGCGGCAGAACCCGCGAGCGCACGCCACGCAAGAGGCCCTTCCCAGATTCGGAAAAGGGCCTCTAACGGCTGGATCACCACCAGCCGGGACGATCCTTCGTGTTGCGCGGTCAAGTGTAATCTCCGGCGGGGCCGGGGCCGGGCCGGGCGGCATCGCTGGCCGCGGCACCAATGGCCCTGCGCAGCACCGCGGCCGCGTCAGCGGGCGGGTCGTTCCCGGTCCAGGTGACGTACTGGTCCGGCCGGACGAGGATGAAGCGCCGCCCGTAGGCCGTTCGCTGCTCGTCAAGCGTGTCCGCGATGACCTGCAGCGGCACCCCGAAGCCCCTCGCCGCGGCCTGGAACGCCATCGCCGCCTCCCGGTCCCCGCCCAGCGCGACCAGGGTGAACCCGCCCGCCAGCCGTTCGAAGATGTTGGCTCCCGAGGACAGCGCCAGGGGCGCAAGATGGTGCCCTGCCCGGGCCTCGAAGCTGTGGTGACCACGGACCCCGCACGCCGAGCCCGCGGATCCCCATACGATCGGCGAGCCTTCATAGTGCGGCTCGTACCACGGCGGAGCTACTTCGCCCGAGGTCCGGCCGCGCCACGCCAGTTCGAACTCGCCGCGGTCCCGCTGTGGGCTGTAGCGCTCGAGGAACGCGCGGTCCTGGGCGATGCCCTCGGTGATCGCTTCTCCCGTCCCGGCGAACACCGGGCGCCGCTCTTGGGTGTAGCTGTCCAGCAGGTGCGGGCCGCCCCAGCCGTGCAGGACGGCGGCCAGCTTCCAGCCGAGGTTGACCGCGTCCTCGAGCCCGGTGTTGAGCCCATGGGCGCCGTAGGGCGGGTGGCTGTGCGCCGCATCGCCGGCGAGGAACACGCGGCCCTGCCGATAGCGGTCAGCGATGTCGATCCGCAGATCCCAGAACCCCACGTGCTGGAAGTCGCACGCCACGCGACACCCGGCAGCCCGCTCGATCAGCGCCTGCGCGTCCACGCTGGCCGCCGTCGCGTCCTTGTGTACTGGCGCGTGGAAGAACCACGTCTCGGCCTGGTCTACCCGCCCGAAGAACCACCAGTAGCCGTTGAGCTCCGGATGCAGCACCCGGTACGTGGTCCGCAGCGGGAAGCGGTCAAGGTGCTCGTGCAGTTCACGCGAGCGGAAGACCGCCAGGATCATCCGCTGGTCGAAATCTGCTCCCTCGCTGGCGATGCCGGCCTGCTCGCGCACCTGCGAACGGGCGCCGTCGCACCCCACCAGGTAGTCAGCCTCGATCTCACAGCTCATAGCGCCGGGGTCCTGCCGCGCCGTCACGCGCACGCCGTCACTGTCCTGCCGCACCGCCGCCGCCGACCAGCCGAACAGCGCGGTGACCGGGCTAAGCTTGATCACCCGGTTGCGCAGCACCGATTCCGTCAAGTACTGCGGCAGCCGTTCGTTCCGCTGGTAATAGAAGTCAGCGACGGTCTCCCGGCCGGCCGGAGCGTACCAGTACTCGCCCGCTAGGCTCTGGTAGGCGGTGATGCCCCCGATCGGGAAACCGGGCGGCAGAAGCCGGGCCGCGCGCAGTTCGTCAGCGCAGTCCCAGTAATAGAAATGTTCCAGGCTGCGCGCTGTCAGGTTCTGCCCCCGTGGAATCGCCGAGGGCTCGAGCTGGCGCTCCACCAGCACGCAGGAGAGCCCCGCCTTGCCGAGCACCACAGCCAGCGCAAGCCCGACAGGCCCGCCCCCCACAACCACGACCGAAGCCTTTACCCTGCGCGGCTCACTCATAGGCACGTCCCGCTGTGTCATCTCGTGGGTGAAGCGCTTGACGAAGACCGAGCGCCTTAGGAAGAGTTTGTTCACGGCGGCGACCGGTCGCCGAGCTGTGGAACAGCCGCCCCGGTCGGGGTTCCATTGGCGAAGGGGATTCGCCCTCTCGGTCGTCCATGTCACAGGCCATCTTCCAACACCGCGTCGCTGGGGGACGAGGGTGTGATGGGGAGACTTGTCCATGACCAAGGACGCCAGCTTCAAGAAGGTTGTCCGGCGGCACGCCGAGGAGACTGGGCAGCGCTACACCGAAGCGCTGACGGATCTCCTGGGTCTCGGTGCGCGGATGCACCACGAGCCCGTGGCTGAGCGGCTTCTCGCTCATCTCCGGGATCGCTACGGCATTGACCCGGTCGCGGCGACGAAGCTCAGTGTGCACAAGACCTACGTGTTCCGCATCGACCGCAACGACGGCGACCCGTGGGTCGCCCGCGCGTTTCCTCCCGCTCGGCCGCGTGCCGGTGTCGAGGGCGACGCCGCGATCCTCAGATTCCTGGAGCGGCAGGACTATCCCGCGGAGCGCCTGGCGGCCGACGATGCGGTATCTGACTTCGATGGCAGCGCGGTCCTGGTGACGCGGTTCGTTGAAGGCGTCCCGCTCCCCGACGGGGCCGCGAAGTTCGCCATGATGGGTGAGCTGCTCGGACGGCTGCACGCGCTGCCGTACGACGATTCCGTCGGCCGCCCGGGTGGAGCGAGTGGTGAGGACCCGGACCGTGAGGGCACGCCGCGTCAGGACCTGCTGGCGGCCCTGTCGTTTCTCGACGCCGTCGACGCGTTGGTCGCGGCCGCCGAGCGCGAGAGATTCGAGCGGCTCCGCGACCAGGTGCGCTCGGCCGACGACGGTCACGGCCTTCCGGAAGGCTTGCTCCACGGAAATCTCCTCCACGCCCCCGATCACGCCATCCTGAGCGAGCACGGGCCAGTCGCGATCAACTGGAAAGCGTCCGGGCGCGGACCGCGCCTCGCCGACTTCGCTTACCTGATCTGGGGCACGGGTTCGTGGAACCCACGCCGGCCGAACCAGGAGCGCATCGACGCTGCCGTCAACGCCTACCGCCGGCACGTCGAGCCGACCGGCGACGAACTCGACCGGCTCGAGGCGGTCATGTATATCCGGACGCTCTACCTCGCCTGTTTCGGCTACCGGCGCGCCCTCACCGACGGTCGCCCGTTCGACGAGTGGGGCTTCATCGAACCACCCGAGTACTACGGCTCCACCGCAGCCGCAGTCCAAGCCGCGTTCCGCCGGTAGGTCGTCGGTGCGGCAAGGGAGCGACGGTGGTTCGTCAGCGGCGCGCCGGAGTGCTCGCGCGAGCGCGCCCATAGAGGTCCCGGGGGACATCGTCGAGCGGGTCCGGACGCTATGCCTGGCGCTGCCCGAGGTGACGGTGCGGGTCGACGGTTCACTCACCAGATCGAGATCGACGGCGCACTCGTTCGACATCCGCCGGAGGTCGTTCTGCTTGCTCGTGGCATGGGAGGGCCCGACCGGCAAGCCCGTCCCGCTGCTCGTGTTGCGTGCCGGCCCAGACGAACGCGCGGCGCTGCTGTCCATTGGCCGCCCGTTCTTCGCCTCGCGAGCCGGCCGTGATCGCATCGGGGTGCTGCTCACCGACGGCACCGACTGGGAGGAGATCCGTGAGCTCGTGACCGACAGCTACCGCATCCTCGCGCCAAAGAAGCTCATCGCACTGCTCGACTAGCGCGTGCCCCCGATCACTCGCCCCAGGGGCAGTGCGAGGGCTGCACCACCACGGCCTGGCACGTGAAGGACGCGTACACCCAGCCCTGGTCCGGTGCGTGGCGTGCCGGGCGGACCAGCGACGAGGTGGTATGCACGAGGCAGCACGGCAACCCGGGCAGCTCACGGGACTGGAATTGGTGGTACCGGCGTCCGGCGATGCCGTGCAGTGCACCAGCCGGTGCAGCGCACATGGCCCGGCCCCGCCGGGCTATAGGCAACGACCCGCCCGGACTCGTCCGCGACGAAGAGGTAGCGGCCGGCGAACACGGGCTGAGCGAATCCGCCTACCTTCAGCGGCACAGTACCCAGAATGCGGCCTGTCGCAGCGCTGAGCAGGTACACAGACGGCGACCTATGCCGGCATGGAACCCAGGTGGCCACCGCGAGCACACCGGTGGCCGCATCGAGTGCGGGGGTGCCAGAAACGCCACAACCCAGGCCTGTGGCCCACCGGGTGGTGCCGGTGCCCGCGCTCACCTCCCGGACGGACCCGTCGTAGGCGTGCCCGTTGATGTACCTGGCGTTACCCGCCAGATACAAGTCGCTGGACCGGGCGTTCCAGACCGCTGACGCCAGGCACATGCCCCGATGGGTGTGGGCAGCCGCCCCGACCCGCAGGGACCAGACCGGCCCCCGGCCCAGGGCATCACGGCGCAGCGCGTAGTAGCGGCCGTTCTTGTTGCATGCCCCGACCAGCGGTTGCGGCCCGCGGCGCGTAGTGCCGTCGAAGAACGTTGGCGAACTACCGAAATCCAGGTCCGCCGCCTGCGGAAGCTTGAGTTGCCAGGCACCGCTGAGTGCGAGCGTACGGGAGTTCAGGCGCAGAAAGGAATACGCGTGATAAAGATGCGTCCCGGTGTACTTGGGATCGCCGGTGGTCGTCCATACCCAGGCCCTGGTCGCGGCCACGCTGCTCCACACACTGGCGCCGACATGGCCGGCTGGGTCCGTCCAAAAGCTGTGCTGCAACCCGCCCGTCCGCTGGCTGAAGGACTGGACCCCACCACGCACGAACGGCTCGTCACAGCTTGAGGACACGCCCTCATAGACGAGCCCGTTGGCGACCGTCGGGGATGCGTAGTTGTAGTAAGCGCCCACGACTGCCGCGCTTCTTGCGGGCCCGACCAGCGACTTCCAGTCCCGCGCACCGGTTGCCGCGTCAAAGGCGTACAGATAACGAGCACCCGGGACATAGACGGTCGATCTCCCCGTCTGGGGATCAGCTGCCACGGTGGCAGTTCCCACGATCCCGCGAGCGTTCTTGCAGTTGCCGTTGTGCCCCACTTTCTCATAGTCCAGGGTGCGCCTCCACACGACTTGGCCGGTCGACTCCCGCAGGGCATAGAGGTCACCGGTCTGGGAACCGACGAAGACCATTCCGCCCGCCACAGTAGGACTGGCGCTGAAGCCACCCCGCGGCTGGCGTTTCGTGGCTGGCTTCTCGTGGAACACCCACGCTGCCCTGAGGCTCCTGGCATTGCCCGGCGTGATCGTCACTGGCCCGGTCGTCGCCGACTGGTGGCGAGCCGCAAACAGATAGGCCGGCCAGTCCTGATTCGTCACCACCGAGGCCAGACGCTGCTGCGCGGCCACCGGCTGTGGCACGGCGCTGGTACCCGCCCTCGCAGATCCAGGCGACGGCGGCATCGCCGCAACAGCGGCGAGTACAGCCACGCCGCAGATGGCAGAAGCAGCCCCGCGGTACGCTATCCGTCCTATTCCGGAAAATGTCGATATTGATCCCACAATGATCCCCCAAGCAGAAACCAGGCATCAAAGGCCGGCGCTGGGAAAGTGATTACCCAAGATGGGACGGGCCAAGCGACATCGCCGATGCTCGATCACACAAGAGCATCAGGCCTCGATGCGTCCGCTGCGATTCAGACCGGCCTCACACGGTATCCGCGCCCGCGCACATCTGATCGAACGGAGCAGTAGCCATGCCCAGTCGGATACACGACCTGGTCCGCCTGTACACCACCCAGTTCGAGGACGAGTGCGCCGACCAGGATGGCCGAGAGGAGGCGATGGAGCGGGTGGCCGTCACATGTCACAGTAGGCGCAACCTGATCTGCGGCGTTGCTCACGGGCGCAGGACATGGGCCAGGATACGGTGTAGGCACCTATGGAAGTCGGGAAGGTAGAGATGGCCCAGAAAGTAACCGTAGCCCTGGAAGACGATCTGACCGGTGGCCCGGCCGAGCAGACCGTGCGGTTCGCCTTCGACGGCACCGACTATGAGATCGACCTGAACGCCAAGAACGCCGCCGCGTTCAGCAAGCAGCTCGCGCCCTACCTAGAGCACGCCCGCCGGGCCGGGCGGGCACAGCCTCGCCGGGCCGGGCGGGCCGCGGCCGGCCGTCAGCGCTCGGGTGATATCCGGGCCTGGGCGAAGGAGCATGGCCTGGCGGTCAGTGAGCGCGGCCGCATCCCGGCTGGTGTGCTGGAGCAGTACCACGCCGCAGCCGGCGGGCGCTAACCCGGGCCACCACCGCCCCGGCTCCAGCACCCATGCCTGGTGCCCCGGCCCGGCGCCCGCAAGTAGCCGAATAGCGTGCGTTGCGTCAATGCATTCCTATGCGCAGATCGGCATGATTAGCTGTTGCCAGTAATTCCGTTGGAGGCATCCGGCCAGCCGCTTGATCCGCCTCCGCGGCGGCCAGATCGCCGACCCGGTGCTTTCATTGATGGGCTGTGTCAAACCTCGGTGTCCCCGACTCCGGGGGCCCACGCCATCGCCCCGGTAGAGGTCCTGCAGCCACGTACTCGCTCATCGACCGGGTGCTGAACAGGAGATCCCGCCTTTCGCCGAGCGCGCCAGGATTGGGGTGATCGTTTACTCGCTGATGGCCTTGGGCCTGCTGTCCAGGGCGAGGACGCCAGAGCGGATCGAGGCTCTGCCCTAGGAGACGACTAGCGCCCGCGCGGTGACACTTCCGGGAATCCCAGCTGTCTGAGAACCTCAAGCTGGTGGACCGGATCCGCCGGGTCGCCGTTTGCCACGGCACCACTCCCGGGGCGGTGGCCGTGGCCTGGACCCTCCGCAACGGGGGGCCATCGTCGGCTTCCGCCGCCCGGGCCAGGGTCGATCCGGTCCTTGCATCAGCGGACCTCGAGCTGGCTGAGGACGACCTGGCCACGATCGAAGGAAGGACTGAGATGACGGCAACCACATCCACGAAGCTCGGCTTCGTCGGCCTCGGCCACATGGGGGGCAACATGGCCGCCCGCCTCCTGGCCGCAGGATATGAGGTCTACGGCGAGGAACGGGCCCGGGAGGACGCCCAGCCTCTGGTGGACCAGGGCCTGCGCTGGCGCGACACGCCGCGACAGGTCGCCGAAGCGGCAGACATCGTTTTGACCTCGATCCCCGACGACAGTGTGCTGGAGGCCATCGGCTCTGGCCGCGATGGGATCCTTGCGGGTCTGGGCCCGCAGAAGATCTGGGTGGACCTGAGTACGGTGAGTCCTCACGCGAGCCGGGAGATGGCTGGGCGCGTGCGGGCGCGCGGGGCGGCCATGCTTGATGCGCCTGTGTCCGGAAGCGTGCCCCAGGTGCAGTCGGGCACACTCACCATCATGGTCGGCGGGGACGAGCAGGCCTACTCCCGAGCCGAGCCGGTACTGCAGGTACTCGGGACACCGACACGGATCGGCGGCAACGGCCAGGGACTGGCACTCAAGCTGGCCGTCAAT